>NZ_JABKAW020000001.1:0-1906264 GCF_014596695.2 Shewanella sp. BF02_Schw
TATTTCCAGGTGCCTAATTGACTTGAGAAAGTCGCGAAACAGCCCGCTATGATATAGCGGGCTTTTTTGTGTCCAAAATTTGAGAGTACGGTGGTTTATAGCATCCATCATAGTGCAGACGATATTGATCTGGTCAATTAATTTTGTACTCCAAACCGGGGCACGTGTTTAGGCTGTCATTTCGGCTATTGATGTAGTCAGATAGTCGTTATAACTATGACCACTTTTTGTATTGTAGTGCTTTAGTATGTAATTCAACGCATCCTGCTTCGCTTCATCAAAATTGTTGTAACCATACTTCGGCATCCATTCTGTTTTAAAACTTCTAAAAAAGCGTTCCATTACCGTGTTATCCCAGCAGTTTCCTCGTCGACTCATACTCTGCGTTATTTGATACTTCCACAGCATTTGTCGATATTGAAGACTACTGTAATGGCAACCTTGGTCAGAATGAAACATCAGGTTTTGGGGCCGTCCACGACTTTCAAATGCCATTCTTAATGCTGCACAAGTCAAATCGGTATTCGGGCTGTCAGAGCAAGCCCAACCCACCACTTTTCTCGCATACAAATCCATTACCACGGCTAGATAGAGCCATTTGGTTCCTGACCAAACATACGTAACATCACCACACCAAACGTGATTTATGACGTCAACGTTAAACTGTCGCTTTAACAAATTAAGGGCTATTTTAGATTCATCATTGGCTATCTTGTAACGATGTTTTCTGGGTTGGTTACTGATAAGTCCTGCATCTCTCATTAAACTGGCAGCCTTATAACGGCCAACATTTTCACCTAATTGATTGAGCTGGCCTGCTATCGTTCTCGCGCCAGCAGAGCCTCGGCTATCACGGTGAATTGCAATTGCTTGCTGGCGCAATTTCTCACGTTCAGGCTTCACTAATCCACGATGTTTGAGATGATAATGGTAGCTGCTACGCGGTATTTCAAACAAATGACAAAGCTGTTTGACGATGTTCTGCTCTCTCGATAACAATTCAATTAATGCTATCGTTTGATGTCGTCTTGCATTAAGAGAGCGGTAGCCTTTTTTAAGATATCTTTCTCCCATTCAATTTTCTTAATTTGCGCTTAAAGCTCTTGAAATCGTTTTTGTTCGGGAGTTATGGCATTAGCTGATGGCGTAATACCTTCAAATTCTTGTCTTATCTGGGTTACCCAACGTCTAATCGCTGTCGGGCCTACGCCGGTTGCATCACAAGCTTCTCGAATGGTGTAACCTTGTTTAATCACAAGGTTAGCGGTATCTATTCTAAATTCTGTTGAGTAAGTTGGTTGAGTCTTCATTACTTTTTACACCGTTTTATCTTAAGGGGATTTTACCTAAATCGTTGTACAGATTCATTAAGCCACAATAGATTAGAATACAGAACAGGTTTATCCCCCTCTCTATAGGATTAATAGGTGCGATTATTATTACATATTGCGCTTAATATTATGGAACTGACTAGGTCATTTTTGCTCGATTGTTCAATGATTCGATTCTAAATTTCAGATCAGATTATCCATTGAACGTAATTGTGTTCTTGTTGTCGACTTCCATATTTGGACTATCAGTTTCTACACTTAACCATGAGATCGTAGAAATTAACCAATGTCCGAGCCATTTTATAAATGCATAATCTACTCATTAATCGATTAGATTAGCTAACTTGTTTGAAAAAACTGCAATTGAGCGCTTTATTTAAAAAAGTACTTTACCTTTGGAGGGGCTTTTAGCATAATGCCCTTCGTCAACAGGGGTGTAGTTCCAATTGGTAGAACAGCGGTCTCCAAAACCGATGGTTGCGAGTTCGAGTCTTGCCACCCCTGCCAAATAAAACAACGGCTTGCATAGAAATATGCGAGCCGTTTTCTTTTTGTTGGAATAAGTGTTGGAAAAAGATATGCAATCCAGCGCATCTCTATTCACCTCTGTTACCGTTTAAAGTGGGTACAACAGGGACTCTTCTGTCATAAGTGTTCACTTGCGCTAGTGTTTTATGACCGCTAAATTGTTGCTTCTCAGCCAATGTTCCTTCGAAATCACTAATCCCTTTTGCTTTAAGATCGTGGAATGTAAAGTCAGTGGCTAAATGAGGGTACTGTTCTTTCATTTTGTTCATAGCTCTTCGCCATGATGAACGTAGCCCATCTGAGGACAGTTTTCCGCCCCGATCTTTATTGATGACATATATACTTGCAACGCAAGACTGTAACCCTTTTGCCTCATCGATGACTCTTCTTAATCTGTCAGACCATCCTTTTATCTGGCGTTTCCCTGTTTTTCCTTGCTGAATGAATAATCCATCCTTTTGTACTTCAGACCATTTCAAATCAATTACGTCTCCCTGACGAGCTGCACATAAATAGCTAATTTCTATGGCTAAGCGTAATCTTAATTCTGCGCAACTACAGATGGCTGAATATTCCACATCGGTTATATATCGCTCTCTTGCTTTTAGCTTAAATTTTTTAATGCCTTTAGCTGGATTGCTTTTACAACGCCCTCGCTCGTAACCCCATGCAAATACTACACTGGCCGAAGCTAATTCATGATTTGCTTGAGTCTTACTACTTATCCCACGCTTATCCATGTATGTACGAATATGGTGCGGTTCAATTGCATCTGGGCGCATTTTCCCAAACACTTTAGCGAAACGTTTAAGCTCTTGCTCTCTATCTTTCTGCGTTCGTGGTGCAAGCTCAATAAAATTTATACTGGTAAGGTACTCATTGATCAAACTACTCATGCTATAGATCGCATTTAGCTCGCCGATTGTTGACTCATAAGCCACCCAAACTTCAGCTCGACTGGCGTTTATACTGCACAGTGTTATGGTTTTAGTACTGCCAGATTGTTTATAAATATAACTAACATATTGGCCTCGGACCTTATTGCGGTAAACCCGTGGCGGCATCCAAGCATCTTCTATTTTTCTTTTACGCATTTATATTGCACCAAAATCCGGTTCATCGTTGGCGGCGGGTTTTGCTTTCATTCCAAATGGATTGTTAACAAAGTGCCATGTAACACTTGGTTTACCATCTTTTCTCACAAAGTAATTGATGCCCATTTGGCCTAGCCACTCTATTTGTCCAGATGCTCGCTTATGACCAGAAAGAACTTCTAAATCTTGCTCTGTTAATATCGCTGTCATAAACATACCTCACTGATGGTTTGTGATTGATTATTGCTAGCAGCAAGAGCTGGAATGCCTATCACCCTCACTTCATGGAATTGATAGGAGTACTCTATCGTTCGGCGAATACCTTTTGCTAACCTATGCTCTCCATTTCCTAATGCTTGCCAATAGAGGCTTTCGAAGCAACCAAGAGTAATCGCTATTTGAATACTGCTATTCTCGGTTTTATTTAATACTTGAGCGATAAGTCGGCGTTTATTACAACGATAATGCTGTAGTAAGTGATGAAACGGTGCTGACTTCATTTTGTAATTTCCCTCTCATGCCGCTGGTCAGTTAACTGACAAGATTGCTGATGATTAAAATGAGCCCAATCTAGCTCCTTGAGTTGTTCAACTGTAGCTGCGACTTGTTCAAGTCTTTTTTGCGCACGAGTAAAGTTGCCTCTATCTATGTCATTACGCGCCACAGCTGCCACATCTTGAAAACCCAACACATAATGATCCTCAAGTGCCTCACGCATGCATTCTGAGTCCATGCGAGTTAGCGATAACAAGAGTTGTAATCTTTGCAGTGACTCCCCGCCCTGGATGAGATATTTCATATTGCTCCACCTCGATACACTTCCCAGCAAAATACCTCTTTTTTTGTTTTAGGATTCACGCTGCCAGTAGGTTTACGGTAGCGAATATGAAGCTCCTTATGAGGTTCTTGTCTTTTAGCTAGTTCAATGTACTGCTTACAGAGATTTGGGGTAGACAATGAATAACTAAGCTTTTGTTGTTTCATTTTCTCAAAGATAATCTGAGTCATCTCTGCAAGTTTTTGTTCGTACTCTGTAGCCGTCAGTTCGCGCCGATTACTACCATGCCCTTCAGTGACACGGCATTTCTTTCTAGCCAATCTCTTAGCTACAGACATGGATATTCCATAAACAAAAAACATGCTTCACCCCTTTGGCGGTTGTAAGCGTAATTTGGTTTGTTCCCATTGAACTATTAATCGTGCAAGGCAAGTCAGCTCTTCGGGGTAGATAAGTTGCATTTGCTGCAACTCAGCAATTTTGTTGTCGCAATGGGCTATGAGTGACTCCTGAAAAGTTTGCTTTGCCATATTATTAAACTCCGAACAGATGTAATTCTGGAAGATTATCAAGGTCTGTTTGACTGACTTCTGCCTTACCAGTGTGTGCATCGATGTGAAGCAGATAGTTATGCCCCAGCTCGCCGTAGCGACCAACATATTGCTGGTGAAGTAGTTGGCTGGCATTGTAGTTAAACAGGTAAGCTTCGAGCTCTTGCAGGCGTTGCTGTACCCGAGGGCTGATCATTGGGTCCGCCTTTGGATGACGAATAGCATGCATAACGACAGCAAAACGAATAGAAACCAGAAGTCGATGCTCCTGGCATTGTTTAGTTGTATTTGGTGTATTTGTTAGTATCACGATTAATCCTCATTAGAGTTTCTACAAACAAATTACAACTAAAGCTATTTTATTGTCAACACAAAAAGCTATATTTAAGTTGTTTTTTATTTTTTAAATAAAAATTTAGATATAAAAAAACCCGCAATATGCGGGTTTTTTATACTTTAAGGTTGTTTAAGCAGCTGATAGGCACCAGTTGGAGATATCTTCTCCTAAGCTTTCTTGAGATACATGGCTATGCACTTTGATATTGTGTTGATTCAAGTGCCAAGTGAACTTATCTAGCTCATTTTCAATCTCGATTTGCTTGTCTTTCTTTAGCTCATCTCCTGGCAATAACAGAAAAAATGCACTGCTTTTGGGCTTGTGGTGTTGGGTTGCAACATCTAAATCCCTATAGCCTTCAAACAAGTTACATTTTACTCGTTGTATGTCAGCGTAAGCTGCCGTAGCTAAAGTAGCAACTCCATTGTTTTTTCTATAGGGGAGGTATATCTCATGCTGCTTAGCAATTGTTTCATAAGGGTTTTCAGGTACATGCTTAGAATAATCTAGTGATAAATTCTGTTTTAGAAGCACCCTTAGATTGTTGTACAGAGAATCTCTTGATACTGATGAAAAGGAGCGAGGTTGATGAGTTCTAACCTTTTTTCCTAAAGTGATGACCGAATCATAGAGTTGTTCTACTACATCAGCTGCTGTCTTTCCTTGGGCAAAACCCCGAAGGTCACACTTTATCTGGTGTGTAAGCTCCTGAGCTAACCCTTTTTTTAAAATTAAGCTTCGGCTCACTTCACAGGCTAGCTCTAATTGAAATATCATGTTTTTAGAATACAAGCAGGCTATGCGATCGAAATAATCGAGCATTTTTATACTCACTTCGCCTAAGGAGTCTTTATACGCGACACCGATATTTAAGGTTTCTTTACTAGCAATATCGGGAGTCCACTGGATAGCATACCACTCACCTTGTACTGATGATGATGTTTGTTTATTTGCTAAAATTTGATCGAGTCTGTCCATTTTTAGACCGCCAACATGTTATAGTTTTTTGAAATCCGTTCACTAGCGAGCTGTGCTCTAGCTGTTATAAAGCGCTCCAGAGCTTGCCGCCTTAATGGATCATGCCCAAGTAAAATATCCCACCATTGTAGTAATTCATCTTGGATGGTTGCAAGCACATCTACATGTTCTTCTGAGGCCTTAGAAACTTTGGACTTTATTGGGAGTGGGATGCAGTTGAGTTTCCATAAATTATTAGCCAATAAATTTTCAGATTGAAAATGAGGATCTAGTTCACTTGCTTGCCAATTCAGAGTTATGGGTAAATTACCATGATCTATTAAAAATATATCGTTTTTATTTGCGACTAAAATATTACCTAGGTGCCGATCTTGGTTAGCGGTCCAATCGTCAAATGCTATGGTTTCACTTATTTTATTCCAACTAGCAACTAAATTCATAAGTGCTTTGCATTCAGTTATTTGATTAAGATGATAGAAACTTGCCGGATTTTCACCTGGTACATTGCTAACAACAAAACACCATTCATTCATGTTGTTGTTATTTGTAAAGGCTGTAGCAGATGGTTTAATCAACGCTGCATACTTTGGTACAGGCAGAGAGCAGCCTCTAGCAATTATGTAGCCAGTGATTTCATTGACCAGTGTAAGCTCTTTATTCAAGCTAAAGCGTTTTAGGTAGGACTTAGTAACTTTGCCATCAGACCATTCAATATTACACATATGGGTTTCAGCCATGTCGCCCATCGGAGCTCTAGCTAGTATCGCTTTTAAACTCTCTGCTGGAAGTACTTCAACACAGGAATTATTCATTTACAGTCCTTGTAGATTTTTACTTTTAGGTTTTTTAAAAAGCTCGTCCTGAGAATACCACGACGCCAACGATAGAACAGTTGCCATTGATAGGGATGAGTTGTTCGGGCCAATTTGGGTTTAGGGGTTTAAGAAATTTTTGGTTACCTTCAATGACTAGTTGTTTAAAGGTTGCTTCGTTGTGTTCATCTAGGCGAGCTACCACATAGGCCCCATGGCGCCATTCTGTTTCCGGGTCGACAAAAATCAGATCTCCATCGCGAAAGGTGGGTTCCATACTTACACCTTGTACTTTTAGCACAAAGGTTTGGTTGCTGCATGCTACAGGGCAAGGGAATCGTTCTGCTTCGAGTGCGTGTATTTCTTCTATTGACGACCATGCACCAGCCTGTACCCAGCTAATTAATGGGAAAAAGCCTTTAATATCAGGCCCAGGAGTGATGTTCTTAAAATCACTACTATCTCGGCCGTAAAGCAACCAGTCAGGAGAACATTTTATAGCTCTTGCGATTTCAATAATATTCCGAGGCTTTCTCGTTGTTCCATCCTCAATTTTATGAATGGAATTTTGAGAAACCCCTACTATTTTTGCCAGTTGCTCTTGAGTTAACCCAAGAGCCTTCCGACGTGATTTTATACGGTCATTTATGCTCATAACTTATTCTCACAACTAAATGTGTAATTGACAAACCAATTTATGTGTTATTAAATACACAAAAAGCTATAAATCGAGGTGTGTATGTCAGCTATTTCTAAATCAGCAGAAGTTACAGGGGGGCAGACTGCATTGGCAAAAATGCTCGGAGTGAAGCAGTCCCATGTATGGAATTGGATCAATCGTCGTCAACAAGCTCCTGCTAAGTATATCCGTGCAATTTCTACCGCAACAAAAGGCTTGGTTAGTGTGGATGAACTGCTCAACGATCACGAAACTAAGACTATTTAAAGAATAACACTGAGGGATTTTTCAACATGAAACACAAATCACGTTTGGATTTATTGATGGTTGCTATTCACCGTTGGCTTGAAATGCCAAAGGTCAGTCGCTCTATTATTGCCGCTGAAGTGGTCGCTTCGGTTGATGCGTTAGGGTTAGCAGGCGCTTTGGCGAAAGAGGGGATTAGTTTTAACTGTACTTCTGATTCTTACAATGATGCCCGAGTGAATGCGCAAAAGATTTTTAGATGGCTAGGGCAATACCAAGAAAACCATGCAATGCCTGAACGATTATTTCATGTTGAGCAAGTCATTTTGGCGGCAATGCCACAACAGTTGAAATTGAACTACCTCAATGCCGTATACGCAATGGTGGGTGTGACTGTGGTTGCCGATCATGGGTTAAGTAGTGCTGAGATTAATACTGCTACGCTGGCTATTTCTTTGACTAAAGAAAATGCCGAAGCGCAGGTGGCAGTTATTCAATTAGGGGATGCACCGAACCGTGAAGCCGTTATAGCAGCCCATCGTGAACTCAGTGAGTCGAGAGGGACAACGCAAGCAGCTATGGATTTGCTCGAGAAACACTTTCCGTTTGTTGGCCATAAAGCAAGCTTAAAGGCTGTGGAGGGTAACCATGTTTGATGAGGAATGCTTAATCTGTTGCTTTCACGGGGCCGCTAATTGCAGCGCACATTCACATGATTTAAATAGTCAGTTAAGTGACAAGTATTTCAAGCATTTTGACAGTGCTAAACAGATGATAATGAGGCTTGAGCCTCCTTTAGTTAACTCGAAAGAACAAAAGCAACTCGCCGTATTATGGCGGCTTCTAGAGGATCATCATTTAAATATTGATAGTTTGGTTGAGATGATGGATCTGATTTGGTTTAGTTGCTTTGTATCTTATTACAAAGGACAACCGGTTCAAGCTGTTAGCGCTGCGGGGATTGAGCTTGCCGCCCGTATTCAACAGCTTGAAAAGCGAATGAGCGCCATGTCTGTTGGGGCTGACGCTCAGTTTTTTAGGCGTCGTATGTTAGATCATTTAGATGAGTATGGTGCTGGTAAAGCAGCGCCACTGTGCGAGGCGGAACAATGATTTTTTATAACAATTTACATAGCTCAACAAAACCAATGCTCATGAGCTTAGGTAATTCAGTGTTTAAGCCATTTTTTACCGCTAACACGATTTTGTTGCCAATATTTGAGTCGTCAAGAATATCACCAAAGAGTTTTTTAAATGCGCTGTCTCCTAAAGTAACCGAGGTTAGGCATTGGTTGCCATTCCAGCATACTGCTGGAACATCTGAGCAAATGCGTAAAAAGCCTAGCTCGACCATGCGATGTGATGTTTCTTTCATGGCGTTATATTCAATATCAGGTGGGATGCCACCTTCATTCCAAAAGTCATATTCCTTTCCCAATAAAGTTTGCATATCGAGATGGGCTGGTAATGGGAATTTTTCGTGGGTTGCCGCAATTAACTTTGCCGCGCATTGGAGAAACAATTCATTATTTTTATTCACGTTAAATTCCTTAACTGATCCAGTATTTAAAGCAATAGAGAAACTTATGAAGGGGTATTTGATTAAGAAAGCCTGCCTACGTTTGGCGACTGAATGCAGGCTTAATACCCATAAGAAAGGCAAGAGCATGATAGATAAGCAAATGAGTTTAGTCAATTTGACATTTTTGCAGAGGGCTTACGTATGAGTATGGAACTAATGGTATTGGCTATGAAGACCAAAGTTGGTAATCCTCTTCGTAAACTCGTGTTAATTAAGCTTGCCGACAACGCCAGCGATAGCGGTGAATGTTGGCCTAGCTATCATTACATTGCGGATCAATGTGAGATAGGACACAGCACGGTACGTAAGCACATTAAAGGTCTTGAAGACGATGGCCTATTGACTATCACTCCTAGGAAAGGGCCTAAGGGGAATGACTCGAATGTATACCGATTACACCTAAGAGCTAGTGATAAAAAACCTATGCTATCAGATAGCACAGGGGATTCTTTGCACACGCTTCAAGCTGCAACGCTAGATAAAGCAAGGGTGCTACCAGATAGCATAGCTATGCCAGCAGATAGCACAGGGGAGCTACCAGATAGCAGAACCTGTGCTACTAGCGAGCAGACCCTATGCCACCAGATAGCACCGGAATCAGTCATTAAACCTATCATTAAACCAGTCACTAAGAGATCTAAAAAAGCTTCGCAAAAAAACTCATTAGATTTTTCTGCTTGGCCAGCTATGCCCAGTGAGCAAACCTTGGCTGATTGGTTGGCAATGCGTAAACGGCTGAAAGCGGATGTGAGCCAGACTGTGATTAACCGTATCGCTCCACAATTGCTTGCAGCGGTTAGCGCTGGTTTCTCTGTGGATGATTGCTTAGCCGAGTGTGTGACTCGTAATTGGCGTGGCTTTCAGGCGACATGGCTAGGAAATGCTGGCGTTAATCCTGGACAACATACAGGAACTCAACATGGTGATTGGACGCGACATGTATTTGACCCAGAGGACCCTTTGGTATGAGTACTCAAAGTATACAAAATATTATGAACACCCGCTCCGTAGTGGGTTGTGGTGGTAAAGAACATCATGGTGAACCGACAACTGCGGACCGAGCGATTGTTGATAGTGTTTTTGTAAAATTACGGATTTTATTTCCTGTTGGCGCACCAAAGGTTGAGAGTGAAGGGATCCACAAATCGGAATGGCTTAAAACGTTGGCAGTGCAGGGCGTTCGTAGCCGTGAGCAAGTGCAATATGGTTTAAATCGAGCTAGGCGTGAAGTTGGGGAGCGTATGTTCTGGCCTACTCCGAGGCAATTTTGTTCCTGGTGTATACCTTCGGCAAACGATGCTGGATTGCCAGAGCTTGAGAACGCTTACCGTGAAGCGCTTAAGCATTACCATCATCCCGAAAAGCATTCTTGGAGTCATTATGTAGTACGGTTAGCCGTACGTGAAACCGGTGGTTGGTTGTTTGCTAGAGGAGTGGAGAAAGATGTTTTCGAGGTGTTTAGCAATAACTACACTCAGCTAGTTAGGCGCTATGTCGCAGGTGAGGACTTTGATTTGAAATTACCAAAGGCTTTACCTAAAAAGGTAAATGTACCGACGACGCCTTCTAACGCTCGAAAAATATTAGCTGAATTAAGGGCTCGACATGGGTTAGGTGGGAGGGCTGATGCCGCAAATAGTTAAGGTGCATCAGGTAGGCGTTGAGTATGGCAAAGCTAACCAAGCAACATTAAAGCGTTGGTTGGCAGAGTCAGCGGCTAGAGAGTTCCGTGATAGGCAATTTCCCTGTTTAAAATTTAGAGCTAATCAAGGTAGAACAAAGGCGAGTTTATTTCTTGTACTGCATGAGGGGGGAAAGACCTGTTGGAAAAAGCAGGGGACTTGGCCAGGCCTTTGTGTGAAGACTTTTATTGCAGGATTACCGCAACTGCTTGCCAAGCGAGCCATGGGTGAAGTCATTGATAGCTGTGAGTTTGTGACTATTGAAGATTTACTTAATTGGTATTTAGCGCATGTGTCGGGAAATCGCACCTTAAGCCAAAGTTGGCGGGATAACTGTGCATCGATGATCCGTAGTCAATTATTGCCTAGGGTTGGGCAAGATAAAATAGCTTCGTTCGATTTTATGTGTATTGATACTGCGTTAGTAAAAACCATGCTAGCAGACGAGTATGCTCCCCATTACATTCGTTTATGCGTGAATGTTTTGAAAAGAGCATTTTCTGCTGCTAGTGATATGAGGTTATTGGCCGTTAACCCATTAATTGGCTATCGAGTTCAGTTTAGCTTGAAGTTGGGGCCTGCGTCAGAAACAGTACTCACAGAGGCTGATTTAACAGAGCTATTTTTTGCGTTGCAGAAGGCTAGTCGCCCTGTGAACATGATGTTTTTGCTTATGTTGATGTTTGGTACTCGGATTAATGAAACCCGCCTGTGTCGTTGGGAACATTTTGCCGGGGAGTATTGGTTGATCCCTGCATCAAATACTAAAACTCGTCAGGCACATCGTTTGCCATTGACTCCAGCATCTCAGGCATTGCTGCTAAGTTATCGACAGTGGCAGCTGAAATTTGTTGGCAAGCGCACTCATTTATTTTGTGCTGATAGCGGTGTGGTATCTATTAGAACTGCGCAGTATTGGAGTAAGCAAATACGTTTTAAAGACTTTACTAGCCATGCTTTACGTAAACTGTGCCGAACCATTATTGCCGATATGGGGGTGGATACCATGGTGGGCGAAAGAATACTTAACCATGCTTTGCCAGTACTGTTGCGAACTTACGTGCATAGCACATTAGACAAAGGCGTTATGGCAGCTCTTGAGGCATATCATCAGCATCTAGTTAAGCGTGGCTTTGTGGGGATTGAATGACGACTCGAGGGTTTGAAATATTAAAAACGGGCCGAAGAATTAGAGGGCTAACCCAAGCTGAAGTCGCTGAGACGTACGGTGTTAATTCTAAAACATATCAGCGTTGGGAGCGTGGACAAACGCCGGTTTCGTATGATGATTTAGCCGCCATTTGTGATCAGGTTTTTTGTATTCCTTTAATTGAAGTTCAGAGGGCTGCTGTGTATGCAAGATGATGTGCAGAATAGAGTAACCATTAAGCAGCTGCGTAAAGCGCTAACTGCCTGGGGGCGTTATTGGGCTAGCAAAGAATATGGGCAGGGCCATGCAAGCCGCAGTGCGTGTGATAAGTTGGGTGAAATTCGTTGCTTTGGCGCGGTGT
Source organism: Shewanella sp. BF02_Schw (assembly GCF_014596695.2). Classification (NCBI taxonomy): domain Bacteria; kingdom Pseudomonadati; phylum Pseudomonadota; class Gammaproteobacteria; order Alteromonadales; family Shewanellaceae; genus Shewanella; species Shewanella sp. BF02_Schw. The sequence continues at coordinate 12,110 of NZ_JABKAW020000001.1, forward strand.
TTTCAGAGTCTAGCTCACCTGTTCACATTGCTGAATATGACTGTCATATCGAGCGATTGAGCCATGATTGCCGGCGTGCCTTAAGAGTACATTACATCTGCAAACGTAACTGGGCCTTGGTTGGTTTCGACTCTGAGAAGTCATACTTGTACTGGTTGAGAAGGGCTGAGTGCGCATTACTTTAGATTATAGTTGTTCTTTCAATCCAGTGTTAATATGAAGTAAATTAATGAGTTATTTTTTACCAGGAAGTTAGTTTGTATGTCTTGTTCATTAGTAACTTGACGATAATAACATAAATGGTATTATTGACGGTAAGGGCAATAGTAAATGGTTTTAGCTGCAGTTAAAAGAAAGGCTAAAGAATACGTGACTAAGGATGGGGACACCCCATTTAAAAATTGGTTGATTGGATTAGCGGATGCTAGAGCTAAAGCTAAAATAACTAAAGCGATCACGCAGATGGAGTCTGGAAACTTTGGTGATCATAAATCTATAACCGATGGTAATGGATTATATGAAAGAAGGCTCAACGTTGGTCCTGGTTACAGAATTTATTATATTACCGAAGGTGATAAGTTAATTATTATTTTTGCAGGTAGTGATAAGTCGGATCAGCAGAGTGCCATTGATGCAGCTAAAATTTACCATGCCGATTTTAAAGCTAGGAAAAGTAAAGTAGCTGCGGAATCGACTTTAAAATCGGGTAAGTTGAAAAGAAAACGCTAGAATTTTGATTTTTTTATATTTATGAGGTACTTAATTATGGCACTTACACGTGAGTTTAAAGAGACAGTAATGGAAATGTGTAAAGATCCTAACTATAGGAAGGCACTTCTAATAGAAGCTCTTGAGTCTTATTTAGAGGGCGACATGGGAGTTGGTAATGCACTGCTCAGAGATTATTTAAATGGATGTAAAGCTTTTTCAGAAGTAGCAGAAGCTTTGCAAATTAATGAATCAGGTCTTAGACGGATGTTGAGCCCAAAAGGTAATCCTACTGTTCTAAATTTTTTTAGGCTTTTTAATGTGTGTCAAAAAAGAGAAGGTTTTGAGAGTGCTGATGATTTTCTGAGCTTAGCACATTCTTAACGATAATCAATTCTGACTAAATAAAGACATCTGGTTTCTATATAGAGTGTTTTTCGTACGTTAATTTACTTGGTATAAGGAAATACATTTCATGGATTTAAAGGATTTAATTCCAATAGTTTTATCCGCTTTAGCTCTATTATTATCAGCAATGACTTGGTTTCTTGCTTATTTTCATCGACGTTCGAAGGCTATACTTTGTTATGTAAAGCGTGAATTCGGAGTTGATGATAATGGCTCTCTATGTAAAAGAGAGCTTACTTATTCCTTTAGTAATACGGGGGAACAAAGCTTGTATGTCAAAGTTGTAAATCTATTAGTTGGAGAATCACCACTTGGTCCACTAAGGCACTCTTCGTCCTACAATATTATCCAAACCAATATAATACAGCCGTTTATTTCAAACCCTGGTCAGATAGAAACGTTTACATTGATACATGACTTAGGTGACAAGAGGCTTCCTGATGATGACGATAAGGACAAATTTACTATAGTACAAGTCGTTGTGATTTCTGCTAATGGGAAAAGATATGAAATGTCTCATGATATCTCAAAATTAGGCCCTGTAGGTCCTGAAGCTAAAGACTTGATTTGGAAAAGTGCTTCGCTTGGAAAGTGCAAGTACAATTAGTAGTATCATTACTATTAACAGAATCATTTGATTTCATTGAGCTAATCCAAGAAAGACTAATTTAGCTATTAATATATTGTTTTCTTTTTTAATTTCGATCCGTTCCCTTCCTTTGTTGTCGATGAATAGTCCCAACTCCGCTCCTATTATCCCCTGCGTTGTATCAAATATTGCTATCTGTTTAATACCATCTGAGTTTTTAAAAGTACGAGTGATCAAAGTGTTTTTCATGCTGTTCTCAGTTGTGCTATTGATAGTTTATGAGAACACACCTTTAAAATCGCGCCAGTAAATGACAGCATGTTAACTCGTTTTTTTTAGATATTCCCCTTTAATAACAATCATTTTCCATCATAAAAATTAATTTCACTAGCCGTTCCTTTATACGTGCATTCGTTCGTATTATGTATTAATGTACGACTTAAAGTTATAATTACGAATAAAAAGACGTATGGCTAGAAAGACTCTTAAAATTACACCTGAGCAAGTTAAATCACTCAGGCTTAAAGCTGGAATTACTCAAAAGCAGGCAGCAGAAACTGTTCATGTTTCTACAAGACAATGGCAAAAATTTGAGGAGATAGAAACCTCTGGTACCCATGTTCGTATTGGGGATGCCACATTAGAATTATTTTGCTTAAAGAGTGGCCTTGTATTTCCACCTCAGTTTAATAATGGATATCACCATGGAAAAGTGATCAGCTTTGCTGGAGGGGCTGGGGGGTTAGCTCGTTCTTCTCTGACTCGGGATATGGCAATCTCATTGACCAATGATGGGTATGATGTATTACTGGTAACGAGTAAAGAATACAGTCAATTGAAAGCGGCCGAGAAATATTTCTTGTACTCAAACCAGCCTTATCCAAAAATACTGTTTGAAGAAGATATTCAGTGGGAAGGTCATTCATACTTAAACTCCTCATTTTCAGACATACAGGGACATTATGATTTCATTTTTATTGACCTAGAGGTTGGAGGACGTCACCTCAGAATCAATGATTTTCCTGTAGACCTTATCATTACTCCAGGTCGTTTTTTTGACCGATTCCATGTATCAGTATCGAATAGCCGAGCATTTTATAGACGAAAACAAGAAGGGTTATTTGCTAAAGATAGCACTAACATTGCCTTTTTATTAATAGGTGTGGTCATAGATTACACTTTTAATTTTAATAGCTATGTTGGTGACACGTTCACTGATGAGCGAGTTGAAGAGGCTCTTTATTATCCTAATATTTATAGGAAAACATACCAAAAAGAGTTGGCCGACCTTTATGAGTTAGAGTGGGAAGGGGTATACGTATTTAATGCTTATACGACATCAACCTATGACTTTTATAGTGATTTAGCTAGAGACATACATAAAGGGAATGAGGCTGTTATGCATTACCTTGATAACCCAAATACCATAGCTGCTCATGATTTACGGGCAATAAAGAAAGAACTTCTAATATTGCTGGGGGTGGGTCATGGTAAGTAAGTTAAGTGACTTTGCCATTCAATTTAGAGCTGTCCTCGATACGCATAGTAGTAGCATTGGATTACCACACTTTTACAATTTCCCTAGAAACTGTTGTGAAGGGGTATCTGTATATTTTGCTTTCTATACGATGCAAATGTTTCCTAGTGTAAATGTTGAGGTTGTGCATTCTCGTAACTCTGATGATGAACATCATTACTGGGTTGAAATTGATGGATTAATTTTTGATTTGACTGCGGATCAGTTTGATGAGTGCAATGCTCCTATCATTGCTCAGGCTAGTAGTCCTTTAGAAAATGTGTTTCCAATATGTGAACGTTCTTTTGCTTCGATTGCTATGTGTGCTTATGACGCTATTGATGATGAGCAAAAAGAGTTGGTTTATAAGAGTATTCGGATAATTCTAAATATATAGTTGATGAGATGGTACTGAGATCTTAATAGTAATCTGATAATGCGTCAGCACTGACTGTGTAAGAATTTGAGTTATGTTATTGCATCAGCCTCAGAGAAGGATGCAATCATCCAGAGCTATACGACTGGATTAGGATAATGGGAGTGACTTGAATGTCAGATAAGTGACAAATTTGTTTTTAAATCGGTAAATGTAATGCTGTTTTATTGCACTTTAAGCCACTAAAGGGCTAAAAAGGGACATATTTAGGGCTAACTTTGAAGCCGAAAAACTGTACAGTATTGATATGCTCACCGAAGCAACAACTTAAATCTTCCCATTAAAAGCTCAGCAAATAGCTGGGCTTTTTTATTGTCTGAAATCTACTTATGAAATGTGTATTAACAAAAGCCAGCGAATGGAAAGGAAGGCTAATCGCCTACGGTGGTGGGAGTGGTATTAGTGCCTTTTCAAATGAGGTCGCAGCTAAAGCACAGCAAGCTGCTGATGTAGCAGCACAGATGCCAGCCTCTGCTCTAACAATTTCAACTTTAGTCTCAATAGGTGGTTTAACCGTTGTTGCTGGTCGTCTCATTTTTGATATTTGGAAATACCTTGATATGCGTAGAAGGCGAATGTTAGATGATGATGAGCCTTAAACCTTTTAAATAACAATGTATTGCCCTGCCTTGGCGGGGCTTTTTTATATCAGGAGATTAGCAGGATGAATACTTTAACGACTCATTACGGCCTTGTGAGTAAAGGGCAGGCTTTAGAATTTGCTCGTGCAGTTTGCAATGCTATTGGTGGTAATCCGCTAGGTACAGTTCTTTTGATTGAAACCGCCGCCGCAGAAACCCTTCTGGGGGCTTATCGTGATCCCACGCCTTATAGCGCAGGGACAGGAGCTACCCAAGTTGACGAAGGTACATTCAACTGGCTAAAGGATAAATACAAGGAGCATCGGATAGCAAAATCGTTATATGACGCATTTGGGATCAACTTGGGCCGTGTGAGTTATTTCGAATTAGAAGCGTCTCCCCTTTTAAGTTTTATATTTTGTCGTCTTCGTTATTGCGCGGTTAAGAGTGCTATTCCTGACACTCGTAAAGAGCGTGCTAAATACTGGAAACGACACTACAACACATCGGCTGGTAAGGGCACTGCAGGTGAATACCTGGAGCGCTGCGAGCTGGCCGGCGTAGACGAGCTACTTCAAAGCAACTTCACAGGAGACTGAATATGCAAAAGCTCATTTCACAATCGAGGGTAGTGGCTATTATGGCCGCAATGATAACCCTCGTATTCATGCCGTTCGCGGCACTTGCTGTATCCCCCGAGCTTACTGACCAGATAAGCCTGCCCCTTGATGCTTTACCTGGATGGGTTGGTATCGTCGTGGCCGTGCTCTATGGCGTAGCTCATGCCGTTGCATTGCTACCGGCCCCAGTTACCGACCGTTTACCTAGATGGGTTAAGTGGCTTCTTAAATATGTTGCTGCTAACTACGGTAAAGCCAAAAACAGGGACTTATAGTGGTTTGGGTAAAGCTGTTCGTCATGCTCATTGAGTGGGGCATTCAGCTAAAGAGGCGTGATGACAATGAGAAACGTCAAGAGCGTCTGCAGCAAGCTAAAGGCAATCCTGGTGATTACCTGCGCCAGTTTGGTCGGGTGCGGCGTGTTGCCGACGAACCAAAGGATGCCGTGCGTGGCGACACCACCGGCGTTGATGGAAACGATAGAGACAGATGATAGCTTCATTATTCCTAGAGAAGAGATGAGCCAGATAACTGTGTATATCGAGCAGCTGCGCCAGTGCGTTGCTGCTAATGAGTAAGGCAGGCTGAGACTTCAATCAAAGCCGAATGGGGGGCTGACACCCCCCCCCACCCCTTTTGGGTCCTCCCCTGGGGGGGAGTAACTGACGGGGCATAGACTCGCCGGTTCTGCCCCATTTTAGAGTTCAAAAACAGGTCCTTTCTTCCGTTGTGTTCGAGAAAGGACTAAACGTGAATATTTATTTAAATCAAAAATTTAATTCTATTCTCAAGTAAGGAATTGATCGCAAAAGAAAGGATGTTAGATCTAATGCGATCCACTTTGTTTATCCCTTCTTTCGGTGAACCATTTTAACTATGGCCTATGTTAATCGTAATGAATTTGCAGACATTATTGGGAAGTCGCCTAAATGGGTTGGCAACTTGATTGACGCAGGCTTGCCTCATGAGGGAGGGGGCGGTCGTGGAAAACCAATGGTGATCAATACGGAATTAGCAATCAATTGGTTAATTGATCGTGATGTAAAAAAACAAATCGGCGATCTTCAAAATGATGATGGTGCTCCAGTTGAGGGGACTAAAGATGGCGAAGAATTGCTTTTAACTATGGCCAAACGCCGTAAAGCCGATGTGGATGCTGCAAAAGCTGAACAGTCCGTCATTGATTTAGAGGATGTAGGGCAATTCTTGTACTCAATTTCAACACTCTATGGTAATGAACTAAATAATTTAGGTGCTCGTTTAGCTCCTGAGGTCGCACAAATAAATGAACCTGCTATGTGCAAGCACCGGATTGACATCGAATGTCGTCGCGTCAGAACTGCCACGGCTGAACGGCTCCGTAGATTCGTTTCTGAATATCGTGAACAACAGCGCAACAATGGTGGATGCGAAGCCACTGAGGAATGCAGCGAACTGGGCAACTGACAACCGAGTTATGCCTTCGGGCTCACCGATACCAGGGCCATTTAATACCGCCTCGACCCCGTACATGATTCCAGTTTGCATTGCATTCGCTGACCCCAGTTACAACAAAATTACTTTTGTGATGGGCACCCAGATGGGTAAGTCTGCGACGATGCAAAACGTGATCGGTTGGAAACTTGACGATGAGCCAGCACCGATTATTTATGTCGGGCCTACAGAGTCCAACATTAACAACGTGGTTGAGCCAAAGATTGTTGAAATGTTCCAAGAGGCCAAGAGCCTGTGGGTTAAGTTCGACAAGAAAAGCTCTAAACATAAGAAACGTATAGCCGGTGTTTCACTGCGTTTTGCCTGGGCAGGTTCAGCCACTGAGCTTGCCTCCGATTCAGCAGTGATCACTTTGGTTGATGAGTTAGACAGACCAGACGAGAACGCCACCGGTGAGGGTGATTTGGCTGAAATAGCCGAGGCCCGTGGTGATGCTTATACAGATTCAAAGCTGGGACTTACCAGCACCCCAACTCATGGCATAGCCACATCTTCACCGCATCCATTAACTGGACTCATTCATTGGAACGTCTCCGATAAGGGCAAAGTATCAAGCCCTATTTGGCGCCAATGGGAGAAAGGCACTCGCCACGAGTGGGCGGTACCTTGTCCAGATTGTGATGAGTATTTCATGCCTCGTAGCGAGTTGTTGTGGTGGCCTGGCATGGGAACAGACAAAGAGTGCACACCATCTCAAGCAGTAAAAGAGGCACGACTGGCCTGCGCCCATTGCGGTTCTCTAATAGAGGACAGCCATCGTAAGGGGATGAACGAACGGGGTGTGGCCATTGCTCCAGGGCAATCTGTCAGAGCCCATGATGATGGCCATGTGATTATCACCCAAAGCGGTGAGGATCATGTGGTGCCGTTCCATGGGGTGCTAGGTACCTGTGATGGCAACAACCATTTCAGCATTTGGGTTAGTGGCTTGTGCAGTTTTTCAGCCAAGAAAAGCTATGGATTCCTAGCTAGAAAGCTATTGGAAGCCCATCAAAGTGGCAGCCCTAACAGCCTGCTAACTGTGTACAACACTGGTTTTGGTGAAATTTACGCCATAGCCGGTGAAGCACCAGAGTGGGAAGAGGTTTACGCCCTGCGTTCTTCATACGCTTCTGGCCAGATCCCCGAAGGCTTTGACAAGCTGATTTGCACTGTGGACGTGCAGAAAAATCGGCTTTACTACGTGCTACGTTCCTGGCGTGCTGGTATGTCTAGTCGCTTGATTGAGTGGGGTGAGGTTTGGGGCGACACGGACAAGCCCGAGGTTTGGAATGAGCTGTCTGAGTTTCTGGAACAGGAGTGGGATGGTCAGCAAATCCAACTAATGGGTGTCGATGCCGGTTTTAGAACCGACGAAGTGCTGGCGTTCGTGCGCCGTCACAAGGGACGCACCAGAGCTTTGATGGGTTTTGAACGTCTGCCAAAGCCGTTTCGCTTAGCGCGTCTTGATGTCGATAAGAAGGGTAAAACCCGTCTTCACGGTGACAAACGCTGGGACTTTGACACTACGCTAGCCAAAGCCTGGGTACATAACCGAGTGCGCTGGCCTAAGGGCAAGGACGGTGACTGGCTTATTCCCTCAGATATTACCGAGGAGTATTGCCGTCACATCGTTGCCGAAGAATTTAACGAAGAAACAGGCAAGTGGAATCAGATAGCCAAGCGAAACGATTACCTAGACTGTGAGGGGATGCAATACATGTGCGCCCGTATGCTAAGAATTGACCGCAAAAAGTCACCTGCTTCACCCGATGACACCGATGGCCAAGAGCATGAAGATGCCGAGCCAGATGAAGAAACCCCAATCAAAGCCACCCGAAAGTCAGCGAAACGTAAGCGGTCTAGCCGTAAACGTGCTGGGCGAGACGGTTTTGTCAGCCGGTACAGATAATGAATGAACCTAAGAAAATAAGTGCCGGCACATCTATTGGCTGGACATTTAGCCACGAGTTGGCAGATGGGCTGTGGCAGTTCAGTTATGCGCTGCGCGGCCCAGGTGTAATAGATATAGATGCAACTGCTGCAGATGGACTGGTGACAGTTACACAGCAGGCAGATGTCACTGCATCTTGGGTACCTGGGCTTTATGACTGGCGTCTGTACGCTAAAAAAGGCGCAGACAGGCAGTTGATAAGCTCTGGCCAGATGGAGATAGAGGCAGATTTTGCCAGTCTGGGTGCCGGTCATGACCCTCGCAGCCATGCCAAGCGCATGCTCGATGCGATTAATCAGGTGCTTGAGGGCCGTATTCTTTCAGATCATGAAAGTTACACAATTGACGACCGCCGACTTGATCGCATTCCTATCCTGGAACTGCACAAGCTGCGCCGGGTTTATATTCAAAAAGTCAGGAGCGAGAAGGGTAATGGCTTCCGCCTTAAGCGAGTATTAACGAGGTTGCCAGGATGACAGAAACCAAACAAGACACAGAGGGTCGCAAGACGCGCCGTGGTCAGCCTGGGAGTAAACGCTTCGCCCTGGCAAAGCAAGGGCTGACAGGCCCACGCTTAGGTGGCATGTCGCTGAGTATCAACGAGGAACTGCGCCGTGATTTAGCTGTGATAAAGGCTCAATCTCGACGCGCAGGAAACGATGATGGCTATATAGTCAAGTTTTTGTCTATGTGTGAAACCCACATAGTCGGGCCAGAAGGTTTCGCCTTTCAAAGTAAGGCCAAAGCCTTCGGTGGAAAGACGGAAGACAAGAAGGCTAACGAACTGATAGAAGAGCATTTTGCTGAGTGGGGCAAGAAAGGTGTTTGTGATGTTACGGGCCGTTACAGCTGGCAAGATATACAAACACTATTTATTCGCACAGTAGCAGAAGATGGTGAAGTCTTAGTGCGTTTTGTTGAAGGCTTTCCTAATAAATACGGTTTCGCGCTGCAGCTGCTGGATTCGGCCCACTTAGACATTAACTACAACCGAGAATTAAAGGATGGCCTCCGTATTCGCATGGGGGTGGAGTTGGATGAATGGGATCGTCCTGTTGCGTACCACATTCTCACTCAACACCCGGGAGACAGAGCTTATTTCTACGGTAACACCCGCTATGAGCGTATTCCGGCCAGTGAAATGTTACTGGCTTTTTTGCCTTTCAGAGTTGGGCAATGCCGTGGAGTCCCTTGGGCCCATGCCGCATTGTTGGAAATGCACCACTTGCAGGGCTACCGCGAGGCAGAGCTAACGGGTGCTCGTATTGCTGCATCTAAGATGCTGGCTTATGAGCCTGATTCAGATGTTGAACCCGAAGATGAAGATGATGAGCCCGATTTTGTTGAAGAAGTCGAGCCAGGTATGGCCGTGGTTGTGCCCTATGGTTTCACCTTAAAAGAGCTTAATTTCAATCAGTCCGGCAGTAACTTTGCGGCTTACATGAAAGAGGGCAAGCGCGGCGCTGCTAGCGGCATGGACGTGAGTTACAACACGCTAGGCAATGATGGCGAAGGCATTAGTTTCTCAAGCCTGCGCCAGTTCGTGCTCGAAGATCGTGATGGCTGGAAGAAGAAGCAGCGATGGATGCGTCAAGAGCTGTGTGATGTGGTGAAGTCTAAGTGGCTGCTGATGACGCTAGTCAGCAATGCTATCCCAGGCTTGCGCTTCAAGGAACTTGAGCGGCTGGATAAGCACAGATTTCAGGGCCGTCGATGGGACTGGGTTGATCCGCTTAAAGATGAAAAAGCCAATACCGAAGCCATTAACAACATGACCAAATCCCCACTGCAGATTATTAGAGAGCGTGGCGAAGACCCAGAGACTGTTATCAATGAGCTGCTTAAGTTTGAAGAAATGGTGGCAGAGGTACGTAAGAAACGAACCTTAGCCACACAACAACAAGGGAATCAAAATGGCAAAGAAGAAGAGTAAGACTCTGAAGATTGGCCGTCAGTTTCGAACCCTGTCTTTTGTTCGTGAATCCGTTGATGACGATGCCAGAACCGTTGAGCTGAGCTTTTCCAGTGAAGAGCCTGTTGAGCGTTGGTTTGGTATGGAAATTCTCGGGCATGGGCCTGGTGAATGTGACCTGTCCAGACTGAACAACAGCGGAGCATTCCTAATGGATCACAACACTAGGGATCACAGGGGGGCAATTGAAAGCGCACTGATTGAGCAGAATAAGGGTCGGGCCACTATCCGTCTTTCCAAAAGTGAACGTGGGGAAGAGTTGTGGAGTGATATGCGTGACGGTATCCGTCCGCACGTCAGCGTTGGCTATCGTATTCTGGAAATTGTTCACGTTAAACGTGATGAATCTGGGATGGATTGGTACCGGGCTACTAAGTGGCAGCCCTATGAAATTTCATCTGTCTCTGTGCCTGCCGACACATCTGTGGGGTTGGGTCGTAGTGATGAAAGTGAAGATGTAACCGATTTTAACATTGAAATGAGAGAGTTAAATATGGACGAAGATGAAGTTTTAGAGCTTGAAGAAGAGCAAACTCGTGATAAGAAGCCAGTAGCTAAGCCTCGCGCTAAAGCTCCGGCTGTGCCAGTGGATGAGAATGCCATTCGCCAGAAAGAAACTGAGCGTTGTCAGGAAATCATGGCAATGGGTCAGCAGTTTGGCCTTGGCCGTGAGGCTGACGAGGCGGTTAAGTCTCAACACAGCGTAGACCAGTTCCGCCAGCTTGTTCTTAAGGCTGTTCGTGAGAAAAAAGCCAAGCCTGCTGGCACAGAAATGAACCTGGGCTTATCTGATAAAGATGTACGCCGTTACAGCTTGATTAATGCTGTTCGCGCCAGTATTACCGGTAACTGGAAAGGTGCAGGTCTTGAGCGTGAAGTCTCAGTGGCCCTGGCTGATAAAATGGGCAAGGACGCTCGCGGCTTCTACGTTAACTATGAAGTGCTGTCACAATTGGGCCGAGCCGCTCAGTCTACCGGTGCCGGCATGGGTGGTGAATTGGTTGCAACTGACCTATGGAGTAGCCAGTTCATTGACTTGTTGCGTCCTAACTCGATAGCAGCCGGTTTGGGGGTGCGTTTTGCCACTGGCCTTGTTGGTAACGTCGATATTCCCAAGATGACCAGCGGTTCGTCTTTCTACTGGATTGACGAAGATGAAGACGGTACCGAGTCAAATGTGGGACTGGGTATCATTAAAATGTCTCCCAAGACCATCGCCGGCGCTGTCCCTATTACTCGCCGCTTGATGCAGCAATCCACCCCAGACATTGACTTGCTAGTGCGTGATGAAATGTTGCGCGGTATCGGTCTGGGTATTGATAAGGCTGTATTCCTTGGAACTGGACTCAATAACCAGCCACTGGGTATCAAAAACCAGACGGGTGTGCATGCTATTCCAATTCCAGCAGGTGGCTGGGATTGGAAGACCATAGTGGCGTTTGAAACCGCCGTGGCCGAGTCCAATGCTTTGGCGGCTAACATGGCCTACGCTATGCGTCCATCATTGCGTGGCACACTGAAAACTACAGAAAAAGCAGCAGGCACGGCTAAGTACCTGTGGGATGGCGATCAGGTTAACGGTTATCCAGGCGTGGTATCTACACAGCTTGAAACCGATGCGATGCTGCATGGTGACTTTAGCCAGGCACTGGTCGGTATGTGGGGCGCTTTGGACTTGACGGTTGATAAGTCCACCAAGGCCGCCAGTGGCGGTACTGTGCTGCGCGTGTTCCAAGATGCAGATGTTGCTGTTCGTCATGGTGCCGCTTTTGCTTATGGCAAGAAAGTGTAACCAACCCTAAGTTAATGGCGCCCATGTGGCGCCTTTTTTATATCTGGAGTTAAGCCATGAAAGTTCAAATTTTATCGGGCGTTATGATCCGTGGTACCGCCGTGTTTCCAAAAACGGGCGAAGGCAAGAATGCCGTTGATTCTATTGTTGACGTCACTAAGGCAGAAGCCCGTGATCTCGTTCAAGCAGGTCAAGCAAAAGTAGCGGCTAAGGGCGCTAAAAATAACATCGAAATCAAAGAGCCAGAAGCAGAAGCCGATGAGCTAGATAAGTTCTTTGGTGAAGATGACGAGCCAGAAGAGTGATAGGCGCTGGTGACTTTGGGGTTTTCTTCAACCCCAAGGACTTTGGAACGCCTGCTACTTTACATCTTTCAGTGGGTGATAAGCAGGTCACTGGGATATTCAATAACCCACAGCAGACGGCCAAACTTAAAGGTGGTGGTTTTGTTGATGGTGATAAAGCCTCGTTATTGCTTCCAGATAATGATGCTGCAGGGCTTAATGTTCGGGATAGAGTGACAGTGGCTGGCAGCCAATGGCAGCTGGTGCGGCCACCTGTTCCTGAGGGCTCTGGTCTTACCCGTGTCTATCTGGGAGTTAAAGATGCAAAGCAATCAACAAAGCCTGCTATTCGATATTGACCCCGGAGAATTGGAGTCCGTCCAGCTAATGCTGGGCGGCACCGAGAAAGAGATGCTGGCAGCGTATAACCGTGCCATAGCCAGAACCTCAGTTACCATGAAATCTCAAGGCGCCAAGCTAATGCGAGAAGGCATGGACGCCAAGAGCCTAAAAGAAGTTCGCCGGCGTATGCAAGCCCATAAAAATGCTTTTAAGTTGGGTCAAACTGGCGCCAAGTTGGATGAACTCAAGCTGTGGTTTGGTCTGAATGATATGTCTATTGGCCGTTTAAAGGGTCGCATGTCCAGATTAGGCAGTAAGCGTTCCCCAGAAGGCGCGGCATTTACTTCCAAGAAGTTAGGCAAACAGGAATATGAAGATGGCTTTGTTGGCCGTGTACGCAACAAGCGTTCTATTTTCGCCCGTAAAGGTGCTGCAAGATTCCCCATAAAAGAGAAGAAAGTGGCGGTCGCTGACCCGCTGCACGTAAAACTTGAAGATGAGATTTTTGCCTCTTTACCGGAAGTGTTCATGCAGCATTTCACCACAGACATGAAGGGCCGAGTAGCGGGCCGTGATTCGATAGCTGGCCGCCAACGACAATGGAACAAATTCAAATGAGTAAAGGCATTCACTTAACCGATTATCACGAGGCAGTGCGCCTTTGGCTCAAATCTCATGTGCCTTGGCTCAAGAGCGTCGAGTATTACCCAGAGATAACAGAGACATTAGACACGCCCTGTGCCTTTATTTCAGTAATGGGGTGGGAGCCAGTGCCTAATCAGCCAGGCAACGGTCAACTTGCCGTAAACATGCATTGCGAAGTATTGGTTGCGATAGGGGTAAAAGAGATAACTCACCAGCTAGATGCCCGTAATGCCGCGATGTTTTTAAGCGTGGTACTGCAGGACAATGATTTTGGCCTCAAGGCTATGCCGGCGAAAGTTGTTAGCGCCGACCCGGATGCATTAGATCCAGAGCTGGACGACTATGCGGTTTGGTCAATTAAATACGTGCAGAACGTGACAATCGGCCTACCGACATTAGAGCCAGATGAAGAGCGCGGCATTCGCCTAGCAGTCAATCCAGAAAACATGGATGACAAGAACGAGTATCAGCCACTGGGTGACTTTGATGAGACAAATAATTGAACTCCTAGTGCGTGAAATGCTGGGGCCATACTTAGACAAAATTGAAGAGCTGAGCACCGAGGTAGAAGAACTGCGCCGGCGCCAGCAGCTTATGATCCGTTTGGGTCGCGTCAGTGCCGTTCATGAAAACAATCAACTCGTGAAGGTGGCCCATGGCGACCTTATCACCCCGTTTATAAAGTGGTTTGCTCAATCTGCTGGCAGGGTTTCTCACTACCGCTGTCCGACCGAAGGTGAGCAGGCAATTATTTTGAACTTTGGCGGCGGCAATACCGGCGCCCAGAGCATTGCTTTAGTGGGCATAGATTCCACTCAGTTTCCTTTCCCCGTAAATAACCCTGCCCAAGTGGTTACGTCCTACGGTGATAAGTGCGCAGAAATCTGGGATATGGATGCAGGCACCCTGACATTAAGAGCGAGTGAGAAGATAACCCTAGACACCAAGATGGTACATGCCACCAAGGACGTCCATGCCGATGGGGAGGTCAGTGACCACACCAGGACAATGCAGTCAGACAGAGATATTTACAACAGTCATTTACATCGAGTTGGCAACCCTAAAACGGAAGCCCCGGAGCAGCAGCAATGATAGGAATCGACCGTAACACAGGCCGCAAGATTACAGGCTTTGAGCAGTTGATGAGCCGCATCATCCAGGTGATGACCACGCCGCTGGTAGGTCGTGCTAAACGGCCAAAATTTGGCAGTCGAGTGCGTGAAACCTTGGCTGACAATATGTCAGACAGCATGCTGGTTCGCGCCCAGGGCTTTGCCATCGAGGCTTTTTATAACCCGGCTAACGGCCTGCAGGATTTTATCCCGAGCAGCTGCGTGGCCAAACGCGGTGCCACTGGTTTGAGCCTATACTTTGAAGGCATGTGGCATGGGCGTCCTGTTAAATTTGAGGTGCCACTGGATGTTTCCACATCAAAACCCATTACCTAAATCGGATGTGATCACCACGCCGACTTTTGAAACCTTGCTGGCCAATGTCAAAGAGGCCGTGCTGAATTACTTGGAGCAACACGCGCCGGGAGATGCCGCCGCCGTGCGCGAAACATTCGCCAACGAGGCCGAGCTGATGACCAAGTTCACCGAGGCATTCACGGTTATCCTACAGAGCCATTTTCGGCAGATGAATGCCCAGGCGCAGCAGATGTTCGGCATGTATGCCACAGACAATGACATGGTTGAATTGATAGCCAGTCAACTGGGCGTAAAACGCCTGGTATTGTCACCAGGTGATCCTAATGCTTATCCGCCAGTGCCGCCAGTGAAGGAAAATAATGATGCATTGCTAACTCGTTATTATTTGGCCGCCTATGCATTGGCCACAACGGGTACGCGCTCAGGTTATCGTTTCCACGCTATGACGCTGGGAGGCAGGCCCACGGTAAAAGTTGAGAGTCCAGAGCCTAATAAGGTGGTGGTGACCTATGATTTTTCAGATCATGAAGACGCCGGCAAAACCAAAGACGCTCAGGCAAGGCAAGTCACCCCCGGTGTAGTGGACTGTTACATTTTGGCCCATGCCGGCAACGGCATACCAGGACCTGCCCTCGTTGCTGCAACCCAGAGCTATTTGGGTCGTGATGACATAGCCCAGGAAACGGATCTTATCACAGTAAAAACGCCAAGCATTCAGACTTGGGCCTGTGCTGCTCAGCTTTATGTTCGTCCTGGTCCAGATGCTGCCATGGTGAAAACCGCAGCCGAAAAGGCGGTGCAGGAATACGCCGCCAGCCAGCACAGATTGGGAGGTAGCATAGAGCCCTCGATGATTTACAGCGTATTGCTTAAATCAACAGGGGCTCATCGAGCCGATTTAACAGAACCCGCGCAGCCAGTTCGTTGCGCTCACAGTGAGGCGCCATATCTTGAGTCAATCAACATTACCGTCAGCACTGAAAACCTATAGCGTCCTGCCGGATAACCGTAGCGCCCTAGAGCGTGGATTAGAGCTGGGATTGAGTGAGCAGCTTTACACTGTTCCCCAGCCATACCCTCAGTTGCTCGACGCAAGATATACCCAGCAAAACATGCTGCCGTATCTCGCATCAGAGCGGCAACTGCCGGTGTGGGATTCGGCAGACCCAGAACACATTAAGCGCAACCTTACAGGGAATGCGTGGCAGGTACGCCGGCTGAGTGGTACTCGCGCCGGTTTGAAGATGGCGCTTGAATCACTGGACTTTCAGAGTGAAGTCACACCTTGGTATAAACAGGTGCCGCAAGCCGCCCCGTACAATTTGGAAGTTATTGCTTGGGAGAAGGGCAACAAGCCGGTCAATGTTGCCAATGTTCATAAGCTGCTGGCTTATATAGAAGACAGCAAGTCAGAGCGGGATGTGATCGAGCTGTCTCTGATGTTCGGGGTAGAGACTGAGCTTGGCCTAGCCGGCGCTAGAGCCCCAGCCACTAATGTCAAAGATACCCATGGCGCCGCCAGTCTTTGGCCCATGCCTAACGCCAGTGTGTCACTGGCAATAGCCGGTAGCACAATGCCTGGCATCAATATTCAGCCGCTTAATTTGTTGGCCATCACGCCTGTCGTGAGCTGTTACGCCCAGATGGGCGTTACAGCCGTAGCCGGCAACTACAGCATTACAGTATCGCGCGTTAACGCGAGCGCAGTTATATAAGGTAATCAGATGACCGACCAACTTAAATTAGTGATCACCCGTAAGGGACTGGACGAATGTATCAATGCCAAGTCCAAAGGGATTAAAGCCGAACTCAAATGGGTGTCGGCAGGTGACAGGGCTTACACCCCCAATCCAGAGCAGACCACGCTGCAGAATGAAATCCAGCGAGTAGAGTTTGGCGAGTACAAAGACGGTGAAGGCCCTATGCTTCAAGCTGTTGCTAAGTTCAGCGGCCCTCAAGAGTACCCGATTAAAGAGCTAGGGTTCTGGTTAGAGTCGGGCACTCTGTTCGGGGTTATATCTGCCCCAAACACTACGCTTAACTACAAGCCAAAAGATGGCCACTGCATTCAGCCTATTACGCTGAATTTAAGTGCCTTACCCAGTAATACAGTGACTGTCATTGTCGGTACCGAAAACCTCAACATTTTAATTGATGAAGAATTTATCAAAATGGCAACAGCTCAGGTCGACACTATGCATCGTCAAATCTTGCAGGAGTTTCGCCTGCTGGACTTGGAAAAGAAGCATGCATAAGGGGTCACTATGGATGAGCAAGAGCTGCCGCTAGTTAGCGGCACTACGTTTGACTTCGAACTGACTTGGGAAACCGAGACAGAAGCTGGCCCTATGAAACCCGTGGATATTACCGGCTGCAGTATAGACCTGCAGGTGCGCGGTTCTTCCAGCAACGCCTTGCTAGTTAGTTGTACCAGCTTGGCTGGTGACATAACGGTCACCGACCCCACTAAGGGCAAGATGGCCATACATATTAGCCCAGGGAAAACCACGGGTCAGCAGGCCGATGCTTGGCAGGACGCCCGTTGGGAGGTGCGAGTCACTTTCCCCAGTGGTGATGCCTATAGCTTAGTTCGCGGCTGGGCAAGATTGACTGTGGGAGCCGTGCAATGAACAACCTCAACCGCATCACTCTGCGCCATACCGTTCGCCAAGTCGTGCGTATGGATGTTGGCGGTAACCAGGTCACTATACGCCAGTCCACTAGGCCCCTTATTAATGTTGTGTCTATTGGCGTTCAAGGCCCAGTTGGTACAGTGGCTCAAAGCGTTCTGACTATGGCGCAACAAGCGCAACAGGCTGCCACTTTAGCAAGTGAAAAGGCCGAGCAGGTTAGCCAGGAACAGCTGGGCATGGTGAGCGGTATGAGCCTGGCATTGGATCATTATATTGGCGCCATAGGCGCTCAGGAGTAACCCATGGCAGAACCTCAAACGCCGATAGACATAATGCTGAGCAAGCTGAGCCAGCTGCTTGGCACTATCGACGGCAAGCTGCGCAACAAGCTCAACAAATCCGGCGGCACCATTGATTATTTAACGGTAACCAATCGCCTCACGGCCACCGCAGACCATGCTCATGCACTCAAAGTCGCAAGACTGATAAGCCTGAATGGTGATGCAACTGGGCAAGTGAGTTTTGATGGCAGTGGTGATGCAGCTATCACAGTCAACATAGCCGAGCTGGCCAACAAGGCCGACAAGGCGGTGACCTACAGTAAAGATGAAGTTAACCAGCTTATCCAGAATCTCATCGGCCTAGCGCCAGCAGAGCTGGATACTATCTACGAGCTGGCTGCAGCATTCAAGGGCAACCAGGACAGCATAGGCTCGCTTTTCACTGTCTTGGCCGCGAAGGCTAACAGTGCTGATGTTTATGACAAGGTGACAGCAGATGCTCGTTATTTACTCAAAGGCACTAAAGCGGCGGATTCGACGCTGTTCGATGGTAAAGCGGCAGTTTTTTATGCAACACAAATAGGGCTGAACAGTACAAATCAGGAACTCAGTAGCCTGATAACCCAATTAACCGCCGCTTTTGATAACGGCACCACTTTAATTAACAGCGTATAAAAGGAGTACCTATGAGTACGCAAGAGATAGCGGCACTAATCACATCGGTTAACACCATGACAGCGACAGTGGCCGGAAAGATGGGACAGATTGACCAAAAAACCGCAGAAAATACAGCTAAAGTAGATTCTGAATTAGCCAAAGTTCTGACAAAGTTACCGCGTATTATTATTACCAGAAATCAAGTATTAGATATAGATCCTAGCACTGGGTTGCCTTTTGGGATGTCTGTTAATGCTTCAGTTACAGTTACGGAACATCTAACCATCATACAAAATAATGTAAGGCCTGCGGAACAGCTTTTGGTGTTACAGCAAATGGAAGAAGATATAGGGGCCAACTTAGGAAAAACAGCGTACTATCGCCGTCCTTTTAAAATAATGAAAGTATCTTGGGTTAACAATCCTGGCTGGCTGCTTTTTCCACAGGCTGCCGATGATCCATCCTCAGTATCAATCCCGGTAAACACGTTTATTACGCTGGGGGCTTTTGTCAAAGTGTTGTCAGGTGGTGCTACTGGCTCTTGGGCACAAGGCAGCGAATTAGGGACATGGGTGTTTTGCAATCAAAAGTTAAGCCCGGCAGGTTTTGGAGCTTATGCAAACCTTCATCCCATCCCTTTGTCAGCATCAGGTGAAATGTTAATCGCACTTCCCGCGGCAATTACAGGTCACATTGATAGAGCCGAAGAATGGTTCGCAAACGTTAATTTAGTAGGGTAAGGAGCCAACATGAACCAACCTGTTTTTATCGACGGATTGCACCCTGTTATTAAGTGGTCAGAAATTCGTAAATATCGAGATTTTCTGATTACTCAAACTGACTGGACACAAATTCCAGACACGCCGCTTGATAATGAAATGAAAGCTAAGTATTTAGCTTACCGCCAAGCCCTGCGCGATTTACCGCAATCGACGGATAACCCGGACGACATTGTCTGGCCTGTCAAACCATAACTAACCGCTTAAAGGCGGTTTTTTTATATCCCTAACCCGGCCATGTTGCCGGGTTATTTATTTTTGGAGGCCCTATGGCTACCCCGAAAACTCCGGTGAACCCGCGCATGAAATACCAAGTGCTGGCCGCCTTCGCGTGTCCGAACAAGAAGCATTGGCACCAAGCCGGTGAAGAGCTTGAGTTGCTGCCCTGTGAGGCAGATTTTTTATTATTGTCAGGCAAGATTAGTGTCAGTCCAAGCACTGCCACAGCTAAGGCTGATAAACCCACCAAAGGAGATAACTAATGCCTGAGATTGCATCGTTTACGCATAACGGGATCAGCATAGAGCGCCAAGCTGCGCCGCCACCTATGGGTCCACTGGGCAGTATTGTCCTTGGTCTGGTAGGTACTGCGCCAGATGCAGATCCCTTATTGCCTAAAAACAGCCCCGTACGTGTGGCTAATATGGGTGATGCGGCAAAGCTTGATTTAGCCGGCACAGAGCGCGGCACATTATGGCGTTCTTGCTATGAGATTTTCCGCTTGGTATCAGTGCCTATCTATGTGGTTATTGTTGAAGAAGGGGCCGATGCTGCCGCTACAACCAACAATGTACTAGGCACCGTCGATGGTGCCACGGGTCAGCGTACCGGCATTCAGGCATTGCCCGATTGCCAAGAGATCCCTACTCATATTTCTGCACCAGGTTTCAACACTAAGCCTATTGCAGATGCGCTTGCTGCTATGGGTAAGCGTCTGTTTGCTATTCCAGTAGGTGACGGCCCCAACACCAATGACCAGGCTGCTGTGACCTATTCACAGAGCTTGGGCGGCGCCGATACCGGCTATGAGTCTTTCTATCTGGTCGATCCTCAAGTTGCGGTATACAGCCAGGCGGCCAAGGGCAATGTTTACTTCTCTGCTGCAGCAGTGGCTTTGTCTTGCTTCGCCCGAGTGAGAGCTTGGGAGAGCCCTGCCAAGGGCGGCATGGGCGCCTTGATCCAAGGTACTGCTCGCACCATTGATTACAACATCATGGACAAATCAACAAATGGTGATTTGTTGAATAAGAACGGCGTGTCCTATTTTGCCAGAACCTCAATGGGCGGCTTCTCGCTTATTGGCAACCGCTGTGTCATGGGCCGTTTCGTGTCTCAGGTGGGGCTTGAGTACGCCATAGTGCGCAAGTTGGCTAAGACGGCACAACGTGCCATGGGCCGTAATCTCAGCAAGAGCTTCATGGAGCAAGAGATCACTAAGCTGAACTATTGGCTTAAGACGCTGCAAGCCGATGAAACTGTGATGGGTGCTCAGGTGTACTTACACCCCACACTTAACACGGTAGACAACTACCGCAATGGCGAGTGGCATATTGCCATCAAGTACCATGGTTTCGCCCCGAACGAGCACATGGTGTATCACTTAATTGAGGATGTCGGCATTGTCGAAACATTCCTAGAAGGAGTCCTGTAATGTCTGGACAACGCTCACGCATTACCCGTGCAGGGATGATTAACGGTCAGCCGCTAGTCAAAGAACTGGAAGAGTTCACCGCGCCAGAAATCAAGAAGACCATGCAGGATACTCGGGGCGGCTCTTTTATCCCTGGGCAAATCATGGTGGGTCTTGAAAAGATGACCAGCAAGTTCAAGGTCAAGGGCGCTAACCAGGAGCTGTTGTCGGCGTTTGGTTTGGCAGCCGGCGAAGTTTGCCAAGTGGATGTGAAGGAATCGCACCAGGACGAAGATGGCAACAAGTTTGCCATCGTCTACAGCCTGACCGGCGAAGTTATTTCTGTCACCGAATCTGCCAGCAAGATGGGCGAACTGCCTGACGCTGAGTTGGAGATGGCCGTCAGTGCATACAAGAAGACCGAAAGCGGCAAGATCATCTATGAAATTGACCGTAACGCCCAGATTTTGAATCTGGGTAAAGGCGATCTCATGGTAGAGCACCGCCGCAATATTGGCATGGCATAACCCTTAGTTGCGCCGCTACGCACAGGCCCCTCCGTTTTGGAGTGGGCCTTTTTTTATTTGGGAGTAAGACAATGTTTGAACCGAAATCACATGACCTGGTATGGCCGATTGAAGACGACAAGAAGCAGGCGCTTAACTCAGTGCCTGTCAAGCTGCTGACCATGGGCCAGCACAGAGAAATGAGCAAGGCCCATAAGGGCAAAGAAACAGATCTGTTACGCGCCTGCATCTGTGCCAGTACCGGTCTGACCTTGAGCGAAGTTAAGCGCCTGGTTACGCCAGATTACACCAGTCTGCAGGAGCAAGTTCTGGATCTTATGCATATTAGTGCCGCCCAGCTTATTGAAGGGTTCGATACCTCTGCTGAGCCTGTGCTGCTTACTCCGTTCCAAGGTGATGATGGCCAAGACAAAACCAGTTACACGCTGCGTCCTCCAACGGTGGCCACAACCGACTTGATGGACACTCACAAAGACGAGTGGGATCGCACCCTATTTATTAGCTCCAGTTGCTCAGGTTTTAGCCGTGAAGAATTGGAGCGATTTAGCCTGCCAGATTGGAACTTGCTGCAAGAGCGTTTGATTGATTTTTTGGAAAAATCGGCGGACTTCTTTCGCCAAAAGACGTTGAAGTCTTAACCGATGTTATCCCCTTGGTTTACCACGTATCCCCTGGGGAGGTTTTGAGTTGGCGCATAGATGAAGCCATGCGCCGTTATCACCTCGCTGCAGCAAAACTAGGGATCAAGAAGGGGTAATCTGTGGGAGAAAACAACAGTAAAACGTCCATCGTCTTATCGGCAGTCAACCGCTTTAGTGGCCCTACCGATGAGGCCACCAAGAGTGTTGGTAAGCTGAGAAGTGCTGCGGCTGAAACCAGCAGCCACTTGAAGGAACTAGGTAACAAACAGCAGCTTATTACTCGTTTTAAGAGCCTATCTGAGCAGCTGGATGCTACGAAAGGAAAGCTTGCCGGCGCAAAGATTGAAACCGAACGTCTCAAGCAGACCGAGCTGTCTGCAATCACCACGCTAAAACAGCATAGGTCAGCGTTAAAGTCGGCTGAGGATCATGTTGAAACACTCACCCTAGCCTATGGTGCTGAATCTGCTGAAGTGGTGAAGGCTCAAAAAGAAGTGGGCCGCCTAACTAAAGTGAAAAAAGATGCCGAGCGGGCATTGAAGAAAGAGAGCACGGCTCTTAAAACTGCAACACGTTCAACAGCCACACTAACCACAGCCTATAGCCGCCAGGCGCAGGAGCTGGGTGGATTGCGCCGTGACTTGGGCGCAGCTGGGCTCAAGGTCAATGCTCTTGGCGCGGAAGAGTTGCGCTTGGCGAAGCAAACAACCAGGGCCAATACAGCGCTTGAGCAGCAATCTGCAAAGCTTAAGAAAATTGAAACTTTACAAGGCAGAATTGCTGCTAGAAATGCTCAGAAGGGTGAGCTGGTTGGGCAGGCCGTTGGTGTGGCGGCAGCTGCTGCACCTATGGTTATGGCTGGCAAGCGTTCCATCGAGTACGAGAGCAAGTTTGCCGATGTAAAGAAAGTCGTCAACTTTTCAAGCGAGAAGGAAGAAGCCGATTACCGCCGCCAGATGATGAAGATGGCCGGCAACCTTGGTGTGAAACAAGACGGCATTGCCGACATAGTGACGGCTGCAGGTCAGTCTGGTATCGAGAAAGACCAGCTGCTGCAGTTTGCCGAATCGGCCACTAAAATGAGTGTGGCTTGGGATGTGTCTGCCGAAGAAGCGGGTTCAACTTTGGCTACTTGGCGAGCGGCTATGGGCCTTACCCAGAAAAACGCCCTTGATTTGGCTGACGCGACCAACTACCTCAGTAACAACATGAATGCCAAGGCGAAAGACATTGCTGCTGTGATGGTTCGCCAGGGTTCGACGGCCATGGGTGCAGGTTTCAGTTATAACGATACAGCTGCGCTGTCAGCCAGTTTGATTGCCGGCGGTGCTACGGAAGAGACTGCTGCTACGTCTCTGAAAAATATCTCTGGCGCTTTAACTGCCGGCTATGCGGCTACGGGTAGCCAGAAGCAGGCACTGGATAAATTAGGTTTTGACCCAGAAGAACTTGCAAGCGCCATGCAGCAAGATGCCAAAGGCACTCTGCTGGGCGTATTACGAGAGCTGCAGGACGTCTCAGCCGATGAGCGCGGCGCTGTCATATCTCAGTTGTTCGGCTCAGAAATTAAGGGTGCCGTGTCCAAGTTGGTCACGACCATGGACGATGATAAGAACGGCTTGATAGCGGCGTTTGGTCGGGTAGCAAAAGAAGCTGACCGCGCCGGTAGTGTCAATGATGAATACGCAAATAGATCTAAGACTCGTGGGCATTTGCTTGCCCAGTTAAGCGGTAAGTTTGACCGCATGGTGATCACCATCGGGGATCGTCTTCTACCTGTGCTCGATGCAGTGGTGCCGCCACTGATGACAGTGGTGGATATGATATCCGATTTTGCCGAGGCCAATCCTAAACTGGCCACAGGCTTGCTGGGCGTGGCAGCGGCCATTGCGGTAGTCAAAGCCGGCGCCATTGCTTTTAAGTTGGCTAAGCTGACCATGGGCAATGGCCTCGACCGTTTCAAGTTGGGCAAGACCAAGCTGTCCAGTTCGACTGATGAAACCACAACAAGCGCTAATCGGGCATCAAGAGCGCTTGATAGGCTTAATCGAAAACTGGGTGGCTTGGGTTCAGGCTCTGGTGGTTATGGCCGCCAAGGTAGAACAAGGCGCGGTGCTGTACGGCCTCGTGGCAAGCTTGGCCGTCTGCGTGGTGGTGCCAGCCGTTTAGCCGGTGGAATAGGCGATCTGTTTGGTGGCTTAATGCCAGGACCATCAATGGCAGGTGATCGTTCACCAAGTCGTAGCCGTGCTGGTCGTGGTGGTAAGTTTGGCCGCATGGCTGGGCTACTAGGTGGAGGTGCTGCACTGTCTATGGTTTCAGGTGCTGCTTCGGCAGGAGACATGGCCATGGCTGGTGCTGATATAGCGGGTGCGGCAGGTAGCGTGATGGATATGCTGCCAGGCGGCGGTGCGTTATTGAAAGGCGCCGGCAAGCTGTTTAAACCTGCTGATATTTTGCTTCAAGGCGCAGGCCTAGCGGCAGCTGTATCTGGTGGTGACTCAAAGAAAATAGGAGGCACTGCAGGGGATATGGCTGGCGGCCTTGGTGGTGCAGCTGCTGGCGCTATGGCAGGTGCGGCATTAGGTTCTGTTGTTCCCATTATCGGTACCGCTGTCGGGGGGCTCATTGGTTCTATTGTGGGTGGCCTAGGTGGTGGTGCCGTGGGTGAATGGGCTGGCACTAAGATTGGTGGCTGGTTCAGCGAGGATAAGACAGATAAACCCGCGCCGGCTGAAATAGCTCAGAAGACCCAGCAGCTCGCGCAGGCCAATAAGACTATTACATTTTCACCGACTATTCAGATCACGCCCTCTGGCAACCCAGCCTATGACCGTGATGTGGGTAATGACTTGATGGCCAGAATGAAGGCTGAGCTTAGCCCTATGCTGTTGGGTAATAGTGATGTATCAGCCCGGGCAGATAGCAGCCTGTCAGATAGGAGCGACACATGAGACAGATGATGTCCTTGGGTGGGTTTGTTTTCTCGCTTAGCGAGGGTACACCCTATGAGGGTTTGCAACGTACCAGTGATGGGGGATGGGTAACTGTTCCCCGGTACGGGCAGAAACCTATCAGTCAAAACACCGGTCAAGCTTTGGAAAATATCAGCGTGAATGGTACCTGGTTTCGTGGCGAAGGCATGAGCAATATGGACAAGCTCAGGTTATTGCAGAAGAAGCGGGTGCCTTTGGTGCTTACTGATGGATATGGCCGCAACTTGGGTTTGTGGACAATCAAGCGCCTGCAGGAAAAGCAAGACCGCATCATCGATGACGGAACCGCTTTTGTTGTTGGCTTTACCATAGAGTTAGAGGAATACGCCGGTGAATATAATACGCAGTCGTGATGGTGATACTGTTCCACTCATTCTATGGCAGCAAATGCAACGGGATGACGATGCCGCAGAAGAAGCGCTGTATTCGCTTAATCCAGGTCTTGAGCAGTACGGCCCTATTTTGCCAGCTGGGATAGATATCAAGCTGCCGGTGTTAGTTGCCAAGACACCGGCTAAGGTGGTGAATGTATGGGATTAGGATTTGTTCCCCAGGTGCTCGTTCGTGGCCCTGGCGCGGCAGTCATTAATAGCCGGCTAATATCTTGGGAACGAGTGGATGCATCTGGCATTCAGTCAGACCAAATTACTCTAACTGTGGATACAGCCGGTCAAACGGGTTTACCGAAAGAGGGGGCCGCTTTAGGCTGGTCAGAGGGGTATGACGGCAAGCTGGTCGATAAAGGGGAGTTTAAGATCACCCGTATCAGCCCGCGCCTATTTCCTCCCACAGTAACCATAGTGGCCACAGCAGCTCCATTTCAAATTGAGGATAAGACCCGCTTCAAGGAACGCCGGACTCGTTCATTTGAAAAGATTACACTGGCAGACTTGTTTCGTCAGGTGGTTAGCGCCCACGGATTTAGCCCAAGAGTGGCGCCTGAGTATGAAGGGATCACACTGGATCATGTTGACCAGGTAGATGAAACCGATAGTGCCTTTTTAACTCGTTTAGCAAAGGAGCGAGATGCCGTGGCCAAGCCGGTCAATGACTTGTATGTGCTGGCAAAGCGTGGACAAGTTAAAACCATTACTGGGCAGACTATTCCGCCTGTAGTGGTTGGTGTGCCAGGTAATAACGACCCAACAGACACTGGACGGTTTATTAACTGCCAAGTTGATAAGCCAAGCCGAACGAACGTGAGCGGGGTCAAGGCAAAATGGACGGACAGTGGCACCGGCCAAGAGCATGAAGTACTCGATGGCGAGGAACCGTTTAAGAAGCTGCGCCAGGCTTACGAAAGCGCGGATACTGCACAACAGGCTTGCCGTGCCGAGTTAACCAAGGTTAGCCGGCAAGGAGTCAGCGTTCGGCTAGATTTGCCAGGTGATCCTTATTTGGTAGCCGAGGGGCTGTTAACCCTGAATGACTCATTCCCAACCGAAATGGCTGGGGATTGGTCGATAGATAAAGTTACCGCTAGAGGTGACAGTAACGGAGGCTATCGTTGTTCGGTAGTGGCCACACAACCTTCTAAGCAAAATTTTTGAATAAACTGTTGAAAAAGGATTTAGAGAGCACTGTTAAATCAAGGCGTTATTACTATCAAGATATATAATAATATTTCAACAGTTGGCATTAAGGTTTTGTTTAATTAGATTTATAGATCTTTCTCCAAAACCGATGGTTGCGAGTTCGAGTCTTGCCACCCCTGCCAAATTAAGAGGGCCTAGCAGAAATGCTAGGCCTTTGTCTTTTCAGGATTTTATCATTTTTTTAGTCTCCTCTATAGCAGCAATTCCTTACCCCAGAAAATTTCAATTTTGCCATTGGTGACCAAATGGTGACCAAACCGTGACATGACGCTTTTATCTTGCCAATGTATGGGACTTTCTCGCCTGCAAAATATTGTTATTGATGATATGAGCGCTCTGTTAATTGTCGATAGCCAAGCTGCGAGAGTAGTCGGTATCAACGCACGGGTAACACGTTAAACTTCAACATGAGCTTACCGATAACTGGTCACTTATCGCCAGTAACACCTAGAATGTTGATAGGCGTTCGTGAAGGGGTCGAGGTTTATAAAGGTGTATCTTTTATTGGGAACTCTTCTAGGGTACTTTCTATATCGTAATTAATGCCGTGCTGAAGCTTGATACCTACCAAGGCAGCTAAACTTGCGAGGGAACATATTAAAAACCATAGCGCATTGCCGTTGTCAGTAAGGTTTCGGCAATCTGAGTAGATAGTAATAATGATTGGCACACTTAACACTTAACACTTAACACTTAACGTTTAGCTTGGGCTTTATCATTGGTATCAACGTCCCCGCTTGGTCTGCTTGAGTGGTGGTGTCTAATCCAACACGGATGCGGCCTGTTTCATAAAGGCATTGTCGCGTTTGCCATAAATGGTTGTTGTACTGATATCAGCATGACCTGCCAATTACGGGTTTAACGAAACTACGTGATACGAAGTTAAATCTTCATTTTTATCTATTCATGCAGACCAATTGTTTTAGGCCTCCCTCAAGCGAGTTAAATCTGCCATTTTAGAGGGATAAATTCTTTATACTTGTACCTTTAATTTTTACTGCTAAAATAGCTGTAATTATATACAGTGGTTTATTTCTATGCGTGTTATCCCTATACCTGCAAGAGCAGGCATTACAGGTTTTGAAAGTCCCGCAGCTGAATACAGCCAGCTAGGCATGAGCTTGGACGATTTACTGATTGAGCATCCAAGCTCAACTTTTATAGGCATTGCTCAAGGTGAGTCGATGCAAGACGTCGGCATCTTTGATGGTGATATGATCATTGTTGACCGTCATGAGACTGCTCGAAACGGCGATGTCATCGTTGCCAATTTTAATGGCGAGTTTGTTTGTAAGATTCTAGATACCAAGCGGCGTGTTCTCCTTTCCTCTAATCAACAATACCAGCCTGTTATAATTCATGAATACGATGATTTTAGTATTGAAGGCGTAGTCACTCGTTCTATTCGTTGCCACCGTCAAAGCCCTCTGTTGTGTGGTAATTAGATGTTTGCTCTAGTTGACGCTAATAGCTTCTATTGCAGTGCAGAACAAGTCTTTCGCCCTGATTGGCGTGGTAAGCCTGTTATTGTGCTAAGTAACAACGATGGGATGATTGTTGCTGCTAATCGTCAAGCTAAAGAAGCTGGCATTGGGAAGTTTCTACCTTACTTTCAAGTTAAAGCCTTATGCGCTCAACGTAGCGTTATTGTCTGTTCCTCTAACTATGAACTCTATGCTGACTTATCTAGCAAAATGATGGATATCATTGGCCGCTTTGCCCCTGAGCAACATGTTTACTCTATTGATGAAAGCTTCCTCTCTTTTAAGAACTGTTATCCAGCTATCAAATGCCTCCTTACGCAAGGTCAGTTAATCCGCCGTGCTGTGTGGAAAGAAGCGCGGCTAGCAGTCTGTGTGGGTATTGGTGAAACACTTACTCTTGCTAAAATCGCCAACCATGCAGCTAAGAAGATTGAGGGCTATAAAGGGGTTTGTTTCATTAGTAATGAGCAAGAGCGTATTGCTATTTTAAAGCAGCTTGCTGTAGGGGATGTTTGGGGCATAGGACGTCGAATAAGTAAGAAGCTTGAACTAATGAATATCCGTACAGCGTTTCAACTCGCGTCTATGCCGCCGACACTGGCAAGAAAGCAATTTAGTATTGAAATAGAACGTACCGTTCGTGAGCTTAACGGCCAAGCCTGTAAAGTATGGGATGAGGCGAGGGCAGATAAAAAGCAGATATTTTCGACTAGAAGCGTAGGTGAGCGGATCACTGATTTTGAGTCGTTACAGCAAGCATTAAGTAAGCATGTTGCTATCGCAGCGAGTAAAGCACGTAAGCAAGGCTCATACTGTAAGACTATGCTGATTTTTGCCAGTAATTCACCCCATGATGAGCGGCCAGTAAGCTACAAAGCTATTGTGCATTTTCCATGTCCAACCAACTGCACTGTTGAGCTAACCAAAGCTATGAGTGAAGCCGCACCAAAGCTTTTTCGTGAAGGCATACATTATTACAAAATCGGTATAGGGCTTATCGATTTAGCCAGCGAAAAGCATAACCAATTCGATTTGTTTAACCCTCCTAAAGCTAATCCAGCTTTGATGCATACGCTAGATGACATTAACCAACGCTATGGCAGTGATACGATGTTTCTAGCAGCTCAAGGCATAGAGCATAAGTGGTCAATGCGCCGTGACCTGCTAACTCCGCAATACACAACCAAATGGCTCAGTGTACCCAGCATTAAGTGCTAACTAGGTTTTTGCTTTGATTAATGTTCTCACTGTTAGTATCACTCATATGCTTGGTCTGACTAGATAAATCAGGCATTATCTAGTCACTGTTCCTTAGCTTGAAGTTTTCAATGAACCTCCTCAAAATTGGCCTATTACTCTTTCTACTGGCTCTCAGCTCAACAGCCATTGAAGCAGGAAATACATCTAATGATTCATTCAACAAAGCAAAGAAGATGCTCAAGCGGGAGGTCTACCAAGATCACCGCGTGACCATCTACTGTGGTGCTAAATTTGACGCTAAAAAGAACATCGAAGCACCTACAGGTTTTGTTACTTCTAAATACATTAAACGGGCAAAACTGGTTGAGTGGGAACATGTAGTTCCGGCGGAGAACTTTGGCAGAGCCTTCAGTGAGTGGCGTGATGGTCACAAGAGTTGTGTCGATAGCAAAGGTAAGTCGTTTAAGGGACGTAAGTGTGCTGAGAAGATGAATACAGAGTATCGATATATGCAAGCCGATATGCACAATCTTTTCCCTGCCATCGGTGCTGTAAACGCACTACGCAGCAACTACAACTTTACTATGCTGCCCTCAGCGGTGTCTGACTTTGGTAGTTGTGATATGCGTATATACCCGTGATCATTGAAAATGCTTGATTTTGTCCCAAATGGGATCATCATAGCCCCATGAAACAAATTACACTCTCGCCAGAACAAAAAGTAGCATTGGAAACTCGACATAAAAGCTCGAGTGATAGGCGTGAGTGTGATCGCATTAAAGCCATTTTACTACGCGATGAAAATTGGCCAACGCCAATGATTGCCCAAGCGTTACGTATTCACGAAACGACCGTAGTTCGATACATTGATGCCTATGCTCACGACCAAAAACTCACGTGTAATAGTGGCGGCTCCTTAAGTTATCTGAGTCAAGAGCAAACTGAACTATTGATTGCACACCTGTGTGAGGTGACCTACTTGCATAGCCATCAAATAGTCGCTTATATCTCAGAACAATTTCAGATTAAGTACACAGTGTCAGGCCTCAATAAATGGCTGCATAAACATCAGTTCAGCTATAAAAACCCTAAAGGGGTTCCTCACAAATTTGATGAAGACAAACAAACGGCTTTCATTGAATATTATGAGCAACTAAAATCCTCGTTAACCCCTGATGAACCGTTATTATTTATGGATGCGGTTCATCCGACCCAAGCCACAAAAATCACCGCAGGCTGGATAAAAAAAGGCGTTGATAAACCGATAGAAACGACGGGAAGCCGAACCCGTATTAACGTGGTTGGTGCAATCCGACTTGGTCACTTAACAGAAGCGGTCATTGAGCAATATAGCAAAACGGTTAACGGTGCATCCATCATCGATTTTTTAAACCAAATTAGAGCGCGTTACTCAACAAGTGGTGTTATCCATTTGGTGCTTGATGGCGCTGGATACCATCGAAATGCCTTAGTAGTTAAAGAGGCTAAAAATCTGAATATAACATTGCATTACCTGCCGCCTTATAGTCCAAATTTAAACCCAATAGAACGATTGTGGAAGGTAATGAATAAACATGCGAGGAATGGGCAATACTTCGCAACGACAAAAGAATTCCGACGAAAAATCACTGACTTTTTTAGCATCACCCTCCCCGATATTGCCGATACACTCGGTGATACAATTAATGATAACTTTCAGAAATTAAAACCTGCAGTTTGAATTCACTTGAGTATAGATAATCGTAAGGCACAACCACCAATAGCTGCTCGTGGCGTTATAGCTCGAACACACATGTATATGGAGCAGACTTACCCCAAATACAAAATGAGTAAACAACAAAGTCAATTAATGCAAGTTTGGGACAAACAAGATCCTGTTTCGAAGTGGGAGTGTAAGCGGTCAAAACGTATTGAAAACCTTCAGGGGAATGCAAATACAGTGGTCGATAGTCGTTGTAAATCAGTTGGTTTGTAGGCATCTAAATGAACGGTTAGCTCGCTTATGCCTCAAAACTTGTTACTCTTTAATGAGTAAGCAGTCCATTGCCAAGTAATCTCCAGTGTATTCAGCGTTTGCTATCTCATTATGACGATCTAGATGTTTTCATTTACTACTAAAAATAGCAAAATTACGTTACTAAAACTGTACTCTCAGAAACATACATGCTGACTTTATTTGTTGAGAAATATTTACTAGAAGTATTGATGTGCTTTTCTATATAAACCATTATTTAATGGCTAGATTGTGCTGCTTAACCGAATGAATTGATTCAGGGCGAGAGCGCGAACATTTTTTGAACACTTTTAGTATGTTTTTACAACTTCATTTGTTCAGTAAGTTATCGCTTCATGATTGATTGGAAGTAAATCAGTATTCTAATCATTCATAGTGATAAAAAAACACACTCATGCAGGGCGAGATCGCGAACGTTTTATGAACAAATTGAGTGTATTTATCAAACTACATTTGTTCGGAATGTTATCACCTCAAGAATGATTGGAAGTGATTCTATACTGAAAACATTCATTGTGAACAAAAAACGCACACTCATGCGTTTGCCCTGCACACTCATGCGGTAGCCCTGGATAAATTAATTGTATAATTTATCATACATATTTGGTTTTTGTATTTCGTTAGCTATTTTATTAGAAATTTTCTCATCTCCATAATACTTCAATAACTGACAATAAACTGTAAATAAAACCTCTTCAATAAATGGGCGATGAAATTCTTGTTCAATGGAAGTGAATATAACAAAAATATCCATATCTAATAATTCATGTTTAGATTTAAATGAATTTTTCTCATGATTTTCAATAAAATCGACTGGAAGAACTCCTTGTTGAATTTTATCATTAATGTAATTAGGATATATAGCAAGAGATAGATTGTGGTTTGCAAATAGGCTTATAAAATCAAACAAATTGAGAGGTATTTTATAACTGAACAAGTAGTAAGAGCAAATTAACTCATGCAATCTAACTTCTAATTCATTTATATTCAAAAGATATGGTATGTAACGAACATATTCCCCACTGACAATTGATAAGCAATCCCCATTAGATCTTGTAAATTTGACAGATCTTTCCTCAACGATTCCTGACATGTTGAATAAACGAGATTGAATAATATGTATGTGTTCGTGAGAAATGAGGTCAGAGTAATTTTCAAGTGAAAAACCATAACTTTTTTGTGCATAAATAATCATACCATC
The DNA here is from genome assembly GCF_014596695.2 of Shewanella sp. BF02_Schw. Lineage (NCBI taxonomy): Bacteria > Pseudomonadati > Pseudomonadota > Gammaproteobacteria > Alteromonadales > Shewanellaceae > Shewanella > Shewanella sp. BF02_Schw. The sequence goes on from NZ_JABKAW020000001.1 coordinate 44,498, forward strand.
TTTAGTTAAAGTGTCATGAAAATATGCTAGTGTGGTTTCATCAGGCTGCGGTAGAAACAATAATTTAATAGATATTTTAAATAACAAGAAGGTTATAAATAATGGAGTTAACATTGTGATTATAACTAATATTAAAATTAAAGTTATAGTTAACAAGGTTGATCCTAAAATTATTTTTGTAATGTATGATAATTCAATGAATTTAGTTTTTATAGAGTCTATTTTCGTATGCGAGTATTTCTTATAAGTCCTTAGATATCTAGGAATATATTTTTTTTGTCTAAACGCTTTGAATAGTTCACTTTTCATTTTTTTAAAAATAAGATATGGCTCAGACCATGAGATTTTATCATTAATAGTTGCTAACATTGTTTTCTTTATAAAATCTGGAAAGTTTATTATTTTTTGAAGTTTTTTACTTATAATTTTAACTTCAAACGTGAAGTCACTATTGTCGTTAGTTATTTCTTTTGGAAAATAACCACCAAAATCATCACTGAGTTGTTTGTGAGAACTAATATAATAAATTTTTTTAAAATTAAACATAAAATACTCTTGTTTACTATATTCGTTAATGGTAATTTTTAAGGTAGTAAACGTAGATTGAATCACTTCTGTATTTGTTATACAGGTGAACTGTTAACGTTTAGTGACCTAGTTTAGATCATCTTACTATATTTTATATATGTTCTAAATTTACTTAACATACTGCCATAAATTATATAAAAGCACATTAATTTTTATAGTATCGTACTTCGGAATTGAGAGTGGGCATTTAAACAGGGCGAGAGCGCGAACGTTTTATGAACAAATCGAGTGTATTTATCAATCTATATTTTTTCGGAATGTTATCACTTCATGAATGATTGGAATTGATTCTATATTGAAACTATTTATTGTGAGCAAAAAACGCATACTCAGCGGTTGCCTTGCATTAATCATTGATAATTTACTCGAGAAATATTCAAATGTCATATATCAACTACTAATGTTCACTTTCTGAGAAGTGAATTTTTTCGATTAGTTATTGATTATAATGAAATTTAATTTTTTTGGCTGATTGCTTGGGTTCAAACTCCTATCCCTCCGCCACATTAAATACGAGAAAAGCCGTTTATAATCAACGACTTTTTTGTTTTTGGTGTTTGAGGGGCTCTCCATAAGGATTGACTCAGACAATGTATCTTTATCGAGCATCCAACAACGTATACTTCACACGTATCTGTTTAGCCAAATATTTACGCGACAAGGGCTTTCCCTTTGACGTAAAAGTCTCCTTACTGACTCGTGACAGAGCAGAAGCAGTCATCCGTAACATTGATATTGCCGGAGCACTCAAAAAAATCATCAAGTCTATCGACCATCAAACACGTATTAATGACTTTATTGGCTACGTTGATGAGGTCATTAACCATTTCAGGGCTCAGTTTGATGGTAATGAAACGGATATCACGTTCAATATCACGCCTAAATCTCATGCTATCCCTATTAGGGACAAACACCGTGAAACTACCGCTATCGCCCAACCAAAGCCTGTTATTGGGTTAAACGAAGCATTAAGCGCATTTATTATCTCAAAACAAAAATCAGCCATCAGGCCTCTCTCTATCAAGCAGCTTGAGCAGCGTACTCGGCATTTTATTGATACCGTATCATCAAAATCTACTCTTAAAACCAAGCTTAAAGCTGAACATAAATGTGTGCATGACATCACCAGTGCTGATGCGATGACCTATCGCGATGCTTTACTGACTCAAGGCTGAAGCTACAAAAGCAATAAAGAGTGCTTAGCTGCCATATTTCAGTTCTTTAAGTGGTGCCAATCACCAGTAACCCCTCAGAATTAAAAGAGTCTAGGTGTTTACGAGACAAGGAAGGTCAAATTATTATTTGGGAGCAGTTAAGTATCGATGACAATATGGTGACTTTTCCAATGCAAACACTTAAAGGAACACCTTTGGATGTCATAAGCGTCTGCTTTAATGCTGAATCATTTATTAGTCTCCAGCAATCATATGGAGAATGCCCTGAAGAAATCGCTGTTAAGGTCATCGCCTCACTTGAGTTAAATTAGTTCCAATGCAGTTCTGCTAAATCTAACAAACTTTTGCCCCATTACGTGTTTGAAATGGATATATACCCGTGATCATTGAAAATGCTTGATTTTGTCCCAAATGGGATCATCATAGCCCCATGAAACAAATTACACTCTCGCCAGAACAAAAAGTAGCATTGGAAACTCGACATAAAAGCTCGAGTGATAGGCGTGAGTGTGATCGCATTAAAGCCATTTTACTACGCGATGAAAATTGGCCAACGCCAATGATTGCCCAAGCGTTACGTATTCACGAAACGACCGTAGTTCGATACATTGATGCCTATGCTCACGACCAAAAACTCACGTGTAATAGTGGCGGCTCCTTAAGTTATCTGAGTCAAGAGCAAACTGAACTATTGATTGCACACCTGTGTGAGGTGACCTACTTGCATAGCCATCAAATAGTCGCTTATATCTCAGAACAATTTCAGATTAAGTACACAGTGTCAGGCCTCAATAAATGGCTGCATAAACATCAGTTCAGCTATAAAAACCCTAAAGGGGTTCCTCACAAATTTGATGAAGACAAACAAACGGCTTTCATTGAATATTATGAGCAACTAAAATCCTCGTTAACCCCTGATGAACCGTTATTATTTATGGATGCGGTTCATCCGACCCAAGCCACAAAAATCACCGCAGGCTGGATAAAAAAAGGCGTTGATAAACCGATAGAAACGACGGGAAGCCGAACCCGTATTAACGTGGTTGGTGCAATCCGACTTGGTCACTTAACAGAAGCGGTCATTGAGCAATATAGCAAAACGGTTAACGGTGCATCCATCATCGATTTTTTAAACCAAATTAGAGCGCGTTACTCAACAAGTGGTGTTATCCATTTGGTGCTTGATGGCGCTGGATACCATCGAAATGCCTTAGTAGTTAAAGAGGCTAAAAATCTGAATATAACATTGCATTACCTGCCGCCTTATAGTCCAAATTTAAACCCAATAGAACGATTGTGGAAGGTAATGAATAAACATGCGAGGAATGGGCAATACTTCGCAACGACAAAAGAATTCCGACGAAAAATCACTGACTTTTTTAGCATCACCCTCCCCGATATTGCCGATACACTCGGTGATACAATTAATGATAACTTTCAGAAATTAAAACCTGCAGTTTGAATTCACTTGAGTATATCCCGAAGTTTAGTTGTTTGTATTGCCCTCAAAAAACTAATATAACCTTCAATTGAGTGGCCAAATTATCTATACCACTACACATGTGCTGTTTAACATTACCGTTTATCACATAAGTCCAGCTAGCATCGGGAATTCCAATGGTTGCGATTGATGGATTACGCTCTAGATGAAAGCAAGCATCAAATTCTAAAGAATTTAAACCCGTTAAGGGGGCCTTGGATTTTGAACTGGCAAACATGAAGCAAGGTGATTTCATTTACCTATTTCTATCACTCATCCGCACTACTCCGTTTGAAAACTATGTTGAGTTATCTTGCACTTAATTGATGTTTACTTCCATGCCCTTATGTTTATACTCTGTATTGGGTGCGGTTCTCCTATTGAGATTTATCTTACCACCCTTGTACTTTGTCCAAAGCTGTATGACCTATTTATAGGCTTAACTTGGAGAGGTCTAAAGTCAATAGCTATGAACGTTTAGGAGCACTGCTTCGAGACATAGAACGTAATTCGTTTAGCTGACACTACGATAGTGAATTTGCTCTTTAAAATACCTTATTTTTACGTGAAGCCGTAAGGTCTTGATTTATTGTGTGATTACATTTGCGCTAAATAAAAGGGTATAACTCGGTGAATTGAGGCAACTTGTTGAAAATTTGCAACATTGGGATAATAGCTTATTGTTCACTATCGAGTGTGTGGCATGTAAGGTTGGCGTCACAGCATTGCCTTGCGCATTATAGTTCACTATCGAGTGTGTGGCATGTAAGATGGGTAATGCAAGCCGTCCAATTAAGCAGACGTTCACTATCGAGTGTGTGGCATGTAAGTTAGGTATCAGCGACCCTAGCGTGTATCCATTGTTCACTATCGAGTGTGTGGCATGTAAGGCTATCACCCATAGGTGTTGATGTGCAACCAAGTTCACTATCGAGTGTGTGGCATGTAAGTTACTTGCATAACCGTATGACGTGCCACCTGGGTTCACTATCGAGTGTGTGGCATGTAAGACCGTAGAGTAGTTGCGTAGAATTGAAGGTTAGTTCACTATCGAGTGTGTGGCATGTAAGGTTAACTTGAGCGGCATTTTTAGCGCTTATGCGTTCACTATCGAGTGTGTGGCATGTAAGAGCAGCACCCATACCCAAGCCGCCGTTGATCAGTTCACTATCGAGTGTGTGGCATGTAAGCAATACAGTGACTCTCGCCGTGTCCCGCTACAGTTCACTATCGAGTGTGTGGCATGTAAGCAAGAGGTAATGAACGATGAAAGTTAAAATGAGTTCACTATCGAGTGTGTGGCATGTAAGTACACGGCAGAACACTGACAGCAAGCCTTGCCGTTCACTATCGAGTGTGTGGCATGTAAGTTTCAAGTCATTCCCTCGTTTTACTCGGCTATGTTCACTATCGAGTGTGTGGCATGTAAGTTCACTGTGATGGAAATATTCAACGGCGATGAGTTCACTATCGAGTGTGTGGCATGTAAGTTTTCAAGTTCGACAAGGCTTGAGCTGCTTTCGTTCACTATCGAGTGTGTGGCATATCAGTGACATCGAGGCGATATATAAATGCGTACTAAAGCTGCTCCTGGCACAATGAGTGTGTTCAAGACTTATCGTTTCGAAATTCATAACCCATCCAGTTCAAAACGCAAGAAACTACTCCAAACTTACAAGCAATCCGATATGCTCTACTACAAGGCATTGGCATCCTGCGAAGACGATGCTAACAAAATGTTGATGCTTGAAACCCCAAAAGAACGTAGAGATGCATTACATAAAATCCAGAGTAAAATTCAAGAAATAGTAAAACCTTTACCGTTTGGGAATGCTGTAAAAGCCTCTGTTATTGAAACGGTTAAGTCTCAAATCAGTTCTTTTGTAGAGCTATCACTATCAGGTCAGGATGCGGCCTACCCCTCCAAGCTAAACAAAGAGTTTGACTATCAGTATTGGTTAGATGTGCTTATTCGCTCTACAAGTAGGGAGACTGAGGTAGAGGCTAAAAATTCAATTGCGACATTAGATACGAGAGCATATCGTCCACTGACATTTGAAAAATATCGTATCCAAGATGGATTTATGATTTTGCGAGATACTAAAGGCCGGTTGTTCGCCTTTGTGAATACATGGAAGGCAGATGACAAACGCGTTTCCCCGCTTTTGATAGACATGGTTGATATCCGGACAGGTTTACACATAAAGAAGAAAACGAAAACTGGCATGTTACTGCCGCTTAGTTGTTCAAATACGCAAATAGAAGCACTTGAAAACGGTGATGCAAAAAACGCTAAACTGGTGCTTGATGGCGAACGTTTTTTTTTGATGGTTAGCGTGAGCTTCACCGTTAAAAAAAGAGAGTCCAAATACGTTTTAGGTATTGACCAAGGCATTGAAGAAATCGCTACATATGCCGTTCGCGATTCTGATTCAGGAGAAGTTATTGAGACAGGTTCATTTTCAGGTGAACTACTTCGCTTTCACCAGCGATTAATGGAAAGAAAACAGAAAGAAGGCCAGAAAATTGGCCGTAAATACGTGAAAGGATGGACTAATTACACTACAAACCTCATGCACAACATCACTAATGAAATAGTGAAAGTGGCAGATAAACATCAATGCCAGGTTGTTATAGAGGATCTAAGTAATATAAAAAATAACCCCAAAATGAAGCGCCAAAAATTTGAGCGTAAAAATAACTTCAGACGTATGCTGTCTCGGCAACAGTACGGGCGGCTTGAATCTATGTTGGGTTATAAACTAAATGCAGTAGGCTTGCCCGCCCCTTGTAAGGTTTGGGCTGCATTTACATCTCAGACCTGTCCTTCTTGTGGTCATGTTTCCAAAGAAAACCGCCAATGCCGCGACAAATTTAAATGCATCAATTGCAGCTATGAAAACCATGCAGATATCGTTGGTAGCTTGAACGTTGCTGGAAGTCACATTTGCTTTGAAAAAGTGAAGAAGAAGCTAAAAAAAGGCCAAACAAGGCCGGATGACTTGAAATATCAACATTGGTTAGTAAAGAATTTGACCTTGTAATAACCACTATCAGAGTGATTTTAATACCGCTAGATAGTTATTATGACAATCGCATACTGAAAACCTACCAATTACTAGAAGTCGTTCTGTAGCGGCTTTACAAAACTGGCCACTACTTTGTAGTTAATTAGCGTGTTTGAGAGACAATAAGTTATCTGAAAGTTTTGCTGATTCCGTCCCATCGTAACTCGGAAATGTCCACTAACGTGTTTGAGCACTTTGATTCGACTATGACAAAAGTTATCGTGATATGAAGTCAAATTTTCATTTGTATCTGCATCAAGCTAAGTTAGTTATAAATGCATAAAATATGACTATTTATGCAATTTGTGTGCATAAGCTCAGTTTTACTCTGAATCTGCACAAGTACACGCAGAATGCTCTGATTAAGCACTAAAAACTCGAAAACTGCACTTTAATACATATTAAAGTGCAGTTCTTTCCCATTCAGTATGCGCAATATAGTTTGGGTAGATTCTGTCATGCAGAAGAATTTTTGTTACTCATTAAATATTAATGAAGCAATACACTGCTAAATGACTAAGATTATTTTAATAAAAGTGATTTTTTCATGTTGAGAGTTATATGGATATAAAGTTCTTAAAACCAACAAACCGTCATAGAGTCATGGACCTAGTTGAATCGACAGGAGTAGATGTTAGTGACTGGGTAAACTTTAAGGGTGGGGTAGAGAAAGCTGCATCGAATCCAAAGTATTGCTATGAATGGTCATACGAGGATTACAATAAGAAAATTATTGTTCTTAATCTTTGGTACAAAAATTTGTCGGAACAAGATGACGAAATTGTTCAGAAATTAAATTTAAGAGAGACAGCAAGAAATGCTGCTAGTTCACTTCAGTCACGTCGCGCAATAAAGATGGATTTTTCTCTACAAAAGGCAGCTCGCCTTAATTGGCCTGTCAGAGTAATAATTTGTGACGGTGGAAGAAAAGATATAAATGCTACTAAGTCGAGCGCAGATAGTCGACTTCTTGATAACGAGCAATGGTATGTAAAAAGCTATAGTTCAGATTCCGGTGATTGTCTTCTTGTTCGAGGCGGTATTTTTCAAGGTAGTTGGCACTCTTTACTTAAATTTTAAGCTGCATTTCTTGTTTCTGTTTCAGACTTCTTATCTGGGTTCAGTGTGACTTCACCTACAGCGTCACAATTCCTTATACCGTTTGGCCAGCGTTTAGGATTTCTTGACCTCGCTTCCTCTAGCACTATCTTACGCTTAGATAAAATAGTCCTGTCTTGCATCGCATGACGCTCACTCGGTGACACAAAGTTGAGCTTGCTGTGTTTATGCTTAGTATTGTACCAAGTCACAAATACTTCGACCCATTCTCGTGCTTCGGTGATGCTTTTAAAGCCAGAGCTAGGCCATTCTGGCCGATACTTTAATGTTCTAAACAGCGACTCGGAGTAAGGGTTATCGTTACTGACACTCGGGCGGCTTAATGACGCGGTAACGCCTAACTCTTCAAGCTTGGCTTTCATTGTTAACGACTTCATCGGAGCACCATTATCTGAGTGCAATACCAGTGGCTTCTTAAAGCATTGCTCACGCAGCATATTGCGTTGCATTAACTCGGCCGCTAGCTCACCACATTCACGTTCATGGACTTCATAACCCACAACCTTACGGCTATAAATATCCTCAAACATATATAGATAATAAAAGCGTCCTTTGATGACCGAAGCTAAATAAGTGATATCCCAAGACCACACTTTGTTCGGCTCATCTGCAACATAAGCATCTGGTTTACTTCTTTTTGTTATGCTTTGGCTTCGTCCACGTCGATTTAATTGAGCATTGGCTTTTAACACTCGGTAAAAACTCGACTCTGAAGCGATATAGACCCCTTCATCAAGCAGCGTCGGCACGATTTGTGAGGGAGGTAGACTCGCAAACCTTGCCTCATTCGAGGTTGCCAGTATCAGCTTTTCCTCGTCATCACTAAGCTTGTTGGCTGGCTCCTGTCTTACCGCCGAGGGCCTTAAATCAGCTTGTACTTTTCCTGCTCGATACCAGCGCCGATACGTCCGCTTACTTAGCTCTGCTTCAGCGCAAGCCTTGTAAAGACGTGCACCGTGGGCATACGCTTCTTGTATTAAATTCACCAATGTTATGCGCTTAGGCAAAGGCGTTAACTCTCCTCGTTGTCGTCCTCCCAAAGCGCATTGAGCTTTTTTCTAAGCACCAGTAAAGCCGCTGTTTCTGCTAACGCCTTCTCTTTGTAGCGTAGCTCTCGTTGCAGGGATTTGATTTCTGCTTTGTCTGATTTGGCTTGCTGCTTAATCGTTTTGGCTTGAACTTCACTTGTCGTAAAGCCCCCTAAACAATCTTGTTTCCACTGCTGAACTTGTTCTCGAAACAAACCATTTTCTCGGCAATATTGGCTTACTTCAGCTTCAGACATTGGCGCTGTTTCAATGAGAACGGCAAACTTAGCTTCGGCCGACCAATCATTACTGGTCAATTTTTTACCTGGCACTGGGCGACCCTCTTTTTTAGCTTTATCGCGCCAATGATACAGGGTTTGGTAGGCGATCCCTTCACTACGTGCCACTTCCATGACGGTCATATTGTGGGGAGGCAATAACTTCTTTAAAACTGCTTCTTTACGTTCAGATGAATATCGTGCCATTGAGCTCTCATTGACCGCCCCCTCTATTTAATTATTGGATGATTTTAAGGGGTGACAACAATCCTGACACAGGGGGCCCCAGACAGCACGCAAATTATGGGAACGAGTTGGTCTTCCTGCAAGCCATGGGTTTATTCTAATCCAAGAGATCTAGTATTATCTTTCTCTAAATGTAGTGAATCAAACAGCAAAAGAGCTAGATACCCATCAATCTTTACTGCTCAAATTAATATGCATTAAGCCAAGTCATTTTTCTAGGCGCAAAATCAGTGACAAACTGACCAGTTTAGAGAGCGAACACCATGTACGTTTTATACGTGTAGTCGATTCTACAATCAAGCTAATGGCCATTGATAGCCAAGAGACTATCAAATGACTTGTAGAGCCAACTTTAAATATGAATGGCAAATCACCAGCTAGCTTAATATATACTGAAACAGGGGCGCTAGAGGTGATGCGATTAATAGAACGGACCCGTCATGGAGCATTCAGATAATATTTTTGAGACCTTGGAGTCTTTTGGCAAGTTGCTAGCTAACAACTCTTAATTACTGCAATACAATAAATCGGTTCTATTAACCACTCCATATAATTAAATGAATCTCATATCAAAAGAAAATGAATTTTCACTGCAGCAAGCAGCGGCATAGAGCTCTTGTTTTAAGTGATCCACTTTACTAACAACGCAGATATGAAATGAGGATCGCTCTTAATGAAAATGACCTAACACGTAAGGCAAGCTACTTACTCTACAGTATGGAATCTAATTGTTACTCAGCTAAAACTTACAGCCCTCACAGGATATATGCGTTACAGAGCAGTTCTTAACTCGTATTTCAGGCAGGGCAACCACATGAGTGTGCATTTTTTGCTCACAATGAATGTTTTCAGTATAGAATCACTTCCAATCATTCTTGAGGTGATAACATTCCGAACAAATGTAGTTGGATACATACACTCAATTTGTTCATAAAACGTTCGCGATCTCGCCCTGGTATTTCAGGCACTGGTATAAATTAAATAATAGGAAAATGGCTAAAATGAAAATTATTTTAAATAATTGTTGAAGGGGCGGCATAGGTTCGATAATTTAAATCATTCTCAATTAATAACTAAGAAGCCAGCCACTTTGGTAGGCAGAAAGTTAAGGAAGTTATCATGAAAAACTTAAACGATCTAAAAGTAACAAACGTAGAATCTAAAACAGAAGACGGTTTCTTTTTTGTGGAATTTAGTACAGGAAAGTCGCTACAGTGCTGTTTAAAGGCTTTAAATCAAAGTGAAGATGAACTTATGGAAAACGGCCCAATATTTTTGAATCAAATTGAGCATGATAATAGCGGTTTTGATGATGGACTCTGTGCAGACTGCAATGAGTGGGCTTTAGTTGATGGCGAAAACGAGCACATTCTCGAATTTTTAATTGATCGAGCGCGAGAAAATGGTGTGCATATTATAGTGTAAACAACAAAGGCCGTGCCAGCGGCTTTTATTTAAAGGGGATTACAATGCCCGTCAAAAATCAGTTCGTATAATCGATGTCACTATTAGAACATGCAACAACTATCCTGACACAGGGGGGAACACTGCTTAGAACAATTATCCTACCCGAAATGCGATCTCAACAGCCTTTTACCCTGGGAGGATAAACTAGACAAGGCGTAGTTCGCCGGACGCTTACATTCCACGGCAGTAAATCACTCACAGAACATCATACGATATCAGTTTGGGGAACTCGCGAAATAGATGTGCTAAGTAGTAATACGGATTGAGATCGTTGGCCGACAGGTCATCACCATTACCAATTAAAATCACACGGTTTACACCACGACTCGCCATTCAGTATTCCAACTTATTGATTACAGTTAAAAACTGATTGAACAACCTGAAAACTAAAGAATCATATCCTTAGCCAGGAATCCGATACCTCCAGCTAACACCAAGATACCTAAAACAACGATGGTTCGTAGCCCACTTATCGATCTTTTCTGAGACTGCGCCGTAGCCTCTAACTTGCTGGTCAATTCCGCAAATTGTTTAACAATGCAGCTATCAATAGCTGCGCGACCTTGTTCAAACTGATCAGGTGATACTAACTTCAAGTCTGTCACCTCACGCCTTAGTTTCAACTGTTCATCTTTGATCTGGCCTAGAAGATCATTAAGTGACGTCAGGCTACCTTTAAACTGTGTCACCTCACGCCTTAGTTTCAACTGATCATCTTTGATCTGGCCTAGAAGATCATTAAGTGACGTCAGGCGACCTTCAAACTCTTCAAATTTACTCGAGTTCTTCGTAACCAATTCACTCTGTTCAGTTGCTAGATTTACGAGCGTTGATTTCGCTGCCTCTATCTCAGTTCTTGCATTGTTTACGGCGCTCAACAGGCCATTAAACTCTGCCACTTGCGCAGATTGCTCTTCGAGTGAATCGATTACTCGGTGTAGTTTCTGTATGTCATTCACCAATTAATCCCCTTGTATTGGCTGGTAAGTTTTTCAAGTCTATTCGATAGTGGAGCTAACAAAGTGTGATAGGAGAACGGATCCCCTAGCTCTTCATTTACCTCCCCAAGAACATCCAAATCTTCAAATTTCTCATGGACCAAACGAGCAAAGCGGCTTCGCGCATTTTCAGAGAACATTGGCTTTAGCTGCATAGTTTTTCTGACCAGCTCTAGCGCTTCATCCCTATTATTACTAATCAACCGATCAAACGACGCTGCCATTCTTCGCTCTCCATCTGCATCATCAAACTCATCGGAAGCTAGTCGCAGCACACCACTCAAGTAGTTCAAGAATGCATTATTTTTGTATGACTCTAAGAATCGAGAAAGCTGACCACGTAGGATCGTCATCTTCTCGCTGCCTACTAGATGTTGCGCGCCCTCTTCTTCATCATTTTCAAAGAATACTGATGGCCATGTCTCCGCCGAGGCAGAATTCTCAGCCATATGGAGCAGAATTTGGCTCGACTTGTCGTGCCTGAAATAACCCTCTAGCTTCTCCTTGAATTCTTTGTCATCCATCCTGCCTTCAGCGAATAAACTACATTGTTCATAAACGTTCTTCTGAGACTGGCGGCGGTTGTAGACAAAATGGTCATAGGACCAGAGTAAAAGAACAAGAAAGATAAATTGTGATTTATCTATAGACCCTTTTCTGAGCTTGTCGCAGAGAATTTTGTAATACTGGTTATCACTACTGAACACATCAGCGAGCTTGAAATCAGGATCATACTTTCTGACAGTATGCTCAATTTTCTTTTCCAGACCATCTTCCGATATGCACTGGAACTCGACATACAGCGTGCCATTAAAAAAGTCTTCGATTACCCAGTCAGAGACAATACCCAATTGAAAAAGACGGTAGATAGCCTTTTCCAATTTAAACTTTTCCGTACCAAACTGCCTAGCAGTAATGGTCACCGTGTTGTGTTCTTGATTGTGCATAAAAAATTTGTATACGTTTGCCATCAACTTGAACTCATCATTGATTGTGTCCAAGCCGTTTGTCATCAGGAATAGATTTGTATTCAGGTCGCTATCGCGACTCAATGCCTTCACATACGCCTTTAGATCTGCGACGTTCGTGCTAGCGTCCCAAATCTTGTCGAGAATAGCTGAGTTGGGTTCTTTTGTGAGAAGCACATAGCAATCTGCGGGTACTTCCTTGAATAGTTTTTTATGTCGCCCTGCCCTGCCTGCTTCCTGATACAAGGCCTCCATCGACCCAGGTATTCCGAAGTGAACCGTATAGGCAATATTCCCCTTATTCACACCCATTCCGAATGCCTTAGTGGCAGTAAGAAGGCGGTATTTATTTTCTTTAAAATCGTCTTGAACTTGGCGCTTATATCTATTGAAAGCCTCTCCCTGCAATCCACCCATTTTCGGAGCAGACCCCGAAAAATATCTAACATCCATCTTCAAGAGTGTTGAAATTCGGCCCGCTAAGCTATGACAACCCTTATCTCCGTTGACTGTGGCAGTGAATATGATCCCCGCCTTATTGCCGTCTTCCCCGTCGGAATTCCATTTACTCTCCATTTCAGAAACAAGCTCGACGACTGCATCAACTTTAAGGCCTTTATCGTCGATAACGTGGAATGAGAGTTCCTCGCGAGTGAAGTCCATTGGGGTACGGACAAAGTCATCGGGGATATCAAACTCTGTTTGAATATCCTTTAGGACGTTAACTGATGCGGTTGCAGTAAGGCCTATATAACTTGCACTGGGAGCAAACCGTTCGATTGTATTTGCTAGGTTCAGGTAAGACGTCCTGAAATCATGCCCCCACTCAGACAAACAGTGAGCTTCATCGATCACCGCGTAGGCAAATGAGAGATCTAGTCCGATAGCCGACATCTCTTTTCTAAACGCATGGGTTTGGAATCGCTCAGGCGATATGAAAACGAAGAAGTACTTACCATGTCCGAAATCTCTCTGAACTTTGGCCTTATCTCCTGCCTTCAAATCACTAGTAATAAAATTGCTTCGAGTGAAACCGATGCTATCCAAATCGGCTTTCTGGTCATACATTAAACTCTTTATCGGACACACGACAAAGCTAATGGCTGGTTGCAAGACAGCAGACAGCTGGTAACAAATCGACTTACCCGAACCTGTAGGCAACAATCCTATTGTGCCGTTTCTCGAAAGTGCAGATCCTATGATACCAACTTGCCCCTCCCTGAAATCTACATCCTCTAAGTATGGTAGAAACAGGTTGCTGAGGAAGTATCTCAGAGACTCTCGCTGCTCGCTGTCTGGGCTAAGATCTAGCTTGTAGGAAATAGGATCACTGCATGAAAGCTCGAAAAAGTCATAGTCAATCAATTGACTGGTTTCTATTGAAACAACATCAGATTTTTCAAAGTATCGATAGAAATCGAAGTAGTCCGTACGTGAATATATGACGTCCTGGGTAACTTGAAAGGAATCGTCATAGCGCTCCAGTAAGCTGAAGTCGATGTATATATTTTCACTAGTTCGCTCGCTCGGAAGCTCATCTGATTCGATCAGCGTAACTTCAATTCGCCTTTCTTCAATACCGATGAGACAAAAGAGATTCGATAACAAATCGTTCAGGTCGTCTAGTGCCACGTCAGCAAAATCAGTTTCATCACGATTGACTATGAATAGTTTTTTCAACTCTCCAAGTCTGATCTGACCGCGTTCAAGAAGCTCCAATAACAGTATCTGGAAACGCAACGCCGAGGTCAGCCTCAATCGCGAGTCGGTAACATCGACTCCATTTTCATAAGCCTCTTGGTAATTCAATAAAGAAATACCATTAGGAGGCATTAGGACACCGTCACGCTCTAGGCCACCAACGATCTGAATGTGAGAAATAATCGAATTTATCTTATTGATAAATGACTGGTTCTCAGATGCCAGTTCTTGAACAGTTATCCGAACAGTCTTCAGCCCCAGAGTTTCAGTAAACACATCCCTCATCTCATCTAACTGCTGAGAATTTTGATGCTGCTGACCGTCTATCTCAATAATTAAGCCAACTTGAGGAATGTAAAAATCCACCTGTCGGTTCTGGAATTGTTCAACGTAGACCTGAGTAATATCGTATATCTGGACTTCTGGGAGCATTAGTTGTTTTACAAAAATGTACTTACCGAAGTACTTCGGGATCAGCTCATCATAAAACCTTTTCGCTGGATAGTTTCCAGACTGTTTGTTGCCTCGAATCAATCTATTCCAAAAAACTGGCTTATCTGACACAAGAGCCTGGGCTGGTGTATTAAGAGCGTTCTGATCCAGTTCAATGCCAAATGCCTTCCTCAGTTTCCGCGAGGCTATTGTTGGCTTCCCTCTCTGAAGCATGTTCTTAAGAATTTGAATTGCTCCAAATATCTGACCAGACGCCGCTTCAGACAAGATCGAATATTGGAGAAGATTGTGGAAAATGAAGTTATGGTTGGTTCTCGCGTAGTTAGCAGAAAACTTCTTGCTTACAAGTCTGCTACTAGACTTCGGCCTGACATATCCAGATAGTTCACTTTCATCCGCCAGCGAGTCGATGACTGGGTTGTACAAATCTGAAAACAGTTGGTTATTATGCTGTTGATTATTGCTGTCAGTGCCTAGCTCCAATCTATAGAGAGTTTTGACCAACGTAAAAATGTAAATACTTGAATTAGGAAAGGCTTGATTTAGACAGCGTGTTATCTCATCAGTTGTAGCCCCCGAAGTTAATACGTCGTCCACGATCAGAAATGTCGGATTTGAATTCGCTTCTATTGAATCAACATCTGCTTTATAGACCCCTCTGACCTGCTGTAGTCTTTGTGCTGCACTGCAATTAGTCGACTTATCTAATACGTGATCTTTCTCTAATGTCTTAGGTTGGTAAGAAGCCCCTAAAGCAACAGCCAGCGATTTGCCCAAGCTATCTAATGCGCTATCGCCACCTTCAGCCCTAAGCTCAGCGTGACCTAACGCTCGAACAACAATATCTATGACTGGAAATGAAGGAGCTAACTCAACAGCCTTGTTAACCCAGCGTCGTACAGAAGGATGGTTGTTATCTTTGAAAGACCAAACTTCCTGTTTGACACCATCTAAATAGAATCCCAGATGAAGTTTATTTCCAGATTGTATTAACTCAGAACGTCCCGTTGTTGCGAAACTCGGCGTCGAGTTTTTTCCAATAAGCTCTGAGAGACTGCTTACTCCCTTATGTGACGAATCGATCTCCGAGGCTGAACCCCAATCTACTGAAAAAAACTCAACCCCTGCATTGGAAGCACTGTATGCGTCCGGGCAAGTACGTCTTCAACTGCACTCATCTAGCCTTTATCTTAACGACTGATAATGACATCAGGAGTTAACATGGCTACACGTTCACATCAAGATTGGGCTGCTTTGATACAACAGCAATCCGCTAGCGGCTTAACGATTTCAAATTTTTGTCGTGTGCACAAGCTTAGTCTTAGTGGGTTTTACGCCCGCAAAGCGGACATGGCTAAAACGGGCACCCAACAGATAGCGCCGTTTGTTAAGGCTACCGTGACATCGCCGACAGCGATGACAACCCAAGCTCAACCTTCCGCTTCAGGGCAGGCTATCCATTTTCAGCATCAAACCGGTTTATGGACTTTCCCCAGCACCTTGCCTGCACGATACCTGCTGGAGATTATAAAAGGCCTACAAGCATGTTGATGTTTCGTGAGCTTCCGTGTGTTTATCTGCACCGTGCACCGGTGGATTTTCGTAAATCGATAAATGGCTTAGCTGTTATCGTTGAGCAGCAATTATCCTTACAGGCCAGCGACGGCAGTGTGTTTGTCTTTTGTAATAAAGGCCGTGATAAATTAAAAATCCTCTACTGGGATAACACCGGCTTTGCACTTTGGTACAAACGCCTCGAGCAGGATAAGTTTAAGTGGCCGACGAAAAGTATTGATGAGTGCCTGAGTTTATCTGAGCAACAGTTTCATTGGCTGTTATCTGGCTTTGATGTATTGGGTCATCAGCATGTGAACGGCTTGAATTACAGTTAATTGATCGCCATTGCGAAGGCTGTTTTCGATAATTAGATCACTGCTTTAGCCTTATTTAATGGGATATTTGATATAATAACACCATGAAATTAAGCCCTGATAACTTACCCAACGACGTTGATTTACTTAAGCAATTATTGCTTGAGACGCTGGCGGCTAAAGATAATGTTATCGAGTTGAAAGACGCTGAAATCGCCGAACTTAAACACTCTGTGCAGCGTTTGCTTGAACAATTCCGCCTCGCACAGCAACAACGTTTTGGCGCCAGCAGTGAAAGCCATGACTATCAAGGTGAGTTGTTTAACGAAGCAGAAGTGACGGTTGATGAGCCTGTTGAATTAACAGCAGATGCTGACGCGCCAGTGTCACCTAAACAGCGCGCCAAGCGTAAATTACTGCCTAAAGACCTGCCACGTGAAGTGATTATCCATGATATTAGTGATGAAGATAAGCAGTGTGAGTGCTGTGGTCATGAGCTGGCGTTAATGGGCCAAGACAGTAGTGAGAAGCTGAAGTTTATTCCGGCGCAAATCAGTGTGATTGAGCACGTTAGATTAAAATACAGCTGCAAGCATTGTGAGACTAAAGGAACCCAGGCCAATATCAAACAAGCGCCCGTGCCAGTCAGTCCTATCCCTAAAAGCGTGGCGACGCCAAGCTTGTTAAGCCAGCTCATTACCAGTAAATATCAGTACGCATTACCCCTTTACCGGCAAGAAACACTGTTCAAGCAACATGGTATCGCCTTAAGCCGGCAAACCATGGCGGATTGGATGATGAAATCTGCAGCGCTGTTCAAGCCCTTATATGATTTACTCCACCACCATTTATTAACACAAGATGTCATCCACGCCGATGAGACCACGCTCAAAGTGATTAACGATGAGCGGGTGAAATCCTACATGTGGGTGTATTGCGCTGGCGCGGATAAACCAAGCACTGAGCCTCGATATCAAGGTTTGCGCAATATAGTACTGTACGACTATCAAGACGGTAGCCGCGCGGGCACCTGCGTGAGCCGTTTTCTGGCCACCGAGCAAACGGTATTTAATGGTTATTTACAAGTCGATGGCTACGCGGCTTATCAGCAGGCAAACAATAAACTGGTCGGTTGTTCGGCTTAGTCTCCTGAGTCGCTCTACCTCCTGCATCCATGCAGTCGTGGGCTCATGCGCGGCGTAAATTCAAAGAAGCGCTAATAGCACAAGGCAAGCCCAAAGTAGGCAAAATCAGTAAAGCGGATATGGCGCTGAGCATGATAGCCAAGCTGTACCGTATTGAAACCCAAATACAAGCACTGAGCCTGGAAGAGCGATTGTATTTTAGGCGCACCCACTCACGTGCTCAGCTGGGGTTATTTAGGCAATGGTTGGATAAATCAGTGCTGCAAGTATCAAAGGAAAGTCCGCTAGGCAAAGCCATCCATTACAGCCTCAATCAATGGTCAAAGCTGAGTTGTTACACGCAAGACAGTCGCCTCAATATCGACAACAACCGTGCAGAGCGGGCAGTAAAACCGTTTGTGATAGGGCGTAAAAACTGGCTATTCAATCACAACCATCGCGGCGCTGAGGCGAGTGCAATTTTGTACAGCATCATAGAAACGGCTAAAGCGAATGGACTCATCCCGTTCGATTACATCGAACACTGCTTAGAACAATTATCCTACCCTGATTGTGACCTCAACAGTCTCTTACCCTGGCAGGTTAGGCTAGACAAGACGTAGTTCGCCGGACGCTTACGAAGCACTGTCTCGATCTAGGTTGCTATCTCCTAAATAAATGGACTCGTCGGTGCTAACATCGAAGTACTCGAGAATACGAGTAACGCCCTCAGGGCTAGGCTTATGCTGCGTTACATCATGGTAGGCAACTACATAGTCAACAGAGATACTGAAGTGTTTGAGTAGCCCCTGAACGTAATTCGAAGGCGCATTCGAGAAGATAGCAACCTTGATTCCAACTGACCGAGCCGTTGTAACAAGGCCGACAACGTCCTGATAAACGGCACATCCATTATAGTACCTGGGTATATCTCTCCACCGGCCAGCTGACCGAAGTGGTTCTAGGCTTGATGTATCAATAACCGTATCATCAAGATCGAGGACTATGACCTTTATCACAGCAGGTCACCGTTTGATTTAAACGATCCGAATGAACTCGCAACGTCTACTAATTGAAGACGAATATCTTCATAAGATTCGCTCGTGTAGGGTATCGCCAGCCCTTCGTTAATTAGATGTTGAGTTCCTGAAATTGCTTTGATAGTAAGATCTGGATACTTAGCTTTCTGTACGTCAGGAACGAAGACAGGGCGCATCATAGAGCTAGCAGATTTGACTGCGTGCATCGTCCCTCCATCTATCGAAGTTTCAATAGCAAAGACGGCAGTAGATAAACCTGCTTGTATCCTGTCTCGCTTAGCAAAGAACGCAGGTATTGCTTTGGTTCCTGGTGCATTTTCTGCAACTAGAAGTCCGCCCCTATCCAAAATTTCCTTAGCGAGTTCCCGATTACTTGCGGGAGAAATCGACTCCACATCGACAAGAACAGAAATAGTTGGTGCTTTGGCGTCTAATGCAGCTCGATGAGCAATTGTATCGATACCCAGTGCAAGTCCACTGACTATCGTGAAGCCATAAGTCGCGAATTTTTGAATAGTTTTAATCGTTATGGTTTCACCCTTGGGGGTGTTTTCACGAGTTCCTACAACAGCTAATGAAAGCCTATTCTTTAAGAGATTCAGATTGCCTTTACAGTAAAGAAAGGGAGGAGGTTTCGGGAGATCGTATAACGAAATTGGATAGGTTTTCGAACCGAAGAGAACAATCTCAACTCCTTTACTTTTGAACGAATCAATCTCAGCTTGTACTTCGTCCCTGAGAGTCTGGAAGTTCGCATCGTCGAAGAAACTTTCGAGAGTTGCTCGAGCTTTACCATTTGAGATTTTTAGATTGGAGGAGTGGTGTACCAGTTCTTCGAGCGTTGCCAATCCACTATATGCTGAAAACTTTAAGATGGACAGGACAGTCTCATCCCCAACGTTCGTTAACTTCTTGAGAGCAAGGGCGTCTACTATGTTCACATCTACCTCAAAACACTAGAGATTTTAGTCCATTAAGCAGATAATATAGTTATAATCGACCGAGAACACAACACATAAACCAATCTCTATAATACTCATTGAAACCCTTTGATAGTAACCGTCTAGCGAACCACACCTATTGTTTAACATTCCAGGGTAACAAGCTATCGATATTGGGTTCTGGTTTACACAGTTCATCAAGGCAACCCATGATGTAATCAAATGGGATTAGACTATCTACCTTTGCGGTTTCGACAATGCTGTAAAGTGTGGCGCCAATCGATTTACGAAAATCGACCACATCGGCACATCAACAAACATCTTCATGCCGTTAGCCCTTTAATAATGGCAACGATTTCGTTCGTTGCAAAATTGGCTGGAAACATTAACTGGCCTGTGCGGATATCAAACTGCACCACATTTTGATGAGTTTGTGCGCTGACTTCAGTGGTGGTTTGATTTATCTGAATAAAGCGTGATGATGTAGCGCTGAAACCTGGCTTTAATAAGGTTTGGGTTTTGCTGGTTCTCAGCCTGTAAAGCACGTTGTTTATAGTAAGTGGTAATAGCGACATTATGATGTTGGCAGAATTCAATATTAGTGCCTTTGAAATTGCTGCGTTGCTGAAGTAGTTCCAGCCATTGTGCCGCTGTTCTGTAAGTTTTCATCACATGCTCCGAATTTATCATTGAGCAGGTATTTTCAGATAGTCAGATTAACGATGCTAGGTGTGGTTCGCTAGACGGCCCCCTGTGTCAGGATTGTTGTCACCCCTTAAAATCATCCAATAATTAAATAGAGGGGGCGGTCAATGAGAGCTCAATGGCACGATATTCATCTGAACGTAAAGAAGCAGTTTTAAAGAAGTTATTGCCTCCCCACAATATGACCGTCATGGAAGTGGCACGTAGTGAAGGGATCGCCTACCAAACCCTGTATCATTGGCGCGATAAAGCTAAAAAAGAGGGTCGCCCAGTGCCAGGTAAAAAATTGACCAGTAATGATTGGTCGGCCGAAGCTAAGTTTGCCGTTCTCATTGAAACAGCGCCAATGTCTGAAGCTGAAGTAAGCCAATATTGCCGAGAAAATGGTTTGTTTCGAGAACAAGTTCAGCAGTGGAAACAAGATTGTTTAGGGGGCTTTACGACAAGTGAAGTTCAAGCCAAAACGATTAAGCAGCAAGCCAAATCAGACAAAGCAGAAATCAAATCCCTGCAACGAGAGCTACGCTACAAAGAGAAGGCGTTAGCAGAAACAGCGGCTTTACTGGTGCTTAGAAAAAAGCTCAATGCGCTTTGGGAGGACGACAACGAGGAGAGTTAACGCCTTTGCCTAAGCGCATAACATTGGTGAATTTAATACAAGAAGCGTATGCCCACGGTGCACGTCTTTACAAGGCTTGCGCTGAAGCAGAGCTAAGTAAGCGGACGTATCGGCGCTGGTATCGAGCAGGAAAAGTACAAGCTGATTTAAGGCCCTCGGCGGTAAGACAGGAGCCAGCCAACAAGCTTAGTGATGACGAGGAAAAGCTGATACTGGCAACCTCGAATGAGGCAAGGTTTGCGAGTCTACCTCCCTCACAAATCGTGCCGACGCTGCTTGATGAAGGGGTCTATATCGCTTCAGAGTCGAGTTTTTACCGAGTGTTAAAAGCCAATGCTCAATTAAATCGACGTGGACGAAGCCAAAGCATAACAAAAAGAAGTAAACCAGATGCTTATGTTGCAGATGAGCCGAACAAAGTGTGGTCTTGGGATATCACTTATTTAGCTTCGGTCATCAAAGGACGCTTTTATTATCTATATATGTTTGAGGATATTTATAGCCGTAAGGTTGTGGGTTATGAAGTCCATGAACGTGAATGTGGTGAGCTAGCGGCCGAGTTAATGCAACGCAATATGCTGCGTGAGCAATGCTTTAAGAAGCCACTGGTATTGCACTCAGATAATGGTGCTCCGATGAAGTCGTTAACAATGAAAGCCAAGCTTGAAGAGTTAGGCGTTACCGCGTCATTAAGCCGCCCGAGTGTCAGTAACGATAACCCTTACTCCGAGTCGCTGTTTAGAACATTAAAGTATCGGCCAGAATGGCCTAGCTCTGGCTTTAAAAGCATCACCGAAGCACGAGAATGGGTCGAAGTATTTGTGACTTGGTACAATACTAAGCATAAACACAGCAAGCTCAACTTTGTGTCACCGAGTGAGCGTCATGCGATGCAAGACAGGACTATTTTATCTAAGCGTAAGATAGTGCTAGAGGAAGCGAGGTCAAGAAATCCTAAACGCTGGCCAAACGGTATAAGGAATTGTGACGCTGTAGGTGAAGTCACACTGAACCCAGATAAGAAGTCTGAAACAGAAACAAGAAATGCAGCTTAAAATTTAAGTAAAGAGTGCCAACTACCTTGAAAAACACCGACTTCATGTCATCCTCATTATGCCTTTATTTGTTTCTTATCCATTTTCCTTGGAAAACGATTAGTTCAGTAGAACTCTGCAAAGCCTAGGTTTGTAGTTTTCTGGATTTTTTCGACAAATTCTCTAACTACTGTCTGTAGTATTTTCGATTTATGTACTGAATATTCTGATGTTTTATGGATAATTCACTACGGAGAATTAACATTATGCGTTAATCCTCCGTAGCTTTTTCTTAACGGAATATCAGGGGGGGGTAGATTTATACTGTTAGTGTATTTAAAAGTAGTAGTTAACCATGTTAACCATGTTAACCATGGTTAGTTTGCTCATGCTTACAGTATCTAATGGCACTCTAATAAGTATAGGGGCCATTACTTTTACTGAATCATGAAGTTCATTTACGGCTTAAAACTTATAATCGAAGTTATAGCGCATACCGATCATAATTTGATCATCAGTCTCTTGGTATTCAAAGTCTTTTTTCTGATATTCGATGAAGGTACTGAATTTCGATGTTTTATGCCATTCAAAGGTGGTGTTATAGGCATTATAATTACCTGAGGTGATATTGTTGCCACCATCATCGTATTTAGATATCCCCAGTTTAATTTTATAGGTTTCATTGATGAAGTAGCTTGCGACTATATCAAGAGTTGAACCATCGGCGATGTCTTTGTCTATGCTTTGATAAGCAGCAGCTAGGTACAGTGACTCAAAGTTTTTAGCTAAGGTGACACCTACGGTATTTTCATCTGTACCGTCTTCTAATTCTTTAGTGTAAAACGCTGCGGCTATGTAGATTAGGTCTGTTTTGTAACGTAAACCGGTATTAAAAAAATCACTCCCATCACTTCCTTTGTTACCATCGAATTGGGCATCAGCAGAAAACAAAATATCGCCGAATTGCTTTCTATAGGTCACTAGATTGTTAAGTCTAAATGGACTTGCACTGTCATAGGCTATTGGGGTTCCTGAACGATTGAAAATATCGACGGGATCGTAAATGATTTCTTGTGTTACTGCTTGCTTACCAATAGCAAACCGACCTAAAAAACCTTCGATTCCGACATAGGCTTTTCGTGCATCGCCAAAGTCACCATCATTTCTTATATCAACTTTAAACTCGCCTTTAGCAAAGGCCATTAGGCCATCTCCTAATTGGTATTCCGTCGCAAAACCAATCCGTGAGTTAGCATCTCCAACATCCCACACATCGTCTGAATTGGTATGGGTAAGACCGAATGTCGGACGTAAAGAACCGTAAAAATTAAACTGGGTATCTGAAAGCAAAGATGACTCACTGTCTTGGGTTTCAAGCGTGGCGAGCCTTTGCTGAATTTGTTGTAGTTCAGCTCGTAACTCCTCATTAGTATCGGTGTTGCTATTAGCTTGAGTTGTGAATATAGGAGCCGCAAAGCTCAGCATAATAATTGCCGACTTTAGTTGGGACGGTTTCATTTATGTTTCCTTACATAACAACTACTAGTGTTCTGCTAATGGTTTGGTTACCGATTAAACAGTACTGCTAGTAGTAAGGATGTGCACTTGTGACAGTGCGTGAGCAGGTGCTTAGCGACAATGCAAAAGCTCCCACATATTTACTGCAAACAGGGACGCCTGTTTGCAAAGTTTTAGTGTTGTATTGCCCTCATCAATCTCGCCAAAGCAGCAAGTTTTTTGATTAAAGGACTTTTTTGACTAGAGAATTGTCGAGGCCATTTTTCGGCGTAAGTAAGCAATTTGCTGCATGTGGGGCAAGTCTTTAGGGCAGTTATCTTGGCAACCTAACAGCGTCATGCAGCCAAAGACTCCATCTTGATTACCGATAACATGGTAGAAGTCATCTGCGCTGCGGTTGTCTCTACTATCCATTTCGAAACGGGCAATTTTCATCATGCCTACTGCGCCCACAAAGGTGTCTCGCATTTGTTTGGTGGCACATGCAGAGACGCAGACACCACATTCGACACAGCGTTCCAATTCATATATCCGCGCGGCTTCTTCTGGTGCCATTGGATTTTCTAGGCGATGCATGTCTTGATCGTCCGGTTTAGGATGTAACCAGAGCTTTAATCGCTCGGCTAATTCACGCATAAATTTCCCGGTGTTTACCGACAGGTCACCAATCAGTTCAAAGCCAGGTAGAGGCATTAAGGTGATTTCACCATCAGGGTAATTTGCCGTTAAGGTACGACAGGCAAGGGTTGGGAAGCCATTAATCACCATGGCGCAACTGCCACAAATACCTGCTCGGCACACAAAGTCGAACTGTAACGAAGTATCTTGTTGTTCACGCAATTGATTTAATGCGATAAATACTGTCATACCATCTGTTTCGGTTAATTCATAACGTTCCATTTTTGGCTTATCTTGGCTATCTTGCGGATCGTAGCGGAAGATATTAAAGGTGATTTTTCGGCTCATAATGATTTATTTCCTACCGGTTGAGATGGTATGACTGCTAATGTATCGCTAAGACGTTCATTAGCTGGTTGTAGATGGCTAGGTAGCGTATATGGCATCAATGCTTGCTGCAGTGCGTGCCTATCTGGGGCGTCGCCAAGTTCTGCCGTTATTTTGTTTATTTCTTGAGTTCGTTTCTCTGTATCGGGATGGGCTATGTTGTTATCGTTGCCGTAACCACGGTATCCAGGAGGTAACTCCATTTTCATTACATCGAGCTTCTCATAATGTAAAACGGGTTCTAATGACTCGTCATTTGGCCAGGTAGCCAATGTACGGTTTAGCCAATCTTTATCATTGCGTTGTGGATAATCTTCTCTAGAGTGGGCTCCACGACTTTCGGTGCGTGCAGCAGCCCCACATGCGACAGTTAAGGCTACTTTTAACATTCTGGTGACGCGAAGAGCTTCAACTAATTCAGGATTTGAATGACGTTTTTTACACTTAAGTCCTAAATTTTTTGCGCGTAGAAGTAATGCTTTAAGCTCGGCTATAGCCTTGTCTAGTTCAGGACCATTTCGAAAGATGCCGACGTAATTCATCATGATACGTTGCATTTCTTTTTTTATGTTGAAGGGGTTCTCTGTACCTTTACCGTCGACTAAGTTATCGATTTCATTTTGTAACTTATCGAGAAATTTTTGGGTGAGGGCAGTGTCAATTTCTAAGGCATTTTGTTCACAAAAATCGGCTACATACTTACCGATGATCATGCCGCCTACTACGGTTTCTGCCACAGAATTACCACCTAAACGATTAAAACCATGCATATCCCAGCACGCAGCTTCTCCAACACTAAATAGTCCTTTAAGTTGTGGACTTTCACCGGTGGCATTAGTGCGAACGCCGCCCATAGAATAATGCTGGGTAGGCCTTACAGGGATCCACTCTTTGCAGGGATCTATTCCAAGAAAATATTCACAAATTTCTTTAACTTCGCGCAGATTGGTTTCAATATGCTCACGACCTAAAATGGTTATATCTAACCAGAGATGTGGCCCGTAAGGACTGTCATCTCCTTTACCTTTGCGAATATGTTCGGTCATGCGGCGAGATACCACATCACGGGAAGCGAGTTCCTTTTTCTCTGGCTCGTAGTCTGGCATAAAGCGATGACCGTCTTTATCGCGTAGTATGCCGCCGTCACCGCGACAACCTTCAGTGGTAAGAATTCCTGCTGGGACGATGGCTGTCGGATGAAACTGTACCGCTTCCATATTGCCTAATGTCGCGACGCCAGTTTCGAGTGCTAACGCTTGGCCTATACCTTCGCAGATAGTGGCATTAGTCGATATTTCATAAATTTTGCCGTAACCTCCAGTCGCAATCGTAGTTGATTTAGCCACATAGGCGCGCAGTTCTCCGGTCACTAAACAGCGTGCAATGACTCCGTGGCAACGCTTACCATCATGGATCAGTGATAAGGCTTCAATCCTTTCGTGTACCGGAATGCCCATCGATATAGCTTGGTTATCTACCGCATACAATAATGAGTGGCCAGTACCATCGGCGGTATAGCATGTTCGCCATTTTTTGGTGCCGCCAAAATCTCGAGCATTGATGAGGCCATGAGCTTCTTCTGCTTCATGTAACGTCACCTTTTTTGCATTCATTATCACATCGCGTGGGCCAGCAGAAATTCTAGACCAAGGCACTCCCCAGTTTGTCAGTTCACGTATGGCTTTGGGGGCGCAATGGGCAAACATACGTGCCACATCTTGGTCACAACCCCAGTCAGACCCTTTTACCGTATCCTGAAAATGTATGTCTTCGTTGTCACCCATACCTTTAACTGTGTTGCCAAGGCTTGCTTGCATACCGCCTTGAGCAGCCGCGGAATGTGAACGTTTTGCCGGAATAAGCGATAATACCAGTGTGTCTAGGCCGCGTTCTTTGGTGGCAATGGCTACTCTAAGGCCTGCTAGCCCGGCACCAATGATTAATGAGTCTGTATAAATAAGTATCAAAATCAGCTCCTTATCTAATGATCTAGATAATATGTATGAATTTCAATTACGCCTCTGCGATAGATGTAATGCACCTATTCGTCAGAGGAGGATCTGTGTGTTGAGGCTTAGCCTTGCTATTCAGTGGTGGAAGCTCATTTAGTTATTGACTCTGGCTGTTTGTTGCCAGGCAATCACACTTAGCGTTCCCCCTTAGCATGCCTATTACTTCGGAATAAACGGCTGAACGGGTAGTGTCAGTTCACTGCCAATAGAGATGTAGGTAATGAGGCTTAATGAACCTAAACAAAGTAAATAGATCATTAACACCTGGGCAATTGTGCGTATAAGAGAACGATTATTGCTCACTCCCCATTTTAATATCACTCGGTATAAGCCAATTAAGCCATGTACTAATACAACCGGAAGGAATACCACATACAAGAGCCAGGCATGTCCGTTATAGACGCGGTCAGCTGAGAGGTGTGGACCAATTTCAGGATCTAAAATCATGGTTGCAAGATGTGCTGAGACTAAGAAAAATAAGATGAATCCAGTGATCATTTGCCAATACCAAGCGCGAGTGTCTTTGTGCTTTATGTTGGACATAAACCCACGAAGTGCACGCCACTGGCCAAGTTGTACCGGAAAGCGACGTAATGCTAGCGCCGCGTGAACGACGACAATAACTAAAATAAATACTGAAAATATTTGTGTCACTAGTGGCCAACCGTGCCCAGTAGCGCTAAACATGCCACCTTCAAGTACCTGCACGAAGCGGTAGAAGGTTTCTTTGCCTAATAAAATGCTTGCCTCAAAATGCATATGCACTAATAAGAAAGCGCCCAGTAAAACACCCGTCAAACTTTGTAAACAGTCGGCTCTAGCTGACCAAGCTTGTCCAAATGGTCCACCATTGATGGCGGTTGGAACACGCGTTTTTTCTGACATTAATTCACCTCTCATAAGGTTTGTTATGATGTAAATGCGTAAGCATTACCCCAAAACAAAGTCTCTATATAAAGATTAAAAGAACAGGGTTAATCCATTTCCTGCATTAGCCCTTCGATTACTTTGTTTAACATTGAGCTACATAATCATGCCGCCAAATAAGAACGCTAACGCGACACTGGTAGCAATTGTCACCACACCAGGGATGAGAAATGGGTGGTTAAATACTGCCTTGCCAATCCGAGTTGAACCGGTATCGTCCATCTCGACAGCTGCCAGCAGTGTTGGATAAGTAGGTAATACAAACAGAGCACTTACAGCAGCAAAAGAGGCAACAGCAGTTAAAGGGCTCACACCAATGGCTAAAGCCGCAGGCATCAGGGCTTTAGTGGTGGCGCCTTGTGAATAGAGCAGCATGGAAGCGAAGAACAGGGTTACCGACAATAGCCAAGGCTGACTTTGCAATAAGGTTCCAGCAAGGTCTTTGATTTCATCAATATGGTTTGCAACAAAAGTATCCCCTAACCACGCAACGCCTAGCACACAGACACATGCAGACATACCTGACTTAAAAGTGGCAGCATTAGAAATTTCGCTAGCGTCTAATTTACAAAAAATCGTAATAGCTGCAGCAGCAGTTAGCATAATCACCATGATGGCTGAATCGCGAGGCAGTACCGGATTAACAATTAATCCCACTTTGTCGGAAATCGCAGTGGCATAAATCATCACAGCCGCAATAGCCATCAAAAAAATCACCACTGAACGTTTAGCACCATCTTTAATGTTTATTTGGGTAGCACCGCGTTTTTTGATTAATCCTTTGGCCAAACGGTCTTGGTAGATAGGATCTTCTGCGAGCGGTTTACCCATTAAATTGGCTACGACGGCCCCGACCATACAAGCGAGAAAAGTCGAGGGGATACATACAGCTAATAGGACTAAATAGTCCACTCCAAAAGGTTCTAGGATGCCAGAGAAGAACACTACGGCCGCTGAAATAGGTGAGGCGGTAATGGCGACTTGAGATGCTACAACTGCGATAGATAGAGGACGAGATGGACGTATGCCTTGTTCTTTGGCGACTTCAGCAATAACAGGTAAGGTTGAGAATGCTGTGTGGCCCGTTCCAGCAAAGAGTGTCATGAAATAAGTGACGACAGGTGCTAGAAAGGTAATTTGTTTTGGATGTTTACGTAGTAATTTTTCTGCCAGTGAGACGAGATAGTCCATCCCACCCGATACTTGCATGGCCGCAATGGCGGTGATCACCGACATAATGATTAGTATTACATCAATCGGGATCGTCCCTGGTGTAAGTCCAAGTCCAGCAGTCAGTATCAGCACTCCGACACCGCCAGCAAAGCCGATCCCCATGCTGCCCATTCTTGCACCTAGGTAAATAGCCCCAAGCACGATAATTATCTCTAATATAATCATAGTATTAACTCTATTATGTGTTAATTGGCATAGCCTGTATAAATGTCAGTTTTGCACAGGCTTATTGTTGAATAATTGAGTTTGAGTTGGGGGAGAACTCCCCCAACCCGACTGGGCTACACTTTGGCTTTGCTGGTATTTCGTTTAGCCTGATACTTAGGATGCATCAGGTTTTCAACGGAGAGGATTTCATCGAGTTCTTCAACTGTTAGTAAGCCTCGTTCTAGCACCACTTCACGAACATTTTTACCCGTTTGGGCACAAATCTTTCCGATAATGTCGCCTTCATGGTGACCGATGAACGGATTAAGATAGGTAACGATGCCAATTGAATTTAATACATGATTCATACAGACATCAGGATTGGCTGTGATCCCTTCAACACACTTCTCACGCAGTGCGATACAGGCATTCCCCATAAGGCTTAGCGACTCAAACATCGCCTGGCCAATGACAGGTTCCATTACGTTAAGTTGTAACTGGCCGGCTTCTGCAGCCATAGTGATCGTAATATCGTTACCGACAATTTTAAAAGCGACTTGGTTAACCACCTCTGGGATCACAGGGTTGACCTTGGCAGGCATGATTGAAGAACCGGCTTGTAATTGAGGCAAATTGATATCATTGAATCCAGTGCGTGGACCTGATGAAAGCAAGCGTAAATCGTTACAGATTTTGGACATTTTAATGGCCATACGCTTAATTGCGCTGTGCAGCATAACGTAGGCGCCACAATCCGATGTCGCTTCAATCAAATCTTCTGCTGGTACATATTCACGTCCAGTAATTTCAGCCAAATGTTTAATGGCTAATGAGGAGTACCCTATTGGAGTGTTTAGACCAGTACCAATAGCCGTTGCGCCTAAATTCACCTCAAGTAATAATTCTTGGCAACGTTTAATCGATTTAATTTCTTCGCGTAGTGTTACAGCAAAAGCGTGAAACTCCTGTCCTAATGTCATAGGCACTGCGTCTTGTAACTGAGTGCGGCCCATTTTTAATACGGTCTTAAATTCTGTAGCTTTAGTGTCGAAGGCACTGATGAGATCGGTTAATGCCTCTAATAAAGTATCTGTGCTGTTGACCAATGCAATTCTGAAACCTGTAGGATAGGCATCATTAGTGGATTGACACTTATTAACATGGTCATTAGGGTTGATGACATCATAGCGGCCTTTTTCTAGCCCCATGAGTTCCAATGCAACATTGGCTAATACTTCATTGGTGTTCATGTTGACCGAGGTACCAGCACCGCCCTGATAAACATCTACTGGGAATTGATCGACAAATTGACCTGTAGTGAGGATCAAATCGCAGGCTTCAATAATTTTATTCGCAATCTCAGGACTTACAGCCCCTAATTCGCTATTAGCCATGGCCGCCGCTTTTTTTGTTAGCATCATGCCTCGTACTAATTCAGGTGCGTCTGAAATTTTTTGATTACTTAATTTAAAGTTTTCCATTGCACGTAATGTGTGAATGCCATAATAAAATTCATTAGAAACTTCTTTAGTACCCAATAAATCTTCTTCGATACGTGTGCTATTAGTGTTTTTCATTTCTATCCTATTAAATCCTGTTAATAGTAAGATATATTTTCGACCTGGAGCTATGGTATGTGTATATAAGCTTAAATTGCATATCAAAAATAACTCTTCGAAAATATTAAGGAGAACTTTCTCCTTAACTATTGGGAGGGAGGTTACCCCTTAAGTGGTATTTTAATATAGATGAAGATCACTTATTTGTATCTGGTTATAGATTTTGTTTCGTAGTTAGATAAACATCTCAACTGAATTGATTTGTGTGATCTATTACTATTTGATCCAAACTGTATGTTGAATTGTTATTTTTTGTTAACTTATTTTTGATGCTAAAAGTGTTTCCTAATAAAATTGCTGCGTCAATTGAAAGTGTATTTAGTTAATTTTTTTATTTAATTTTTTATTTAGATTTTCATTTGGTTTTAGTTGTTAAGTTTAGTGATAACTATCACGGTGAGAATTTAATAATAGTGCACACTTGTGAAGTGTTTATTATTAATAAAAGGAAGTTAGTATGATTTTTTCTATACGTAAGCTCTTGCTATCGGTTACCTTAGGGTTATTTATATCCTCTGCGGTGCAAGCGCTTCCACAGGTTCGAATTATTGCCACAGGTGGAACCATTGCTGGTGTGGGCCAATCGGCTACTGAGTCAAATTATCAGTCTGGAGAAGTGGGAGTTGATAGCTTAGTAGCAGCTGTGCCGGAGATAAAGCAGCTTGCCGATATTCAAGGTGAACAACTCGTTAAAATCGGTTCGCAAGATATGAACGATAAAGTTTGGTTAGACTTAGCCAAACGGATTAATATTTTACTGGCGGATAAAAATGTCGATGGAATTGTGATTACCCATGGCACTGATACTTTAGAAGAAACTGCTTATTTTTTGAATCTAACTGTCAAGAGCGATAAGCCTGTAGTGCTGGTTGGTGCAATGCGTCCATCCACTGCTATGAGTGCCGATGGACCTATGAATCTGTATAATGCAGTCGCCATTGCCGCGAATCTAGAGTCTAAAGGCAGAGGTGTTTTAGTCGTAATGAACGATACAGTGCTTAACGCCCGCGATGTAACGAAGACTAATACTACTGGAGTACACACCTTTGCTGCGCCTAATTTTGGCCCGCTTGGTATTATTCATAACAGTAAGGTTGAGTATATGGGCAGAACGGAACGTCAACATACGACTCAAACCCCTTTTGATATCAGCAAGCTCGATATTTTACCAAAGGTAGGTATTGTTTATAACTACGCTAATGCTAGTGATTTACCTGCTAAAGCTATGGTTGAAGCGGAGTTTGATGGCATTATTAGTGCGGGTGTAGGTAACGGCAACATTTATCACTCTGTATTCGATGCACTCATTAAGGCGAGCAAAAAAGGCATATTGGTTGTCCGCTCTAGCCGTGTACCGACCGGTGCCACTACTCTAGATGCTGAAATAGATGATGCCAAATACGGCTTTGTTGCTGCTGGTAATCTTAATCCACAAAAAGCTCGTATTCTGTTGATGTTATCGTTAACTCAAAGTAAAGATCCTCAACAAATCCAGCGCTGGTTCCAGCAGTTTTAGATACTAGCTGAGGCACAAAACACTAGGTTAAATCTACATTTTATGAAGCCAGTAGTCAGCCCTACTGGCTTTTTTTATGTACTTTATTCTCGTTATAGCGTCTATTATTCCTAATAAAAATCACATAACACTCTCTACAATATGCAATGCCTGTAGTGCAGCAGTCTTAATATTCAGTAACCTAGTTCGTACACCTTGGTTAACGCTATTTATAAATATTTTATTAGGATGCCCCCAAAAAAATACGGGATAAGCCTAAGTAACAATTAATAAATATTAATCTGAACAGAGTAATCTATTAAAGTGCTCGAGGGTAATGCAGGTAGTCAGCGATTATCTGCATATACTTATACTCATTGTCTAAATGGGTAAAAAAGATGAGAATGTGATTGGTAGTGTTAATCGTGAAATTTATTAGTAGATAAAGCGAAAGTTGTATTTAACTAAGCGTTAACTACTAACTTATGCACGAGTTAAATAAATCATTTAAGTTGTTTTTGATTTTAACCGTCATTACGCGAATTAAGCTTTAATGTTAGAAGTTAAGGGTGTCAATCAGGCGTTGTTAATTAAAAAGATGAGTCGGTTACTTCTCATCTTACAAATGCATAAAATAAGCATCCGTAATAATTGCAGCAGCTGTGATAATTTAGATGATTTTAAATTAACTTAATTCCTTCTCAAACTAAATGAGTTGTGAAAACGAAATATTTTTACATGGTCTTATTCATGATTTTAAACTCTTAGTAAATAGTAAATAGTAAATAATAAATAATAAATAATAAATTAAATATATAGCTGTTTTTTTGATTTTTGATTTTTATTTGTTTTAATTAAAATAAATCCATATGAAGTTACCATAAATAAAAATTGCATCTAATGTTTTTAATATCAGCAAAGAACTTTGATAGCTAATCCACCCAAAGAGGTTTCTCTATATTTAGAGTTCATATCCTTACCTGTTTCCATCATTGTTTCGATGACTTTATCAAGAGATACGAGAGGATCTGAAGAACGACGTAATGCCATACGTGCAGAGTTAATCGCTTTTACTGCGTTAATTCCATTACGTTCAATGCAAGGTATTTGCACCCTTCCAGATACTGGGTCGCAAGTCAGTCCCAAGTTGTGCTCCATACCAATTTCTGCAGCGATACATACTTGTTCAGGACTACCTCCCAATAACTCAACAAGCCCTGCAGCAGCCATTGAGCACGCAACTCCAACCTCTCCTTGGCAGCCAACTTCCGCTCCTGAAATGGAAGCATTCAGTTTAAATAACCCGCCAATAGCTCCAGATGCCGCCAGAAAACGCATATAGTCTTTCTCGGTAACTCTATGGATAAATTTGTCGTAATAAGCAATTACTGCTGGGACAATACCGCAAGCCCCATTGGTAGGTGCTGTGACAACCCTGCCTCCAGATGCATTTTCTTCGCTCACTGCAAAAGCAAACATATTGACCCAATCAATAACAGCCATAGGGTCATTAGAAGTAGATTCAGAAGCCACAAGTTGTTGGCAAAGCGCAGCGGCACGTCGAGGGATCCGCATTGGTCCTGGTAGTACCCCTTGGGTATTCATACCGCGATCCATAGATTCACGCATCGTTTTCCAGATATGAGTAAACTGAGCTTGAATATTACCGTCTGGGCGCAGCGATTTTTCATTTTCTAACACTAAAGAGCTAATCGATAATCCTTCAGCTTTACAATGTTTAATCAATTCTTCAGCTGTAGAATATTCATAAGGAACTTTTACTAACTGTTCCTCTTGTTTGCCGAAATGTTCTTCATCAACAATGAATCCTCCTCCGATAGAATAGTAAGTCTTGGAGAGCACTTTCTCGTTTTCTATCCATGCATGGATCTGCATGCCATTTTCGTGCAGTGCTAAATTTGTATCATGGAAGTGAATGCTTTTATTGTGAGGAAAAGACACCGTATGACAGTGCATGCCTACAGGAAGCCTTTCACTTTTCTCCAGCCGTGCAATAAAATCGGGGATACTTTCAATATCGACGTCTTCCGGTAGATTACCCGCTAGACCCATAATAATGGCTATATCTGTGTTGTGTCCCTTACCTGTGAGTGACAGTGCGCCATATAAATCAACAGTAATTCTAGTGATATCTCGAAGCTTGCCTTTCGAACGTAACTCATCGATAAACTCTTTTCCTGCTTTCATTGGTCCGCCGGTATGAGAGCTTGAAGGTCCAATACCCACTTTATAAATATCAAAAACACTAATCATATTGATTCCTTTGCAAAAGCTTCTATACCTAGAAGCTTTTGTCATAGTTTATGAATGGATAGAGCTGTTAAAATATGTCGTAAAGAACAGAGCTGATAGCAGCTAAGCCGCATATAACCGTAAAAATTTGAACAGGAAGTGATGTTTTATACTTAGCCATTGCAGGAACTTTATGCATCGCAAAAACGGGCATTAAAAATAGAATCGCAGCAATCATAGGAGCGCCCACAGCCTCAATCATGCCTAAAATACTTGGGTTAACGATAGCAACCACCCATGTAGACAGCACAATGAAAGCAAGTGATGCTTTTTCAATGATATTTACTGAAGCAGTCGTCCGGCACTTAATCACCCCTACCAGACCTTCGTGCGCACCAAGGAAGTGGCCAAAATAACTGGAGGTAATTGCTGTAAACGCCACAATAGGACCCATTAGAGAAATCATTGGAGATTCATGTTCATTGGCCAGGTAAGACAGGATAGAAATATTTTGTTCTTTAGCTAATAGTAGCTGTTCCGGTGACAAAGATAGCACCACTGAAAATACAAAGAACATAACAAATCCCATCAACATCAACGCAGCACCACCTGTAATAGCGTCAGTTTTTTCTACTGCATTTTGGCCATACTTTCGACGTTGCTCTTTCGTGAACTGACTGATGATAGGGCTATGATTGAACGAAAAGACAATAAGAGGAATCGATAGCCAAATAATCGATGGCATAGATGACCATTCAGGCGATACTTCCATCATCGAAGTATTCCAGTCTGGGATTAGATAAATCGATAGTGCCAGCAACAGAAACACTAATGGATAAACTAGAATAGAAGTGACTTTCAGCATAAGTTCTCTACCAAAAACGACACCGGCCGTCATTGCCAGAATCAATCCTCCAGATAATATCCAGCGTGGAATTGATGCTATACCCATCTGGTTTACCATAAAGGAATCTACGGTATTAGTGATCCCCACCCCGTAAATTAGAACGATAGGAAAGATAGCAAAAAAATAGGCAAAGGAAATCAGGTTGGCACCTGTTTTACCAAAGTGCTCCTCAACTGTGTCGGTAATATTCGATTCAGGTTTCGTTGACGATAACACAAACCGAGCCAGAGACTTATGGGCGAACCATGTCATAGGAGCAGCAATTAAAGCTAAAATAACGAGAGGCCAAAAACCACCTGCTCCAGCTTTAATAGGAAGAAAAAGAACTCCCGCCCCCACAGCTGTGCCAAAAAGAGAAAGGCACCAAGTAAAATCTTGATAGTTAAATCGACTCTGATCTACAGGTAAGAAGGAGTCATTCGTTAATGTTCTTGAGCTCATATTAATACACTCACAATATTGATAATAATTGATTCGACAACGGTTCTGTCTCAGATTTACCCATAGGAACTGAATCATATGGCTCTTGTTCTGCAAATATTACGGAATCCCGTTCAGTTCAGAATAATGTGCTCTGAATCAACTATCTTTGCATGCCAGTCCAATGTGTAACTTCTAATTTCATTACCACTTTTTGTTAGGTTCTAAACTCGCGAATATACTTATAAATTGCGTGGCGAGTTATTCCTAGCCGTTCTGCAACAGTGTTTGTTGCCTCTTTAAGTTCGAAAATTCCGTTTTCAAACAGCAGTTTGGTTATGGCTTTATTCTTCCCTTTCAAGTTGATTTTTTCGTCGTTTTCAACTTGAATAATTGCATTCTCAAGCGCTTTTTCAATTAATTCAGTTGGAGATGAACTAAAGTTCTCATTAACACCGATTGAAGCGCTTGCCGTCTCGGGCATTAATGTTTTAATGATTTCGGTAAATGGGTAGGATAAGTTGGCATTAACACAAAATAATCCTATTGGTTTTTCATTCTCCCCAGCGAGTACGCATGTTGTCGATTTCAGTAAAGATCCGTCTTTGATTCTAGTGAAATAGCTTTTTGGTGTCGCATCTCCTGTTTTCTCAAAAGCACGAAGCATTTTCAGACCCATATCGGTAATTGGTGAACCTACGGTTCGGCCGGTATGATGTCCGTTGACAATTTTAACGACGGAATGCTCGAAGCTTTCGAAGGAATGGACCACCACTTCACAATGAGGCCCTATAAATTCCGCGACGGTTTCTGCCAATCGGAAATTGGATTTCATAAATTCTTTGTCTTTATCTGTAAACACAATATTGAATGATTTGTATGCGTTCATAGTCATGTAAATACCACTAAAGTTAACTAAAATTGGCCTTAATTGACCATTTATATACTTTTAATGCAATTAATCGTTCGAGCTGATAAGACGTATAAGACAATAATGGCCAGACTGAGTCAATAGGATAGTTACATATAGTTAATTATTGTGATCCAAATTACTATATTGGTTATCTTAGCGCTTATTTTGGTTACATATAGTTAACTTTGTAGTTTGTGAACACAAAAATATTAATCTCTAGATATATGATGAATTAAAGTTAAAAAAATTTAACTGTCACCTTTCAGCTTGCATCGAGCCCAAAACAGACCGCAAACTCTGGAAGGCTATTTCTATCGATTTTATTGTGCGGATAAATTTTGATTAGATTTATTGTGAATCTACATCTCTTTAGAGGATCAGCTATCTGGGAGTCAGTAGTTGTCTAAGATGAGTGGAATCTCACCTGTTAGGGCTAAATTACCTTAAACCTTATTTAGTTAACTGTTATGCTTGTTGAAGTATCCTTGTTTTTGAGAGTTCGATGGATAAATCTGCTTTTTTAGATGCGATGAATATTACTCGCTGGCTCAGTGCTGATAAACCGTTAAAGCCTTACTTAGTGTTGCATGATCTCGATGCCGATTTATCTGATCAAACGCTTATCCATGATGTATTGCGTTTATTAAACGTTGATATTGAACAGTGCGAGTTTGATTGTGAAATGATTAAAGGACCACAGGTGATATGGGATATGCGTAAGACAAAAGTTCGTCCTCGTGTTGCTTGGGTTGTAAGTGCGCCGCTAACAGACCTTCATGCACTTGTGGATGAAAAACGTCATTTATGGCAGCAAATTTCTCAACATTTAGACAAAACCCAGCAATTAAGTAAAGGCCTGACCAATGAACAACACTGATGGTTACTTAATTGTCCCCCTTGGCGTTGAGCATGTTACTGCAATGGCGAATATTGAAAATCAAGCTCATACTCATCCTTGGTCAGAAACTGGCTTAAAGGAGTGTTTTGGGCCTTTATATCGCGTTTTGGGCATTAAGCAGCAAGATGATTTGTTTGCTTTTGCGATAGTGCAGCAGATTATTGATGAGGCGACTTTACTCGATATTTGTGTCGCACCAGATAATCAAGGTTTAGGTTTTGGTTCGTTACTGATGCAGCAACTGATTGATGATGCGAAAGATGCTGGTGCAGTTGTGCTGATGTTAGAAGTTCGTCAGTCAAATGAGGCTGCAAAATATTTATATGAGAAAGTTGGTTTTATTGAGTCAGGCAGGCGTAAAAATTATTACCCTACAGATGATGGTTATGAAGATGCCATTTTAATGGATTTGGCATTGAGTTAATTTTTTGCGTGATTCAATTGAATACAAAAAAACAGCGCTAATAGAGCGCTGTTTTTTATTCGGGCGAAGTAAGATTACTTAACTTCTTTACCTTGAGCTTGTAAGTCTGCGTGGTAGCTTGAACGAACAAGTGGGCCACAGGCTGCATGAGTGAAACCAAGTTCATCAGCTAAGGCTTTCAATTCATCAAATTCGGCAGGTGGAACATAGCGTTCAACAGGTAGGTGGAATTTAGATGGTTGTAAGTATTGACCAAGCGTGAGCATTTCCACGTTGTGGGCGCGTAAATCTCGTAATACTTCGGCTATTTCTTCGTTAGTTTCACCTAGACCCATCATTAAACCAGACTTAGTCGGGATCGTTGGATGACGTTCTTTAAAGCGTTTAAGTAGATCTAATGACCACTGATAGTTAGCGCCTGGACGTGCTTTGCGGTAATGAGCTGGAGCCGTCTCAAGGTTGTGATTAAATACATCAGGAGGCTCGGTCGCTAAAATATCTAAAGCGGCATCGATACGGCCTCGGAAATCAGGAACCAGAGTTTCAATCTTGATTTCAGGGTTTAATAAACGAATTTCGCGAATACAGTCAGCGAAATGCTGTGCACCACCATCACGTAAATCATCACGGTCAACAGAAGTAATCACCACATACTTTAACTTCATGTCTTTAATCGTTTGAGCCAGTTTTTTAGGCTCGTCAGAATCCGCTTTGAGTGGGCGACCATGGGCCACATCACAAAAAGGGCAACGACGGGTACAGATTGCACCTAAGATCATAAAGGTTGCTGTGCCGTGGTTAAAACATTCTGCTAAGTTTGGGCAAGAGGCTTCTTCACAAACTGAGTGTAATCCGTTTTTACGTAATGCCGCTTTTATCTCGAGAATACGTTGATTTGACGCGGGTAATTTTACTCGTAACCAATCCGGTTTACGCAGCATAGTTTCGCGCTCTGATGGCACGACTTTTACAGGAATTCGTGCGACTTTATCGGCATCACGTAATTTGACACCTGGTTGTAATCTTTCAGGCCTATTCATTATTCTGCTAATCCTTGATGATGTACAAGTTGTTGGTAGCCCATAATTTGGCTAAAGGTTTGGATTAATTTATCGCCAGCTTCAAGCACAGTTTGTGGACCACCTAATGCTTTACATTGCACCATTTCTAAACCCGCATATCCGCAAGGATTGATACGCTGAAACGGGGCTAAGTCCATATCGACATTTAATGCTAAGCCGTGAAAAGAGCAACCTTTACGGATGCGTAATCCTAAAGAGGCAATTTTTCGTTCTGTTACATAAACACCAGGAGCGTCAGCTTTTGCGTAAGCATTAATAGCGTAACAAGCGAGCATGTCAATAATACTTTGCTCAATATTGTTCACTAACTGACGAACGCCTAGTTTATTACGTTTGATGTCGATAAGTGGATAAACCACTAATTGTCCTGGGCCGTGATAAGTAACTTGGCCACCACGATCGACTTGAATAACCGGAATATTACCAGGGTTGAGTATATGCTCGCTTTTACCTGCTTGGCCTTGGGTAAATACTGGTTGATGCTCAACAATCCAAAGTTCATCTTGGCTGTCGCTATCGCGAGTGTCAGTATATTCCTGCATTGCATGCCATGTCGATTCATAGTCTTGCATGCCAAGATGGCGGATGTGCAGTGTTTGTGCTTGCAAGGGCAACGTCTCCCCCAGATAAATTGTGTGTGTCCATCGAGTCAATGGATGAATTCTTGAGTATTATACTCAAGTTTATGAGTAAAGATGACTCTTTAGGCTCTTACAGTACGCGTTTTACACCTTCAATAGCGGCAAGATCAATATACGCTTTTTCAATATGTTCTTTGCTGGTAACAGTAATACGGATGGTCACTGAATAGTAACTGCCTTTACTTGATGCCTTAACGCTTGGAACATAATCACCGGGAGCAAGTTGTTGCGCTACAGCAACAACACGATCGGCTAAGGTATCGTCAGCATCACCAATCACTTTGAAAGGGCACGAATTAGGAAATTCCATCACTTGGTCAAACGTTGTATTTAACATTAACTTACTCGATTCTGTTTTTGGTGTTACTAATATGGTGGCAATTATACCCGATTCAAGCCCGGTAGATCTTAAAAAGTTAAAGCCGCTGATTAGGCGGCTTTAATTAGTTGATTCACTAATAGTTTCATTAGTGAATCATGTCAATCTGAATAATTACTCAAACCAACTGGCAAACATTTGTTTAAAGTAATCCATTAACTTACTGAACATACCGCCTTCTTGAACTTCATTCAATGTCACTAGCGGGAATTGAGCAATGTCTTTTCCATCAAGCTGGAAAAAGACGCGACCGACGGTTTCGCCTTTAGCAAGTGGGGCTGTTAGTGGCTTAGTTAATTCAAAGTTAGCTTGTAAATCTTTTGCTTTACCACGGCTAATAGTAATAGGGGTATCGGTCATAACACCAAGATCAACAGTTTCTCTATCGCCATACCAAATTTGCTGAGTCACGAAGGTATCACCCGCTTTGTAAGGTGTGATTGTTTCGAAAAAACGGAAACCATAGTTGAGCAGTTTCTTACTCTCAGCTTTACGTGCAGATTCACTCGATGTGCCCATCACAACGCTAATAAGACGCATGCCTTCGCTGGTGCCTGAAGATACTAGGTTGTAGCCTGCACCTGATGTATGACCAGTTTTAATACCATCAACGTTTAAGCTTTTATCCCATAACAAGCCATTACGGTTATATTGCTTAATGCCGTTATAGGTAAAAGACTTCTCTGAATACACTTTATACTCTTCAGGTACATCACGGATCAGCGCGGCACCTAAAATGGCCATATCATAGGCTGTCGTTTTGTGATTTTCTGAATCTAAACCATGAGAGTTTTCAAAGTAGCTGTCTTTCATGCCTAATTGCTTAGCCCATGAATTCATTAAATCAACGAATGCACCTTCTGTCCCGGCAATATGCTCAGCCATAGCAACACAGGCATCATTACCCGATTGAATAATAATACCGCGGTTTAAGTCGTGTACTTTGACGGTTTTACCCACTTCAATGAACATTTTAGATGAGTCAGGGAAATTCTTTGCCCACGCGTTCTTGGTAATGGCTACATCATCATCTAATGAAATATTACCAACGCGGATTTCATGGCCAATAACATAGCTGGTCATCA
This sequence comes from Shewanella sp. BF02_Schw, assembly GCF_014596695.2. Lineage (NCBI taxonomy): Bacteria > Pseudomonadati > Pseudomonadota > Gammaproteobacteria > Alteromonadales > Shewanellaceae > Shewanella > Shewanella sp. BF02_Schw. The sequence goes on from NZ_JABKAW020000001.1 coordinate 85,359, forward strand.
TTTTTGTCAGACTTGCTGGGTTTAAACTTTCATAGGCATTTTCTTCAGCAATAACTCTGCCAGAATTATAATCCATTAGCACGTAAGCTTTAGCTGCAACACTAGGCGCGTCTGGTGTCACCATAGGTGCGCGATTGGGTGTAGGACGTATATCTGGTTGTGGCGTTGCTGCGATTGAAGAAAAACAGACAACAGATGCAAAGAGCATCGTTGTTAATTGAGCAGTTTTGGAAGTCATCATGAAGTTAGCACGTCTCTAGTTAGTCGAAGAAAAGACAAAGATCAATTGGTATAATTTTTCGATTATACATTAGTAGGCAACCATTTCGCATTAAGGTTCATTCATCCAATGTAAATGAAGCTTAATGTTACTCTATATCACCAGTATTATGGCTTACGGTACGATAAAGCTTTGTGGATAACCATCTGTTTGCACACGATCGAGCAATTTATTGGTTAGATGAATTTGTCTGATCGGCCCCAACTGTAATCTGTGCATGCCATTTATGGATGTCACGCGAGAATTAACGGCGTATTTGGTTTCTAACTGTTTGGCTAACATATTAATACGCAGTTTATCTTGCGACGCTGCAACTTGAATAAAGTGATTATCATCATCTTTTAAATCGCTTATTACTCGCTCTTCTGGTGAGGGAATGTAAACGGTTTCAATGGCGACTTTTGCGGTTCCTCTGGCCAGCATGCCTAAGTGATAAGCCGCAGCATAAGATAGATCAATCACTCGACCATGATGAAACGGTCCGCGGTCATTTACCCTAACAATAATTTGTTTATTGTTGTCTAAATTGGTCACTTTGACATAACTGGGTAAGGGCAGGTTTTTATGCGCTGCAGACATAGTGTACATATCATAAGTTTCGCCATTAGAAGTTAAATGACCGTGAAACTTTGAACCATACCATGATGCATGACCTTGCTCTTTAAATCCCTTACCGCTGTCGAGCACTTGATAGCTTTTGCCTAATACAGTGTAGTCTCGATTACCTTGTCTGCTGTAAGGTTCGTATTTAGGTTGTGCATTTTTAACCAAGCTCACATCTGGTGCGTCATCAGGATATCGATCGTTAGCCATTTGATAGCGGCTTTTTTTTCCTGAAGAAGAGTTTTTAGCATCATTTGACGAGCAGCTAATGAGAAAGACACTGCTAAAAATGATTAATAAGATGAAACGGTAATTAATGACCATGTTGATTTACCGATTTATGATGAGCGTTAAGTTGTTGGCTAAACTGATAAACCGCCATGGCATATAATGGGCTGCGATTATAGCGAGTAATCACATAAAAGTTTTTAAGCCCGAGCCAGTATTCAGTGCTTTCAGCTTGATCTAGTTTAATTAACAATGCAGCTTGTGACGCATCAATATCTTGATTATCTGCCAAGCTTAATGATGGGCTAAGAATGTCTGATACCTTATAGTGAAGCTTTTCTTTGGTCCATACCTTCGCTTTAGGGGCCGTGCTTGAGGTGTGATTTAGCAATAACGCTACAGGTTGGCCTTTTTGCCAACCGTGTTGATGAAAATAGTTAGCTACACTGCCAATTGCATCAGCTTTGCTGGTTAATAAATCTCGTCGACCGTCACCATCAAAATCCACAGCGTAATGGCGGTAGCTAGATGGAATGAATTGACCGTAACCCATTGCTCCAGCATATGAGCCTTTTAAGGTGTCATTATCGAGTTTTTCTTCTTTAATTAACGACATTAAATTGGCATATTCACTACGAAAGAACGTTGCCCGTGGTGGGTAATGAAAGCCCAGCGTGTACAGGGCATCTTGCACACGATAATTGCCTAAGTAACCACCATAGAATGTTTCAATGCCAATGATCGCCACTATAATTTGTGGATCGACGTTAAATTGCTTGGCTGCTTTATCGATGGTTTGCTGGTTTTCTTGCCAAAACTCTAGCCCTTTTTGCAACCGTTTGTCGGTCAAAAAAATAGGATAATATTGGTGCCAAGGTTTCGCTTCCCAAGGTTTTGATATCGCGTCAATAATGGTTTGGTCGAAGCTTGACGATGCTAAAAACTGCTCGACTTCTTGTTGCTTAAATCCTTGTTTTACTTGTTCGGCAATAAAGGTTTTCTGTAACGCTTGAGTATCAGTTTCGGTCACTGCATTTGCGTCAAAAACAGCACTCATAAGTAATGCTAAGCTGGCGATTTGAACGGTTATTTTTGTCATGGTTAACGTTAATCCTATCTATCGACAAATCGTCTGTGGGTGTGAATACTCATTAAAATACCAAAACCTGTCATTAAGGTCAGCATTGAGGTTCCACCATAACTGATTAGCGGTAAAGGTACACCAACCACAGGTAGAATGCCTGATACCATGCCGATGTTAACAAAAACATAGACAAAAAACGTTAGGGTGATACTTCCGGCCAATAAGCGTGCAAAACTGGTCTGTGCTCGTGAAGCGATAACCAGACCCCTGCCAATGACAAATAAATACATTGCCAGTAACACTAAACTGCCAATTAATCCGAACTCTTCTCCGATCACTGCAAAGATAAAGTCGGTATGTCGCTCAGGTAAAAACTCTAATTGTGATTGAGTCCCATCAAGCCAACCTTTACCCCAAAGTCCACCAGAACCAATGGCAATTTTCGATTGGATAATATGATAACCCGCGCCGAGAGGATCTTGTTCTGGATTAAACAAGGTTAATACTCGAGTACGCTGATAATCGTGCATCAAGAAAAACCACAATACGGGTAAAAAGATCAAAATCGCAGTAACAAAACCGCCGACAATTAGCCAGCTCATGCCAGATAAAAACAACACAAATACTCCAGAAGCTGCGACCAAAATAGAGGTGCCTAAGTCAGGTTGTTTAGCAATGAGTAATGTTGGAATAAGTAGAATAATAACGCCACCGGCCAGATATCGCTTTTTGGGTGGCAGCGGGAACTTACTGATATACCACGCCATGGTGATGGGGAAGGCTAGTTTGATGAGTTCTGATGGTTGGAATTCCATAAATCCTAAGTTTAGCCAGCGCTGGGCACCTTTATTAATGGTGCCGAACAGTTCAACACCGATGAGTAACGCTACCCCAGCAAGATAAATAGGCAAAGCCCAACGTCTGAGTATTTCAGGATTGATTTGTGCAAAGCAAAACATGACGCCTAACGACAACGCCATACGCACAAGTTGACGCTCCATCATCGCAGGGTCTTCGCCACTGGCAGAATAAATCACAAAAAGGCCAAAGCTCATTAAGATAACGATGCCGATGAGTAATGGCACATCTAAGTGTATTTTTTGCCAAAACGATTTTTGATATGCATGATTATTCACGGTTTTACCGCCCATTCGTCTCGTAAAATATACTCATCGAGCAAGGCTCGAGCTAGCGGGCCAGCATTGGCGCCACCCCAGCCGGCGTTTTCTAATACCACTGCCAAAACAATACGAGGGTTTTCGTAAGGAGCGTAAGCAACAACTAATGCATTATCGCGTAAGTGTTCTGCGATAGTGTTGGCATTATATTTTTGATCTTTAGCTACGCTAAATACCTGTGCAGTACCCGTTTTCATTGCTGCAGTATAAGTAGCATCGGTAAAGCGAGATTTATCAGCAGTTTGGCGCATAGCTTCATTGATGATGTCCCAATTACGAGGGTCTTTAAGCTCTATTGGTACTTGCTCATCAATCGGCGAATCAATTTTAACGGTACTATTTTTAAATGATTTTAATAGATGAGGCGTAAAGCGCTTGCCTTTATTTGCCATGATAGTCACCGCATTAGCAAGCTGTAGAGGAGTAGTGGTCCAATATCCTTGGCCAATACCGACCGAAATTGTATCGCCGTTATACCAAGGTTGGTTGTAACGCATTCTTTTCCAGTCTCGAGATGGCATTACGCCATCTGATTCTTCAAAAATATCAATGCCAGTACTTTTGCCAAAACCAAAGCGATCCATAAATATGGCCATTCTATCGATGCCAACTTTATAGACGAGGTCATAAAAGAAAATATCACAAGAGTCGACAATGGCATGATAGATATCTACCCAGCCATGGCCCCATTTTTTCCAGTCGCCCCATTTGCGATCGACGCCTGGCATTTGCCAATAGCCTGGATCCCAAATCCGCGTGCGTTCGCTAATGATTTTTTCTTCTAACCCAAGTAATGCCACATGCGGTTTGATGGTTGACGCAGGAGAGTATTGCCCTTGGGTTGAACGATTTATTAATGGCCGCGACTTATCGTTTAACAGCTCATTATAAGCTTTAGAACTAATGCCGTGAACAAAGGGGTTTGGGTCATATGATGGGCTTGAAATCATGGCTAAAACACCGCCATCTCTAGGATCTATAGCCACAACGGAGCCTTTGCGGCCATCTAAAAGCTCCATGGCCTTCTGCTGTAGTTTGAGATCTAACGTGAGATAGATATCTTGTCCTGGTGTTGGCGGAGTCACTTTAAGCGTGCGGATCACTCTGCCACGATTATTGACCTCTTCTTCGAGGTGACCAGGGGTACCATGAAGTAAACTTTCATAAAATTTTTCAATACCTTGCTTACCAATATCTTTGGTTGCAGCATAGTTTTTCCACTGACTGCTTTTTTCAAGTAAGGCTTTATCTCGGCTATTAATTTTGCCGACATAACCCAATACATGAGTCATTAGCGCATTAAAGGGATAATGACGCTTAAGACCTGCTTCAACATAAATACCAGGAAATTTATATTGATTAACACTAAAGATGGCGACTTGTTCGTCGGTTAATTTACTTTTAATGGTTAACGGCTTAAACCGGCGATGAAACTTTAAGGTTTCAGTGATGCTTTCGCGCTCATCTTCTGAGAGTTCAATGAAGGTATTAAGCTCGTCCAAAGTCGCGGTAATGTCATCGACTTTTTCTGGAATAAGTTCTAAAGAATAATAAGGTTGGTTTTCGGCTAATAGTACGCCATGACGGTCATAAATTAACCCTCTGCTAGGCGGAGTAGGAACCACACGGATACGGTTATCATTTGAACGAGTTTCATAGTCTTTGTAAGAGACAACTTGAAGATGATAAAGATTCGAAAATAAGATGCAGAGTAGAAAGAATACGCAAATAAAAGTGAATAATGCACGGCGTTTAAATAGCGCGGCCTCTGCGGCGTGATCATGCATGGTAATGCGCTTATTTGGCGACACTTATGCTATCCCCGTCTTTACCAAATGGAAGGTTGAATTATAGAAGGTCACAGTATCAGCTGATGAACATGAAAAAAAGAGTTGCATGATAATCATTATCGATAAGCTTAGTTATTCATGCGACTGAGTTTATTCTCTGTGATACGGATGATTGTTATTGACGCTCCAAGCTCGATATAGGCTTTCTGCCACAATAACCCTAACCAAAGGGTGAGGTAAGGTCAGGGCAGATAAACACCAGCTTTGGTTAGCCGCCTCTTTACAAGCAGGTGAAAGTCCTTCTGGGCCACCAATAAGTAAGCTGACATCTCTACCATCGAGTTGCCACTTTGTCATTTGCTCGGCAAGTTCTGGTGTTGTCCAGTTTTTACCGGGTAAATCTAGGCTGACAATGTGGTTACCTTTTGCTACTGCCGCTAGCATTAATTCGCCTTCCTTATGTAAAATTCGGGCGATATCAGCATTTTTCCCGCGTTTCCCTGCTGGGATTTCGATGAGTTCCAAAGCCATATCTCTAGGGAAACGGCGTTGGTATTCTTCGAGGCCTCGGGTTACCCAATCGGGCATTTTGGTGCCAACGGCAATAAGCTGTAACTTCATTAGACGCTGTGTTCAGACCAAAGTTTTTCAAGCTCGTAGTAATCACGAGTTTGTTCTTGCATCACATGCAAAATCACTGAGCCTAAATCAACTAATACCCATTCACTGCTGTCACGACCTTCGACCCCAAGAGGTTGCACGCCAGCATTTTTTGCTGACACGATTACGTGCTCACCAATAGATCGAACGTGTGTTTTTGATGTACCAGTACAAATGATCATAGTGTCGGTAATGGTTGACCGTTTAGATACATCTATAACAGTAATATTTTTTGCTTTTAAATCATCGACTTTGTCGATAACGAAATCTTTTAGTTCGGTGCCTTGCACTCGAAGTACCTCATAAGTAAAAATTAACGGAGTATTATACTCAAATTCACTGTTGATGCGCAATTAAGCATGGCTAAACAGCGATAGATTTAATTTTGTGTCCGATGCCGAGTTAACCCATAATCATAAAAATTGAGTTAACTGCTGTGCGGTTTGCAGTGTTAGCGATAGAGCTGATGTTGATGAATGTATTCAGTTGTTGTTTGGGGTAAAACCGTGCTGATATCAATATTTTGAGCTAATTGCTGACGTATTTCAGTTGAGGATATATCAACTAACTGGCTGTTGATGCTGAATATTCTTCCATTTTTCGCATGGGAAGGCAAGTCAAGATAGTCTACGGTTGCTTGTCTGAATAATAATTGCTTGGTCATTTCGCTGTGGGTGTCCATTGCCCAACCAGGGCGTTGACACAACGCAATATGGCACAGATTAAACAATGATTGCCATTGATACCACAATGGTAATTGAACAAATGAGTCCATGCCCATAATGAAAAAGAATTCATCATCAGGATATTGTTGGGTGAGTAATGTGAGCGTAGTGACACTGTAAGAGGGGGTGTCGCGATTGATTTCGATATCACATAGCTTAAATTCTGGGTACTGCTGGCAAACTAACTTCACCATTTCAAGCCGGTGATGAGTACTGACTACGGTAGTATTTTTATGTGGGGGTATATGATTGGGCATTAGCCAAATCTGGTCTAAATGAAGTTGCTGTTTTACATCTAGTGCAGGATTGATATGTCCTAGATGGATAGGGTCGAACGTGCCACCCAAAATACCGATACGCATTCGCTGTCCTTACTTTTTGTCTCAGTCTGTTAATTCAATATGAGCTAAACGGTTATGTGCTCGTGGATCAAATAAAATGCAAAGATGGCTGAGACCAATCCAATCTTCAAGCCCTTTTTGTTTGAGATTTAATTCTAATTTAGACGCAAACGCGAGCATATGTTCGATATGATCTAAATCTAATCGCGTTATTGCTGCTTGATAAAGCGGTTTACGCTTATCCCAAATCCGGTGCTGGCCCCACAGTTTACTGAGTTGCTCGCCATTATGAACGGCCAGTTTCAAGGTGAGCAGCAAATTTATCTCTTTGAATAAAGCCCACATTAAAATGGGCATAGCAGTGCCTTCAGCCTGCAATTGAGCCAGCATGTGCTGTGCATGTTTTTGATGGTTACCTAGAATGGCATCACAGAGTTGAAACACACTGAAACGAGATTGGTCTTCGAAATATTCACTGAGTTGTTCTGGGGCAATATTTTGCTTAGGGCTGAGCAGTTGTAACAATTGCATCGCTTGTTCAGCCGCCAATAAGTTACCTTCAAATAGGGTAAACAACATGGCTTTGGCATCATGGTGAACTGTGAGTTCATAATGAGAAATACGACTGTCTAACCAGCGTTCAAACTGTTTACCTTCAGGCGTGGTGCAGGGTAGGTATATACCTTTGGCATCGAGTGATTTAAACCATTTGCTATTGGTTTGCTCTGCACTGGCTTTGGGGCCTTGAATAATCAATAACATATCAGGATTAGGGTGTTGCAACAGCGTTTGAAATGCTGCAGCGCCTTCCATGCCAGGTTTGCCTTGCGGCAGGGTTAACTCAATAATCCGCCTACTGGAAAATAAGCTCATTGCTTGCCATTCTTGGACTAAATCTCCCCAGTTAAAACCGGTTTCTTGGCTTAACTGTACACGCTCTTCAAAGCCTTGTTTTTTAGCGGCGTTGAGGATCAATTGTTTACTGTTTTCGATTAACCATGGGTCATCACCAAACAGTAAAAAACATTGAGGTAGTGGTTTGAGATGTTGTTTGAGTTGATCAGGATAAACCCGCATTACTCTGCCCCGATTGACGCCAGAGTTTGGATAATATAATCGGCTGCCTGTACGCGCATTTCTTTAACCAACAACTCCATTTCACGGCTTTTTGCTAATGCAGTACGAGGATCGTCTTGATAATCTCGACGGATTTCAGTATCAAAATCTTGTGGCTCTTGTCCTGGTAAAGTGACCGAATAATGCACTAAGTAGATCAGCTCATATTCTGCGACATTTCCAGTGGGATAAAGTGACAATGTGGCACGTTCCAGTGAGTCGTTAATTAACCGTAATGTCGGTGTTTTTTCTGCTGCATCGACAAGGCTTATACGGTTGATCCGTAATCTGTCACGAACTAAGCGAGTTAACTCACTGTATTCATCGCTGCTACTCAAATGTAATTCGGCTAATTCAGCTGGAATGGAATAACTGCGTTGGAGTTTGAAGCCGCATCCTGCAGTGGTCAGTAGCACCAATGTCATTATGGCTAAACAGATTTTTTTGGCTAGCATAGTGAGGGGAGGCATCCTTGTTTATTTGCATGGTTAAATAAATAACTTACCGCGGTGTAACCCGCGGTAAGTTATAACACTGAAGCGTTAACGTTATCACCCTAATTTCGGAGGCTAACTTGCCTCATCATTAAGACGACTTAGTTAGCAACTATACTTAATAGTTTGCCGGGCACGTAAATCACTTTACGAACCGTTAACCCTTCAGTGTGTTTTTGTACATGCTCATCACTCATGCCTAATGCTTCTACATCTTCTTTTGATGCATCGGCAGCAACAGTAATTTTTGCACGAACTTTTCCGTTTACTTGTACCACAATGAGCTTACTGTCTTCGACTAATGCTGACTCATCGACTTCAGGCCAACGGCTGTCTTCAATATCACCTTCGTTACCTAGCTCATTCCATAACGTAAACGTCATATGCGGAACAATAGGGTAAAGCAAACGCGTTACTGCAGACAAAGCTTCAGCAAGTAATGCTCGGTCTTGAGCCGTTTCTTGTGAGGCTTTCAGTAAATGGTTCATTAGTTCCATTACTGAGGCTACAGCGGTGTTAAACATTTGACGACGTGCAATGTCATCGCTGACTTTGGCAATGGTCTTATGTAATTCACGGCGCAATGCTTTTTGATCGGCATTTAATTTGCTGGTATCTAATGGGTCAGTTTTACCTGCAGCAACATGATCGCTAGCCAATTTCCAGAAACGTTTAATGAAGCGATGTGCTCCTTCAACGCCAGACTCTTGCCATTCCAGGGTTAATTCTGGTGGCGAGGCAAACATCATGAATAAACGTACGGTATCAGCACCGTACTTTTCAACCATAACTTGTGGATCGATACCGTTATTTTTCGATTTAGACATCTTACTCATACCAGTGTAAACCAGTTCATGACCTTGATTGTCTATCGCTTTAATAATGCGGCCTTTGTCGTCTTTTTCTACCACAGTCACTTCTAAAGGTGATACCCAAACTCGGGCACCTTTTTCGTTGGTGTAGTAATAAGCATCTGCTAATACCATGCCTTGAGTCAGTAATTGCTTTGCGGGCTCATCACTGTTGACTAAGCCAGCATCACGTAGCAACTTATGGAAAAAGCGGAAATACAATAAATGCATACAAGCGTGTTCGATACCGCCAATGTACTGATCTACTGGTAACCAGTAGTTAGCTTTAGCAGGATCTAACATTTCGTCTGCGTGAGGGCTACAGTAACGGGCGTAATACCACGATGATTCCATAAAGGTATCAAAGGTATCTGTTTCGCGCATTGCAGGCTGACCATTGACTGTGGTTTCTGCCCAAGCTTTATCAGCTTTGATCGGACTTTGAATACCGTCCATCACCACATCTTCTGGCAAAATAACTGGCAGTTGATCTTCAGGCGTTGGCACAACAGTACCATCTGCGAGGGTCACCATTGGGATAGGAGCACCCCAGTAACGCTGACGAGATACACCCCAGTCACGTAAACGGTAGTTTACTTGACGCTTGCCTTTGCCTTCTGCAGTTAATCGAGCATCAATGGCTTCAAAAGCCGCTTGAAAGTCTAAACCGTCAAGCTCTGGGAAAGTGTCTCCAGAATTAAATACGATACCTTTTTCGGTGTAGGCTTCTTTGCTGACGTCTACTTCGCCATCTACTGGCTTAATGACCGCTTCAATCGCAAGCTTATATTTAAGCGCAAATTCATAATCGCGTTGATCATGAGCAGGTACCGACATTACCGCACCCGTGCCGTAATTCATCAATACAAAGTTAGCTACCCAAATAGGTACTAACTTGCCACTAATAGGATGAATAGCTTGTAAACCGGTTGCTACGCCTTTTTTCTCCATCGAAGCCATCGCAGCTTCAGTGGTATCAGCATTTTTACATTCTTCTAAAAATGCGGCTAACTCAGGGTTATTCAATGCAGACTGTTCAGCTAAAGGATGACCTGCTGCAATAGCTACATAAGTCACGCCCATTAACGTATCTGGGCGAGTGGTGTAGATGTCAAACGAGGCATCACTGTCAGCAACGGCAAAGGTCATTTCAATACCTTCACTGCGGCCAATCCAGTTGCGTTGCATGGATTTAACCTGCTCAGGCCAGCCATCTAACGTGTCGATGTCGTTAAGTAATTCTTCTGCGTAATCGGTGATTTTAATAAACCACTGAGGAATTTCTTTCTGAATCACTTCAGTATCACAGCGCCAGCAGCAACCATCTTGTACTTGCTCGTTTGCGAGTACAGTTTCATCGTTTGGACACCAGTTTACTGATGAGGTTTTTTTGTACACTAAACCTTTGGCATACAACTGAGTGAAAAACCATTGTTCCCAACGATAGTACTCAGGGGTACAGGTAGCGATTTCACGACTCCAGTCATAACCAAAGCCTAATAGCTTAAGTTGGTTCTTCATGTAGTCGATATTTTCGTATGTCCACGGTGCCGGCGAGGTCTTATTATTGATCGCGGCATTTTCTGCAGGCAGACCAAATGAGTCCCAACCAATCGGTTGCAAAACATTTTTACCTTGCAAACGTTGATATCGTGCCACTACATCGCCTATTGTGTAGTTACGGACGTGGCCCATGTGAAGACGACCTGAAGGATACGGAAACATTGAAAGACAATAGAATTTCTCTTTGCTTTCATCTTCAGTAACTTCAAAGGTTTTATGTTCGTGCCAGTGCTTTTGCACTAAGGCTTCAATTTCTGAGGGATTATATAGCTCTTGCATCAATCTATTTCCGGCCATGCCGCCCATTGTTTGATCTAACGCTCAGCAGCGAGATTTATAACTGCATAGAATAAACCAGAAGTGATCTATTAAAAAGGTGCGTATTAAGGAGTATTACTTATGAGTGGAAAAAGTTCAGCACTATTAGCCTTATATCAGTCACTATTCGAACAGGTGAAAACCTCGTTTGAGCAAGATAACTCATTGACTGCTAAAAGTTTGTTTAAGTCAGTGACCCAGGGTAAAGAGTATTTAAAACTAAAATCTCATGCAGATGAAGAAGAGCTCGCTTTAGTAGAAGAATTTTTAAAGCGTGACATTGCAGCCTTCTTAAATGAGGAAAATGCCGATAATTTGAGTTTTAGTCCGATGGTTATTGGGATTGAGAATACATTATGGCAGTGGTTGAGCGAAATAACTGATCGTAGCCAAGTGGAGTGGCATGAACTTTTACAAGATTTTAAACATCATGGTGTTTATAAGTCTGGGGAAATTATTAACCAAGGTAAACTGACCTGCGATAAATGTGGTCATCAAATGCAAATCGATTTTCCTGGGGTCATCCCCGACTGCCCAAAATGTGATTATAATGAGTTTTCAAGGGAGCCGTTAACACCATAACCAGCTAAGTGAATACTTAAAACTCTACTCGGTAATGGTAGTGACTCGTACTGCTGTTACCGATCATTTCATCATACGCTGTCTGAATTTCTAGCATGGCATAATGAATGCCTTGTTGTTTCAATAACACTTCAGCTTGTTTGATTGAGTTGAAACTCAGCTGTTTCCCTGCTTTATTGCGAACACTGTAAAAATTTCCTAGCAGATCTTTAACACCGAGCAAATAATGATTTGAGTCGGCATAACTAATAATCGTTGGATGTTTAGTTTGTTGGGATATGGCTAATTTTATTTCAAATAGTTGCATCGTAATCTTCACCAATAGTTGTTTACTGAAGACATTACGAAGCAAGCTGAAGCTTAGTTTATATTGATAGCTTATTTTTAACATCTAAATGCATTGAAAGACGGTTTTAGATTAGCAACCACTGACTACAGTTTGATATTGGGGTGCTGTATTTGCATCTGCGGCTTGAGTGTAAGAGAAGTAACAATTGTCATTGATGACCTGGCCATTATCATCTTTATCATATCCGATATAAGTAATAGCAATTCCTTGATATTGAATGGTAAAAGCGTCATCCACAACGATCCATTTTTCAATGTCCGTGTTGTCTAAATAGCCCCATTTTAACCGAGTTTCAAATACTCCGTCGTTGTCGATATCAATATCGATTAAGTCATCGCGGTTTGTGACTGCTTGCACTCGTAAGCTCGTCATTTTTGAACGGGCATACACCAGAGTATTGGCTGTTTTAATGCTGCCCATGAGGCCCGATAGGGTGCGTTGTCTCGCTTCGGTACTCAAGCCAATAAATTTAGGTGCTGCAACTAGCGCTAGAATGCCTAAAATAATGATGACCACAATCAACTCTATTAAGGTAAATCCTTTTGAGAGAACCTGTGTTTGGAGTCGAATCGATTGTGACATCAAATTGTCCTGTTATTTACGTAAGACGTTTCTGACACCAAATAACACTAATAAACCGCACAGTATGAGTAAGGGGAATTGACCTATTTTTCTAAACCAAGTTTCACCTTGATAAAGTGCAATATTGGTTACTAACACCCCAGTTTCAAACTGCGGGATAGCATCGGTAATTCGTCCATGCGGATCAACGACTGCAGTAATGCCATTATTGGTACCACGCAGAAGAGGTTTACCCATTTCAATGGCACGCATTTGGGCTATTTCCATGTGTTGTAATGGCCCGTTAGATGCGCCAAACCAAGCGTCGTTTGATACTGTGAGTAGCATATCTGTTTCATTTGTAACGCTTGCTCTTATTTGCTCTGGAAAGGCAATTTCATAACAAATCGCCGGCGCTACATGATAACCCAGTGCAATTAAATTAGGTTGAGTGTAGTCACCACGTTGGAATGATGACATTGGTAAATTAAAAAACGGTGCAATGGGGCGTAATAAATCCCCTAATGGCACGAACTCACCAATTGGTAGTAAATGATGTTTCTTAAACTCGTTGGTGCCACCGGCAATATAGTCAGCACTTTGTTGCTGTTTCTGATGGTGATTACCTAATACGATTAATGAGTTATAAAAATCATTTTGCTGGTGGCTAATAATGCCTGTAATAATCGCAATGTTATTCATATTGGCGACTTGATTGGCATTCAATAAAAAGTCTTCCACCATGGCTTCTGGTGCAGGAATGGCAGCTTCTGGCCAAATAACGATATCGACACTAGAGGCATCATCAAATTGCTCACGGGTTAGATCCATGTATTTAAGCATGGTTGGCCACAATGCATCTGGCTCCCACTTCATACTTTGGGAAATATTACCCTGCACTAATGCCACTTTAACTGTTTTACCACTGGCTGATATTGGGTTGAGTTGCGGTGCCGCCCAAGCGCTTAATGCCAATATAGGTAATATGATTAACACTGGGAATACTCGCTTTTGTGTTAACAGCATCAGTGAGCCTGCAACTAAAGCCACCACAAAGCTCAGTCCTAACGCACCAATAAAGCTGGCAAATTCACTAAGAGGCCCTAATGTTTGGCTGTAGCCAGCCCAAATCCAAGGGAAACCTGTCAGTACCCATCCTCTTAACCATTCAGTTAGCACCCATAATGCTGGGAATAATCCTAGATAGGTAAAGTAAGGATTTAAGGAGTGCTTAGCTGTGCGTGATAACTTGCTGAGCAAGTATCCTGTTATTGCGGGATAAATTGCCAGATACAGTGCCAGTAAAGCCATTAAGGTTATCGACACAACAATGGGCATGCCACCAAAGGTATCAATACTGACATGCACCCAACTAATGCCAATGGCAAAGCAGCCAAAACCGAAACTAAGCCAGTAATACAAACTTTGTTTGGCGGTTAATGTATGACTCTGCCATAGGGCAAAACTCAATGCTAAAGGAAATATGGCCCAAATTTCATAAGGCGCAAACGAAAGTGCCGTACTGGCGCCAGCAATAAATGCCGTCACCAGACGAACAATACTCAAAGAAGAGTGTAAAGGTTGAGTTTTTAGCACGATTTAGTCGTCGAATTCTTCACTAATATTAGGGTCAGGGAGTTTAACACGAAGTTGCACCAAGCGGCGGTTATCTGCGTTAATGACTTTGAACTCGATATTGTTGATGATAATGCTTTCATTACGTTCTGGTAAATGGCCAAATGCATGCGACACCATACCACCGACAGTATCGAACTCTTCATCACTGAAGTTGGTACCACAGGCATCGTTGAAATCTTCAATTTCAGTCAGCGCTTTTACCATGAACACTGTGTTACTGAGTTTTTTGATTTCGGTATCTTCAACTGAATTATGGTCAAATTCATCTTCAATTTCCCCGACAATTTCTTCGAGAATATCTTCAATAGTGACTAGGCCTGACACTCCACCATATTCATCGACAACAATCGCCATATGGTAGCGTTGTGAGCGGAATTCTTTGAGTAGTACATCGACTCTTTTACTTTCAGGAACGACCACGGCAGGTCGAATCACTTGGGCAAGAGTAAAAGATTCATCAGATTGTTTAAATCCGTATTTGATCAAATCTTTAGCCAGTAAAATGCCTTCAATATGATCTTTGTCTTCATTAACAACAGGGAAGCGAGAGTGACCTGAATCCATGACGATTTCTAAAAACTCATCGACGGTCGAGTCTATTTGAATGGTAACAATTTGCGATCTTGGGATCATGATGTCGCGCACACGAAGGTCGGAAACCTCTAATACACCTTTAATCATTTCGCGAGTATCTTCGGTGATGAGGTCACGCATTTCTGCACCGGCGATGACATCAACTAAATCTTCGCGATTTTGAGGTTCGCCCTGAAATAATTGGTTAATTTTATCGAACCAGCTCTTCTTGTGGGCGTTTGTACTCGGGGGGATATCGTCACTCATAATATTTACCTAAACAGGGTTATCTATAAGATATACCTTGTTTATTTATGCTTCCTTATAGGGATTGTCAAAACCTAAGCCTTCAACAAGTTGGGTCTCTAATGACTCCATCTCATCGGCTTCTTCGTCGATAATATGGTCATAACCCAGCAAATGCAAGCTACCGTGTATGACCATGTGTGCCCAGTGTGCGATTAGCGGTTTATTTTGCTCAATTGCTTCTTGTTCCACCACTGGTGCACAGATAACGAGGTCACCCAATAATGGCAATTCAACTTCAGGCGGCGCTTCAAACGGAAACGACAATACGTTAGTTGGTTTGTCTTTACCGCGATAAGTTGAATTGAGCTGTTGACTCTCGGCAATATCAACAATACGAATGGTTAACTCGACTACTGGCATTGTTTGGCCAATAGCCGTTCGAACCCAAGTTTCAAACTCAGCTTGAGTCGGTAAATGTGGATTATCGACTGCAATTTGCAGGTCGAGATCTAATGATATCCCTTGCTGGCTCATTGAGCACTTTCCTCTTTATCTATTAGCTGACGTTTCTGCTCACGTTCACGATAAGCTTGTTCTTTGATGGTTTTTTGGATTTGCTCTTGTTGCTCGAATGCTTCATACGCTTCAACGATACGAGCAACAACAGGGTGGCGGACCACATCTTGGGCAATAAAGAAATTAAAGCTGATCTCAGATACTTCACTGAGAACCTCAATGGCGTGACGTAGGCCTGATTTTTGGCTACGAGGTAAATCAATTTGAGTAATGTCGCCAGTGATCACCGCACGAGAATTAAACCCAATACGGGTTAAGAACATTTTCATTTGTTCAACTGTGGTGTTTTGGGCTTCATCTAAAATAATGAAAGCATCATTGAGAGTCCGGCCGCGCATGTAAGCGAGCGGGGCGACTTCAATTACGCCGCGTTCAATCAGTTTTTCAACCTTCTCAAAACCCATCATCTCAAATAAGGCATCATAAAGTGGGCGTAAATATGGATCGACTTTTTGGCTTAAATCGCCCGGTAAAAAACCGAGTTTCTCGCCGGCTTCAACCGCAGGACGAGTTAATAGAATACGACGCACTTCTTGTCGCTCATACGCATCAACCGCCGCTGCAACAGCAAGGTAAGTTTTACCTGTACCAGCAGGGCCAATACCAAAGCTGATGTCGTGACGAGTGATATTATGCATGTACACACTTTGATTTGGTGTACGAGGCTTAATCACACCACGCTTAGTTTTTATATGGATGCTACTGTCGTCAGAGTCTTGCTGTGCTTCAAGGTTAATGGCTTCTTGAATGGCTAAATGCACTACTTCAGGTTCTAAGTCTGGCGTGCTGCCTTTTACGGTTTGGGTTTCAATGTATAACTGACGCAGCAAGTTATTGGCATTGAGCGCATTACGTGGCAGTCCAACAATAGTGAAGTGGTTATCTTTATGAACAATCTCAACACCTAATCGGCGCTCTAGCTGTTTGATGTTGTCATCAAATGGGCCACATAATGACACGAGGCGGCGAGTATCTGAAGGTTCTAGATACAAATTCATGGTAGTGACTTTAGTGGTCAAATAAAGCTCCAGGTTTTGGTATTGGACAACAAAATATATGCCATTTAGTAATAATGACAGTTTACGAGTCTCTGTATCGAATTACCATAATATGACTAATTTTAGGCAAAATTAAAGGCGGACAAGCCGCCTTTAATATCATCTTAAGCAACAAACATGAATTACGGCTTAAAGTGGGTCACACCTAATGCGTCATCTTGCTTGTGTTTAGCCATAATATCAGCTGGTTGTAAACTGCGACGTAAATCCATTTCATCTTCACCACGGACAAATTCGCCGCGTAATGAGTTGGTATAAACATCAACAATTTTCACATCAACGAAACTGCCGATATGAGTGTGGGCGGCTTCAAAGTTAACGACTCGACTGTTTTCAGTACGACCGCGAAGTTCCATTGGATTCTTTACCGATGGACCTTCTACTAAAATACGTTGAACCGAGCCTAACATATGACGGCTATAACGCATTGCTTGTTGCGTAATGCGCTCTTGTAAAATCGCTAAACGCTGCTTCTTTTCTTCGTCGCTAACATCATCAGGCAAATCTGCCGCAGGCGTGCCTGGGCGAGCGCTGTAGATAAAGCTAAAGCTGTGGTCAAAACCAACATCTTCAATCAGTTTCATGGTATCAGCGAAATCTTGTTTAGATTCGCCAGGGAAACCAATAATAAAGTCTGAACTGATTTGAATATCAGGACGAGCTTTACGCAAGCGACGAATAATCGACTTGTATTCAATTGCCATGTGACCGCGTTTCATTTGGGTCAAAATACGATCAGAACCCGATTGCACCGGTAAATGCAGGAAGCTCACCAATTCAGGCGTGTCTTCATACACATCGATAATGTCTTGGGTGAATTCAATTGGGTGGCTAGTGGTAAAACGTAGACGGTCGATACCATCAATTGAGGCCACAAGGCGCAATAATTCCGCAAAGGTACATATCTCATCATCATGAGTTGCACCGCGATATGCGTTAACGTTTTGACCTAATAAATTGACTTCACGTACACCTTGGGCGGCTAATTGGGCCACTTCAAGAATAACGTCATCTAACGGACGGCTGACTTCTTCACCACGGGTATAAGGTACCACGCAGAAAGAACAGTACTTACTGCAACCTTCCATAATTGACACGAACGCGGTTGGACCGTCAGCGCGAGGCTCAGGAAGACGATCGAACTTCTCAATTTCTGGGAAACTGATATCAATCACGGCTTTTTCGCCACGTTGAATTTGTTCAATCATCTCAGGTAAACGGTGTAAGGTTTGTGGACCAAAGATAATATCAACGCATTGAGCGCGATCTTTAATTGCTTTACCTTCTTGCGAGGCAACACAACCACCGACCCCAATAATTAAATTAGGATTTTTATCTTTTAAAGATTTCCAACGCCCTAGCTGATGGAATACCTTCTCCTGTGCTTTTTCACGAATAGAGCAAGTATTAAGCAGCAGAACATCTGCTTCGCTTGCGTCCTCGGTCAAGGTATATCCTTGATAGTCGTCTAATAAATCGGCCATCTTTGATGAGTCATACTCATTCATTTGACAGCCCCAGGTTTTAATATGAAGTTTTTTACTCATCAGTGCTCGCCAGTAAATCACAGTAAAAATAGCGCGACATTTTACCTGTTGTCAGGCGGTCTGGCTAGCACTAGTGCAAGTTTCACTCATTTGAATCTAAACTTTGTAATAGCCTTGAAAATTGTAATGATTTATCGTTGGCGTTAAACGTGATGGATTGAGCTGAGTAAAAACCAAATTCCGCGGCCATTTGGCGACTTTGTTGCTGGACTTGAACGAGATTACTTTGGCTTAGATCGCGATTAAAGCGGAGCAACATTTCCGTGGTTTGTTGATATAGGGCATAATCGAATGCATTACGATATGTCACGGTAATGGTTTCAATGGGACCTATATTTGTTGCGTCCGGAGTGATTAAATTATTTTTGGGGTTATTGGCACTGGCATTAGTCGACAGTATTAATGCGCAACTTATGATTGTGGTGATCAAAACTGTGGCAATTAAACCATAGCGAATGTAATGGCGTACAAATTGATGGTGACGGTTCATGATGTCCTCTCTTGATTACGTAAAGTGGATCAATTAATCAGACAGTCACAGCATATAAAATCGTTTATTGATTGGTTTTTGTTCATTGTAAGCAAGTGTAGGAAAAAGCCGTTATAGCAACATTTGGTCATGCTTTAGCTCTTATAGACATATTTATACATATATTGACCTCTATTCACTGTCATATTAAACAGAAACTCATCTCACTATTTATGGATGCCAACACAATGCAAGATGCTTCATGCACATCAACGAACACCACTGGTCACACTAATCATTATGATGTTGTCGTTGTTGGCGGCGGAATGGTCGGTGCAGCAGCAGCGATTGGATTAGGTCAGTTAGGGCTCAGTGTTGCAGTGATTGAATCTCGCCAACCGCAACCTTATGAACCAGAGCAGCCTCTAGATGTACGAGTTTCGGCAATTAGTGTGGCATCTGAGCAATTGTTAGCGCGACTTGGTGTTATGGATGAGCTGCTAACCATGCGTCATGTGCCATATACTGGTTTAGAAACATGGGAACTTGATGGCTGCCTTACTGCATTTAGCGCCGAACAAGTTGGCCAGCCGCACTTAGGCTATTTTTTTGAAAACCGTTTAATTCAATTAAGCCTATGGCAACAAATTCATCAAATGGACAACATCACCTTACTGTGTCCAGCTAAAGTGATGCAGTTTTCGCGTTTAAGAGATGGTCATCAAGTCGGTGTTTTGCTGGATAATGGCGATATGCTTACTACAACATTACTTGTTGGTGCCGATGGGGCTAACTCGCAAGTGCGCCAATGGGCTGGTATTGGGGTGACAGGTTGGGATTATGCCCAATCGGCAATGTTAATCAATATAAGTACTCAAACTCCTCAGCAATCAATTACCTGGCAGCAATTTACTCCAGCAGGGCCTAGAAGCTTACTGCCGCTGCCTGGAAATAATGCTTCGTTAGTGTGGTATGACGATGCCAATCGAATTAAACAGTTATCTCAACTGAATGATCTACAACTTGCCGAACAAATCAGACTGCATTTCCCATCGAGATTAGACCCTGATTTTACTGTTGAAAATCGCGGTAGTTTTCCATTAACTCGGCGCCATGCACAACAATATTATCAAGATAATCTGGTTATTATTGGCGATGCAGCTCACACGATTAATCCATTAGCTGGTCAAGGCGTTAATATTGGTTTTAAAGATGTCGATGTGCTGGTGGCTCAAATTGCTAATGCTATTGGTAATGGTAAAACATGGTGGCATGCGAGTGTATTAAAGCATTATCAGCAAGCGCGATATTATGATAATCAATTGATGATGACTGCAATGGATGCTTTTTACGCTGGTTTTAGTAACAATTTATTGCCATTAAAATTACTGCGTAATGGCGCGTTAAAACTGGCCAATATCGACTCACCGCTAAAACGTAAAGTATTGAAGTACGCGCTTGGGCTGAATTAAACTATCGGTTGGCGATATGTGCCATTTGTTAGCTAGGCTTACTACGCAACAAACATGACTTCTGTAAAGAGTCGTCAACCGTAAAGCATGAGTGGCTTTGAATGATTACATTATGAGTGAAATTGGTATAAAATGCCGCGTTTTGCATCATGTGTATTTTGATGTACCCCATGAAGGCATTTAGCAGCATTGTTTGCTATTAAACTGACTAGGTTGTGATGAGTAACATTAAATTGATTGTCGGGTTGGCAAATCCGGGTGCTGAATACGCACAAACTCGCCATAATGCTGGTGCATGGTACGTGCAAGAATTAGCGCGTATATGTAATGTCCCTTTGGTTGCAGAGAGTAAATATTTTGGTGTCACAGCCCGTGCAACGTTGCATGGCAGGGATGTTCGTTTACTGATCCCGACAACTTATATGAACTTAAGTGGTAAGTCGGTTGCAGCGTTAGCCAATTTTTTCCGCATTTTGCCCGAGGAAATCTTAGTCGCCCATGATGAGCTGGATATGGATCCTGGTGTGGCTAAATTCAAGTTGGGCGGTGGCCATGGTGGTCATAATGGTTTAAAAGACATTATTGCCAGTTTAGGTAACGACAAAAACTTTCATCGTTTGCGCATTGGCATTGGCCATCCAGGCGATAAAAATAAAGTCAGCGGCTACGTACTTGGCAGGGCACCAACGATAGAGCAAGAGCGAATAAACGCCGCGATTGATGAAGCGGTTCGTTCAACCGAGATTTTATTTAACCAAGACATGGCGAAAGCCATGCATAGATTACATTCGTTCAAAGCAGAATAAGCCAAGCGAGTTTTGTTTTAACACCCTTTCGACATCATTATCCAATGGGATAACTCTACATATATAAAGGTAAGCATATGGGTTTTAAATGCGGCATTGTTGGTCTGCCAAACGTGGGTAAGTCAACGTTGTTTAATGCGTTAACACAAGCGGGTATTGAAGCGGCAAACTTTCCGTTTTGCACTATTGAGCCAAACACGGGTGTGGTACCGGTACCAGATGCACGTCTTGATGCGTTAGCTGCTATTGTTAAACCTCAACGTATTTTACCTACTTCTATGGAGTTCGTTGATATCGCTGGTCTAGTCGCTGGTGCATCGAAAGGTGAAGGCTTAGGTAACAAGTTTTTAGCTAACATTCGTGAAACTGATGCAATTGGTCATGTAGTACGCTGTTTTGAAGATCCGAACATTGTTCACGTAGCGAATAAAATTGACCCAGCTGGCGATATTGAAGTCATTAATACAGAGCTAGCTCTAGCAGACTTAGACGCATGTGAGCGCGCTATTTTTCGTCAAGCTAAACGTGCTAAAGGCGGCGACGGTGATGCAAAATTTGAAGTCGCTGTACTTGAAAAAATGCGTCCATTGTTAAATGAAGGCCAAATGTTGCGTTCGTTGGAATTAACTAAAGAAGAGTTAGCAGCCGTTGCTTACCTTAACTTCTTAACGATTAAACCAACAATGTACATTGCTAACGTTGCCGATGATGGTTTCGAAAACAACCCTCATTTAGATGTTGTTCGTGCTATTGCCGCTACAGAAAATGCTATCGTTGTGCCTGTATGTGCCGCTATTGAATCTGAATTAGCAGAAATGGAAGCAGATGACCGCGCAGAGTTTATGGCTGACCTTGGTTTAGAAGAGTCTGGCTTAGACCGCGTAATTCGTGCAGGTTACGAATTACTGAATCTGCAAACGTACTTTACTGCAGGTGTAAAAGAAGTTCGCGCATGGACAGTACCTGTTGGTGCTTCTGCCCCACAAGCTGCTGGCGTAATCCATACCGACTTTGAACGTGGCTTTATTCGTGCACAGGTTATGGCATATCAAGATTTTATTACCTACAAAGGTGAAGCTGGCGCCAAAGATGCGGGTAAATTACGTGTTGAAGGTAAAACATACATCGTTAAAGATGGCGATGTAATGCATTTCTTATTTAACGTATAAGTGTCACTTACGTTAATTAGAAATTAAAATGGGCCGTAAAGGTGTTTAAGGTGTGTTAATTGGGTTTATTTTGTCGATTCGGCATTCAGTTTGGTGAAGTTATAGCCGAACAAGTCGAATTGATGAAAATAGCGAAAAAAACCAGTTGACCTAGATAACCTGAATAAGCATAATACGCCCCGTTCCTCACCAAGAGGGATAGCAAGAAATAGTGGCAATATAGCTCAGCTGGTTAGAGCACAGCACTCATAATGCTGGGGTCGCAGGTTCAAGTCCCGCTATTGCTACCATCTATTTCTTACCCATCTGCTCAAGATGTTAAACTAGAGTGTTGTGCGGGAGTGGTGGAATTGGTAGACACGCCAGATTTAGGTTCTGGTGCCGCAAGGTGTGAGAGTTCAAGTCTCTCCTTCCGTACCATTTGTTAGAAATATTGGCTTAAGCGAATGTTTCAAAAAGTTTGATTGGGATATCGCCAAGCGGTAAGGCACTGGGTTTTGATCTCAGCATTCCAAGGTTCGAATCCTTGTATCCCAGCCATTTATAAAGTTAGACAAGATTATTGGGATATCGCCAAGCGGTAAGGCACTGGGTTTTGATCTCAGCATTCCAAGGTTCGAATCCTTGTATCCCAGCCATCTTTGGCAATGTAGCTCAGCTGGTTAGAGCACAGCACTCATAATGCTGGGGTCGCAGGTTCAAGTCCCGCCATTGCTACCATATTTACTGGGTAGAGTGAGTTGTACTTACGCTAGCTGGTAAAGCAAAGTTTACTCTGAAATAAAAAGAGTATACTCTAAGTTAAAATTTGATGCGGGAATGGTGGAATTGGTAGACACGCCAGATTTAGGTTCTGGTGCCGCGAGGTGTGAGAGTTCAAGTCTCTCTTTCCGTACCATCAAATTTTAGTCACAATTGTTTTTCATATCTGTTTAAAAAATACTATTGGGATATCGCCAAGCGGTAAGGCACTGGGTTTTGATCTCAGCATTCCAAGGTTCGAATCCTTGTATCCCAGCCAAATTCTAAAAAGCCCGTCTTATAGACGGGCTTTTTGCTGCGTTTTTTTAGCAAAATGTTTTGAGCATATTGAAGCCTGTTGATGTTAATACTGCTCAAAGAAAATCACCCCTTAGCCTTATCCCATCTGCTATCAAGTTACTCTGAATAAGCAGATAATTAATACAATCGGTATTGTTTACCAATAGTATTTTCCTATCAACGCGATTGATTCTATCGGTTATCTATTTTACTTACTGTTGTTTAGACTTGTCTTATGCAGTGAATATTTTTAGAAAGGCTTACCATGAACGTCCTAACACCAACACCATTAACGAACCCTTATGAAGCATCACAACCCAAGATGGCACTGATTGCTGAAGGTGGTGGTCAGCGAGGGATATTCACTGCTGGTGTTTTAGATGCGTGGTTAGATAATGATTTTGATCCCTTTGATTTATTCATAGGCACATCTGCTGGTTCACAAAATCTCACGAGTTATTTATCTCGCCAAAAAGGCTATGCCAAGCGATTAATCCGTGGGTTATCACGACATAAGCGATTTTACCAACTGGGCCGAGGGTTAGTTGGCGGAAATGTTGTCGATTTGGACTGGTACTTTGATAAAACGACTCAAGGTAGTTTTGCCTTAGACTTTACCGCAGCAGCAAAATCTTTGGGACAACGCGAGTTACTGATCACCGCAACTAATTCACGCGACCGACAAGGTTATTTCTTACGCCCAAATGGTGATAATGACCACTGGCGCGAATTACTTAAAGCCTCAAGTGCATTACCCTTTCTATATAAACAGGGGGTTAAACTTGCGCCCTGGTTAACCGCCAGTGCAGCTAATCAAGTTCAGACCGACGATGATTACCCTCAAGCGGACTTTTATCTTGATGGTGGACTGGCTGCGCCGTTACCGGTTCGTGAAGCATATCGCCGTGGTGCGAGAAAAATAGTGGTAATTCGTACTGTTAATGAAGATTTTCATGCACAGTCTGCTTGGGTGCATAAATTAAAATCATGGATTTGTGTGTCAGGTTATTGTCCTAAAACCATAGATTACTTGGTTCAGCATGAACATGCTTACGAACAAGAGCTCGCGTTTATCGCCAATCCACCAGATGATGTCGAGATCATTCAAATTTTTGCTGATGATGATCTGCAAAGCAAATTGTTGGGTAGCACAGATATGGGCTTACGCCATGATTATCAAACCGGTATCACTGCGGGCAATACTTTTTTACACACTCAAAAGGCATTCTATTCTGCACATTCTCAGCATCCGCTAGAGTCGAATGCAGTCATGCAAAGCATGACTGCATAGATGAGTCTGGTTTTTGGGTTTGGAAGCGGACGATGAGATGATGCTATTGATTCAATCAATAAATGCACTTATGAGTTGAATGCTTGAAGGTTGTAGAATGATTTGACGGTTAATGTTAGACATCTGCCATTCAATAATGACGAACATCTGGTAATGGTGGTTCGGCTTATTTCTCAAGTAACTTATATAAAGTATTTTTGCGAGGTTTAACCAAACAAAAACGCACTCGTAAGAGTGCGTTTAGTTGTTTCACTCACTAAAGGTGATTAGTGGCGGAACATCGCAGAGATTGACTCTTCGTTGCTAACGCGACGAATCGCTTCAGCTAATACTGCAGACATCGTTAGCTGGGTCACTTTAGCCACTTTCAGCATTTCAGGGCTTAATGGCACCGTGTCTGTCACGATAACTTCATCGATAACAGAATTAGCAATATTTTCAGCAGCATTGCCTGAGAATACCGGATGAGTAGCATAAGCGAACACGCGGTTAGCGCCATGTTCTTTTAATGCTTCAGCAGCTTTACATAAGGTGCCACCCGTGTCGATCATGTCATCAACGATGATGCAATCACGGCCTTGAACATCACCAATAATATGCATTACTTGGGCAACGTTAGCTTGTGGACGACGCTTATCGATAATCGCAAGGTCAGAATCATCTAATAGCTTGGCAACTGCACGAGCACGAACTACACCGCCAATATCAGGAGACACAACAACAGGATTTTCTAATTTCTTTGCCAACATGTCTTCAAGTAACACAGGGCTACCGAACACGTTATCAACAGGGACATCAAAGAAACCTTGAATTTGCTCAGCATGTAAGTCACAAGTCAATACGCGGTCAACACCCACGCTTGACAAGAAATCTGCAACAACTTTTGCGGTAATGGGTACACGTGCACTGCGTACACGGCGGTCTTGACGAGCATAACCAAAGTACGGAATAACGGCAGTAATACGACCCGCTGATGCACGACGTAGCGCGTCAACCATTACAATAAGCTCCATGAGATTATCGTTAGTTGGTGCGCAAGTAGATTGGATGATGAACACATCCGCACCACGTACATTCTCGTTTATTTGAACACTGATTTCACCGTCGCTGAAACGGCCTACAACTGCGTCGCCAAGTTTGCAAAATAAACGGTCGGCTATCTTGGCGGCTAGATTTGGGGTAGCGTTACCAGCAAAGAGCTTGATGTCGGGCACTTTATGAACCTCAGGTGTTTGCTTTACGATTAAAGGCTAGATCAATTTTACGTGTTGTCACTCAAAACTGACCCAGAAGAAATAATGTTGTTAGAGCTGCTCAAGTCGTATTTGTAATGGCGACTTGTTCATCCCTTTTGCGACAAAACCTCGCATATCAGCCGGTAATTTGGCTAAAGCGTCAAGGGCTTGTTGCGAATGTGTAAATTCCCCGAACACGCATGCACCTGTTCCGGTCATTCTCGACGGCGCATATTCTACCAGCCAGCTTAAGGCATTGGCAACTTGAGGGTGCTTAGTTGTGACCAGTTTCTGACAATCATTGCTCCATTGTTGAGTCATTAAACTACTCATATCCAATTTTGGTGTGTTACGTGGCAAATCAGGGTGTTGAAAAACATCCTGGGTTGACACATGTACATCAGGGACAATAACTAAATACCATGACTCGGGTGGTTGTACTGTGATTAACTTCTCACCTACACCTTCGGCAAACGCAGATAAACCATTAATAAAAACAGGGACATCCGCACCAAGCGTTAAGCCAATTTCAGCCAGTTTACTGGGTGAAACATTGGTTTTCCATAAGGCATTTAGCGCCACTAATGTAGTTGCCGCATCAGATGAACCGCCGCCTAAACCACCACCCATAGGTAATAATTTTTCTAACCAAATATGCGCACCGCCTTGATATTGGGCGTAACGCTTAAGTGATTTTGCGGCCTTAAGAATTAAGTTATCGCTGTTAGCGACAGAATCGGACATCGTAGAATGGAGAATTAAATCTGGTGTGTCTGTGATATGAAAATCAAGGTAGTCACAATGGTCAATAAATTGAAATAGTGTTTGTAATTCGTGATAGCCATCGGCTCGTTGGCCAGTTACATGTAAAAATAAATTCAGTTTTGCAGGAGCAGGCCAACTTTTGGATACCGCTGATTTGCGTGATTTCGTCGATGTCATGTTTTTGTTCACTACCTTGTTGATTAGCCAGCACTGAATATTTAACGTTATTTAGTTTTGGCTGCTACCGCTGTCCATTGATTAGTTTGAATTTTTATTTGTACATTCTCACGCTCAACCTTCAACAACCTAGGCACAAGCGCGCCGCTTTGTTGTTGCCAACCGAGAAAACTGACTACCCAATTGGCTTCAGAGTCGTGACTGATTAATTGTTTAATTGTGCCATCAGGATTATAGCTGACAATTTTATCATTGCTGCCAATTTGGCCGGTAATCCATAAAGGAAGGCTATCAAGCGGGATTGACCATCCGCTAATACCTGTCAGTAAATCTTGTGCATTACTGTCACGATAGGTTTTGCCGTCAACTTCAAGTGTCGCCATACCTTGATTTGTCTTAAGGGTTAATACTGTAGTGCCTAATACCGTTGTTAGGCGTAAATCATTTGCTTTAGGTTGATGTAGCCAATACAAATTGGTGCTGAATTTGTCTTGCGATGTCTTGACGGCAATTTTGCCTTGAAGTTCCCATGCTTTGGCTTGAGCTGCGTTGGTCACATCGATAGGGGTGAAATCATCAGATGGAGTGACACTACAACCGGCTAAGACAAGCAACACGGTAATGAGAGCAGTATGAAATAAAGATGCAGATAAACGCAATGGATTGCCTAGCGGTTGCTTAAGATGATCTTATGATACTGGGCTTAAGCCATTATGTAAAAATGCTTTTGCCAAAATTAATGTGATATTAATGTAATGGTTTGCACAATAGATATGTGATCAATAAATAAAAATTTAGACATTTATTCGGTTTTGTTAAGCCAATTGTGTTTTTAGTTGGTCCAATTCAGTAGAATAGCCTAATTAACGTCACCGAAAAGAACTTGATACCGTCTAATGAGCCTAGTAATAATCGGGATAAACCATAAAACCGCCACGGTAGATTTGCGTGAAAAAGTCGCTTTCTCTCCAGACCGCATTCATGATGCCATGAAAAGCTTGGCCAGTCGCACCCGCACGGGTGAGGCTGTTATTGTGTCTACCTGTAACCGAACTGAGCTATATTGCAATAATGCTGAAAAGGAAGACATTATTGAATGGTTAGAAGATTATCATGGTTTAGATCATAGCGATTTAATGCCGTGTATCTACGCCTATGAAGAACAAGTTGCTGTCAAACATTTAATGCGGGTAGCGTCAGGTTTAGATTCTCTGGTGCTAGGCGAACCGCAAATTTTGGGACAGGTCAAACAAGCGTTTGTGAAAGCCAAAGAAGCAGGCACTATTGCATTAACCATCGATCGTTTATTTCAAAATACTTTCTCAGTGGCTAAAAAAGTGCGTACTGACACTGAAATCGGTGCCGCCGCGGTTTCTGTTGCCTTTGCCGCTGTCAGCATGGCCAAACATATTTTCTCATCGTTGAGCACCACTAAGGTGTTACTCATTGGTGCTGGAGAAACCATTGAATTAGTCGCTAAGCACCTTAAAGATAATGGTGTTGCTTCTATGGTGGTGGCAAATCGCACGATTGAACGTGCTCAAGCCATGTGTGAAGAGTTTAATGCGACCGCAATTACCTTAGAACAAATACCAGACTTTCTCGCTAAAGCCGATATCGTGATATCCTCTACCGCCAGCCCTTTGCCTATTTTAGGTAAAGGTATGGTCGAAAAAGCGCTAAAACAGCGTCGTCACCAACCTATGTTGTTGGTGGATATTGCAGTTCCAAGAGATATTGAAGCAGAAGTCGGAGAGTTAGACGACGCATTCCTTTATACTGTAGACGATCTGCATAGCATAATTGAACAGAACATGGCTTCACGTAAAGAAGCCGCCGAGCAAGCAGAATTAATTACTGAAGATCAATCACACTTATTTATGGAGTGGATTAGGTCTTTAGAGTCAGTCGACAGTATTCGCGAATATCGCAGCCAGAGCTTGGCTATTAAAGATGAATTAGTTGAACGTGCCTTGAATAAATTATCTCAAGGCAGTGATAGTGAACAAGTGATACTTGAGTTAGCTAACAGGCTGACCAATCGTTTGATACATTCACCTACACAAGCGCTCACTTCAGCAAGCCGCCAAGGTGATTTGAATACGTTAGGCCAATTAAGAACTGCGCTTGGTTTAGATAAAAACTAAGGTTAGCGAGCTAAATGAAAGAATCCGTTATCCGCAAGCTTGAAGGCTTGCTCGAACGTAATGAAGAAGTATTAGCGTTACTCAGTGATGCTACCGTGATTTCGGATCAAGACCGTTTTCGTGGATTATCAAAAGAATATTCTCAACTTGAAGATGTTGTGAGTAGCTTTAAGGCATTTCAACAAGCTCAAAAAGATTTCGACTACGCCAAAGAGATGCTTGAAGAAGACGATCTTGAAATGCGCGAAATGGCGCAAGATGAGTATAAGCAGTCAAAGCAAGTGCTAGAAAAGCTTGAAGATGAATTACAAGTTTTACTATTGCCAACAGACCCTAACGATGACACCAACGCGTTTCTTGAAATTCGCGCCGGTGCTGGTGGTGATGAAGCGGCTATTTTTGCTGGCGACTTATATCGTATGTATTCACGTTACTGTGAAGCCAACCGTTGGCAAATGGAAGTGATGAATGTCAACGAAGGCGAGCATGGCGGCTTTAAAGAAATCATTGTTAAAATCAGTGGTGACGGTGCTTACGGCAAATTAAAGTTTGAGTCAGGCGGACATCGCGTTCAACGTGTGCCTGAAACCGAATCTCAAGGCCGTGTGCATACTTCTGCTTGTACTGTTGTGGTATTGCATGAAGTACCAGAGGCTGAAGCGATTTCGATTAATGCAGCAGACTTAAAAGTGGATACATTCCGCGCCTCTGGTGCGGGTGGTCAGCACGTTAACAAAACCGATTCTGCTATTCGTATTACCCATATTCCATCGGGCATTATTGTTGAGTGTCAGGATCAGCGTTCACAACATAAAAACCGTGCCCAAGCGATGAGTGTATTGGCAGCGCGTATTCAAGCGGTTGAAGATGAAAAAAGACGTAGCGCTGAAGAAACAACCCGCCGTAGTTTAGTGGCCAGTGGTGATCGTTCTGAACGTATTAGAACGTACAATTACCCACAAGGTCGCGTAAGTGATCATCGTATCAACTTAACGCTATATCGCTTGAATGAAGTCATGGAAGGCGATTTAAATGTCTTGCTTGAACCTATCATGCTAGAACATCAAGCAGACATGCTTGCAGCGTTAGCTGACGATTAAGGAGTGCTCTTGACTCAGTCTTCGTATTCAACAATTGCTGAAGCCCTGCAATGGGCTTATTCACAATTAGCTGCAACCTCTGAATCTGCACATGTGGATGCAGAGGCATTGCTATTGCATTGTATGAATAAAAATCGCAGTTTTTTATACACTTGGCCTGAGCGGCAGCTGACCAGTGAGCAATTTAAAGCTTATAGTCAGATGATTACTAAGCGTCAAAGTGGTACTCCGGTTGCGCATATTATTGGTGAGCGAGAGTTTTGGTCATTACCCTTCATTGTCAACGACTCCACCCTTATTCCACGACCTGATACTGAAATTTTAGTAGAGACTGCACTGAACTTATCTGTGCGTCACAATGCCAAAGTATTGGATTTAGGTACCGGAACGGGGGCCATTGCATTGGCTCTAGCGTCTGAGCGGCCAAAATGGCGAATTACTGCCATTGATAATGTGCCTGAGGCTGTCGAGCTTGCTAAAGCTAATCGCGGTAATCTTAATTTAACCGAAGTCGAAATTATCCAGTCGGACTGGTTTTCAGCGGTAGAGCAGCGCGATTTTGATTTAATTGTGTCTAATCCTCCTTACATTGATGAAGCCGATGAGCATCTTCATTTAGGCGATGTTCGCTTTGAACCGCAAAGTGCACTCACCGCAGGCAATGAAGGTTATGCTGATTTGTATTACATTGCAGAGCAAGCACGGGCTCATTTACTTCCCGGTGGTTACTTATTGCTTGAGCATGGCTATGAGCAGGCAATCAAAGTTCGTGAAAAACTGATTGAGCTGGGTTATCAAAATGTCGCCACAGTGCGAGACTTTGGCAGCAATGATCGATGTACGCTAGGACAATGGGCTGATTGATAATCCTGTCTTACTCGGCGTTTCCCTTCTAAGTAAATAACACTCATCGTGATATTGGTATGTGGCTGGTTGATAGAGTAGACTAGCCACCTTTTATTTTGACCTTTTTAATGAGACTTAATTAATGGAAACATTTTACAGTTTATATCCAGCGGTAAAGCATACTCACATGATGCTAGTTGCCATGAGTGTGATCTTTTTTATCGTGCGTTTTGTTTTGCATTTACGTCAGTCTCCTATTATGGAAAAAAAGTTTGTTAAAGTGGCGCCACATGTTATTGATACCTTTTTATTACTATCAGGCTTCACTCTTTGCTTTATGATCAAACAATATCCTTTTGTTGATCCATGGATGACAGAAAAAATCATCTGTGTTGCGGCATACATTGCTTTAGGCATCATGGCACTTAAATCTAACCGTAATAAACTGTTTAAGTTTTTTGCTTTTATCGGTGCAATAGGTTGGGTAGTGTTAGCGGCCAAACTGGCTCATTTTAAACAAGTCGTATTCATGGGTTAATTGGTTTTTAATGGCAAAATATCATCTTGATGATGCAGTTTCGATACCTGAAACTGCATTTGAACTCTCTGAACATCTTGGCTTTTCAACCTCTAAACCTGCTATGTGGGCATGGTATGAAATGGCTGGTTCGGTATTGAGTCACTATGTTGTTGACCAACAAGCACGGCTTGAAGGTCTGTTTAAGTGGTTTTACAATGATTTAGGCTTTTGTGCTCGCGATGACTATTTTAGTGTTGAGGCGGCAGATTTAAGCTATTGCGTGTTAAAGCGTCAAGGTAACAGCACCACGTTATCAATATTACTCATTTTATTGGCTAAGCAACTCGACTTAACACTCGAGGCGGTTTTATTACCCGGTAATACGGTATTAAAAAGCCAAGTGAATGATGTTATTAGATATCATGATCCGCTTACAGGTGAAGAGCTTAGCCGTCATCAGTTGCATGCATTTGTACGCGGTGAATTGGGTAATGCGGCTAAATTAAAGCCGAGTCATCTAAAAACAGCTACGCTAAAACGATTAATTAGCCGCATGTTACATGAGCTAAAAGCGGGTTGTATTGTCAGTCATAAATTTGAACAGGCAATGGAATGCTGTAATTTATTATTACAATGGCATCCAGATGATGTACATCTTAATCGCGAGCGAGCGTTTATTGCGCAGCAATTAGGTTGCATTAAAGTGGCCATGTCTGATTTACAACACTTCATTGATTTGAGTCCGCATGATCCGGTGATTGAGCTGGTTAAGATTCAATTAAAGGAACTCAGTCAACATATGCAGGTTTATCATTAATGATGTGATATTACCTGCCGAACAGGCTGCTTTGGGTTAACTCAAAGTGGCTTTAGTTCGCAAGTCGGGCGCCAGCAAGCTCAGTTTTAAAAGCTCTGCTGCGAAATCATGCGATTTTAATCACCATTGATTTTCGCAATAACAATCACAATAACAACAAAAAATATAATGTATTTGTAAGGGAGAACACTGCATGACAACGTCAGCAATGGTGAGCAATGATGCCACCGCACTGGGTATACTCGCCGTTATTTTAGGTTTTGTTTTTTACACTAGTTCATCTACCCATCCGTTTTGGCAAAAATTCTATAAATACATCCCAGCATTACTACTGTGCTATTTCTTACCTTCATTACTAAACACTTTTGGCGTGATTGATGGTCATGCGTCACAACTGTATTTTGTTGCTTCGCGGTATTTATTGCCTGCGTGTTTAGTGTTATTGATTTTAAGTGTCGATTTAAAAGCCATTCTTAGTTTAGGCCCTAAAGCGGTGATAATGTTTTTAACCGGCACGCTGGGTATTGTTATTGGCGGACCGATTGCGCTATTAAGCGTATCAATGATAGATCCATCACTACTAGGTGGTAATGGTCCAGATGCCGTATGGCGCGGCATGACAACCTTAGCGGGAAGTTGGATTGGTGGTGGTGCAAACCAAGCCGCGATGAAAGAGATTTATTCGGTCGGTGGTGAGATATTCTCGGTAATGGTTACGGTAGATGTCATCGTGGCCAATATCTGGATGGCAGTACTGCTGTTTATGGCATCAAAAGCTAAAGAGATTGATGCCAGAACGGGTGCAGACACCACCGCAATTGAAGCACTAAAAGAGAAAGTAGAAAAGTACCACGCCGAGAATTCACGTATTCCATCACTTCGCGACATCATGTTAATTGTGGCTGTTGGGTTTGGGGTGACAGGTTTTGCCCATTTTGCGGCAGATTTCTTGGGGCCATTCTTTGAAGCCAACTATCCGTGGACCGAAGATTACAGTTTAACCTCTAAATTCTTCTGGTTAGTGGTAATTGTGACTACTATTGGCTTAGGACTTTCATTTAGCCCTGTGCGTCATCTTGAAGCCTCTGGCGCATCTAAAATCGCCTCGGCATTTTTATACATTCTCGTTGCAACCATAGGTTTGCATATGGATGTGTCTAAAGTCATGGATACGCCGATTTATTTCTTAATCGGTATCGTGTGGATGTTAGTGCATGCAGGATTAATGTTATTGGTTGCTAAACTCATTAAAGCGCCATTGTTTTATATGGCAGTGGGCAGCCAGGCAAACGTGGGCGGAGCAGCATCGGCGCCTGTGGTGGCTGCTGCATTCCATCCAGCATTAGCACCTGTAGGGGTGTTGTTGGCAGTATTCGGTTATGCATTAGGTACTTACATGGCATGGCTATGTGGTCAGTTATTACAAATTGTTGCAGCGTAATGCGCTAAGAGGATCAAATGGATCAAAAAATTATTCAGTTATCTAATAACGTTCAAGTCGCTAACGATAAGCCGTTCGTGTTATTTGGTGGTATGAATGTGCTTGAGTCGCGCGATTTAGCGATGTCGATTGCCGAGCATTATGTGGAAGTGACCCAAAAGCTTGGCATTCCATATGTGTTTAAAGCGTCTTTTGATAAAGCCAATCGTTCATCGGTTAACTCATACCGTGGCCCTGGTATGGAAGAAGGTTTACGTATTTTTGAAGAAATAAAATCAACCTTTAACGTACCGATGATAACCGATGTGCATGAAATTCATCAGTGTGCGCCAGTTGCAGAAGTTGTCGATATTATTCAGTTGCCTGCATTTTTAGCACGCCAAACTGATCTTGTAGTGGCAATGGCGAAAACCGGTGCAGTGATCAATGTGAAAAAACCGCAGTTTCTAGCGCCACACGAAATGCGTCACATCATTACCAAGTTTAACGAAGCCGGTAATGACAATATTATTTTATGTGAACGTGGCAGTAGTTTTGGTTACAACAACCTCGTTGTAGACATGCTAGGCATGGACGAAATGAAACAAACCGGTTATCCGGTAATATTTGATGCCACTCATGCACTACAACGCCCTGGTGGACGAGCAGATTCTGCTGGTGGACGTCGTGCACAAGCAACCGAGCTTGCTCGTAGTGGTATGGCATTAGGTTTAGCGGGTCTATTTATCGAAGCCCATCCCGATCCTGATAATGCAAAATGCGATGGCCCATGTGCGCTACCACTGCATTTATTAGAGAAATACCTAACGCAGATGAAAGCGGTTGATGAATTGGTTAAATCTTTTGAGTTTATTGATACCAGCAAGTAAGCCATCAATGACATTGAATGACTGAAACAGCGGTAAGTTGATTTTTAATCAATTAGGCATTTAATCAGTGTCTTTTAATGGTCGTAAACAGTAATCTAATTGCCCTTGTATAAGCCCTGACTTTTTACCAAGTTTCAGGGCTTTTTTATGTAATGAGCAATAGTTAATTATGTGGATCATGTTTACCTTCCTCGCTGCGTTTATGCAGGCGTGGCGCAATGCATTTCAAAGCAAACTCAGTAAAGAAGTCAGTGTTGCAGGTGTTACCTTGGCTCGATTCATTTGGGCCGGCCCCATTGCTGCGTGTTATCTGTATGGTTTACATCAATATCAACCTAGTGCATTACCTGAATTTACGAGGACATTTTGGGGCTTTGTGATTGGTGCATCATCGATGCAAATTCTAGCAACAGGCTTGATGGTTAAACTGTTTAAAATGCAAAACTTTGCCATTGGTGCCGGGCTGGCTAAAAGTGAAGCATTAGTCGCTGCAATACTTGGGGTGCTATTTTTCGGCACTCAATTATCTCTATTAGGCTGGATAGGCGTTGTTATTGGCGGCTTAGCAATAATGTTGTTAAGCAGCAAACAAGGTTTTAAACAGCTCTCAGTTAAAACAGTCTTGTTAGGGCTTGCGTGTGGCAGTGCTTTTGCGTTGACTTCCCTATGGGTGCGCGAAGCAAGTTTAACCCTACAAGGGCCGTTTACGCATCGTGCTGCATGGGTATTACTGTGGGTTATTGGCTTACAAACCATCGTGCTAATAGGCTATTTGCTGGCAAAAGATAAATCGACTTTAGCGGCGTTATGGCAACGACCCACATTAACCTTATCAATTAGTATCACCAGTTGTATCGGTTCAATTGGTTGGTTCAGTGCAATGTCGTTGCAGGCTGTGCCTTATGTTAAAACACTCGGCCAGATTGAGGTGTTTTTTACCTTGATGATCGCTGTTTTTTGGCTTAAAGATAAAGTTAAAATTAACGATGTAGCGGGTTTGATTTTAATCGCGATAGCAGCTGTTTTGGTAATGTGGAGCTAAATCCAGTAGCGAATAGTTATCAGTCCAAATATTTTGATTTGGGCTGACTTACCCGATGATTTAAATTGAGTTGAGGCGAGTGATAGCATCGCATTCAAGATTTACTCAATTGCCAAACCTTGTCGACGAGATATTGATTATTGGGCACATTAAGATGAAGCGCCTTGGCTTGCTGGCAAATGTAGCCATTTATCTCATTAATTTCAGTCGGTCTGCTGTGGGCGACATCTTGATACATAGATGAGAAGTTTGCCGAGGTTAACTCAATCACCTGATAAACCCGCACTTTGACAGCCGCCTTATCTAATATGATGCCATCATATTTAGCCACTTCTACTAGCTCATCGATAATGGCACTGATCTGTGATTGATATTCTGTTGCTGCCAATTGGCCATTCGCACACTGATTTAACGCGGTTAACGGGTTTATTACTGCATTAATGGCCAGCTTTTGCCACAAGACTGGTAATACAGGTTGATGCCACTCAATCGGTTGGTTGTCACTATGTAGACGAGTTAAGCATGTCTTTAATGCTGCCGACATAACAGAGCCACAATAATGACCTAGCTGAGTCACACCCAAACCACTGTACTTCACCTGCCACGGGCTTAACTTCAACGCCGCTTGTGAAGTGGTGCCTAAGGTTAAGCCCATATCCTTATAACGCATAAGGGCTGCAGCAACAGGTAAGTGCGGCCCTAAACCATTATGGAGTAATACAATATGGCATTGAGGCGACAGTTTCGGTAATAAAGGTAAAAGCGCTTGCTCGACTTGATAGGCTTTAACACACACAAACAGTAATTCAACTCGCGCTAAGCGGTTATCATCTGTTCCCAATATAGTCGCTAAGGCTTCATGGGTGTGTTGGGTGTGGTCAATAAAACGCAATTGTTGATGGCGAGTCTGCTTATCTCTGCCAATCAACATCACCTCGTTTACTTGAGTTTCTTGGGTATTAACACTCAATTTATGATACATCAATTGCCCAATCGCACCTGCACCTAAAACGGCAATAAGAGCATTATTGTCGTGTGTGGATGACGCTGGCAACGCTGATGTTCTTACCATGAGGTATTAACGATTCGCTTTTAATTTACGGTACTTATTGATAGAAAAGTGCAATAAGTAAAATAATGCAATCCCGACAAAATCGGCAATGACATCGGCAGCTGATGCACTGCGGTAAGGTAAGCGAGATTGAATCAATTCAATTAACACTGCATAGGCTGCCAAAGAGGTACACAAAAAATACCAACGCGGTTTAAAAGCGTAATGTGCTAGATATGAAAGGGCTAAAAAACTGCCTAAATGGCCCACTTTATCCATATGGGCGAACGTTTGCGGGTAACTTGGTTTTGAAAAAACAAGATAGCTAGTCACTATCACAGCAACAACTAACGCAAGTTTAAAAATGTTTTTATAAGTGATCACGAGCGTAACATCAGCCTTGTGAAATGAGAATATCGCTAATAATAAGAAACCTGTTTAAAATTGTCACTAATTAACCTCTATAGAAAGTAACAATTGTTCAAAAAGGGCCGTTTTTACTATTGATAATGACAAACCCATAGTCGTAAAACTCAATAGAATGGGCGTTTTAACTACATTATCATTTAAAATAGCTGGTTAATGATATTTTGTTAATCAATGGGATATTAGCGCACGATAATCGGTTTAATAGAGCCTAAGTGTACTCCACTATCCTGTTAATGACTCCTAGTGTAAAATAGCCGTATATAAATGTGATGAATCAAAGAGGAAAGCAACATGCCATCTATGGATATTGTGTCGGAAGTTGATGAAGAAGAATTACGTAACGCGGTAGAAAACTCTCGCCGTGAAGTGGCTAGCCGATTTGATTTACGTGGTAAAGAAATTGAAATTGAATACAAAGACAACGTTGTCACGCTAAAAGCGGAAGATGATTTTATTTGTAAGCAGCTCGTTGATATTTTGCGTATTCAGTTGAGTAAACGCAACGTCGATCCGTCGTCAATGGAAGTCGATGACAAAGCGGTTCACAGTGGCAAAACCTTCAGTTTAAAAGTTAATTTTAAGCAAGGTATCGATTCACTGATTGCTAAAAAGCTAGTTAAAGCCATCAAAGACAGCAAGCTTAAAGTGCAAGCCGCTATTCAAG
Source organism: Shewanella sp. BF02_Schw (assembly GCF_014596695.2). Taxonomy (NCBI): domain Bacteria; kingdom Pseudomonadati; phylum Pseudomonadota; class Gammaproteobacteria; order Alteromonadales; family Shewanellaceae; genus Shewanella; species Shewanella sp. BF02_Schw. The sequence goes on from NZ_JABKAW020000001.1 coordinate 123,074, forward strand.
GCGACTCAGTACGCATCACTGGCAAAAAGCGCGATGACCTACAAGCGGTCATGCGTCTAGCCAAAGAATCAGAACTCGGACAACCATTCCAGTTCGACAACTTCAGAGACTAATCCTGAAGTGATAAATTCTGCACAGGCAAGTGCGCAGAGATAAAAAAGCCGATAAGGGAAACCCTATCGGCTTTTTTGGGAAGTAATGTTTGCGTTAGTTTGTTTTGCTTATATTCAATTTTTATTAGCGTACATTGTATGGGGGGACAACATCATGAATGACAATGTGTTCGACTCTGTAACAGATTCTGTATAGCTTCTTAGCATTGATAGTAGTCCATGACTAAATAACCTGAGATCGGTTTAAGCCATAACAACAATAGCGCCAAACTCAGCATTCGTAATATTGAGTTGTGGCTTAGTTTCTTTCAGTTGATAGGCAATCAATCCGCCTATCATATTCAACATAAAACCATGCACGCTTCGATGTCTTGTATGCTCTATTTGTGAAATATTTTTTAGCTGGTCATTGATGGTTTCAATGATAAATCGACGTGAAAGCATCGCTCTATCCCATAGGGATAATGCTTTAGCTTTCATGTTTTTACGGACATTATTGACGATCGTAACACCTTGTTCGAGTAAGTCGCTCGCCAGTGCTCTGCTAATGTAGCCTTTGTCGGCATAAAGTTTATCCATTGAGTTAACCACCATCCCCGAAACAGGCTGAGTGTCATGCACATTCGCGGGCGTTATTTTGGCGGCTACAATGCCGCCTTTGTGATTAACAATTAGGTGAAGTTTAAACCCGTAGAACCATCCCATCGTGCCTTTTCCTCGGCTAGCGAGGCCCGATAAACTTTTATGCCTTGGAATTCGTAAGTTGTGACAGACCTTGATACTCGTTGAATCAACAAACTCAATCCCTGTTGGCTGACTTCTTATGGTACAAAAATAGCTGCACAATGGCACGACAGTTGTGGGCATTAGTTCCAAAAAGCGACTGTAACTGAGCAAATGTGGAAAATCAGATTTAAAGAATCGAGCAAGATAACCAGTATAAAAGTTCTTGAAGTCACGGTGGTGGGATGTATGGAAGAGTATGATAATGGTCATTATTTCGCTCATGTCCATTCGATTTGAGCGCTGACGTTTTCGTGTGCCGTCAGTCAGGCATTGTGTTTTCCATTGCGGAATGAATACAGCACAAAAATCATCGACATCACAAAATATATCCACTAAATTATTCATACGCCCTCTGCATGATTAAATCCTTCTTGGTCGAAAGATCTGATCGTAAAGAGGGCGTTTAGTTCAATTCTTATCCCGAGTTCAGGTTAAATAGATACATAATAAATATTATCAATCGTTTCTTGCGCCAGCACGCTAGGTCATTAGTGCTTCTGATGCCGATAGATTTAACACTCTAATTGTATTCTTTCCTTGATTTTTGGCGATATAGAGGGCTTCATCTGCTTTAGATAATAGTTGTTTTGATAGATTTTTACTTACTAAGTTTTCAGCCCCTGAGCTCACCATCCCAAAAGAACATGAAGCACTAAATTGCAGTGTGCTTAGCCCAAATGTGGTTTCAAATATACTCTTTTTGATCCGTGCAACGATCTCATAAGCGTGCTGATCATCTAAGTCAATAAGTAGAAGAACGAATTCATCCCCGCCCAAACGAGCAAAGCAATCAATGGGGCGAATGTTCTCTTTGACAATAGTTGCGATTGCTTTGAGTAATTCATCTCCGTTTATATGTCCATAACTATCATTAATGGTTTTAAAATTGTCTATATCAAATATACATAGGTGTAATTTAATTGAATGGTTTCTCGACATTTTATTAATGGCTTCGGTCAAACGGAATTCAAAGTAGCTGCGTGAGAAAGCCTGAGTAAGATGATCATACATAAGACGATTATTTAACTGTCGCCTTTGCTCATAAAGATCGTCAATATGAAGGACTAGAATCCAAGCATTGCAGCATGTTACTAAAAAAGAACCAACCCATGTTAAGGGCGGCAGATCAATAACTTGTATTCCTGTTAAGGTATCAGCTACGCCAGTTACCATCCATATGCTCGTAGCCCCTAAAAGTAATTGCACTGTGCCAAGAGAATTATTTTTCTTTTTGTATTGACGCACATAGATCCGAGTAAGAATAACGATACAGTATCCTGCTAATAACAGTATCCAGATCCCCCACAGCTGGAATAAAGGACCAAATACCAGGCCGGTGTAATATGTTGAGGTGGCATAATACTCTTTGGCTAGAAAATATTGATTTGGTACCAAGGCTAGTAAAGAAAAGACGCCACATATGGCATAGCATAATTTGAGTAGCACAGGGGCTTTATATTCAAAGAATGCGACAAAGAAATGCAGGCCAATCACAATGGTGAACATTGCAGTAATGATGGTCACTCGGTTGGATATATTGAGATAATCGAGATTTTCAGAAGAATTAATGAGGATCGCAAAGGCTGCTAAAAAGACACTACTTAACAATGCTGATAGCGAAAAAATCAAGTAATAGTACACTTGTTCTTCGTGACGTGATTTCAGACGATGATATAGCAGCATGAAAAACAAGCTTAGAATAAAGCTGATGCTAGAGCAGACAATTAAAGGTAAGGAGTAAAGTTGAATCATTATTTATCCGTTCAAACACTATGATGCAGCGCTTTGTTGTTTTATCGTCTGAACCAAGCTGGTGTCCTAGTAGAACGCCCTCCACAAGTCAGTCAAAAATCTCTTAACCCTACACATATTTATCTGCTGAATATTACCATACAACAAATAGTCTTAAGGTAAACATATTTTTCATTTCAGCCAGTTGGGTGAGGCTTAGTGATAAGACCGATTTGAAGAGAGTACTGTCAAGTCTGTTTATCATTTCGGCTTTGTGATGAAACACTTTTTGATTAATAAAAACTGTGATTTAAAAATGCCATCAGATAAAGTATTACAAGGTTGTGTTGGTGTCGCTATGCTAATTTTAATCAAGTTAGGTTAGCTAAAAAGATGATTTTGCCACATCAGTAATTTTTCTATTACCTCACTTTTATTTTAAATTTTGGTTTTGCGATCGATTCACCAACACCACTAATAGCAACACCGGAAAGCCAATCAAACTCGCTGCAATAAAGAAATTGATGTAACCAAAAGCATCAACATACAAGCCCGAAAATCCTGCGATAAATTTAGGAAATAGTAACATTATCGAAGACAATAACGCATATTGTGTCGCACTATATCCACTACTGGTTAAGCTGGACAAATAAGCGATAAACGCTGCGGTTGCGATACCAGCACTAAAATTATCTACCGATATGGCCAAGGTTAAAAACGGTACGTTATAACCAATATACGCCTGCCAAGCAAACAACAGATTAGTGACCGCGACTAATAAGGCACCCAAGAATAGAATTTTCATGGTGCCATAACGCATAAGCAACACACCACCAAAAGCGGCGCCGACTAAGGTCATGATCAAACCATAGACTTTACTGATAAAAGCGATTTCTTCTTTGCTAAACCCGATATCAACATAAAACACATTTGCCATAATACCCATGACAATATCGGAAATGCGATAGCACGAGATTAACAACAAAATCAGAATCGCACTTTTGCCATAACGCTTAAAAAAGTCAATAAAAGGCAATACGCTTGCGCTGTATAACCAGGCTAATGCCCCAGCGACTTTAGCAGGGTATTTGGCAGCAAACTCGGCTCTTAATAGGCGTTCTTTATCGTCAGCCTGTTTGGTATCTACCTGCGGTTCTTTGGCACATAACGTGGTAATGATACCAATGCCCATTAACATCGCCATGGCAAAGTAAGCTGTTTGCCAAGCTTCTAAGTTGTAAGCATCATCGCCAGGAGAAACCCAAGCTGCAATGGTTAATGCACCGGCTGTGGCAATGATCATCGCACTGCGATAACCGACTTGGTACGCTGCAGCAAGCGCTGCTTGCATTTTTTCAGGGGCGGATTCAATCCGAAAAGCATCAATGACTATGTCTTGGGTGGCGGAGGCAAATGCCAAAAGTAGGGCGCATAAGGCTAAACGTTCAAGATTGACCACTGGATCGCTAACAGACATACCGAGTATGGCGCCGACTAAGCACAGTTGTGCGAACAGCATCCATCCGCGTCGTCGTCCTAAAAAACGGGTAAAAAAGGGCAATGACATACGATCGACTAATGGCGACCACGCCCATTTAAATGCATACGTTAGTGCTATCCAGCTAAAATAACCAATCGCCGCTCGGTCGATGCCAGCTTCACGTAACCAAAAACTTAAGGTCGAAAAGACTAACATTAATGGTAAGCCGGCAGAAAACCCCAGCAAGAGTAAAATAAATACTCGTTTGTGGTAGTAAACCGATAACGCTTCACGGGTACGAGACAAGAAAACCGACATAAGACAACTGGATAAAGGAGAATGGCTCTAGCTTATGTTGCAAGGGGTTTAGGTTCAAGCCATTCTAAAAGATTATTCAGTCAGTTTGAGGTTAAATTAGCATTCAGAGCAGATTTAAGATAATCGCCTTAAGGTCTGATACCAATACAACTTTGTGGCACATTGCCGCCAATATTAATGTAGTCGCAACATTCATGAACTTGCTGGCGTAAGTATTGATTGCCTTTAATTGCCCAACCAGACCAATGATCGAAGCAATACAATAAGTGCCAAAACACTTTCTCGGTATCGCTAGGTTGTTCGGCTAATTGGATGGGATTATTTGATATAAATTGCCACTCTTCCAGCACATCCCACATATAGATCTGTATCTCTTTGTAATCTAATTGATTATTTAAAAAGGCTTTACCAAAATAGGCAAGTTGTGGTGCTTTGGTTTCAATAAAATCATTAGCCGTCATCATAATTGCGTCCTTGAATATTCGAAATGCGGTTGCGAACAATTGCGCAGCTAACTAGGTGAATGGGTCAAATAGAGTATAGACGTTAATTTAGCTGTCGATAGTCAAAAGCTTAAAAAAGTGTCGATTCAGTCATTCAATAGTGCTATTTAGTTGATTTATCAGCTAGTAAAAATGTATAGGGTAACAATTCATGACGTCACAATATTGAGCAAGTTTGGACCAATTAATCGAGCTAAAACTGGTTGAGATAATATTGACCGAGATAAGACTGGTTGAGATAATATTGACCGAGATAAGACTGACTGAGATAAGACTGGCCAATATGACATTGTTGGAGACAACATAAATGCCGATGGCATGCATTAACATGACCATCGGTAGGTATAGGCGATTAGTGGGATATTAGCGAGGCAGTAGAGTCGCTTTTTTCAACATGACAGTATTAACCGGAAAATCGGGCCAATTTAGGGTGGTGTTATGTTCAGTTGGTACCAATGAAATGGCTTCTAATATATCCATCCCCTGAGTCACTTCACCAAAAACGGTATAGCCCCAACGACGTTTAGAAGGGTCTAATTTTTTATTGTCACCTAGGTTGAAGTAAAACTGACGTGTTGCTGAATGAGGATCGTTATCTCGAGCCATGGCAATTGTGCCAAGGGAGTTTGATAAACCATTACCGGACTCATTTACAACCGGCTCTAGCGAAGGGCATTCTTCTAATTTAGTGGTTAACCCGCCACCTTGCACCACAAATTCGGCAATCACACGATGAAAAATAGTATTGTCATATTCGCCTTTAACCACATAGGTTAAAAAGTTATCTACGGTAAGCGGTGCACGAGTGCGATCTAACTCAACCACTATTTTCCCCATAGAGGTGTCCAACTCTACTTGCGGATATAAAGTGTCTTTTTGAATGTCGACTGCAGCGTTGGAACTTAAGCTGGTCAATAACAGTAGGCAAGTGGATAACCATTTCAACATAATGTGACGTCCTTTTTTATTGGCATCTCTCGATGCCAATACCTGATAAAGCGGGTTGGATTAACGTTGAATAAATTGGTGTAACTCTTCATCGTTAAGAATTTCAGTGGTGAGCTTATCAACGAGTTTGGTGATATCTAATTCAAGAGTGGCAAAATCTGGGCTTAACGGGCCTTTTAAATAGCCATTAGCGTTATAGGATTTGGTGAACTCTTGTTGTGAGTTTTTAGCCAATACATTGATAACTAAACGTGTTTTTGATTCGTAACTGAACGTGGTATCCGTGACGTCAGCTAACAAGTAATTTAGCTGAAACTGCACTGAATTGCGTGCGGCAGGGTCAATAACATAACCGGCTTTGTTCATGCCATTACGGAACAGTGTATCCAACTGTTGACGGATGGGCTCACTGGCGCTGACTAATCTTGGTGATTTGCCTTCTTCATTAAAGCGCACCACAAAGCTTGCTTCGCGAGTATCGATGGTGTCGACCAGTACAGGGAAATCGACTTCAGTTTGTAACTGAATCGGACCCAGCGTGGGATTAAGACCAACATGAGTCGGTTCATAACTTGCGCAAGCCGACAACAATAATGTAGACAGTAAAATAGGGATCAATAACTTCATGAGACAACAATAACCAGTAAAAGGTATATAAATGATACCAGAATTTGTCTGGGTTTCCAGTATCGCTAAGGTTATGTTGTTATAAAGAGAACTAGAGTGATGCCCATTACAAGTTATGCAGGCGTCATCACTTATTAATATCTGGTTTTAACGTCATTTTAACGTCATTTTAATGGGATTATACGGCAACCATATACTTGGTTATTGACATTAATGACTGATCAATTCAGGTTAGTGATATGTAACTTAAGTTTGATAAACAACATGATGTAGGTAATGTAATGCAACATAAACAGCCGCAATTTGCTCCTGATAAATTGATTAATGTCAACGGCCAGCCTGTGTTTGGCATATTTGATGGGATTGTTGATTCACTCAATGTTAATCAGTTTGCTTATTCGACGGTAATGGACAAGCCTGCATCGGCAATGGCTAAGCACTTTGATTTTAAACAATTCCAATTCGTTAGTATTATTACTCCTCATTATATTATCGCCCTGGCGATTGCCGATATTCGTTATGTCGCCAATGGTTTTTGCTACCTTTATGACATTAAAACTAACAAGCTGACCCAAACGCAATGGCTAACGCCATTCGGGTTTGGCTGCCAGCTAAGTTACTCACCTAAGCGTGGGCGCGCCGAAATTGGCCGTAAACACAAAGGTATTGTTATCAATATTGTCGACGGACAATGGCAAGTCGAGATTAACCTTGCAGACATACAAGCCAATTTACGTATTCAACCTGCGCCGTTGAGTTTACCCATCAGCTTGTGTACCCCTACGGGTTATAACGGTTGGACCTATACTCAAAAGCACAATGGCTTAGCCGTAACAGGGCAATTAACTATTCATCATGAACCGCAGCCTTTACAATATGCGCTTGCAGGTTATGACTTTTCGGCTGGGTTTATGCGCCGCGAAACCAGTTGGCGCTGGGCTTCAATGAATGCCAAAACTGACGCCGGGATTATTGGGTTGAATTTAGCCGCTGGCGTTAATGAAACGGGTCAAACAGAAAATGTGATGTGGATAAATGGCCAACGCCATATACTGGGCGGGGCACAGTTTGATTTTAATCGACACTCACAACAAGATGTGTGGCATATCACCACTAATGATGGCAATGTCGATTTGCATTTTAGGCCGTTAAATCAACGCAGCGAAAAGCTCAATTTAATCTGGTTAAAAAACAACTTTAGACAATACATTGGCTACTTTAGCGGAGTGATTTGCGACAACAATGGTAATCAATATAAGTTAACTAACCAGCTAGGATTAACAGAAGATCATTTTGCCAAATGGTGATGACGATTAACGGTGTCGACTAGATTAGTGACCTTTTTAGTCTATGGCTTATTAAAAACGGCCTATTAAAAATGGCCTATTAAAAACGGCCTATTAAAAACGGAGTATTAAAGCGGTTTACTAAAATGGGTTGTGCCGGAAGAGCTATTTGATTAGGAATGCGAAGTAGCGAAGCGTTATTACAAACGTTGTTAACATAATAATAAATAGAAATGGATAACATATGGACATGGATTTACTGATAGCTCACCCAGAGTGGTTATTACTGGTGTTAGCGCCGATTTTTTTTGGCTGCATTTTATTGGAGTGGTGGTTTGGTGTTCGTGCCCAGCGATTGCCGAGTAATGCCCAATATCGCCCTGCCGAAGTGTTGTGTAATTTTGTATTGGCTGGAATGCATCAAGTGGCGGATATTATCGCGGGCTTATTGATTGCAACGATCTACTTACACTTTTTTGGCTGGCGCTTATTTGATATCGAAATGACATTATTCACTTTTGGTTTATTGCTCATTGCGCAAGATTTTTGTTATTACTGGTTTCATCGCGCTAGCCATCGTATCCGTTGGATGTGGGCTGCACATGTGGTGCATCACAGCTCAGAAAACATGAACTTCAGCACCGCCTTTAGACAAAGCTTAATGTACCCGTTGGCAGGCATGTGGTTGTTTTGGTTACCGCTGGTGGTGATTGGCTTTGATCCTAACTGGGTGGTGTTTGCGGTGTTGCTCAACCTTGGATTGCAGTTCTTTGTTCACACCCAAGCGATTAAATCGTTAGGACCGTTAGAATTGATTTTCAATACACCGTCCCATCATCGTGTTCATCATGGGCGCAACCCACAATATATCGACAAAAATTATGCCGGTGTGCTGATTATATGGGACAAAATGTTTGGTACGTTTGAGCCTGAAAATGAAACTGTGGTGTACGGTATTACCAAACCGGTAAACAGTTTTAATCCGTTAGTGGTAACGTTTAGTGAATGGCGCGACATGTGGGGTGATGTTACCCAAGCGCAATTATCGCTAACACAACGTTTACGGATATTATTTGCACCGCCTTCAACACATCAACAGTCATCCACTAAATCCGATATTTGAGCCCGCTGTAAACAGGCTTCAGGCTAGTACTTATCCCACTTTGCTTGCTTTAATAGAGTAAATAAGTGGGATGAGGTGGTCTTGATGTTTCAGCTGGTAACCTTTGCCTACCACAAACTCCAAACCTTCGACGCAGTTGTAGGGACTGTAAGGGTGCTCGTTAAACGCTTCGATACAGAGTCCTGCACTAATGAGTGCGCTAATGACTTCGCTTATCGGATGTGGCCAAGTGACTACCGTTTCAATTTGGTCATTGTGGTTTTCGGTGTAAGTGACTTCATCTTCGATATCCGGTTGCGACTGTGGAAAGTAGCCATAACCACACAACACATCATTAAAAGGGTGGAACTCAACCAAATGAAATTCACCGCCTGGACGTAATGCGCCAGCAATGGTTTGCGCCCAGCGAGTTAAATCGGGTAACCAAGCTAACACCCCATAAGAGGTGAATACGATGTCATATTGCTCTGTATTGTGATCACCAAATTGATAGATGTCATTGTTGATGAATGTTGCTGGTAAGTGTAATTGAGCAGCCAGCTTTTTTGCAGTTGCAATCGATTCGCTTGATAAATCTACGCCAGTGACATTGGCGCCTAGCCTTGCCCACGATAAGCTATCTTGTCCAAAGTGACATTGTAGGTGCAACAGGCTTTTGTGGTGTACATCACCGACTTGTTCAAGTTCAATGGGGTTTAATGATGACTTACCTTGGATAAATGCCTCTAAGTCGTAAAATGTTGAGTCGAGGTGGATTTGGGTTCGCTGGTTCCATGCGTGTTTATTGATGGCTAAATAGTCCATGTTCAATGTCTTCTTATTGCTTTAATGGGGTAAATTATCGAAATGATTCAGTAATATTACTTGGTTTGAAGCTAAAACACGAATGGCTCAAAAGGCGATATATTACTTTTTCTTAGCAAATAAAAAGGCTTGATAACTCAGTGTTATCAAGCCTTTTTAAAAGCGACAAAAGATGACTCTTTAGCTGTTATTGCATGATTAATTTTTGACGTTCAATAAATTGATGAAACTCAATTTTAGGTGCAATGGCGCCTTTATGTTGGATCACAAATCCTGCTGCTTGGGAGGCTAATTTTATCGCTGTGCTGATATCTGCGCCAGTTAAGCGTGCGCCTAAATACACCCCGTTAAATGAGTCACCCGCTGATGTGGTGTCGACAACATTCGTTACTGGTGTGATTGAGAAATGCTGTTGCTGGCCATTAATCACATAGTTAATGCCGTTTTCACCATTTTTTATCACCAGCTCGTTAATGTCGTAAGGCTGGCAGAACGCAATAATGTCTTCAACGGAGTTAATACCGTAAAGTTGATTAAAGTCATCAACACCTGGCAGTACGACATCGGCCACACTAAACGCAATATCAAACTGCGCCTTTGTTTGGTCTGGACTGTGCCACATTCTTGCGCGGTAGTTAGGGTCAAATACAATACTGACACCTGCTTGCTTACATTGTTTAATCAGTAACCAAAATGCGTCGCGATCTTCTTCATTAATAACCGCTAAAGAAATGCCCGAAAAAAACACCATATCTGCCTGAGATATTTTACTGATGGCTGCATCATCAATAAATTGCATGATTTGCTTGGCGGCTGAATCGTTGCGCCAGTATGTAAAGCTGCGCTCGCCTTTACTGTCGGTTTGTATTGCATACAGGCCGGCAATTTTGTCGGTGCTTTGAAAGACCATATCAGTATTAATTTTTTCATCGTCAAAGCGTTGCAACATGGCCTGGCTAAAACTATCTTGGCCAATAGCTGTGACTAGGTGGGTGCTAATATCGCTAAAGGTGCGTTTAAGGTAAACCCCAGTGTTATACACGTCACCAGCAAAAGATTGCTGTAAACTGGTGGCCGTTACACGCTGTAATTCGACCATACACTCACCAAATAAATACAGACTCTTCACGGTTATGCCTTCCTTTTTACCGGTTCAATTTTTCCGCCTAACCACAACGAAATTAATGCTAGTGGAACTAACGCCGCACCTAAAATAAAGAATGGCGTATAGTCACCGCCTTTGGTCATCATTGGCACTAATTGGATGGTGATAATTACACTTAATACTGCCGATGTACCACTAATACCAGCTAAGGTTCCGACAGTTTTACCGGAGAAGTAATCACTTGGTAATGTTTGAACGTTGCCAATAGCGGTTTGAAAACCAAATAAGATAAGTGCTATAAGGCCCATTGCCATCCAAGGCGTTGCAGCAAGAGATGTCAGTAACAGTGCTGGCAGCATAACCATACAACCTAAGACAATTGCACTACGACGGGCTTTATTCACCGACCAGCCTCGGCTCATCAAGTGGCCACTAAACCAGCCACCAAATAATGCTCCGATGGCAGCTCCGACATAAGGTAACCAAGCAAATGCGCCAATTTGTTTAACATCAAAGCCAAATTTTTCGTTTAAATACAATGGTAGCCAAGCAACAAATAACCACCAGATAGGGTCGATAAAGAAACGTGCTGCAATCACTCCCCAAGTTTGGCGGTGGCGTAATAACTGTCCCATAGTGGGCACGTATTCTTTGTCCTGTTGTTTTTCTGAAGTGCATCGTTGTCCGGTTAAGATATGTTGGCGTTCTTCTTCAGTGATCCATGGATGTGAGTCTGGTGATGATTTATAAACAATCAACCAAGGTAAAATCCAAAGAATACCCAAACTACCAATGACGATAAAGGTTGCCTGCCATCCTAAAAAGGCATACAAAAAAGCAATTAATGGTGGGGCGATAATCGAGCCTAAAGACGCACCAGCATTGAAGATGCCTTGTGCTAGAGCGCGTTCTTTAATCGGAAACCATTCAGCATTCGCTTTGGTTGCGCCAGGCCAGTTACCCGCTTCACCTAGCCCGAGCATGGCTCTAAAAATAGCAAATGAGGTAACGCTTGCTGCAACAGCATGGAGGGCGATTGAGACCGACCACACTACAATGGATAATAAAAAACCTAGGCGTGTACCAATAGCATCAAATATCTTACCAAATAGAGACTGACCAATTGCGTATGAGATCATGAACACGGTAATAATGTTGGCATAATCACTTTTATCTAAACCTAAATCTTCTGCAATGCCTGGCCACATAATGGCAAGGGCAGATCGGTCGATGTAGTTAATGACGGTAGCGAGTGCCACTAAGCTGACAACAAGCCAACGTAGGTGCTTCAATTTAAGGGGAACTTTTTTCATGCTAAACCCTCAACAAAATCTTCTCTAGCCGGGCTAAAGGTATCAATTAAAATGCCACCAGTTGGGCAAACTGCACCATGGTCTACATGAGGTGGCACAAAGAAGCTGTCTCCAGCCGTTAGCACCTTAATCACGCCATCGACATTGACATGAAACTCACCTTCTACCACATAAGATACTTGTGAATGGCGATGAGCATGCACATAGCCTTCTGCTCCCTTATCAAACCAAATCTTTACTGCCATGAGTTCATGATTAAATCCAAGCATTTGGCGCTTTAAACCTCCGCCAATATCTTCGATTTCTGTTTGTTCCCCAAATGAAAAATGTTCACTTTGCTGCATGGTGTTTATTCCTTTTTATTTTAATTTTGTGTTACTTGAATTCTTTAATGTCTAATAATTCGGCGCGTCCGCTAAATGGGTATTGCACCCCATTGACGCTAATGACACTTTGAGTTTCTTGAGTCACAGCGATATCTGCGTGGTTGATTGCTAATAGATATTGTTGTCCATCGGTAAAGCGTATTTGCACCGCTTCTAGATCAGCTTGTTGATGATGAATCAGCTCAGCAATACTGCTGGTGGCTTCTAAGGTGTATTCTTTTGATGGGTTGTACTCGCCGTGTGGCTCCATCACGCTGACATAAGTATGATTAGTAGCATTCACTCGGTGAATGAACGACTGCTGTTGGCGTAAGTTCATATCCGGATCGTTGGCACCCAATTGGGTGAATAACATTTGCTCGTCAGTGGCGTTGTTAAAGTTAGTATTAACTAACGTGCTAAGGGTATAAAAATGGCCGTTATCATTTAACCAAGTGACTTTAGCCAGTTTATTAGCGGCTTTGTCTTTGGCTAGGTTAGCAGTTGCTAACAACCATAGATGTTGATAACCATTTTCGGTACCCAAAGCAGACAATTGAGTCAAGGATGCCTGTCTGTCAAAGTTGGTATCGATTAATTGCCCTTGATAATGCACGGGTAAGTCGTATTGATGTGGCTTGTTAGCTGTAACACGCATTATATCGATGCCAATTACCGCATCACGTTGCTTGATGTTGACTAAGGCGAGAGTGCGCTTAAATGCGACATCATCATAAGCGGTATCGATAGAAGCCGACGCGATGGTGAGGTCTTGCTTTGCTGAGTAGAAGTGTAATGTAGGGTTATTTTTGTTAGCCGCTTTAAGTTTGCCATTAAAATGACTTTTCTCGTCAACAATTAAAGTGTTATGGGCAATGGTTTGTTTAGCCCATGATTCATTTTCAGGTAAATAACGGCCACCAAATTTTGCCTCAACATTTAGAAAACGTGCAGCGCCATAATCGGATACGATTTCATTACCAGCATCGTAAAACTGCCAGGTTAACTTATCAAAATGGCCATGACCTAAACCTTGCGCAGTCGCTTTAAATACAATGGCTTGGTCGGTTGCTTTACCTTGACGCATAACCACTAATGCACCGTCATCACCTTGTTGGCCATCACGGAATAATGTCGAAACGAATGGAAAGGGCTGTTGTAGTTTATTGTCTAACCCTTGTGCAACTTTAAGCCCATCACCCGTTAATAAAATATTGTGTTGTTGCTGTGCAATATCTAATAAACGTGGATCGCCGTTGAGACCATAAGCAATGGCGACGCCGTTGACGAGTTCAATAGTGTCGATGCCTTTGCTTTTAATCGCATCGTTAAGGGGAAAAAACAGCTGGTTATAACTGAGTTCAACTGTGCTGGTAATGGCTTTAAGTAAAATACCGTCACGGTATTGAAAAATCTTACGCTGCGGTTCGTTTTGCTCAATAGCTTTAGCAAACGTCACAAATGGCATTAATGCATAACGTTGATAATATGGCCCTTCATTGTAATAACCGTCTGGTGAAAACAATTCGTCCAACTGACGCATAAAACCGCCTTTTTTGGCGAGATTTAAGTCGTATAAAGCACGTTCAACCCAAAGTGGCTTATCGAGTACATATCCGCTCATGCCAACCGCAGCAGTGGCCCAAGTGCCGTGGTTATGAACTTTATTAAAGGTGTGCGGCGATTGTTCTGACAAAAAGAGTGCAGCGGGTATTATTGCACCCGTTTCGATGGTATTACGTTCTGCAGGTGTTAACGCATCATAGATAAAGTCGTACGCCTGAATGGTGTGTACCAACCAAACTGCTTCATTGAGTCCTTGCCAGAAAAGTTTACCTTCATTGTTACTTTTACGCATAGGGTGCAAAGGTAGCGTTGGGTAAAGTGTGGCATATTGCAACAGCATGTCTTTAACGTATGTGGCATATTTTTTATCACCAGTCAGCTGATAAATAATGCCCGTGTCATACATTTGTTGGTAATTACTTTTGTGTTTTTCGTGGGTATAACCACCACCGGCATCTTTGGGTACTGGTACTTCAATTGGCTGAACCAGTCCTTTATCGACACTATTCTGTGTGGCATTGAAAGCATTTTGAAATGTCCCAGGTAGAGTGATGGCCTGTTTCATTGCGGCCACATCTTGCTGGTTTATGACCAAGTTTGGATGTTGCGCAGCCATAACGGGTAATGAAATAGCGCACGTCATTGACGCCAATAGCGCTATTTTTCCTACTTGCTTAATGACACGCGTCATCGGGCTTACGCCTGCGGCTATATTGAAGTTATTCATAATTTTTGCACTTTATTATTGTTGATATCTGCAGTGTGTTTACCTATTGCAACTAACTCCGTTACTTGTGGGCTAGCTGTATTAGTAAACTGATTATGCGTAATGCGGGTTTGTGGTTCACCGACGGTGTGAACAACAATAATAGCGGCACTGTCGTTAAATTTATTGTGCTCTATTTGGCTCATTTGAACCCCATGTAACTTCAGTGACGCGCCTGTTTTATTGCGCTTACCTTGACCGACTTTAGTGAACACATTGTTGGTTACCGATACATGGGGACCAAAGGTACTCTCATCCGTTCCACCGCGGTATACCGAGGCAATAGCACCTTCAAGATCGTCAAACTGGTTATTGTCCAATATGAGGTATTCGGTGTTATAAATTCCTAGGTCGTCGGTTTCTTTGTCGAGGCGAAATAAATCCCCGCTAATATGGCGGAACTGGCTATTGCTGACATTAATACTATCTGCAAAGGCGCGACTGCCCGAATCGAAAAAGTGAAATGAATGATTCACATTGAGTTGCTCAACAATGCTGTTTGTCATTTCAAAACGATAATTCGTTAACATGCCCCATTTGCGGGTTCTTACCACGCTATTACCGGCAGCGTCAGGGCTATTTAAACCCGTAATGACTAAACCATCGAGTTGCAAACTACCGTTGTCTTGAATTTCAAATAGACTAGGGCGTTCAAAGTTGATTATTGCTTGGTGAGCATTAGCGGCTTTAAAGCTTAACGTTTTGTTGATCGCCAGTATTCTGCTGATGTTATATTTGCCATCACTGAGTAATAAAATATCGCCTGGTTGAGCTCGTTCAACTGCGCTTGCTAATTCATCGTCACTGGCGCTAACCTTGATGGTGTTGCCAGATTGAAATGCGACAGTAGGCTCTGCTTTTGGATACCAAGGTGTGCCGGTATCTTGCTTTAATGTAGGGGTCAGTTTTTTACTGGCACCATATGCTGCAAAATTTTCATCACTTGGGTATAACAAGCCATTAGCAGCGCGTTTCATGGTGATATCTTGTGAACGAATACCTTTAGCCATGAATGGGCTTAACGTTTTGGTCGCAAAATTACTCAGGTTGTCGTTAAAGCTAAGTCCGCTAATATCATCGTATAAAGTAAATGGCGCGGTTGGGCTAATAAACAGATTGTGGTTTAATTTACTGTCTAGTGGCACTGCTGAACGTTCGCTGTCACTGCCCGCGGCCAGCTCAATATGGTCAAGATTAATAAAGCTGTTGTTATTAACATTGGCGTTAACCACCTGATGATAGCGATTAATTGATGAATTTGGCACGCCATTCATAATAGTAAAACCACTGCCAAATCGATTGCCGGTTAAGCCTTCTAGATAGTTGTTAGTAATGGTTTGATCGCGGTTAATCACGCGGATCCCGCCAGTATGTTCAACGCCATTACCCAAAAACACATTACTATCGATAATATTACCGTTACCGTGCCTTAAGGTTAATGTGCCTCTTGATTCATAAAATACGTTATTTTGAATACGGTTTTTACCCGATTTGACTGAAATAATTTCGACTTCGCCATCGCAGCGATCAAAATAATTATTTTCAACCACGGTAAAAGAATCCGTTAGCGAGTAATGGCTGGTGCCAATTCTGAGGGTTTCGCCACCATTAGAGCCTAAGATTGGGCGAGGACCAAAATAGTTATGATCAATTCGGTGATGGTTTTGCTGGCTGCTTTTACTGTCTAAACGCACAGCAACAGTTACGCCTACATTGCGTTTACCAACAAAGTGATTGTGATCAAGTCGGTTATTTTGTCCATATAAGCTGACCCAATAATCAGACTCTTGGCGATCTAGATTGCTGTAGTTATCGATAACCACTTCGGTTACTCGTGAATGATTGGCTAACTGATTTTTATTCTTACGAAAAGCAATAACTTCATTACTTGGCGTAGAGCCATTTTTAAATACTAGCCCCGATACCTGTAAATATTCACCAGCCAGTTTAAGGTTCGATTGGCCAGACAGGATCACTTTACCTTTAGTTTCGGCAGTTAATTCAATAGGCGCATTGGCGGTGCCTGTCGCCATAAACAACACTTCAAAATTTTGCCATGTACCATTTTTTAAAATGATTTTATCGCCAGGCTCAACCAGCTTTAGTGCTTTTTTGTACTCAGCCTGGGTAGTCACTAAGCGATTTTTTGCCTGCACATAGATTGATGGGATGCAAAGCATTAATAAGACTAACAACTGCGTGAATAACCAATGCCTTGACGATGACGTATTGTTATTTGAATGATTCATCTAGTCTCTCGTTTAATACTGTTAAAATGATATCCCCATGGCTACATTAAGTAGTTATCAAGGGGGAAAGGCTCAAAATTACTTTTTCACCTTAGAATTCGTTAGCGCCATAACGTGAATAATCAGCAACTGTGGTGTTATTTTTATTGGGAATTATTTTGAGTTTACCCAACATGTTCAGGGCTTTGAAACATCGTGACCAATAATCTGCCACTGTAACGTTAGCCAACAAATTGAGGTCGTCCACTGTCATGCGCATCGTGATAAGAGCTGTCTGGAAATGGTAAGTTATTTGGCTGGGTGTCACTCTCACGGTATTGCTAAGTAAGCGTAACCGTAATTAAGCGTAGCCTAGTCCAATTACCTAGCATTTAAGAGACTGTGACGTGCTGTTTTTGTATTGACTCGTTTGTCTCTGTTGCACGTTCATGATTGCTTAATAGAGATATTAGTGCCGCGTCGTAAATTGCTGATCTTGATTGCGACTTTAGTCCTGTTAATCTCAAAGTATTGCTTGTCTTAATAAATTTCACGTTAACCTCCCCAGATTAGTTGATTTCCTTTTCTTTACGTACACACACAAAGTTTAAATTATTCTGTTAATGGATTATTTGTGCTTGAATAGAAACTAACCAATCATTAAGATTATGTCAATAAATTGTTTTACCAATTACTATGATTTTACATTTTTAGTCTATTACCAATATTTTTAAAGGTATGACAATGTGCTATTATTTCTATATTGAGATTAACATAACATGTAATTTAGTTGTTTGCTGCTAAGGTATTAACCGATAATATGTCAGCATTAACCAGTAAATTGGTTTTACTTTTCGAAGGAAGGTATATGAAAAACCGTCGTTTATTTTGGCGAATAGTCGATACGATTGAAGCCGCTATCGCCAGTGGCGAGTATCCGGTAGGCAGTCGTTTACCCCCAGAGCGTGAGCTTGCTGAAAAGTTTGAAGTAAGCAGGCCAACCATTCGTGAAGCTATTATTGCACTAGAAGTGCGTGAAAAAGTGGAAGTAAAAACGGGTTCTGGCGTGTACGTGGTTGACCATCAGCAAAAACCGGTAGCGGTGAATAATGTTAACGCATTTGAATTAACCCAAGCACGTGCTTTAGTTGAAGGTGAAATAGCTGCTTTAGCAGCAAAAACCATTACTGCAGAAGAACTTGAAAAACTCCATGACACATTAGTAATGATGAAAGATATGCAAAATGTCGAAGAGGCAGACGAGCTGTTTCATCAGATCATCGCATATTCTACTCGTAACGGCGCGTTGATAAATTTGTTTGAAAACATGTGGGCACTGCGTTCATCAAGTAATGAAATCATTGAAGATTATAATATTGTTTGTAGCACAGATAATAATAAAACCTTAGCAGAGCATACCGCAATTTATCAGGCATTATCACTGCACGATGCCGCTGAGGCTCGTTTAGCAATGCATAAGCATTTTAATCGCTTAATCAATGTATTGTTTGATAAATTAGAACAGCAGGCATTAGAAGAAGTACGCCGCAAAAATAGTGCTAATCGCGACTTGTATTCAATTGAGAGTTTAGTAAAAACAAAAGGTTAATTGCTTTTAAAGCGGATTAGCTCATTGCTATAAAATTAACGTGCCGACACTTAAGTGTTAGCGCGTTTTTTATGGTTTTTTATGAGTAATGTTATGAGGGATGTTGACCATAATATCGGTAACGATGACTTCATGATTTCAACTGCCAGCTTGAGATAACAAGCAATTTAGTTAACGCCATCAATAATCCTATCCCCAATGCAATGATGTGTCGCATTTTCAGCGGCCACTTTAGCTATTTTGTTACGTGACTTGTTTCTTGCGCTAATGGAGTTGCAACATTCCACATAAATGGCGACCAATTAAAGCAACTTGTTTAGGGGCCGCTGATCTTCATGGTCAACTTACAAAGAAAAGAGGCTGTTAAATTGGTCTTTCAAAAAACATAAAAAACCACTATTAACTTTAATATTATTGCAGAAAATTAGCTTGATTGTTTATTGCAGCGGCTATTCTGCCTAGGGAAATATGATTGAGTTCTATTGTTAACGCCATTTATACCCAGTTTGGTAATGTTATTAGAGGCGTATTTTATGCTTTCGTGTTAACCAATTATGTTTTCTTGGTAATGCCTGATGTGGATTGTTAAGGCACAGATTGGCGTTCGTCATAAGGTCATTGTGTCTATTTATCATTGTGTCTATTTATCATTGTGTTCATTTATCATAGAGGCTATTGATGCCTCGTTATTGCCAACGAGTGCTCAAATCAATGCGGCATATAGTTATTTATTCAAGGGATATACACATCTAAAAGCGATTTGCTTTTAGTCACAACAAACCAGATCTGTATCGCCGTTTACACTGATGAATGTTCAGTGGTTATTGGTGTCCGTTAATGTGAGTGTTCGAGATAAACAAGGTGTAGCGAGTTGCAAATACATACGAGTGAAGGGCTGCACATAAATTGTGTCGGCCCTCGCTCGTTACTATCAATATTGGTTTAGTTTTATATGCAGGGCCATGCAGGGCAATTTAGGGGAACATGACCTTGGTGCCTCATTCATGGCATTATTTTATCGCTTGTAAAATGACAAACTTACCATTAGAGGCAACAGTGGTGCAGTTTTTAAAAATACGGTTTATTTTAACGTGGTAGGCTAAATGTCGATTACCAACGATATGTAATAAACCGCCTTTTTTTAGGCGCTTATGTGCATCAACAAACATTTGCCAAGCGATATGGTCGGTAATGGCTTCACCTTGATGAAACGGAGGGTTACATATCACTAAATCTGGTTCAACATCAGCTGGTAAATTACTCAGGCAATCGTCCCAATGGAAAAAAGCTTGTGGCGTTTGTTCTGTTTGAGGATCTTGGGATTGAAGATCTTGAGATGGAGTATCTAGCGCGTTCGCTTGCCAATTATGCTTTGCCGAGGCGATGGCCATATCAGAATCATCCACAAAGTGGATTTGCGCATTGGGATAACATTGCTTGGCGTGTAATCCTAAAATACCGTTACCACAGCCTAAGTCTATAATGTGGTTGAATTCACCTTTGGGCATGTTGTCGAGCATAATCCTTGCGCCAATATCGAGCTTATTGGCAGCAAATACATTCGCAAGGTTACTGATAGTGAGTTTTAGCTCATCGACATTCCAATTCACGGCTTTTGCTAATGGCCGTTTTTTACCATCGCTAATACAGCTAATTACCCGTGTTTTTTTCCACGCTAAACTGGCGGATGCGGGACCTAGATTTTTTTCAATACTGGCCAATAATGCTGGATTGATTGACTTGGCTTTAGCACCTATCAGTATTTGGGTTCCCGCAGGAAGCACCGTTGATAAACGCGCAAGCTGCTGGCCAAAATAGTGTAGATTTTTTGGTAACTTCATCAGCACTAATTGAATATTTTGTGGCAGCGTTTCGCGGCTATTTAGCCAATGTATGTTGGTTGGTGCGAGTTTGTTGTGTAATAAATTTTGCTGATAACCTAATAAGCTGGTTTTAGCATCCGTTTCGACAAGCAATTCACTGTGTGGATGTTGCATGGTTAATGCACACGTGAGTGCCCCAAAGTTGTCATTAAGAATGGCGGTTGTGGTTGCTGTTATTTCGGTGTCGATTAAGTACTTTACTAGGTGTTCATCAGCGGCATCCCATGCTTGTAAGTTTGATGCTTGTTGGCTTGGATAACGAAAAAGCTCAAGCTCTATACCTGAACAAGCAAATTGGGTTGTCATAACGGTGTTACCTAATAAAAAAGAATATCGATAAAATAGCCCGATATTATCTCAGATATCACTTACCAGCGCGAGGCTTAGGCTTAAACAAGTTGATAAGGGGAATTTTGTGGAGTGGCGCTAGTTTTATTGAATATCAAAGTTTCTCTGTTTAACTCGTGTTCAACGACATGTTGAATGTAGGATACAGAACAAGATGATATTGATTGTTAACTTTGAAACTAAAACCTAATATCACGAACATGATTGTACTGCAGAGATGATTGCTATTAATTGTACGGTTCAGTAACATCAATATATTGACTTAAAATAATGGTTTTCAAGGGATATTGATGAAAGGTGCTGGTGGAACGTCAGGTGGAATGGGTCAGTTCTTTATTGGGCTAGTGATGATGTGCGGTGGCTTTTATATGCTATTAAATGCCATTAAAGTGACAAGCTCATTTGGCTTTAGCAGCCATTTATATCAGCTGGGCGGCTTTGGGCTTACCAGTGGAATGGTGATGATACCCTTTATGTTTGGTGTTGGACTGATGTTTTATAATGGCAGAAACATACTTGGGTGGTTACTGACATTTGGCTCGTTAGTGGCATTGATTTTTGGCGTGATAAGCTCGATTAATTTTAGATTTTCTTACATGAGTGCATTTGATTTAATCGTTATATTGGTACTTTGTGTGGGGGGTATAGGGTTGTTTTTACGTTCGCTAAAAGCGATTGAAAAACGTTACCCTGAGTCTTAATGTTATGGTTTTTTAAACCCATTGATGTCTAACATCCGCTTGTTTGAACATCTATAACAGGTCGTGCGGTGGCTGATGTTACTTGCCTGTAACGTAAATAACATGCAGCAACGCCCGCATCCTCTTTAATGACACCATGCCAATATACCCATGCAGTTATAGGCAACGTACTTTTGCGTTGTTGCCAATCACCTTCGGGAATATTCATTAGCATTGCAATACCAGCGGCAGTTCCATCGGGATAGCCATAAGCTAAGTTAACATTGACCCCATCAATATTAAGCGTCGTAGTCGCAAGTCTTTCTACACCAGCAATAGCGGCTTTTGAATAGGTTAACGTTGCAGCTGATTGCATTGCTGTTTCCATTCCTACCATGGTAGATACAATTGCATCTTTGCGTAAGCTAATGAATTTACTGCTCGCGACAACGGCCAATAAGGCTAAAATAATAATCACAACAACCAACTCTATTAATGTAAAACCGTGCGATGGTCTTATATTATTTCTCATACTATTTCTCATACTATTTCTCATTTTATTGCTCATGCTATTTTTCATGTTATTTTTTAGTCGATACTAGCATCATTTTTTCGGCGGTCGTAATCCTGCTGGCCGGCGCCTTATTGTTAAGGCATCTACAATGTTGTGTTTTATTGGTACTATTAGAATATCTTAGTTATATATGCTGGTTAATACTGTGACGAATCCAACGACGACTTCATTTGAGTCAACTTCTGCTACTAAACCTCCTTTAAAACATTCTGTTCTACCTTGGATTTTACAATTTCTGTCTCCTTATCGTATGAAAGTAGTGGCGGCGATTGTATTTCTGTTTATTGGATCGCTGGCATGGTTATCGCTTGGCCAAGGTGTTCGGTTAATGGTCGATGAAGGATTTATTGCCGATAATGCAGGGCGATTGAATGAGATCATGTTGTTTATTATTGCTATTACAGCAATCAGTGGAACTGCGGTTTTCTGTCGTTTTTATCTGATGACTTGGCTTGGCGAGCGGGTCAGTGCGGATATTCGGTTACAGGTTTACAATCATTTATTATCGTTATCGCCAGCTTTTTTTGCGACTCAGCGTACCGGTGAGGTTATTTCACGTTTTACGGCAGATAGTACCTTGTTACAAAGCGTTGTCGGTTCAAGTTTATCTATGGCGTTGCGTTCAAGTGTGACCGTGATTGGTGGCATCGTTATGATGGCGTTTACCAGTGTTAAGTTGACAGCATTAGTGTTGTTAGCCGTTCCTTTGGTATTAGGCCCGGTGATCTTTTTTGGCCGAAAAGTCAGAACCTTGTCGCGTAAAAGTCAAGATAGGGTAGGCGATCTTGGTGCTTATATTGATGAAACCTTACATGAAATTCATACCGTGCAAGCGTATACCCACGAGGCTAAAGACCGCCAGCTATTTGCTGGCAGAGTCGAGGCGGTAATGGATGTGGCTAAAGGCCGTATTATGTATCGTGCGCGGCTTATTTCAACGGTAATGTTTTTAAGCATTGTAGCAATTGCTTTTGTTACATGGATTGGGGCGCAAGATGTGATGTCTGGCAGTATCACTGGTGGTGAGCTGTCTGCATTTATGTTTTATGCCGTGATGGTTGCAGGTGCTGTAGCGACCATCAGTGAAGTGTTTAGCGAAATACAACGCGCCTCTGGTGCGGCTGAACGTTTAGTTGAATTAGTCAAAACGCCCGTTGATATACCTCAGCAAGTTGTACCAAATAAATTATTGTTGCCTGTTAATGGCTTGCTCAGTTTTGATAATGTGTGCTTTGCTTATCCATCTGATCTGGGTCAAGACGTGATCCGCCAATTGTCGATGGACATTGCACCGGGAGAGCGAGTCGCGTTAGTGGGCCCAAGCGGAGCAGGCAAAAGCACCTTATTTGAACTGATGATGCGTTTTTACCAGCCTAAACAGGGGCGGATATTATTAGATGGTATTGATATTTCGACGCTGTCGTTGGCAGATTTACGCCAACAGTATGCTCTTGTGCCGCAAGAGTCGGTGATTTTTGCCATGAACGTACTCGATAATGTGCGCTATGGTCGCTTAGATGCTAGCGATGAAGAGGTGAAGCAGGCTTGCATTGCGGCTAAAGCGGATGAGTTTATTCGCGAATTTACTGATGGTTATTCGACTTACTTAGGTGAACGTGGTGTGCGTTTGTCGGGTGGGCAAAAGCAACGTATTGCAATCGCAAGAGCGATTCTTGCTGACAGACCAATATTACTACTTGATGAAGCGACGAGTGCGTTAGATGCGATAAGCGAGATCAAAGTAAAACAGGCCCTCGATTCACTTATGGCCAAACGTACCACTGTGATTATTGCCCATCGTTTAGCTACCGTGATCAATGCAGACCGGATTTTCGTGATAGATAAAGGACAACTTATTGCCAGTGGTACTCACAACGAATTAATGGCAAGTAATGAGCTATATCGCGAATTTGCCAGTTTACAGTTATTGATGGATAACGAGCCGTCATAATGGTTACTGCTTGGTGCAGTGAGCGTGTCGTTGAGAAATAAAAAAAGATGCCGAAGCATCTTTTTTATTTTCGAATCAATTAACTGTTTCAAATGACATTAATCGCAGTTTGATAATCAGTTATTGCTCTGCATTGAGGTTAGTTGCATAGCGTTTTAAGCACATTAAGATTTACCTGCTTGGCTCATCTCTTGCTTGTGTAGTACTTACTTACCTAGCTCTTATTTACGTAGTTCTCGACGCAAAATTTTTCCTACAGCACTTTTCGGTAATTGTTCAGTAAACTCAATAATGCGTGGCACTTTATACGCAGTCAGTTGGCTGCGGCAGTAATCATTAATCGCCTGTTTGACGGCCTCGATATCTGCTGGCGGCTGTTTTAATACAATCACGGCTTTTACTGCTTCGCCAGAACGTTCATCTTCAACCCCGACAACAGCACACTCTAAAACTAACTCATTAGTTGAAAGTACGTCTTCAACTTCATTAGGATAGACGTTAAAACCAGAAACAATAATCATGTCTTTTTTACGATCGACAATGGTGTGATAACCATCTTCGCTGGCAATGCCAATATCGCCAGTTTTAAAGAATCCGTCTTTTGTCATGACGTTAGCGGTTTCCTCTGGTTTATTCCAATACCCTTGCATAACTTGCGGACCGCGCACGGCAAGTTCGCCAGCTTGACCGATAGCCACTTCATTATCATCCATATCGAGCACATGAACTTCAGTGCCCAATACCGGTTTACCAATAGTACCAAGGCGTTGATACCCTGGTGCATTAAGGCTGACAACAGGAGATGTTTCAGACAAGCCATAGCCTTCTGAAATCATACATTGGGTGGTTTGTTGCCATAAGTTAGCTGCTGCACTCGTTAATGCGGTACCACCCGAAATGGTTATTTTCATTTTACTGAAATCTAAGGCTTTAAATTCCGGCTGATGACATAAGCCAACAAATAGAGTGTTTAAACCCGCAAACCCAGTAAATGGATAGGCTTTCATGGTATTGATTAGCCCTGCAATATCACGAGGATTAGGAATTAATACTGAACAGCTACCTGACTCAAAATACAGCACCAAATTAACCATAAATGCATAGATATGGTAAATCGGTAATGGCGCGACAAATACATCATGTCCTTCGGTCATGGTGCTAGCAATTCGTGATTTTACTTGACCAGAATTAGCCAAAAGGTTGCCATGATTGAGCATAGCGCCTTTTGATAAACCGGTTGTGCCGCCAGTGTATTGCAGAGCAATTAAATCATCATGGTTAGGTTTTATTGACTGATAAGGATGCTTAGCACCTTCAACGAGCACAGAGGTAAATGCCACTTTGTTAAACGGGGTTTCTGGTTGAGGTTGCGGTTGAATAAGATCCATTGCGTGGGTCGAAATCACCAACTCTACTGTTGTTTTGTCGATCACGTTAGTTAATGTGGGTAGTAAATCCGACAATACGACTAAGGCTTTTGCCCCTGAGTCGTTAAATTGGTGAATGAGTTCACGCTCGGTGTACATCGGATTGGTATTGACTAGCACCATACCGGCTCTAATTACCCCATAAGCCGCAATCACAAACTGAGTAATATTAGGCAACTGTATTGCTACTCTGTCGCCAGGTTGCAATGAAGTGCTGTGTTGCAAATAACTGGCAAAATGGCGCGAGCCTTGTTCTATTTCACGAAAACTAGTGCTTTTCCCAAGACATGCATATGCAATATTGTCTGCATACTTGTCACAAGCTTTTTCGATCAAATCAACTATGGATGTGTATTGGTGTAAATCAAGTACTGAATCTGCATCATAAGCCATGCATACCACCTTAGATATTTTTGGTTATTATTATAAATCAAACGTCCGTTTAGATTATTTTTACTAACCTACACGGGTCAATATCAATTGGCAAAGGTTCACTGAAATTGAATCAATATTAGATTACTCGTTTAATACATCACCATCAAAACACGATTTCTTGTGTAAACTAATGGTTACACTTGTGTTTTGTGTTGATTTAGTTAAAAAAGTTTACTTCTAGTAAATAATTCGATATGTGACCTATATCACTAAAAATCAACTGCTTAGAGTATTTTTTTGTAAATTGCTATTTAGCGCTTACTTATTTATCCCAAAAAGTGTTAGCAATTGTTTTTCAATTGTTATAAAAATGTAGTTGAGATAGGGAGTATTTCGATAGGGATAGACGTGTTTTTCATTCATTTTGTGAGAAACATCGTCGACAAACAACAATAATAAGCAGTTGAGAACATAATAATGATGCAATCAAAAAAATCTAAATTTGGTATCAGCTCTTTGAGCTTAGCCATTTCATTTGCACTTGCCGGATCTGTAGTTAGCACTCAAGCATTCGCAGCCGATGAAGAAGTTGCAAAGAAAGAAAACGTTGAAAAAATCGCAGTCGTGGGTTCTCGTGCGGCACCTCGTTCAATTGGTGACTCACCAGTTCCAATTGATATCATCAGCAGTGATGATTTAAAGAAAAACGGTTCGACTGACATGATCGACATGTTAGTAACATCAGTGCCTTCTTTTAACTCTCGTGCACAACCGATTAGTGATGCTGCAACGCTAGTTCGTCCGGTTAACTTACGTGGTTTACCGTCTGACAGTACGCTTATTTTGGTTAACGGCAAACGCCGTCATCGTGCGTCAGTTATTGCTTTCCAAGGTGGTGGCATTAACGATGGTGCACAAGGTCCAGATATATCTGTTATTCCTGGTGTGGCATTAAAGCAAGTTGAAGTATTACGTGACGGAGCTGCTGCTCAGTATGGTTCGGATGCGATTGCTGGTGTAATGAACTTCGTATTAAAAGATGCTTCTGAAGGTGGTTCTATCACTGTCAGCCAAGGTGAATACTACGAAGGTGACGGCGCAGCAACCACAATTGACGGTAACATTGGTTTACCTTTGACTGATGATGGCTTTGTTAACATCAGTGCACAATATAAAACGGCAGATGCGACTAGCCGCAGTGTACAGCGTCCAGATGCAGCAGCTATCGCTGATGCGGGTAATACCTCAATTCTTAATCCAGCACAAACTTGGGGTAACCCTGAGATCAATGATGATTTTACTGTATTCGTAAACTCCGGTTTTGATATTAACGACAATACCCATTTGTATGCGTTCGGTAACGTGTCATCACGTGAAGCAACTGGTGGTTTCTATTATCGTAACCCGCATAACCGCGGTAACGTTTATTCTGTAGATGGCGGCGAAAGTTTATTAGTCGGGGATGTTGGTTTGGCTACCGATGGGGTAGCAACATGTAACAACATGAATGTCCCTATTCCTAAAATAGATATCGATGGTGATGGCATTCCAGATCAAGACGGAAACGTGTTGGGTACTGACGCTTATCAAGCAATGGTTGCCGATCCTAATTGTTTCTCTATGAACCAAGTTCGTCCAGGCGGGTATACACCTCAGTTCACCGGTAAAATTGAAGATATGTCTTTCTTCGCTGGTGTAAAAGGCGAGTCTGGCGAGTGGATGTATGATGTGAGCGCAGGTACGGGCAGTAACAAAGCCAGCTTTGGTTTAAAGAACTCATTAAACCCATCAATGGGTTTAGATACACCAACTGACTTTGATACTGGTTCATACGAGCAAGTAGAAACAACTTTTAATGCTGATTTTAGTCGATTCGTTACTATTGGTAGCTTAGAAGACATTAGCTTTGCTACTGGTTTTGAATGGCGTGAAGAGTCATTTGAGATTGGTCAAGGTGATGAAGCTTCATGGATTGCAGGTCCTTATGCTGATCAAGGCTTCAACATTGGCTCACACGGCTTTAAAGGTTTTGGTCCAGAATCAGCCGGTAAAAATGACCGAAGCAACATTGGTGTTTATACCGATATTGAAGCGTATTTAACCGAAGACTTATTATTAGGCTTTGCACTTCGTTATGAAAATTTCTCTACTTTTGGTGACACATTAAACTACAAGTTAACAGCGCAGTATGTTGCAACCGATGAATTATCATTCCGTGCATCGCACAGTACTGGTTTCCGTGCGCCAACCGTTGGTCAAGAAAACGTAGTTAACACTCAAACATCGATTGTTAACGGTGACTTGATTCAAACCTTCATTGCTCCACCAACAAACCCATTAGCGGCTTTCTATGGTGGTGAAGTACTTAATCCTGAAGAGTCTGTTAGCTATGCAGCAGGTTTTGTATACCAATATGATAACTTGTTCTTAACTGTTGATTACTACAACATTGAAGTAACTGGTCGTATTGCACAATCTAGCCAAATTTCGGTTGAAGCTAGTGACTACGATGCATTACGTGCCGCTGGTGTTGAGTTCCCTGAGTTGATTTCTGCGGTAACCTTCTACACTAATGATTTTGACACAACGACTCAAGGTGTTGATGTTGTAGCGTCTTATACTACAGAAATGTTATCAGGTGATGCGAAATTCAGTTTAGCCTACGGTTGGACTGATACCAGTGTTGATAAATATGACCCTGAAACAACTGATGCAGGTAAAGTTCGTCGTTTAGAAGATGGTATTCCTGCACACCGTGCAACCCTTACTTGGGGCCAAAGCTGGGATGATTTAAGCATGTCAGTTCGTGGTAATATGTTTGGTGAGTACTACGCTACACACGCTGATGATACTTCTGATTGGGGTTCTGAGGTGGCAGATGCTGCTGTGACTATCGATCTTGAAGTGAGCTATGCGGTACTTGATAACTTAACGGTATCAGTTGGCGCAAACAATATCTTCGATCAAGAAGCGCAGAAGCTAAAAGATGGCACTCTGGGTGAATTAGGTGCGGTGTACTACGAAAGTGGTCCATTTGATTACAACGGTGGTTTCTACTACGGCCGTGTTAATTACCGCTTCTAAGCGTTAGCGACATTCAATAACTAAATCAATAACTAAAAAGACTGCTTCGGCAGTCTTTTTTATTGTGAAAGTTTTCTAGGCTTTTTGCTTGAAGATTACATATTCTGTTTTGAAGATTAAGTATCTTACTTGACGACTAAAGCTAATGCTCGATACACATCGTCGATAATCAGCGCTTTGGGCAACTCAATGCCTTCTGGGTAGGACGGGGCATAGATTTTATTAAACGGCGTACCAGCAACTGCCTGTTGCCCCATATACTGTTCAATGACGGTATCGGCTTGAGTCCAATTACCTTGCATGAGAATAATGTGTGGTTGGTTTAATTTATTTACGACTTGTTCGCGATGAAGTACGTTGGCTTTATTTGTTTGGCAGGGAACACACCAGTCGGCTGTAATATCAACAAACACAATATTGCCTTGTTTAACATAGGCGGCAATTTTTTCAGGTTCAAGTGGTTGCCAATTCAATGTTTGATATGCCTGATAGTTTTCACCTTTATTAACAAACGCAATGATCCCCGCAAAACAGATCCCCATCAAAATGAGCATGACTATCACTAAGGTCGGAATCGATTTACCTTTTATTTTAGCCCAAATCAATATTACTACGGCAATAAAAATAACCAAGAGTAATATCAGCATTAATGTCGTCATAGGTTTCCTCTGTAAATACGTTATTATACTCATCCATATAAGTGACGATACATTAACAACGCATACTTAACTGGTTGTTAAAATGTATTTTTGCAAAATATTAATAACTGGATAGTTGCAAATAAAGGAGTGTTATGACGTTAAGTGCTTGGCTGGGATTATTAGCGATATGCTGTTTGGGTGCCATGTCTCCAGGCCCGAGTTTAGCCATGGTAGTGAGGCATACACTCAGTGGTGGAAGATTACACGGCATAGTATGTGCTTGGGCGCATTCAATTGGTATCGGTGTGTATGCGCTGGTGACTCTATTGGGTTTGGCTGCAATATTAAAAGCATCACCATTAATGTTTAATGCCATTGCGATAATCGGAGCAATTTACTTAGCTTGGATGGGTATTCAAGCGCTTGGTTCCAAAGGCGGGATGCAGCAAAAATTAGCCGCTGGGGAAGCCACTAGTTTATGGATTGCAGCTCGTGATGGACTCGCTATTTCACTGCTTAACCCTAAAATATTATTATTTTTTCTAGCCTTATTTAGTCAGTTTGTCTTGGCAGCACAAACGACCACTGGCCAAGCATTGATTGTATTTACCCCGCTAATTATTGATGGCTTGTGGTATACCGTTATTGCATTCGTGTTATCACATTCTGCTGTATTACCTAAGTTACGAGCAAAGGCAAAACTGATTGATAGGCTCTCAGGTATTGTATTAATTTTGCTTTCTATTAGGGTTATTTACACGTTGTTATAGTACTGGCATCTACTCGGTTAACCGTGATTAATTATGTTGTTTATGCATAGGTCTAGTTGTTAAAGCGAACAGCGACAATAGTATGCGGTGAGCGGGGAGTGTTAAATGTGCTTTATTTTAAAAAGTAATCCCCACCAGATGTCCGGTAGGGATTATTGATTAACGGCTAATTATCAGTGACGTTGTTAGCGAATGCTAGGCACCTTTGAACATTTGTACGCTATCATCGCTTTTCTGCTCTTGTTGCGGTGCTGCTACAGGAGGATTAGCAATATGATCTTCTAAGTTTTCTTTTAACATGGCTTTAAATTCATCAGAAAACCAAGCTAATGCATGATCTTTTTCAGCGGCAAGATCAGCTGATTTAATTGAGGCTTCGAACGCATTAAAGCGTGCTGAAGCAAATCTCATTGCCGTACCCACTTTACCAATATCATTTTCTTGTTGGCTTAGTTGATTGGCTAGGGCAATAAATTGGTCAGCTATTTGATACATTGTTAATTCTGTTTTGGCTTCAGACATCAGATCCACTTTTTTGTGAGTTAATTTTCCATTGAGTGTAACGTCTTTATTGGAAAATATCAGGTAAAAAATTAGCTATTGGGATCTGAATCTACCAAGACTTGGCCGTTACGTGAGTCATAATATATCGACATAAGTGATAGCAAGTTGTAGTTATATCGGCATTGATCTGGATTGATATATTCGGCTTGGTAATCAGATGAACCTTTATCGGTACTGATAGAAACGCTTGGACCATCCTGCAACAGAGTCGGCCAGACTGAAAGGCAGTCATTAACATTATTCAGCCTTGGAGAGGCTTCGTAAGGTGGATAATTTTGCGCAGGATAGCCCCATTGGTTCATATCCAGTTCGCCATCGGTTCCGGCTTGACTGAAAATTGCTAAATTATCTGCTGGGCCTGAATACCCCATCGCGGCCCATTTTAAATGAGCCAAGGTTATTGCTGAAGAAAATGCCCCGCCAGTTGCTTTTACACTGGCTATTTTAGCGTCTTGGCCTAAATCGATGAATTTAGGCAAAGCGATAATTGCGATGATCCCAAGTATGATAATAACAACGACAAGTTCAATAAGGGTAAAACCGTTATTAGCAGTGCTTTTGTTATTATGTAATGGCATCATATTATTCATAAGGGTGATTAATCTGTTAATAGTAAACTAAAGACTAAGCAGTTCACAAATTTGTCGTTTTCATTTAAGGAATACATCGAATGACTTCCCATTGGCAAGAGCTGTTTGAGCAACAACAATCGCAGGCATATTATCAACATTTGCAACACTTTATAGCCTCACAAAGAGCCGATAATAAAACTGTTTATCCGCCTGATGATGAAGTATTCGCGGCTTTTGATTTAACACCGCTGTCAGAGGTTAAAGTCGTGATACTGGGGCAAGACCCTTACCATGGACCTAATCAAGCTCATGGGCTTTCTTTTTCGGTTAAAAATGGCATTAAACCGCCACCATCACTAGCGAATATCTATAAAGAGTTAACCAATGATATTGAAGGCTTTGTGACTCCCGAACATGGCAATTTAACCTCTTGGGCTAAGCAAGGCGTTTTATTATTGAATACGGTATTAACGGTAGAGCAGGGGTTGGCTCATTCACATGCTAAATCTGGCTGGGAGACATTTACTAATAATGTATTGCAGCGATTAAACCAACAATCTTCGCCGATTATATTTGTGTGTTGGGGTAATCATGCTATCAAGAAAGGTCATCTGATTACGGCTGCGCATCACCATGTATTGAACGGCCCACATCCATCGCCATTATCTGCTTACCGAGGCTTTTTTGGTTGCGGTCATTTTTCAAGCATTAATCAATTATTAATTGAACAAGGCAATTCAGCCATAAATTGGCAAGTTTGATCATAAAAAAAGGTGTGAATTGAGTATTCACACCTTTTTTATGCATCAACATCAACAATGAATTCATGATTGATTGTGGTAGTTACTCACTAAATGTTACTAACTAATTGTTACTCACTACTGTTAATTACTATTAACGGCTGCAACTAACTGCTGCGATTAACTGCTGCGATTAACTGACAAATGAGCTAACGAAATGAGTGCTTGCTTGTAGTTACTGTCAGGAAAAACACTGAGTGCATCTATGGCCTTCTGTGCTTCTGCTTGAGCTTTATCCTGAGTATAAACTAATGCGCCAGACTCCTCTAACGCCACCAAAATTTCATCAATTGCTTTGGTGCCATCACTTTGCTTAATTGCATCTCGAATGAGTTTTTTAGCCGTGTCAGATCCGTTTTCCATGGCATAAATTAGCGGTAATGTTGGTTTGCCTTCAGCAAGGTCATCACCGATGTTTTTACCTAGTTCGTCAGCGTTAGCAGTGTAATCCAGTAAATCATCCGTTAATTGAAAAGCTGTGCCGAGGTATTTACCGTAATCAGCTAATGCTTGTTCTTGCTCAGCGCTCACATTGGCTAAAACACCGGCTAACTGAGTTGCCGCTTCAAACAATTTTGCGGTTTTACAGTAGATCACCCGCATGTAGTTTGCTTCGGTGGTATCAGGGTCATTACAGTTCATCAACTGTAAAACTTCACCTTCGGCAAGTACGTTAGTGGTATGAGCAAGGACTTGCAGTACTTTCATGTTATCGAGCTCGGTCATCATTTGAAATGAACGAGTATATAAAAAGTCACCAACTAGTACGCTAGCACTATTACCAAATAAGGCATTGGCGGTTTCACGGCCGCGACGCAATGTCGACTCATCAACAACATCATCATGTAGCAAAGACGCAGTATGGATAAACTCGATGATCGCCGCGAGTTTAAGGTGATGTTCACCTTGGTAGTCAACGGTTCGTGCGGCTAATACTGATAATAACGGACGTAAACGCTTACCACCGCCATTGATAATGTAAAAGCCTAATTGATTAATTAGGGCTACATCAGATTCAAGTTGTTTATATATCAGCTGATTGACTGCTTGCATATCAGTGTCAGCCAGTTGACGAATGGCGTTTAAATCCATAATAGTCTCTGGTTGTTGGGCGACAGGCTTGCACCCTTAATTAGTCATATCGAATTAGAGCGCATATCTTACAGGATATCAGTGCTATTTTTCAAAGTATGTATTTCCACAATTGAACATACAGAATCCTGATTTTACGATAGTTAGTAGGATTCTGACCAATTTAATTATAAAACTTAGGTATAAATTAACATGGTCATGTTAACTAAATTTTAAAGAAGGCACATTAGCTATTAATGAATAGTGTGCAGTGATGAGGTCTTTTTTATTTGATAGTGAATTAAGACTTGCCTGATGATAATTCTTCGCGTAGAATCCGCGCCCATTGTCATTAAAAGTTTTTTAGCACCTAGTCTCGTCAATAATATGAGTTAGTGTGTTAGTCATTTGGAGTAAAATAGCCATGTATGCTGTTTTTCAAAGTGGCGGAAAGCAACACCGTGTTGCTGAAGGTCATACAGTTCGTTTAGAAAAATTAGAAGTTGCTACTGGTGAAACCATAGAATTCGATCAAGTTTTGTTGATCGCTGATGGTGAAACAGTACACGTTGGAGCTCCTTTAGTTGCTGGCGGTAAAGTCGTAGCTGAAGTAGTTGGCCACGGTCGCGGCGAAAAGGTAACTATTATCAAGTTCCGTCGTCGTAAGCATCACGATAAGAAGATGGGCCACCGTCAGTGGTTCACCGAAGTTAAAATCACTGCGATTAGCGCATAATTTAGGAGTCTAACTCATGGCACATAAAAAAGCTGGCGGTAGTACTCGTAACGGCCGCGATTCGGAAAGTAAACGTCTTGGTGTTAAGCGTTTTGGTGGTGAATCAGTTCTAGCTGGTAACATTATCGTTCGTCAACGTGGTACTAAGTTCCACGCTGGTGTAAACGTAGGTATTGGTCGTGACCATACTTTGTTTGCATTAACAGACGGTAAAGTAAAGTTTCAAGTTAAAGGTCCTAATAACCGTAAGTTTATTAGCATCGAAGCTTAATTCTTTCTAAGCTAGATCTCGAAAGCCCTGCCTATGGTGGGGCTTTTGTGTTTTTTATATCATTAAACTGTTATTGATAGTTTAATGATTTTGTTTATATGCAGTAGGCGATATCGTGATGAATGCTATCTTCAGCGCTTTCCTGCAAATTCCAGTGATTTGGGATTATAATTACAGATTAAGTGGCGTCAGGAGTCAGTATGAAGTTTGTTGATGAAGCGAATATTCGCGTAGAAGCAGGTGACGGCGGAAGCGGTTGCGTGAGTTTTAGACGCGAAAAATATGTTCCAGATGGTGGTCCAGATGGTGGTGACGGTGGCGATGGCGGCAGTGTATATCTGCAAGCTAACGAAAACTTGAACACGCTGATTGATTATCGTTTTACTCGTTTTCATATGGCTGAACGTGGCACCAATGGTCGTGGCCGTGATTGTACCGGGCATGGTGGTAGTGATTTGGTTCTGCAAGTACCAGTAGGTACTCGTGCTATCGATCAAGAAACAGAAGAGTCACTTGGCGATCTTACTGTAAATGGACAAAAGCTGCTTGTTGCTAAAGGTGGTTTCCACGGTTTAGGTAACACCCGTTTTAAAAGTAGTACTAACCGTGCTCCGCGCCAAAAGACATTAGGTACCCCTGGTGAAGTACGCTCAATTAAACTTGAGTTATTGTTACTTGCTGATGTGGGTTTACTAGGGATGCCAAACGCAGGTAAATCAACCTTTATCCGTTCGGTATCACGTGCGACGCCTAAAGTTGCGGATTATCCGTTTACGACTTTAGTGCCAAACCTTGGTGTGGTTAATCCGCGTCCAGGCCAAAGCTTTGTTATTGCCGATATCCCAGGTCTAATTGAAGGTGCTGCTGAAGGTGCCGGCTTAGGTATTCGTTTCTTAAAGCATCTTGAACGTTGCCGTATGTTGTTACACATTATCGACATCGAACCTATTGATGGCGTAGACCCAGTGTATTCTGCTCGTGCAATTGTCGGTGAACTTGAAAAATACTCTCCAAAACTAGCGGCAAAACCGCGTTGGTTAGTGTTTAATAAAACTGATTTACTGCTAGATGAAGAGATACAAGCTAAAATCGATCGTATTGTCAAAGAGTTAGATTGGCAGGGTGATGTTTATACTATGTCAGCTTACAATCGAACTGGTACTGAAGAGCTAAGCATTAAGATGCTTGACTACATTAGAAGTTTACCGGCTATTGTGGAAGAAATTACCGCTGATGCTGACGTTGAGTTTAAATGGGATAATTACCATAGCGCTGAAGATGAAAACGCTAATGAAAATTATGATGATGACTTTGACGAAGATTTTGATGATGATGACTATGATGTAGAAGTCATCTATCAACGTTAAAGAGCTCATTTGAGGACGTCGTGTACGAAGATAGCCAAAATGAAATTACCCGCCTTGTAGTACGCTGTGCGCAGCTACTACTGGCATATGGTGCTGAGTCTGATCTCGTTGAAGAGATTAGTCAGCGCCTTGGTAAAGCACTCGGTATTGCTAGCATTGAATTATCAATATCATCCAATGCATTAGTATTAACTAGCTTGGTACACGGTAGATGCATTACCACAACCCGTCGTATTCGTGCTCATGGCATTAATATGATGGTGATTTGTGAGCTTCAACGAATTTGCATACTAGCCGAAAAAGGTATTTATGGTGCCAATGAAGTTCGTAGACGCCTCGCTCATATTTCTCCTAAAACATACCCCGCAATTGCCGTAGTTCCTATGATAGGTTTGTCGTGCGCAAGTTTCTGTCATTTATTTGATGGCGACATGATGGCATGCTTGATCACATTTTTTGCCTCAGCGGTTGGAATGATAGTACGCCTTTTTCTGGCATCTCGACATTTCAATTTATTGGTTAACTTCTCACTGACTGCATTTGTGATCACGGCTATAGCTCAAATCGGCTATCTTGGATCTATCTCCGAAACACCTCAAGCAGCAATGGCGGC
Source organism: Shewanella sp. BF02_Schw (assembly GCF_014596695.2). NCBI lineage: Bacteria > Pseudomonadati > Pseudomonadota > Gammaproteobacteria > Alteromonadales > Shewanellaceae > Shewanella > Shewanella sp. BF02_Schw. Next base: position 159,472 of record NZ_JABKAW020000001.1, read on the forward strand.
CAGCGTGTTGATGCTAGTACCAGGGTTTCCGTTGATTAATGCAATTTCGGATATGGTCAAAGGTCACATGAATGTGGGTATTTCCCGCTGGGGTCATGCAACCCTATTAACTTTAGCATCGGTTATTGGTATTACCATTGCGATGCAAATGGGAGGGATATTTTAATGTTATCCTTTCTAAGTTTATTGCTGCATGATGCCTTTTTTTCGGCGATACCTGCGGTTGGTTTTGCGATGGTGTTTAATGTCCCTAAACGCTATTTAATTTATTGTGCTATCGCCGGTGCTATTGGCCACAGCTCAAGAACTTTCTTATTACATTTTTCAATGCCAATTGAATGGGCGACATTTATCGCCGCAGCTATTGTTGGCTTGATTACTATTCAGTTTGCTAAACGTCACCTTGCTCCACCATTGATGTACGCTGTTGCTGCCATTATTCCAATGGTACCAGGAACGTATGCATTCAATACTGTCATTGCATTAATTCAACTCACAGCACAGAGTCAGGTTAGTCCCGAACTCACAGCTCAGGTCATCGTCAACGGTTTAAAAACAGTATTTATCTTAGGTGCGCTGGCGGTAGGGTTAGCGTTACCAAGTTTGCTTTACTACCGTAACAGACCAATTATTTAACCATAAGGATTTTGCTTCAATGCGTATCGCAATGATTGCCGCAATGGCCAACAATAGAGTTATAGGTAAAGACAATAAAATGCCTTGGCATTTACCTGAAGATTTACGCCACTTTAAAGCGATGACCTTGTCAAAACCTGTTGTGATGGGGCGCAAAACCTATGAGTCAATTGGTCGACCATTGCCGGGGCGCCACAATATAGTGATTAGCCGTAATAATCAGCTGAGTATTGAAGGTGTTACCTGTGTAAAAAGTTTCGATGAAGCTATCACTGCAGCGGGTGATTGTGAAGAAATGGTGGTGATTGGTGGTGGTCAACTTTATCAACAACTATTGCCTCAAGCTGACGTATTATATCTAACGTTAATTGATGTCGATGTAGAGGGTGACACGGTATTTCCTGCCTGGGATGATGGTTCTTGGGATTTACAGAACTCAGTAACTGCAACAAACGACAAAGGATTGCAATATAGCTTTAACACTTTAGTTAAAAAGTGTTAAATTAGTCGGGTTTACCCCTGAAATTAATATGTAAAAGTGATCTAAATCATGATCTCTATACATAGTTATATAACTATAAAATATAAAGGAGTGTCAGATGCGTCTATTGCCTGTAGCTATTGCAGCCCTGATTGCAGCATCTTTTGTGTCAGCCCCTGCTATCGCCGATACAGATCAATTAGTTGCAAATATTTGTGATTATGTGAAATCAGACGACAAAAGCCGTTTACGTAAGAAGATGAAAGAAAGTCGTGTTAAATTACGTAATGTTTATTCAGGCATTTCTTGTGATGGCAGCAGTTTATTGCGTACTGCCTACAATTCAAATGCTAATGATGTCGGTGAGTTTATCGCAAAGCGTCTACCTTCAAGTGATTTAGCTATTCCTGAGGCTGATGGCAAAACCATTCTAGATTGGGCAGCTGCTAATGGTCATGACGGTAGCCCGATTACTGCCGCGATTAAAGACCGAGTTGGTGGCTAATTCTGGCGATGTGTCATCGTTGAGTCAGTCAATGTAATTAGAAATGCCGATAAGTAATTATCGGCATTTTTTATGTCGATAATTTACCCATTAGGTTGATTAGCAATGACGGATTACATTCGCCTTATATTTATTTGTTGTTTGCTTTCAACTTTCAGCCTGCTTACTGATAACTTGCTACTTACTGCGACCTATCTGCACATCAATTTGAGTCTAAAATCCATGTTCTATTAATGCCAGACAAGCCATTGGTTTCTGGCTGGCGTTACCAATTACAATCAAGGTTACCACACGCATGAGTTGATAGTTGAAAGCGTGCTCTGTGGCTGTTCAGCGACTAGTTTAGGCATAATATTTTGCTTGTTATAAATCGATTTATTTCATTTACCATCAGAGTGTCAGTTACTCGTAATCAAATATTACAGGCAATAAAAAAGGCCCACTAAGGGCCTTTTGTGAATACTAACTTATATTGTATAGATTAAACCTTGAACTCGCGTACCGACGCTTGTAGTTCTTCAGCAAGCATCGCAACTTGCTGACTTGATTGTGCCGTTTGATCCGCACCTATTGAGGTTTCTTCTGAAATAGAGGCAATATGTTCGAGTTTTTCTGAAACTTGTTGGCTAACGATATTTTGCTCTTGGGCTGCTTGGGCAATATGGTTACCAGAATCAAAGGCTCTGTGAACTGACTTACTAATGGTCTCTAAGGCAAGATTTGATTGTTCATTCTTTTCAACACAGCTCTGTGCTTGAGTACGACCCAATTCCATCACTGCAACGGCTTCTTGCGTACCAAGTTGCAATACTTCAATCATTTGCTGAATTTCACTGGTTGAGTGTTGGGTACGTGATGCTAAGTTACGCACCTCATCAGCCACAACAGCAAAGCCTCGTCCTTGTTCTCCAGCTCTTGCAGCTTCAATAGCCGCGTTTAGCGCAAGTAAGTTAGTTTGATCTGCAATCCCACGGATCACATCTAAAATAGAGCCGATTGACGCACTATCGGAATGGACTTTATTAATAACAATACCGGCTTTAGCGACTTCTTCAGCAAGGGCAATAATGGTATTTTTGCTTTCTTCTGCAAGCGTACGCATATGCTGTGTTTCTTGGTCAGCTTGTTTAATCTCATTCAGTGCTTGATCTGCGCTCATTGATACCTGTTGTGCACTCGAGCTCAGTTCCGTGGTTGCAGCAGCAACTTGGTCCACTTGGCTCTTTTGCTCTTGAATACCGATAGTGGTTTGCGAGGTAATTGCAGAGGTTTCTTCTGCTGCAGCAGCTAACTGATTTGAGCGATCAACTATTCCAATAATAAGACTTCGTAGGCTGTCGACTAACCGGTTGCAGTTTTTGGCTAATTCTGCGAATTCATCATGGCCAGTGTCATCTAATTTATGGGTTAAATCACCTGACGCTAGCACATTTAACGCTTTATTGACTTTCTCTAACGAGCGGGTCAATGGTTTAACAACAGCAATACTGACAATAATGGCAACGATAATGGCAGTTAATACTACCAGTAACGTTTTAATGGCTGCTGAATCAATGATTTCTAAGGCTGTCGTGCTGATATCACTCGCGAAAGTGTCGATGGCTTTTGCCAAAACAGCCATTTTCTTGTTGACGTCTTTTGCTTCGCTTTGTGTATCGATTAACTGTTTAGCGGCCGCAAACTCGTGATTTAATTGTTGTTGTTTTAGCTCGAGAATTGAACCGTTGCCTTTTAGCAACTTAAATACTTTTGCACTTTCAGCGGTTAAATCTTCTAAAACTGAACTGCTGACAATACCACTGCCCTGACGACCAATATGATCTAATTTTGATGAAGCTTCGCTGACCATGTAATCGAGTTCTTTGATGATAAGGTCATATTTACTTTGTTCAGTTGAGGCCACCAAATCATAAATTGTGGTAATGATATTGATGAATGTACCATCAACTAAACTGGCTGACGCAGCCAAACTGCGTTCAGTTTCATCTTCGCTGGTTTCTAGATCGATGATATCTAATAAAATAGATGAAGAGTCATCTGCTGCATTTTCCAGGTTACTGCGCATTTTGAGTAACTTCTCTTGCAAGCTAAGAGCACTCTCACGCTCTACGATCATTTTTTTTGCACTCATTTTATACACAGCGTAGCTTTTCGTTAACGCAGCTAATGGCGCAGTAAGCTGATTCTGTTTGCTTACTAAATTATTTAAGCGTGTAAGATCTTTTTCAAATGCGTTATCTAAATCAGTGAGCTTCTTTTCTATCGTTGGAATCTTTGATGAATGCGCACTGTAATAAGCGAGTAACGCTTCAATTTGCTGGGTGCTTAAGTTTTCACTTAAAATACTCGTCGATTCAAGTGCTGGTAGGCTGATCGTCTTAAGAATAGTCGTCCCGTCTTTAATACTGTTGTTGCTCAGCATGGTCACGCCACCGAGGACCATCAATAACAGTGTCACCACGGTAAAACCGCCAATGACCCTGGTCGCTACATTAATTTTCATACAGTACTCCGGCTATTATTATTTGATCCTGATTTTTATCTTGTATGTGCTATCGCATACCACGATAGGAATTTATTAAAGGGCGATTGTTTCTCAGGCAAGCGTAATAAATTCTACATTTAGCTATCGGCTAAATGGTACTTTAGTTTAACGTTAAATTAACTTTTTTTGGGTAATTTTTTCATTCTTTTCAAGATGCCATAGTGTTAAATGCTCTCCCCAGCAGCAGCCAGTATCTAATGCGAGAACGTGCGGATTACTTGTTTGGCCCATTAAGGCCGCCCAGTGCCCAAATATGATGGTGTTTTGCGGTACTGTTTTTGATTCAAATTCAAACCATGGACGTAACTCGGCAGTATGCTGTTCGCTGGGTGGTGATTTACATTTAAAATCAAGACGGCCATCAAGGTGTAAAAAACGCATACGTGTTAATGCATTGATACAATAACGTAGTCTGTCAATACCGTGCAAAGATGGAGACCAGTGCTCAGAATCTTCTGTGTACATTTTGGCAATTAATGCACTTAGATAATCATTTTGCTGTAATGCAAAGCTGACTTGCTCTGCTTCATGTTCAAGGGTTGCTATATCCCACTGTGGAGGCACTCCCGCATGGGTCATGATGATATTATGTTCAGGTAAGGTTCTGACTAAAGGCTGTTGGCGGAGCCAATTGACTAAATTATCAATATCAGGAGCGTTGAGTAATTCATCAAGATGATCTTGTGGATTGGCTCGTTTTAGCTTCCCGTGCAGAGCCAAAAGATGTAAGTCGTGATTGCCCAGTACCACTTTTGCTGAATCTTGTAATGATTGGAAGAAGCGAAGTGTTGCTAACGATTCAGTACCTCTGGCCACAAGATCGCCAACCGCCCAAAGTTGATCTTTGGATGGGTTAAAGGCCACCTTTTGTAGCAATAGTTGTAACTCGGAGTTACATCCCTGAACATCGCCGACAAAATAGTGTGCCATGGGTTATTGAAATATCCCAGGAACAGCAAGGCGAAAAGGTGGAATGGTCGCTAAAAAGCGCTCGCCTTTATGATTTTCCATGCCATAAGATCCTTGCATAAAGCCCACCGGCGTTTCCATCACAGTGCCACTGGTATACTGGTAAGCAGTATTGGGTGCAATAGTGGGGGTTTCACCAACAACGCCAGGGCCTTTTACTTCATTCTGTTCGCCGTCAGCATCGGTGATGATCCAATGACGGTCTTTAAGAGTCACCTTATTATCACCTAAGTTGATGATGGTAATGGTATAGCTAAAAAGGTATTTATTATCGGCGGCATCGGATTGTTGTTCTAAATATTGGGTGTCGACTTTAATCTTAATAGGCGATTCAACTTGGGTCATGTTATGTCCTAAAGCAAAAGGGCATGCTCAATATGCATGCCCTTATAATTAATCTTTTTTATCACACAGCATATTAGCCATTGCCACATATTGTGGGACACTAATTTGTTCTGGCCGCAGACTTGCGTCAATTTGCAGTGTTGCAAAATCTTCGTCTGAGATTAAGGTTTTTAAATTATTACGCAAAGTCTTACGGCGCATATTAAATGCTGTCGTGACTAAGTGTCTTAATACATCGACATTTTTACACGGCCAAGGTTTGACTTCAAAAGGCAATAATCTTATCACTGCAGAATCGACTTTCGGAGCAGGTGTAAAGCTTGTTGGTGGCACTTCTAAAACGGGTACCACTTGGCAATAATATTGTGCCATCACCGTTAAACGGCCATAAGCTTTGGTGCCAGGACTTGCTGATAAGCGCAAAACCACTTCTTTTTGCAACATAAAATGCATCGTTTCTATTTGTTCAGCAAACTCAAACAAATGGAACATCAGTGGCGTTGAAATATTGTAAGGAAGGTTACCAAACACTTTCATTTTCTTGCCAGGCTGTTGCAACTGACCAAAATCAAACTGTAATGCATCACCTTGGTGAATGGTCAGTTTGTCTTTAAGTATTGGGTGATATTGTAAGCGTTTAACCAAGTCACGATCTAATTCAACAACGGTTAAGTTATCAATCATATCTGCAACAGGTTCAGTTAATGCACCTAAACCAGGTCCAATTTCAACCATTACATGATCATTATCAGGTGCAATAGCGCCTACGATGCTGCTAATCACGCCTTGGTCGGTTAAGAAGTTTTGTCCAAAACGCTTTCTGGCCGTGTGGCCTAAATGTACTTTATTACTCATTAAAATGGGTTACTTACTTTTTGAGGCCAATTCGATGGCTTTGTTTAATGCACAGGTAAAACTGCCGCAATCCGCTTTACCACTGCCGGCCAATTCTAGCGCGGTGCCGTGATCGACTGAGGTGCGAATATAAGGTAAACCTAAGGTGATATTGACCGACTTGCCAAAACCTAATGATTTAAGCACAGGTAATCCTTGGTCATGATACATAGCTAATACCACGTCAGCTTGTTCGAGATACTTAGGCTGGAATAAGGTATCGGCTGGCAACGGGCCAACAATATCCATGCCTTGTTCTCGTAACTCGTTGAGCGCAGGTATGATGGTATCGATTTCTTCACGGCCTAAATGGCCGTCTTCTCCTGCGTGTGGATTGAGTCCACACACATAAATTTTGGGTGAGCCTAAACCAAATTTACTGACCAATTCACGATGCAAAATGCTAATAATGTGATGTAGTCTGTCGCGGGTAATGGCTTTTGCAACGTAAGCTAATGGAATATGTGTGGTCATTAGTGCCACTTGTAACCCTGGGGCTGCAAGCATCATGACGACATCTGCACAATTAGCTTGTAGTGCAAAAAATTCGGTATGACCGCTAAATGGAATACCTGCTTGGTTAATAATGCCTTTGTGCACAGGACCGGTAACGACCGCGTCGAATTCATTCGACATATTTTTTTCACCGGCGTAGCGCAAAGTTTCTACTACATAAGCGCTGTTAGCTTCATTCAGTACACCACACTCAACTTCTTCTGCTACTGCAAAAGGAGCAATGGTTAATGTGCCTGCTGTTTGCGGCTTCGGTGGTTGCGATGGTTGATAAGGCCTGAGTTGTAAAGGCAGTCCAAGCATTTTTGCTCGTGTCATGAGCAAATTTTGGTCGGCACAAACAACTAACTCAACAGGCCAGGCCTGTTGAGCGAGTTTGATGACTAAGTCGGGACCAATACTTGCTGGTTCGCCGGGAGTGATGGCAATACGTTTAGTCATTAATTTTGCTTAGCCTCGTTTGCTTTCTGGCTCAACGATTTCGATATACGCTTCTGAACGCATTTCGTCTAACCAGTTTTGTAGCTCTTCATTAAACTTACGACGGAAGATTAATTGATGAGCACGGTTACTGTTAAATTGTTCGGTTGCATCAGTTTTACGGCGCGATTCAAGTTGCACTACATGCCAGCCATGAGTTGTTCGGAAAGGCTCACTGTATTGGCCTTCCTGAAGACTGGCTAATGTTTGCGTAAACTCTGGCACATACATGCTTGGGTCTGCCCAACCTAACTCACCACCTTTAGCTGCAGAACCTGGATCTTCAGAGTACTGAGTGGCTAATTTAGCAAAATCTGCGTCACCTGCACGAACTTGAGTCAAAAAGTTAGCTAACATCGCTTTTGCGCGATCTTCCGATAATATCGGCGATGGCTTTAACAGGATATGGCGTGATTTTACTTCTTCAACTTCTTGGGTTTGTAAACCACGAGTGTCGACTACTTTAATAATATGGAAGCCTGAACCCGATTTAATCGGACCGATTATGTCACCTTTTTTGGCGTTACTGATAACTTCAGCAAACAAGGTTGGCATTTCGTTAATGTTCATAAAGTCCCAAATCCCGCCTTCTAACGCTTTAGGACCTGATGAAGACGCAATAGCGGTACTACGGAAATCGTCGCCATTGTTTAAACGTTTAAGCACGATTTCTGCACGGCGGCTAGCACTTTCAAGTTGTTCGCTCGTTGGGTTGCTTGGTATTTCAATCAGAATGTGACCAATTTGAAACTCAACATCTTTTAAACCTTGCTCTTGAATCAATTTCACTAAGCCACTAATTTCTTGTGGTGAAACCTGAATACGGCGTTGCACTTGAATACGCTGAATTTCACCTAGAGTGACTTCTTGACGTAACTGTTCGCGATATTGGCTAAAGCTCGTACCTTCGCTTTCAATAGTTTGTTGCATTTGCGCAACGGTGACTTTTTGTTCTTTAGCGATGTTTTCAATCGTTTGGTCTAATTGTAAATCACCAATCTGCAAGCCGATACGTTCAGCCATTTGCATTTGCAAGTGAGTTAAAATGAGACGTTCGATAACCTGGGTACGTAAGGCATCATCAGACGGTAATGTTTGTTTAGCTGCTTTAGCATTGGCTTTAACAGTTGAAACCATGTTGGTGATTTCACTCTCAAGAATGATGCCATCATTAATTTGTACTGATACGCGATCTAATGGCATTGGCGCAGCAACACTGGTGTTACTCATAGCTAATGCTAGTAATGCAAAAATTATTTTTTTACTGTGTTTCATCCACAAAATCCTTGGCACATTCGATTCAATATAAACTGGCAATACATCGCCAAAATAAGGTTACTACTTCATACTCAACAGCATGTTTGTTGTTATTGGACTATGAGTTTGTCGCTAGGTTCAGCAATCTATCACAAAAGAATGCTAATTCCTCAAGTAAAGTGGTTTACGGTAGTTAAATAAGCCTTCATTTAACATGTCGTCTACCCCTAACGGACCTGATCCGCCTAAGCCTTTAATGACAAAGTTTAGGTAAACACCGCTTTCAAACTCTTCGCGTCCGTCAACGCTTTCTGATAAATCATCATCGTAGTTGGTTTTGATACGATAATGATAACTTAAGCGCAATGCCCAGCAACATGACTCGTATTGTACGCCAGTGTAAGTTTCAATATTACGAGATTCATTGAGGTCGTAATAGTAGTTACCGACAAAATATAAGTTGTCACTAATAGGCCACGATGTGCGCACGCCTGCTTGGGAAATATCAACTTGATCATTGGTGTTGGTATTTAATAAGTCGGGTACATAACGGTAGCTTAACTGCAATAATCGGTCGCTACTTGGGCGATAATCCAAAGTGATTTCATTCTTTTTGTTTTCACCCGTTTCAGTGTCGTGTTGTACTGAACCACTCACAAACCAATCGTTGTATAACTGGGCATCTAATTCAGCCGCTAATACCGATGTTGACTGGGTTGTTTCTTCGAAAGCATCGTCAATACTGACTTTAGAGTTTTCCAAATACATGATTTGCCCCACGCTAAACTTGAGTTTTTCGCGGTTAGTTTGATCAAACAAACGAGTGGTAAAACCTAAGGTAAATTGGTTGGCATCAGCAACACGGTCTAAGCCTGAGTATTGGCGATCGCGGAACAGACCATAATAGTCTTCTTGTAATTGTGCGGTGTCATAAATACCAATATTGGATTGGTCTTCATAGCCGACATAAAGATATTGAATCTGAGGTTCAAGGGTTTGACGGTATTGTTCATCAAACAATTGGGTTGCTCGCTCAAAATTCACCTGACCGTGTAAACGCGCTTGAGGAATCGTACGGCTTATACTGTCGTCTAATGTTGAGTCTTCGTCGATGTTTTGCTGCCAGTACTGAGTTTGCAGTAATTTAACTTCACTGGTAAATGAACCTGCTGGCCCTTGTATTGGCCAAATTAAGCTAGGCACTAAATGTAAGCGGGTAGCGGTATTATATTCATTATCTTGATGACGGAAATTGGTCAGTTCTGAATTAAATTTAAAGTCGATAGAGTTAAAAATGTCTGCAGAACGATAATTAAAGTTTAGCTGTGGCATCACTTGATACGGTTTTTCATCTTCACCGAGCACTTTAATGTCTTGCACGCGCATGTTGAAGTCCCAGTTGCGTTCAAAATAACTAGCTTCACCGATCCGTGATAACTGGTTGTCGGTTGACTGATTAACGTCGGAATTTAAATCGTTGAAATAATTGTTATCAGACACATCGGTATAGTCCGATCTTACTCGCCAGTTTTTGTTGACTGCGCCTTGATGGCTCCAGTGATACAAATAACGGTCAGCATTAGAGGTTAGCTTACTGTCGCTACCTAAATATTCGACATTGAACTGGCCATTTTGCTGTTCGCCAGCGAGATAGCGAAATTCCGTTTTGGTATACAACCCACGCGAAGACATGAAGTCTGGGGTGAAAGTTAAGTCAAACTCTGGGGCGATATTCCAATAATACGGGGTGCTAACTTCTACACCGTTAGTGGTGCTGGTACTAAAACTTGGGAATAAGAAGCCGGTTTTACGTTTATCTGATACAGGCACTGTCATATACGGGATATATAATACTGGGATGTTGGCAATACGCAGCTTGGCATTCCAAATTTCACCCCATTCTTCTTTGCTGTCAATTTTGATCATATCAGCTTCAAGTAACCATGATTCATCACCAGGAGGGCAGGTAGTGAAGTTGGTTTTTGTTAGCAATAGATTATTGTCTGAAGTTATCTGTAGTTTTTCTGCATCGCCATGTACTTGTTGCCCATGTAGCCAATACTGAGCCCCTTTTAAGGTGGCGTTATTCGTGCTCATTTGGGCTTCTAAGGTATCTGCTGTGACGGTAAATAACTCATCTTTAAAGATAAGGTTACCTTCTGCATTTAAGCGTTGTTGTTTTTGATCTAATACCGCGTTGTCAGCAGCGATATGGCGAAGTCCCTGGCTGAAACTCACATCACCCGAAAACTCAGCTTGGTTATTGTAAGCAACGGCAGAGTGATCGCTAATGATAACAATTTGATCGTCTGATATGCCGGTTAATGCCGCACGGTCTTCGAATGAACGAGACACAGGCGGAGCAACAACGCATTGCAATGAAGGCGCTTCTGTCGTTGTAGGCTCATCGGCCAACACGATATTTGGGAGTAGGCTTAGTGCCAGAAAATAACGGATCTGCATTGTTGTCAATAATTTATGAATTCTGATTCCGGAAAGTTTTGGAGAGAAAAAGATACTCAGCTAGATGAAACATTCCATTCTTTAGCTGTTTCCAAATGTTATGCTGGCTATAATAAAGCAATTTTTCGTTAAGAGCCATTGAGATGATTTTATCTGACCCAAGATTTGTCGCGTTAAGTAACTGGTTATACCAATATTTCGGCGATAAAGTTGCCATTAACTTGATCTGCGGCGACGCCAGTTTTCGACGCTATTTTCGTCTTCATCATCAAGGTATTGATTACATTGTTTCAGATTCACCGATCGACTTAGTGCCCATCGCGCCATTTGTGGCAATGGCCAAGGCTTATCAACATGCAGGCTTACTGGTACCCGAAGTGCTTGCAACCTGCGAAGACTATGGTTTTGTCTTACAAACTGATGTAGGCGAATTACAACTTTTGTCGGTGCTGAATAAAGACAATGTGAGCGACTATTATAAGCAGGCATTAAACTTATTGCCGGTCATTGCCACGGTAACGGAAACCGAAGATGGACCGTTAGCTGATTACGATGACGTTTTTGTGGCAAGAGAATTAGCTATTTTTGTCGATTGGTTACTAAAAGAGCATTTAGATTACGCATTGACGGATAATGAGCAACAAATGATTGCGGCTACGTTTGCAGCCTTAACCGACAATGCACTGGCGCAGCCAAAAGTGGGCATGCACCGTGATTACCATAGCCGTAATTTACTGATAAATGATCAAGCGTTAGCGGTGATTGACTTTCAAGATGCAGTGCATGGGCCAGTGACTTATGATGCGGTATCATTGCTGCGCGATTGTTACGTACGTTGGCCAGATGATATCGTTAATCACTTGATGAGATATTATTATCAGCTCGCTATAGATCACCAATTAATGGATGAAAATGTTGATTACGCTACTTATACCCAGTGGTTTGATTTAATGGGATTACAACGTCATATCAAAGCTGCGGGTATTTTTGCGCGGTTATATCATCGTGACGGCAAGCGCGGTTATCTGGCTGATATTCCATTAACCTTACAATATGTTGCTGATATTGGGATGAAATACCCACAAACTACCGATTTTAGTCTGTGGGTTCACAGGGTGATTTTACCGTTAGTAAACCACAAAAATACTAATGAGGCGGTAAGCGAAGCATGAAAGCGATGATACTGGCTGCAGGACGCGGGGAGCGTTTGCGCCCGTTAACCGACTCCTTACCTAAACCATTAGTGAGCGTTGCAGGTAAACCTTTAATTGAATATCACTTAGAAAAGCTCGCGTTAATTGGCGTGACTGAGGTTGTGATCAATCAAGCTTGGTTAGGACATAAGTTACCTGAAATGCTAGGCGATGGGAGTCGATGGGGTTTGCAGATTAACTACAGTGAAGAAACCACGGCGTTAGAAACGGCGGGGGGTATCAAGCAAGCATTACCTTGGTTGGGGGACGAACCTTTTTTGGTTATCAATGGTGATATTTTTATCGATCACTTGCCCGACATCACCTTGGCTTATAAACGCATTAACCAAGGTGAAGCACAAGCTTATTTGTGGTTAGTGGATAATCCAGAACATCATCCACAGGGCGATTTTGCTATTGATGCCCAAGGTCAATTAACCTTGAGCGATGAACAAAGGTTAACGTTTGCTGGACTGGGGATTTATCATCCTCAATTATTTAGCCAGTTGCCTGAAGGTAAACAGGCTTTGGGTCCTTTGCTTAAACAAGCCATTGGCCAGCAACAAATACAAGGTGAGCATTTTGATGCTTATTGGTGCGATGTCGGCACACTTGAGCGCCTGGATAAATTACAGCGCCGGTTAGTTGATATAGAGACTCAGTTACCGCTTTAAGCTACGCCTTTGATAATGGCTAGCTGTTTATTAATTATTAACCGTAGTGGAAAACAACATGCGAATTTGGGGTAAAGTTTTTGGATTTATCATTGGGTATATGTTCGGGCGTTTCTTTGGTGCAATTTTAGGATTATGGTTAGGCCATGCTTTTGATAGGCGCCAAGGGTTAACCTCGATAATGCGTAAAGGCAGTGAACGTCAGGCGATGTTTTTTAATTCAACATTTGCCGTAATGGGCCATGTTGCTAAAGCGTCAGGGCGAGTGACTGAAACCGATATTCGTATAGCGACCATGTTAATGGATCAAATGAAGTTGTCTGGTCAGTCTCGTATCGATGCGCAAACGGCTTTTCGTCAAGGTCGCCAAGCAGATTTTGATTTGCTAAAGCAGCTAGAACTGTTTCGACAAGCCACTCAAGGACGAGTCGAGTTAGCACAAATGTTCTTGGAAATCCAAATTCAAACTGCCTTGGCCGATGGTGAGTTACATGCCAATGAAAAGCAAATATTGTCGGTTATTGCCACTAAGCTTGGCCTTGCTGCACAACTGGATGCTTTACTGGCTCGTTGGCAAGCTGAATTTAGTCATCATCAGTCGCCACAAGGTAATAAAATGCCGCTTACTGATGCCTATGTGCTACTTGGCGTGCAAGAATCCGCTAGTGATCAAGACGTAAAACGAACTTACCGTAAGTTGATGAATGAACATCATCCAGACAAGCTTGTGGCTAAAGGCTTACCTGAAGAGATGATGGAATTAGCCAACACCAAAGCACAAGATATTCAAGCCGCTTACGAGCGCATTAAAACCTCTAGAGGAATGCGTTAGCGCAAGCCAGTAACGTATTTTTGTAAACAATGGAATGGGGTAATAAATGAAAATAGTGGTATTAGATGGTTATACACTTAATCCTGGTGATTTGAGTTGGCAAGCGCTTGAGGCTTTAGGCGAATGTGATATTTACGACCATACCACACTCGAACAAATCGTCAGTCGCTGCCAAGGTGCGCAAATCGTGCTGACCAATAAAACGCTATTGAGTGCCGCGACCTTAAAGCAACTGCCCGCATTAAGCTATATTGGTGTTCTTGCCACAGGAACCAATGTGGTCGATGTTGATGCAGCAACAGCGCAGGGTATTGTTGTCACTAATATTCCTGCTTATGGTCCTGATGCCGTAGCACAAATGGTGTTTGCCCATATTTTACATCATAAGCAACAAGTTGCCTTACATGACCAAGCCGTAAAACAAGGACAATGGGTAACGCAACGAGATTTTTGTTTTACCTTATCACCCTTAACCTCATTAAAAGGCCTCACGCTGGGTGTGGTAGGTTATGGTGATATTGGCCAACAGGTTGCCAATTTAGGTGTCGCGTTTGGCATGAAAGTGTTGATTACCAGTGCTAAACCTAAAACCAATTTACCTGATGCTATTCAATGGTGTGAACGCGACACCCTGCTTCAACAAGCCGATATTATTTCGCTGCATTGTCCGCTGAGTACAGCAACCAAATACATGATCAATAGCGACAGTTTACGCTTACTTAAACCGGGTTGTTTATTAGTGAATACCGCCCGTGGCGATTTGATTAATGAAAATGATCTCGCTCAATGGCTTAACAATGGTAACGGCTTTGCGGCAGTTGACGTGTTATCCACTGAGCCGCCAAGTAGCAATAATCCGTTACTTAGTGCAGCCAACATTACTATCACGCCGCATATTGCATGGGCGACATTACAAGCTAGACAAAATCTACTTAATATTGCGCTTGAAAATGTTCTCTATTTTCAACAAGGTAAAATGTTGAATAGAATTAACGGCTAAAGCTATCACTAAACCAACCACTTTTAACCTGTTTAGTCTCGAGTTTAAAGCTTAGATTAAAATTTAGAGTCTCGAGTTTAGAGTCTCGAGTTTAGAATTTAAAGCTTATAACTTAGATATAGTGCTGGGTGTTTAGATCTGTCATTTATAGCGTTCGATTAACACTCACAACTAGAGCGGATAACGACACATGTCACTATGGAAAGTCCTGTTTGATTTTGTTGATAAAGAACGTAGCAGATTTGATAATGTGCGCCACGATACCCATGCGCTGCAATTTGAAATTGAATCAAATATTCATTTTATTGTGGATGGTTTGGCGCAACAACTCAGTGCAGCCGACATTATCAAGGGGCTAGAAACCCAAGCGTTCGATAAAGCGATACTGTCGGGATTACATATTAGTCAGGCTAAGTTAGTACCGCGAACTATTGAGGGTTATAAAGAGTTCGATAAATACCTAGGTGAGCCAAGCGGCGTGTTGATTAAAAAACTGTACATAAAAATAACGGTACTGAAAAAACTGATTCACGCGGGTAAGCTTGATCAAGATCTTAAACTTAAAGCGCTGTTTCGTTTGCTAATGTTAGTCCACTTTCACTTAGCAGATAAACCACTGCCTAAACCAATGCCAATAGTAAAAAACTAAGCCGCAGATACTCCACGGCTTAGTTCATCGATATTCAGTTCAGCTAGGTGACAGAACAATATCCAGTGACGTTAAAACAGTACCTTGATATGGCTGGCAACGGTTTTTGCTTTTTCGACTGCTTGTTCTACCGAGTTATCGCGGGCTAACGCCACACCTAAGCGGCGACGACCATCAATGTCTGGCTTACCAAATAAGCGTAATTGGGTATCCGCGGGCGCTAAGGCTGCAGCCATGCCCTGGTAACGGATATTGGTGGATGTGCCCTCGGCAAGAATAACCGCAGAAGCACTAGGACCATGCTGCACAATATTGCTTATTGGTAATCCTAAAATCGCACGTACATGCAAGGCAAACTCAGATAAATCCTGGCTGATTAAGGTTACTAAACCTGTATCATGTGGCCTTGGCGACACTTCAGAAAAATACACTTCATCACCACGAATAAATAGCTCAACACCAAAGAGTCCATATCCACCTAATGCCTCAACAACTCGTTGGCTCATGGCTTGTGCCTTGTGTAATACCTCAGCCGACATCGCCTGCGGTTGCCACGATTCACGATAATCGCCATCTTCTTGTCTATGGCCAATAGGGTCGCAAAAGTGGATACCATTTACGGCGCTAATCGTCAGTAAGGTAATTTCGTAATCAAATGGAATAAAAGCTTCAACAATTACTCGTCCTTTACCTGCACGACCACCTTCTTGGGCGTAAGCCCATGCTTGCTGAATGGTTTGTGCTGACTTAATCACACTCTGGCCTTTACCAGACGAACTCATTACTGGCTTAACCACGCATGGAATACCAATGTCGGTAACGGCCTGTTCAAATTCAGCTAGAGTGTCACAGAAAAAGTACTTTGATGTTGGTATCGCTAAGGTTTCTGCCGCAAGTCGGCGTATGCCCTCACGGTCCATGGTGAGTTTGGCTGCGTTAGCGGTTGGCACCACATGTAAACCTTGCTGTTCTAGTTCCACTAACGTTTGGGTGGCAATAGCTTCAATCTCAGGGATCACTAAATCCGGCTTTTCAAGCTCGATAACTGCTTTTAATGCTTTTGCATCCAGCATGTTAATCACATGAAAACGATGGGCAATTTGCATTGCTGGGGCATTGGGGTAGCGATCAACTCCGATAACTTCAATTCCGTAACGTTGTAGCTCAATGGCAACTTCTTTGCCGAGTTCACCGCAACCTAATAGCATCGCCTTAATCGTGCCAGAAGTATTTGCTGTGCCAAATGTAGTAGCAATAGACATGGTATTTTACAGCCTCTGTGTAGGGATATTCTTATATACCGAACAGTGTAACGAGATGAGGTATTGAAAATCCAATATAAAATGCACTAATTGGCTAAAAACGCCTGTATTTCGAGGTTTTTTGTGATGAAAGATTGTATTTAATTACGATAAGTCTAGATGTATCGGTGTGTAGAAGTGTCGTTGTTGAAAGCACCAAGTGTGAGTGGGTAAGTGTCATAACACTATAGTGTTGTATTAGAGGGTGCTGACTCAAAAGAGTAAGTTAAAAAAGCCAACATTATTGGATTAATGTTGGCTAGATTCTATTTGAATTTGGCGTTAACTAAGGTTTAACGAGTAACTCAGCAGCGGTTAAAATTAGCTCTGGCGCAGGGCGAACCTTGTAGTTTGGATTCACATATTGAAAATGAATTAAACCACTTTTATCTGCCAAATAGACAGCTGGCACGGGTAACACTAAGCGTTTTTCACCTGCTGGGGTAGTAAACAGTTCATTGGTTACCGCTAAACTGGCAGTATATTTTTTAGTGATATCTGCACTGGTGTAATAGGCTAAACCAAATGCTTGCGATGCCGCCATTGAGGTGTCAGACAGCAATAAATAATCGAGTTCTTGTTTATTCATCGACGCGCGCATCTTTTCTGGCGTGTCTGGTGAAATACCCACTAACTGGAAACCCATTTCAAGCAATTTAGGTTCAATTGCTTTTAGCTGACCCATTTGCGAATTACAAAATGGACACCAACCGCCACGGTAAAAGAAGAATATCGTCGGCTTTTTCGCCACAAGCTTACTGAGTTCAACCGCTTTACCATCAACATCTTGCAGGGTTATTGCTGGTATCTGGTGGCCATTGAGCAGTGGCATGACATTGTTCTCGTCACTGGCAATAGGCTTAGCCACACTGGCTAAACTGGTTAACGTAAGTGCGGTGGCAATAAGCAGAGTTTTTAACATGATAAGTCCTTATAGAGTAATGTCCCGACTAAAGTAGACCTCATAACCACACAATTAATTTCATTCAAACACAAAAAAAGCGCCTAAGCGCTTTTTTCTATTACCATTAACTCTTTCGAGTTGAGTTATTTAATCTTTTTGTATTTAACCGTGCTGCTGACTTTACCCACTTTAACACGACGTCCGTCCATGTTTTTCTCAGCAATCATCTGGGCGCCAGCGTTATCACCACGTTGTTGTTTTTTAGCAAAACTACGGCGCTTTTCAATCTGCTTAAGCAGTACTTCACGGCTACCCACTTCATAACCCGGTACTGTGACTCGACGAATTGGCTGACCGATTAGCTTTTCAATATCAGCTAGGGTGCGTTCTTCTTCGCGGCTCACAAACGAAATTGCCACACCGGTTTTACCTGCACGACCTGTACGGCCAATACGGTGGACGTAATCTTCGGCTAAAAATGGTAAATCGTAGTTAACAACGTATTCAAGATTTTTAATATCAAGGCCACGAGCGGCGACTTCGGTGGCCACTAATACGCGAATTTTACCTTCAACAAATTCACGTAACGCACGACGACGGCTGCCTTGTGCTTTCTCGCCATGAACCACACCCGATGGAATACCATCTAAGTTAAGCTCTTTGACCAATTTGTCTGCTGCGTCACGAGTCGCGGTAAACACCAACACTTGTTGCCAGTTTTTGGTACCAATAAGTTCAGATATTAATTCACGTTTACGGCGCTGCTCTACTGGATATACCACCTGGCTAACGGTGTCGGCAGTAGTGTTTTGTTTATCAACAGTAATCACTTTAGGCTTTTCAAGCATGTCATTCGCTAGCTTTTTAACCTCAGAAGAGAAGGTCGCAGAAAACAACATGTTTTGACGCTTTTTGTTTACTGCTTGGAGAATCTTTTTAATGTCAGCACTAAAGCCCATATCCAGCATACGGTCTGCTTCATCGAGTACTAAAAACTCAACATTCGACAAACTTAAGTTACACGCCACAATGTGTTCAAGTAAACGACCTGGTGTAGCAACAATAACGTCGGCACCGCGTTTAAGTTTTTGTGATTGGGTCTCTATTTTAACGCCACCATAAATGGTTAATACCGTTAAATTAAGATGCTTACTGTAAGCGCTAATGTTGTCTGCAACCTGTGCGGCAAGCTCACGAGTTGGAGTCAGAATTAAGGTACGAGTGTTAGACGGCATCGTCTCTTTTGGGTTATCACACATTCTTTGTAATATAGGCAGTGCAAATGCTGCTGTTTTACCTGTGCCTGTTTGAGCGCTTGCTAGGACATCTTCACCACGACGGATTGCCGGGATCGCTTGTTGTTGAATTGGCGTCATAGATTGATAACCGCACTCAGCGATCGCGCGTAATATTTCTGGGGCGAAGCTAAAAGATTCGAATTTCATGGTGCGGTTCCTGTATGTACATCAAAACAAAGCGATTTAGTTGCAACAAGCTAAGTTAGCTGCACAAGGTCAATCTAGAGTATTTGGGCCTATAGCCATTGTTAATGGCAGATATCATGCTTAACTGGGTTGATTAACGTCTTAGGATAGTTGAAAAACGTTAAGCTTGAATGATACACCCCCATTGAGTGCCATCGATAAGCGGCCGCGGAGTATAACAAACTTTTGTTTAAATCCTGAACTTTATCTGTGCCTAACGATAAGATTTTTTAGCGGAGAATTGTTTAGATGATATGGATTGATAGTCATGGCAATTACAGCATCTTAAGTGCGGGGCTGCTAACTCGTTTTTGGACAGAAGTGGATTAGAACTTATCTTTTTATATAAGTTTACCCTGATTCCACTAAATGCGGCTATATTTTAGCTTATGGTTTATAACTTATGGCCTGCGGCCACTAACGTCGTGGCGCTTCGCCCACACCAGACCAAGAGGAAACCAACGGCTGTTCCCTCTTTACTATTTATAAAAAAATTGGCCCAGCCGCCCCGCAACATTTTCAAACAGCGAAAAGGTCGCCATGGGGATTTATCCAGCTTTTTACTTAGTTTGTAGTCTGCTTCGGCCCATTTTGCAATAAAGAGTAAAAATGCTATCGCCTCCGATGGGGTGTCTGAAGTGAATGGATCCACGAATGTCGTGGTGGCAGGACGCCAAAGAACGACCTGTATCGCGAAAGCTAGCCTGACGTCCTGTCAGGCTCACGCATTTTTTTATAAAGAGTCTTCAACGGCTTCAAGTTCAGAGTTAAATTTAGACTTTTGCAAGCGTTACTAACTCGTTTTTGGACACAAACGTGATAGAGCTGAGAGTCTAAAGGTGCTTCTCTGGATTAGGACATCTATGGTAATCAAATAAATTTTACTCTGCCCCTACATACCTAAAAGCATCGCTGGGAGAGCTGTGGTGGTGCAGAAAACGTTATTGAAGGTTATTGAACGTTATTCTAGTGAATTTAAACCACGATGTCACTCAGATTAAGAGTGTCATCGCAGGTGTTTATTTTAACACTATAATTTTCTTATACCATTAAGCTTATTTAGGAATTGTTGATCTTTTTTAAGGATAAAACACTTCAAAAGCTCAATATCTGTATTTTCTTTACTTGATACGTCAGGGGCGTATTCTTTGACTAATATTGCTGTTTGTTCGAATTTTTCAGCCGAATAATGACTTAATTCTACAATGCCAGAAGTTATTTTTTTGATGTCAGATAAATCATAGTCTTTTGATTTAAAATACCAAAACATACAATTAGACTCAGCGAAATCGAGTAAGTCATCAGAATGATATTTATTTTTTTTTACTTCAGAACACCCAAACAAAATTAATGCACTACAAATAAAGAGTGATGCTAATTTATATTTAATCATTAGATGCTTCCCAAAAATGAATTTTGTGTGATACATCGCCATAACCTTGGTAAACGCAGTTTGATCCATCCCAAAGATCTGCATGTCCGGTCGCATCAGACCATCCATTTACTTCATAAATAATTATACCCTTGCGGTTTTTAATATTATTTTCATATTCCTCTGGTGTGAAGGATTCTGGTGCACCATAGTTTTCAGTTAAATATTTTTTTAATATTTTTACTCTAAAAATGTACCAGTCTTTATTTCTGCCAGAGGACACTTGTCCCTCAAGTTTTCCGTTGGGACCAACGGCTTTGTAAAAAGGGATTTTATGTAAGCCTCCTGAACCGTTAAGAGCTTTAGATACTCTCGTTGCACATGCATTTCCAAACACACCAATATCAAAATTCAGTTCAACTTTACCTCCAATCTGCTTAAAAACAGCAGGGGCTGGAAATGCTGGGTAGTTTTTTTTCAAGATATCCCAATTGGGCATTTTTTTCATAAACATTCCTTTAACAATGAGTCGTCTAAAAATAAGTATTTATTCTGGCGTGAAATTATTTAGCATATAGCAAAATTTTTAATATATTATTTTTATTATATAATTCCAGCAGAATATCAGATGAATGTATTTAAATAAATTATCCATTAGGGTGTATTTAGAGGGGGATGAACTACAATTCATTATATTCAGGACTAGTGAATACTTAAGCTCTAAATTTACCATTTAATATCATTTTTTCTGCTTACTCAATTTGGGAATATGTTGTTCTAATAGGTTCAATGTCATACGCTTAAGTAACACCATTATTTTCTAATATTCTCTGTCTCAAATACGGGAATGTATGCTGAAATTCAACTATGAAGAAACCAGGGCGAGATCGTGAATGTTTTTCAATCAATTTAATGGACGATCTGACGTTAACATTTAGCTATGATCTTATACTCCCTTTTTCCGGGAGCTCACCATGCATATTGACCACTTCAAAGAGACTTTTCAAACCATAACTGACTAACGCCAACGGGCTAAAGTGACCTATTGCCTTTTTGAGGTTTTGTTTGGTTCTATATATGCCGTTATTGCAGGAGCTAAAGGCTGGTTTGATATTCGATAATATTTCCGTCAATAACAAAAAGGCCAGCCTCGACGGCTGGCCTTAATATTGAATTTACAATTGGGTTAAATCGCCCAGCCACCCATGTAAAAGGCGACTAAACCGAGAGTGATTAAGATAACCCCAAGTCGCAGTTTACGCCACTCGCCACTGCATATGCGGCCAATAACCAAGGTAACAAACCCAAGCATAATCCCAGTAACGATATTACAGCTTAAAATAATAAATACCGCGCAGGTTAAGCCTGCCATTGCATCCACTTTATCGTCAAAATTAAGCTTGGTGACGTTACTTAGCATCAGTAATCCAACATACATTAGCGCTGGAGCTGTCGCATAAACAGGTACTAAAAAGCTTAACGGCGCTAAAAACATCATTATCAAAAATAGTAAGCCGACGATGGTCGCGGTCAGGCCGGTTTTGCCACCTGCTGCAGTTCCCGCTGCGGACTCAATATAAACAGCGGCTGGAGCGCCGCCGACTACGCCAGCAAAAATACTGCTGACAGAGTCTGATGTCAGTGCTTTTCCACCACCAACAATATTGTCTTTATCATCGAGAAGTTCCGCTTGTCCTGCAACCGCTCTAATTGTGCCTGTTGCATCGAAGATAGCGGTCATCACTAATGCCAACACAATAGGCAGTACCACTGGATTCAGTGCGCCCATAATATCGAGCTGGCCAATAAGCGACGTTTCAGACATCAAATCAGGCAAAGCAAATAGGCCTTGATAAGTTACGCTAGGATCAAATATTAACCCAAAGATCGATAGCCCGACGATGACCAGCAATATGCCACCCGGCGTGCCTCGGCGCTCAAGCCCAATTGTCATAGCAAGACCAATTATTGTTGCTATAACCGGTAAACTATTAATATCACCAAGCTTTACGGGTAAACCGGCATCGTTTGATACAATCAATTTCACGCTATTGGTCGCGATAAGCAGTAAAAACAAACCAATACCAATACCTGTACCGTGAGCGATACCGGTTGGCAAGTTAGTGAGTACCCATTGACGAATACCGGTGACACTTACAAGTGTAAATACGATACCCATTAGGAAAATAGCGCCAAGGGTGACAGGAATCGATATTCCCTGGCCTAGCACCATGCTAAATGCAGTAAATGCAGTGAGTGAAATTGCGCAACCGATGGCCATCGGCAAATTAGCCCATAATCCCATGAGCAACGAACCAAACGCGGCAATTAAACAGGTAGCGATAAATACCGCCGCAGGATCAAACCCCGCAGTGCCCAACATGTTTGGCACCACAATCACCGAATAAACCATAGCCAAAAACGTCGTTAAGCCAGCAATGACTTCACGTTTTAAGGTACTTCCACGGGCAGAAATATTGAAATAGCGATCCAAAAACGAATCAGAAACAGCAGCAGAATTAGAGAGAGTCTGTTCAGACTTCATAGTGATGATACCTTTTGATCTCTTAAATTATCAGTTAACCAATGGTTATTCATTGGCGACACGGCTATGGCAGGTAGAGCCCCAAACGAGAACGACTTAGGTGAGAGATCCACTTGGCGCATATAGCGTTAGTGACCTGCGAGTATTGTGGTAAACAAATTTGTTATACACATGTCTGGTAAAATTTACTCTTACCAACACAGCCTTTGTTGGCGCGGAGTTTACAACAATCGACAATGGGGAAATAGGAAGCGGCTAACATTTTTTTGCTATGTGGGTAAAAAACGTACCCAAAAAACAGATTGCTCGTATATCTCACCATAAAAGTCACTCGCTGTTGTAATCACTGCCTTTGAGTATTCAACACTAATAACTGATTACCGTCTTGGCATGGCAATTAATACCATTTTTTAGGAATTATAATGTTTGCTGTGAGTCGGTAGATTCACTGGCGCTTTAGTTTGCACTTGATGGTGCTTTAATTCAAAGGGCTTTGGACATGTTATTGCTCCAAAGCCCTATATTCAGTGCTTACGCGTTATGTTGAACTGGATGGCGCTTAAATCGCGACAGTCACTTTATTGAGCCATGCTAACTCGTCACCTTGCATTAATGGCGCTAAGGTTTGACGAACTTTTTGCTGATATTGATTAAACCAGTTCACTTCAAAATCAGTTAACAATGACTTATCGATTAAGCGTGCATCCATTGGAATATGGGTTAATACATCAAACTCATACATTTCACGCTCTGCACCTGCCAATGCTTGGCAATGTTGCACTGTGACTAGGTTTTCGATGCGAATACCAAAACCATCGGCGCGGTAATAACCAGGCTCATTCGACAATACCATTCCTGGTAGTAATGCCACGCCATTGACGTTTTTACCAATGCGCTGCGGGCCTTCGTGAACACTTAGAAAGTGACCGACACCATGGCCCGTTCCGTGGTCATAATCAAAACCATGCTGCCATAAATACTGACGAGCAAATGCATCGAGTTGCACACCAGAGGTGCCTTTAGGGAAGCGGGCTGTATCAAGGGCTATGTGGCCTTTTAATACCAGCGTGACCATTTTTCTCTGCTCGTCTGTCACCTTGCCAATGGCGATGGTGCGGGTGACGTCGGTGGTGCCGTCTATGTACTGAGCGCCAGAATCGACCAAGTAAATACTGTTCATGGTCATGGTGCTTGGGGTGCCATTATTATGGTTGTAATGGCACATAGCGGCATTGGCACCAGTGGCTGAAATAGTGTCAAAGCTTGGCTCGCGATACAGCGAGTCTTGCAATCTAAAGCTCTCTAATTTGTCAGCAAGTTGTGCTTCATCGTGCATAATGTTCTGTTCAACTTGGCTGTCTAACCAGGCTAAAAAGCGGCTGACGGCAACACCATCACGAATATGACACGCTCGTATACCAGCTAATTCGGCGTTATTTTTTTGTGCTTTAGGTAATGCAACCGGGTCGGTACCCACAATCAGTTTAGCACCGCCTTTTTGTGCCAGTAATTGCGAATAGGCGTTGGCAGAATGAGGGTCGGCCAATAGCTTAACGCCATTCATTTGCGCTAATACGGTTGCCAGTTCTGCTTCATCTTTAAAGCTCACCCCAGCACCTACGTGTTGTTCAATATTTTGCGGCACTTTAGCTAAATCGGTAAAAAATGTCATATCGCCATTACTAGATAATAATCCGCAGCCAAGTATGACGGGGAAGCGTGGAACGTCATTACCACGGATATTCAGTAACCAACAACATGAATCTAATGCGGCAACAAGGGCAACATCGGCGCCTTGCTTGTTAACCAGCTGACCAATTTGTTGACGTTTGTCGACGCTATTACGTCCTGCACCTTGGTGGCTAAATAACGTCATGGTGGATGCTGACGGTGCAGGGCGGTCTAACCAACTCACATCAATCGGGTTGCTATCTACTTCAACTAAATTGATTTGGGCTTTATCAAATTGCGCTTTGGTTTGTTGATACCAAGCAAGGGTATGTAAGCGACTGTCGATGCCGACGTTAGCGCCTGCAGCTAATGTATCAATTAACCAGTCAATTTGCGGGTCGTCATACAGGCTTAAATATTCAAATAAGTTACCGTCTACTTGTTGGCGTACTTGCACTGTGTAACGGCCGTCGGTAAATATTGCTGCGCGGTCTTTTAACACGATTGCCATGCCAGCAGAACCCGTAAAACCAGTGGCCCAATGTAAACGTTCATTACGAGCAGGGACATACTCACCTAAATATTCGTCAGCTCGAGGAATGATGAATGCATCTATTTGGTTTACTTCAAGCTGTTGGCGAATGGCGTTAAGACGCGTAGCAATAATATTGGACATGGTTTCTCCGTTGGAGGCGACTGATGAACTCAGCTCTGTAGAATGAACTGCGATTATCGCAAGCGTGACGGCAAACTGGCAAGTGAAGTCGCTGACATAATGTGGAGCAGACTGATTAAAATTGTAAACTTATATTGTATACAATGGTAACAAAGCGATACAGACGGTATCCTTGTTGATATTGATTATCTTGTATATTTAAACAAGGTAAGATGATTTGATTTCCACAGACTCTAAATAAATAACAATAAAAATAACCAAAGGAAAACCTATGACAATCGGTGTCGGCGGCGTTAGCCCGCAACAAGCATTAGCCACACTCACGAATATGACTCACGGTGTAGCAGCGATAAGTGATGATGAATTTAATCAACGAATTCAACATGCACAACGATTGATGGCGCAACATGGTTTAGAAGCAATCTATGTGAATGCTGGTACTAATTTGTACTATTTTACGGGTACTCGTTGGTTTTCTAGCGAACGTATGGTGGGTGCTATTATCCCCGCTGTGGGTGAGGTTCAGTATATTGCACCTGCATTTGAACTCGACACGTTACAGGGTTATATGACCATAAAAGGTCAAGTAAATACGTGGCATGAAGATGAAAGCCCATATCAGTTATTTGCCGACGTGCTGGATAACATCGGCTTGAACCAAGCAAAAATCGGTATTGATGAATCAACCGCCTTTTTTATTAGCGATGGCATTGCCCAAGCAGCTCCTCAGCATCGATTTGTAAGTGCGACAACAGTAACGGCAGGGTGTCGGATGATTAAGTCGGTTGCTGAAATTGCCTTAATGCAACGCGCTAAAGACATGACCCTTGAAGTGCATAAAGCCACCGCCAGTATCTTACGTGAGGGCATCACCACTGCAGAAGTGGAAGACTTTATTAACCAAGCTCACTATGCCGTGGGCGCAGCCAAAGGTTCGTATTTTTGCATCGTGCTATTTGGTGAAGATACCGCTTATCCGCATGGGGTTAAATCACCTAAAGCGCTTGAGAAAAATGACACGGTATTGATTGACACCGGTTGCCAGTTACAAGGCTATAACTCTGATATTACTCGCACTTATGTATTTGGTGAGCCTAATGCTCGTCAGCGTCAATTATGGCAACTTGAGCAAGATGCACAAATTGCTGCTTTTGATGCTGCTACGTTAGGGACTCTGTGTAGTGACGTGGATGCAGCTGCTCGTGTCGTGTTAGAAGCCGCAGGCTTTGGTCCAGATTACAACGTGCCAGGTTTACCTCATCGTACTGGTCATGGTATCGGTTTAGATATTCATGAATGGCCATATTTGGTGCGTAATGATGTTACCCCGCTGGCAGTGGGCATGTGTTTTAGCAACGAGCCAATGTTATGTGTACCTGGGGAATTTGGGATCCGTCATGAAGACCATTTTTACATGACAGCGCAAGGGCCTAAATGGTTTACAGCGCCTGCGAAGTCGATTGATGATCCGTTTTATCTAGCATGATATTTTTTTAATTATCACTGACAAATATAGTCAGCTTAACGTCGTGGCGCTTCGCCCACACCCGACCAAGAAGGGAAACACTGCTTTCCCCTCTTGGATCACCCCAGCAGCTCCGACAAAGTGTTGATCCTCATAGCATAACAAAAATCGCCTAACGGCTCAGATGGTACATCCATGTACCCCTGAGTCTGTGTCATCATCCATGATGTCACTACGGCATTTTTATCACGCTATTTCGGACACTTCGGACGGAGAATCCTTGAAGCTGCAGATTTATGAGTTTTTATTAAGTTGTTTTCGGGGAACTGGAGGATTAAGAAAAATTAGCTAAGTGGTATGAGTCAAGCAATAGCAAAAAGCCTCCGCTATGGAGGCTTTGGGTTTTTGGTGTAGTTCTTAGTGTGAAAACTATGTCATCTATTATTTAATTTTTAGTTAATTTCAAATAACTCAACATCAAAAATCAATACTGAACCACCTTCAATTTTACCGGTTGAGCGATTGCCGTAAGCCAATTGGCTTGGAATATAAAAACGGAATTTATCGCCAATACTCATGAGTTGTACACCTTCGGTCCAACCGGCTATCACTTGATTTAAACCAAAGCTGATTGTTTCGCCGCGATCAACCGAGCTGTCGAATACGCTACCGTCAATGAGTGTGCCGTTGTAATAACAACTACAGTTTTAGTGTATAATACTGTTTATACTAATTAATTTTTTTATTCATAGTATTGTGAAAAGTTGTTCAAGAATGTTTTTTTGAGTTGTTTCATCCACTTCCTTCAGAGCTTCGAATGCTTCTTGAATACCTGTATGAATAACATTTTTTTTCATGTCTTTATAAATTTCCCATAACAGTTTTGCTTTAGTTGCATTGTGAGAATGTAGGTAAGCTGCGAGCCCATTTTGTTCTTCGAAAACATCAATATTAAATGCCGTAGTGGCTTCTAAATATTCATACCATTTATCGTAATCTTGGATATTTGGAAGCACGGTTGCATTAATCATTATGAACTCGCTGGTCCCAAAATATTCATACATCCACCCTAAAAAGCTTTCTGCTTTGGCTTTTAATTCAACTTCACTGATTTTTTCCTCTGCATGCTCAGCATCGGTTGAACGAAGTAGTATCTTGATTAACTCTTCAGATTTTTTTGATGCAATAGTGAGGTCATCTATCAATCTATTGGTTATCTTTGCATGGTCATTTCTTGTTCTTTCAGCTAACAAGTCATACATCATTCCTGCCCATTGCTTCTTTAGATAGCTTTCCATATCTGCAAAGTTGTTAAATGAAACTAAGGCATTGTTAATAATGTTTTTTCTTACTTCATCAATGAAGCTAAAAATCTTAATGTTGTCGATACTTGGATATGTTATTTGCTCAAAAAAATCAGGATTACTTTTCTTGTTTGAAAGATAAGTATGATGGTCTGAATAAACTGCATTCTCAACTAACGCAAAAATAGGAATCTTATTTTTGACAGCTTCTCGATACTCATTATTAGTAATAGACCCTTCTTTGTCTTTATGTTCACCACCGTATCGCCCGCCAATGATCAAGATGAACAATTGGCAAGTAGCAACTTCACTCAGGCAAGCGTCATGTGTATGTGTATCTACACCGTAGTAAACATCACCATCGTCAGAAAGTACTGGCTCGTAACCTATGGTTTTAACAAAGTATTTCAGGTTTTCTCTGATATGTTTTAAGTCGTAACAAGTGGAACTGATAAAGACTCTAGGGATAGCCAATGTGTAATCCTTTACTGGGCGATAGTTGAAAAATATCGGGTTATTATTGTTATGTTTAACCTGTTGGTTAGAACTGTCAACAACAGTTTAAAATTAATAAAGTACTTAGTAACTCAGAAAATGCAAAAGCCTCCCGAAGGAGGCTTTCATCTACGGAACAGACAATTAGTTGATTTCAAATAACTCAACATCAAAAATCAGTACTGAACCACCTTCAATTTTACCTGTTGAGCGATTGCCGTAAGCCAATTGGCTTGGAATATAAAAACGGAATTTGTCGCCAATACTCATGAGTTGTACACCTTCGGTCCAACCGGCTATCACTTGATTTAAACCAAAGCTGATTGTTTCGCCGCGATCAACAGAGCTGTCGAATACGCTACCGTCAATGAGTGTGCCGTGATAATGCACGGTAACCTTACTTTTTGCGCTAGGGTGTTCAGTATTCTCGCTTTTAACGAGTACTTCATATTGTAAGCCAGATAAGGTTTGGCTGACGCCTTCGCGTTTGGCATTTTCAGCTAAAAAAATCTTACCTTTCTCAATATTTTCTTTAGCGGCTTTAGAATTGTTAGATTGAGTGAAAAAATAAAAAATAACGCCCGCAATGACCAGCACGGCCAAAATCATACGCATAATTGATCTCGAATTGTTGGGTAGATAGTGTGGCTAGTTTAGCGTAAAAATTGCTGAGCTAATACTCATCAACACGATTGAAGCGACAATTGAACCAACAGCTTAACGGTATGCGTCTAATAACGGATGCCACAGCTGATAACACAATAAGCTGACTCCAACTGAGTTGAGTATGATGCAACACCACAATATCCGTTTAAAAGACGATTTTTGGGTTTTATGACGTAAGTGATACTGGCCGAGTAGCGCTGCTGGCCAGCCGCCAATTAAAGAAAAAAACTGTAAGGTGCTTTCTTTTATGCGCCATTGCCCCTGTTTAGCGGCAGATTTATCACGATAATACAAACTATAAGTGACCAGATTAATTAGGCCATATACCCCAGCTAACCAGGGCTGAATAGTGGCAAAAATAGCGCCAATGAGCAGCAACATCAACCAAGCAAACTTATTCATTTTAGTGCCTGCTCTGTGAGATTAACTTTATCATATTGATTTCGTCATACTGATGAGACCAATCAGCATTGCACACAATGGTAGTTGCATAGATTCTTCTTTTAAATGTATATTTTTCATTAGCTTGTGCGGGAGACTAACACACGCCAAAGCTTTTCTAATGGGCCTTGATTGAATTTTCGTAAATAGACATCCGCTAACAACAGTTGAAATACACTGTAGATAATCGCAATTGAGACGTAACCTATCCTGTCTAGTGAGTACAGCCAGTCTGGTGCGATATAACGTAACAGTAAAATACCGACTATTGACTGGAGAATGTACAAACTAAACGCCATCCGCCCGACGTTTTGCAGTAGTTTCAGTCTATGTGGCGTATTTTGGCAGAATTTAACAATAATGTGGATATAAATCAAAGCTGTCGCAATAGCGCTGAACCACAATAAAAGATCAGACATCGACTCCAACATCTGATTGCCACTTAGACTTAATATCGAGTCTAATGATGCTAATGTGATGGCCCAAAATACACATTGCCACAGGGTTTTATTATCCAATCCATCAACAAAGATATTGCGTTTATATAACGCCATCCCTAAAAGCATTAAGCCGGTGATATACCACATTAACGTTAATGGAATAACCGCCAGCATGTACGCAAACATGGTTAGGTGCAGGGTCAGTTGTTGTTGGTAGCTACCGGTCCAAGCAGCAAGTTGCTCGATGAAGAAAGCTGAATCTCGTGAATAAACTTGATCGTCTGGCATGAGCGAAATAAGTGCGATGGGTATAAATGATAAAAAGATAAACCATTTAGCTTTACGGATTAGTTCATCGGCATTGAGGCTAATGTAGCGAAAAGCCAATAATCCACTGACACCATAAGACAATAATATATCGCCAGGAAAGATGAAAATAGCGTGTATTACGCCAAAGGCAATTAACCAATACAGACGGCTTTTTATGCGTTTATTCTGCTGAGTAGTGGTGGCTGTCTCCATTCTCATTTGCTGGCGTTGGTATTGGATTAGCATTCCCACCCCAAAAATCATCGCAAATAGGCTAAAGAAACGACCTTCTAAAAAGAAATTGCTAAAAATGAGTAGGATAATGTCGCTGGTGGGTTGAACCTCATGAGGAGCGTAACCGAAAAAACTATTGCCCATAAAATAGATATTAAGGAAGAAAATACCTAATACGCCAAGCCCTCTGATAGCGTCAAGATTAGCCAAACGTGCTTGTTTGATTGGAGCGCTATGCTCATCCATGTTCGTTGCAGTGTTAATCGCTTAATTCCTTTTACTTTTAGCTGTTTATAAACCCTCTTTATTCATTAAAGAGGCGCTGTTAGAGATTACCAGCCAAATACGGTAATGCAACTAGATAATGCGTTTAGGGAAGGGGAACGATTATAAAAAAACCAAGCGATTAGCTTAATGCCGCACGCTTGGTTTGTTAAGTATTTTGTGAAGTAAGTCGGCAGGCTTATTTGGTTGTTTGTACTTCAAGGAACGGGATCGTACCTGTAGGTAGCATAGTTGTTGGTAAGCGCCCATCCCAACGTTCCGCTTTAGTCAATTCAACTAAATTTTGATTTTGCGCTAGCGCTTCAGCACGAATTTTAATGGCTGATGCTTCTGCATTACCTTTAATACGGATACTTTCAGCTTCGGCAATTGCTCGTGCCAATTGTGAGTCCGCTTCCGCTTGTGCTTGAGTGACAGCAATTTGGGCACTAACACGCTCTTTTTCAAGATTCTGTAATTGGGTTTGTACTTCTACTTCTGCACGCATTCTGTCTTCTACTGATTTCTCGTATGCGTTGCTAAAGTCGATATTTTCAATCTGTACCGAATTAATGGTCACCGGGCCTTTAATTGATTTAGTAATGGCGTCAGTCACATCAATACCAAACTTGATACGTTCTTGGACCGCAGAAATAGCCGTATACTTACCAAAAATATTCTCAATTTGGGTTGGCACTTGGCGGTCGAGTAAGCGTGACACCATTAAGTCGATACTTTTGAAATTAGCATATACTTCTTCAACACGATCTGGCGGTATGCTAAATGTGACAGATGCGCGTAAGGTGGCTGGTTGTTGATCGCGGCTATACGCCTGTAAACCTTGGTAGTTTGCGGTGTGAGTTTGGGTTGATATTTTAACCACGGTATCCATCAGTGGAATTTTAAATCCAAGACCGGGTTCTGCAGTATCAATAATTTTACCGTTACGCAGTAATACCCCACGTTCGCCCTGATCAATGGTATACCAGCTACCATATAAACTGATCAGCATTAGCAGTAAAACTGCGACAGGAATGATTTTACCGAGATGATTTGTGTTAGCTTGCGCCAGACCATTTTTTAACATTATGCTTCCCTAGCAAAAGTGAATAAAGGTGATTAAATTACTTAGTTATTTTTGAGGTTTTTCTGAAATCCATAGCTTAATATGCCCTTGGACCACCACAACACCGTTAGTGTCATAGGCTTTTACGTCGACTAACATATCACCCACTTGCCATTGTTCTGGTTTTACCTCTGCCACACATAAAATGTCGCTGCCCGCTTTTGCGGTGTAATCAACGCTCATGCCTTTAGGGATCCAGCGTAAATGAGCCGGGATAGATGCTTCTGCCATCGTACCCATGGCCATTTCCAGACCATTACAAATGGCAATCACATGCACGGTTCCAATATGATTTTGGACTTTCTTGCGCTTTTTGATTAAACATTCGCAGCGGTTAACGCGTAAATCACTTATGTAAGGGTGTACTGTGCCAAAATAGGGCGCCATTCGAGACACCATTTTAGAAAAAATCTGTTTACCAAATGGATAAGCAGTGACTTTCTTATATAGCGACATGACTTTATTGGGTTTAGTTGGGATCATAAATGAACTCTAATCGTTATCTGGTCGGACGAGATTAACATTGTTGTAACCTGCGGAAAAGCCCCGTTGAATATTTTCCATCGCTCATTGCAAAGGGCACAGGTATAATTTACGTGATTAGACACATTAAGGATGAATTTTGAAAACTGACTCACTGTTATTGAATTATTTCAAAGGTATGGCCATGGGCGCTGCAGATGTTGTGCCGGGCGTGTCGGGTGGCACTATTGCGTTTATTACCGGTATTTTAGACCCATTATTGGATGGCATTCGCAAAATAAACTGGTCGTTAGTGGGCATTATCAAACAAAAAGGCATTAAAGCCGCCTTTTTACACATTAACGGTCCTTTTCTCGTGTGTGTATTTGGTGGGATCCTCACCAGTATTTTTACCTTAGCTAAATTGATTTCTTGGCTATTGGTCACTCACCCCATTCCTGTGTGGTCGTTCTTTTTTGGATTAATTTTATTTTCAGTGGTTCATATGCTTAAGCAAGTGAACAAATTCACTGCTATGCGGATTGCCATGTTCATTGTCGGTGTCGCCTTTGCGTGGGCTATTACAGTGTTACATCCTATTGAAATGCAGGTGAGTTACCTTAATTTCTTCTTTTGTGGTGCTATTGCTATTTGCGCCATGATATTACCTGGGATTTCAGGCAGCTTTATTTTGTTGCTTTTAGGGATGTATCCAGCGGTATTAGCGGCAGCTAAAGGCTTTGATATTGTTTATTTAGCCTGTTTTGCGATTGGTGCTGTGGTTGGATTATTAAGTTTTAGTCATGTGTTATCGGCCTTGTTACGTAAATTCCATGACACGACGTTATTATTTTTAACGGGATTAATGCTCGGGACGCTAGGTAAAATTTGGCCATGGAAACAAGTGATCAGTTGGCGCGAGAATTCTAAGGGTGAATTAGTGCCTTTGGTTGAGCAAAATTTATCTCCGTTTCAGTTTGAGCAAATCACTGGCGAATCATCACAAATTATCATTGCCATAGTGTGTCTGCTGGTGGGGATTGGTTTGGTGTGGGGATTAGAACGCGTCGGCAACAAAGCGAATAGTTAATCCTGTTGAAGCTTAATCTGGGCCGTTCAGGTGGAAGACAAGTAAAAGATGAATAATGAAGCAGAACTTAGGTTCTGTTTTTTTGTGTGCGTTATTTGACTAATATGTAGGCTCATATTGCAAAAACGATAAATAACCCTATAAATAATGAACTTAATGGGTGTTTTATTCGTATTTTTGCTTAATAGTATATGTAGTTAGCATGACATCTTTTTTTATCCCACTTTGGGAATATTACAGTTGCCACAGGAGTGCATAATATGCCAAATATCGATACATTTGTGCCAGAAAAAATCCAAATTGGGATCAGCAGTTGCTTATTGGGTAACCAAGTCCGCTTTGATGGCGGACACAAAAACTCTTATTACTGTAGACAAGAAATAGAACCATTTTTTGAATACACCACTGTTTGCCCTGAAATGGCGATTGGCATGGGCGCACCACGCAAAAGTATCCGTCAAATACGAGATGGCGATGTAGTGCATATTCGCAGTGCTGATGGAACGCTCGATGTGACAGACAAGCTTAATGAATACTCCCAAGCCAAAGTGGAAGAGCTTGATTACCTTGGCGGTTATATTTTATGTGCCAAATCACCAACCTGTGGCATGGAAAGGGTTACCGAGTACAAAATTGGTACCAATCATGGCACTAAAACCGGCATCGGTGTTTTTGCAAAAAAATTAATGGAACGCTACCCATTTCTGCCAGTAGAAGAAGAAGGCCGTTTACATGACTTGCCATTAAGAGAAAACTTTTTTACCCGTGTATTTGCTTATAACGATTGGAAGCAAATGACTAAATCGGGCATCACTAAACATAAGCTAATGCAGTTCCATTCGCGTTATAAGTATTTATTAATGGCTCACAGCCCAAAGTGGTATCGTGATTTAGGGCCTATATTGGCCGATATTCAAGATGTTGAGCAAACTGCGCAACAATATTTTGAAGGCTTTATGACGGCACTTAAAATTATTGCCACCCGTAAAAATCACACCAGTACTTTGCAGCATATTCAAGGCTATTTTAAGAAGCAGTTAACCGCTGAACAAAAAGAAGAGTTGAGTGAGTCAATTTTAAAATATCGCCAAGGGCTGCTGCCTTTGCTAGTGCCAATTACCTTGATTAACCATTATGTGCGTGAGTTTCATACCCCGTATATTCAAGACCAAGTGTATTTAAATCCACATCCAGAAGCGCTTAAGCTTCGTTATGCTTATTAGGTCGATTGTGAATGACTTCTATGAATAGTTTAATGTGGTTTAGGCAAGATTTACGCTTGGCGGATAACCCTGCTTTAGTGGCTGCGTGTGAGTTTGCTGCCAGTAATCATAGTCATGTTCGAGCTGTGTATTTTGTCACACCAGCACAATGGGCGCAGCATGATGTTGCACCGATACAAATTGATTTTATCCAGCGACATGTCAATTTGTTAGCGCAGGCATTGGCGGTGTTAGGTATTCATCTAGATGTGTTGCACGCACAAGACTTCGATGAAGTACAAACCCTGTTAGCCGCTTATATCGCACAGCATGATATTGCCGCTGTGTATGCTGCCAATGAGCCTGAAATAAATGAACGTCGTCGAGACCGCGCTTTAATCGATAGCGGTGTACCATTAACGTTAATCGACCAAGATTGTGTATTAGCAGCTGGGCAAGTGAAAAACTTGGCTGGTGATATGTACAAAGTATTTAGCCCTTTTGCTAAAAAGTGGAAAAGCATTGCTGGCCAGCGCGCGATTGTTCCGGTCGCGGTGCCTGCGCCAATCGCTGCAGTACTGGCAACTCCCAGTGAAGTGGTATTTAACTGCGATAAAATGTCTAGTGAGCAATGGTCTGCTGGAGAAGGCGCTGCAAAGCGAATACTGGATCAATTTCTAGCAAACCAAGTTGCAGATTATCAAGCTGAGAGGGATTTTCCAGCCCTTGAAGGAACCAGTCGATTATCGCCTTTTTTAGCTATTGGGGTTATTAGTTCACGTCAATGTGTCGCAGCGATATTAGCGCGTTATCCTCAAGCCTTAGTTGATGATACTTGCCCCGCAAAAACGTGGTTAAATGAATTGATTTGGCGTGAGTTTTATCGCCATTTACTGGTGGCATTTCCACGCCTATCCATGAACCATAACTTTAATGAGTTAGGCGACGGCATTGTGTGGCGCAATAATCTTGCTGAGTTTACCGCCTGGTGTGATGGCCAAACAGGCTATCCAATTATTGATGCTGCTATGCGTCAATTAAATCAAACCGGTTGGATGCATAATCGATTACGCATGGTGGTAGCCAGCTTTTTAACTAAACACCTATTGGTGGATTGGCGTTGGGGCGAGCGATATTTTAGGCAAAAACTAATTGATGGTGACTTAGCCGCCAATAATGGTGGTTGGCAATGGTCAGCAGGAACAGGCTGCGATGCGCAACCTTATTTTCGCGTATTTAACCCAATGACGCAAAGTAGTAAGTTCGACCCTGATGCCAGTTTCATAAAGCATTATGTTCCCGAATTGTCTACTTGGTCTTTGGCCGATATTCATCAACCCAAAACCATCAATGTGAATGACTTATTTGCACAACGCCAGGATGACCGATACCCACAACCTATTGTTGAACACAAGATGGCACGCTTGCGGGCGATAGAAGTACTAAGTGCGCTAAAGCGTGGTTAATTGTTTCGATCAACATTTAACGCAGTTAGCAAGACAAAGGGCTGTTTGAGAGCCGTTTTTTATCTTGAACTCAGGTTACTGAGTCCATTTTAGTTCGAGAAATCAGCAACAACACAATTAAGCCGCTATTATCTCTTATGATAATAGCGGCTTTTTTTGCGTTAGATCACACTATGAGCTTGGCTGGTGAGTGGATTGATGAGTATTGATTGAAGCACATCAATTAACAGCATAGAATGGCTATATTAAAGATTTATATATTATACATGTTTAAATCTTGTTGATGTTAATCCACTAAGTGAGTGCACTGCTTATGCTGAATATTGATGATCCTGCTGAAATTGATAACACTCCTGCAATATGGCGTTTGGGTTTTAGACCGTTTTTTTTAGGTGGAGCAAGTGTCGCAGCGTTATACATCCCGTTGTGGTTAATGGGCTGGTTTACTCCGCAATATAGCTTATTTAACAGTGAGTTTTGGGCCAACGTTGTGCCGCTATGGTGGCATCCTCACGAAATGTTATTTGGTTTCGCTATGGCTATTGTGTGCGGTTTTTTACTCACAGCAGTGCAAGCGTGGACCAATCAACCCACTATTACGGGGCGCGCGTTAATGGTCACCTTTGGTTGTTGGCTCATTGCCCGCTTAATGTTGCTATTACCAATGAACATTCCTTTGATATTACCTGCAATATTTGACAGCTTATTTTTAGGGTTAAGTGCGTTGGCATTGTGGCGCTGTATTTATCCGGTTAAACAATGGCGCAATATAGGTTTTCCTATCATGCTGGTGGTCGCATTGTTGGTTAATTTAGCCAGTTATTACGCCTTGTCCGAACGTAACTTTTCGTTGTCGACCCAATTATGGCAAGGAATGATTTGGTGGCTTGCCATGGTTATTACCATTGTTGGCGGTCGAGTTATACCATTTTTTACCGCAATGAAAATTCAACAACCCAAGCCTGATCCCATTAATGTGTTAGAAAATACATTATTATTAGCAATGGGTTTACTGTTTATTCAAGCAATAAGTCATTGGTTTCCAAAGGGGATTGAACAAGCACTGCTTGCAGTAGCAGGTATATTACATTTAGTCCGTTTTGCTCGTTGGCAAGCACATAAAACCCTAAAAGAGCCGATGCTGTGGTCATTGCATATTTCGTATCTATCGTTGCCAATCACATTGTTATTGATGGCAATCAACATTGATAACGAATATGCCTATCGTACCTTATTGCATTTATTTGCTATTGGCGGCATCGCATCATTATGTTTATCAATGATTTCACGCGTTTCACTTGGGCATACTAGTCGCAATATCTATCAAGGCCCTAATATGACGTGGGCATTTTTATGTTTGCCTCTCGCCGCTATTTTACGTGCAGGAATGCCTTTGTTGATGCCTGAATACACCCAAATTTGGTTATGGGCCGCAGGAGCATGTTGGTTTATCGGTTTTGGTTTATTTGTGTGGTTTTACGCGCCGATTTTACTGCGTCCACGTCTTGATGGTCGTCCTGGATAACGTGAGCTAAATTGATGACGCTATACTAAACAGTTCAAAAGTAGTGCTACAGACTTATCGAACAATGTAGCGCTGTAAATTAAGAGATTGGAGAAAGGTTAGCAATATGATGGATCTACTTATCGATGTAATAATGAAAGCGACTCGGCCAATGCGAAGCAAGGTAGGGTTAAGCATTATTATTAGCGCAATGGCATTGCTGAGTCTAACGTCTTGGTCGCTTCAAAGTGCTGAAGTGGATCCTAATCAACTTAAGTTTCCACAACAATATGACTCTTGGCAAGCAACAGAAGAACAAGTCGAACGAGACGATATACTGGCGCAATATCCTGCCAATATCATTTTATGGGCGGGTTCGTCATTTGCCAAAGAATACCATAGCCCTCGAGGGCATCAGTTTGCTGTTGCTGACGTGACGCATACCTTGCGTACTGGTGTTGCAATAGCTGAAGGCGACAAAGGTTTATCTGCCAGTTGCTGGACCTGTAAAACACCTGATGCCCCTAGATTGATTAAAGAAATGGGTATGCAAGGTTTTTCAGGTGCTAATTTTGTCGATTTAGGCCGTGAAATCAAATCCGTTGTTTACTGCAGTGATTGTCATGTTGATGGCAGTGCTAAACTCGCATTACCACGCCCTCATGCGCAAAATGCGATGGAAAAAATTAAACTGCCTTTTGATAAGCAAGACCGCAGCATGCAAGGCGCTCAGGTTTGTGGTCAATGTCATGTGAGTTACTATTTCCAGCCTGAAAATAATAACAAAGTTAATATTCCATGGATTTTTGGCAGCACTGCTGATGAAATTGAAAAGTATTACGACACTCGTCGCTTTTACGAATGGATCCACCCCATTTCTAAAACCCCAATATTAAAAGCGCGTCATCCAGAGTTTGAGCATTGGAGCCGTTCGGCTCATGCTAAGCAAGGCGTGACGTGTATAACTTGTCATATGCCGCCTGCGACCGATGAAAAAGGCGCTACATTTACTGACCATAAGGTGGGTGGCGCATTAGACAATTTTGATCGTAGTTGTGCAAATTGTCATAGCAGTAAAGCGGCCATCACCAAAAAGCTTGATAAAACCAAAGCTAATATTGATGCTAAATCACGAAATGTAGAGTCATTGCTGATTAAAGCACATTACGAAGCCAAAGCAGCATGGGATGCCGGAGCCACATGGCCGCAAATGAATGATGCGATTATGGCTATTCGTCATTCACAATGGCGCTGGGATTTTGCCACCGCATCGCATGGTATGTACGCTCATAATCCTAAAGAAGGGATTGAGTTACTGGATAAATCAACTGAACAGGTTACGTATGCCCGTGAAGCATTAGCCCGCATATTGAGTCAAATGTCAGTGACCAAGGTTGAGTATCCAGATTACAGTACCAAACAAAAAGCCCATGCCGCTATTGGATTTATTGAAGCTGATGCCATTAAAGCCAAACAAGCTTTTATTAAACAAGAAGTTGATAAGTACTGGCAGCCGGTAGCCAAAAAGGGTTACTAAAGAACAGTTTCAATTTATAAACGTTATTAACGCCTAAGCCATGCTTAGGCGTATTACTTTGTGATTCGTTTAAAGGGTGATCTACTTCCTGCGCTATCTCGTATAAATACCAAGTTAGTTTTTATTTACTGCACGGCCATGAAATACTTTTATCTTATTGTCATATAAGGCATTGTTATATCTGGTTACGTGTATTCTTTCTTGGTCGTGTAATAGGAGTCCGTTAATGCAAGGTGCACAGTCGACAGTTGATACTCAATCCGAATCATTAAATGCTGACCGTTCTGCGTCCGTTAATGGTCATCCAATTATTGTTGATGCTTTTATTGATATGTATCAAAAGCTTAATAAAGATAATCTATTTTTACTACGTCAAGTTTATCGAGATGATATTTGCTTTCGAGATCCCATGCATCATGTTGAGGGAATCGAAGCATTAACCGAATACTTTGCCAACATGTATCAAAATGTCACCCACATTGAATTTGATATTAAAGAAGTGGTGATCAGTGCTGATAAGCAACAAGCAGCATTGTATTGGACTATGAGCTATTCACACCCTAAATTAAGTAAGGGACAGCTGATTAATGTTGAAGGCATGTCGCAACTTAAATTCTCTGAGAAGATTTTTTCTCACCGTGATTATTTTGATCTGGGCCAAATGCTGTACGAGCAAGTGCCGTTTTTAGGTGGGTTAATTGGCTTACTCAAAAATAGGGTGACTAAGTAATGGCAACCGTTTCCGCAAATACAACAGCGGTTTTGATAACCGGTGCAAGTTCTGGTATTGGTTTAGCTTTAGCGGAGCATTATCTGGCCAAAGGCGTGGCCGTTATAGCCTGTGGTCGAAATGCCCAAGCCTTACAAGCCATAACTGGTGCCACTCCGCTTGAATTTGATATTACCGATAGTTCTCAGGTACAAGCCGCCGCCGCCAAACTTAAGCAACTGTTACACGATAATCACTGGCAGTTGCAGCAGGTGATTCTTAATGCTGGCAGCTGTGAATACATTGACGATGCATTGCATTTCGACTCAGCGTTATTTGCCAGAGTCATCAATACTAATGTGGTTGCCATGGGTTACTGCCTTGAGCATTTTTTACCTTTATTGAGCCGTGGTGCACAACTGGGGTTAATGAGCTCAAGTGCCACTTATTTACCGTTTCCGCGTGCCGAAGCTTATGGTTCATCAAAAGCGGCTATTGGTTATTTAGGCCGTAGTTTACGAGTTGACCTTGCTCAGCATGGTATTGGGGTGAGCGTTATTTGTCCGGGCTTTGTTAAAACCCCGTTAACCGCCAAAAACGACTTTGCTATGCCAATGCAAATCACCGCTAAGCAAGCGGCTGAGGCTATTTATAATGGTATGCAGCGTCAACGCCGTGAAATCCATTTCCCAACTAAATTTACTTGGTTACTTAAATTAGCCTCTTTATTGCCAGAAAAATTACTAGTATTTTTGCTGGCACCTAAATAGTAAACCCAAGTCAATTCACCACAAGAACAAGTATTAGCGTCAAGGATTAACTAAATGAAAAATATTGCTGTAATTGGTACTGGGATTTCGGGGTTAACGTGTGCCCACCTATTAAGCCGTGAACACACGGTAACCGTGTTTGAGGCTAATGATTATATTGGTGGCCATACAGCGACCATTGATGTGGAAGTAGCAGGGCAGCAATACGCAATTGACTCTGGTTTTATTGTGTTTAATGACCGGACTTATCCGCTATTTGAAACATTAATGGCACAACTTAATATTAAGTCTTTACCGACTGAAATGAGTTTTAGTGTGAATAATGCACTCACAGGACTTGAATATAATGGTCATAATTTGTGGAGCTTATTTGCCCAACGTCGTAATTTGTTACGCCCAAGTTTTTATCGGTTTTTAGGTGAAATTGTTCGTTTCAACAATGGTTGTAAAGTTATTTATGAGGCTGACAAATACCCAACGTCTTCACTAGGTGAGTATCTTGATCAACAAGGTTTCTCAGCCTTTTTCTGTGAGCATTACATTTTGCCTATGGGCGCGGCGATTTGGTCTGCCAGTATTGATGATATGCGCGGCTTTTCATTGCGATTCTTTATTCGTTTTTTCCAGCATCATGGTTTATTAAATATTAATGATCGCCCGCAATGGTATGTACTTGAAGGTGGATCGCGCAGTTATATCCCAGCCTTAACCGCACCGTTTAAAGAACGTATCCAGCTTAATTCTCCAGTGAGTGGTATCAAACGTAGCGATGATGGTGTGTATGTTCAAGTTGCTAACGGTGAATGGCAGCACTTTGACGATGTAGTGTTGAGTTGCCATAGCGATCAAGCGTTAGCGATGTTAACCGATGCCACTCAAGATGAGATC
This sequence comes from Shewanella sp. BF02_Schw, assembly GCF_014596695.2. Taxonomy (NCBI): domain Bacteria; kingdom Pseudomonadati; phylum Pseudomonadota; class Gammaproteobacteria; order Alteromonadales; family Shewanellaceae; genus Shewanella; species Shewanella sp. BF02_Schw. The sequence continues at coordinate 201,233 of NZ_JABKAW020000001.1, forward strand.
GACGTGTTAGGCGCAATGGAATATCAGAATAATGAAGTGGTGCTGCACACAGATATTAATTTATTGCCTAAGCGTAAAGCGGCATGGGCAAGTTGGAACTATCGTTTAGATGGTGTTAATCAGCAAGATATTGCTCAGCGTCCGGCTAGCGTGACGTATAATATGAATATTTTGCAGTGTTTACCGAGTAGTGCACCTACATTTTGTGTCACCCTAAATCAAACTGCATCGATTGATGAAAGTAAAATTTTGCGAAAGTTTAATTATGCTCACCCAGTATTTAATGATGCCAGCATGAAGTCGCAAGCGAAAAAATCACTCATTAATGGTAAAAATAATACCTATTTTGCTGGTGCTTACTGGCATAATGGATTTCATGAAGACGGCGTTCGTAGCGCAGTTGATGTATGCGATCTGTTTGGGATTAGTCTATGAATCAAACCACATCGATAATGGAACATGATCAATTAAACAGTGGCATTTATTGCGGCAAGATAAACCATCGCCGTCATACGCCTAAGTTGCACAGTTTTGGTTATAACATTGCGATGATGGCAATTGATTTAGATGAACTGCCGGCATTAACGGCGGTCAGTAAATTGTTTTCCACAGACAAGTTTACCCCGCTTAAATTTATCCCTGGCGATTACCTCAATTCCCTAAAGCAACAATTTGGTGAGCAACTCGTGCTGAGCGGGGCGAGCAAGGGGGATGATGCTGCTGCATTAAAGCAACGCGTGTTGGCAACCATTAAGCATTTAGGTGCCACACAAACATGCGATAAAGTGATATTTTCTGGGCAGATACGCCATTTTGGTTTTTATTTTAGTCCGGTCAATTTTTACTTTTGTTATCATCAAAATGACATGGTTTATATGCTTGCCGAGGTCAGTAATACCCCTTGGAATGAGCGCCATTGTTATCTGGTTGATATTGCGAATACCGTTCAAACAGACAAAGTCTTTCATGTGTCTCCGTTTATGAATTTAGACATGCATTACTTGTGGCGTATTACGCCTCCGGCCAAAAACTTGAAAGTGACCATCGAAAATCGAAATGCCAATAACGATAAATTATTTGATGCCGGTTTAGTGTTAAAACGCCAATCGATAAATTCGCGATCTATGCGTCGATTTATGCTGAATTATCCCTTGATGACTAGCAAAATTATGCTGGGTATTTATTGGCAGGCAATGAAGCTATTTATTAAACGAATCCCTTTTGTAGGCAAGCAAACGATTAAAGCTAACTAATTTTACAAAATGTAAACCAAATAGATGCTTATCACGTATTAATCTTTAATTACGCCAATAAAGCGAACGAATTAGACAGTGTATGAACTGGAGAGATGACATGGAAAATACGGCGACAGAAAGCAGCATGACTCAAGCGAGTTTGTCTGACAGCCTAGCAAGGAAAATTCTTCTTCGTGCATTAGCACATCTTGCAGAAGGTCATTTAACCATTGTCGATGGTAATCAAACATCAGAGTTTGGCGATCCTAAAAGCGAAGTTCACGCAACTATGCAAGTTCAGCATGCCAACTTTTATCGTCAAGTGGTGTTTGGTGGTTCAATTGGGGCTGGCGAAGCTTATATTCAAGGCCATTGGTGTAGCCCTGACTTAACTAAAGTGGTGCAGGTTTTTGCGCAAAATTTAACATTACTAGACAACATAGAACGTTATTTTTCATGGTTGAGCAACGGCGTTAATCGCATTAAGCATATATTTAATCGTAATTCTGAAACGGGTTCAAAACGCAATATTCTGGCTCATTACGACTTAGGTAATGACATGTATAAGGAGTTTCTTGACCCAGAAATGATGTATTCAAGTGCACTTTATCCGGCAGATGACAGCAGCTTGAATGAAGCGCAATTACATAAATTGCAGACCATTTGCGAGCGCTTAGAGTTAACCCCAGGTCAAACCTTGCTTGAAGTGGGAACTGGTTGGGGCGCGTTGGCCATTTATGCTGCAAAACATTATGGCGTACATGTGACCACTACTACCATTTCTGATGCCCAGTTCGATTATGCACAGGCGCGAGTAAAGCAAGAAGGGCTTGAAGACAGGATTACCTTGCTAAAACAAGATTATCGTTTACTGACTGGTGAATATGATCGCGTGGTTTCAATTGAAATGATCGAAGCTGTGGGACACGAATATTTAGCAGGATTTTTTGAAAAGCTACAACATCTGCTTAAGCCAAGCGGTCGCATGCTCATTCAAGCTATTACAATTGCCGATCAACGTTACGACAGTTATCGTAAGAGTGTTGACTTTATTCAGCGTTATATTTTTCCCGGTGGTTGTTTACCGTCGGTGAGTGAAATGACCAAACATATTGCCAAGAAAACCGACATGGTAACCTGGTCTATCGACGATATGGGCAAAGACTATGCGCGTACCCTAAAACACTGGCATGAAAATTTTGATGCTGCCTACGATAAAATAAAAGCCTTAAATTACGGCGATGACTTTATCCGTATGTGGAAGTTTTATTTGAGCTACTGCGAAGGTGGGTTTTTAGAGCGCACTACTAGCACGGTTCACCTCGTTGCCGTTCGACCGCAATACCGCCCACTATAATATAGTTCTACAGCCCAATAGCCATTATATTCCCCGGTAATACGTTGCCGGGACGTCTCATCCTGTTAGTGTGAGGTGTTATGTCTTCTTACGGTATTCCTCCAAAATTATATATTTTAATTAATGCTTTGTGCTTTCAATTGGTGTGGTGGGCAGGCGTATTAGCTCATAACCAACTTATCTTACTGTCTATTTTATTGCTCATTGGCCATTTTTTGTTATCAACATCAGTTCGTCATGATGCACTGGTAATGTGTGTCTGTGGTGTGATTGGCATCGCGGTTGACAGTCTATTGGTGTGGTTTGGCGTATTTGAGTTCGCCAATATTCCTTACTGGTTGGGATTGTTGTGGCTCTACTTTGCGCTTTGTTTGGATTACAGCTTAGTTTTTTTTAGAAAGTTTCCTATTTGGTTACAAGCCTTATTTGGTGGTGTATTTGGCTGTTTAAGTTATCTCGCAGGAGCTAAATTTAACGCAGTAATGTTGCCCTTAGGCGAGATGTGGAGCGCGTTTATACTGGCATTGATCTGGAGTTGCTTATTTCCCGTATTGCTAGCTGTTAGCTCTCGAATCACAACGGTGGATCTTGCTTTGGAGAATCGTAGATGAAAACTTTACATAATGGCGTCAAGTCGCAACCACACATTAAGCTACATCAATCATCACATTGGTTGGTCGAACTGCTGTTCGGTGTGGTGGGCGCATTAGTGTTAACGTTGATTGTTGCGGTGAGCATTAACGATGCGTCTGCAAATGATATCAACGATAAGGGCGAAAAAAGTGATATAAGCGACAAGAACGACAAGAACGGTATAAGTGATAAAAACGATATAAGCGGTATAAGCGACAAGAACGGTATAAGCGATGCGACATTGATTCAAGTTGGCACTGCTGATATGAGTCTGTTATGGCTTGATATTTATAGTGCGAAGTTATTCTCTATTGACGGTAAATACCAAGCTAATCGCTTTCCAATGATTCTCGACATTCAATACCATCGCGACATCGATGCTATTGATTTGGTTGATGCCACTATTGAACAATGGCAGCACTTAGGTTTTACCGAAGCCAATATTGAATTGTACAGGCAGCAGTTAGTTAATGCCTGGCCAGATGTTAAACAGGGCGACAGGCTGACCTTTAAGGTTAACACACCTGAAGATGCGGCATTTTTACTCAACGACACCCCTTATTATCAAGTCAGTAATGCCCAATTCCCTGAGGCGTTTCTCGGCATTTGGTTGTCTGAGAAAACCAGCCGTCCTGAGTTACGTAACCAACTGATTGGAGTTAACTAATGCACGCGATTTTATTATTCATCCGTAAGCAGCGACATTTTTGCGCCCGAACGCTAACTCAACGGTTAACTCAACAATTAACTAAGCAATTAGCGCGAAAGCTGGCTCAAACTAGCTTATATGTTGGACTCGCATTAGGCGTTATGTCATGTTCATCAGCATCGATTGAAGATTATCAACAAACGACTCCAACGTTAGATTTAGCCACGTTTTTTGATGGTAAATTAACGGCAGCTGGAGTAGTACAAGATTTTTCAGGCAAGGTGACCCGCAAATTTACCGTCACCATGGAAGCGCACTGGGTTGATTCGCCTGAAGGTAAGCAGGGTGTGATAAACGAATGGTTTATTTACGATGATGGCGAAAAGCAAACCCGAGTGTGGAACATTACTGATAAAGGAAATGGGCTCTATGAGGGAACCGCCAATGACATATTAGGCATTGCTCAAGGTGAGTCTCGCGGTAGTGCATTGCGATGGCGTTATGACATGATATTGCCAGTTGATGGCAGTGAATATGAAGTTCTTTTTGATGACTGGATGTTTCTGGTCGATGAGCAAACCATTATCAATAAAAGCGATATTATTAAATTTGGTATCACAGTCGCTCAAGTCACCTTGGTGATTTCTAAACAGCCTGACTAAGTGGTATCGCTAAGTCATTGAATAGTTAAATCGACTAAGCATAAAAGCTGAGCCCTGAAAGTGTTAAGCAATAGTCGGGCACTAAGTTAGAGCGTACAGTCACTTTTACTAAATCTAAATAGACATGAAAACAGACACAAAAATGGACTCATTAGAGTCCATTTTTCGTTTGCTCAACAGGCCATGTTAGCCTTTAAGTTTAGACGCGTCAGACTGTTTCTTATCGTAATACTCAAACGGAAACTGGTTACGAATTTGCTGGATTAAATTATCGCCAATATTGGCCGACACGTGTAAACGTACGTCACCAGATTTTTCAGCTCTGACCGTGCAAGTCAGTTTATTAGATTTGGCTATGGCACGACAATCACGTTCAAACTTCTCTGGTATTTTGCCTTTATGCTTGTTGAGCTTGCCATCTTTAAAATGCATCTCAAAAAGTGTTAACCCACGGCTACCACTAAAAATCAGTTTATAGGCCAGAAAAAATAATCCTGCAATTATCAGTATTTTTATGATGGTATCAGCCATAGTTCGCTCCTTTGTGCCGTATATTCAACGGTTGCTATAACAATAAGATACTCTGGTATGCCATGGATGCAATGCTATTTTATTGAAATCTATGCGCAAGATCTAAATTATATCGCATCAATAAAACCTCATTTATGAATCCATCAAATGTTGTCATATCATTTTTTCATATAAGTGCTTTAGATTAGCAGTTCATTGTTTGACTCATATTAATTGAATGCGTGTTTCTTTTTTATGAAACAAAATTTCTTTTAAATCAGCTAAAAGCTTAATTGGTATGTGTGTGGCGTTTTTTTAAGCTGATTTACGGTGTAAATATAGCTTTCTAAAAAAGTGGGCTGTGCTACATTAATGTACATACATGAACGCATGTAAACGGATGTACAACTTATTTAAGGATTGAAAAATGCCATTATCTAATGCTGATCGTTGGGCCGAAATTTGTGAGATTCAATCATCACTGATGCGTAATTTAGCCAGCCAGTTTCCGCAACGAAACGAGCAATTACAAAATCTTGCAGATGGTTGGCAATGCGTTAAAAAACAAGCCCTAGGGCAGCCGCTAACAGGTTTGAATACTAAGTAATTTCTGTTTTTTCTTTTGTTGTATCGCTACTGTTTTTCGTTAAATATTTGTCATAAAAAAACCGCCATTGGCGGTTTTTTGTTTTTAAGACTGACTTGTAATCATGGGTACTGATTAACTCACTCGGCTTAGAACGCGTAACTAACGCTCGCTAATAAAGTACCGGTGTTTTTATATAGATCAGAACTTACTTCATTATCACCATCAATGTCGGTGTCTAAATACGCAACCGAGATGCCAAAACCTGACACTTCTGTTGATACACCAATAGAGTAGTCTGAATAGCTGTCAAAGCCTTCTCCGTCATCAATGGCGTCGCCAAAATTGTAACCATAATGCAAATCTAGGCTCCAGTTATCAGCAAACTCCCAGCCATAATTGATTTCGGTGTAATGTAGGTCAAGATCGCTGCCACCATAATCATTAGTAAACCAGTAAGCGGCTCTAAAACCACTAAAGTCGATACCTGCGCTGACTTCTAGATAGTCTAAATCACTTTCTCCAGGGTAGTTATAACGGTACAAGGTTAAGTCATAGCTAGTGTCATCGTTAATTTCACCGTAATAACCAGCATACAAATCAATCTCTACATCTGGGCCATTGTATTCAGGCTCATCAAAATCAATGGTACTTGCCCAAGCACCGACGAAAAATCCGCTATCATGGCTCCAGTCAATATTACCTTGTAGTGCGGGATCTGCTGCACTTTGTGACACACCTCGGAAGCGGTAGTCGTTGGTTACAGTGATTGCACCAGAGACTTCTGCCGTAGCGAGTGGAGCCAGTAGGGTAGCTGATAATGTTAATCCAGTTAACAGTGCAATTCGCGTTCTTTTTAATGTGTTCGACACGATATTATCTCCATTTACATAAAATACAGTTGTTGGTATTTAGGTACACAACGGCTGCGAATGCCACTTATCAGACCTAAAACCGTAACGATTTAGTCTGTACCGCATGGCGGTTAAACACTATGTTTGTTCAAGCTGTTGTTCAAACATAACGTAGATTTTTTTACAATGATTGACGACTTCCCATGTGCCGGTAAAGCCAGCAGGAATAACAAATTTATCACCAGCATTGACGGTTAAGCTTTTGCCTTGGCTGTCGGTGATAATGCTACAGCCTTCGAGAATATCGCAATACTCATATTCGCTATAATTGATATTCCAACTGCCTGGTTCACTTTGCCAAATGCCAACATTAAACTGCTTGCACGGGCTTTCGAAATGGTTTTGCACTGACTGCAGTGGATCACCAGTAAGCAGTTTTTCATCCGTTAAGTGATACGACTCAACCGCAGTTGATTGACTACTAAAAAGCGTAATATCGTTAATATGCTTCATCGTTGGCTTCACTTATTTCATGGTCGGCATAATAAATGCCGAAGGTTCATTAGTGTCGGTTTTAGCTTGTGGCCAGCGAGCGGTAATGGCTTTGCGCTTGGTATAAAAACGAACGCCATCGGGTCCGTGCATGTGCAGCGGCCCAAATAGCGATCGTTTCCAACCGCCAAAGCTATGAAATGCCATCGGCACCGGAATCGGCACATTAACGCCGACCATGCCCACTTCAACATGGTGACAAAAGTGACGAGCTACTTGGCCACTTTGAGTAAAAATAGCGGTGCCATTACCAAATTCGTGTTGGTTAATCAGCGTCAATGCATCGGCATAGTTATCGACGCGGACGATGGCTAACACAGGACCAAAAATTTCCTGTTGGTAAATGCTCATCGTTGGCGTGACATGGTCAAATAAGCACGCACCTAAAAAGTAACCTTGCTGGTGGTCTTGAATACTGATGTCTCGGCCATCAACGACTAATGTTGCACCTTCCTTAACACCCGCTTCGACATAATCGCGTACTTTAGCTAAATGCTGGGCCGAAATTAACGGTCCCATGTCCATTTCAGGGGTAATACCGCTGCCAATTTTTAAGGCACTAATTTGCGGTAATAATGCCTCGACTAATTTTTCGCCCACATCGCCGACCGCGAGTACCACCGAAATAGCCATACAGCGTTCACCTGCACTACCATATGCTGCACCCATTAATGCATTGACCGCTTGATCTAAGTCAGCATCTGGCATTAATAACATGTGATTTTTAGCCCCGCCCAATGCTTGCACTCGTTTACCGTGAGCAGAGGCGGTGCTGTAAATGTATTCGGCAATCGGGGTTGAGCCAACAAAACTAATTGCGTGAACATCGGGATGAGTTAATAAAGCATCAACGGCTTCTTTATCGCCATTAATCACGTTAAACACGCCATTTGGCAGGCCTGCTTGTGTCAGTAATTCGGCAATAAACATTACTGCACTGGGGTCTTTTTCAGACGGCTTCATGATAAAGGTATTACCGCAGGCTATTGCGATAGGGAACATCCACATTGGCACCATGACAGGAAAGTTAAACGGTGAAATACCTGCGACGACACCCAACGATTGGTTAACAGACCATGAGTCAACGCCACCACCCACTTGTTGAGTATGTTCACCTTTGAGTAAATGCGGAATGCCGCAAGCAAACTCAACAACTTCAAGCCCTCGGGTAATTTCACCTTTAGCATCATCCAACACTTTGCCATGTTCAAGAGTGATGAGTTGGGCCAATTTATCAATATTTTGCTCTACTAACGCTTTAAACTTAAATAATACCCGAGCACGATTAAGTGGCGTCACTTGTGACCAAGTCTGATAGGCATTTCTGGCAACCGTTACCGCCAAGCTTACTTCATCGTGACTCGCCAATGATACTTGGCCACGAGTTTCCCCCGTAGCAGGATCATAGATGGTTTGATTACGTTGACTGGCTGGGGTGTGTTGCCCATCGACAAAATGAGTGATGTTAAGCATGAACGGGATCCTTTTAAGCAAAATATGTATTCAGAAAATATTAACTAACAGCGTTAACCAACAGCGTTAATTGCATCGGTAATGTGATTAACCATGTCGTCGATTTGTGACTTTTCCACTATAAGTGGCGGAGATATTGCAATAATGTCAGCCGTTGCCCGTACTAACGCGCCATGCCTAAAGCAATGATCAAAAATGTCATAACCTCGTTTACCCACGCCTTTATCACTTGGTGCTAATTGAATACCTGCAACTAAACCGGTATTACGAATATCAATCACGTTTGGTAAACCTTTAAGGCTGTGAACCGCTTGCTCGAAATAAGACTCAAGCCCTTTTGCGCGTTCAAATAATTGCTCATCTTCATATATGGATAAGGTCGCAAGTGCTGAGGCAGCCGCGACCGGATGACCGGAATAGGTATAACCATGGAAAAATTCTATTAATTCATCAGGGCCATGCATGCAGGTGTCGTGAATGGTATTGCTAACAAATACCGCCCCCATTGGAATTGCACCATTATTAATGGCTTTGGCTGTGGTGATCATGTCTGGGGTAACTTGCCAGCGCTCGCTGGCAAAGGCGGCACCGACTCGGCCAAAGCCGGTGATCACTTCATCGAATATTAATAAAATGCCGTGCTTTTGGGTGATTTCGCGTAACCGCGTTAAGTATCCATCTGGCGGTAAAATAACCCCAGCAGAACCAGACATAGGCTCAACAATGACCGCGGCAATGTTCTCGGCGCCATGTAAGGTAATCAGTTGCTCAAGCACTTCGGCTTTATCCAAACCGTGTGGCGGTAAACCGTGGCTAAAGGCATTATTGGCAATATCGAGTGTATGAGGCAGGTGATCGATCCCCTGGAGTAATTGCTGACTAAAGGTTTTGCGATTATTACTGATCCCACCGACTGAAATCCCGCCAAAACCGACACCATGATAACCAAGCTCGCGGCCGATAAACCGAGTACGCGTGGCTTGACCATTAGCGCGATGATAACAAAGCGCCATTTTTAGGGCGGTATCTACCGATTCTGAACCGGAATTGGTAAAAAACACCTTATCCAATCCGTCAGGGCTCAGCTGACTGAGTTTATGCGCTAATTCAAAGGCGAGCGGATGGCCCATTTGAAAAGACGGTGCATAATCCATTTGGCTAATTTGTTGGCTTACCGCTTGGGAGATTTCTTGGCGGCCGTGGCCAGCATTGCAACACCATAAACCGGCAGTAGCATCGAGTACTTTATTGCCTTCAATATCGGTGTAATACATTCCTTGTGCCGAAACCAAAAGCCTAGGATTAGTCTTAAATTGCTTATTGGCAGTAAACGGCATCCAAAAATGTGCCATGTTCGGCAATGTTTGCGATGAATCGCCAGTTCCATTTTGCTGATATTCGCTCATAAATTGACTCTACATTGATAGCTACAATTACTAGGGATTCATCTCAAATTGATTAAATAATGAGTGACGAATATTCGCTATGCTATGTCAAAAATAATGAACGTTAAAGTGTTTTGTGCATTTATTTAAACTAAATGTGCCTATTTTGTAAAATATATTGAAAATATCTTGCTGTTGAGCATAATCAGGTGACAATATTCATCAAGGTTATTGTGTCGATAATCCATTTTATGTGGCACAAATTTTAGGTTTAGCACCTGCTTTTTAGCGCAGTTTGGTGCTTATCAATCCATTTATTATTTCGAGGTCACAATGAGTACTCCAACAAGTCGTAGCGATTGGGAAGCACTAGCAGCAAGTCTAAAAATCACTGGGCAAGCTTTCATTAATGGTCAATATCAAGGTGCCGCTTCTGGTGACACATTTGACTGTATCAGCCCTATTGATGGCCAAGTATTGGCTAAAGTGGCTAGTTGTGATTTAGCCGATGCTAACCTTGCTGTCGCGAACGCGCGTGAAGTGTTTGAAGCGGGTACTTGGTCAATGTTACCGCCAGTAAAGCGCAAGCAAGTCATGATTAAGTTTGCTGATTTACTCGAAGAAAATGCCGATGAATTGGCGTTACTTGAAACGCTTGATATGGGTAAACCAATTCAACACTCCAAAGGCGTTGATGTGGTCGGCGCTGCCCGTGCTATACGTTGGTATGGTGAAGCGATAGATAAAATTTATGATGAAATTGCTCCTACTGCTCATAATGAAATAGGCATGATCACTCGCGAACCCGTTGGTGTGGTTGCAGCCATTGTGCCATGGAATTTCCCAATGATTATGGCATGCTGGAAGCTTGGGCCTTCACTCGCCACGGGTAATAGTGTGATTTTAAAGCCATCTGAAAAATCACCACTTACGGCTATTCGCATGGCGCAATTAGCGATTGAAGCGGGTATTCCTGCAGGGGTACTCAACGTATTACCTGGTTTTGGTCATACAGTTGGTAAAGCGTTGGCACTGCACATGGATGTCGATACTTTAGTATTCACTGGTTCAACTAAAATTGCTAAGCAGTTAATGATTTACGCAGGCGAGTCAAACATGAAGCGCGTGTGGTTAGAAGCGGGCGGTAAGAGCCCTAATATTGTGTTTAATGACGCACCAGATTTAAAAGCAGCTGCAGAAGCCGCCGCAGTCGCCATTGCTTTTAACCAAGGCGAAGTGTGCACTGCCGGTTCTCGTTTATTGGTTGAGTCAGGCGTAAAAGATGAGTTAATCAAGCTTATTGTTGAAGAAATGCAAGGGTGGCAACCAGGGCATCCACTTGATCCTAAAACAACCTGCGGTGCAATGGTTGATCAACAGCAACTGACTAACGTGCTTAATTACATTAAAGCCGGTAGTGAGCAAGGTGCTACCTTGGTTGATGGTGGTAAACAAGTGATGGCAGAAACTGGCGGCATGTATGTACAACCTACCATTTTTAGCAATGTTAGAAATGACATGACCATTGCCAGCGAAGAGATTTTTGGCCCAGTGTTATCGGTAATCGAGTTTGATGGCATGGAACAAGCCGTCAAGATTGCCAACGACACTATGTATGGTTTAGCGGCAGGTGTGTGGACATCAAACTTAAGTAAAGCTCACAAAACGGCCAAAGCGCTGCGCAGCGGTATGGTGTGGATTAACCATTATGATGGCGGCGACATGACTGCACCGTTTGGTGGTTATAAACAGTCAGGTAATGGCCGAGATAAATCATTACATGCGTTTGATAAGTACACCGAAATCAAAGCAACTTGGATAGCCCTATAACAGGCATTTTAATGTAGATTAATAGCAAGCCCTTTAGCAATAAAGGGCTTTTTTATTGGTCATCTCCGCGCTGGATAATTCATAGCAACCACTCAAATTTTGTTTAACAAGTGAATCTATATTGCTGACGCCTTAATGCGAGCGGAGGTTAAGCAAAATTAACGCTAAAATGTCAGCTATTCGCTGTAGACTCAAAGGCATTATTTACCTCAACATGTCATACACGGATGAATGCAGATGACCCATAAGACCTTCTCTCGTTTAGCTATTATTGCTGCTGGTGGCTTTTTTGGTTTTATTTTGTGGATTATTTACCTCGCCAATACTGGCAGTCAAAGTGTGTTTTTCGACGTAATAAAACATGTTCCCTATGGTGACAAGATTTGTCACATGTTGTTATTCGGGTTATTAACTTTTGTGGCCAATTTAGCGCTGCAGAGTCGTCATTTTTGTATCGGGCGTCTTCCGCTTTATTACGGCACTGTGTTAGTGTCGATATTCGTCCTGAGTGAAGAAATCAGCCAGGGTTTTATCCCATCAAGAACATTAGACATCATCGATTTAGTTGCCGATGCTGTAGGTATAATTTTATTCAGTTATTTAAGTGGGTTAACTCAGCGTTATATAGACAATCATCATGAGAGTACTCGTGTGAGTTAGCATCAATATTTTCAATCAATATTTGCCATCAATTGTAAGAGAGGTTTAATGTGAATTTTCCTTTAGTGACCACCGATTGGTTAGCGCAACACTTAGAAGACCCAGACCTTGTATTACTAGATGCCAGCATAGAGATTGTGCTGGGAAAAGAACCACTTGTTTATGATGAGCTTTACGTTATTCCTGGTGCATTATCGTGCCAAATAGATAAACTTTTTTTCAATCATCAATCTCCACAAACTCACGCTATGCCCACGGAAGATCAATTTACTGTTGCAACTAAATCATTAGGAATAAGCCATAATAGCACCGTAATTATTTACGATGACCAAGGTATTTATTCTGCACCGCGTGCGTGGTGGACCTTTAAAGCAATGGGATTTGATAAAGTATTTGTACTCGATGGTGGTTTACCACAGTGGCGCAGTGAAGGGCGAGACACAGTGCGTCAGTTTGCGACAGCAACTGACTCTGGTGATATTAAAGGCCGCTTGCAGCAATATAAGGTGTGTGACACTGAGTTTGTGTTAACCCATCTTGGTCATGCAAAAGTTGATATTATTGATGCGCGAGCAGCAGGACGGTTTAACGGTACGTCACCAGAACCTCGTGTTGGCATGCGCAGTGGTCATATACCCGGGTCACTCAACTTGCCTTTTGCACAAGTATTAAACGGTTTTAAAATGAAACCTATCCGTGAATTGCATACAATTTTTGCTAGCTTAGATACCAGTAATAATGCTCAACGGGTGTTTAGCTGTGGTTCAGGAATTACCGCCTGTATTTTGATTCTGGCTTCGTATGTAGCAGGGCATCATCAAGCGGCTTTATATGATGGTTCTTGGGCGGTATGGGGTGGCGATGCTGCGCTTCCTATTGAATAATAGGCTTAATTTTTTATGGCCTGTGGCCACTAACGCTTAAGATCGCAAGGTTCCACCCTGCACGGGCTATTAGATTATGGCCTACTGCCACTAACGTCGTGGCGCTTCACCCACACCAGACCAAGAGGAAACCAACGGCTGTTCCCTCTTGGATCTCCCAGCCGCCACATCAAAATCATCTGAAAAGCGATAATTTCGCGACGCGGTCAGATCCAGCTTTTAACTTTATTTTTAGTCAGCCTCGGCCTTATTCGAAAATGCTAACGCTTCAGATAGGCCATCCATGGCCACCGAAAGCTAGCCTGACGTCCTGTCAGGCTCACGCATTCTTTTATAAAGAGTCTTCAACGTCCTCAAGTTCAGAGTTAAATTTGGGCATGACTAATTCGTTTCGGACACAAAAGTGGCTTAAAACTTATCTTTTTATAAAAGTTTATGCGGACCCAATTAAATTCCCAGCTTTTAACTTCGTCTGAGTGTTCTTCGGCCAACTCTTTATGATAAATAATGAAAATGCTAACGCTTCACATAGGGAGTCTGATGTGATTGGATTCACAAATGTCGTGATGGCATGGTCAATGATGTTCCCTACATCATAATGACATTTCCAATATCCATATAGGTCAGATGTGCGAGAAAGGCCATGTTAGGCTCACGCATTCTTTTATAACACGCATTCTTTTATAAAGAGTCCTCAACGTCCTCAATCAAGCTGAAACCGGATGGTTAAAGTAGCAAAATAATCGTAAAGCTATATAGTCCAACTACCTGCAATGAGAAGTCTCTGGCGATAATGTTCAGTTAGAGTCTGATTAATCAATATCATCGAGGAATTGAAATTATTTACTTGTGAATAATGAGCTTGTTATGCTAATTTTTTGCGAACTCAACATCATGATGGAATATGAATGCGTTATCTACTAATAGCCATGCTGCTAACCTTAACAGGTTGCGCAAGTAAACAACCCTCTTTTAGTCTTGTTATCGACCCCTTATTGCCCTCTGTCATTAATTATAGTGGTGAAATTGATCCAGATAATGTTGCCGCTTTTGAACAAGGCATAGCAAATAGTCCAACTCAAATAACCTCATTGGTTATTAACAGTGGTGGGGGAGATGTACTTGCTGGCATACGATTAGGTGAGTTGGTATATCAGCACAAATTAAAGGTTACAGTTGATAAAGTCTGTGCATCATCGTGTGCTAATTATGTTGTAACGGCCAGTGATGAGGTGACTATAAAACAAGATGCCCTGTTAGGTTGGCATGGTGGGGTGTTACAACCACTATTATACGGCTCGGAAGACTTCCATAAGTACAACAAAAGTATGGTTGAATATATTATGGCGTGGGCAGAGGCCGAGCGCGTCTTTTTTGACATGGTTAAGGTTAATCAAGCTGTCACGGTATTGGGGATGATGCCAGGCTTAAAAGGTAAACGAAACACGCCATTATATAGTTATGACCAGCAAACGTTAAAGGCGTTAGGTTTACATATCACTTTTGAAGACAAGCAAGCAACGGTTTCTAAAACTGGCGAAGAAATTGTACAAATATTTAGCTTAAGCCCTGAAGTATTAGACACTTTACTGATGCAGCATGCACAAAGGTTACAGCAATTGTAATTAAGTTAGCTTGTCTTTTAAGCGATGGCCTACAGGCACTAATGTCGTGGCGCCTCGCCCACACTAGAGCAAAGGCCTCAACGTGTTCTCATGTTTACGTTCAGATTAACGTCAGCTATAACAAGTAAATAAATCAGGACTCAATCGAGTGTATTATTCTCATTGAATCAGCTAGACTTAAAAAATGTGATGGAACACTACAATGACAAGGGAATTTCAATGAAATATGTACAAATCAATCCAATTAATCAGTTCAAAACTGCTCTACAGCCCAGATCCAGCATCAAAAAAATCAAATTCCTATAGCATAAAGTGTACTAATTAATCTGGATTCGGCATAGGCCAAGTTCAACAAGCGATTTATGCAGTGCAAACAACGCTACGCAAAAATACTAAAACGTTAGGTATCATCAGTATGAGCAACGAAGATCGACTCAAAATATGGCGAGCGCTGTCTGATCTATTTCTTGACACTGAAATCGAAGATTATGTTTTTAAGAATATTGCTCGTACAGTTTCAGAATGCGGGTTGTCCTTATCTGAAGCAGAAGAAATCCTGTGGTACGAGGTTTATCCTGTGTTGGAGGGTAATCTTAGAAGTGTTGCGGGTGTATGGGAGGGCTGGTCGGATTCTTGGTTGGTTCAAAACCTACCGGCACCGGTTCGCCTAATTGCTATAGACGGCGACACCTCAATTATCAAAGAAATCAAGCGTTGCTGGCGGCAAGTAACCAAAGTCTACTGATTTAGAGGAAGATCAATGTATGATATAAAAATACGATGAAAAGGAATTTCAATGAAAGACTTACCCTCAACTCGATACCAATTGACTCAAAACTGTTCTGTAGCCCATAGCCAGCATCAAAAAAGAAAACTCCTATAACATGAAGCATGCCAATTAATTTGGACTAGGCACCGGCCAAGTCCAACAAGCGGTTTATGCCATGTAAACGGCGAAACGCACAAGCACTAAAACGTTATGCTACTAAAGGAATTATCGAGCATGGACATTCTCATAACCAAAATAAAAAGTGTTCCAACAGAAGTTTGGTGGAGAACTCTTTCATATATTTTGTCTGCCTTTTTTCTTGTCCCAAATATAACAATGATAATGTTTCTTATTTATATGGGAGAATATGACTTTTTCTCTTACGACTTCTTTACCGAAGGAGTATTTGGAATGAAATTGTTTTTCGTAACAACAGCTTTCTTTCTAGTTATTACATCTTTAGCTGTTTTTAGTCCTGTTTTATTGATAGTTGGTAAAATTAAACAAAAAAAAATAGACAAACAGTTCTATGTTATCAGTTTCTTTTTTACAATAATCACATGGCTTTTACTTATCGTTAAGGCTTTTTCTGGTGGTGATATTCCTAAGGTTTTATTTATTTTGGGTATGTGCGCAGTTATTATTGCGCACATTTCAGTGTTGATGTTTTTTAAAGCTAAAGCTCAATTTATTAGTTTGGGTGCTATTACTTTTTGTATAGTCTTTATGTCACTCAATTGGCCAACACAATCATCTAAAGTAATCTCAATTGGTTTGCAGGCTTTTGGGTCTGGTGGAGACTTACCAATCACGATCACAAATGCCCAATCTGGCATAATAACTAAAGGAAAATTAAAGCTAATATCACCTAAGTTCATATATTTTACTCCATCAATGGAAGAAGGTGTTGCTAGTTACTCATTATCAAATGTGGGCTATTATGTTGTGGGTAAAAAGTAGCATAGGAAGTGCTTTAAACGAAACTAAAACAGTTGGTTAGGTTTTTTTACTACACATTAAATTTAGTGGGGTCAGGGTAAACTTTTATAAAAAGTAAATTGAAACACTGGCTTTTCTAAAACGTTTATGTCCAAAAACGAGTTGTTCTTAGCTTTCAAATGCCCAAATTCAACTTTGAACTTGAAGCCGCTCAAGAAAATGGCGTGAGTCCAGACATGGATGTCTGGCTAGCTTTCGAGGGGAAGGGACGCCCCATTGGAAGCGTTAGCATTTTCGAATAAGGCCGAGGCATGCTACAAATGAAGTCCAAAGCTGGATCAATCCCCATGGCGACCTTTTCGCTGTTTGAAAATGTTGCGGGGCGGCTGGGAGTTCCAAGAGGGAATAGCCGTTAATTTCCTCTTGGTCTGGTGTGGGTGAAGCGCCACGACGTTAGTGGCCGCAGGCCATAAAGTACAAAAGTACAAAGCAAAAATAACACCTGGATTCCGGCTCAAAAGCATTGCCGGAATGACGCCATATTTGGCCTGTGCAGGGTGGAACCTTGCGATCTTAGAATTTAGTGTAATTTAGTGGGGTCAGGGTAAACTTTTATAAAAGTAAATTGAAACACTGGCTTTTCTAAAACGTTTATGTCCAAAAACGAGTTGTTCTTAGCTTTCAAATGCCCAAATTCAACTCTGAACTTGAGGCCGTTGAAGAAAATGGCGTGAGTCCAGACATGGATGTCTGGTTAGCTTTCGGTGGCCATGGATGGCCGATCGGAAGCGTTAGCATTTTCGAATAAGGCCGAAGACGGTTACAGATGAAGTTAAAAGCTGGATCAATCACCATGGCGACCTTTTCGCTGTTTGAAAATGTTGCGGGGCGGCTGGGAGTTCCAAGAGGGAACAGCCGTTGGTTTCCTCTTGGTCTGGTGTGGGCGAAGCGCCACGACGTTAGTGGCCGCAGGCCATAAAGTACAAAAGTACAAAAGTACAAAAGTACAAAGCAAAAATAATACCTGGATTCCGGCTCAAAAGCATTGCCGGAATGACGCCATATTTGGCCTGTGCAGGGTGGAACCTTGCGATCTTAAGCGTTAGTGGCCGTAGGCCATAAAAAGAACAAAGGTTGACCCTTTTGCCAACCCGCAGCAAATCCATCAACCTATAGCAAATCCTTCATCCTATGATAAAACATTCCTGCTGCAAGCAATGGCGATCGCAACATGGGTCCGCCTGGGAAGGTCATGTGTTTAATGTCATTAAACACATCAATACGTTGTGATTGCTGGCTAATGGCTTCAGCAATTAATCTTGCTGCCATATGCGTAGCATTTACCCCATGTCCGGCATAGGCTTGAGCAAAGTAGATGTTGGCTGCATCAGGTAAACGGCCTATTTGCGGCATGCGGTTGGCGCCGATACCCATCATGCCGCCCCATTCATAATCAATTTTGATACCTTTTAATTGTGGGAACACTTTTTCAAGATTAGGTCTTAACTCGGCTTCAATGTCTTTTGGGTCTTTACCTGAATAAGTGCATAAACCACCAAACAATAAACGGCGGTCTGCTGATAAGTGGAAGTAATCTAACGCCACGCGCATATCGGCAAATGCCATGTTTTGCGGGATGATACTGGCACATTGTTGCTCAGTTAATGGCTCTGTAGCTAATAAATAAGTACCAGTGGGTAGCACTTTTCCGCCAAGGAAAGGGCTTAATTTATTGCCGATATAACCATTACCGGCCATGACTAGATAGTCACAAGTCACTTCGCCTTCTGCAGTAATGACTTTGGGTTTAGGGCCTTTAATAATTTTTTCTGCGGCGCTGTATTCAAATAATTGTGCACCAAGTTCGCGGGCGACACGCGCTTCGCCTAGGGCTAAATTAAGTGGGTGTAAATGTCCGCTGCCCATATCGACCAAGGCGCCTTGATAAAAGTCTGAACCGATAACTTCACCAATTTGTGAACGATCAAGCAGCTTGGTTGTTTTTTGATAACCTTGGTCTTGCAGATCTTGGTATTCTGCCGCTAAATCATCCATGTGCCGTGGCTTTACGGCTAAATCACAATAACCCATGTGTAAGTCGCAATCGATTTTGTGCTCGGCAATACGCTCGGTGACAATATCAACGGCTTCAAAACCCATTTGTTGAATAGATTTTACACCTTCGTCACCAATTTCATTTCGAAATTGGCTAGCGTCATGACCGATCCCACGGATAAGTTCACCACCATTTCGGCCAGATGCGCCCCAACCAATCCGTTTGGCTTCGAGCAATGCGACACTGTAGCCGCGTTGTCTGAGTTCAATTGCAGTATTGATCCCGCTAAATCCACCGCCGACAATACACACATCGACAGTAATGTTTTCGGTTAGCTTGGGGTGCTGATAAAGCTCTTTGGCGGTCGCGACATAAAAGGAGTCTGGGTAGTGTTGGCTATGAATCGGGGATTTATGCGACATAAATTCTCCAAGCTATTGATTATAGTTGTAATAATAACTTTTAAATGAATAGTTAGATGCAATCTAAGCCATCTGCGGTGTGCATTTTATTTAACACTTATTTGGTGTAAAATACAATTGCTTTGATTTAAGTAAGATATCATGCTTAATGAATACAGATTTTTGGTAAAGTGTTAATAATCTGCAACACTTTAGCAGCAGGATATTGGTCAACATTTACTAGGAGAACGAATTTGGATATTGGTACAAGCCTAAAAGCTGTTCGTAAATTGAAAGGGTTATCTCAGCGTGAGTTAGCCAAGCGTGCAGGGGTTACCAACAGTACAATTTCAATGATTGAGAAAAACAGTGTTAGCCCTTCGGTGAGTTCACTTAAAAAGGTTTTAGCCGGGATCCCGATGTCATTAGTGGATTTTTTCTCTATTGATGATGGCTCTATCGGTGACCAAAAAGTGGTTTATCGGGGTAATGAGTTGCTGGATATAGGTACGGGTGAATTAGTCTATAAGCTTATTGGCCGTGATTACCCAAACCGTGCGATGTCGCTAATGAGTGAAACATATCCTGTCAATGCTGATACAGGCGCTGAAATGCTGCAACATAAGGGTGAGGAAGGTGGCATCATTATAGAAGGTAAGCTTGAGCTTACTGTTGGCGAAGAGGTTTTTATCCTCGAAAAAGGCGACAGTTACTATTTTAATAGTGAACAACCTCATCGATTTCGTAACCCATTTGATGAACCTTGCAAGCTAACTAGCGCCACAACACCAGCTGATTTTTAATGATTTATTATTCAACTTTTTCTGCTTATATCTACTACGTTTGTTCAAGGGAATAGCCCAAGATTATCAATTAATCTTGCTATTCCTACTTCTCAAAAAGCTAATTCCTAACTCACTTTTAGCCGTTGTCGTGTTACTTCCTAGCATGAGATTATTGGCTTGTGTAAAGAATATTAAGCAACAAATTCCCTTTTTTCGTGCATTGCCCTCCCCATTTTGGCGCATTTCTTTATGATATTTCATCAACGTTACTGGGAATATTTTTTTATGCATTACGGTTAATTTAAAGTTACTGTTATGTTTTTAAAGTGTTTTAATTTATTTTTGTTAAAAGTTGTTTTTATCATCAGTTATCCTCTTGCCTAGCTAAAAAAATCCGTGTAGTGTGTGAAAAAACGAACACGCAAAACATTAAGTTCGTCACATTCTTTGCTAAAGGTGAGATATGTCTCTGTCAGGTCTTCCCCTCATAGGGGTAGTAGCGTGCAACCAGCAAATTGGTTTTCATCCATTTAACATTGTGGGTGAGAAATACTTGTTAAGTGTAGTTAATGGCGCTAAAGGGTTCCCCTTAGTCATCCCATCACTGGGCGTAGATACGCCTATTGACGCTATTCTTGCTCGTCTCGACGGAATCCTTTTTACAGGTTCTCCATCGAATGTTGAACCTCATCATTACCAAGGTCCTGCTAGTGATGATGGAACCCATCATGATCCCAAGCGTGACGCATTAACCTTACCACTGATAAAAGCCGCTATTGATGCAGGGATCCCTGTATTAGGTATTTGTCGTGGTTTTCAAGAAATGAACGTTGTTTTTGGTGGCAGTTTGTATCAGAAGCTACATGAAGTTGGCACGTATATTGAACATCGTGAAGATAAGAAAGCCCCATTAGATGTGCAATATGGTATTTCGCATCCAGTTAATCTGGTTGCTGGCGGGCTTCTTCACGATGCATGGGGCTGTGACACCGCAGAGGTTAACTCTGTTCATACTCAAGGCGTTGAACGTCTTGGTGAGGGGTTACAGCCAGAAGCATTCGCTCCAGACGGTTTAGTGGAAGCATTTTCTGTTAAAAATGCTAAAAATTTTGCATTGGGAGTCCAATGGCATCCAGAATGGAAAGTAACCGAAAATGCATTCTATACTGCAATTTTCGAAGCATTCGGACAAGCCTGTAGACAACATGCGGCAACACAAGTGAGATAAAAATGGATAAGTTAATCGCTTTTTTAAAAGACAAAAAAATTACCGAAGTAGAATGTGTTATCAGTGATATGACTGGCATTGCACGAGGCAAAATTGCCCCAGTAGATAAGTTTGTATCCGAAAAAGGCATGCGTTTACCTGAGAGCGTGCTGTTGCAAACGGTCACCGGTGATTTCATTAACGAAGAAATTTATTATCAACTTCTCGATGATGCCGATATCGATTTTGTCTGTGTTCCAGACGAAAATGCAGTATTTATGTTGCCATGGACCGTTGAAGCCACGGCTCAGGTTATCCATGATTGTTATGATCGTATGGGTAATCCAATTGAATTGTCACCGCGTAACGTGTTGAAGAAAGTACTTAAGCTTTATGAAGATAAAGGTTGGGAACCGGTGATTGCTCCTGAAATGGAATTTTACCTCACCAAACGTTCTGATGATCATGATTTACCGCTTAAGCCACCTATTGGGCGCTCTGGCCGCCCAGAAGCAGGCCGTCAGTCTTTCTCTATCGATGCTGCTAACGAATACGATCCATTGTTTGAAGATATGTATGATTGGTGTGAAATCCAAGGGTTAGATATTGATACTTTGATTCATGAAGACGGTCCAGCACAAATGGAGATTAACTTCAGCCACGGTAATGCATTGTCATTAGCCGATCAGGTGTTCATTTTTAAGCGCACCTTAAAAGAAGCCGCATTAAAGCATGATGTGTGTGCCACCTTTATGGCTAAGCCTGTTACCGATGAACCTGGCAGCGCGATGCACATTCACCAGAGCGTACTGGACATTAAAACCGGTAAAAACATTTTCACTAAAGAAGATGGCACTCAAAGTAAATTATTCCTCAGCTATATTGCGGGTTTACAACAGTACATTCCTGAATTGTTACCGTTAATGGCGCCAAGTGCTAACTCGTTCCGCCGCTTCTTACCGGGCACTTCTGCTCCAGTAAACTTAGAATGGGGCGTGGAAAATCGTACTTGTGGTCTTCGTATTCCTGAATCATCGCCACAAAATCGTCGTATTGAAAACCGTATTCCGGGTGCTGATGCTAACTGTTATCTTGCGATTGCTGCCAGCTTATTATGTGGTTATATCGGTATGGTTGACGACTTAAAACCTTCTACACCTGTGACAGGAAAGTCGAACGAAAGCCGTACTAATAACGAAAACTGCTTACCTTTGACCTTAGAAGAAGCGTTAGTGGCGATGCAAAGCAGTGATGCTTGTATTGAGTATTTAGGCCAATCTTTTACCACTGGTTTTGTGGCGGTAAAACAAGCTGAACTTGAAAACTTTAGACGCGTTGTGAGTTCGTGGGAACGTGAGTTCTTATTACTAACAGTGTAATGATAGCTGAGCGTATTGGCTTACATTATTAATGTGTGTGGATAGCAGCAGATAGCAAATACCAACGGATTTGCTATCTGTTTGAAAGGATACAAGTATGACAAAACCATTATCGACAGATGCGATGATCCAACAGCAAAAGCTTGAACGTCTGCAAACAGCAGACAAACAGCATTTTATTCACCCATTTACCGATTCAAAGGGGTTAGCTGAAAAGGGCACTCGGGTGATCGAACGGGCTGATGGAGTATATCTGTGGGATGTAATGGGTCATAAACTGTTGGATGGCATGGCAGGCTTATGGTGTGTCAATGTGGGCTATGGTCGGCAGTCAATTGTGGATGCTGTCAGCAAACAAATGCAAAAGCTGCCCTTTTATAATAGTTTTTTCCAATGCTCTCATCCTCCAGCGATTGAATTAGCGCAAAAAATTGCTTCTCTTGCCCCTGCGCACATGAACAATGTGTTTTTTACCGGGTCGGGTTCTGAGTCAAATGACACCAACTTACGTATGGTGCGACGTTACTGGGATTTAAAAGGCAAACCAAGCAAGAAAACCATTATCAGTCGAGTTAATGCTTACCATGGTTCTACTGTCGCGGGTGCCAGTTTAGGTGGTATGTCGGGCATGCATGAACAAGGCGATTTACCTATTCCTGGCGTGGTGCATATTGCGCAACCTTATTGGTATGCCGAAGGTAAAGATTTATCCCCAGAAGAATTTGGTTTGAAAACTGCGCAAGCACTTGAAGCCAAAATTATTGAGCTAGGCGAAGACAATGTTGCCGCTTTTATTGCCGAACCTTTTCAAGGCGCAGGTGGGGTGATTATTCCTCCATCAACGTATTGGCCTGAAATAAACCGCATTTTAGCCAAATACGATATTTTATTTATTCTTGATGAAGTGATCAGCGGTTTTGGCCGTACCGGAAAGTGGTTTGCCGCTGAGTATTTTGATTTGCAGCCAGACCTTATCACGATCGCCAAAGGCATGACGTCCGGTTATGTGCCAATGGGCGGGGTGATTGTGTCAGACAAAGTGGCCGAGGTTATTAAGCAAGACTGCGGCGAATTTACCCACGGTTTTACTTATTCTGGTCATCCGGTTGCCGCAGCAGCTGCATTAGAAAATATTCGTATTATTGAACAAGAAAAATTAGTTGAACGTGTGGCTAACGATACCTCGCCGTATTTACAGTCGTGCTTACAACAATTGGCCGAACATCCATTAGTGGGTGAGGTGCGTGGTGTTGGGTTAGTTGCAGCTATAGAGTTAGTCAAAGATAAATCGTTACGACAACGATTTGATGCCAACGTCGGCGTTGGAACATATTGCCGCGATGCGTGTATCACCCATGGTTTGGTGATGCGCTCCGTTGGCGACACCATGATTATTTCACCGCCATTAACCATTAGTCATAGTGAGATTGACGAGTTAGTCGCGAAAGCGACGCAAGCGTTAAATGATACTTATCAACACGTAAAAACCATGGAGTGATGTCCCGTTACTGAATGATTATTGCAATATAGTGATTTTTTAACCAATTGCATTTACACGATCTAGTAATCGAAAGTGTTTTTGATAGAATCGCGCTGAAGGAAACAAGTAATGTCGCGTTAACCATACCGATGCATAGTTAAGTTGTAGCATTGGATAATTTCTTTCATTAGAAAGAAGATTTTACACGCTGGTAAGACCTAGCGAAAAAAACAAATGTCAGTACCATTCTGACCATTATCCAACAGGGAGAAAGTATGAAGCTATTAAACAAACTATCCACATTGGCCTTAATTACTGCGGGTGTGTTTTCAAGCACTGCTATTCAGGCTCAGGAAGTGGTTAAAATGTACAACTGGTCGGATTATATTGCCGAAGATACCTTAGCCAATTTTGAGAAAGAAACCGGTATTCATGTTATTTATGACGTGTTTGACAGTAATGAAGTACTTGAAGCGAAATTACTTTCTGGCCACAGCGGTTATGACATTGTTGTTCCGTCTAATCACTTTTTAGCTAAGCAAATTAAAGCGGGTGCATTTCAAAAGCTTGATCGCGCTAAGTTGACTAATTATGCCAACTTAAAGCCTGATTTAATGAAACAACTACAAAAAGCTGATCCGGCCAATGAGCACGCAATTCCGTATTTATGGGGCACTAACGGTATTGGATATAATATCGAAAAAGTGAAAGCGGTATTAGGTGAAGATGCGCCATTTGATTCTTTAGAGCTTATCTTTAACCCTAAGTATGCTGAAAAAATTGGCTCATGTGGTTTCTCGATGCTTGATTCTGCCGACGACATGTTACCTCAAGCCCTGATTTACTTAGGCTTAGATCCAAACAGTAAAAATGCTGCTGATTATGAAAAAGCCGCCGCAGTGTTGGAAAAAGTACGTCCTTACGTCACTTACTTCCACTCATCGCGCTACATTTCAGACTTAGCTAACGGCGATATCTGTGTCGCGTTTGGTTTCTCTGGTGATGTATTCCAGGCTGCTGCACGTGCTGATGAAGCCGGTAACGGTAATAAGATTGGCTATTCTATTCCAAAAGAAGGCGCCAACTTATGGTTTGATATGTTAGCCATCCCACAAGATGCCACTAACGTAGATAACGCCCATAAACTGATTAACTATTTACTTCGCCCTGAAGTGATTGCACCTATCAGTAACTATGTTGCTTACGCTAACCCTAACTCTCCAGCACAAGCCTTAGTTGACGAAGCGATTCGTAATGACCCAGCCATTTACCCACCACAGTCGGTAATTGATAAGTTGTACATTGGCGATATTCGTCCATTAAAAATTCAACGTGTAGTAACGCGTGCATGGACCAAAGTGAAGTCAGGTCAATAACCTAACCTCACTAGCACTCAGGGCGAGCCCTCTCGCCCTGTTTTTATAGCAGTATTGATGTATTTATTGGCTAATTTTGCCACTTTAACAGATTGTTACGTGTGCCCAGAAACAGGCTGTTCTGTTGCGGTACGCATACTCCAAAAGGCGGAGCAGTATTATGGTAAACACCTCGAGCGTCACTAATAAACCAACCACAAAGACGCAAGATAAAGTGCTGCTCAAAATTGAGCGTGTCAGCAAACTTTTCGATGATGTGCGTGCAGTAGACGACGTCTCGTTAACCATTAACCGTGGCGAAATATTTGCGCTTTTGGGTGGTTCAGGTTCTGGTAAATCAACCTTGTTACGCATGCTCGCGGGTTTTGAAAAGCCAACTGAAGGGCGTATTTTTCTTGATGGTGTCGACATTACTGATATGCCACCGTACGAACGCCCTATTAATATGATGTTCCAATCGTATGCTTTATTTCCGCACATGACGGTTGAACAAAATATTGCTTTTGGATTGAAGCAAGACAAGATGCCTAAGGCTGATATTGCTGTGCGGGTTAAAGAAATGCTTAAACTGGTGCACATGGACAAATACGGTAAACGTAAACCGCATCAGTTATCGGGTGGCCAACGTCAGCGTGTCGCCTTAGCTCGTTCATTAGCTAAGCGACCTAAATTATTATTACTTGATGAGCCAATGGGCGCATTAGATAAAAAACTGCGTACTCAAATGCAGTTAGAAGTGGTCGATATTTTAGAAGCGGTAGGTGTGACCTGCGTGATGGTAACCCATGACCAAGAAGAAGCCATGACCATGGCCGGACGTATTTCGATTATGCATGAAGGTTGGATTGCCCAAACCGGCAGCCCAATGGACATTTACGAGTCGCCAGCTAGCCGTATGGTTGCTGAGTTTATTGGTACGGTTAACTTATTCGAAGGTGAAATCATTAAAGATGAAGTTGACCACGCAATTATTAAATCGCCAACTTTATCGCAACAGTTTTACATTGGTCACGGTATTTCAACCAGTCTAGAAAACAAAAATGTATTTTTAGCCCTACGACCAGAAAAAACCATTATTAGCCGTCAGAAGCCCGAAAGTGAATATAACTGGGCTCACGGCGTAGTGCATGACATCGCCTATCTAGGTGGTTTGTCGGTGTATTACATTAAGTTGAAAAACAACCAAATCGTTCAATGCTCAATGATTAACCGTGAACGCCGCGCCGATCACCCAACGTGGGAAGATGAGGTTTACATCAGTTGGGAAGACACCAGCGGGGTTGTATTAAACTCATGAAGAATCCATTGAAAATATTCAAAGGCCGACATCTCACCATGGGGATTCCATACCTATGGTTGTTACTGTTTTTCGCCTTACCGTTCGCCATAGTATTAAAGCTGAGCTTTTCTACTGCTGCGATTGCCATTCCACCGTACGAGCCAACGTTTAATTATGTTGATGAGGCGCTAAATATATTCGTTAATCTGGGTAACTATTTATTGTTGCTGCAAGATTCAATGTATTACATGGCGTACTTAACCTCATTAAAAATGGCTTTTGTTGCCACACTTGGCTGTTTGGTGCTTGGTTTTCCGATGGCTTATGCCATTGCCCGCGCCCCAGTAAGAATGCAGGCGGTATTGCTGCTACTGGTGATGTTGCCGTCGTGGACCTCCTTTTTGATTCGGGTATACGCATGGATGGGTATTTTAAGTAACAACGGTTTAATCAATAACGCCTTGACTTGGTTAGGTATTATTTCTGAACCAATACAAATGCTGAATACTAATTTTGCAGTATACATTGGTATTATTTATGCCTACTTACCGTTTATGATTCTGCCGCTATACGCCACCCTTGTTAAATTAGATTTAAGCTTACTAGAAGCAGCTTCAGATTTAGGGTCTAGCAGTATCAATACTTTCTGGAAAATTACTCTGCCATTATCAATGGGCGGTGTAATCGCTGGCTCGATGTTGGTATTTATCCCTGCCGTGGGTGAGTTTGTTATTCCTGAGCTGCTGGGTGGTCCTGACTCATTAATGATTGGTAAGGTGTTGTGGCAAGAGTTCTTTAATAACCGCGACTGGCCGGTAGCGTCATCATTAGCGATTGTTATGCTAGCGTTATTGATTGTCCCAATTACTTTGTTCCACCGTTATCAGTCACGCAACATGGAGAGCGACGTATGAAGAAGTTAAGTTTCTCTAAAGTGATGTTGTGGGTGGGGTTAATCTTTTTATATGCGCCAATGCTTATTTTGGTCATCTATTCATTTAACGACTCAAAACTGGTTACCGTGTGGGGAGGATTTTCGCCTAAATGGTATGGCGAGCTATTTGAGGACCAGCAAATATTAAATGCAGTCTGGACCAGTTTACGCATTGCCTTTTATAGCTCCACCATGGCAGTGATTATTGGAACGATGGCAGCGTTTGTGATGACCCGTTTTAGACGCTCATGGGCTAAGTTAACCTTGTCTAACATGATCACCGCACCTTTGGTTATGCCTGAAGTTATCACTGGTTTGTCGTTGCTACTGTTATTTGTACAAATGTCAGAAACCTTTGGCTGGCCCACTGAGCGCGGCATGTTTACGGTATGGATTGCCCACTCTACTTTCTGTGCTGCTTATGTTGCGGTAGTGGTATCGTCAAGACTGCGTGAACTGGATTTGTCGATAGAAGAAGCGGCGATGGACTTAGGTGCAACGCGATTAAAAACCTTCTTTTTAATCACCATACCAATGATAGCGCCATCACTTATTGCCGGTTGGTTGTTATCATTTAGCTTGTCGTTAGATGACTTAGTGATTGCCAGCTTTACCTCTGGTCCTGGTTCTACAACCTTGCCTATGGTGGTGTTTTCGTCAGTACGCTTAGGGGTTTCACCTAAGATTAACGCGCTGGCGACGATTATTATTTTAGCGGTTTCTTTAGTGGCTTTCTTATCTTGGTATTTTGCACGCCGAGCAGAGAAAAAAGCTAAAATTGCGATGGAATAACAATACTCAATAAACACAATGTAAAAGCCACGCTGATGTCAGTGTGGCTTTTTATTTTCGATAATCTATTTGCTATATTCTACTGACACAGGTGTTTAATATATTCAACAAAGTGTCAAAAATTACGCGATTAATGCTAGTTTTTAAATTTGCATAAGTGTAGGATGAGTGAGTTGAATTACGTTTTGAACCTATAAAGGAAGTGCTATGTCCGCCACACCTCATGCTAGTTCATATTATGCTGCATCGGCTAATGATAAAGTCGAACGTCCTCGCTTAGAATCTACAATTGAAACAGATGTTTGTGTTATTGGCGCGGGCTATACTGGTTTGTCTTCTGCGTTACATTTATTAGAAAGCGGCATGAAAGTTGTGGTGCTTGAAGCGGCAAGAATTGGCTGGGGAGCATCAGGTCGAAACGGCGGTCAAATTGTCAATTCTTTTAGTCGTGACATTGATTCTATCGAAGGCGTTGTCGGCAAAGAACAAGCTAAACTATTTGGTCAAATGGCGTTCGAAGGTGGTCAGATTATTCGTGACCGTATTGCCAAATACAACATTGATTGCGACTTAAAAGAGGGTGGTGTTTTTGCCGCCATGAACGCCAAGCAAATGGGCCATTTACAGAGTCAAAAATCATTATGGGAAGCTCATGGTCATAATAATCAATTAGAGTTACTCGACCAGGATGGCATTCGCAAAGTGGTTAATACCGATTTATATGTCGGTGGTTTACTCGATAAAAGCGGTGGCCATATTCATCCTCTAAACCTTGCATTAGGTGAAGCCCGTGCGGTGGAATCACTTGGTGGATTGATTTTTGAAGATTCAGCTGTCATTAAAGTGGACGATGGCGCATCACCGGTTGTGCACACAGCACAAGGCCAGGTTAAATGTAAATTTGTAGTGGTAGCTGGTAATGCTTATTTAGGTAAATTATTGCCAGAGCTACAAGCTAAATCCATGCCTTGTGGTACTCAAGTGATTACCACTGAACCATTGTCAGATGAAATGGCTGCGAGTTTACTACCGCAAGACTATTGCGTTGAAGACTGTAACTACCTATTAGATTATTACCGTCTTACTGGCGATAAACGCCTTATTTTTGGTGGTGGCGTGGTTTATGGTGCACGCGATCCGGCCAACGTTGAAGCCTTGATTATGCCTAAACTATTAAAGACCTTTCCGCAGTTAAAAGGGGTTAAAGTTGACTATGCTTGGACGGGTAACTTTTTAATGACGTTATCGCGCCTGCCACAAGTGGGCCGTATTGGCGATAATATTTATTACTCACAAGGCTGTAGTGGTCATGGGGTTACCTATACTCATTTAGCCGGTAAGTTAATTGCCGAAATGCTTAATGGCCAAGCCACACGTTTTGATGCTTTTGCCGCATTGCCGCATTATCCATTCCCTGGCGGGCATGCACTTCGAGTGCCGTTTAGTGCCTTAGGTGCGTGGTATTACACGTTACGTGACAAGTTTGGCATATAACCATCAGTTGATTATCAGCTGTCTGTTAACGATTGATTAATCAATGATTAACTGAGTTTTATTAGAATTTAGTAGGAGCGCATTGTGATTTTAAATGATCCAAGCTTATTGCATGAACAATGTTATATCGATGGCCTATGGTTGGGTGCTAACAGCGGCGAAACGGTTGCTATAGCTAACCCTGCTACCCAAGAAATCATCGGTAATGTGCCTGTTATGGGCAAAGCAGAAACCGAAGCAGCCATTACAGCAGCCAATAATGCCTTACCTGCATGGCGCGCGCTGACTGCAAAAGAGCGTAGCCAGAAGTTACGCCGTTGGTTTGAGTTAATGCATGAAAATGCTGAAGACCTAGCGTTGATGATGACGACCGAGCAAGGTAAACCGCTGGCAGAATCAAGAGGTGAAGTAACCTATGCTGCCTCGTTTATCGAATGGTTTGCCGAAGAAGCTAAGCGTATCTATGGCGATACCATTCCTGGTCATCAAGCAGATAAAAGACTGACGGTGATTAAACAGCCTGTTGGCGTGACTGCGGCGATTACCCCGTGGAATTTCCCTGCTGCGATGATCACCCGTAAAGCCGGGCCTGCACTAGCAGCCGGTTGTACTATGGTGGTTAAGCCTGCGCCGCAAACTCCATTTACCGCATTAGCATTAGCTGAGCTTGCACATCGTGCGGGCATTCCTGCTGGTGTGTTTAGTGTTATCACTGGTGATGCGATTGCGATAGGTAATGCCTTATGTGAAAGCCCTATTGTGCGTAAATTATCTTTTACTGGTTCAACTGCGGTAGGAATTAAGTTAATGGAGCAATGTGCTCCAACACTTAAAAAACTGTCATTGGAGCTAGGTGGTAACGCACCGTTTATCGTTTTTAATGATGCCGATATTGATGCCGCAGTTGATGGCGCAATGATTGCTAAATACCGTAATGCCGGTCAAACCTGTGTGTGTGCCAACCGTATTTATGTCCAAGCAGGGGTGTATGAGCAATTCACCCAAAAATTTGCTGCAGCAGTGGCTAAATTAAGCGTCGGTAATGGTGTGGATACTGGGGTGAATATCGGCCCGTTAATCAATGCTGATGCAGTGACTAAAGTACAGCGTCATTTAGCCGATGCGGTTGCTAAAGGCGCAAGTATCGTCACTGGCGGTAAAACACATAGCTTAGGTGGCTTTTTCTTTGAACCTACTATTTTACGTGACGTTGATAAATCGATGTTAGTTGCCAAAGAAGAGACTTTTGGCCCATTAGCACCGCTATTCAAATTCGACTCAGTAGATGATGTGATTAAACAAGCTAATGACACTGAATTTGGCCTAGCCGCTTACTTTTATGGCCGTGATATTTCGCTGGTTTACAAAGTAGCAGAAGCACTTGAATACGGTATGGTGGGCGTTAACACCGGATTAATCTCGACCGAAGTCGCGCCATTTGGTGGCGTTAAATCGTCTGGATTAGGCCGCGAAGGCTCAAAATTTGGTATCGAAGAATACCTTGAAATGAAATATATCTGCATGTCAGTTTAAGAGAGCGGGCTATGACTAAAACAAATGATGGATTGATGGCTCGTCGCCAAGCGGCAGTGGCTCAAGGTGTAGGGCAAATTCACCCAATTTTTACTGAACGTGCTGAAAACGCCACAGTATGGGATGTTGAAGGTCGTGAATATATCGACTTTGCCGGTGGTATTGCGGTACTCAATACTGGTCATTTACACCCTAAAGTTAAAGCGGCAGTGGCAGCGCAGTTAGATGCATTTTCTCACACATGTTTTATGGTGTTGGGTTACGAAAGTTACATTGCGGTATGTGAAAAACTTAACCATTTGGTACCGGGTGATTTTGCTAAAAAAACCGCCTTATTTACCAGTGGTTCTGAGGCGGTAGAAAACGCAGTAAAAGTAGCTCGTGCTTATACAAAACGAGCAGGCGTTATTGCATTTACCTCTGGCTATCATGGTCGAACCATCGCTGCGTTAGCATTAACTGGCAAAGTAGCACCGTACAGTAAAGGCATGGGCTTAATGTCTGCCAACGTGTTCCGAGCTGAATTTCCGTGTGAAATGCATGGCGTGTCTGAAGATGATGCTATGGCATCAATTGAACGTATTTTTAAGAATGATGCTGAGCCTGCCGATATTGCCGCAATTATTTTAGAGCCGGTACAAGGTGAGGGTGGCTTTTACGCGGTTACGCCATCATTTATGAAGCGCTTACGTGAATTGTGCGACAACCATGGCATTGTGTTAATTGCCGATGAAGTACAAACCGGCGCAGGTCGTACTGGTACTTTCTTTGCGATGGAGCAAATGGGCGTAGCCGCAGACATTACTACCTTTGCCAAGTCTATAGCCGGTGGTTTCCCACTGTCGGGTATTACCGGTAAAGCAGAAGTCATGGATGCTGTTACCGCTGGTGGCTTAGGTGGTACTTATGGTGGTAGCCCGATTGCCTGCGCTGCTGCGTTAGCGGTTATTGAAGTGTTTGAAGAAGAACAATTATTGGCCCGAGCTAATGAAGTTGGTCATCGGCTTAAGTCGGCACTCACTGATATGCAAGCTAAGTATCCGCAAATTGCTGATGTGCGTGGATTGGGTGCAATGATCGCCATTGAGTTAATGGAAGATGGGCAACCTGCTCCACAGTACAGTGGTAAGATTTTAGCTGAAGCACGTAACCGTGGGCTGATTTTATTGTCTTGTGGTACTTACGGCAACGTTATCCGAGTGCTGGTACCATTAACTGCGCCAGATGCACAAATTGATACTGGTCTTGCGATTATGGACTCTACATTTCAGACCGTGTTTAAATAGCGGCTTTTTGTCAAAATAATCAATAGAATCCCGTTTTTACGGGATTTTTTATATCTCATACTTACTTAATTTTTAAAGCTGACTACACTTTATTGTATCTGAAAATTAATACTAAAGCGGGAGCTCAATTGAATGAAGGCATTATCCATTAAGTCAAAGTTGTTATGGATCACCTCGGCGTTATTTATTGCCACAGTAATTACACTCTCTTTAAGTTTATGGCTAGGGTTAAAAGATAAGAATACCAGTCTGGCCGCAGAGGTTGAGGTTGCGTTACAACAAGAGATTAATGACAAACTCTCAGCAAGAGCGGGTGAGTATGGTGAGCGTATTGCTGGATTTATCAATGAAGCTTATCGGGTTCCCTTTTCGTTTGCAGGCTTACTGGAACAAACCTCAAAAAAAGATCCTTTAAGTCGTGAGCGGGTGGAGTTATCGCTTGCGGCAATATTGCAGAAAAATAACATCATATCATCGATGTATGCGCAATTTGAACCTAATGGCTATGATGGTCTCGATGACAGTTATCTTCAAGGTGAAAGCCACAGTGTACCGAATGCGGGCACATTAGAAATTTACTACACCCGCAATGATGACGGCACAGTAGAGCAGAATCAAGTTGATGAAGCGGCTGAAAAATACGTTACCACGTTAAATGAGTTTGGCGTTCGCGAGGCTGAGTGGTACTTGTGTGCCAAAGACAGTAAAAAGCCGTGCTTAATGGAACCATATTTGTACGAAATCACTCCAGGCAATACTGCACTCATGACCTCGTTAACCGTGCCCGTTATAGTGGATAACCAATTTAAAGGTCTCGTTGGCGTGGACATCAACTTGCCGATATTTCAAACCATGATTATGCAATTATCTAAAAGTTTGTATGGTGGACAAGCTAAGGTGACCTTGGTGAGCCAGAAAGGGTTTGTGGTGGCTGCTAGCCATTATAAAAAATTTGCACGACCTTTTAGTGAATCTGTCGGGCCAGAATTAGCTAAAAAGCTGTTGGCATTAAATAGTTCATCGGGGTTTGTAAATGAACCAACCACCATTGCCGTGGCATATCCTATTAACATCCCTATTGCTAATGCAACTTGGTCATTGATTATTGAAGTGCCGAAAACCCAAGCGTTTATGGCGGTAGATCATATGAATACTGCCATGAATGACATGGCGATGTCTCTGGGCAGCTTGCTATTAACCATCGGTATTATTGTCACGGTTATTGCGGTGCTTATTATCAGTTTGGTTATTCGCAGCATTATTGCGCCGCTTAATATGATCCAAGCTCGCGTCGAAAACCTTGCCAGCGCCGAAGGCGACTTAACTCAAGCGATAGAAGTCGATGCCCATGCGGAGTTAATTGCATTAGGCAGTGGTATTAATGCCTTTATTGCTAAATTGCGCCATCTCATTTCCGAGCTCAAAATTCTTGCCGACCGTTCGCAACAAGAAAGCATAAAATCGGCAGACATTGCTAAGCACACACGCGAAAGTGTTAATCGCCAATATGGTGAAATTGAAAGTGTGGTAACAGCGGTTAATCAAATGAGCGCCACCGCGCTTGAAGTGGCTAAAGCCTCTGAGCAAACCGCAATGGAAACCGAATCTATGACGGTTAATGTGAAAGACGGTCAGTCGCGGTTAACTCAAGCAATGGTATTTGTTGAGGGAGTCTCGAGTGATTCAGCACAAGCTCAGCAAGCGGTAGGTATGGTGTCGCAAAGCAGCGCCAATATTAGCCGTATTTTAGAGGTGATCAGTTCCATTGCAGAGCAGACTAACCTATTAGCGTTAAATGCGGCTATTGAGGCTGCCAGAGCGGGGGAACAAGGCCGAGGCTTTGCTGTTGTTGCTGATGAAGTCAGAACCCTTGCGTCTCGAACTCAAACGTCGACTAATGAAATTAGTACCTTGATTGAGTCGTTACAAAAAGAAGTTAAAAATGCCTCGAGCATTATTGATAAAGGTGCCCAAGGCGCACAAAAAGCGGTTGAGCAAACTCAGCTAGCATTACAATCGCTGAATGCCATCGTTGAACAAATTAACCAAGTGTCAGGTCAAGTGACCCACATCGCTACCGCAGCTGAAGAGCAGAGTGCGGTAACCGAAGAGGTCAATCGTAACATTACTGGCATTTCAGACTCGGCTGCTGAGTTATCACAGCTGGCTGACAGTGCTCAGCAGAGCAGTGACAGCCTAGCTGATTTAGTTCAGCAGCAGCATCAGCAATTGGGACGATTACGAACTTAACCCTGCTTTAACCTAGCGCGAACAGTATGAAAGGTGGCTTACAAGCCACCTTTTCTATTATTATTCCCGCTTAGATAGTTACCACTAAGATATTATGGCTGAATTTATTGCTCCACCCTGCGATGGCAACATTGAGGTTTTATACCAAGATGAACATTTGTTGTTGATCAATAAACCGACGGGATTATTAAGTCTCTCGGGGAAGAATCCATTAAACAAGGATTCAGTACATCATCGTTTAGTGCAAGATTATCCAACGGCTACGTTAGTTCACCGTCTCGATTTCGGTACGTCAGGTATTATGTTAGTGGCGCTAAACAAAGAGATTAATGGATTATTAACTAAACAATTTCAGCTACGCACTGTCACAAAAACCTACACCGCAGTGTTATATGGTGATTTGGTTGAGCAACATGGTGATATTGAATTACCGATCGCCAAAGATAGTGATAATTTCCCATTTATGAAAATTTGTCAGCAAACTGGTAAACCCGCTCACAGTCAATATCAAGTAATTGAACGCCATCAACAAGGGCTATCAACACGGGTCACCTTTACCCCTATTACCGGCAGGACTCATCAGCTACGCATACACAGCCAGCAAATAGGCCATCCTATTTTAGGTTGTGACTTATATGGTAATGACTATTCGCAAGCGATGTCGGACCGATTAATGTTGCATGCCACTTCATTATCGTTCACTCATCCAGTAACAGAACAACGGATTGATTTTGTTTGCCCAAGTCCATTTTAACCACTTCTAGTAACAAACTGATGTAAGCATGGTGAAAACTGATGCATAATCAATCTATTATTTATTCTTACATAGGTTAATCAGCATGGTGATTTCATGGTTAGATTCGCTGGCTTTAATTGTATTTTTAGTTAGTTGGATAGGGTATACCGGTTTTGCCCGTCGTAAAGCCAAAACCTCTAATTGCATTGCACGAGTAATGCATCAGCAACGTATTCATTGGATGTCGCAGGTAATAGCCAAAGAGATACGCGTAGCGGAAGCGGCATTATTGGCTAATTTAGAACGCAATATTGCCTTCTTTGCTTCAACAACTTTACTGATCCTGGCGGGTGTGTTGACGTTATTTTCGCAGGTTGAAAAGCTTGAAACCGTGATTGGTTCAATTCCCTTCACCTCGTCGCCTAATCACGCGCTGGTACAGATCAAACTCTGTCTCTTGATCAGATCTCATAAGCTCTCGCCATCAGCAATCATTTCTTTCGCGACTCGGTAGCCTACAACATGAGACTGTAATGTACTCCAACCTTCCCAAACCGCCGTCCAGCTTGCGATCCCTGTTCGTTTGGTATCGGTGAAACCACCCAGCTTTGCGATTGATTGATACGCCCATTTCAGACTCGGCGCTCCTTTATCTTTATGCCCTCTAGGCTTATTAAACCGCATTAGCACCTTCCATTCATCTTCTTCGAGTACCGTGTCACAGCGTTGAGCCTCCACTGCTTTGGCCTCCTCAACCAGCCCTTTTTTACGTAAATAATAAGGGATGGTGATGGCTTCTCTGAGTTGCAGTAAACGGACGCCGATAAAAGCTAAGATTGAAACCGCTCTTTCTAAGTTCTTAGGCTCTGTCATTCTTTGGCGCTCAGCTCCTGCACCCGTTTTCCATGCTTTATGAAAATCCTCAATTCGCCATCTTGCGGTGTAAATATCAATAATATGAAGTGCTTGAATTAACGTATCGATTGGCTCTGTTGTTAATAGCACCCAGCGCAACGGCTCAGTAACGCTTTTTGATGTTTTTTCTTGAGCGTACACCACGTTTACTGGCTTAGTCTCACCTTTCGTTTTGAACGTAACCTGTGCCACTTTAATTGTTAGCTTGGCTTTTCTTGCCACGCGGTTTACAGGCTTCCCTTTACTATTTTTTGTCCCTTTCTGGGCGATATCGATAGTGTATTCACCCAGTTCGGCTTGTGATTCAAGATGTTCAAATAACGTAGCGTCAGTCTCTATCAGCGCTCTAGAATGTTTCGCTCGAACAACGAAACGTTCATTATGCTGCTGTTTATCTTGAATATAACTCAGTATGTCTGCTTCTCTATCACACACTGAAATTACCCGTGACATGATGTCTCCCAAGCGTTGACGGCAGAAATAGGAGGCTTCTGACCACTTACCACTTTCTTTTTCGTCAGCATCTTCAGGATTATTAGGACGAAGCCAGTATTCTTGATGAATGAGCCCGATAGTCTGAGTCGTGAAGCTGTCTAATAGCAGGGTTGAATGAACCCACCAACCACGTGATTTATCTGTTGTTGTCCCCAGTTTGCCAAGCTCTTCTGCTACTTGATGTTTGTAACTCAACGCAGTGGTGTCATCAATGGCTAATATCTCAGCATAGGGCTGGGCAAGCTCTGCAGTATGTTGAAAACCAGAAGCTCTAATCACTTCTGGAGAAATGTTGTCATTACGGATCAATCGATAAGCCCCTTCAAGTTTAGCTTCATTACCTCGACATGATAAAGCGATTGACTTACCGCTACAACGCGCCATGTCGGCAGCGACTTCGATGACACGGTCAGTGCGACGTGAGTCACCAAATGAACCGTTTTTAAAGTGATTGTATGACCATTGCTCTGGGTTAAAAATTGACATCATTAATCTGCAAGTTGATTGAGTTACCAGATCTGATCATCGATTTGTCACAAAGTTCATTTTTGCTTCAGATTTGTGTAGAAGAGTCAGGATCAAACTGGCTCTTTTAGCTGGGATTTTCGTGCTAGCATTTTTCCAATTTACCTGGTCAATGCGTCAATATGGTTTTGTGAATATTATGATTGGCGCGGCACCATTAGATAAAACCGGTAGCGATAAAAATGCATTGGGCTATGCAAGGCAAATGGCCGTGGTACAAGATCAAGCGGCGCATTCATATAACTATGGCTTACGTTCTTATTACTACTCTATGGCGGCGCTGTGCTGGTTTATGCATCCAGGAATGTTCATTTTAGCCAGTTTATTTGTGGTATATACTCAAGTGAATTCAAACTGCAGGTTTTAATTTCTGAAAGTTATCATTAATTGTATCACCGAGTGTATCGGCAATATCGGGGAGGGTGATGCTAAAAAAGTCAGTGATTTTTCGTCGGAATTCTTTTGTCGTTGCGAAGTATTGCCCATTCCTCGCATGTTTATTCATTACCTTCCACAATCGTTCTATTGGGTTTAAATTTGGACTATAAGGCGGCAGGTAATGCAATGTTATATTCAGATTTTTAGCCTCTTTAACTACTAAGGCATTTCGATGGTATCCAGCGCCATCAAGCACCAAATGGATAACACCACTTGTTGAGTAACGCGCTCTAATTTGGTTTAAAAAATCGATGATGGATGCACCGTTAACCGTTTTGCTATATTGCTCAATGACCGCTTCTGTTAAGTGACCAAGTCGGATTGCACCAACCACGTTAATACGGGTTCGGCTTCCCGTCGTTTCTATCGGTTTATCAACGCCTTTTTTTATCCAGCCTGCGGTGATTTTTGTGGCTTGGGTCGGATGAACCGCATCCATAAATAATAACGGTTCATCAGGGGTTAACGAGGATTTTAGTTGCTCATAATATTCAATGAAAGCCGTTTGTTTGTCTTCATCAAATTTGTGAGGAACCCCTTTAGGGTTTTTATAGCTGAACTGATGTTTATGCAGCCATTTATTGAGGCCTGACACTGTGTACTTAATCTGAAATTGTTCTGAGATATAAGCGACTATTTGATGGCTATGCAAGTAGGTCACCTCACACAGGTGTGCAATCAATAGTTCAGTTTGCTCTTGACTCAGATAACTTAAGGAGCCGCCACTATTACACGTGAGTTTTTGGTCGTGAGCATAGGCATCAATGTATCGAACTACGGTCGTTTCGTGAATACGTAACGCTTGGGCAATCATTGGCGTTGGCCAATTTTCATCGCGTAGTAAAATGGCTTTAATGCGATCACACTCACGCCTATCACTCGAGCTTTTATGTCGAGTTTCCAATGCTACTTTTTGTTCTGGCGAGAGTGTAATTTGTTTCATGGGGCTATGATGATCCCATTTGGGACAAAATCAAGCATTTTCAATGATCACGGGTATATACCTTGTACCAACGTGAATTTAATTCTAAAGCCGTGGTTGCTATCACTGCAGCACAGGCTTATTTAGAACAAAATCCGAGTTATATTCGTCGAGATTAACCCCAAAAAACATGCATTGTTTGTTAACATTAACGGATATGGCGTAATAACATGACTTAATGCAAGATGATTTGAGTGAGTTTATGTGTTCAATTCAAAGTCTATGCAATCATTATTTAATGGTATTGCATCAGTACGACATAATGCTAACCACCAGTCTATACCATTAAGAGTCATCAATTTTTTGTGATTTATATATATTTTAGTGTGTTAAGCAAACGTTTTCAGGGGTGATATGTTTCATAGTATAAAAGCCAAGGTTATCACTATCTTCTCTTTAGTCATGATAGCTTTCACGTCTGTGCTTTTAATCACTATATTTATCAATGAGCGTGATCGTGTACTGGATTTAGCATTAGAAAACTCTACCAAAATTTCGAAAATGCACGCAAACCTCCTCAGCCAAGAGTTTGCTCGATATGTGGTTATGTTAAAAATGCTCAGCAATAACCCAAAGACAAAGCTAGGTGATAAAGCGACTATCGCTCGACAGCTGCAAAGGCTGATGACAATGGGGCGTGGTAATTTCATTAATGCTATTTATGTAGACAAAAATTTAAATTTAACTGATGTGTTAGGTAATACAAATAAAGTCACTCATTCTTCATTTATACGTGCTGAACAATGGGTGGGCAAAGAATATAATATTAGCACGCCAGTAATCACTCGGTTTGAAAAGGCCCCCGTTATCATGGTGGGAGTACCTATTTTAGACACGCAAAATAACTGGATAGGAACACTTGCAGTGGCGGTGCCTCTCACCATCATCTCCGCTAAATTAGCAGAAATTAAGCTCGCAAAAGAGAGTTACGCTTGGTTAACTGACTCGAATGGCTTAATGGTTTCTCATCCGAATAAAAGTTTTATAATGAAGAATAAACTTTCAATGACAGAAAGTGCTGATTATCCAGGATTTTATAAAATAGTCCGACAAACTAAATTACAAAATGATGGCTACGGTCGTTATAGGGATGCCAAATTAAATGAATCGAAGATAGTCACATTTTCAAAAGTTGATTATCTGCCTGGCTGGACCTTGTTTGTCACAACTAAAGAGTCTGAAATTTTTCACGCTATATATACAATTATGTACGACGTTTTAGTCACTTCGATCATTTTGATGGTGATATTTTTATTACTCATCAGTGAACTATCCAATAGAATAACAAAACCAATCGTGCAACTGACCAAAGATGTAAAAGCCTCTGTTAAAGATAAAAAAAGTTATCTAAAAATAATCGATTCAGATGATGAAATAGGTCAACTGTCTAAAGCTTTCCACGATAGTCTTCAAAAAATACATTTACACACTATCCATTTAGAACAAATGGTCAATCATCGAACTCAAGAAATCACCGACAAAAACTTACTGCTTAATCAGCAAAATGAAAAGCTTGAACAGCTTGCCTCTAAAGACCCGTTAACCTTGCTTTATAATCGTCGAGCTTTTAGCGCTCTGGTTGATAAAGAGATCTCCCGCGCTAAGCGACATCATTTCCCTGTTACTCTAGTCATATTAGACATAGATTATTTCAAAAAGATTAATGATGAGTTTGGCCACAATGTTGGTGATGATATTTTGTGCCGTTTTGCGGATGAACTGTCTATAAATATGCGCAAAGAAAATCTCATCTGTCGTTGGGGAGGAGAAGAGTTTGTGATTTTAATACCAGAAGCGACCTCGGCTATGGTCTTTAAACATATTGAAGAGCTACGTCAAAAAATCTCACAGATGGACTTTGCGCCAATTGACAAGTTAACCTTTAGTGCCGGCATGGCAACTCTGCGTATTGAAGAGCCTTTTAAAGAGTGGTTCCAACGAGCTGATAGCGCTTTGTACAAAGCCAAAGGTTCGGGTCGAAACAAGATAGTAGTAGATGACATTATTGGCTAGAAAGCAGCTGAGGCATATACGATAGCGAAGCTTAAATTAGTTACCTTGGTTTTTACTTAAGCCGAATGGCTATCCTCTAATGCATCACGCAGATTAATCAAGAGCGTTATAAGCGCTTATTGTGGAGTTATTTGATGGTTGGTGATTTGCATAACTATTAAAATGGCAAGCGGATTCAAATTCCTTCAATTACTGACTTTTATTTAAGTATCTGCTACACATTTGCTACAACAC
This sequence comes from Shewanella sp. BF02_Schw, assembly GCF_014596695.2. Classification (NCBI taxonomy): domain Bacteria; kingdom Pseudomonadati; phylum Pseudomonadota; class Gammaproteobacteria; order Alteromonadales; family Shewanellaceae; genus Shewanella; species Shewanella sp. BF02_Schw. Next base: position 242,426 of record NZ_JABKAW020000001.1, read on the forward strand.
AGAACGCCAGATATGAAAAAGCCGTAGTAGGTATTAACCTACTACGGCTTATCAGAATTGGTGGCCCCTCCCAGACTCGAACTGGGGACCTGACGATTATGAGTCGTATGCTCTAACCAACTGAGCTAAGGGGCCGACTTAAGATAGTCGTCACTATCGAAAGCGGGGAAAGTATACGAAGTTTGTTGGCACTTGTCACCCGTGTTTTTAGTTGTATTTACTTATCTTGTTTCAATTGGTTATCTGTTAAGCAATTATTGCGTTTTTGGACATAAAAAAACCTGCCGAAGCAGGTTTTTATACTATTTTTTCAGTGAGCTTATTCGTCTAAGAACGACTTTAAGATTTCTGAGCGAGAAGGGTGACGTAATTTACGTAACGCTTTAGCTTCAATTTGACGAATACGTTCACGTGTAACATCAAATTGCTTACCCACTTCTTCTAACGTGTGGTCAGTATTCATATCGATACCAAAACGCATACGCAGTACTTTTGCTTCACGGGCTGTTAGGCCAGCTAACACTTCGTGTGTGGCGTTCTTTAGACTTTCGCTAGTTGCTGAGTCAAGTGGTAGCTCGAGGGTAGTATCCTCGATAAAATCACCTAAATGCGAATCTTCATCGTCACCGATTGGGGTTTCCATTGAGATTGGCTCTTTAGCGATTTTCAGTACCTTACGAATCTTATCTTCAGGCATCATCATACGTTCTGCCAATTCTTCAGGAGACGGCTCACGGCCCATTTCTTGAAGCATTTGACGAGAAATACGGTTCAGCTTGTTAATCGTTTCGATCATGTGTACTGGAATACGGATCGTACGTGCTTGGTCGGCGATTGAACGAGTGATTGCCTGACGGATCCACCACGTTGCATAAGTCGAGAACTTGTAACCACGGCGGTATTCAAACTTATCTACTGCTTTCATCAAACCAATGTTACCTTCTTGGATTAAATCCAAGAACTGTAAACCACGGTTGGTGTACTTTTTGGCAATAGAAATAACCAAACGTAAGTTAGCTTCAACCATTTCTTTTTTCGCACGACGAGCTTTCGCTTCACCGATAGACATACGACGGTTAATGTCTTTAATGCCTGCGATGGTTAAATCTGTTTCAACTTCAATAGCACCTAGCTTGGTCACACAACGCGTTACGTCATCGGTGATCATACGCAAACCTTCAGCGTAAGGCTTAGTGCTTTCTTTTTCTTTGTTAAACCAATCTAAGTTTGTTTCGTTGCCAGTGAAAGCCTTAATAAAGTTTTTCTTTGGCATCTTAGCGTGTTCAACACAAAGCTTAATGACTAGACGTTCTTGAATTCGTACGCGGTCCATCATGTTGCGCATGCTTTTCACTAAACGGTCAAACTGTTTAGGTACTAAACGGAATTCTTTGAATAATTCGCCAATAACAAATAATGAGCCAATCGCTTCAGGGTGGTCACGGCCTTTTTCGGCAATAATTCCTAAGCTTTTTTCGTAGGCTTCTCTGAGTTGAGTGAATTTTTCTTTGGCTTCTTCAGGGTCTGGCCCTTTGTTGCCTTCTTCCTCTTCCTCATCGTCATCATCGTCGTCATCGTCATCATCATCATTTTTAGAGTCAGCTAATTCTGAACCAACATTGGTGGCAGTTGGTGCGACGTCATCGTCGTCAGGATTGATAAATCCAGAGATAATATCAGACAAGCGCAATTCTTCAGCTTCATACTTATCGAATTGCTCTAAGATCATTGCGATCGCTTGAGGGTACTCACTGACAGAACTCTGTACTGTGTTGATACCTTCTTCGATACGTTTAGCAATAACAATTTCGCCTTCGCGAGTAAGTAGCTCTACCGTGCCCATTTCGCGCATATACATGCGGACAGGGTCTGTGGTTCGGCCTAACTCACTTTCTACGGTTGCGAGAGCTGCCGCTGCTTCTTCTGCAGCATCTTCGTCTGTGTTGTCTTCCGACATCATCATGTCATCGGCATCTGGCGCTTCTTCAAAAACGCGGATACCCATGTCATTTATCATCTGGATAATATCTTCAATCTGATCGGAATCGACCATGTCTGCAGGTAAGTGGTCGTTCACTTCTGCATAGGTTAAGTAACCTTGCTCTTTACCTTTAGCGAGCAACAGTTTGAGTTGCGACTGCGGAGTGTGATCCATAGATATCATCCAATTTTGGGTAACTGATAAAACGATAGGCCAGTTAGCTGTGCTAAGTGGCGCGCAAATCGTCAATTATAGCTGTGTGGACTAACCTTAGCTAGTCCATGGCAATGTTTGTACGCATATTCTTCACGAATAAATTGCGTATTACTTCGCTATGCCTTTCATTATAGAAATCAGCTTTGTTAGCTGCATTTTTTCAACTTTCGTTAAAGCCTGTTTTAGGCTTAATTCCTGATATCGTTGTTCAATATATTGGTTGTTTAACCAAATCAGGGTTTGCTTAAACTCTGGCAATACGTTTTCATCCGCCACTTGATGTTCCCATTGGGCTAGCTTTATTAGAGTGCTCTTTTGATTATGCTCTCTATGCATTTCAAGTAGTTGTGCGCTGTTTAACGTTTGCTCTCGAGTTATATCTAACAAATGATTGAGCAATTCTATGCCGGTCATCTGTAATCGATCTAGTGCAGGCTGTTTTGCCAAACCAAAGCCTAAACTTGGGTTTTGGACCAGTAGGGCAATGGCCAATCTTAATGGCGTACCACGACCTTGTAAGCCTTTCGCATTTAACGGTTTTGGCTGTTTTACAGTAAAACCTAATTTTTTCTTTAAATCTTCGCTACTGTTCATACCTAATTTGTGTGCTAAATTTTCTAACAGTAAATTCTGTAGGACGGTATCTTGTACCTTTTCGATTAGCGCAATGGCTTGCTTGGCTAATGCCCCTTTATCGGTACCGTGGTTAGCACTTAATGTGTCAAACAAAAACTCGGGCAGTAACATGGCTTTTTGCATTAATGCTTCGAATGCTTCTTTGCCAATTTTGCGGACCATAGTGTCAGGGTCTTCACCTTGCGGTAGAAACATAAACTTGACTTGGTCACCCGGTTTTAACAGTGGTAGCGCTGTTTCTAGTGCACGCCAAGCTGCTTCGCGGCCGGCGCGGTCACCGTCATAACAACAGACCACTTGTTTTGCACTACGCACTGAAAGCTGAAATTGTTCAGCTGTAGTCGATGTACCTAACGATGCAACCGCATAATCAATCCCAAATTGGGCGAGTGCGACGACATCCATATACCCTTCAACAATTAACACATGTTGTGGGTCACGGTGTTTTTGCTTTAGCTCATATAAACCATAAAGCTCATTACCCTTATGAAATATGGGCGTTTCTGGAGAATTCAAGTACTTTGGGGTGCCGTCACCCAAAACTCTTCCTCCAAATCCAACCACACGACCACGACGATCGCGTATTGGGAACATTAATCTGTCGCGAAAACGGTCATAGCGTTTACCGCTATCATTGGCAATTAACATGCCTGCGGTCAGTAATTTATCTTGGGCGGGCAAATTTTGCCTGTAACGACCCAGTAAACCATCCCAACCATCGGGTGCAAACCCAATGCCGAACTGCTCAACAACGTCACTCGATAATCCGCGAAATTCAAGATAATCGACAACTTTTTGTTTGTCTGTATGCTGCCTAAGTTGGCTTTGATAGAAGAGGTTAGCTTCTTCCATCAGTTCGTATAAGTCTCGACTTAATCCTTGATCTGGCCTTTTTCCTGTGCCTTGCTCTCGTGGTACGGCAAGACCAAGTTGACCTGCAAGTTCTTCAATGGCATCAACAAATTCTAGGCGATCATATTCCATGACAAAATCAATAGCATTGCCATGGGCACCGCAACCAAAACAGTGGTAAAACTGTTTGTCTCTGCTGACGGTAAAAGAGGGTGATTTTTCGCTATGAAAAGGACAACAAGCCGAATGGTTCTTACCGGCTTTTTTCAACGGCACTTTACGGTCAATGAGATCGACTATGTCTATTCGAGCTATTAGCTCATTGATAAAATCACGAGGTATCGCCATTGATTGCTGTTGTTCTCGAATTTACTTTATCAACTGATGTAAACAAACAAGCCGTGCAAGTGCACGGCTTATTCAACATTAAAAATTGATTACTTCAATTTAGCGCGGATCATTGCACCAATAGCACTCATATCTGCACGGCCTTGAACTTTAGTTTTTAATGCTCCCATTACTTTACCCATATCCGCCATGGATGCAGCACCAACATCAATAATAGTAGCATCGATAATCGCTGCTACTTCATCTTCTGTTAGCGGTGTAGGCAGAAAATTTTCGATAACTCGAATTTCATCTGCTTCTACGGCTGCCAACTCCGGACGATTCGCTGCTTCATATTGAGCAATCGAATCACGGCGTTGTTTAACCATTTTGGTTAATACAGCTATTGTCTGTTCATCAGTCAGAGTTTCGCGGGTATCCACTTCAATCTGTTTGATGGCAGAAAGTGCCATACGAATTGTTCCTAAGCGCACTTTATCTTTAGCGCGCATGGCATCTTTCATTTGGTCTTTTAGCTGATCGGTTAAGTTCATAATGAGATTAATATAAACGTACGCGACGTGCGTTTTCGCGAGAAAGCTTCTTAGCTAGACGCTTAACTGCAGCTGCTTTTGCACGCTTACGGGCAGTAGTTGGCTTCTCGTAAAATTCACGAGCACGCACGTCAGCTAAAATACCAGCTTTTTCACAAGAGCGCTTGAAACGACGAAGAGCTACGTCGAATGGTTCGTTTTCACGTACTTTAATAATTGGCATACGCCATCACCCCTTAGGTGTAGTTATGTTGGATGATTAAATCGACTAAACATTTTTAGTGACTTCACTCAAACCAAAGGCTATTTAAAATGGTGCGGAATTTTACACCGAGCGGCGACCATTTGTAAACCCCTGATTGATTTTCTCTTCGGGGAAATAGCCCACTGTTTCATTTTTTTAATATTTAACCTGAACTCGGGATATAGAGTTGAGAATATAATTATAAATATCATAATTTTAGTAATTAACCTCTATCAAACTTGTCATTTTTTACTAACAAGGCGAAATGACGCGTCAAATAGCGGGATTATTGCAAGTCTTCTTGTGTAAATAATCTCGACGTTAGCAAGGCAAAGGGCTGTTTGGGAGGAATTTGTTATCTTAAGTTCAGGTTATTTAAGAAAAAGTAGCCGTTATATGTCTATTCGTTTAAGCCGTTAGTTGTACTGCAGTGCCTGTTTTGTTAGGTAACGCGCATGGACAATATCATGGTTGCCCCTTGGTAAGTGTATTTAACACTAATTGTGACTGTTTAAAATCGGTTTGTTATCTATGTTTTGCTGGTTCAGAGTCTTGAGTTGATCTCTTACTTATAAGCTTACTTATAAGGATAGGTATTTAATCGTTAAACATTGGAGTATTTACGCTGAGACGGGTAGAATTGGCGGCCTTATTTTTAATGAAGACGAGAGATTATGCGGGTTATTGGTATTGAGACATCCTGTGACGAGACTGGGGTTGCAGTGTATGACGATAAATTAGGCTTATTGTCGCATGTGCTATACAGCCAAGTTAAATTGCACGCCGATTATGGTGGTGTTGTGCCTGAGCTTGCCTCTCGTGATCATGTTCGCAAAATTGTGCCATTGATTAAGCAGGCTTTATCAGAGGCTAATTCAAGCCTAGATAATATCGACGGTGTTGCTTACACCAAAGGTCCTGGGCTAATAGGTGCATTACTTGTTGGCGCTTGTGTGGGACGCTCTTTAGCGTATGCATGGAATAAACCAGCGATCGGTGTGCATCATATGGAAGGACATTTATTGGCACCCATGCTGGAAGAAAATGCACCTGAATTTCCTTTTTTAGCCTTGTTAGTGTCTGGCGGCCATTCAATGTTAGTGCAAGTTGAAGGCATTGGACGATATCAAGTGTTAGGTGAATCTGTCGATGATGCTGCAGGCGAAGCGTTTGATAAGACCGCCAAGCTCATGGGATTAGATTATCCTGGTGGCCCTCGTTTAGCCAAATTAGCCCAGAAAGGCTTGCCTGCGGGGTATAAATTTCCACGTCCAATGACGGACAGGCCAGGTTTAGATTTTAGTTTTTCTGGATTGAAAACATTTACCGCAAATACGATTGCTGCAGAACCAAATGATGAACAGACTCGTGCCAATATTGCCCGTGCATTTGAAGAAGCGGTTGTTGATACCCTTGCGATAAAATGTAAACGAGCCTTGAAGCAAACAGGTTATACACGTTTGGTGATTGCCGGTGGTGTAAGTGCTAATACTCGCTTACGTGAGACATTGGCAGAGATGATGACCAAGTTAGGCGGTCAAGTGTTTTATCCTCGTGGGGAGTTTTGTACTGACAATGGTGCCATGATTGCTTACGCTGGATTACAGCGTTTACGTGCAGGGCATATAGAGGGGCTTGAGGTTAAAGGTCAGCCTAGATGGCCTTTGGATACGCTGCCTGCAGTAGACTAATTGATGAGTTAGCGTGTTTGAGTCGGTAAGCTTAAAAGTAATGATTTACTTTCAAGCCGCCAAGAAAACCTAATACTATTTGGTGTTGGGTTTTTTTATGGATTTTTTTCGTGTGACCTTACTTTCTTCGCCATGGCGCAAACGGCCAATATTGTCTTTGTGGCGGATTAAAATAAGGGTTGATAGCATCGCAACAGGCAGAATAAAACGTTCGTCTAACCACCAAGTAAAAAAGGGCGCTAAAGTTGCGGTTGCCATAGCGGCTACAGAGGAATAACGCGTTAATAGTAAAAACACAATCCAAGTGAGGATTAGGCATATTGCTAAATCACCGCCAATGGGGGCCATTGCACCAAAGGCCGTTGCAACACCTTTTCCGCCTTTAAAAGCAAAAAATATTGGGAATATATGCCCTAAGCAAGCGCTGACAGCAATAAAACCTAATGATGCGGCATCAAGTCCCATTTTATAGCCCAGATAAGAAGGCAGGGCGCCTTTGAGCATGTCAAAAAATAACACAAGCGCTGCAGAACTAACTCCACCAATGCGTAGCACATTAGTGGCACCGGGATTGCCGGAGCCGCTGGTTCTTGGATCAGGTAAACCTCTTAATTTACAAACCAGTACGGCACTTGAGATCGAACCCGCTAGGTAGGCGGTAATGATCATCAAAATGGTGACTGTAACGGCGTTCAAATTGGTTTCCTTACTCTTCTTAGGGTATCATCGCGCATTCATTTGTAAGACAAGTCATTTTAGTATCCACTAAAGCTGTCTTCGCGTTAACATTAACCATTTAATTGATGTTAATTGAACAACAGCGCCTATCCTACTGCTTTAATTCATTAGGAAAAAGCTTAAATGTGCATATTAGGCATATAATCGGTAATAAAGTTTGATTAGGATGAACTTAACGTCTTTTTACATCGGTTAAGGTAGGAATTTATATGGATAAAGTACTCATTCGCCAGTTAGCGATAGAGACCATTATTGGTATCTATGAGTGGGAAAAAAAACTTCATCAAACATTGCTTATCGATTTAGATATGGCATGGGATAATCGTCTTGCGGCCGCTAGTGATAGTTACGAAAATGCATTGTGTTATGAAACGGTATCAAATCGTTTAACGGCATTGATTACTGAGAATCCGATAGAGCTGATTGAAACTGTTGCTGAAATGATTGCGCATTGTTTGCAAGACGAATTTAATGTGCCTTGGGTTAAAGTGGTTGTGATGAAGCCAGGTGCAATACCTCATGCTGTTTCTGTCGGTGTCGAGATCGAACGCGGTAGCATTTAACTGTTATTTTTTTTACTGTTTAGCATTAGGTCAGTCAATGGCACGTATTTACATAAGTTTGGGCACTAATATTTCGCCAGAGAAACACCTGAAAGCCGGTTTGGTTGATTTACAACAATATTTTGGCCCATTACAATTATCACGGGTTTTTGAGAGTGAATCGGTAGGGTTTAAAGGCACTAATTTTTTAAATATGGTGGCTGCGGCTGATACCGATTTATCAATTGCACAGGTTGTGGCGACATTTAAGCAAATTGAACAAGACAATGGCCGTATTCGAGGTGAGAAAAAATTCAGCCCGAGGAGCCTTGATATTGACTTATTGCTGTATGACGATGTTATTTGTGACATCCCCGTTGAATTGCCTCGTGGCGAAATTTTGTTTAATGCGTTTGTATTGTGGCCTCTGGCAGAATTAGTCCCTAATCTGTCTCATCCGGTGACGTTACAAAGCTATCAAACACTTTGGCAGAATTATGACAAACAGTGTCAACAATTGTGGCCTATTGTATTTGAGTTCCCACCAGAACTATTACCCATTAACACGTTATAACTAATCGATAAGTTAATCTCTAACAAGGACAAATATGGAAACGTTTCAAGTTATTCTGCTGGCATTAATCCAAGGGCTTACGGAGTTTTTGCCTATTTCTAGCTCGGCACATTTAATTTTACCATCACAAATATTAGGTTGGGCAGATCAAGGTTTATCATTTGATGTCGCAGTTAATACAGGCTCTTTATTTGCCGTGGTCATTTATTTTCGCCATGAGATTGTTGTACTGGCAAAAGCTTGGTTTACCAGTTTAGCTAGCAAGCAACAAACTCAAGAAAGTAAACTCGCTTGGTGGATTATCTTAGCGACTATTCCTGCTGTTATTGTCGGATTTACTGCCAAAGACTTTATTGAAACCCATTTCAGAAATACTTTAGTGATTGCAATAACTACGATTGTTTTTGGTTTGCTGTTGTGGGCGGCAGATAGAATGTCAAAAGCACAGTTAACTGAATTTCAAATGGGTTGGAAAAAGGCTTTGCTTATCGGTTTAGCACAGGCTATGGCATTAATACCTGGCACGTCGCGCTCTGGCGCCACGATGACAGCAGCACTGATGTTAGGGCTAACCCGTGAAGCCGCGGCTCGCTTTTCATTCCTTATGTCTGTTCCTGTTAGCTTTGGTGCCGCGTTACTGGTGACCAAAGACTTAGTCAGTAGTCCTGCACCTATCGATTACCAAGCGCTTGGTTTAGGGATTGTTGTATCATTTGTTGCTGCGTATTTATGTATTCATTTCTTTTTAAAATTTATTAGCAAAATAGGCATGACGCCGTTTGTATTATATCGCCTTGCTCTTGGTGCGTTATTGCTTGGATTACTCTATCTTTAATATAAGCATTTAAGCGACTTTTTATTTGCATAGCGGGTAGGCTTACCACACTAGGTATTTCTACCCGTTTGTTTTACCGTCTTTCAATTAACTATCAGTGTAATTATGACTTTATCTTTATTATGTCCAGTGTGTTCAGCTCCACTAAATCAACATCAAGCTTCAGCGGGATTTTATTGCGATAACAAACATCATTTTGATAAACACCCTAATGGTTACTGGCCACTGCTGAGCAACGTAAAGGGCAAGAGTAAGCCGCAAGTGGAGTCTCGCCAACAAATGCGCGGGCGACATTTTTTATTAGAAACAGGCTTGTTTGCACCGTTAATTAAACAACTTCAAACAGTATTGCTGGACTTATGTGCCTCTACCTCTAATGGTGACACACAATTACAGCATATCGATTACCAATGTGCTGATGGTTATTATTTACGTCAGCTTGTGCCTGCGTTAGTGGAAGCCAATGTATCGTGTCAGCATTGGGGCATTACCGATGCTGAAAATGCTATCTTTGCCGCGGCAAAATCTGAAACACCGGCGAATTTATTGTTGTTGGCGTTAAAAAAATTGCCCTTTGCCTCGCAATCAGTCGATATTGTGACGGTTCTTGATTCACCGTTAAAAGGGAAAGAATGCATTCGGATTTTAAAAGATGACGGTCGAATTGTATTGTTGCAGCCTGGTATTAGGCATTTATGGCAAATTAAACAACAAGTTTATCCAGACTTAGTCGAAAAGCCGCTACAGTTAAATTTACCCAATGATGTGGAAATTGATGCACAGCAACAAGTGGTGTTTACTCAGTCAGTTACCGGTGAGCAGGCATTAACATTGCTTGATATGTCGGTATTTGGTTGGCGTGCTAATGATCAGCTAAAGCATCAAGTTAAATCTACTGCAATTAGTGAACTAGAGTTTGACTGGCAGATTATAACGCTCAAAAAACGTTTATAAAAATGGCAAAATAGGTAACAAACGTGAAAGCTGATGGAAAGCGATAACAAGCGATAAGATGAAAGTGCGGTGAGAGCGTTAGAGCCTAAGGGCTAGGACGCTTCGCGGCTAGATGCTATAAGAGCTGGTGCTAAGATTTCTGTGATGACAAGCTATAACGAACGGTGAGCGCGTTTACAAGCCTAGGGGCTAGAGCGCTTCGCTGCTAGATGCTATAAGAGCTAATGCTAGGATTGAACTTTGTGTTAATGGTCAATCCAGATGATATCTGTGAGATTGTTTAGAAAGATTAACTGGTTGAACAATGTATAGATTAATAGCGAAAAAGCTGGTGTGGAGAAGCTGTAGGTGTTTAGATTTTTCGCTTGATACCGCTTGATACCGCTTGATACCGCTTGATACCGCTTGATACCGCTTGATACCGCTTGATACCGCTTGATACCGCTTGATACCGCTTACTATTACTTTTCTACGCGAAGCACAAATAATTAAGGCTTGATGTTGAAGTACTACTTAGAGTAGTGGTATCAACAATCAAGCCCTAATAATCAACCTATGTAAATAAGCTAATTTTTAATAACTATTCTTACTTTTTGTAAGAAGAAGCCATGTTGTCTAAACGGTCGTTAGCACGTTTAGCTTCGGCTTGTGCGTCCATAGAAGCAGCTTTAGCGCCTTTAACATCAGCAGATAGCTTGCTTTGCTCAGACTTTAAAGAACCAACTTGTGCTGATAGTTGATCAACTTTGTTACCTAGGTTTGCTACGCTTTCTTCTAAAGCAGTAGTGTTAGCACAACCACCTAATAAAGCAGTCATCGCAACACCAGCAATCATCAGTACTTTCTTGTTCATGGGTAAATCCCTTAATATATAGGTTGTTAAATAGTGCAACGGCATGTGCCTTTGCAACGGCGTAATTATGTCACAGATTTTTTTATTTGCTATAGGCAAATATAAGATTGTTCATTTAAAATAGCGAAATAAATGAAAATTGCAAGTCTACCGGGCCAAAAGCATCATTAATTGCCGAATTTATATAAATCTTAGTGATTTATTGCTTATTCCCTGTTAAAAAATGCTTTTTTCCGCTTTTTTTCATAAAACCCTAAATAGGCAATAGCTAATGTAGCTGCTTGCTTTCAATGTATTGTATTTTATAGTTATTAATCGTTTCGGCTCGATTTAGCTGAAGTTGACTTTTAATCTGTGATCCTTGGTAACCCGCGGCAATAATCGATTGCACATCGACGTTGCTCGCTAACTCATAGCAATGTAGTAAATATTCGGCTTGTGGATAGGAAGATTGTTCAAATCCAGTTCGTCCTCTTAAGTCGCCATGACAACATAATAGTAGCTCTGTTAAGCGTTGAGGTTTTCGCCAAAAATCACCTTTATCAAATAATTTGACGATGGTTTCTGCTCTTAGTTCAAACGCGTTATGAATGTTTTGGTGTTGATCGCTGACTAATAATGCTAAATCACGGTATTCGTTTGGCACTCTAATTCGTTCACAAAGCTTTTTAATGACCGGCAAACCTTTCTGCCCGTGGCCATAATGCTTCGGCCAATCTTGTTTTGGGGTCAACGCTTTACCTAGATCGTGAACTAGAGCGGCAAAACGTACTGCTTTGTTGTCACTTAACAGACTCGTTTGCTCGAGAACCATGAGGGTATGAATGCCGGTGTCTATTTCAGGATGCCACTTTTCAGGTTGTGGCACGCCAAACAACGCATCAATTTCAGGAAATAACACTGTTAATGCTTGGCATTGCTTTAATACATTGAAAAAAACCTGCGGACTTTGGCTGCTTAATGCTTTATCACATTCTTGCCATACGCGTTCTGGGGTGAGGTGATCTAATTCACCACTATTAGCTATGTCGGTCATTAACTGTAAGGTTTCAGGTGCAATAGTAAACCCTAAGTGGTGAAATCGAGCGGCAAAACGAGCCACTCGTAATACACGCAAGGGATCTTCAATAAAGGCATCTGACACATGGCGAAGTATTTTAGCGTTAATGTCTGCAATACCGTGGAACGGGTCCGTCAGTGTGCCGTGCTCATCTTGCGCGATGGCATTAATGGTTAAATCACGGCGCAATAAGTCTTCGGCGAGAGTGACATCTTTATTGGCATCACAACTGAAACCTTGATAACCCTTACCGGTTTTTCGTTCTGTTCTGGCTAACGCATATTCTTGCTGAGTTTTAGGGTGCAAAAAAACAGGAAAGTCTTTACCGACTTGCTGATAACCCAATGTGAGCATTTCTTCTACGCTGCTGCCAACAACCACATAATCTTTATCAACGACAGTTTGTTTAAGAAGGGTATCGCGTACGGCCCCGCCTACTAAATAAATCTTCATGGCGTACCACAACGTGTAATAATAAGTTGCTTAAATCTTATCAGAGTTAGATTTTTACGGCTAACTTTTGACAAGCTGTCATACAAGCATTAACGTGAGCCGTCAGTTTCAAATAAGGATTTTTGGTCGAATGTATAAAGCCTTCTATGGATTAAACGATAATCCATTTTCTATCGCGCCTAACCCTCATTATATGTTCTTAAGTGACCGTCATCGTGAGGCGTTGGCTCATTTAACCTACGGCCTAGGTGAAACCGGTGGCTTTGTATTATTAACGGGTGAAGTCGGCACTGGAAAAACCACTGTTTCTCGCTGTCTATTACAACAAATACCCGATAATACCGACACCGCGTTTATTCTAAACCCATCGTTAACAGAGCTTGAACTCTTAGCCACCCTATGTGATGAGCTGGAAATTAAATACGGTGAAAATCCGACGTTAAAGCAGTTGACTGATTTAATCAGCATGTACTTACTGAATAATCACAAAAATGGTCGTAATACGGTGCTGATTATTGATGAAGCACAGCATTTGCGTTCGGAAGTATTAGAGCAGCTGCGTTTATTGACCAATCTAGAAACCAACACCAAAAAACTGCTGCAAGTGATTTTGATTGGCCAGCCAGAATTACAACAACTGCTAAAACGTCAAGACTTACGTCAGTTAGCACAGCGGATCACCGCTCGCTATCATTTATTACCGCTAAATAAAGATGAAATTGCTCTATATGTGTTGCACCGTTTGCAGGTTGCCGGTAGGCATGAGCCGCTATTTACACGTAAGGCGATAACCGCGTTACATAAACATTCTGGCGGTATTCCGCGTTTAACCAACTTATTATGTGAACGTGCATTAATGGCTGGTTATGGACAAGCTAAGGTTCCGATTGATCACAAAATGGTTAATCAAGCTGCGGTCGAAGTATTGGGTGATATTGATGTACCAGGCGATAAACGCTGGCCATTTATTGCCGCTACTGCGTTGGTGCTCGCTTTTGGTTTATCATTTTATCTGTTTAATCGTTCAGCCATTGAAAACAATATGAATGCGAATGCGGCGATAGCAGATGTTCAAGCGCAATCTAGCTTAGCCAATCAAACGCCTGCAGTTATGCCTAGCCAGATAAACCAAGCAGCACAAACTCAACAAGTACAAGCAGCAACTCCAGTTGCCAATGCACAACAACAAATTATGCGCCAAGCAATGCTACAAAGCAGTAGCATTGATAATGCCTTTGCCGGATTATTTGGCTTGTGGAATAAACAGCCTATTATCGGCTTGTCTGCCTGCCAAGCTGCGCAGCAACAAGATTTAGCCTGTTATCAGCAACAAGGTAATTGGCACAGTATTATGCGTCTTAATTACCCCGCAGTTGTTTACTTGCAAGATACGCAAACGAACGTGTTTTATGGCGTAATTGTTGAGCGTCAAGCCGAACAGATTTTATTGCAACTGGGCGAGCAACAATTTTGGGTGAATAAAGATTGGTTTGACCGCCACTTTAGCGGCACTTTTGAAATTTTGTGGCAACCAGACAGTGTCTTGCCGCGTGAGATTGGTCAGTCCTCTAGCTTGGCACAAGTGCAATGGCTCGAAAATAGCTTAGCGTTAGTCAACAAGCGACGTGCACGGCTACTGACGCAGTTTGATAGTGATTTAGAACAACAATTAATGAATTTTCAACGTCAGCATGGGTTAAAGCCAGACGGTATAGCAGGCAATCAGACTTTGGTGCAGCTTAACTTATATCTGAGCCAGCAAGGCCCTCGTTTAAGTACCTCTGAGGTGCGCAGTTAATGTCAATTCTATTGGATGCGGTTAACCGTAAAAAGCAGCAACAAGGTGATGTTGTCGATATTATGTCGACGCAGCCGCCTCAATATACATCGCAATCTAACAGCTCAAATAAGTTGAATAAGTATAGTGTATTGGCTGTAGCCATTGCTTTGGGCATTGGCGCTGCATGGGGCATGAGTGTGCTATTACAGTCACCGTCTGCATCGTTATCAACTATCCAGCATAATGGCGTTAATGCACAACAAACTGTCACGGCGCCAGTTGCTGTTGTTACACCACATAAAACACCTGAAGCATTAGCCGGTAACAAAAATGAATCTGCGGTACAAAATAACGATGATATTCGTTTAGCGGGTAAGGTGGCATTACCTATTGCCAAACCTTTCAATACGAATGCAATGAACACGCAAGCGGCAAGTTATAATAACAATGGTTACGCTGAGTCTTCTGGTGTGAATGAACCATATCTGCAAGCAAATGATGGCCAGCGCAGTTTTCAACAAGCTAGCTCCCAGCAATTCAACTCTCAGCAATTTAACTCTCAACAAACCAACGCTCAACAAGCCAATTTTCAGCAACCAAGCTATCAGCAGCAAGCAGGTTATGAACAGGATAATTATCAAAGCGGGCAAGATAGCAGCGTTGATGAATATCAGACACAAGAGAGCAATCGTCAACAGGCGCAGCAGCAAGAAGCCATTGCATTGGGTGCTAAGGCTAATCGCCGAGGTTTAGCAGAGCTTGAGGCATTGCGCTTGCAAGTAAATGCTGCCGCAGAAGACGTCGATTTTGCCTCTGTTAAAGCACCATCAATTAAAGAGCAGAGTAATTTGATTGCTGCGTTTGAAACTGCGCTTAAAGACGTTGAATATGAACAGTCGGCGAATCAGCAAGTGACGTCAGCAAAATTAGATCCTATCCCTCGACCTTCCAATCAGCAAATTCCTAAGTATGGTGACTTACCCGCGAGTGTGCAGTTGCAAGTACCGGAGTTTAATATTAATGCTCATGTGTACTCATCAACACCCAGTAATCGTTGGTTAAATGTCGATGGGGTTGAATTACAGCAGGGCGATATGATCAAGAATAAGCTGACGATTGTAGAAATTCGGCCTCGAGATATCGTATTAGAAATTGATGGTGAGCAATTTAGAGTGCCAGCAATTTAAGGCGATGTTGGGATGTTAGGCATAAAACAAAGGCGCTATTAGCGCCTTTGTTTTATCTGAAAAACTCTCGTACTAAATATTAGCCGTGAATGTTATTGGCTAAAAACAGCGTTAATCCATAACCTATGCAGTAGCATAATAGTAATGCTGGAACATATTTTAAGTAGCTTACGAATGTCAGTTCTTCAACTTTACTCATCGCGATAATGCCAGATGCCGAACCGATGATTAATAACGATCCGCCTACACCAACCGAATAAGTTAAGCCTAACCATTGTGCTGTTGTCAGTACGGGATCTGCTTTTAATAATGCTGCAGTTAGTGGCACGTTGTCTAATAATGCAGAACCGACACCGGTAAAGAAGTTAGAAATGCTTGGGTTATACATGCCATAGACTTCTGTTAATAGGTTAAGCGTACCAATTTCTTTAAGCATACCAACCAGTAACAAGATACCTAAGAAGAACAGCAGGGTATCGAACTCAACTTGGCGAATGTATTCTAATACCTGAACTTCTTCGGTTTTACTCTTATGGGTAGTGCCGACTAAGAACATTACTGATAAACCGAATAAAAAGGTCAATACCGGTGGAATACCAAACAGCACGTTAAGTACCATGGTTAATACGATGGTGGTGAAGAAAATCAAGCCAATGACGATATCAACGGTATTGTAGTTTTGCTCAATTGGCGATGTGCTCACTTGCCCTTCGGCTTTGAGTGAGAACAATATTGCTAGGATCATAACGCTGATGCTGGCAGGAATGAACAGAATTAATAATTCAGAAATATGCACTTTACCGGCAAGAAAAATCATCAGAGTCGTTACATCGCCGGTGATTAATGCAACCCCACCAGAGTTCACCGCAAAGATAATGAGCACTGCCATACGGCGACGCATTTGTTTGTCTAAATTAAAGGTGGTCAGTAAACCTAACGACACCAATGTGGCTGTCACGTTGTCACAAAAAGTCGACAGTACTAACGAAAACATCCCAACTTGTATCATCAACATGCGAACAGATACTTGCTGCGGAAATATTTTTTGCACCAGTACTTGGATCATACCTTTAGCGTTAAGGTAAGCAACAAAGGTCATAGTAGACATTAAAAACAGCCATAAGGTGGCAATTTCTAATAAGTTTTCATTGAGTTCTTCACCGACCAGTTTACTTTTCTCTGGGCTACCAGAGGCAATAAATAAGGTGATCCAAGCAATACAGCCAAGGAACAGGGTGGTTTTGGCTTTATTAATATGGGTAACTTCTTCGAGCACGATACTTAACAGCGCAAGCACTGCAAGTGAGATAAGAAAGGTATGTAGCATGACTGCAATTCCAACTTTGTGTTGTAGGTAATCAACATCATTACCATGAATTTTTGCTAACCTAATTCAGCCTTTTTTTTAAGGTTCAATTAAGCTTTCCGTTTGGCGGGGCGATCACATCACACCACGGGCATTTTCGCAATATAGATCACAGTTTTTTCGTCAATTATCGACCAAAGTCGTGGATAAAATAATTAACACAGAGAAAGGTAATAGGAATTTGTTAACATAAATAAAAATAGGATAAACAACGTAGTTATTTATCCTATTTTTGTTACCAACAGTTTGCTTAACCTAAAAAGAGGTTAACTGATGAAGTTGAGCTATTTCATTGCCGCAAAAACGCGATCAACAGCAGCTAAAGTATATTCAATTTCAGCATCACCATGAGCCATAGACATGAAGCCTGCTTCATAAGCACTTGGCGCTAAATAAATACCTTCATCTAACATGGCATGGTAGAAATGACGGAAATGCTCCATGTTGCATTTTGTGACTTGGGCAAATGACGTCATTGGCGTGTTATCTTCAGTAAAGAAGAAACCAAACATGCCGCCCACATAAGTAATATTTAATGGAATACCATGTTTGTCTGCTGCGGCTTTAAAGCCTTCAGCAACACGTTTAGTTTTGTCTGCAAGGGCGTCATACAAACCGGGTTCACACAAAGCGTCCATTTGCGCTAAACCGGCAGTCATTGCAATTGGGTTACCGGATAATGTACCCGCTTGATAGACTGGACCTGTTGGTGCGATAAATTGCATAACGTCTTTACGGCCACCAAATGCGCCTACAGGCATGCCACCGCCAATGACCTTACCAAGTGTGGTTAAGTCTGGCGTTACGCCATAGTGACCTTGTGCGCCACTCATAGAGACACGAAAGCCCGTCATCACTTCATCGATAATCAATAATGCACCGAATTCGTCACAAATTGTACGTAAGCCTTGTAAAAAACCTTCTACTGGCGGGATACAGTTCATGTTGCCCGCAACAGGTTCAAGGATGATACAAGCGATATTGTCTGGGTTCTGTTCAAATATAGCGCGCACAGAATCAAGGTCGTTATACGTCGCGGTTAAAGTGTGCTTGGCAAAGTCTTCTGGAATACCAGGTGAACTTGGCTGGCCTAACGTTAATGCGCCTGATCCCGCTTTAACCAACAAGCAGTCAGCATGACCGTGGTAGCAACCTTCAAACTTTAAAATATCATCACGGTTAGTAAATCCACGGGCTAAACGGATTGCACTCATGGTAGCTTCGGTGCCCGAACTTACCATACGAACTTGTTCCATCGATGGCACCATTGAAATGACTTTTTCAGCCATTTTTACTTCAAGTTCAGTCGGTGCGCCAAATGATAAGCCGTTTTCGACAGCAGCTAACACTGCTTGACGAATTTTAGGATGATTATGGCCTAAAATCATCGGTCCCCATGAACCCACATAGTCGACATACTTTTTGCCATCGGCATCAAAAATATAAGCGCCATCAGCTTTTTCAATGAACAAAGGTGAACCACCGACACCATTAAAGGCACGTACAGGTGAGTTAACGCCACCAGGAATGGTTTTTTTAGCCTGTTCAAATAAAACTTCGGAACGGGTCATGTCTAATCCTTAATATTGTGTGCCAATTATCTATCGGCTTTACGTGAATACCAGTTTACTGGGCACTCATACTTTTCGAGTTGGTTTTCAACTCCAAGTGTTAATGCAAAAAGTGCCATACGTATAAGTAAGCCGTTGTCGGCTTGTCTAAAAATAGCCAAACTTGGATGGCTGTTTAAATCATTGTCGAGTTCATTTGCTTGCGCGCGTGAATCACGAGGTAATGGATGCATAATCACCGTATTTGATTTGCAATGTTGCGTATAAATATTGTGATTTAAGCGAAACTTACCCCGGTATTTATTGGCTTCTTCCTGTGACGGAAAGCGCTCTTCTTGAATACGGGTAAGATATAAAATATCCGCGTTATGTAAATTACCTTCAAGTTGTTCGGTTATTGTGATCTTATGGCCAGCATTTTCAATGTCGGCGATCACATAGTCAGGCATTGCTAGCTCACTTGGCGATATCAATGTGAACTTAATGTCCTTATGCATACAAAGTAAGCGCGAAAGTGAATGCACTGTGCGACCATATTTTAAGTCACCTACCATGGCAATATGCATACCATCGATACCCATACCTGAATGGCTTAATTCTTTTTTGATGGTAAATAAGTCCAGCAAGGCTTGAGTTGGATGTTCATTTGGTCCATCACCGCCATTGATCACTGGCACTCGGCTGCCTTCAGCAAACTCTTTGACGGAGTAGGCATCTGGGTGACGCATGGCAATCACATCTGAGTAAGTTGATAGTACTCTAGCCGTGTCATACAAGGACTCGCCTTTTGATAATGACGATGATGCCATTCCGGTGGTTTCTCGTACATGTCCGCCAAGCAAATTGAAAGCGCAGCCAAAGCTGACACGAGTACGGGTGCTAGGTTCAAAAAAAAGATTGCCTAAAATGGCACCTTCCAACACTTTGGTGCGTTTTTCACGCAAAGCATAAGGGGTCATTTTGTTAGCAACATTAAAAATAGTGTTAATCGAATCCAGATCTAACTGGCTTACTGAAAGGATATGTGAACCTTCGAACTGTGTCATCAGCCTGATTTCCAAAGTTTAGGGGCAAAATATTCACCAGAACAGCATGCTATTTTACCGTATTATTATATAGGGCATTATATAGAGTGTTATATAGGTTATGTGTAGAGTGGCTGAGGCAAAATTGTAGCAGAAAAGAACCGCCAGATAAATATAATAACCGTGCTGAACTTTGAGATTCACTTGCTGCTATGAAGAACATTCGCAGGGCTTTAGTTTACTTTTTAATGGAATTAAGTTGCGCGCCTTTATGACTCATTCAGCACTGAATGAGCGGCATACTGACCGAGCTACCTCAAATTTCATTGTGCTATAGCAGCCCCTGTATGGGTTAATGAATGTTTGTTAAAGCATTTCGTCTCACTATTTAAGCTGTCTAACTTGCTAATAAAATGACCGCTTTCAAGGTGTTAATACGTCTTGTTAGCCAATAGACCTATTTTGAAAATAGGTTGATTGGATAGGTATATTCCTTTTTCACTCGGTGAGAGCTTATACCGAGGATAGGCTGGGACTATACCTGCCCGGAGCGGATTTCTTGAAGTAAATTAGCCCAACTTATTACCCCAACCACTTTCTGATTAGTGCCTCGATAGATATACACTTCACCGGAGCGTTTCGCGACCAGCGCTTCATAGGCTTCATTTAAGGTGGCCGTGTCTGGTAACCCTGGCATAGGGAGGCGTGATAGCGTGGTTGAATCTTCAAATGACTGCATTTCAAGACGCAGCATTTCAATTTCTCCTTCAGCATTACGCACTAGTACTGGGCGGCCTGCTGCCCGTTTGAGTACTTCAAGTAGCAGTTCGTCATCATCATTAACAATGACAAAGCGTTTATCCATCAGTACCCTCACACCTTTCTTTTGCAGCCCTTGGTTAAGCGGAGCAATTTTGTAACCAAGCCCCATAATATCAAGTTGTTTTAGCAAGATAGAATTGGTATTAAATCCCTGATACGCCACCAAAAATGCTGGGATGGTGACAAACATGGCCGGTAAAATAATCGAAGCATCGTTGGTTAATTCAAGTAATGCAACTAATGCTGCTAGGGGCGCACTCAGGCAAACCCCCATCATCGCCGTCATCCCAATCACGGTATATAAGCCAACATAAGGCGCAATTGACGGGAATATTAGGCTACTGATTAACGCTAGAATTGCCCCAATTAAGGCGCCAATACCATAGAGCGGACCGATAAGTCCGCCTGGTACGCCAAAGCCAATAGCAGCAATGGTCGCCAACATTTTTGCTAATAACAGCGCGATTAAAAACAACAAACTAGGATGCTCACTAATGGCTTCATTGATGGCAAAATCACCTGAGCCTAATGCCTGTGGCATGACTAAACCAACTAGAGTGGTGACTGCTGCAGCAATGAGCAGACGATAAATTAATGGCCAGTGCTGGCCAGTGGCAGTGACTTTCATCAGTGAAAAGTTAAACAGGGCAGCGACACATCCCAGCGCAAGCCCGCCAATGAGTAAAATAGGATAATGATCGAGTGGAATGTGGATCACATTGATCAAATCGTATTCGTGAATATTACCAAATACAAGTTGGCTTGATACCGCGCCGCAAATAGCAGATAGCATAATAGGGAAAAAATAATGAATTTTGTACTCTCGTACAATGACTTCAAATACAAACAAAACCGCAGCCAGCGGTGCGTTAAAGGTGGCAGCAATACCCGCGGCAATACCACTAGCACACATAATGCGCACGCTATTGTCTGGTAGCGAGAACTTCTCAGCCATAACACTTGCGCTCACCGCACCTAAGTGAATCGCTGGGCCTTCTTTTCCGACAGAAAAATTGGTCATCAGTGCGATTAATGCTTGAAAAAACTGTCCAGCAGCTGATTGAAGCGGTACCTTACCGTAGTGCAATTTAAATCGATGCAATACATAAGCAATGCCCATGCGTCGGTAACGCTTTGACCCCAACAATGACAGCAACCAAATAAGCAGCGCGCCGATTAAAGGTAAGTAAGAGCGCCAATCGCTTAAGGTTGAGCTAAGGCTCATGGAATCTGCATGCAGGTATTGTTCTGCCCACACCAAGCTTAACCGGAATAAGATAATCACTAATGAGGCGATGATGGCAAATAACAGTGCGAGTGCACAAAGTTGCACACTAATTTTAGCCTGAGATAACTTATCTCTAAATTCGTTACGTAGATATTTGCGCGTAGTTCTTTTGGCGTGAATAATAGCGGCTTTATTTATCTTAAATTGCACGGTTTGACTCTAAAGTCTGTTGATATTTTAGGGTTGTGTTTGACAATTTTTTATTGATTGACCGATAACGCGTATGTGTCATGTTATGACTCTCCATCAATTTGCACTAACGCCTTTTAACAGGTCAAAGTACTGCCTGCGCATGTTTATTTAGCTCTTTACGTTGGCTGGCAAAGCTTTATTTGGCAAGCAAATTATTATCATTAGAACCTTATTTACAATGCATTGGATTTGAACAAGATGTTAAGCTCTACAGAAATATAAGCCCTAAGCAAATAAGCTTCATCAAGCATACTGTATTTTATTAAAAGGTTGTAACGTAATGTTAAATTATCACCGCTGGTTAGACAGACTGCAAGTTTTAGAACGCAAAAACCGGACATCAAGCATATACTTAATAGGGTTAATGGTAGTGTGTTTTTTGCTGGGAGCGATAAGTTTTAACCTATGGCTTTCATTTGCACCAGAGGCTACACCAAATAGCGCCAGTGGTAAGCGTAAATTATTACAAGAACTAGAGACGCAAGCGCAAGCGCTTGCCAGTCGTAATTTAGCCTTAAGTATTGCTGATAATGCCAATAAAGAAATGCAAGAAATGTTTAGTCAGCAATTATCTGCACAGAAAGCATTAGAAAAAGAATTAGCATTTTATCGTAGTGTTATGGTTACCGATGCTGATGTTGAAGGGGTGGCAATTCATGGCGTGGAATTATCTCAAGGTGTAGCTCCCGAGCAATATCAGTTACGACTAATCTTAACTCAGTTGCAAAAACGCAAAGTAAAAGTGAAAACCAACGCCACTGTATTGTTGCTTGGCACACTAAATAACCAGCCGGCCGAACTGTCTTTGAGCGAGTTAATTAATAAAAAGCTGGATTTTGAGTTTAATTATTTTCAAATAATGGACAGCGATTTTGTGCTGCCAAGTGGTTTTAATTTACAACGAATTATGGTTAAAGTGAAGGTCGCTGCGAGTCGTGGGGTGAAAGGCGGGGAGATTGAACAAGTCTTTAATGTGCCAGAGCTGTTGATGGGTGAAAAAGAACTGCGGGTAATACTTGAACAAAATAGTCAGGTAAAGGATAATTCTCAGTAGACACCGAAGTAAGAGGTAGTAATGACTGAACAAGTTGATGCAACAATGCCGATCCAATTTACCGATGCGGCGGCGATAAAAGTAAAAGGTCTGTTAGAAGAAGAACAGAATCCTGAATTAAAGCTACGTGTATATGTAACAGGTGGCGGTTGCTCTGGTTTCCAGTATGGCTTTACATTCGATGAAAAAGTCAACGAAGGTGATTTCACCATTGAAAAGCAAGGTGTGCAGTTGGTTGTTGATCCAATGAGTCTTCAGTACCTTGTTGGTGGTGAAGTGGATTATACATCGGGTCTTGAAGGTTCACGCTTTTTTGTTAAAAACCCTAATGCGACCACCACATGTGGCTGCGGGGCTAGTTTCTCGGTGTAATGAGTCTTACAGCAGCGATAAACCACGCGATAAATGAGATAACAATCTCACTGTAGAATGGATTTATATAATAAAAAGCCGTCTTTCGACGGCTTTTTTGATTTCTGGACAACATCTCTAAATAATACAATCGATGAGATGATTAGCTACTCATAATGTTGAGGTTCATCCGCGGTTTAAACCACGCTTTCACTTTGGCATTAAAGCTAATCCACACTTGTATAATACCTAGGGTAATCAGCACTGAGTATATAAGCCAATCAGGCACTACGGCTTGAAATAAACCAAAATCAAATGTCGTTGGTCCGGCAACCAAATTATCTGGGTCATACATTATGATCGGTAATAGGCTATACAACAGCAGTTGCAACAGACAATAAACCCGCAGTAGATATAAACCTGCTTTCTGGCGACCGATAATTGCCAATACCATCATCAAGGTCAAAATGCATAACATTGCACTTAACTCTGATAGTGAGCTGGCGGCCATTAATCCACTGACAGACGATAATGTATAAATAACCATTAAACCGATAAGTCGTTTTGGTAAACGTGGTTTGACCGTTACTTTATCTATTTGGTTTGATTCCGAGCTGATTATTGTCATAACACATTAATGCTTTTGTTGTTTCTTTGGCGAAATACGTTCGTTCATTTCAAACGGTGGCACAACGACACCTAAGTCTTCTTGTACTGGGAACACAGCGATAAATAAATCATCATCTTCCATGCCGCTCACCCAACGTTCTTGAAACTCGTCTAGTGGAATGGCTAATGGTTCACAGTCTTTCCATTCATCAACTGCCCAAAGTGCAGCTGTTTCTTCAGAAGGCCACATTGGAATGCAATCTTCATCTTCTGTAGTTAGCATGACGCAACCATCTTGGTCTTGAAGTGTCCAAATGATTTTTTCTGCTTTAATTTGCTCAACCATATAATCGTAACGGCCTTCTGGCGTTAGATTCATCAGTTCAGACACACTTTTGGTTTTGTTGCTCATATTGACTCTCATCTTAAGTTACGGCTTTGCCCAATTTCAAACGATTGAGCAAATTTGTGGGCATCATAACATTGAGGCCACAATTGCAAAAGTAAACCGCACATATTGGTGTATTTATCTTGCTTTAAAGCGACCACCTAATATAGCAGCACGTGACGCACCTGTGACGGCCGGTAAGTTGGCGGGTAAATCATGGTGATAACGCATTGCTAACCATGCAAAAGCAATTCCCTCAACCCACTTAGCATCAACACCTAAGGCGCTGGTAGTATCGACTTTATAACCGGGAACTAAAGTGGCTAGTCGCTGCATTAAGGCTTTATTTAACGCACCACCGCCGCAAACAAACAATTCGCCAGTCGGTGACAATTTATTAATGTCATTGGCAATACTGTGACAGGTAAGGTCAAGTAAAGTGGATTGAATGTCTTGTTGATCTAAATGGCTATAGTCAGCGAGTTGTTGTTCAAGCCAAGCTTGATTAAATAACTCTCTGCCAGTGCTTTTTGGATAGGCTAGTGAAAAATAAGAGTGTGATAATAGCTGCTTGAGTAAGTCTGGGTGGGTGGTGCCAGAATCTGCCCAGGCACCATCTTCATCAAAAGGTTGGTTTAAGTTTTGTTGAATAAAGGCATCGATTAAATTGTTACCTGGGCCAGTATCAAAGCCTAATACTTGCTCACTATTGCCGGGTAAATAAGTAACATTGGCAATGCCGCCAATGTTTAAAATAACTCTTGAATGACCAGACTGAGCAAACACTTGTTGATGAAACGCCGGAACTAACGGTGCGCCTTGGCCGCCAAGGGCGATATCTTTACGTCTAAAATCAGCAATAACATCGATATTGGTTTCAATGGCAATGGTGTTTGGATCGCCAATTTGCAAGGTAAAACCCATTTCTAAATTGGGCATGTGACGCACGGTTTGTCCATGTGAACCAATCGCGATCACCTCAGCGGCAGTCACTGTTGATTTTGCCAATAAGTGATTTACTGCCTGAGCAAACAGTTTGCCGACACTGCGATCGAGCCTACCTAAGCGGTTAATTTCATCTGTTTCGGGTTGACATAAACGCTGTAAGCCTTTTAATAAATGCGCAGGAATGGCTTCTGTATGGCTGGCGATTAGCACAGGATGTTCGGCCGAAAAATCAACCAATACTGCATCTACACCATCCATGCTTGTGCCTGACATTAGACCGATAAAATACTCTGGCTTAGACATGAAGTGACTCTCTGTTAACAGCAATAAAACCGCTTATTAATTACTTGCCAATTGCTGTTGTTGATTTGATTTTAGTTGCGTCATCAATTGCTTGCTGAGTGCAGCGAATTTGTTCTTCTCTCTGCTATCAATTGGCATTGATTTAGGTAAATCGATGGTTCGTGGATTGCGGTGAACCCCATTTACAATAAATTCGTAATGTAAGTGAGCGCCAGTGACTCGGCCTGTTTTACCCAGAGTACCGATTATTTGGCCTTGTTTAACCGTTTCACCACGGTTTACTTTGCGCTTAGTTAAATGCAAATACTTAGTGGTGTAGGTTTCGTTGTGCTTAATGAAGACATAGTTGCCATTAAACTGGTTATAACCGGCCTCAACCACTTTACCTTTACCTGCCGCTTTAATCGGCGTGCCAATGGCAGCAACATAATCGACACCGCGGTGGGCTTTAACTTGGCCTGTTACCGGATGTAAGCGACGGGGGTTAAAATTAGAACTGACGTATTTAAAGTCTACTGGCGAACGCAAAAAAGCTTTGCGCATGCTACTGCCATTTTCTGAATAGTATTCACCGTCGGTATAACGTACTGCGGTGTAGCGTTCACCTTGGTTAATAAACTCTGCTGCGAGAATATTGCCATTACGCAAAAATTGACCGTCGGCGTATTCTTGTTCAAACAACAACGAAAAGTGATCGCCTTTACGAATATCTAGAGCAAAGTCGACATCCCAACCAAAAATATTGGCCAATTCCATAATGTGGTTACCAGACAAGCCTGCATCGGCAGCGGCATTCCAAAAGTTACTTTTGATATTGGCGCTAATAAACGAGGTGCGATTAACGACTTCTTTAGTGTTAACCGTTTCTTTGTATTGCTCATTGTGTTGACTGATAATTAATGTCGACACTTTATCCATGCGATAGGTTAATTCTTGTAATTCACCTTGAGCATTTTTACTGATGGCGATTTCTTCGCCCGGCATTATTTTTAGTAGATTCTTTTTCGCTAAGGGTAATTGGGTAATGTCATAAACATCTTTCGCGCTGAGTCCTGCACGGCTAAATAAACCGCCTAAGGTATCGCCTTTAGCCACTTCATAGTATTCAACGCTATAATCATCATTAGCCGCTTGTTGTTTTAATTTAGCTTTTTGAGTGGCAACTTGCTGATCGATATCATTGATCATGCCATCAATATCAGAGGTACTTGTTTGCAACATGGCAAGATGATGGGCAAACGCTTCATCGTCAGGGGTTTCGCCGCTGTTTACCTCTTCGCTATTATCTCGTGATGCAAGGGCATCATTTGATATGAAATCAATCGATTCATCTTCAGCGACACTGTCATTATTACCCGGTGGTGTTGGGCTGCGAAAGGCTAATGGAATATCATAACGTTTATTGGTTTCTATGTCTGATTTGTCAGCAGATTGACTTACCAGTTGGGTTTGTTTAGATGCTTGAGCGTCTTCCGATGGAAACATCAGAATAATTGTCGTTAGAATCACCAATAAAGATAATGTGATTTGATGTGCTTTTGGCAGCAATGTGAATAAAGTAAGAAGCTTTGCCATTGACTCTGTTACCAATTTCTCTCTTTCGTTATTATCGGCTAAGTGTACACTCTTTCATTTGCTGTGGCTAACAAGTAACATAGACCTCTTTATTTTTTGTGCAAGCCCTGGGAGTTGCAGTAGAGATGGCGAATTTAGATCAAGTATTGGCAGAGATTAAGCGCGGTACCGATGAGATATTACTTGAAGCGGATTTGCTTGAGAAACTGAAAGAAGGGCGTCCCTTACGCATCAAGTTAGGTGCAGATCCTACCGCTCCAGATATTCACTTAGGTCACACGGTCATCTTGAATAAAATGCGTACTTTTCAAGAGCTTGGTCACGAAGTGATTTTCTTGATTGGTGATTTTACCGGTATGGTCGGTGATCCTAGTGGTAAAAACAGCACCCGTCCGCCACTGACTCGTGAACAAGTGCTTGCTAACGCCGAAACCTATAAAGAGCAGGTCTATAAAATTTTGGACCCTGCAAAAACCCGCATCGAATTTAATTCTAGCTGGTTAGAGCCATTAGGCGCTGCTGGCATGATCCGCTTAGCATCACAGCAAACTGTTGCCCGAATGATGGAACGCGATGACTTTAAAAAGCGTTATGCATCAGGTCAATCGATTGCGATTCATGAATTTATGTACCCTTTATTACAAGGTTACGATTCGGTTGCATTGAAAGCCGATGTTGAATTAGGCGGTACAGACCAAAAGTTTAACCTGCTTATGGGTCGTGAACTGCAAAAATCTGAAGGCCAAAAGCCGCAGACTGTCATCATGATGCCATTACTTGAAGGGTTAGATGGCGTTAAGAAAATGTCTAAATCGGCGCATAATTATATTGGTGTGAGCGAGCCTGCCAACGAAATGTTTGGCAAACTGATGTCGATTTCTGATGACTTAATGTGGCGTTATCTTGAACTGTTGTCATTCCGTCCGTTAACTGAGTTAGCCCAATTCAAGTTAGACGTTGAAAATGGCACAAATCCACGCGACATCAAGATTTTGTTAGCCAAAGAAATCATTGCTCGTTTTCATGATGAAGAGCAAGCACAAGCGGCGCATCAAGCTTTTATCGACCGTTTCCAAAAAGGTGCCATCCCTGATGACATCGAAGAAGTGGTATTAGAAGCGGGCGACGGGTTAGCTATTGCTAACTTACTTAAAGATGCAGGCCTTGTGGGTTCAACCTCTGACGGTATGCGGATGATTAAGCAAGGCGCAGTTAAAATGGACGGCGAGAAAGTTGAAGACAGTCGCCAAATTTTTAATGCAGGTCTTGAAGCGGTATTCCAAGTGGGTAAACGCAAATTTGCTAAAGTGATTTTAAAGTAATCACGGATGTTAGCGAATAAAAAACGGCTTATAATGTAAGCCGTTTTTTTATGTCTGAACCATGGTTAATTTATGGCTAATTTATATTTGCAACACTACTGAGACTCAAGTTGATCAGACATGGTTTGATAGTCCATTAAGTCCATTTGCTCAATTAAACGCTCAGTATTGTTATCAAATTTTAGTGTGGTGACACCTGGTACCGCAAGGTCGATAATTTTACCGGGTTTACCATATTGATCGCCGGGGCCTCGTAATCGATAACTGCCTATTATCACCACGAGAGAGCCGGTATTAAACATGTGTTCTACGTTTAAACGGTATTCTAATACACCTTCATGAGCCCGCTGTAAAAACGCAATAATATGCCGACCGCCAGTGTAAGTAGTATTGGCTGTTTTATCGTAAAATACCGTGTCGCGAGAGTAGAAACGACGCAGGACGGTATAGTCATGATCCGTAAGCGCTTCCATGTATTGCATCGCGAGTTGTTGTTCTCGTGGCATATCACCAATATTGGCTTTGCTCGGAAAGCTCAATAGCAAACAGCATAATATGAAGATTATTCGCACATTAAATTCTCTTTGTTTTCAAATCAAAAGCCGGTAAAGATAAGTGCCAGCGGATAGCACTCAGACGGATGATTAGCGTGCTGAACATAGCGATCAACATCGATGTCATGCTATCCATGCCGACAAATATGCTTAAGGTATAACAGATCCCTCCAACGATGGAAGCGGTTGCGTAAATTTCCGTTCGCAACACCATTGGAATTTGCCTACATAACAAATCTCGGATAATACCACCACCGACACCGGTTATTAATCCCATTACCACCGCGACCATACCAGATAACCCGAGTAATAAGGCTTTTTCCGCACCAATTACGGTAAATAGTGCTAAACCGAGTGCATCGGCAATAGATAATGAGCGTGGCGGTAATTTATGCGGTTTTCGCACTAACACTAAGCAGGTTATTACGGTCGCAAGAATGACAAGAATATAGTTAGGATCGCGGATCCAAAAAACCGGTGTAGCACCTATTAGCGCATCGCGAATACTGCCACCGCCAATTGCTGTAACAGAAGCCAACACGATAACGCCAAAGGGATCCATACGATGTTTACCCGCGGCTAATGCTCCCGAAAGGGCAAATACCGCAGTACCACATAAATCAAAAAAGTAAATCCACTGACTCATTTACTTAACTCTTCAAGGTGAATAGTCAGAGCATCTACTGAAATACGGATCTCGATTACAGATAAAATTAACGAATACAATAACAACAATAAACTTAACCCAAAAACTATCGAACCAATTTGGTTAAAACCAACATAAATCAAAATCATACAAAACACACATAGGGCAAAGCTGCTGACACCGGCTTCTTGCATTTTTCGGATGATAATGATGCGTTGGCGTAAATTTTTAATTTGCTCGCCTTGCACTGGTTTTTTGTCGTTACTGAGTTGGCGGATTAATGCCGCTAATGAAAAAAATCGATTTGTGTAGGCCAATAGCAATAAGGAAATTGCCGGGAATAATAATGCCGGAGTCGTTAACGATACATGTAAGTTGTTCAACAAAGCGATATTCCTAAACAGGTTTTTAAGCAGACAATAATCAATTTTTTGTTATTTAAAAGGTTAATATGTTGTAAAAATGCAATGAGCTTGTGATGTAATATTCTTATATTAACAAGCGAATATGACGCACAGACAAAATAGACAAATATTGATTCATAATTGCTAAATAATAGCCTGTTTAAAACAAGATTTATACGTTTAAAGTAATCTTAATCCTGTCCATATTAATGGTAATAATAACGTTAAGCTTATCCAAAATAGGTTCGCGGTTTGTGTCACTGTGATTGCTTGGCTTATGTAGCGATGATCTGGCAAGGGACCCGCTTTTACTTTCGGTAAATCGACCCGAATTGTCTTACCATTTTCGATAAATTGCTGGGGGCCACCAAGCTCTATCTTCAATAACTTAGCCGCTAACGCATAACTGCTGTAATGATTATTCAATTGATTTTTATTGGCTTGAGCTGATATTGGCTGCGAAAAAATAGACCTAATACCCAGTTGCCCAAACTGAATCGCTAACGAGCAATGCCATAATAAGGTTGGTATGAAAAAAATTACCCGATTGAATTGGCCTACAAAACTCGAAAAAATGTGAAAATGTGGATGATATGGTGGCCAGCAATGTTCTAGTTGTCTTAACATCCGCACCACTAATGCCATGGTAGCGCCGCCTAAGCTAAAAAACAATATAGTCGCTAAGGTGCCGTAAATGGGAGTGGTAAAAAGTTTTTCAATGGTGGTTTTACTTAAACCGACTTCAGATAACACTTGAGTATTTTGACGTACCCATGGGGTGAGTAGTTGTTTTGCGTCTTGCTTATTACCGGTTTTTATTGCTGTAACGACCTTTTCAGCCACGGGTTTAAATGCTGAGTCGCATAAACAAAAATACAAGATGATTAGCTCAAAAAACCATGGGTAGGCGGCAAGGCTGAGTAAAAAACTGACGATAATCCCGCTAGGTACTATCAAAATAAGTGTGGCTAAAATCCCAGCGATAAGTTGTTGGCTCACAGCTCGGTCTGGGTGGTTAACCTTACTGGAAATTAATACCGCTAAACGGTTAAACCATAATAATGGTTGCAGCTCTCTAGGAATAGGAGCAAACCGAGCCAATATTAATGCGCAAAATAAAATACAACAGCTCTGAAGTAATCCGCCGTCTTGGCTCAGTAATTGAGGATTGAATAATTGATTGACCATAGAGACTCAATAATGTGCTGTTGTATTGTTAATGAAGCCTGCTTAGCTCGGCCCCATAGCGGGTCCGAGCTAAGTGTAGACCGATTACAGCTGTTGTAATAGCGCGATAACCATCATTGCTGAATGCATACCTGCTTTGATAATGTACGAGTCAAAATCAACGGGTGAGTCATTGTTTGCATTGTCTGATAGCGAGCGAATAACCACAAATGGCACGTTAAACTGGTGACATACTTGTGCAATCGCTGCGCCTTCCATCTCACAAGCTGCCATCGTTGGAAAGTTTTCACGCATAATTTTTGTGCGTACAGGATCGCAAATAAAGCTGTCGCCAGTACAAATTAACCCTTCAATTGCCTTAACTTCACCTAATTCAGCGACAGCACTTTTGGCCGCATTGACTAAGATGCTATCTGGCATAAATGCCGCAGGTTGCTGAGCCATTTGGCCAATTTCATAACCAAATGCTGTGACGTCTACATCGTGATGACGCACTTCTGATGAAATGACAATATCGCCAATTGCCAATGAATCGACAAAACCGCCAGCAGAACCGGTGTTAATCACATGGGTTGCGGCAAACTTTTCGATTAATAATGTGGTTGCAATACTGGCTGCTACTTTACCAATACCTGAGCGGGTCACAACCACGTCTTTACCGGCAATGGTGCCGCTAATAAATTCGATGCCAGCAATTGTTGTATGTACTGGTTCTACAATAGCTTGAACTAAATGAACAACTTCTGGCTCCATTGCGCCAATAATACCGATTTTCATGTGTAAACCTTAACTGAATAAGCAAATTCGAATGGGCGCTAATATACCATGAGCTCGATAAATTAGTGAAAACTGACAGTGATTTTATTGACCCATTAATTGGTTATTTGTGGCTAAACCTCGTGTTGATATTATTCTATTATGGCTAATTTAATCCATAGTAATTGGAAGTGATTGTTCTTTTTAACCTTAATTAATGACAGCACAATAACCTCAATCCAAGGCGCTAGCCTCAGGATTGCAGATTAAAGTGTCATTGACGTTATTTAGAGGGGAAATCATGCAACACGATATTATTTATTTTGTAGGCTCATGAAGTTGTGAGGTTAATTTTACTGCTGGCTTTGCGTGAGCAAATGATCGATTGCGCGAACCACATTGATACTGGCCTGTTCCATGGTTTCAAGATGAGCCAAAATAGTCGACTCATTACCCGACTGCATGGCTATAACAGCTGCTTTACCTGCACTGTGTACGGTTGTATGTGGTTGTTCGATAGTTTTAAAACTGGATAAACTGGCAAAATTTTGACCTTCGCCTTTGTAATACCATTTACCAAGTCTGCATTCAGTGTGGCTATTAACACTGGCATTTAGATCTTTATTTGCCAACACGCTGTATACATTACTTTTCCATACGCTGTGATCTAGTTTTACCGTGGTTAAGAAAGCAGTCATAGAGGCTTCTCCAATGACTCGTTTCATCACGCCTGAGCTTTGTAATACATCAGTCACCACTTGATCAATTTGTTCTGAAGATACAGCAATATCCCTAGAGCAAGTTTGGTTGGTAATGACTACATTCTTAATTTGTTCAGTTTGTTCAATAACTGTGGCGACTAATTTTTCAATATTAGCGCTGGCATCATGAGCATTACTGGCCAGTTGGCGCACTTCGCTTGCCACCACTGCAAAGCCACGGCCTGCATCACCAGCTCGTGCTGCTTCAATGGCTGCATTAAGAGCAAGTAGATTGGTTTGTTCTGAAATTTGCTGGATAGATGAAACTAAACTACTTATTCCATTAGCCGAAAGACTTAATTCTGCGGCAGTAGCCATGCTTTTTTCTGCATGGTCATTTAGATGCCCAGCTCGTTTTTTTAAGTTGCCAATCGCGACATGTGTTTGATTAAATAACTTATCTAATTCAGATAGCATTTGTTTTTCTTCGTCTAACTTAATTGAGTTTGCCAAGGTGGTGTCGCGAATATCATTGAGCATTGTTGCGCCCAGCAATTGTAAATTAGCGCGTGCGGTATCGTATTCAGATTGGCTATTAGAATGGTTTAATTGCTGGCTTAATTGCGTAATAGTCTGTTGTAATTGATTTAATTCATCTGAATGTTGCTGTTTATGAGTGACTAATTGGTGTTCTAAGTCGGCTATTTTAGTTTTCAAACTTTGGGTAAAACCGATCATAGTATCTTTATCCTTTAGCAATATATTAATAATATTTTGATAAACTATCATCGATTAATCAAGTGCTTCAGCAGTCACATATCACAAAAATGCATAATAAATACTTCTAATCTTTGACCTTTAACCGTACCAAGTCCTATTTATAAATTAAATAAGATCGTAGTATTATTCTGTTTATTGCTTAATCATTAGTGCTGGTCAAGAACAACGTAAACCGTTATTTTTTATGGGTAAACGGCATCCATAGCAACCCTGTTAACCAAGCGTTTTGTTTCGCGTTTTGGTATTCAATTAATCCTATGTCGATATCCTCGTCTGCTTTACTGGCCTTAGCAGAATAAGTACCAAATAGACGATCCCACCACACAATACTAAAACCAAAGTTGCTGTTGGTTTCGCACATTATTTGGCTGTGATGAATTCGGTGCAATATTTGAGTTACTAATACGGTTCTGACGACGCGTTCTAGCCTTGGTGATAGTCGGATATTGGCATGGTTAAATATGGCTAAACCATTTAATAAAATCTCAAATAAGATCACTGCACTGGCTGGTACCCCTAGTAGGATGATCGCTAATGCTTTAACCCCAATGCTGGCGATAATTTCTAGTGGGTGAAATCGCAACGCAGTCGTACTGTCGACATGAACGTCAGCATGATGAACTTTATGTAATCGCCACAATAATGGGACACGATGAAACAGCCTGTGTTGCCAATAAATAAGCAGGTCTAATAACAATAAGCTTATGGTGATGCTAGCCCAATCAGGTAATGCAATATAATTGAACAGTCCCCATTGTTGTTGCTGACAGTACAGTGCAATACCTGCTAATCCTATTGGTAATACCATTCGGGCTGCTATTGCTGAAATAACCAATATACCGATATTGCCTACCCAACGCGTAGCTGGTTTCGGTGCGTTGGCTCTATTGGGCAAATGCCTAGCAGGCAACCAAAACTCCAGTAAAAGCATGATTATCAATATCGTTAAAAATGCCCCGAGTCGAATGGATGAAATATCGTCCATCATGTTGATTTACCTCGTTGAGATTGATTAACTGAAGTGTTTTTTTTCAACGTATGATTTTTCAGAGTGTGATAGCCACCATGTATACGGGTGAAAATGGTAATTGCGCCTAAAAATGCAAAGCTATAGGCAAGTTCTGGGAAATAAGCCGGCCACAAACAAAATGCGACAAAGAAGGCGATGGTTTCGGTGCCTTCAGTTAAGCCGTTTAAAAAGTAAAAGCTCTTATTGGCAAATTGTGGTCGAGGCAGATTCAGCTTTTCGGCCGGTATGGCAAAGGCTAAAAAGCTTGAGCCTGTGCCAATGAATACGGTTAACAATACTGCCGCGGCTAAGGCATTTTCATTAGGGTTGGCCAAGGCGAATCCTAGCGGAATGGCCGCATAAAACAGAAAGTCGACACAAATATCTAAATAGCCACCTGCGGCACTGGTGTGTTTTTGGTGACGGGCAAGGGCGCCATCGAGTCCGTCGATAATCCGATTCAGTGCGATAAAAAACAAGGCGCCATACCAAAGTTGTAATGCCAGTAACGGTACTGCCAACATGCCTAAACCGAAACCGACCAATGTGAGCTGATCGGGATGGACATTCTTTTTGTCTAGTAGCAGCACAACTGGGGCTAACAGTGGCTTTATTACTGGGGTGATAAATCTATCTAACATGATGTCATTCCAATTAATCTCTTGATTATCTGTTCAATTTTTTAAAGTCGCGAGTTTGTTATGTCACGACTTATCTATTTTTTAGCTATCTGTGTATTACCTACATCAGTACAGTTGATTACAGTACTTTCTATTTGAGTAGGGTTTTAGTCATTTAGTACCACAACTCAAAGTGAGATGACTTTACCTTGAGCTGCATCAGCATCTGTTTGATCGTGAGTCACCATAATGGCAGGTAGCTGATGCTGGCGTATTTGATCAAATACTAATTGTCGGGTTTCTTGACGTAACTGACTGTCTAGCTTACTAAAGGGCTCGTCTAATAATATGGCTTTGGGTTGGCTAAGCAATACCCGCAGCAATGCCACCCTAGCTTGCTGACCGCCAGATAAACTTTGCGGGTCACGTTGTTCTAATCCACCCAGACCCACTTGGGTTAACGCTTCACTAATTGCGGCTTGTCGCTGTGCTTTGGGGCTTGGCGGCATGGCAAAGCCGATGTTTCCTGCCACGGATAAATGCGGAAATAATAATGGGTCTTGGTAGAGCAAACCAATATGGCGTAGATGACTGGCTGTTGTGGTGATATTTTGGCCGTTTAAATGTAACTGACCTTCAGCACTAAATCCCGCTGGCAACATGCCAGTTAACCAGTTTAATAGCGTTGATTTGCCGCTGCCAGATGGGCCCATAATAGTCAATATTTCACCGCCACGAATGGTCGCGCTTAATGATAATAAGTTTTGTTGCTGACGACGCAAGATCAGCCCATCAATGGTGAGTTCTGATGTTGAGGTGGTATTTGAGCCGTTGGCTGTACTCGCGAATGTTTGCATTATTATCCTTGTTGGTGGTGTTTGACTAACATTTTAGGCAATAGCCAAGCCAGTAAAAAACCTAAAGCTGGGAGGATCATTTGCATTAACGCATATACTGCACTGATCCTGCGGCTTCCTCCATTGGCGAGCGAAACAGCTTCAGTGGTAATGGTGTTGATGCGTCCACCACCAGTGAGTAAGGTTGGTAAGTATTGGCTAAAGCTAATGGCTAAACCTAATGCGCAAGCAATGAATATCGGCCCAATTAGCATGGGCAGTTTAATCCGGAAAAATATTTTTGCTTTGGTGGCCCCAAGACTGGCCGCAACAATACTAAAGCGTGGGTCTAAACGACGATAGCTACTGGCCAACGATAAAAACACATAGGGTAATACAAATAACAAATGGGCCAGTACCACATTGATAAAGGTATGTTGACTGTTTACTTGCTCAAGTAACCACACCAAACCAAATAAAAACGCGATACTTGGAATAAGCAAGGGCAGATAAATTAATACACTGCCCAGCAGCGATAGCGGTTTTCCGCTGTGCTGCTCCGCTTCTAAAGTGAGTAAGGTTAAGGTTATCGCTAGGGCGGTTGCGCAGAGGGCAATCAGTACCGTGTCGATAAGTGGCGTGTGCATTTGTTGCAATGCCGTTTGCCAGTGCAGCATTACAAATTGTTGCGGCAAGGCATCAGGGAAATGCCAAAAGCCAGCAAAAGACCACAGCAGCATTCCCACTAATGCCAAACCTATGATGGTCAACATTAAGGCGGTGATGACATGGGTTATCTTTTGGATGATAGCGCCGCCGTATTCGCGCTGGCCATTGGTTAACATCGATTGAGCGAATCGACTCACCAAGCGTTCCAGTAACCACCAGCAGGCTAATACGAATAACGTCAGTTGAATTTGTAATATCGCCCCCGCAGACGCTTTGATCCGTAAACTTAAATCCACGTCATGAAACCACTGCATAATCGCTACAGCCAATGTCGGCGGATTGTTGGGGCCTAAAATTAAGGGGATTTCTACACTGGCACTGGCGTAAGCCAATACTGCCAATATTGGCAAGCGTAAGTGAGGATACAGGCTTGGCAACACCACTTTTAAAAATGCTGTCATTGGGCAATAACCTAAACTCAATGCCACTTTATGTTGCGCCCGTAGTGTTTGCCCAAGGTCGGGTTGTGCTAATACGCCTAGCGCCATCAGCAATAAAAAAGGCAGTTCTTTTAAGGTCACGCCTAGAATAATACTCAGTCCCATCGCATCGTGTGGATATAGCCAATCGGGTGGTGCATCCCAACCACTTAACCAAGGCGATACCAAGCGAGACAACATGCCCGACGGGGTAATCAGAAATCCAATAGCAATGGCCGCGGCAGCATGAGGGATAACCAGAATTGGCCCTAAAAGGCGTTGAATATAACCCAGCCACGGGCTGGTAAAGTAACTTGCTAGGATCAATATTGTGATTAAAAAGGCCAACAAGGTGCTAACAAAGCTGGTGGTGATACTCAATAACGCCATGTGGCCAATGCCTGGTGTTTGCCATAATTGGCTAAAACCATTCAGGCTAAAATAGGTTTGATCCAGTGCTGGGATCCAACCAAATGCAGGCAGAATAACGCCAATTAACCCACCCAATACCGGGATCAGTAACAAAGCCATCATCATAAATGGACTGAAGCGCACAATTGGATTGAACAGCTTGGCTACCGTGTTCATTGCATCACTCCATAGCGTTGTAACCATAGCTTTGTAATAACCTTACTCCAACTTGGATCTGGCTCACTTAACGCTGGGCTGATTGCTTGGTTAGCAATAGTGGCACTGGGATGTGACTGAGCGGGTGGCTCAAACCAAGTTTGCTGTTCGGCTGTCAGCTTTGATAGTGCTAACACGCTGGTGTCGCCCCATATATTCGCTTGCTGTTTGTGTGCTTGAGCTTGTGGACTCAGTAAAAAATTGACTACCAATTTAGCGCTGTCCAGGTGAGCGGCATTATAGGGAATGGCGATAAAGTGAATATTACTCAAACTGCCATCTTGCATACGATAACTACGACTGCTGTCGGGTAATTCAAAACGTGCAACGGCCGCGGGAATTTCGGCGGCTGAAAAGGTAAACGCTAGGGCAATTTCACCATCGCCGATTAAGCGACGTAGCTCCATGCCACTGGACATAAAGTGTTGACCTTTGCGCCATAGATGCGGATGTAGCTCATCTAAATATTGCCACAATACCGGTAATAACAAAGCCTGGCTTTGCGTTGTTGCGGGTTGATAAAGCAGATTTTTAATCGCCCCAGGTTGTGAGTTGTTCAGTACAATTAAGGCGTACT
This sequence comes from Shewanella sp. BF02_Schw, assembly GCF_014596695.2. Classification (NCBI taxonomy): domain Bacteria; kingdom Pseudomonadati; phylum Pseudomonadota; class Gammaproteobacteria; order Alteromonadales; family Shewanellaceae; genus Shewanella; species Shewanella sp. BF02_Schw. The sequence goes on from NZ_JABKAW020000001.1 coordinate 280,563, forward strand.
TTAAAAAGCTGGTGGCTAAAAAGTCAGGTGGCTTAGGGTAGGTGAATCTGCCTGGGTGTTGTTTGGCCCATAGGCTTAGTTGTTGCAAAGTTTGCGGTGGTGATGTAGTCACTATGCTGTCGTAGTAAAACGTCAGCGCAGCTTTACCCCATGGTGCTTCCATCCCTTGTGTTGGCACGCCAAAGTCACGGGTCATCGCGGGATTGTTATCTGGATCGGTTAAACCAAAGTTGGGTAATTGCGTAACCCAATTTGGCGCTAGCAGTTGATGCTTGGCCATGGCGGCAAAATTTTCACCGTTAATCCACACTAAATCGACTTGGCCTTGATGATCATTGCTTGCTGATTTTTCGGCTAATACTCGGCTGACCGCTTCGCTGGTGTCGGTGAGTTTTACATGGTGTAAATTGATCTGATATTGCTGCTTAACTTGTTTCGCGGCCCATTGAATATAACGATTTATTTGCGGATCGCCACCCCAAGCATGAAAGTACACATCTTGATTAGCGCCTCGAGATTCAACCTCTGGCCATGATGACTTTGATGTTTGTGCTGTTTTAACTGATGCTTGAACTGATGTTTGAGCAGACTCGCGGATTGATGTTGATGTTTGAATTCGTGCTGACGGCTTGTCTGCAACATTTACAACACCGTTGCTAGATGCATTAGCCATACCAGCCCAAAGACTAGCAGTAAGCAAAAAAGCACTAAGCCCAAAGCTTACTGCAACCTTAGATTTTATAAGGTTGCAGTAAAAGGCTGTGCTAACGATATGCTGCCAGCGTAAATTAGCCAGCAACATTAAGTGACCAGTCATAATCTAAAAATTCAATATCAAGTTGTTGTTTTTCTGCCGCTTGACGCTGTGCTGGCGTAAGTGTCAGAACACCTTTATCACTATTAGAATAAAGCAGTAAAAACGCTTCAATCGAATGAGTGTTACGAAACCCTTTGGTAAAGTCATCGCTATACCATTTAAAGATAGAAGACAAATACAAGCTGTCTCCCTTGGCATAATTTCGGCTATTATCGGCAAGAAAACGTTCAGTTTGCTCAGTTAATTGCAGTTCGAGTTTAGCGCCTGTGTAGGCTTCTTCACGCAGTGCAGGGCAACCAATGCTGGCACAGTTTACCGCGAAGTGGATCCTTGGGTCGTTGTAACGATCGCTACCACGAATGAGTGTGTGCTCAATATCATTAAGGCTGCGGGTTTTACCTAATAATGGAATAAAACTTTTATCCCAAGGTGAGCTAAATAACCCGCCTAACTCTTTGATTGAGTCTATATCAGGGTATTTAGTTAAGATAAGTTCAACGGTCCACGCGTTGTAAGCATTGATTAAAAATGCCAATTGCGATTCTTTGTCCCAAGCATCAAATTCAGCTTGGGTTATCTGACTCAGTTGGTTGAGATACCTGGTCAATATGGCTCGATCTTGTTGTATTGCTGCGTAATCTATCGCGCTACTGTGGCCTGAATTAATCGGTTTAACATGACGGTTGAGTAAGGTGTTCCACTCATCATGTAGCACCATTTTTGTCTGGCTCTGCACAAGATGATTCGCATCAGAAAGCGCTTCAGACTCATCCACTGCAGCAATAGCCGCATTACTGCCAAGCAAGCTCAGCAATAGACCGACTGTCAGTACAAACGATTGAGTACATCGCGTTAATTTTTTCATTATCTGAGACCTACTTTGAGTTTGTAAGAACCGTTATCTCGAGTTATTTTCTAAGCGTCATAATCAAGAGCATTTACTTAAGTTTCATCTTTTTAGGAGCAATAATCTAAGGCCCATGTTCACGAGCCTTAGCGATTACTCTGTAGGGTTAGCCACGACGCCAAGTGTGGTATTTTTCTAACCAGCGCAATACGGTTTCCGGAGCGTGGTTACGCTTCCATTCACCCGCAGCGTACTTGTTGCCTTCAGCCCATGTTGGGTAACTGTGTATGGTGCCTAGAATCTTGTTAAGCCCTAAGCCGTGTTTCATTGCCAGCACAAATTCAGCAATTAAATCACCAGCGTGTTCAGACACCACGGTCACACCTAATATTTTATCTTTACCTTTAGGGGTAATCACTTTAATAAACCCTTCGGTAGCACTGTCGGTAATGGCGCGATCAAGCTCGGCAAAATCAAAGCGAGTCACTTCGTAATCAATACCTTGCTGTTTGGCTTCATATTCATTAATACCTACACGAGCCACTTCTGGATCGATAAACGTAGTCCATGGGATAACGCGGTAATCCACTTTGAACTTTTTCAAATGGCCAAACAGTCCATTGACTGCTGCGTACCAGCCTTGATGTGCTGCTACGTGAGTAAATTGATAAGGCCCAACAATGTCACCTGCCGCATAGATATTTGGGTATAAGGTTTCTAAGTATTCATTGGTGACGATAGTGCGGTTTGTTTCAATGCCTAACTCTTCTAACCCGTAACCGCTTAAGCGAGCACTACGACCGACTGCACATAATAGTTGGTCGTATTCTAACGCTAACTCTTGCTCTTGATGTTTAACGATAAGATATTTTTTACCGTCACGGAGTTCGCAGCGCAGTGCTTGGTGTGAGGTTAAAATATTCACACCACTTTTTTGCAAGGCTTGGGTCGCAAACTCAGACACTTCAAGATCTTCTTTGATCATGATGCGCTCAGCCATTTCAACTTGAGTCACTTGTGAGCCTAAACGGGCAAAGCTTTGTGCCAGTTCTGAGCCAATTGGGCCGCCGCCTAGTACCACTAATTTTTGTGGTGCTGTATCGAGTTTTGCAAACTCGTCCCACAAGGTATCACTGGTGACATAACCAACTTCTTCTATGCCTGGTAACGGTGGCACAAACGGACGAGCACCTGTGGCGATAACAATGCTGCGCGCGGTTAAGCGGCTGGTGTGACCGTCTGGGTGGCTAATTTCAACTGTCCATGGGTCAACTAATTTGGCATAGCCTTTAACTACGTCGACACCTAAGTTGGTGTAACGCTCAACACTGTCGTGAGGAGCAATATCGGCAACCACTTGATGCACGCGGGCCATGACTTTTTTAAATGAAAATTCAGGAGTACTGTCTTCTAAGCCGTAATGATGGGCGTTTCTTATTTGCTGAGCAATTTTAGCGCTCTTAATAATCGCTTTACTCGGCACACAGCCATAGTTTAAACAGTCGCCGCCCATTTCGCCGGCTTCAATTAAGGTCACTTTAGCTTTTACTGCGGCAGCAATATAACTGGTTACTAGGCCACCAGCACCTGCGCCAATCACAATCATGTTGCGATCAAATTTAGCTGGCTTGGTCCATTTGCTGTATACGCGACGTTTTTTGATCATGTTAACAATACCTTTTGCAATAATGGGGAATAAACCTAATAGTGCAAATGACACAATAAGGTTAAACGATAAAATGTTCGATAAGCTGTCAATTTGTGCCAGCTGGGTACCGGCATTAACGTAAACAAAGGTGCCTAAAAACATACCAACTTGGCTTACCCAGTAAAAAGTCCACGATTTAAAGGCGGTTACGCCCATCAGCATGTTGATTAAAAAGAACGGGAATATTGGTACCAAACGTAAGGTAAATAAGTAAAAGCCACCTTCTTTTTCAATGCCGGCATCAATAGCCGCTAAGCGCTCAGGAAAACGTTGTTTAATTGAATCCCTCAATAAATAACGCGACACTAAAAATGCTAGTGTTGCGCCGATGCTCGAGGCAAACGACGCAATAATTAATCCTTCGACGATGCCAAATAAGGCACCCGATGCAATGGTAAGAATCGCGGCACCAGGTAAGGACAATGCTGTTACTGCCACATACAATAAAAAGAACCCGCCAATAACCAACAAAGGTGACTCTTCACGTAATTGACTAAAGTCATTCATCGAGCTTTTTAAGCCCTCTAAGGTCAGTAATTGATGCAAGTTAAAGTGGAAAAATAATCCCACTAATGATGCAGCAATCAGTAATAACACAATTTTTTTAAACATAATTTATAGCCTTAAAATGAGTGCTGTAAGGTAAGGGTAGCGTTAACCGGTAGTTCAGGAAAAACCAATGTTGATCCGAAATAACCGCCTTCAAACACCGGACGCCAGTTCTTTTGGTTAGTCACGTTATTGACGTCAAGCCTTAAACTTGTTTGCTCGGTAAAATCATAGCGAGTGTTAATGTTAAGCGTGTATTGATCGCGAATATACACAGTCGCTAAATAGTCCAATGGGTAACTCTTGGTATATAGACCGGAGAAACCGGCTTTCCATTTCTCAGTAATCGACATTCCGCCATTAATTGTGAACGTTTGTTCAGGTAAGCCTTGTACACGGCGGTCCGACGGTGCAAATGAAGCGAAGTTTGGTGCGCCAATACCTGTGCCTTGAATGATATCGGGTCTTGAGTTATCAAATGTATCGGCAACTTGTACCGTATCTTGGCTACTGGCTGAATCATCATAGCGAGCGTCTAAATAACTGTAGCCCGCGCTTAACCAAAACGGATCGGCATCATAAAAAGCTTGGGCTTCAAAGCCTTTAGTGCGAATGCCGGTATTGCTGCCATCACGGTTACGTAGACTGCGTTTTTGGTCAAACACTGCAGCGTCAACATACCAAGCACTGTCCGTGGGTGAATATTTAATGCCCACTTCGGTTAAGGTATTTTCGGTGGCAAAGTTTTGGCTACTAATTTGGTTGTTGGCGCCTAACGTGGTGCCGCCAGCCATGCTGTTTGAAGTTGATTCGTTATAACTGGCACTGGCATAGGTAGTGATATCGTCACTAAGGCGATAGCTCAAACTGACTTGACCAGATTCAAGCATTTCACTTATCGAATCGCTAGCAGCAACTTGTCCTTGTGGGGCAATAGCATCGCGCGCATCTACATTATAAAAATCGGCACGATAACCTACGCTGGTGGAAAACTTATCTGTCCATTGGCTATTATGTTGAATGGCTAGACCGGTTTGCCAACTGGTTGAGTCAGTGGTGTCAGATAATGAAAAATCGCCGCTGCCATCGGCATTGGTATCGTATTGGGCGCCAGGTGACACAAACACACCAGGGCGCAGTTCAACTAATCGACCTTGTTGCTCTGCAGTAAGCGGAATACGGCGGTTTTCAATGGGGCCAGTTAAGTCGATAGGTAAGTCAGCTTCGGTGGTAAATTGACTGTAACCTAACACTTTGTTGTAGCGGATATCCACCGCAGTAATGGTGCTTTGAGCATCGCTCCATTTATAGGCTAATTCAACTCTGTTTTGTGCAGTATCTGCACCATCAATAATTTCAACAAAACTATTTTGAGCAATTTCTTCACGTTCTAAATGCTGATAATAGGTAATATTTTTAAAGGTCGCTTTATCGCTTAACTCACGCACATAAGTACTGTGAAGTAAGAAGGTTTGGGCGTTATTGATATTGTCGGGGTCGGTTAATACTTGGCTGCGATCTATCTCAACTAACCCTGTTGGCGATACGATAGCATTGGCGCCAGCAATAGTACTGCCGTTAGGTTGTACACCTTGACCTGTAACGTATAAACCGTTGTCGATTAATGCTTGAGTTGGACGGTTAATCCCCGCGTTGTCGGTAAACTCAACATCATAGTATTCGACATTAATGTCCCAGGTGCTGGCATCGTCTGGCAGTAAACGAAATGCCACAAAAATACTGTCGCTTTTAAAGCCTGAATAATCGTAGTAGCTGCCATTATCGATATGTTCTGCACTTAAGCGAACACCGCTTTGATTGGCGACAATGTCAGTGCCAACATCTATTTGAGCTCGGTAATGATCCCAACTGCCGCCAGATAGGGTGAGCTTATTAAATTGCTCGTCAGTAGGTGCGACTTTAGAATGTATGTTAACAAATCCACCGTTACGTTGGCTGGTGCCTAATAGCACTGGCGGCGCACCTTTTACCACATCAATTTGCTCGACAGCGTTAAATGACATGGGTACACCAAAGCCATTGTTGCCCGCTTGGCGACGCACACCGTCTTGATATAACTCACCTAACTGACCACGAATAGTGGGTAGGCTTGATGCGCCAAAGCCGCTGGCTGAATAACTGTTTGGGCTGACTTTTTGTATGTCAGATAAATCAGTGATGTTGAGCTGTTCAATCATTTCACTGGTGATAGGCGTAACCGAACGTGCGATATCTTTCAATGCTATTCCATCACCAAATGGGCCATCTACAGTGCTGTTTTTAGGTGACATGCCTTTATCGTTAATCGCTTTACCTGATACTTGAATGACTTCAATAGATTCAGGGTTTTCGGCTGCTGTAGCCATTGATGACGTTATTGATGAGTACAGGGCTAGGCTAATAGCGAGTGCGGTAAGTGAACGATTAGGATAACGATAAATAGGCATAATTTTTTCTGCTGTAATGAACTTGGTGAAAGAGACCTTGTTGTTAACAAGTTTATTTCAATCATGTTATGCCAATTTTCATTGTGTTAGATCTAAATGGCATAACTGCTAGTGCAACATAGTTGCGTTTTACTCGGTCAATTAACGGCTGATGATTTTCAGTAATAGTCAGTTTAGCTTATTTAGACGGTCAACAGACCCTAGATGATGTTATTTTATATATTTTTTAAGGAATTAAGATGCAAACATCAATTAGCAATGATACTCAGAAAAAACTGCAGTGGTCGTTACTTTCTTTACGCTTAGGCGTGTTTGTGGTGATGCTGGTATGGACATTAGATAAGTTTGTCAATCCTGGCCATAGTATGAAGATTTTCGAAAAGTTTTATGGCATCGGCGGAATGAGTGAGGTTGCTGCTTATGTTATGGGCGCACTGCAATTAGCCTTAGTATTTGCGTTTGTATTAGGTATTAAAAAGCGTATTACTTACGGGGTTATCTTTCTGATGCATGGCGCTTCAACATTATCGGCATTTAATCTATATTTTGATGCATTTAATAATTTATTGTTTTTTGCAGCATGGCCAATGTGGGCCGCGTGTTTTGCGTTGTACATGTTAAGAGATGAAGACACTAAGTTTACAGTGAAATAAATTACTAACGATTTATCGACACAAAAAGGCCAGCTAAATATATTTAGCCGGCCTTTTTATTAGACGCTCAATGTTAAACGCTAATGCTAAGCGTTAAGCACTCAAGGTTTAGTTGTCAAAGCTAAACATTATTTTGTGTCACGATTACGGATAACCAAAAAGCTAAATAACACTACAATCACCATTTGCGTACTCAAGCCTTGCCATGTTGATGCTATACCTAACCAGCTAATCGACACATCTATAGGGAAGGGAGTAAGGCTAATTACTGCTGCTTCTTGTAGCGCTGAAATCCCTTTTCCTGCCAAGATAAACGCTAAAATAAGCATGAAGTAAGAACTCACCGCAAAGAAGCGGGCTAATGGTAATTTAACTGAGTAGCGCATCATTAACCAAGCAATCACCGCTAAAATAGCCATACCTGCTAGCAAGCCGTAAACCAAGTAACTGACTTGTTCATTGCTGCTGGCAGAGCCTATGGCTTGTGTCAGTAATGATTGATAGAACAAAATCGTTTCAAAAACTTCACGATAGACCGAAATAAATGCCAGCCCAGTGAGACCCCATAAGGTGCCAGTGTTTAAATGGCGGTCGACATTATTTTTAATGTAACTTTGCCATTTAGAACCTTGGGTTTTACTGTGCATCCAATAACCAACATAAAACAACACCAAAGCGGCTAGCAATGCCGCGCCGCCTTCCATTAACTCCCTTGAGGCTCCGCTAATGCTAATTAGGTTATCTGCTGCCCACCAGGTTAATACGCCAGCAGCGAGTGCTGATATCCAACCAAAGTGAACAAATTTAATCGCATCTTGACGTTCGGTTTTAATTAACACTGTCATTAAAGCAATGATAACGAGCAGTGCTTCTAATCCTTCGCGTAGCAGGATGATTAATGCAGCCGAAAACATGGCGTTATTCGATAGTGATTGCCCTGTTAATAGGGTGTCGGCTTGGTCTAGTTGAGCCAATATGCTGGTCAACTGTTGATTTACCTGGCTGTCCTGTCCTGCTGTTTTTAGGATGTTTCTAAAATTAAGCAGCTGGCTTTCGATTGATTTACGTAAACTACTGTCATGAGCATCTAAATTGTTTTCAATTAATTCAAAACCGTCGAGATAGGCGCTCACTGCTAAGGTTTGTGCTTGAGCAAACTCATTGGCTTTATATGCTTTTACAGCAGCCTGCAAGTTAGTACGCGCGACTGAAATAGGTGAGTCAGCATGTTGAAACAGTCGCTCAGGTTGTGAGCGTAGTAATGATAATTGGGTTTTATCAATTCCGACATTTTGCTGAATTAACTGGGTTGGATTGCTATTGACCCACTGTTGTAATTCAATATTCGCATCATGCTTGATGTGCTCCGTGGCAGTAGCTGTTGGCTCAAAAGCTAAACTACCTACATAGAAAGCCAGTGACCAACGCTGTTGATCATTTAACTCACTAAAAGCACGCATAGCACTGCCATCTAAACCGTCGGAAATCGCATCGTAAAGTCCCAATAATGAACGATTCATTGCTCGATCGTGATCGGTGAAATTGGTTGGCTCTGGTGACAATGATTTTGCCAGAGGCCCATCGCCTTGGCCTAAATCACCATGACAGGTCGAACAATTTTCGATAAACAGCTGTTTAACATGGTTTTTGGCTAATAGCTGTGTTGGTAACACTAATGCTGGAGACTGGCTTAATAACTGGTTACGTATTTTTTGGCTAAGCCCTTGAATAACATCCAGTGATGTTTTTTCTGCAATGGCTTGCTGTAATTGCAATGCATCGGCTGTTAATGAATTTGGCACATCATTGGCGAGCAGGTTAGTTTTTTCGATAATGATGCTAGCAAATTGCTGCATTTCAGCAAATTCATCAGGATTAGAGATACGACCTTCGGTCACCGCTTCTGAGTAATCAACACCAATGTATTCAGCTAATTGAAGAATTTGTCGTGTTTGTTTTAAGAGATCTTGCGATGTCTCTGGTGATATCTCTTGTGACGAGACTGCCGGGCTCTGTGCCCATAAAGAAGTTGAAAACACCGAAGTAATGACAATCAATAGGCATCTATTGAAGACCGAAGATGTGAGCTGTTGTCGCCATAACGTGAAGCTGCTTAAGAAAGTATTCAAGGTATTGCCTTAATAGGAATGAAGGAATTATTCTTTAAACTAAATTAAATAAATGATAATGATTTCTATTCTACTTTCTTGCTTGAGGCTAATCAATCACTCTGAAGGCTTGTTAGATAATACTGTCAGTGTAAAAAGCGGTTTGAGGTGAGATTGTTGGCCATGGATAATTATGTCGAGACAGCATTTAAATAGATATTTTCTATTTATAACAATTAGATAGTTTTTATATTGGTACCATATAAGCATTAGCCTTGTGCCTTGCTGATATACAATAGTCAGTATTAATTATTGCTGTTTGGTATAAGTGACCTTAGATGTTTATAACTGAAGGTTATGAAACAGCCTTTGTGCTGTTATCTGCATTTTATGGACTTACTGTAGGTTAACGATTGATGTGCCAATACGTATTATTAATAAAATACATGCCAAATTTGCTATCATAATTTCGACATCAGCCAGTCTCGAAATAATTATCCATGGCCGCTAATGATTTTTGTATCGATTGCTCAGGCTTGAGGTTAGCTAGGATTAGCACTACGCTAGTTACTAACAAACTAAACCTGATATGTTAATGTTATTAAGTGTTATTGGAGTCGATAGATTGATAGAAATGAGGTCCATTATGATGAGTAACACTATGGTAAATAACCAATGACAACGCCAGTAAGTGCTTCGTTGTATGCTGATCTTCGCCTAATTGACATAGGTATGGAATTGTTTATTGAAATTCATTTTGCCAATGGTAAAACAGTGCAGTCACGTTCGAGCTTAATTGGTTATCAGGTTGGGCGGTTTATCTTGATTGAGTATCCCAATAAAGGTTTTTCTGAGGCTTATCAACATATGCTAGTGAATGCTGAAATTGTGGTAAGGGCGATGACGAATAGTGGTTTTAAAGACATTATTGCTTTTAAGTCGACTATATTCTCTGTGGTTAATCAACCGATTAGAATGCTGTGCCTTAGTGTGCCTAAAACCATCATCAAGAAAAAAGTCAGAGAGCAGTTGCGAGTTAATATCGAGCAAGAAGTGTTTATTATGCACAATGACAATAAAATCAGTGCAAAAATGCTCGACTTTTCTTCTACTGGCTGTTTACTGACGGTAGACGCCAAAACGGTGAATATTGAACAAGGCGAAGAGATACATGTGGCTATCTCTATTAACACTGATCTTTCAGGGATCTTAACGGGTAGCATGGTCAAAGTTCAAAACATTGAAGGTGTATTGAATATTGGGGTGAAATTTTCAGATGAGCATCCACAATTAAAAGATAATATTTTCAGCTATTTTTTAGTCAGTTCAACTACAAAATCATGACCCTAAGTGAATCCTAGTTGTGGACTATCAGTGTGAATTATCGTCCTTAAAAAAGATAAAAAAAAACGCATCAAAAGATGCGCGAAAATTCACAAGCAAACACGGTATTACAGCTTTTATTGTTAGTCTGAAAGTAGGCTAAAGGTAAGCTACCTTTAGCCTGTCTTTAGCCCTATATAGGCTAGCAAGCTGTTAATCTAAATAGTTTAAAATGCCTAATGCAGCATCTCGTCCTTCTGCTATAGCCGTTACAACGAGATCAGAACCTCGCACCATATCACCACCGGCAAACACTTTAGGGTTAGTGGTTTGAAAAGGGTTGTCGTCGGTTTTCTTGGCCTTAACTAATCCCCATTCGTTGGTTTCAATGCCAAAATCACTAAACCAAGCAGCAGGGCTCGCTTGGAAACCAAAGGCGATAATCAGCGCATCGGTTGCTAATACTTGCTCACTACCAGCAATGATTTCGGCGCGTTGACGTCCACTAGCATCAGCTTCACCCATTTGAGTTTCAACACATTCAATCCCGACTACTTGACCGTTTTCAGCTTTAATTGCCACTGGTTGACGATTAAATAAGAAGTTAACGCCTTCTTCGCGCGCATTTTGCACTTCACGGCGAGAGCCCGGCATGTTGGCTTCGTCACGACGATAAGCACATGTCACGCTCTTCGCGCCTTGACGAATGGCTGTACGCACACAATCCATTGCAGTATCACCGCCGCCCAACACCACCACATCTTTACCTTCAAGGCTTAAATACGGTGTTGCATCGTCGTGAGTACCCATAATGTGATGAGTATTGCCAATAAGATACGGTAACGCTTGAATCACGCCTTGAGCGTCTTCATTGGGCAGTTTAGCTTTCATGGCCGTGTAAGTACCCATACCCAGAAAGACAGAATCGTACTCGTCTAATAGGCTTTGAAAACTCACATCCTTGCCGACAGTCACACCCATTTTGAATTGAATGCCCATGCCTTCAAGCACTGAACGGCGAGTGGCCATAACATCTTTATCAAGCTTGAAAGAAGGGATGCCATAAGTGAGTAAACCACCAATTTGTGGGTATTTATCATACACCACGGCTTGCACACCATTACGAGCCAACACATCAGCACAGCCAAGACCCGCAGGACCCGCTCCAATAATGGCAACACGCTCTTTACGTGGCGTCACATCCTTCATGTTTGGGCGCCAGCCTTGGGCAATTGCAGTATCGGTAATGTATTTTTCAACACTGCCAATGGTGACCGCACCAAAGTCGTCGTTTAAGGTACAAGCACCTTCGCATAAACGGTCTTGTGGGCACACCCGGCCACATATTTCTGGCAGAGTATTGGTTTCATGCACCAAGTCTGCCGCTTCCATAATGCGACCTTCTTCTGCCAGTTTTAACCAGTTTGGAATGTAGTTATGCAGTGGGCACTTCCATTCGCAATACGGGTTACCGCAGTCAAGACAGCGATCGGCTTGTTGTTTTACTTCTGGTTGCGTAAACGGCTGATAAATTTCAATAAATTGTGTAGCACGTTTTTTCGCTTCAAGTTTAATGGGGTCTACTCGACCCACTTCTATAAATTGAAAGTCATTGCTCATAATAATTACCCTGCCTTTACTACTAATTCCGGACTCTTCTGCTCAATTTTTAGCAGGTCAGCAACGGCAATATTCTTTGGTTTAACTAATACGAAACAATCCAACCAGTTTTCAAAATCACTTAAAATCATATGAGCATGTTCACTGCCGGTTTCAGCATAGTGAGTTTCAATCAGGCCTTTTAAGTGTTGCTGGTGGATGGTCGATTCTAATTTTTGAGTATCGACCATTTCGGTGTTTACTCGGCGATTAAAGCGACCAAACTGATCAAATACATAGGCAAATCCGCCAGTCATCCCCGCACCAAAGTTGACCCCCGTTTTGCCTAGGATAACCACGATACCACTGGTCATGTATTCGCAACCATTGTCACCCGTTCCTTCAACGACCGCGATGGCCCCTGAGTTACGCACAGCAAAACGCTCACCCGCTTGACCCGCGGCAAACAGTTTGCCGCCAGTAGCACCATACAAACAGGTGTTCCCCATAATGGCACTGCGTTCACTTTGGAACGGGCTACCAATAGGTGGATGAATAACGATCTTACCGCCAGACATACCTTTGCCGACATAATCATTAGCATCGCCGCACAGCTTAAGTTCAAGGCCAGGGCTATTCCATACGCCAAAGCTTTGGCCTGCACTACCGCTAAAGCCAATTTTGATTGGTTGTTTTGCGCCTGCGACACCAATTTTAGTTGCAATATAACCAGATAATGCCGCGCCAACTGAACGGTCGGTATTGTTGATTGCATATTGACCTGAATACGGTTCACCTGCATCAACTGCAGCACTGCAATCTGCAACCAATGTTTGGTTTAACTTGCCAATATCAGATGGAGGGTTAATTTCTTTCCATGTGAGTGACGAGTTTGCCTGCACTTTGGGTTTATATAAAATTGGCGCAAGGTCAAGACCACGTTGCTTGTCTGTTTGGCCTTCAAGTGTATATAACCAGTCGCTTCGTCCGACTAAATCTTCGAACTGAGTTACCCCTAATGCAGCCATCCATTCACGCACTTCTTGAGCCACAAATTCAAAGTAGGTCATGACACGTTCTGGTAAGCCGTGATAATGGTTTTCGCGTAAGTTTTTATCTTGGGTTGCGACACCTGTTGCACAGTTATTAAGATGACAAATACGTAAGTATTTACACCCAAGCGCAATCATCGGCACTGTACCAAAGCCAAAGCTTTCGGCACCCAATAAGGCTGCTTTAATAACATCGGTACCGGTTTTTAAGCCGCCATCCACTTGCAGGCGGATTTTATGACGTAAACCATTTTCTACTAGCGACTGATGCACTTCCGCTAAACCAAGCTCCCAAGGAGAACCGGCGTATTTCACCGAGGTGATAGGGCTTGCGCCAGTGCCACCGTCGTAACCTGATATGGTGATCATATCGGCATAGGCTTTTGCAACACCGGTTGCAATGGTGCCAACACCGGGTTCTGATACTAGCTTGACCGACACTAAGGCTTTTGGATTGATTTGTTTTAAATCGAAAATCAGCTGAGCTAAATCTTCAATTGAGTAAATATCGTGGTGTGGCGGCGGTGAAATCAAGGTCACACCTGGACGAGCATGACGAAGTCCTGCGATTTCAACGCTAACTTTATGGCCAGGTAATTGCCCACCTTCACCCGGTTTTGCACCTTGAGCTACTTTAATTTGCAGTACATCAGCGTTAACTAAGTAATGCGCGGTCACGCCAAAGCGACCCGATGCAATTTGCTTGATGGCCGAGTTACGTTCGCTATTGAAACGACGTGCATCTTCGCCACCTTCACCTGAGTTTGAGCGTCCACCAAGACGGTTCATCGCAACCGCTAACGCTTCATGAGCTTCAGGGCTTAATGCACCGATACTCATGGCTGCGCTATCAAAGCGAGAGTAAAGCTTTTCAGCGCCTTCTACCGTGTCTATTTCAATGGCGTTAAGTTGACCTTTAATACCAATTAAATCACGTAAAGTGGCCACTGGGCGATCATCAACTAAGTGAGTAAACTTTTTGTACTCAGCGTAGTTTTTATCTTTTAATGATGCTTGTAAGGTATTCACCACGTCTGGATTAAAGCAGTGATATTCACCACCTTCAACGTACTTTAATAAACCACCTTGTGGTAACGGTACATGGGCTCGATAGGCGGCGGTATGGAGTATTTTCTGGTCATCGGCAATATGGTTAAAACTGACACCTTCAATACGGCTTATCACGCCTTTAAAACATAACTCAATCACATCACTGGCTAAACCCACAGCTTCAAATTGTTGGCTACAACGATATGAACCTACGGTACTAATGCCCATTTTAGACATGATTTTACGTAAGCCTTTTTCAATGCCGTAACGGAAGTTAAGCATTAAATGGGTTACATCATCGACTTGATGCAGTTTTGCCATCGCTGAAATAGATTCATAGGCGAGGTAAGGGTAGATAGCCGTGGCACCAAAACCAATTAATACCGCAAAATGATGCGGATCGCGTGCTGAAGCGGTTTCAACAATAATGTTAGTGTCGCAACGTAGGCTTTTATCGACTAATCGAGTTTGCACAGAACCCACAGCCATAGCGGCAGGGATAACTTGAGCACTTTTCGCTACTGCACGGTCAGACAATACTAACAATGTTGTGCCGCTGCGAGCTAAGCGTTCAGCTTCGTCGGTAATACGGCGAATAGCCTGCTCTAGTGTTTCATTGGCATCATAGTTTAAATCAACTGTGTTGGCGCGATAGTTAGTGCTGTCTAATCCCAGTAACTGATTAAAATCACTGAATAACAAAATCGGTGAATTGAACATCACTCGGTAAGCATTACCGGTGGTTTCGCTAAATAGATTTTGCTCGCGACCGACGCAAGTGGCTAACGACATCACGTGTTTTTCACGTAATGGATCAATAGGCGGGTTGGTTACCTGAGCAAATTTTTGACGGAAATAGTCGTATAGTGAACGCGACTTTTTCGACAATACTGCCATAGGCGTATCATCACCCATTGAACCAATGGCTTCTTCACCTTTGCTCGCAAGTACCCAAATAACTTGTTCTAATTCTTCACGGGTAAAACCAAACTGTTTTTGATATTGCAGTAATGTTTTACTATCAAAACCACTTGAACCTTGTTTGGTTGGAGCCATATCCTCAGCAGGGATCAATGTCTGACTGTTTTTAGCCATCCACTCTTTGTAAGGATGACGACGCTTTAAGTCATTATCAATTTCAAATGAATGATACAAACGACCATTCAAGGTATCGAGTACTAGTAACTCACCGGGCCCAACGCGGCCTTTTTCAATCACTTCATCGGCGGAATAATCCCAAATACCGACTTCAGACGCTAAGGTGAGGATACGATCCTTGGTTATAACGTAACGAGAAGGGCGTAGACCGTTACGATCTACCGCACAGGCAGCATGGCGACCATTGGTCATTACAATGCCTGCAGGGCCGTCCCACGGCTCCATGTGCATTGAGTTAAAATCATAAAAGGCTTTTAACTCGTCATCCATTTCAGGATTTGATTGCCATGCAGGTGGAATAAGCAAGCGCATGGCTCGATATAAATCCATCCCTCCAGATAACAACATTTCAAGCATATTGTCTAAAGAAGACGAGTCTGAACCTGTTTCGTTAACAAAAGGGGCGGCTTGTTGTAAATCTGGTAGTAAAGGCGAATTAAACTTATAGGCGCGCGCTCTTGCCCATTGGCGGTTACCGGTAATGGTATTGATTTCGCCGTTATGAGCGAGGTATCGAAACGGTTGAGCTAATGGCCACTTTGGCGATGTGTTAGTTGAAAAGCGCTGGTGGAATAAGCAAATCGCACTTTTCAAACGAATATCTGCTAGGTCGGTATAAAATGATGGCAGATCTGCTGGCATCATTAAGCCTTTATAGACAATGACTTGTCCAGAAAGGCTGGCGACATAAAAGTCTTTGTCATCGGTGATCTGTTGTTCAAGACGGCGACGAGCCATATATAGGCGACGCTCAAGATCTTTTTCCCGCCAGCCTACCGGCGCGTTGATCAATACTTGATAAATTTGTGGCAAGCTTTCCCGGCCAATCTCCCCCAAGACATCCGGATTAATCGGTACTTTACGCCAGCCAGCGACACTGAGTGTTTCTCGTTGTAGTTCTTTTTCTAAGATAAACTTCGCTTCATCAGCGCGTTGCTCATCTTGGCTGAGAAATAGCATACCTACGGCAAACTTTCGGCTTAAATGCCAATCGTTTTCTGCCGCAATAGCTTCAAAAAAATCTGTAGGCATTTGCATTAATAAACCACAGCCATCACCTGTGCGTCCGTCAGCTGCAATACCACCACGATGCTTCATTCGATCGAGACCATGAATCGCGGTACGCACAATGCGGTGACTCGCGTCGCCGTCCATTTGTGCAATCAAACCAAATCCGCAATTGTCACGCTCAAAACTGGGATGATACAAGCTCATACAAAAAACCCCCTAAACCTCTACTTGATACGACTCGGGGTAAATTTGAAGAATATCCATAGATATGCACCCGAACCATTCAAATTAAACTGAGAATGAATAAAGGTCAAACCAAAAAAATGCAACAAACTGAAATATTATTACTAAAAAATCGTTATAAGCCACCAACCTTACGTTAACGTAAACTGTGATATATCACCTATAACGTTCTGAATAAAAAGAATTTTAGAAAACATTCAAACAATTGTTTACCTTTTTGTAACAACAGCAGGGAATTATTTTTGAAATAAAAATAGTGAATTTTATTTCAAATACAGTCTTTGGGTAAAAAATTATTCTAAATGACTAAATATTCATTTTAGGTGATGTATAAATTACTTAAATTGTTTTAAACGTTTTTTGAGTTTGTGCACAACTTTAACGAGCGCTTGAATTGATAGAGCATTTATTGATTTAGCACCAAGACAGATGTTTACCGTCTGACTACACTGGCGAACTTTGGAATGATGATGAGAGTAAGTTGTGGGTTTAGATGATTACGTTAATACGTTTGGGGCACATTGCAAACATTTATATGGCCAAAGAGTAAAAAAATTAACTATTGATGGCCAATTTACCTGTCCCAATCGAGATGGCACGTTAGGGGTGGGCGGTTGTACTTTTTGTAATGTTGTTTCATTTAGTGGCGAACAAGGTAGAGAACAGCCGATTGCGATGCAGTTAACCGAAGGTAAAGTACGCGCCCAATCTGCAAAAAAATGTACTACCTCTGCGGATGTTAATTCTATTCTTACCGCTAAATACATCGCTTATTTTCAAGCTTATACCAGTACTTACGACGAGTATAAAGTGCTAAAGCAAAAGTATGATCAAGCACTTGAAGATGCCGATATTGTCGGGCTTCATATAGGCACTCGTCCTGACTGTGTACCCGATGAAGTACTTGATTTACTCGTTGAGTATCAACAAAGAGGTATTGAGGTGTGGTTGGAACTTGGCCTACAAACGGCCAATAATCACACGTTAAAACGGATTAATCGTGGTCACCAATTGTGTGAGTATCGTCAGACAGTTAAAAAGGCTCGCGCTAAAGGTATTAAGGTGTGTACCCATCTAATATTAGGGCTGCCGGGTGAAACATCTGCTGACTATTTTAATAGTTTACAAACCGTATTAGGAATTGGTGTTGACGGACTAAAACTGCACCCTTTGCATATTGTAGAAGGCAGTATTATGGCGAAACAATGGCGCTATCATCCTATGCCGCTAATGAGTCTTGAAGAGTATGCCTATGAGGCGGCAAAACTTATCCGCCACACCCCAAAAGAGATTATCTTTCACCGCGTAACCGCCTATGCCAAAAAACCAATGTTACTCGCCCCTGATTGGTGCGCATTTAGATGGGACGGACTAGTGGCCATTGTGGATGAGCTTAAAGAATACGGTGGCCAAGGCAGTGCATTAATGTTTAGCCAAAGTAAAACGGCCTAGTGTGGTGTATTTAGGCAGATATATTATGTCTCTGCTGAATATGGACAAAGTAAAGATAGCGCTAGGTTTTGTGAAGATGTATCAGACTAATCGCTATTATTAGTTATAAATTGGACGAAACATTACCAAAGTGAGTGTTTTTTAAACATTGGTAATACCAGTTGAGTAGTTATGTTGTAAAAATGTGATTTTTTACCATTAAATAGCGGCTAAATATTGGCAAGCCTTGCATAGGGTATTTTACTCGGTATCATATTTGTAATTTTATAGAGTTAGATTTTGATAGAGGTGCCTTTATGGCCACAACGCAGTTAGACTCAATATTGGATCTCAATACGCTTGAGCAATATATCAGTGCCATTGGTGCTGGAACGTTATTGAAAAGCGTAGTGTTATTCGAGCAGTTAATGCCTGAGTATGTCAGTAGCCTAGTGAAAGCTGGCGATGCAAATGATAAAGAAACGTTATGTGCAGAAGCTCATAAATTTAAAGGTGCAGCAGGATCTGTTGGCCTTAAACGCATTCAGCAATTTTCACAGTTACTACAACACGGTGAAGAAGCTAAATGGGAAACAGAACATAAAGTATGGCTTGCTGAAATCGTTGCGCATGCTGCACAAGATTTACAACAACTGAAAGTTTACTTAGAAGCGAAAGCGTAATTACGAGTAGAGTAGGCAGCATAATCAGTTTAGATTAACATCTACATTAGTGCCTACAATCGGTTTGTTGAAATGCCTCTTTATTGAAGAGGCATTTTTTATGGCCGTTTGTTCAATATTGACCATCAGTGTCTTGTTATTTTGGCTAAATTAATTCATTATTTGAATTAATATGGATAAGGGTAATCGTTTATATGAAAAATCTTCCTAGCCTCAAGAACCTTTATTATTTGGTTCATTTACATCAAGAGCAAAATTTTAATCGTGCTGCTAAGATGTGCTTTGTGAGTCAATCGACTTTATCTAGTGGTATCCAAAACCTTGAAGAACAACTGGGTTATCAGTTGATTGAACGTGATCATAAATCATTTATGTTTACCGCTATCGGTGAAGAAGTGGTTGAGCGTGCTCGAAATATTTTAACTAATGTTGATGACTTAGTTGAATTAGTGAAAAATCAAGGCGAACCGATGACCGGAGAAATTCGTTTAGGCTGTATTCCCACTATCGCGCCTTTCTTACTTAGCCGAGTCGTTAAGTTATGCCAGCAAGACTACCCCAAACTCAGTTTGTTATTAAAAGAAGACACGACCGAGCGTCTATTAGATGCCTTAGCAAAAGGTGAGTTGGATTTATTAATATTAGCGTTACCTGTCGACACCAGTGGTTTTCATAGTATGAAAGTCGGCATCGATCCGTTTAAAATGGTGATGCATAAAGAGGTATCGCAACAATTTTTGCAACCCATTGACTATCAAAAAATGCCAGACGAAAGCATCTTTTTACTCCAAGCTGAACATTGCATTACCGGTCACGCGATAACAGCATGCCAATTGGGTGATAGTGCCAAAATCAATCCATTTGCTGCAACCAGTTTGCATACCTTGGTGCAGATGGTAAACAGTAAACTAGGCACCACATTTTTACCCCAAATGGCCATTGATACCGGTATTTTAACTGATACTGATCTTGTTGCAATGGATCCGCCGGGTGAAGCTCCTTATCGTGATATTGGCTTAGTTTGGCGTCAAACTACCAGCCGTATTTCAACGTTTAGAACCTTAGGCTTAGCGATTCAACAAAAGCTGCTAGCACAATCGTTACCAGGTTAACCGCAACTTGGGATAAATGAGAGATGGGATGAATCGATAAAATGGTTTATTTCAGGTTAGCAATATCAAAGGTGCGATTAGTGTCGTTAATAAGGCTATTGAAGCGTCAATAGCCTTTTTGTTATCTGTCGCATAGCACTGTGCGTATCAGGCATGTTTATGATTGAAATTGAGCTTAACTAAACTCAATTAACCTCAGTTTTAGGCGTTGGTCAATTTTCTTGGGGCAACACCATACACTTCAGTCGGATGTTTTTTACCTTTAAGCATGATTGGGCCTAAATCAGTCAGGTCATATTGACTATTTTGTTGCTCAAGTCGATGTACCACATCTCCAGACAGCAACATTCGTTGACCGAGCGGATTACATTGGTCTTGTAGCCGTGCCAAGGTATTTAATACATCACTGAAAAAACTAATCTCTTGCTTATGTACACCGACTACCGCGGCTACAACTTGGCCACAATGCGCTGCAGCTTTGAATTTTGGCACAAAACCATATTGCTGTTCAAAGTATTGCCTTTGCCACTGCAATTGCTGGCAAAATTCGAAATAGATATTCATACAACGGTCTTGTTTAATACCTTGCTCTAATGGCCAGTGGATAAGTACGGCATCACCCATGTAACGATAAATTTCAGCTTCATTATCGGTTACTGTGTCCGCTAACATGCTAAAGCTATCTTGAATTAGGCGGCTAAAGCGATAATCACCTAAGGTTTCTGCATGAGCTGTTGATGAGACCATATCGATAAATAAGAATAATTGTTGCTCGTAACGTGGTTTGTGGTATTTGCCAAGGCCTATATTGAGCAAGACTTTAGGGCCAACCAACAGCGACATTTGTTCGATAAAAGCTAAGCTGACCCTTACCACAACAAGATAAACCACTAATGCCTGAAACGATGGGCTATAAATAATCTGCACTGTGAGCATTTGTCGTAATGTCACCATGTGGTTCTCTATGGCCCACATGTTTAAAAATTGTGTCACATACGCCAAGGTTGTTGCCCCAAGGAGCAAAAACAATCCTTTAAACACCACTGAAAATAAGTAAGGTAAACGGCTGATGGCGCTAAAATCTGCAATGAGATTGGACATCCAATGCAAGCCGCCAAATACAACACCCATCATTATGGCAAGCGTGGCGAGATCGGCATTGCCAACAGCCCATTCAGGCAGTTGCGATGATTGTGAGTAGCGAAAAAAAACGAAAGAAGCCATTGCTACACACCAGGCAAAAATAGCGAACAATAATTTTTGAGTTTGACGGCGTGCTTTCACGGAGGATGTGGTTGCCCAAATGACTTAGTATATAAGAGGGGTAGTCTATAGAAAATTTGCTTACATGTGATAGTTTATTTGTGATTTAGATCAATAGAAGTGAAGAAATATGTGCACTAACGCAAAGTTTTTTCAACATTACTAGGGCTTGTTGAACTTTAGTGGCTGAAATTTGTTCGAGATAAACGGCTTGTTATTTATTTAATAAGGCGGCATAAATATTAGAGACGAAACTTCCAATTAGGCTAACGGTTTGTCACCAATTTATTCGATAAAGATTAAAAATACCTTTTAGCCGGTTCGTTTGAGCTGCATTTTTGGTTTGTTTCTGTGTGTTATCGCTTACTCATGTTGTATCACGATATGTCGTTAGCTCTGCCTTGTAAAACATTGCCATGTACCACTAAAAAAATTGATGTTAATGATCAACAGACCCTAGATAGCAAGCAATGTAACAATGGCAGATTATGAAAAGGCATTGGTTAATATCTGTTGAGTAAAATCAATTTTAAGGTAAAAGCCTCGGGGATTAGATAACTGAATGCTGCCGTCTTCGGCGATGCTTTCGGTGAGTATTTTGCTATTAGCTGCTTTTGGACGTAATTGCAGTACTTCACCATGACGTGCAGTAATTTTATCAACTTGACCTAGTGCAATTAACTCCATTATCTCTTCCCAATCTTGTTGCAACTGTCTGGCTTGTGCCGTATTCGGTTGCCACAATATGGGGGTGCCTATACGACGATCACCGACTGGGATACTACGTTCGCCTTCAATAGGAACCCATAACACTCTCTGCAATTTATGATAAACCAAACTGTTTTCCCAAATCATACCCTGAATGTTTGTCAGCGGTGCCACGGTGACATAAGTGGTCTCAAGCGGTTTGCCTTTGCCATCAATCGGGATCGTTTTGAGTTCAACCCCTAAATGTAAAAAGTCTTGTTCAGGCTTTGATCCTGCCAGCGCGCCTAATTCAGATTCAATCAGTTGGCCTACCCAACCTTTATCTCGGCGTAAATCGGCTGGTACAATGATGTCATTATCGGCCGCAATATCAGCTAAACGAATGCCAGCCATATTGTGCGCTCTTTGCATTAATTCGCTTATATCTAATGGCGATGATTTAGCCATGGATGAGTATTTTCCTCTGGAAAAAAGAATGAATAGACGATCAAAATCAACAGGCTATGCTATCAAGTAATATTCGTCGAGAACAAGTTTAGTTAGTTATTTGCGATGTGGTTGAAAAACGACCATGTTTTAGTTGGTTAAAGTTATTTGATTAAATTCCTTTGTAATTTGTTGTTTTAAAAGTTCTTTTTCGGTTGTAGTTGTTTTTATATTATACTTGTCCCGAGTTACACTCGTTTTTCCCCTACATTTCACACATACTTATCCACAGATTTAATGGATAAGTGTAATAAAACCTGTCTTTAACTGATTAAAAACACCAAGTCAACGCAATAAAACAGCTTTTTAGCGGGTTTAATTTAAAATAAGCCTTGTTATTTGTGTATAACTTAAGTTGCTAAATGAGTGATTGGCTATCTTAATTGGTGTTGTTTGTTTTTTGTACGATAGCGGCGATTTGCTATAATGTTAATTTACAATTTTTTTTAAGTTACTAATTATATTAGAGTATATTATAATAAAAAGCAGTTTACCTTAGAAAGGGTGCAACTAAATTTTAGCCTGTTATCAAGCTTTAGCAAAGTTTCGAACAGAGATATCCACAGATTTTGTGGATAATCCACAGGGTAGCTTGGTTTAATTGTTGATAATTTTGATTTATTAACATTGTTATTCAATTATCCACAGTAAATAGAGGTTTGCCGATAGGCATGCTTTGTGAAACAATCAGACGATATAAAATTTGTTATTTTTGGAGTCCATGTGATTGATAGCGACGGCTTTCGCGCAAATGTGGGCATCATTATCTGTAATAAATTTGGACAAGTTATGTGGGCCAGACGTTTTGGTCAACATTCATGGCAGTTTCCACAAGGTGGGTTAGATGATGGCGAATCAGTAGAAGAAGCCATGTATCGCGAACTTTACGAAGAAGTGGGACTCAGACCTGAGCATGTTCAAATTTTAACATCCACTCGATCTTGGTTACGTTATCGGTTACCCAAGCGTTTGGTACGCCAAGAAAGCAAACCTGTTTGCATTGGCCAAAAACAGAAATGGTTTTTACTACAATTGAAAAGTCACGATAATACTATTAACTTGAATTCTTCTGGTCATCCTGAGTTTGATGATTGGCGTTGGGTGAGTTATTGGTATCCTGTTCGTCAGGTTGTGTCTTTTAAGCGCGACGTATATAGAAAGGTAATGAAAGAGTTCGCATCGACGACATTAGCGCTGCAAACGCGCGAGTTTAGTAAAAAACGAAGCAAACAACGGAGTTAACTGATTTCAAAGAGGATTGAAACAGTGTTAAATATGCTCAGGGATATCACTCAAGCTGTTGCCAGAGCCAGCAGCCTTGAAAGTGCATTAAATATATTAGTGTCACAAACTCGATTAGCGATGGCTACTCATTGCTGTTCTATTTATATCCTTGAACAACAACATCTAGTGTTATCCGCTACCGAAGGTTTACAGCAATCTGCCGTTGGCCGAGTGAGCATGCCATTATCGCAAGGTTTAGTAGGCTTAGTTGCTGAGCGTGAAGAAGCAGTTAATCTTGCCGATGCCCGTATTCATCCTCGTTTTAAATTATTTCCCGAAGCTGAAGAAGAAGAATATCGTGCATTTTTGGCTGTGCCGATTATTTTTCAAAAACAGGTTGTGGGCGTTATTGTGGTGCAACAGCCAGAAGCCCGTCAGTTCAGCGAAAGTGAGGAAGCATTTTTAATGACCTTAGCCGCTCAGTTGGCGGTGGTTGTGCGCAGCTTGAAACACAAAGCGGCTGTTACTAATGTGCAACAGCAAGTGGTTTTCAGTGGTGTTAATGCATCAAGTGGTATTGCGATTGCTCATGGCCTGGTATTAGGCGGTGTTATTTCTCTGGAACAACCCGAGGTCAGCTGCTTCGATATAGATGTTGAAATTCAGCGCTTAAAGTTGGCCATGCAGCGTTGTAAAGACATGTTGTCGTCTATATCGCAACGTTTTGAGCGTGAAAAGTCTGCTGATGTGGCCTCTATCTTTACCGCATTTCAATTATTGCTAGACGACTCTAGCCTTGGTGGTGAATATGCCCGTGAAGTCGCTTTAGGCTGGCAGGCTGAGTCTGCGGTAAGCCGAGTGTCATTGCGCTATATCAAACAGTTTTTAGAAATGGAAGATCCATATCTAAAAGAGCGCGCCAGTGATATTCGTGAGCTTGGGCAAAAACTACTTCGACAGCTTATTGAACCGGGTCGGTTAGAGTTAGAGCCAGATAAACCGGTTATTTTAGTCGCTAAAGAAGTGGATGCCACTTTATTGGCTGAGTTTCCACGGCAAAAGCTCGCTGGTATTGTCACTGAGCGTGGTGGGGTTAATGCTCATGCGGCTATTTTAGCGCGAGCCCTGGGTGTACCTGCCATTGTTGGCGTTGATGATGTGTTATCAATCGACATCGATCAAAAACTATTAGTCCTCAATGCTAATCGTGGCCAGCTATTGGTATCGCCATCGCCAGCAGTGATTGAAGAGTACCAATTACTGATTGATGCCGATGTTGAAAAGCAAAAGCAATTTTCTGCCGAATTAAACCTACCATCAGTGACTACTGATGGTCAGCGGATCCATTTGTATTTAAATGCAGGTTTATTGAGTGGTATCGCTTCTGAAATTGCTGAATGCGCAGATGGTATTGGGCTGTATCGAACTGAAATTCCCTTTATGCTCCATCAACGCTTTCCGAGCGAGAGTGAACAAATCAATGTATATCGTCAGGTATTGAGTGCCGCTGGTGATAGACCTGTTGTCATGCGTACATTGGATGTTGGCGGCGACAAACCGTTACCGTATTTTCCAATTAAAGAAGACAATCCGTTTTTAGGTTGGCGTGGCATTCGTTTATCGCTTGATCATCCTGAGTTGTTTTTAGTGCAATTGCGCGCGATGCTGCAAGCTGCTGGAAACGGCAATCAATTGCAAATATTACTACCAATGGTGAGTAATCTGGATGAGATAGATCAAACATTAAAATATTTAGAGCAAGCGTTTACCGAACTAAGCCAAGAACTAAAGACTATTTTAGTGAGGCCGAAGGTCGGCGTTATGCTTGAAGTTCCTGCATTGTTGTATCAATTGCAAGATGTGGCAAAACGGGTCGACTTTGTGTCGGTGGGCAGTAACGATTTAACGCAATATTTACTGGCCGTCGATCGTAATAATCCGAGTGTGAGTTCGTTATTTGATAGTTATCATCCAGGTATTCTTCGAGCACTTAAACGAGCTGTCGATGAGTGTAAATTGTATGATTTAGATGTGAGTGTTTGTGGTGAACTTGCGGGTGAACCTTATGGTGCACTGCTTTTAGTCGCAATGGGCTATAACAAACTTAGTATGAACCAAGGCAGCTTAGCCAGAATCAATTTTTTACTCAGGCGTGTATCAAAGCAAGAGCTCACTGAGTTATTAGGATCTATTTTACAACAGTCAAATGGAAACCAGGTTCGCGGCTTGTTAGCCAGTTTCTTGCGAAAACATAACCTTTTAGATTTAATCAACATCGATTAGCAGTACGATTGAATCTGCTACGGAAAATCTTAAATGATTTCCCTAGTGGTTCGTAACATAATCAAGCGTCATTTTAAGGATGTCATCGTGGATAGTTTACTGCAGGTATTTTTAATTTGCCTTGTTTTAGGTTCTGTCGTGGGTTTTTTGGCTGGGCTGTTAGGTATTGGTGGTGGGTTAATTATCGTCCCTGCGCTATTGTATATTTTACCTTCAGTAGGTATCAGTTCAACCCAAATTACTCATGTCGCTATCGCTACGTCACTGGCATCGATTATTTTAACGTCTATGTCATCAGCCACCGCACATCACAAACGTGGAAATATACCTTGGGAGCTATTTAAGCCTATATTTCCGGGTATTGTAATAGGGTCGTTAGCATCAGCTTTTGTGTCTGAGCAAATTGCATCAGATGATTTGCAACAGGCTTTTGCTATTTTTGTGGTGTTAATGGCTGTACAAATGGCATTTCCGTTTAAAGTCAAAACGGGTGGCAGTATGCCAAATTTTGCCGTGTTACTGGTGATATCGACAGCGATAGCGTTAATTGCTGGTTTAATGGGCATTGGTGGCGGGGTTTTGCTGGTGCCATTTTTAAGTTATTGCGGTTTGCAAATGCGTCAAGCTGTTGGGTTTTCGTCGGCAACCGGGATGCTTATCGCAGTATCCGGTACCATTGGTTATATTATCGCAGGTTTCGATGTACCCAATTTACCCGAGGGCTCGGTTGGGTTTATTTATTTGCCGGCATTAATCGGCATTATCATTAGTTCCATGTTGTGTGCGCCTATTGGCGTAAAAGCGGCGAGTTCTTGGCCGACACCAGTATTGAAAAAAATATTTGCTTGTTTGCTTGTCGTAGTAGGGCTAAAACTACTATTAAGTTAATTCTAAATTGTTCTAAATGATTACAAAAACGCCTTTGTTCAAGTAGTTGAACAAAGGCGTTTTTAGTTAACCTAACAGCTATTACACAGCGAAAGGATACTTAATCGCATCGTGATGTTGATAGTCTTCAACGCTAAAGTCATCCAAGGTTACCCAGGTTTCGATGTCTTTTAGGGTTTTAATCTTTGGATTGATGATTAACTTAGGCGATGCAAAGGGTTCACGCGCGAGCTGAACATCTCGCATTGGTTCGAGTTGATCTTCGTAAATATGAGCATTGACTATCTTATGGTATGCCTTGCCCGGTTTATGGCCAGTAATCTGAGCCATTAACGCAAGCAATACATATACTTGTACCATATTAAAGTTTAACCCTAGCGGAACATCACAACTGCGTTGTGTGCTGTTAAGGTATAAAGTATCACCGAGTAATGAAAAATGGTGCTCGTACATACATGGTCGTAAGCAGCCTAAGTCAAATGCGCCAGGGTGCAAGAAGGTTAAAATTTCACCACGATTATCTATACCGTTACTGAGATCATCGACGATTTGTTGCAGTAAATCGACATGACCACCATCAGGCTTTGGAAATGCACGTCCTAACGCTCCGTATATCAGTCCCATATCATCGGGCCCTTTACGGTTTGGGTTATCTAGCCATGCTTGGTTTTCATTGGCGTTAGCGTCCCATGTTTTAGTGCCTAATGCCCTAAAATCGGCCGCATTTTGGTAGCCACGTAAATAACCGAGGATCTCCGCTATGGCAGACTTCCAGAAGCTTTTACGTGTGGTCACCAAAGGGAATTGATTGTTACCAACATCATAAACTAAGTCGGCATTAATGACAGTTAGGCACTTTTTGTTTGTTCGTGCATTATTAACCCATTCGCCTTCTTCGACAATGCGTTTACACAGGTCTAAATACTGTTTCATTGGTCCCAATTCCTTTTTTGCTTTTATCGATTATACCTAATCAAGGCCGGCAAATCATTGCCAAATGAAATGCAGGTTCAATTAATTATTTTTACTTTTAGAGCTAACTTCACGATCGACACCTCGGTTAAGCCGAGTTAACATCAAGAAACAATCGATTATTATTGTTTGAATATATCAGATAGACTGATCCCATTGTTTTTTTAGGAGTGTTATATGGAACGAGCAATTAAGAACTTCTTAAGCCAAGAGTCTGCGGGTGGCATTTTATTAATCGTTGCCGTCGCATTGGCGATGATTTTAGCCAATTCACCGTTAGCGGGTGTATATCAAGATTTCTTAGGCACCGAAGTGCAGCTTAGAGTAGGTGATCTTGATATCGATAAGCCGCTTTTACTGTGGATCAATGATGGCTTGATGGCATTATTCTTTTTATTAATCGGTTTAGAAGTAAAGCGTGAATTACTTGAAGGTGCGCTATCGAGCGTAGCTAAGGCATCATTGCCCAGCTTTGCTGCGATTGGTGGCATGGTGTTTCCGGCATTATTTTACTTAGCATTTAATTACTCAAACCCAGAAACTCAGATCGGATGGGCTATTCCTGCTGCTACTGATATCGCCTTTGCGCTAGGTATTATGGCACTGCTCGGTAGTCGTGTGCCCGTGGCGTTAAAAGTGTTTTTGTTAGCACTGGCAATTATTGACGATCTAGGAGTCATTGTTATTATTGCTCTGTTTTACAGCACTGATTTATCAATGCTTAGTTTGGTTATTGCCGCGGTATCGATCGTGCTGATGGTCGCACTGAACAGGAAAGGAGTCAGTTCAATTCTGCCTTACGGTTTACTCGGTTTTATTCTTTGGGTTGCTGTATTGAAGTCTGGAGTACATGCGACATTGGCCGGAGTGATTATTGCATTTTGTATTCCACTTAGAGCAAAAGATGGTTCCTCGCCATCTGAGCATTTAGAGCATAAGTTGCACCCTTGGAGCACCTTTATGATCCTGCCGGTATTTGCTTTTGCCAACGCTGGTCTGTCATTAACTAATATGTCATTTGATACATTTGCTGAACCTATCACCCTAGGTATCATCATGGGTCTGTTGTTGGGTAAGCCGATCGGGGTGCTGTTATTCAGTTATTTAGCAGTAAAACTTAAGTTAGCTGAACTACCACCAGGGATTGGTTGGAGGCATATCATACCGGTTGCTGTTATGTGTGGTATCGGCTTTACCATGTCGGTGTTTATTGCTTCGTTAGCATTTGAGAACTCACCCGCTGCATTTGGTGATTATGCAAGACTAGGTATTTTAACAGGATCGTTATTTGCGGCTGTGATTGGCTACTTTTGGTTGGCCAAGGTACTGCCTGAAAATGGAGTAAAATCATGAAATTGAATAAATTAACCTTTGGAATACTACTGACCAGTTTTGTTATTCCTGTATCGGCTGAATCATTTAATGTTTGTTTAGAATCATCTGATTCACCGACTTGCCAAAGTTATCTAGAAGGTGTGGTAGATGGTGCGCTAATGTATCGTGATGATTTGGCAAAGAAAAGAATAGATCCTAACGATTACGAGTCAAGAGCACTAAAATACCGAGCAGGAAAACGTTATCAATCGGCGAATTTGAATTATTGCGCTAGTCATATACCGGTGAAATCTGAAATTGTATCAGCACTCACAGAGCAGGTGTCGTTGAACAATGTCAATAACAGTGATGAGCTTGAGTCAGTGATCACTAGTTTGATGGATTGCCGACGGAGTCAGTAACTACGTCTTTACTTAACGCAGCCATTTGGCTGCGTTTTTTTATGACTAATCTTGGCTAATCAATATGGTGAACTATCTATGGTGAACTAATATTGTCGTTGATTGGTATAGATTAATGAGCAATAGAAGTAGCGGTTTATTTGCTATAGTAGTGTGAGTAAATTTTGTTAGGTTAATGATTGATATGCAGCATTTAAATTATAACCATTTATATTATTTTTGGATGGTACAAAAAAAAGGCTCAGTGACTAAAGCGGCTGAAGCATTGTGTTTGGCCCCGCAAACCATAACGGGGCAAATTCGTGCATTAGAAGAGCGATTAAAAGGCACGTTATTTAAGCGTGTCGGTCGTAATTTAGTTGCTACAGAGTTGGGCGAATTAGTATTTCGTTATGCCGATAAAATGTTTAGCTTGAGCTATGAAATGCTCGATATACTTAATTATCAAAAAGATGATTCACTGCTGTTTGAGGTAGGTATTGCTGATGCTTTATCTAAAGCTTTAGTGAGTAGAGTGTTGTTAACTGTTATTCCAGATGATGGTTCGGTTCATTTGGCGTGTTATGAATCAACCCATGATAGCCTTATTGAGCGTTTACGTGAGCATAAGCTTGACATGATTTTATCTGATTGCGCTGGCGGCTCGTTGAAATTCCCTGAAATTTTATCGAAAAAGCTTGGTGAATGTGGTGTCAGTTTCTTCTCGGCTGAAGCGATTCCAGTCCCTTTTCCCGCTTGTCTTGAGCAGCGTAAATTACTCATACCGGGTAAGCGGACATCATTAGGACAACAGTTACACGGTTGGTTTGCTGAAAAAAGTCTTAATGTTAGTATCTTGGGTGAATTTGACGATGCCGAAATGATGAAAGCATTCGGCTATTTTAATCAGGGAATTTTTGTCGCACCGTCTATTTATCGTCATGATATACTCTCTCAAGGTATGGTGTTACTTGGTGAAACCACCGATATTAAAGAAGAGTACCATGTGATGTTCGCTGAGCGAATGATCCAACATCCGGCGGTAAAATCATTACTGGCAACGGATTTTAGTGATTTATTTGCAGGACGAGATCTACAAGTACAAGATTTTGAAAACCGTATAAGCTAGCTTGTGATATAGACATCAGGAGATTTGTGTTGGAATTAATGAATATAGCTCGTGTACGCTGGGCATGCCGCCGCGGAATGTTAGAATTAGATATATTGTTTCAACCCTTTGTCGAAGCCCAATACGAAGCCATGAGCGATGATGATAAAAACACTTTTATTCGTTTATTAGAGTGTGAAGATCCGGAGTTATTTGCTTGGTTTATGGGCCATGAACAATGTTCAGATCCATTGTTCGCCAATATGATAATCAAAGTCCGTGGAAGAGCAGCACCTTAACCCGCCTGTTGATGTATTGGTCAGTACTAGCACTCATATGCAACAATTTGCATTGAGTGCTTCATTTTTGCAGCGTGGTGCCTTAGTGGTATCGTTTGCTGTTGTATTAACGAGCTTTTTAGCTTGGCCTTATTATCCTTCCTTGATATACCACACCATTCAAATGTTGTTATTCGTTACCATTATCTTCATTTTTTTTTACAGCTGGCGCAGAGTATCTAGTTGGCGTTGTTTGCTTACTTTAGGTGACAAGGGGGCTGGTACATTATTGCAAGGTGAAAATGGAAGTCTCAGTAAAATAACACTCACTAAAAAACCGTTTATCAGTCCATTACTGTGCATTATTTATTTACAACATCTTCAAACGGGCGAGAACAGAGTATTGCTGGTGTGGAGTGATATGTTAGACGACACAGCATATCGTAATCTGTGTCGTCTATTATTAAGCCATTAATGACGTGAAGTTGAGTGACGTTGACAGCGTTTAACTGCTCGGTTGTAAAATGGTTGGTTTAGGATTGTCGATTTGTTCAGGATAATCAATATTATAATGAAGGCCTCGACTTTCTTTACGTTCCATTGCACATCGAATAATTAATTCTGCAACTTGCACCAAATTACGCAGCTCTAATAAATTGTTACTGACACGGAAGTTTGAATAGTACTCTTCAATCTCTTGTTGAAGCATCAAACATCTTCGTAGTGCTCGTTCTAATCGTTTATCTGTTCTGACAATACCGACGTAATCCCACATAAATAGGCGCAGTTCGTGCCAATTATGGGCAATAACGACTTCTTCATCAGAGTTAGTTACTTTGCTCTCGTCCCATAAAGGTATTGGGCAAGGCATCGGTATTTTATGCAACAAACCTTCAATATCTTGTGAGGCCGCACGGGCAAAGACTAAACACTCCAGTAGTGAATTGCTCGCCAGTCTATTAGCGCCATGTAAGCCTGTGTAAGCCACTTCGCCAATAGCATATAAGCCATTAATATCGGTTTGACCATGAAGGTCAGTCATCACACCACCACATGTATAGTGTGCCGCTGGAACCGCTGGAATTGGGTCTTTGGTGATATCAATACCCAATTCAAGACAACGTTGATAAATGGTTGGAAAGTGTTTAATGATAAAGTCAGCAGGTTTATGGCTGATATCTAAATACACACAATCAACACCTAAACGTTTCATTTCATAATCAATGGCGCGAGCAACAATATCGCGAGGAGCGAGTTCAGCTCTTTCGTCGAAATCTGGCATAAAACGGCTGCCATCAGGACGACGTAAATAAGCTCCTTCACCGCGTAATGCTTCCGTTAACAAGAAGTTTCTGGCATTAGGGTGAAATAAACACGTTGGATGGAATTGATTAAATTCCATATTGGCAATTCGACAACCTGCGCGCCATGCCATTGCAATACCATCGCCACTGGCAATATCAGGGTTCGAGGTGTATTGGTACACTTTTGAGCTGCCGCCAGTTGCTAACGCAACAAATTTGGCTCTGACGGTTTCTACATGTTCCTCATCGCGATTCCACACATAAGCACCAAGCACACGGTTACCCGGTCGATGCAATTTACGCGTGGTGATTAAATCAATCGCATTGTAACGTTCAAGCACTTGTATGTTTGGGTGAGCGATTGCACGTTCTTGTAATGTAGTTTGTACCGCTTTACCGGTAGCATCGGCAGAATGCAGAATACGACGATGGCTATGCCCTCCTTCACGGGTTAGGTGGTAGGGGGCTGTACTATTATCGACTCCAGCTAAGGTTTCTTCTTTATCAAATGCCACGCCACAATTAATTAACCATTGCATTGCACTTTTGGCATTTTCTGCGGTGTAGGTCACAACTGATTTATCGCATAATCCGGCGCCAGCGATTAAGGTATCGTTGACGTGGGACTCAATTGTGTCGCCTTCATCGAAAACAGAGGCGATTCCACCTTGAGCGTATAATGTTGACCCTTCTGATAATGGGCCTTTAGAAAGAAGAATTACTTTTGATTTTTCAGCAAGATGTAGTGCTAAAGTTAGTCCTGCAGCACCGCTGCCGATGACCAAAATGTCAGATTGGTGTTCAACTGCTTGTTTCATCAGGTATCATGGTGTGGCTATGTGGTTTGATCATAGTAAATCAAATTACTACGACAGGGTACTTTTACAGCGTATTTTATTGTGATTTTGCTTAGATATTTTGTTTATATGTAAAATAAATTAATTTTTTTTAATTCAATATCGAACTTTTTTCATATCAGTAGGTCTACTTATATGAACAGGATTCGAGCGACTGAGAAATCAGTATTACAGATTTAGGAGTAGTCGGCTCGGATGAGTGGACAATATAGTGATCAACAATTAGTTGAGCGAGTACAGCAAGGCGATAAAAATGCATTTAACCTGTTAGTGCTGAAGTATCAAAATAAAGTGATGAGTTTGATTTCTAGGTATGTACGCAATCAAGCGGATGTAGCGGATGTGACACAAGAAGCCTTTATTAAAGCGTATAGAGCGTTAGCAAATTTTCGTGGTGAAAGTGCATTTTATACTTGGTTGTATCGTATTGCGGTAAACACCGCAAAAAACCATCTTACATCGCAAGGGCGCAGAGCACCTGCAAACGATGTTGATATAGAAGATGCAGAATATTATGAAGGCAGTGATGCGTTAAAAGAGTTTGCATCACCAGAGCGATTATTAATGAAAGATCAAATGAGTAAAGTGATCTTTGATACGCTCGACACTCTGCCTGAAGAGTTAAAAATGGCAATATCGCTCAGAGAGCTAGAAGGAATGAGTTATGAAGATATTGCTAATATAATGGATTGCCCTGTTGGCACGGTAAGATCGCGTATCTTTCGTGCTCGAGAAGCAATCGACAAACAGCTCCAGCCTTTGCTGGAAAAGTAACAGCCTTAACCTTAGATAGGTGAATAATGCTTAAATCAAGTCAAGAGTGGGTATCTGCAGCAGTTGATGGTGAAGCCGATGATAAAACATTGGCGCAGCTTTCTGCCGACGTTGATTCACATGATGAATGGCAACGCTATCACATGATAGGCGATGCAATGCGCGGCGAGTTGCCGACAGCCATTGACTTAGACCTTTTTGCTAGCATCACTGCAGCAATTGAGCTTGAACCGACAATTATTATGCCTCAAGTCAAGCAAAGTGAATTAGTCGAGCCAATTAGCACTCCACAGCAAGTTGCAGTGGGTTCAAACGTGGTGCCATTTTTCAAACAGTTTGGCCAATATGCTATTGCAGCAACAGTTGCTATGGTGGCCATTGTTGGGGTGCAAAATTATAACCAAACCAGTGATGCAGAGTCACCGTTACCGGTATTAATGACTCGTCCTTTAGTGGGGAGTGTGTCACCGGTAAGCTATCAGACTGGTGCGGTACAAAATCAACAAAGCTATTCTAATGAGCAAGTTATAGAACAGCGTCGCCGTATTAATGCTTATATCCAAGATCACATGTTACAACAACGCTTGAATCCAGGTGTTGCTGTTGATGATAATAGCGTGCAAGATGCCGCGGTAAATCCATAATCCGCCGGCAGAACCTTGTCTTACCATGTTAGGAGTTAGCTTGCGCCTTATCCTGCTAGCACTGTTAGTGTTAACCTTTCCAACACACGCTGAAGAAGATTTATCTGCTAAAGCTTGGCTTAAGAATATGAGCCAAGCAATGCACGATAAACAATACAAAACCTCTATTATTCAGCTACAAGCCGACCATATCCGTCCGCTTGTTTACATTCATGGCATTGTCGATAATAAAGAAGTCGCTTTACTTGAATACCTTAATGGTCCGCCGAAAAATGCAGTGCGAGTGGGTAATACGGTTACGTTTATAGAACATGACCAACCGGCTTACAGTGTGGTAGCGCCTCGTATTCAGGGAATTTGGCCAGCAGCTTTAGCGGGAGATTTAAGCCAGCTTGAAAAAGGCTATCAGTTTGTAAAAGGTGGCCGCGGACGTATTGCTGGACGCCCTGGGCAAATGATCCGTTTACTCGCCAATGATGACAATCGTTATGATGCTCAAGTGTGGATTGATATGGACACTTATTTGCCATTACGTTTTGACTCCCTCAATAAAGAAAAACAATTACTTGAACAAACCATGGTCATTGAGCTGATTGAATTAACCGAACCTGCGAACATTTTAATTGAAGCCGCAAAGCAAGAGTGGCCAGCAGTGATGAACCAAGCGGAACGCACGGATGGTAAAAACTGGCAATTTACTTGGTTACCAGAAGGATTTGATGTGGTTGTTCGCGATCATCATCGCTTGATAGGTATTCACGAGCCAGTTGAATATGTGGCGTTAACGGATGGATTAGCCAATATTTCTGTTTATGTCGCGCGAGCGGGAGAAAATCCGATGCCCAATGAACTGCTTATTCGTAATGGTTTATCTATGGTAGTTGTTAAAGTGGGTACGCTTGAGGTTGTAGCTATCGGTAAGGTTCCTTCTGAAACGTTAGACAGGATAGCCAATAGTTTAGTATTAAAATAAACAATGCTCGTTAACAAGCAAGCCGTGACAACAATATTTTGTGTCACGGCTTTCGTGTTTCTAGTGGCAAATTAGAAATGATATAGCTTAGCGGTAAACTTGCTTAGCCAATGAGCGGCATTGTGCTAAAATTGAATCCTTATTTATGGTTTGAGCTGATTAAATGAATAGCCACATGTCCGAGTCATCCACATCCACTATGATGGAAGAAATTGCCCGCGTGGTTGATTATCAACAAGGCTGGGTAACTGTTGAGGTTGAATTAAAAAGTGCATGTAACCATTGTGCCAGCAGTGAAAATTGTGGCACATCGACGATCGCTAAAGCTTTTTCGGTTCATACACAACGTTTTTCATTACCGAGTGAAAGACCTTGCCATAGCGGTGATTTGCTTAAAATAGGTTTACCTGAAAGCGTCATCATTAAAGCGGCTGCATTGGTGTATTTATTGCCGTTAATTGGGTTGTTTTTATCGGCAATGATAGGGCATATGCTGGCTGCTGGAATAGGATTGAGTACCAATGGTTTTGCTATGGCTTTTGGTGCATTAGGCGCATTGGTTGCCTGGTTTATTGGTAAGCACTTCGCCACTGAACTAGAGGCTCACGCCACACCCGTTATCATTACCTATTTAGGCCAAGAAGTGGGCATTATCAGTGCCAGTCATTAGTTAGCCTGATCTCGGGATAACAAACTGCTCGCCCTTTGTTTTACTAACTGCGTTGAATGAACTTGCAATAGGCCAGATATACGCGCGTCAATTGGCCTTGTTAGTAAAAAATGACAATTTTGATAATGGTTAACTTCTAAGTTTATGATCTTTATAATCATATTCTCATCTCTTATCCCGAATTCAGGTTAGTGAATATTTTCCACATTTATGCTGATGACCTATGATGCCGTGTAACATGTTTAACCATCTCTTTTAACCTGAAAATGTGTGTACAGAGCCTCGAAAACCTCCTGTAATGGTTAATAATCGCCCCAAAATGGATACTATTGTTTAATCTGATTGGTATTACCCCCCCAATCAGGTACAATTTGCCACCTTAATTTTCATCATTTTAGTAGTAGTCATTGCAGCATAATGAAACACATTAGAAACTTCTCGATTATTGCCCATATCGACCATGGTAAATCAACTTTATCCGATCGCCTGATTCAGGTATGTGGCGGCTTAACTGACCGTGAAATGGCTGCACAGGTTTTAGATTCAATGGATCTAGAACGTGAGCGTGGCATTACGATCAAAGCCCAAAGTGTCACCTTAGATTACCATGCAAAAGATGGTAACACTTATCTACTCAACTTCATTGATACACCAGGCCACGTTGACTTCTCTTATGAAGTATCACGTTCTTTGGCTGCATGTGAAGGTGCACTATTAGTAGTTGATGCTGGTCAAGGCGTAGAAGCTCAGACATTAGCAAACTGCTATACCGCACTAGAAATGAATTTAGATGTAGTTCCTGTATTAAATAAAATTGACTTACCTCAGGCTGAACCAGACCGTGTAGCAGCAGAGATTGAAGATATCGTTGGCATTGATGCCATGGATGCTGTGCGTTGTTCAGCAAAGACAGGTGTTGGCGTTGATTTAGTACTAGAGGAAATTATCGCAAAAATTCCTCCGCCAGTGGGCGATGAGTCTGCGCCTTTACAAGCGTTGATTATTGACTCATGGTTTGATGCATACCTTGGTGTTGTTTCTTTAGTACGTATTAAGAATGGCATACTTAAGAAAGGTGAAAAATTTAAAGTGATGTCCACTGGACAAAACTATAACGCCGATCGCGTAGGCATTTTTACCCCAAAAGAAAAAGACAAAACAGAGCTTCGTGCAGGTGAAGTGGGTTATGTGATTTCTGGTATTAAAGAAATTCACGGTGCGCCAGTAGGTGATACCTTGACCCATGCAAAAAATGGCGCGGACAAACCTCTTCCAGGCTTTAAACGTGTTAAGCCTCAGGTTTATGCCGGTGTATTCCCAATTTCTACCGATGAATATGAAAGCTTCCGTGATGCGTTAAATAAATTAAGTTTGAATGATGCATCACTGTTTTTTGAACCTGAAACTTCATCAGCGTTAGGTTTTGGTTTCCGTATAGGTTTTCTCGGCCTTCTGCACATGGAGATTGTCCAGGAGCGTTTAGAGCGCGAATATAATCTAGATTTGATCACGACGGCACCCACAGTGGTGTACGAAGTTATCATGAACAATGGTGAAACGATTTATGTCGATAATCCTTCAGGCCTACCTGCGCTGAATAATATCGAAGAAATTCGTGAACCGATTGTTGAAGCCAATATATTAGTGCCAAAAGAATACTTAGGTAACGTGATTACCTTGTGTATTGAAAAGCGCGGTTCGCAAACCAATATGGTTTATCACGGTAATCAAGTGGCCGTGACTTATCATTTGCCGATGGCTGAAGTGGTCATGGATTTCTTTGACCGTCTTAAGTCAACGAGTCGTGGTTATGCGTCATTAGAGTATAACTTTATTCGTTTTGATCCTGCAGATATGGTGCGACTGGACATTTTAATCAATGGCGACAGAGTTGATGCATTAGCGATGATTATTCATCGCAGTAATATTCGTCATCGTGGTTTGGCATTGGTTGAAAAGATGAAAGAACTGATCCCTCGCCAAATGTTTGATATTGCTATTCAGGCTGCTGTTGGTAGTCAGATTATTGCTCGTTCAAGTATTAAAGCATTACGTAAAGATGTAACCGCTAAGTGTTATGGTGGTGACGTTTCACGTAAGAAGAAACTACTTAACAAGCAGAAAGAAGGTAAAAAACGCATGAAGCAAGTCGGTAACGTTGAAGTGCCACAAGAGGCATTCTTAGCGGTATTGAAACTTAACGATTAATTATAATTAATTGTTTTAGTTTGCTAGTGCCTGTTGATCTTTGCTGGTTAAATTTTGTTCGAGATAAAAACGTTTTAATCGAGGCGAGTGGATTGCTGCCTAGTAATCTAAGCTAAATTCACTCAACAAAGAGTAAAACGTTTTTAGCCGAACCCTTCGGGCAGCGTTTGTTGGCCATTTTTACTGCGTTATCGGCTTTTTATGTAGAATAACTACACTACAAAGCCTCTGCCTTGTATAAATGACCAACAATTCGCTGCCAAAACAACCTTGAAAGATTAACCGACACTAAACGCCGCGTATTGCGGCGTTATCGTTATTTTTACTATATATTTTGTAACACTCAACTGGGTGAATGTTTATTCGTTAATCACCATACTGGATTGAGTTATTCTGAGCCTTTGCTCAAGCCATATGGATCCAACACACCTAGCAGGAGATAAATCAGTAATGGCAGCCTATTTTTCGCTCATTTTAGTACTCGTAACCTTAGTCAGTGGACTTATTTGGTTAATTGATGTGGTATTTTTTGCGCCTAAACGCCGTGAAAGCTTATTAGCAGCACAAGCTAACTCAACTCAGTTAAGTGCAGATGCGATAGATAAAATCATTCGTGAGCCCGTGTTAGTTGAAACTGCACATTCGATTTTTCCGGTTATCGCCTTTGTGATGATTTTACGATCTTTTATCTATGAGCCATTTCAAATTCCATCTGGTTCGATGATGCCGACACTCTTAGTGGGTGATTTCATTCTGGTTGAAAAGTTTAGTTACGGGTTACGCGATCCTGTATGGCGCAGCAAACTAGTTGAAACCGGTGAACCTGAGCGCGGAGACGTATTTGTATTTAAATACCCTGAAAACCCAAAAATTGACTATATAAAGCGTGTGGTTGGTTTACCAGGTGACAAGATATTTTATCGTAATAAACAACTGATGATCCAAGAAGCGTGTGTCAATAAATCTGACTGCCCAGCTGCTCATACTATTGAGCATGTAGAAATTAATCGTGGTGAGTTTAGCCAAAATGACGTGCCATTAATTCGTTTGAGTGAGCAATTAGGCGATGTAGAACACGATATTTTGCTTAATCCATCGCGCCCTGATTTCAGACAGCACTTTTATCCTCAAGCGGGTCTTCCTGCTGGTGAGTTCGTTATCCCTCAAGGAATGTATTTTGCCATGGGTGATAACCGTGATAATAGTACCGATAGTCGATTCTGGGGCTTTGTCCCGGAAGAGAATCTTGTCGGTAAAGCCGTTGCAATTTGGATTAGTTTTGAATTTGATCGTAAACCGAGTGATGTGTTACCAACGTGGGTACCGACCGGAGTACGTTTTGATAGAGTAGGTGGAATACATTGATGGAACCCATTAAAAATTTGCCGCGTTTGTGCCGTACTTTAGGGTATGAGTTTAATAATATTGAATTACTCATTCAGGCCTTAACACATCGCAGCGCAGCAAATAAACATAATGAGCGTTTAGAGTTTTTAGGCGATTCGATTTTATCGATAGCTATTTCAGATGCCTTATATCATCAGTTTCCAAAGGCGACTGAAGGTGATTTAAGCCGTATGCGCGCTACTTTAGTCAAAGGTGACACACTGACAATCATCGCTCAAGAGTTCAAGCTAGGTGATT
The DNA here is from genome assembly GCF_014596695.2 of Shewanella sp. BF02_Schw. Taxonomy (NCBI): domain Bacteria; kingdom Pseudomonadati; phylum Pseudomonadota; class Gammaproteobacteria; order Alteromonadales; family Shewanellaceae; genus Shewanella; species Shewanella sp. BF02_Schw. The sequence continues at coordinate 320,353 of NZ_JABKAW020000001.1, forward strand.
ATTTGTATTTAGGCCCTGGTGAACTCAAAAGCGGTGGCTTTAGACGCGAATCTATTTTAGCGGATGCCGTAGAGGCTATTATTGGTGCAGTTTACCTTGATGCCGATATTGAAGTGTGCCGTAAGCTATTATTATCATGGTATCAAGAGCGTTTAGCTGAGATAAAACCGGGTATTAATCAAAAAGATCCGAAGACAATTTTGCAAGAATACCTGCAAGGTTTTAAAAAGCCATTGCCAGATTACCAAGTTGTTGCGGTAGAAGGTGAAGCGCATGATCAAACCTTCACCGTAGAATGTAAAATTAGTGAATTAGATAAAGTTGTCACCGGTGTGGCAAGTTCAAGAAGAAAAGCTGAACAGCTTGCCGCTGCTCAGGTATTGGAGCTACTGAATAAATGACCAAAAAAACAGACTTGCCAGCAGGTGATAACCAAGAGCCTAGCTTAGATGAACTGCTGGCAAGGATGAACCAAGCAGCACCAACGGCTACAGCCAAATACGATGTAACTTATTGTGGCATGGTGGCTATTGTCGGTCGTCCCAATGTGGGTAAATCAACACTTTTGAACAAGTTACTTGGTCAAAAGGTGAGTATTACCTCAAAAAAACCGCAAACAACTCGTCACCGTATCATGGGTATTCATACCGATGGCCCAAGTCAGATTATATTTATTGATACCCCTGGTCTGCATATTGAAGAAAAGCGTGCGATAAACCGCTTGATGAACCGTGCGGCTGCCAGTTCATTAGCTGATGTTGCTATGGTTATTTTTGTTGTTGATGGTATGACGTGGACTGCCGATGATGAGATGGTGCTTCAAAAAATTCAACATCGAAATGACGATCGAAAAATCATTTTAGCCATTAATAAAGTTGATAATATTAAAGATAAAGAATCATTATTTCCTTATCTAACTGAATTGGCTAAAAAGTTTGATTTTGATGAAATTTTGCCAATATCAGCCAGTAAAGGCACCAATGTGCAACGCATTTTGGATATGGCACGTGAATCATTGCCAGAAGCCCCATTTTATTTCCCAGAAGATTATGTTACCGATCGCTCACAACGATTTATGGCATCTGAAATTGTCCGTGAAAAGCTAATGCGCTTCCTTGGGGATGAACTTCCTTACGACGCAACGGTTGAGATTGAACAGTTTAAAATGATGGAAAATGGCGTCTATCAAATTAATGCGTTAATTCTGGTTGAGCGTGAAGGCCAAAAACGGATGGTGATTGGCAATAAAGGTGAGCGAATTCGAACGATTGCAACGCAATCCCGTTTGGATATGGAAACCTTATTTGACAATAAAGTATTTCTTGAAGTGTGGGTCAAAGTGAAATCAGGTTGGGCTGATGATGAACGTGCATTGAGAAGTTTAGGCTATGGCGAAAGCTAAATTGGCTTTAGCGTTACTGATTATGTATTTATAGGCATGGCCACTATGAAACGTGGCTATGTGCTTCATCATCGACAATTTCGTGAATCGAGCGTAATCGTTAATTTGCTGGTAGAGGGTGTTGGACGTGTTGATGCCATTACTCGAGTCGGTTCTGGTAAACGGTCGATTAAAAGTATCTTACAACCTTTTCAGCCGCTAATTATCCAATTTAGTGCCCAATCCGAAGCCAGAAATTTAGGATTGAAAAATATTACCCAAATTGAAGCCGCTGCACCTGCTATGCCGCTGAGCGGTAATAGTCTTTATTCTGGTTTTTACCTAAACGAAATATTAGTACGCCTATTGTCAGTCGATCACCAAGCTGAAGGTCTCTTTCTCGATTATCATCGTGCACTACTGGCGTTAGCTAAACAGTTTTGTTCAAGCCACCTGCGTTATTTTGAAATGGCTTTATTACTCGAGTTAGGTGCGTTGCCGTCTCTTGCTTATGACACCCAAGGTGACTCGTTAGATGACAGTTGCCACTATCGGTTTATTGCAGAGAGTGGTTTTATCCCTATAGCAACCACTCAAGAAAGCTCTTTTTCTCATAGTAAAGGCTGTTTATCTGGGGCAATGTTGCTAGCATTGGCATCACAAAACCTGCAACCTGAACAGTTCAATCAAGCTAAAGGATTAATGCGTTATTTACTCACACCATTGTTGGGTAATAAGCCGTTATTAAGTAGGCAGTTATTCAGTAACAAATCGGATTAGCATATAATCTATTTTAAACCCAACACATGGACCAAACACTTGTAAATTAGTGCATAACTTTGGTTATCGTGTGCCTCATTGTGTTATTTATTATCTTAAGGAGCTCGATGTGAGCGGAATACTATTAGGCATTAACATCGATCATATCGCGACATTGCGTCAGGCCCGCGGTACTCATTATCCTGATCCCGTACACGCAGCTGCAGTAGCAGAGCATGCCGGCGCCGATGGTATCACCATACATTTACGTGAAGATCGTCGCCACATTCAAGATCGTGATGTGTATTTATTGGCAAAGACATTGAAGACCAGAATGAACTTCGAGTTTGCTGTCACTGAAGAAATGATCGCTATCGCCTGTGATATCAAACCAGCGTATGCATGTTTAGTCCCAGAGAAGCGTGAAGAGCTAACAACTGAAGGCGGTCTTGATGTCGCAGGTCAGTTAGAAAAAATCCGCTCAGCCGTCACACGTTTGGCTGCAGAAGGTATTAAAGTGTCATTGTTTATTGATGCAGATAAAACTCAAATTGATGCCGCAGTGTTATCTGGCGCACCTTATATTGAGATCCATACTGGTTGTTATGCTGATGCCATCACCGATGCTGAGCAGGCAAATGAATTAGCTCGTATTACTGAAATGGCACAATATGCTCACAGTAAAGGTTTAGTGGTTAATGCTGGGCATGGATTGCATTATCACAATGTTAAGGCTATCGCGGCTATTCCTGAGCTTTATGAGCTTAATATTGGTCATGCTGTGATTGCTCGAGCCGCTATTGATGGTTTGGACACTGCAGTACGGGATATGAAGAAACTGATGCTTGAAGGCCGCAGAGGCGAATAATGGCGATTGTAGGGATAGGAACAGACATTGTTGAGATTGCCCGCATCAGTGAGCAGCGAGAGCGCCTAGGTGACAGGTTAGCCAGAAGAGTGCTGACCGAGTTTGAGCTTACTACTTACTTGCAATCAAAACAGCCTGAGCGATTTTTAGCTAAGCGTTTTGCCGCCAAAGAAGCTGCAGCAAAAGCCTTAGGAACAGGAATTGGCAGAGGTGTGTCGTTTCAACATATCCATATCGACAATGATGATAATGGCGCGCCCCAGGTACGTTTTACCGATGGCGCGCTAGCACGGCTTGAACAATTAGCGGGCAAGCATGGTTTTATCAGTATTGCAGATGAAAAACATTATGCTGTAGCCACTGTGGTGTTAGAAAGTTGATGTGAACCATATTAGGCTATTTATTAAAGGCGCATTAGCGCCTTTTTTGTGAGCTTTTAAAATGGCCGTAAGTGAGGTAGATTAACAAGATATCAACAACTCATCTCAGAACGAGATGATAACTGACATCAAAAAGTCTTTTTCTATACTAATACGACGACATCACACTAGATTAATATTGGTAAATCAATACGGATTGTTAGCCAAAATGATCCATTAGATATGAATTAGATTGAATATCATGATGCCAGTTTACCTACCTCATTCCTTCTTTTGAGCTGAGGTTAACTAGAGAGAATCTAAAATGAAATCGGCAGTAGAACAACTTTCAACTTATAAAAGCGTGCACTTAAATCCACAAAATATAAAGACGCATTTTGTCGGCGTTCCTATGATTATTTGGTCGGCATTTTTGATGCTGGGGACTCTTCGCTTTGCATGGCAAGATTATCAAGTGAGTGTTGCAATGATATTAGCTGTGGTGGTATTGGGCTACTATATGGCACTTCATATGCGCCTAGCGTTTGGATTAGTATTGTTCATTGTGCCGGTGTTATACACCACAGAGCTGGTTGTTCATACCTCACATCCTTTTATCATTGCCATTAGTATTTTTATTATTGGCTGGGTTATTCAGTTTATTGGCCATAAATATGAAAAGGCCAAACCTGCTTTTATGGATGATCTCAATCAGCTTCTGATTGGGCCATTCTTCTTGATGGCAGAGTTGTATTTCATATTAGGTTTGGAAAAAGACTTAGCCGCAGAAATTACCCCAATAGCACGTGATAAACGACGTGCTTTAGAGGCTAAGCGTCGTGCATCGTAATGAATGACTAATTCATGGCAATAAAAAAGGCGCTTGCAGCGCCTTTTTTATGTGTAAAAATTTACTCGTTATCATCAATTAACGTTAAATTGCTGGGTAAAACTCTGACTGTTTTAATCATATTATCTGCAACATCGATGACTTCTATTTGATAATCAACGATGCGTAAGCTGGTGTTTGCTGCAGGAATATCTTCCAGAAATTCAATGATCAGGCCATTTAAGGTTTTAGGGCCATCAATCGGAAGATTCCATTTCATTTCTTTATTAAGGTCACGAATGTTAATCGTGGCATCAATTAAGAAACTACCATCTTGTTGGATATTAATGTCTTCACTTGCCGTGGTCAGCATTGAGGTTGTGAAGTCACCAACAATCTCTTCTAAAATATCTTCAAGTGTGACTAAGCCCTGAATATCACCGTACTCATCAACAACTAACCCTATGCGTTCTTTATTTTGCTGGAAATTAGTCAATTGAACGTTTAGTGGTGTGCCTTCAGGAATAAAGTATAACTCCTTAACAGCCCTTAATAATGATGACTTACTGAATTGCTCTTTGGATTGTAAGCGCAAAGCATCACGTAAGTGAATAAACCCGACAGCATCATCGATGTTGTCGCGATAGACTAACACTCGAGTATGAGGACTTTGAACCACTTGCTTATTTATCAATTTAAAATCGTCATTGACGTTAATAGCATAAATATCTGAGCGCGAAATCATAATGTCTTCGACTGTGACTTTTTCTAAATCTAAAATCGACAATAACATTTCTTGGTGACGCTGTGGGATTAGTGCTCCAGCTTCATGCACAACTGTGCGCAGTTCTTCTTGGCTTAACGCGTCACTTGTTTTGACCGTTTTAATGCCCATTAAACGTAAAAATATTGAGGTAATTAAGTTGATTGCTTTCACTAATGGCGACAGCAATATTAATAACCAACCTAATAAAATACTCGATGGAAATGCAATACGTTCAGGGTGCAAAGCCGCAAACGTTTTTGGTGTGACCTCAGCAAACACTAACACCACTATAGTCAGAACACCGGTTGCAATAGCAACACCCATATCACCAAACAAGCGCATACCGATAATAGTCGCAATTGCAGATGCAAGAATGTTAACCAGATTATTACCGATGAGAATCAAGCCAATGAGTCGATCTGGGCGGTCGAGTAACTTTAAGGCGCGCTGTGCACCTTTGTGGTCATTGGATGCAAGATGTCGTAAGCGGTATCGATTGAGGCTCATCATTGCGGTTTCTGAACCAGAAAAATAAGCAGAAATCACGATTAAAACCAAAAGGAAAATAAGGAGTGCGCTGGTAGATATAGCGTCCAAAAAAGGGGCCCCATAAAGTGGTGTGAAATTGACCTATTGGCCAAATTGTCATAAATTTAACGGCCATTATTTATTATTGGCCGTTAGTGTCAAGTAATCTTGGTTATTTTTCAACAGAATAGAAAAGCATATTCAGCGTAAAGATATTAAAATTAGTTTAATATCAATTCTTTAACAACTCTAGCACCAAAATATGCGAGAGATAGTAAGCCCGCACCCGATAAGCTATAAATCACTGCGGTACGGATTCTACAGCCAACAGTATATTGTTGCCACAACATCGCAGCGTAAACCACCCAAGCTATTATTGATAATATTGCCTTATGGCCTTTACCGTCACCAAACATATCTTCTAAAAATACAAATCCAGTTACTAGCGATAAACTCAGTAAAATAAATCCAATAATGATGAGGTGATAAAGTTGCTTTTCAACCGTCATTAATGGCGGCATTGCTGGGCTCATCATCATTTGCTTTTTCTTCAGTTTATTCTGGATAAACCATAATTGAATGGCGTACATAGCCGCTATCATCAATGCGCTATAGGCCATGAGTGATAACACTACATGTGCCAGAAGTTCAGGGTGTATTTCAAAATGAGTAATAAACTGCGGCGGCACTAACCATAGAAGAGCTACTGACAATATTGAGCAGGCATACACAACGGGCACTACAATGATGACTTTAAGTCGAGGCATTGTAATCGTGAACGTTAATGCAATAATCCAGTTAACCAATGAAATTACGTTGGTTAAACTAAAGTTTTGTCCATCGACAGTAAAAACCGCATTCGAAAGTGCAAACCCGTGCATGATGACGGCAATACCAGAAGCCAGCATAACGGCCTTACGATTAGGCCCTTCAACATGAAAAAGTCTGCTTGTTACTAAAACCAAAGCTAAACAATAAAACAGCATGGCTGCCGCTGAAAAAATAACCATTGAGACTCAACCTATCATAGTAATTAATGCTGAAAAACTGCGCTGTGAGTGTTGAACAATACTATCAAAGCATCATATTTTCATTATTTTATTAGATTAACATGATCAGGGCCTAATATGGCAGTGACCTAAGACCCAAAATTTAACAGTTTCCTACCTTTAGCTACAATAATTTACTCAAAATGAGTCAGTGTTTAAGTTCTTCGCGTTGCAAGTATCGTAATTTAGAGTGGCTTGGGTATAATGGGCTCAATTATCGATATGCTTAAAAGAGCCGCTCAATGTTTGAAAATTTATCTGACAGACTTTCACGCACACTAAAAAACATTAGTGGCCGTGGTCGCTTAACAGAAGACAACATTAAAGAAACCCTGCGTGAAGTGCGTATGGCGCTGCTTGAGGCGGATGTAGCTTTACCTGTTGTTAGAGACTTCGTTAACAGCGTAAAAGAACGCGCTGTGGGTCAAGAGGTGTCAAAAAGCTTAAGCCCAGGGCAAGCCTTTATCAAAATTGTCCAAAACGAACTTGAAAAAGCCATGGGTGAGGCGAATGAAGCCCTCGACTTAGCGGCAATACCTCCGGCTGTGATCATGATGGCGGGTCTTCAAGGCGCGGGTAAAACAACCTCGGTAGCCAAATTAGGTAAATTTTTACGCACACGTCATAAAAAATCAGTCCTTGTCGTCAGTGCTGATGTATACCGTCCTGCGGCAATTAAACAACTTGAAACATTGGCTGCAGAAGTTGAGGTTGAATTCTTTCCGTCTGACGTGAGCCAAAAGCCAGTTGATATTGCTAAAGCCGCAATAAGCTATGCAAAATTAAAATTCATTGATGTGGTGATTGTCGATACAGCAGGTCGCCTGCACGTTGATGAAGCTATGATGGATGAAATCAAGCAGCTGCATGCTACTGTAAATCCGATTGAGACCTTATTCGTTGTTGACGCGATGACGGGGCAAGATGCGGCCAACACCGCTAAAGCATTCAATGAAGCTTTACCTTTGACTGGTGTTATTTTAACCAAAGTTGATGGTGATGCTCGCGGTGGTGCTGCGTTATCGATTCGCAGTATCACAGGTAAGCCAATTAAATTTTTAGGTGTTGGTGAGAAAACCGATGCGTTAGAGCCTTTCCATCCAGACCGTATTGCTTCGCGTATCCTCGGTATGGGTGATGTGTTGTCATTAATTGAAGAAGTTGAACGTGGCGTCGATAAAGACAAAGCGATGAAGCTGGCTTCAAAAGTTAAATCCGGCGGCAGTTTCGACCTAGAAGATTTTCGTGAGCAATTGCAGCAAATGAAAAACATGGGCGGAATGATGAACATGCTTGAGAAGCTTCCAGGTGTAGGACAATTACCACCAGAAGCATTGGCCCAGGTTCAAGACGGTAAAATGACCGGACAAATGGAAGCCATTATTAATTCAATGACCTCTAAAGAACGTAAGAATCCAGATTTGATTAAAGGATCTCGTAAACGTAGAATCGCTGGCGGTTCAGGTACCCAAATTCAAGATGTAAACCGTTTATTGAAGCAATTTACCCAAATGCAGAAAATGATGAAAAAGATGTCTGGCAAGGGTGGAATGAAGAAGATGATGCGCGGAATGGGCGGAATGTTACCACCAGGAATGAAGTTTCCTGGTCGATAATAACAGCATCTTTCAAGAGAAAAACTAGTAATTTTTAAATTCAATCAGTTGGTTAGGTTATATTTTTGACTTTATTGCAACAAAATGGGTGAGCTAAAAATCATCAGATTTGGTTGCAATAGTTCAAAAGTCAGGTAAAATCTTCCGGCTTTCTTTCTGGGACTCTTCGCGAACACGGAGTTCCAGTTTTTATTTTTGCTTCTAGCAAATCATTAGAGGAATAAAACGCATGGTTACCATTCGTTTAGCTCGTGGCGGCGCAAAAAAGCGTCCATTTTACAATATCGTTGTTGCTGATAGCCGCAATGCTCGTGACGGTCGTTTCATCGAACGTGTAGGTTTCTTCAATCCATTGGCTCGTGGCCAAGAAGAAACTTTACGTTTAGATCTTGATCGTGTTGAGCACTGGGTTGCTACTGGCGCTGCAACATCTGAGCGTGTTGCAAAACTGATTAAAGACGCGCGTAAAGCTGTTGCTTAATTGCGTATAAGGTATAGATAGATGAGTAGTAACCAAGAGCTAGTTGTACTGGGTAAGTTAGGTTCCAGTCATGGTATTAAAGGTTGGCTAAAAATCACTTCCTATACCGATTCTGTTGAAGGTATTTTCGATTATTCGCCTTGGCTTATAAAAGAACAAGGCGTTTGGCGTGAAGTTAAGGTCGCTCAGTGGCGTTTTCAAGGTAAAGCTGTCGTGGCTGAACTAGAAGGTGTCGCTACCAGAGAACATGCGCAAATGCTCACAAATTGTGAAATTGCGATCATGCCTGAGCAAATGAAAGATTTGGATGATAGTGAATTCTATCATCGTGATCTTATCGGCTGCGAAGTGACCAATATAAACGGCTATAACATGGGTATTGTTGACCAGATCGTGGAAACAGGATCAAACGACGTACTACTGATTAAAGCTAATGCCAAAGATGCCTTCGGCAAAGCGGAACGTATGATCCCCTTTGTCCCTGAGCAGTTCATCAAACAGGTGGACTTGCAAGGGAAACAGATTTTAGTGGATTGGGATCCTGACTTCTAAGTCGAGGTACAACATATGTGGTTAGGGGTAATCACCCTGTTTCCAGAGATGTTTCGTGCTGTTACAGACTTTGGGGTTACGGGTCGAGCCGTGAAAAACGGCCTGCTAGAGGTGCAAACGTGGAATCCTCGAGATTTCACCCATGATAGACATAATACTGTGGACGACCGACCTTATGGTGGTGGGCCCGGTATGTTAATGATGGTGCAACCTCTGCGTGATGCTATCCATGCAGCTAAAGCAGCTGCAGGTGATAGGGCAAAAGTGATTTATCTATCTCCTCAGGGACGCAAGCTGGATCAGCATGGCGTTACTGAGTTAGCTAAATCAGAGTGTTTGATTTTAGTGTGTGGTCGATACGAAGGTGTTGATGAACGCATTATTCAAACAGAAGTTGATGAAGAATGGTCTATCGGTGATTACGTACTTTCGGGTGGTGAGTTACCGGCAATGACGTTAATCGATTCAGTGGCTCGTTTAGTACCTGGTGTACTGGGCAAGCAAGCGTCAGCAGAGCAAGATTCTTTCTCTGATGGTTTACTGGATTGTCCTCATTATACGCGCCCTGAACAATTGGATGGTCTTGACGTACCCGCAGTGCTGCTAAGCGGTGACCACGAAAAAATTAGACTCTGGCGTTTACAACAAAGTATCGGAAGAACTTTTTTGAGACGACCAGAATTATTTGAATATCTAGCTCTGACTGACGAACAAACGACTTTATTAGCGCAGTTCGTGAATGAAACGGACAAGTCCGCATAGTCAACGCTCAGTTATTACTAGGATGGAGTAATTATGAACAACATCATTAAAATGCTCAACGATGAGCAAATGAAAACAGATGTGCCTGATTTTGGTGCTGGTGATACAGTAGTAGTTCAAGTACGTGTTAAGGAAGGCGAAAAAGAGCGTCTTCAAGCTTTTGAAGGTTTGGTAATTGCTAAGCGTAACCGTGGTCTGCATTCTGCATTCACAGTACGTAAAATCTCTAATGGCGAAGGTGTTGAGCGTGCTTTCCAGACGCATAGCCCGCTAATTGCTAGCATCGAAGTTAAGCGTCGCGGTCGTGTACGTCGTGCTAAACTGTACTATTTACGTGAGCGTTCAGGTAAGTCTGCACGTATCCGTGAAAAATTGGCAACTAAGTAATAGTTACCAATACAGAATAAAGATGCAGTGTTCGCACAACAACCCGCCGAAAGGCGGGTTTTTGTTTGTGGGGCTTTTAAAAATAATAAAGGGATAACAGCGAATAGAGCGGTAATAGCGAGTAGAGCGGTAACAGCGAATAGAGCGGTAATAGCGAATAGAGCGGTAACAGCGAATAGAGCGGTAACAGCGAATAGAGCGGTAACAGCGAATAGAGTGGTAACGACGAGTAGAGCGATAACGACGAGTAGAGCGATAACGACGAGTAGAGCGATAACGACGAGTAGAGCGGTAACAGCGAGCAGAGCGATAACGACGAGTAGAGCGGTAACAGCGAGCAGAGCGGTAACGACGAGTATAGCGGTAATAGCGAATAGAGCGGTAACGACGAGTATAGCGGTAACGACTAGTATAGCGGTAACGACAAGTATAGCGGTAATAGCGAATAGAGTGGTAACAATGAGTAGAGCGGTAACAGCGAGTAGAGCGCGTACAAGATGTATGACTGGGGTTATTTTTTTGTACGAAATATCATCGGTTATATGATTTTTTACACTTTGTGTAAATAAGCCTTGCTCTAGGACCTTTGCGCAGGCATAGTTGCTTTTAAGGTGTAATGGTGTAGCGTTACAAAAATACAGATTGTACTATCCAATACCTAAAAAATAAATCTATTAGTGACCTTTGGTCTGTCGTCAAAAGAGAGTGATAAGTATGCAACAAGATACCATTAATAATGTGCACATCAGTTCAGAACAAGTGCTAGTGACTCCTGCAGAGTTAAAGCAAGAACTTCCATTATCAACTCATGCTTATCAATATATTCTAAATGCTCGTAAGCAAGTCTCAGATATAGTCCATAAACGTGATAATCGGGTGCTTGTGGTGACGGGGCCATGTTCTATTCATGATATTGCCGCGGCAAAAGAGTATGCATTAAAGCTGAAAAAGTTACATGATGAACTCAGTGATGATTTCTACATTTTAATGCGCGTGTATTTTGAAAAGCCTCGCACAACTGTCGGTTGGAAAGGGTTGATTAATGACCCTGATATGGATGAGTCATTTGATGTCGAGAAAGGACTCAGAATGGCTCGAGAACTCATGATTTGGCTTGCTGAACTTGAATTACCTATCGCCACAGAAGCGCTGGATCCGATCAGTCCACAATATTTGTCCGAGCTAGTTACTTGGTCTGCAATTGGCGCAAGAACCACAGAATCGCAAACTCATCGAGAAATGGCTTCAGGTTTGTCGATGCCTGTTGGTTTTAAAAATGGCACAGATGGTAAGTTGGAAGTGGCTATTAATGCATTAAAATCAGCTGCCAGCAGCCACCGCTTTATGGGCATTAACCAAGAAGGTCAAGTTTCTTTGTTGCAAACGGCCGGTAATCCAGATGGACACATTATTTTACGTGGCGGTTTAGCACCTAACTATGATGCAGACAGTGTTGCTCAGAGTGAAGCCCAAATTCATAAGGCGAAACTCAGTGCTCGTTTAGTCGTCGACTGCAGTCATGGTAATTCATCAAAAGATCATCAACGTCAAAAAAACGTTTGCGAAGATGTATTTAACCAAATTGAAGCAGGTAATAAATCTATCATCGGTGTTATGCTTGAAAGTAACCTCAATGAAGGTAATCAGAGTTCAGATAAACCGTTAGCGGAGCTAAAATATGGTGTTTCTGTCACTGACGCATGCATTGATTGGGAAACTACTGAAACCATTTTAAGACAAGGCGCTAACCAGTTGTCTGCAGTATTACCAACGCGTTTTGAGACGCTGCAGGTTGTTAACGGTTAATGGATAAACAGATGAATGAAAAAACCACAGCAGGCTTAGAGCATCTTCGTGATTTAATTGATGGCGTGGATCAACAATTACTGCATTTATTACGTAAACGTCTCGATTTAGTGGCGCAAGTTGGTGCCGTAAAACATGCGGCTGGTGTACCTATTTATGCCCCACAACGTGAAGCATCGATGTTAGCTAAACGTCGAGACGAAGCACAAAAAATGAATGTCTCACCACAGCTAATCGAAGATATTTTACGTCGACTTATGCGCGAATCTTACCTAAATGAAAAAGATGTTGGGTTTAAGCAGATTAAGCAAGATCTGGGTCATGTGGTCGTTGTGGGTGGTCAGGGCAAACTGGGACAGTTATTTAGTCAAATGTTGGTTCTTTCTGGCTATGAAGTTAAAAGTATAGATAAAAATGATTGGCAAGATGCCGCTGCCATTTTTGATGGTGCAGGATTAGTGATTGTTACCGTACCCATAAATGTGACCTGCGAAGTGATCCGTGACAAGTTAACCCAGCTACCTGAAAATTGTATTTTAGCTGATCTCACCTCGATTAAAGAAGCACCTTTAGCGGCAATGTTAGCTGCGCATAAAGGCCCTGTAGTGGGTCTGCATCCTATGTTTGGCCCAGATGTTGGTAGTCTCGCTAAACAGGTGGTGGTGGTGTGTCATGGCCGTCATCAAGAAGCGTATCAATGGTTACTACAACAGATTGAAATTTGGGGGGCGCGAATAGTTGAAGCTGAAGCAGAGCGTCATGATAAAGCGATGCAACTTGTACAGGCTATGCGTCACTTTTCAACATTCGTATATGGCGTCAACTTGTGCAAAGAAGAAGCTGATATTGGTAACTTATTACAGTTTAGCTCACCGATTTATCGTTTAGAGTTAGCCATGGTTGGTCGTTTATTTGCTCAAGATCCCGAGCTTTATGCCGATATTATTTTTGCCCAACCTGGCAGCCAACACGCGATTAGTGATTATCTAGATAATTATCGTGATGCATTAACAATGTTGCAAACCGGTAATAGGCAAGCCTTTGTGGAGCAGTTCCAGCGTGTCGCTAAATGGTTTGGTGACTTTGCGCCGCAGTTCCAACATGAAAGTCGCGCCATGTTGCAATCTGTTAATGATATGAAAGCTGGATAACGCTAAATGAAGCATTATTAATTGAACTAATTATTGCGAAATAGTGACACAAAGCTTATGTTTAGTTAATACGGTAGCCAAATAACGCTGTGTTAGCTCAGTAAACTTAGTTACCTTTGGAGGATACCCCATGTCGATGATGCCATCGAATATGCTACCTGTTCAACAGGTTGAAGATAATTCCTTAGGGCATTTTCTTTACGGCTTAATGAGTGCTTTTCCATTATTTTTTGTGCCTGTATTATTGAGTTTTTGGCTTAATTTGATCCAAAAGAACGTCAACCCAGACTCTGTGTTGGGTAGTCATCTACGTTGGCAACGTATGAGTATTATTGGCCTATGTCCATTTTTTATTGCAGGATATTGGCTTAGTCCTTTATGGCTGAGTTTACCCATGTACTTACTGGGTGTTAGTTGGTTCAGTTATCGTATTTTTAAAGGCTGGATAAGTTTAAATGATGGCCTAGCAGTATGATTATTGAATAGCCTTGAATAACTAATTACCTTTTACAATTACGAGTAATAAAATGCCGAGAATATTCTCGGCATTTTTATGTGTGTCATTCCCGGTTATTTAATCGTTACTTTGCTTGGTATAAACCATGAATAATATCAGCTTGCGATACACCATCTTGATGTAACAATATAATTCCGTCAGCATTAAGTTGCTTAACGGCATTTGCATGAGTAGTTAACAGTGCAGCATTAATACAGAAGCTCGTGTTAACGATTACAGGTAAATGACTGCGGGATTTCACTTCAACCAATCCGGCTAAATCGAGGCTTAACTGCTCTGGGTGCGTGAAACTACGTACACCTGATTCGCATAGCCCGAGTTGTTGATTACCGTGACTAAGGACTGCATCGGCAGCTTGTAGCCAATCATCGATACTAGCCATGGTGTTTCTTTCTAATATTACCGGCAAATTGACGGAACCAATTAAGGTTAACATGTCCGGGTTGTACATTTGTTTACCACTTAATATCAGCATATCTGCTAATTGGCTAGCAACGATAAACTCTTGTTCTTGATCTATTTGCATTACACATAATAAACCAGCTTGTTCGATGACCTGTGCATGCTGTTTTAATTGTTGTTCATTGAGTTGTTGTTTTAAATCATTGAGCACAATGGCTTGAAAGCCTGATTCTTTGATGTGCTTTGCTTGCGTAGCCAGTTCGGTATTATCTATCGGTAAGTTAATTTGCTGTAATGCGCTAAATTGTCCGGCGCCTATTTGTAAGTGCTGACAGAACAATTGAGTATCTTGTGATTTATAGTCGCGTGAATGCTTAGCTTGGCTATTTGGTATAGATTTGATTGGCTCTTGTTTAGAGCTACCGGGTTCAATTAATAATTGAGCTTGCGATAGTTGTGTAGGTTTAACGGTTTCACATGGATAACAGCCTAATACTTTGATAAAACGAGTAAGGCGCTCTAACTCTTTAATCGCTTGTTGTACTTCGGTAGTAGCCAAGTTGCCATCAATATCGAGGTAAAACATCTCCTCCCATGGTGTTCCTGGTATTGGACGAGATTCTAACTTACTCATATTCAAATTATGAGCTTTAAGTACCAATAATGCTTCTACTAATGCTCCTGGCTTCTGTCCTGTCGCCATGATCAAGGTGGTTTTTGCTGGCAGCTGAGAAGGCACCGCAGAGGCTTTTCGAGCGACAACAATAAATCGACTCTGATTGATTTTTTGGTTCGCTAAGCCTTGCTCCATTGCAATTAACTGATACAGGGCTCCGCCTTCTGCACTGCCTATGGCTGCGACAGTATTGCTGTCCGCCTCGACAACTTTTGTCATGGCTTCAGCACTACTAGAACAATATTCAAGTTTGATATGAGGATGTTGACTTAAATAGCGACTGCATTGACTGATCGGCTGCGGGTGAGCGTAAATAGTCTTGATATCAGATAGTTTACTGTTGGGTTTAGTGAGTAAACAATGACTCACTTCAATAGTTGTTTCGCCAACAATTGACAGCGTTGTATGTTGCAGTACGTCATACACTTCATTGATAGATCCTGAAGAGGTATTTTCAATCGGTAAAAAACCATAATCGGCATGACCAGATTCAACGGCATTAACAATTTCATCAAAACTTTTGCACCCGAAATCAAGCATTTCGACTTGACGGCGTGAACAGTAACGGCTTGCAGCTAAGTAAGAGTAAGAACCCCTAGCACCCAAATAAGCCACAGTATATTGCTGCTTTTGAGTGTCTGGGTTAGCTCTACCATGAAGATACGTTTGTTGAAATAAAACCGAGTCTTCAATAATGCTTTGATAAAGTGATATCACAAAATGTGCATCAAGTCCTTGGTCGCGCCCTTGCTGTACCAGTCTTTCAAGTAGTTCTTTTTCTCGTTGTGTATCTCGTATAGGTCTAACATCAACTTCTTTGCTGCGTGCAACATTTAGGCTCAATTGGCGGCGCTGAGATAATAACGCTAATAAGGATTTATCCAAGGCAGTTATCTGTTCACGAGTTTGACTTAACTCAGGTGTTTTTTGCATATTGACCTCAATGTGACGCTACATACTGGCGCATGACTAGATACGGCAGAGTTTATAAGACAAAAAAGCCTCCCAGTTGGGAGGCTTTAGAATTTTCATTTTCGTTTTTACACAGAAAATCCGCCTCCAGAGGTGGGCTGAATAAAAAAGAAAATAAAAAGGCTGAATATTTTTTTGTTCATGGAGTAAAACTAAAGCTCTGACAGGCGACTGTCAACGTAAATTTACTCATCAAGGCTTGAGTATTGGATTATAGACAAAAGAAAGCGCACCCGAAGGTGCGCTGGTGAGAGATAAATAATATCAAGCGGCGTTTTCCTCCTTATAAACATACTCAAATTCGCTTTCTGTGTCATTTGGTAATGATACATGGCGTTGAGCCTGGGGTTTGTGGGTCAGGCGATTTAGCTGTTTTTCCAGCTTTTGTCCCATTGCAGTAATTGCTGCGTATAGGTTTTCACTTTTTGCCTGGGCGAATAAATCTCCACTAGGTAATCCAACTGATGCCTCTATTTTAAACAACTGCTTTTCTTGAGTAATAATGACGTGCGGGTTAATTAATTGAATATCATGTCGACTTAATTTTTCTAATCGTCCTTCAATACGTTCACGGATAAGGGCAGTGACTTCAAGTTGTTTGCTAGTGATTTTCAGCATATTTAGAACCTTCTTGTTGTTTGCTTAACTCCAGATTACCAAGGTTAACCATAAAATTCGTGATCTACATCACACTTTTACCGGCTTTATATGTCGAGTGCTGCATATTTGATCTCTTAGACGTTTTGAACAAAAAAGCCATTAAATATGCTTGTAATGCTGTCAATATAGGCTCATATTTGTATGGATAAGTTAATACTTAATTAGCTTTGCTGAGGTTTTTTCATACAATTTCAAGCACGGTTTTGTATGGGGTTGTCTTATTCATAAACGCTCTACAAGCATGCTCCTTTATCCTATGTTACTGGTTACTTAGCTGACATTGATTTATTATTTCTCGTTAGGTTCATCCTCTTTATAAAGCAAAGCTTCTTTGGTTGTCTTTTTTAGCTGCGTAAGCATGTTTATTTGTATTAGTTTGTAAACCTTCTTGTTTTATTTATTACTGATGAGTTTATAATTTGTCAGTAAAGAATAGTAATAAGCAGGTTATTAATGAGTATAGAACAACAAAAAATAAAGGTATGGGATTTTCCAACACGTTTTTTCCATTGGGCTATGGTGTGTTTAATTGGCGGATTATGGTGGACAGCCGAAATAGGTGAAATGCAGTGGCATCAGATATTGGCGTATCTATTGATGACTCTGATTACATTTAGATTAATTTGGGGCTTTATCGGAAGTGACACCGCTAAGTTTACACATTTTTTTGTTGCACCTAAAAAAGTTATCGCTTACGCGAAAGCCCAGCCTAAACCTTCGTCACTTGGGCATAATCCACTAGGTGGTTATATGGTGATTGTGTTGCTGGGATCACTTGTGTTGCAGTTAAGTACCGGTTTATTTGCAACAGATGATATTTTTACTGAAGGTCCGCTGATATATCTAGTTTCGTCAGATACTGCGGGGTGGCTAACCTGGCTGCATAAAACTAATTTCAATCTTATTTTGGCTTTGGCTACGGTACATATTATTGCCGTGTTAGTGCATGTTTTTAAGGGCGACAATGTACTTAAAGCCATGTTCAGCGGTTATAAACAAGTTACCGAGCAGGTCACTTCACCTACATTGCGTTCGCCTTGGATGGCGTTAGTTATCGTGTCAGTTATTTTTGCTGCTATTTGGTGGTTGTTACTCGAACCTGTGGTCAGTTTTTTATAATTTCAGGTTAATTAAAGCCAATAAAAAAGCCCATAAAGATGGGCTTTTATCATTTTCACTATTGAGTAGAGCTACTTATACTCACCAGAGCTAACTAATCAAATTAGTCTTTTTTGTAAACGTCGTGACAACCTTTACAGCTTTTACCAGTGTTAGCAAAAGCTTGTTTAATGCTATTTTTATCGCTTGATTTAGCTGCAACAGCTAATGCCGCGGCATTATCTTGAAATGCAGTCATTTTGCTATCAAAATCGGCTTTATCTTGCCAAATTTTAGCTAGTGCTTCGGTATCGCCTTTATCTGAACCAGCAATAAAACCTTCATGTGGTATTTTTGATAGCGCTGCAACATTATCTGCACGAGCACTAAATACAGCAGCATCAAAAGGTTTTTTACCTTTTAGCATAGCGCCCATATCACCAAAGTTATAAGCAATTAAGCCGAAAGCAGCTTGGCGGTATTCAATGGCATCTGCAGGTTCTTCAAAATTATTCGCAAACACAGCAGGGATCATCATTGCGGTTGCCGCAACCGTTAGTAATATCTTTTTCATCGTCATCCTTCACTTTTTTGTGGGTGGTACCGGTTCCATAAGCACAGATATCCACATAATTATGCTAAATTTTAACTAAAGTGCTAACCATTAAGTGTTCAGCCTACTGCTTAGTCGAGTTTTTAGCGCTTAGTTATGAGGGTATTACATCTCATTCTACACAATTTTATAAGCATTTTGCGATATCTTTCATCAATAGCATCCCGCAGTTATTTTTCATTTTTCATTACAAGTTTATCGGTAGCAATTTTGCTAATCGACGTCTTTCCTTGGTACACTTGTAATGTCTGGGCATTACTAAAAAGAGAAAAAACAATGCGTGCCAATTGGAATTTAGTGGTAGAAAAAATATTAACCCATGCAAATGAAGATGATTTGTCGGTGTTGTTTCATTTATTATTAACCGAAGAAGAGCGAAGTGCAGTTTCTGGGCGTTTACAGGTGTTCCAAACGTTATTAGCAGGGGAATTGAGTCAGAGACAAATTGCTGCAGAACATCAAGTGAGTATTGCAACGATTACACGGTGTTCAAATTATTTAAAAAATATGCCAGTAAATCAAAGAGACTTAGTTAAAAAATTGATTCTAGATTAACAATTGATTCTAAGCTAAGTAATTGGTCATCGATTCGCATCGACACAATATTTCAGTCCTCAATGCTGATAATTCAGTGCTGATAAATCACCAATATAACTGACTCGATAGGTGTCTTTTATTACCTATCGAGCCTAAAGCATTGCTCATAAAATCAAATAGACACCCATCGATTTTAATTACATTAGGTTCACTATTAACACTTGCTAATCAATTCATTATGCTGTTTTGTTCAGTTAACCTTTTTGATCCTCATTGCAATAATAAATCTGACTATTGGCTAACTCCCCGCGGTAATCTGTGATGACGATAACTTAAACGTCTTAAAAATAGGTATCCACCATACGTGGTTAGGCACAGAGCAAAAAGTGTGCTCGAATCTCTAGGGTAAAAACGATAAAGGCTCACGGCACTTAATACGTAAATAAAGGGTAATAGACCATAAATCGTTTCGGGGATTAATCCTGATTTGCGTTTACGTTTGGGATCGGTTCTACGGTTCTTGGAACGTAAGTTGTAAATATGTGCACCATATAAATACACTACAATTGAAGCAATAAGTGCATAATTAGGTTCAAGAAGAAAAATACTGACACTGCCTACAAGCATGTAAGTGAACGGCAGTAATTCATACAGCGGTTTAATTAACATAAGCACTCCGTCGCTAGTTATTAATTATTATATTGGGTGTCAATTAGTGAGGATTGCATCACCCAAGTTATCCTTAACGGTCGATACAATAAATCTGACTAATTGATGTAATTAACTGGTTAAGATTAACCTAAAGAAAAAGGTATCGCCTAGTGAATAGACAATACCTTATGATATTTCAACCTTTCTACTGACAAATAGACATGAAAGATAGAATGAGTCACTTATCTATTTAATCAATAATGAATTAACGACAGCCACAGCCGCCATTTCCATCACAGCCAGGTTTCTCTGTGCCACATGATTCATGGTCGTGTCCGTGATCGTGTCCATGGCTACCACAGCCACCTTCTGCATGGATATGTCCATGAGATAGCTCTTCTGCTGTTGCTTCTCTTACAGCAATAACTTCGACACTAAAATGCAGTGACTGACCCGCTAGAGGGTGATTACCATCAACAACGATGACATCATCTTTCACTTCAATTACTTGAACAGGGCGTTGACCCATTTCAGTTTCAGCGATAAAACGCATACCTGGAACGATATCTTCGACATCACCAAATGCACTGACAGGAACTTCTTGCTTTAAACCTGGGTGATATTCGCCATAGGCTTGTTCCGCAGGGATCTTTGCCTCGATATTTTCACCAACAGTTTTACCTTCCAAAACTGATTCAAGTCCAGGAATTAAATTTTCAGTGCCATGTAAGTAAACCATTGGTTCACTTTCAAATGAACTTTCTACTAATAGACCTTGCTCATCAGATAAGCGGTAATGAATAGTGACCGCCGCATGTTTTGTAATTTTCATATCGCCTCCAATTGTGATGTGAGTATCATACCGTATTTTGATATAAGGCTGCGATGACTAACATCAGTTTTTGGTTATTGAATCAGAGCTTTTTTTGTTTTGTCTTATGCTGCATGTTTTACATCGACTGATGGTGAAAATAAATCATTTAATTGGTGTAGGAAATAGCTAAGGCGGATAAATCATCTTGGTTACACATTTATTGGCAATCTTTTTATGAATACATATTAAGTTACTACTTCTATCATTATGAAATTGTTGTATTTACTTAACTTTATTTATTACTCTTACGTCTACGTTAACGTTGGATAAGGCAATCAATAATGGTTATCACTACTCATTATTGATTTTTAATAACTTAATTATTAAAAAAATCAACTCAACTTAAAAAATAACTAGTAAATAAACTGTAATGAGGGGTTGACAACCTTAGGTTAAAAAAGCAATTCTGTTAGCCAACGTGGATCAGCTATTTAATCTAATTAAATATTATCGGCAGTTAACATTTAACTTAACGAAGAGAATCATCAAATGTTTACCCTCATGCTCGTTGTAATTACAACCATTACAACCACCACTATTACCATAGTGGGGGCGGGCTGATTACACCCTAAAAGATTTTGCATAAAAAGCCCGCTTCTAACAACTGAAGCGGGCTTTTTTGTTTTTATTCTAATCATTTGATTTTAATTTAATGTTGTCACTTTATGAGTGACAAGGAGAGCGACATGAAAGTAATGAAATTTGGTGGAACATCGCTAGCGAATTGGCCTCGTTTTTCGATGGCGGCAGATATTATTGCTGATACGGCTTTGACAGAATCTGTTGCTACAGTGCTTTCAGCTCCTGCTACAGTGACCAATGCGCTTTTAGAAATGGTAGATATAGCAGTTGAACAACATGATTATCAACCGGTATTAGATCATATTCATTTGGTCTATAGCGGGCTGTTTTCTGACGCGGCGGCATCACTTATTACGGCTCTTCAACATGAGCTGCTGATTGGAAAATTAACGGCACAAATGCAAGTTTGGAAAGATAAACTTTACGGTATTAAACTGCTAGGCGAATGCCCTGATAGTGTTCGTGCTGAAATAGTTGTGACGGGTGAGCGTTTATCTGCGGCATTAATGGAACAAGTTATGTTGGCGAAAGACATCACTTCAGCACAATTAGATCCAGTGGCGTTATTTTTAGCGCATGGTCAGCCGTTGGAGTCGGTCGTTGATATTGCGGTGAGCAAACCTCGCTTTACCTTATTACCGCTTGATCAATATCGAGTGTGGGTGATGCCTGGTTTTACTGCTGCAGATGCTCAGGGCAAGATCGTCACATTAGGCCGCAATGGTTCTGATTATTCAGCTGCGGTACTGGCGGCATGTTTAGATGCCTCAAGTTGTGAAATTTGGACTGACGTTGATGGGGTTTATAACACAGATCCTCGAGTGGTTGCTGATGCTAAATTATTGTCACAATTAAGCTATCAAGAAGCGATGGAGCTCTCGTACTTTGGCGCCAAAGTGTTGCACCCTAAAACGATTGCGCCAATTGCTCAATATCAAATTCCTTGTTACATCAAAAACAGTTTTAATCCGTCAGCTCCCGGTACATTGGTGTCTAATGATGATGATAAAACAGGGCTACAAGTTAAAGCAATTTCCAATCTTGATAATCAAACCATGTTTAACGTCTCTGGCCCAGGAATGAAAGGCATGGTCGGCATGGCAAGCAGGACTTTAGCGGTTATCTCTCGCAGTGGCATCTCGGTATCGCTTATTACCCAAAGCTCATCTGAATACAGTATCAGTTTTTGTGTCTCTACTTCTCAAGCAAATAAAGCCAAATGGGCACTAGAACAAGAATTTGAGCTTGAATTAAAAAGTGAATTACTTGAGCCGATTGAATTGCGTCAAGATTTGGCGATAGTGTCTTTGATTGGTGATGGTATGAAAACCCATAAGGGCGTAGCGGCTAAATTTTTTACAGCACTAGCTAAAGCCAGTGTCAACATCGTTGCTATTGCGCAGGGGTCATCTGAGCGTTCTATTTCTACTGTTATTCAACAGAAAAAAACCAAACATGCTATTGGAGCATGCCATCAAGCATTTTTCGATGTTCAGCAGTATCTTGATGTTTTTTTAGTCGGTAGCGGTAATGTGGGGGCTGGATTACTCGATCAAATCAAGCAGCAAAGTGCGATGTTAAAAGAACAACACATTAGTATTCGTGTATGTGGGATCGCTAATTCGAGCCAAATGTTGTTGAATAGTGAAGGTATTGAACTTGGCGAGTGGCAGTCATTACTGGCCGAGAAGGGCCAAACGTATGATTTAGCTAAGCTACTTGAGTGGGGACAAGAGCAGCAATTACTTAATCCTGTACTGGTTGATTGTACATCAAGCGAGTTAGTGTCAGACCGTTACCTTGATGTGATGAATGCCGGTTTCCATGTTGTTACCCCAAACAAAAAATCGAACACTCGTGATTATGCTTACTATCAAGCATTGCGTAAAACGGCTTTAACTCAGCGTCGACAGTTTTTGTATGAAACGACGGTAGGAGCTGGTTTACCGGTTATCGATAACTTGAAAAAACTCATGTACGCCGGTGATAAGCTACATAAGTTTAATGGTATTTTGTCTGGGTCATTATCCTACATTTTTGGTATGTTAGATGACGGTATGAGCTTATCGCAAGCGACTGCGATTGCGCGTGACAAGTGTTTTACTGAACCCGATCCTCGTGATGATTTAAGTGGTATGGATGTCGCTCGTAAAGTACTCATTCTTGCTCGTGAAGTTGGCCTGCCATTAGAGCTTGAAGACATTAATATTGAATCTGTATTGCCTGCTGATTTTGATGACTCAGGCGATGTTAATCAATTTATGGCCAATCTTGCTTCATTAGATGACCTTATCTCTGCTCGAGTCGCGGCGGCTAAAACCGAAGGTAAAGTGCTGCGTTATGTTGGCCAAATTGAAGATGGGCAATGCCATGTCAGAATTGTTGAAGTCGATGCAACGGATCCATTATACAGTGTTAAAGGTGGCGAGAATGCGCTGGCATTTTATAGCCGTTATTATCAACCAATTCCCTTTGTATTAAGAGGCTATGGTGCTGGTACCGATGTTACTGCTGCCGGGGCTTTTGCTGACGTATTAAGAACCTTAAACTGGACTCGTGAGGTTGGGTTATGAATCAAACGTTAAAAGTAAGCCAAGACACGCTTACTGTGTATGCTCCAGCGTCTATGGGTAATGTTGGTGTTGGCTTTGATTTGCTAGGCGCTGCATTGGCGCCGATTGACGGCTCATTATTGGGCGATAGAGTGATGATTAGCGCTGCTGCCCGCGGGGTTGAATATAGCCAAACAGGTGAATGGGCACATAAATTACCAAGTGATGGTAAGGACAATATTGTTTACCAATGCGCTGAGTTTTTTTTAGATAAATTACAACGACAAGATGGTGTCACTGTTTGTCTAGAGAAAAACCTGCCAGTCGGCAGTGGTTTAGGCTCTAGTGCCAGTTCAGTTGTCGCCGCGTTATATGCTTTAAATGAACATTTTGGACAGCCTTTTAACCAGCAAGCTTTATTAGCATTGATGGGCGAGTTTGAAGGGAAGATATCTGGCAGCGTGCATTATGACAATGTAGCGCCATGCTATTTAGGCGGCATGCAGCTAATGCTCAACTCTCGTGACCAAGCATGTGCTGCTATTCCAAGTTTTGATAACTGGTACTGGGTAGTCGCTTATCCTGGGATTTCATTATCTACAGCCAAAATGCGCGAATTACTGCCGCAGCAATATGATAAGTCTGTTGCCATCGATTTTGGACGTTACTTAAGTGCATTTGTTCACGCTAGTTATCAGCAAGATGCCGCATTAGCGATTGAGATGCTAAAAGATGTTTTGGCTGAACCTTATCGTGCATCCGCAATTCCTGGTTATACCGAAGCGCGATCAGCATTAGCTGAATTAGGCATGCTGACTAGTGGTATTTCTGGCAGCGGCCCAACATTGTTTAGTGTAACCGACGATTTAGCCACCGCAGAAAAAGCCAAAAACTGGCTGATGCAACATTATATTTCGGAGCAAGGTGGTTTTGCTCACGTTTGTAAATTAGATAAACTTGGCACGCGCTGCGTGTAACGCTCTCTTTCACATTATTGATATTGAAATTTAAAAGGCAGTCGCAATGGAATTATATAATTTAAAACACCCATCGCAGGTAGTTAACTTCAGTCAAGCGGTTCAGCTGGGTTTAGGTAAAGATAGAGGATTGTTTTTCCCAAAGTCCATTCCAGTACTATCCAATATTGATGCATTACTGGCATTACCCTTTGCTGAGCGAAGTAAAAAAGTCTTGGGTGCTTGGTTAGCGGATGAACTCGGGCAGGAGAATGTTGATAAGCTTGTTGATAAAGCATTTACCTTCGATGTACCACTCGTTAAGGTTGATGATAAACGCGCTTGTTTAGAGCTTTTTCATGGCCCTACATTAGCGTTTAAAGATTTTGGCGCACGGTTTATGGCCCAATGTGTTGATTTACTTGCTGGCAATAAAAAACTGACCATTTTAACCGCAACATCGGGTGATACTGGCGCTGCAGTAGCGGATGCATTCTACGGTTTAGATAACGTTAATGTAATGGTGTTATACCCAAAAGGTAAAATTAGCGAACTACAAGAGAAGATGTTTACCACCTTAGGTAAAAATATTCATACTGTGGCAGTAACGTCTGACTTTGATGCGTGTCAGCATCTGGTAAAACAAGCTTTTGATGACAGTGATGTTCGCGATGGCTTAGCGTTAAATTCTGCTAATTCGATTAATATCAGCCGTTTATTAGCTCAGATATGTTATTACTTTGAAGCGGTAGCGCAAGCAAAGCAAGCTGGACATAATGAGCTTGTGATGTCTGTACCCAGCGGTAATTTTGGTAACTTAACGGCCGGGTTATTTGCTAAAGCCATGGGGTTACCTATTAAACGTTTTATTGCAGCAACCAATAGCAATGACACTGTACCGCGTTATCTCACTGGTGGAGAATGGCAGCCACATAAAACGGTAGCGACTATGTCAAATGCTATGGATGTGTCAGAGCCAAGTAATTGGCCTCGTGTTGAAGCGATTTGTGAGCAAATGGGCTGGCCGTTATCATTGGTAGCTGGCGTGGCTCTTTCTGAAGATGATACCGCTGGCGCTTTAGCAGAACTTTATCAGTTGGGTTATCAATCAGAGCCTCATGCGGCGATTGCAGCTCATGCATTAACGCTTGGCCTAACAGGTAACGAAACTGGTGTATTTCTAGGTACAGCGCATCCTGCGAAGTTTAAAGATGTGGTTGACCGTGAGTTGGCCATTAATTTGCCGTTACCTCCTGAATTAGCTGCAGTGGCACACAAAACGATTCTGTCAGCAGAATTAGATGCTGATTTTGGTCAGCTTAAGGCTCATATGTTTGCTGTGTTAAAG
This sequence comes from Shewanella sp. BF02_Schw, assembly GCF_014596695.2. Lineage (NCBI taxonomy): Bacteria > Pseudomonadati > Pseudomonadota > Gammaproteobacteria > Alteromonadales > Shewanellaceae > Shewanella > Shewanella sp. BF02_Schw. Next base: position 346,085 of record NZ_JABKAW020000001.1, read on the forward strand.
TAACCCCTTAGCTTCAAATATCTAACACCTAATATCAATGAGATTGGCATTAGGTGTTTTTTTATATTTCAATATTATGATCTTGGTCATACCTCATAATGCTTATCACAGTGTAGATTAGTAAAAGACGCATTATTGGCTATTATTTATACATTGGTGTTTTGTAGATAGATGACGGGAGAAGGTTATGTTGCAACGTTTAATGCGCGATCATAAGCATATTGCCATTTTGTTGAATATCCTTTCGAATAAATTGACTCGATTGGCTGAAGGTAACGGAGTTAATTTTAATCTGGTTAGGGATATCGTTGAGTATATGCAAGGCTATGCTGAGCATAGTCATCACCCGTTGGAAGATATTATTTTCGATTATTACAGTAATAAAACGGGTTTAGCGAATTGTGGCCAACTTTATAATGAACATCATCGTTTGGCTGAGGCATCGGGTGCTTTAGTTTATAGTTTGAATATGATTCTTTCGGATGTGGTTATCTCGCGCGACAAGTTGATTAACGATCTGCAAGAATATATTGACCTACAACAATTGCATATGCAGTATGAAGAACGGGAAGTATTTCCTAATTTTGTTAAGGCATTAGACAATAACGATTGGCAAAAAATCAACGTGTTATGTCAAAATCGCTTAATTGAAGATCCGTTATTTAATGATAATGATAAAACGATTTTTGAAGATTTACGGACCTATATTGAACATTCAGATAACAAATGATGTGATTATTCTGGGCTAGAGGGTTGTGATGTACATTCATAACCAACCTATAAATTTTGGCAAACAAAAAGAGCGCTCTATGCGCTCTTTTAATCGATTTTATCGTTAAGTGTTAAATGTGGTGGGATCCAATTAAAGCACTAATGTATTAACATCAAAATCGAATGAATCATCAATATCTTGCAATTCCTTGAGTAAACGCTGTTTATCCTTAATGGTTTCAATTTCACGCCATTTGCGTTTTTTTGACGAGCTTTTTGAGCGGGTTGGTCTTTCAACAACTTCGTCTAGCGCACCACCATAGTCTAATCGATCCATGGTAACCTCCCTTGTTATTATGATGTCTCTGCACAAATAAGTACCATATTTCAGCTATAGGGTGCAATAGTTGTGTTGCATTTACGTTACTAATAAATCACAGTTTAGTGAATTTGATATCAAAAACGCATAAAAAAACCTCAGCAAGCTGAGGTTTTTATTTAAGGCTAGTATTTGTTCTATAGCTTACCTTTACGATACAGGTTCACTAATGCATTGCTCGATGCATCTAAATCGGTAGCATCTTGGTCTGCACCAATTCGTTCAAGCACATCATTGCCTAATTGCTTACCTAGCTCTACACCCCATTGATCAAATGAGTTTATCTGCCATATAGCACCCTGAACAAAGGTTCTGTGCTCATATAGCGCGATTAACGCACCTAATGTTGTTGGCGTTAGCTTATCCATCAATAAGGTATTACTTGGCTTGTTACCAACCATTACCTTATGTTTGGCTATAAGCGGTTTTTGTTGCTCATCAAGCTGGCTATTGCTTAGTTCAGCCAGTGCTTCATCGTAGGTACGACCTTGCATTAAGGCTTGGGTTTGCCCAAAGCAGTTTGATGCAAGTTGGTCATGATGTTCACCCAACGGATTGTGGCTTTGCAACGGCATAATAAAGTCGGCAGGAATAAGTGCTGTGCCTTGATGTAGCAACTGATGATAGGCATGTTGACCGTTAGTACCTTCACCGCCCCAAATGACGGGACCGGTGCTGTAATCGACGTCAGTGCCATCGAGTGTCACTGATTTACCATTACTTTCCATGTCGAGTTGTTGAAAATAAGCCGGAAGACCACGTAAGTAATGATCGTAGGTTAAAATGACATGTGATTGAGCACCATGAAAATTACCATACAATACAGACAACATAGCCATGATGACGGGCATATTTTGTTCGATAGGCGTGTTAGTAAAATGCTCATCCATTTGATGCGCGCCATCTAACAAGTCTTTAAAGTTATCCATACCAATAAGTAGCGCGATTGGTAAACCAATGGCTGACCATAATGAGTAGCGTCCGCCAACCCAATCCCACATTGGGAATATGTTGTTAGCGTCCATACCAAACTCAGTTGCCTTAGCCACATTTGATGTTACAGCAACAAAGTGTTTCGCCACATCTTGTTGACTTGCACCTTGGCCTAAAAACCAATCTTTAGCGCTAAGGGTATTGGTAAGAGTCTCTTGAGTACTGAATGATTTTGACGACATCACAAACAATGTGGTCTCAGCATTGAGATTTTTTAATTTTTCACAGATTGAAGTAGCATCAACGTTGGCGACAAAATGGCAATTAAGCCCTGCTTGCCAATATGGTCTAAGCGCTTGTGAAACAATTTTAGGTCCAAGAAAAGAACCTCCAATGCCGATACTGACGATATCTGTAATCGCTTTACCGGTATAACCTTTCCACTCACCTGATTGCACCGTGCCAACAAACTTAGCCATTTTGGCTAATGTTTGTTGCACTTCGGGAACGATATTCGCTCCTTCAGCAATAACCGTTTGAGTTGCTTTACTGCGTAATGCAGTGTGCAATACTGAGCGCTGTTCGGTGTTGTTAATTACATCACCATTAAACATTGCAGTAATTTTTTCACTCAGTTTTGCTTCTTTAGCGAGAGAGAATAGCAGCTTAAGTGTTTCATCGTTCACACGGTTTTTAGAGTAATCTAAAAACAGACCACAAGCCGCAACGCTCATTTGCTCAAAACGTTGTGGGTTTTGGGCAAATAATTCGCGCATGTGAGGTAGTTGACTTGAATGGGTTTGTAGCGCCTTCCAAGTCGTGCTTTGAGTCAGTGTAGTCACGAGTAAAGCCTCCAACTAGCTTAAGTTTGTTTTTAGCATAACTTCTAGTTTGCCTTGATCGATGGCAAAATTGCGAATGCCTTCTGCCAACTTATCTACTGCCATTGGGTCTTCGTTAAATGCCCAGCGGAATTGTTCTTCAGTGAGTGCTGTTGGAGCCGACTGTGTTGCTGGTGTCGCAACCAATTTCTGGATAATCTCTACATCAGTATTGGCTAATTCTTCTAGTAATGCAGGGCCAATCGTTAGACGGTCGCAACCTGATAATTCAATAATCTCACCAATATTTCTGAAACTCGCACCCATTACAACAGTGTTATAACCATGTTGCTTATAGTAGTTGTAAATCTCAGTAACAGAGACCACACCAGGATCGGTTTCTGCAGTGTAATCTTGGCCTGTGTCTTTTTTATACCAATCTAGGATGCGACCCACAAAAGGCGAAATAAGGTATACGCCAGCTTCTGCACAGGCTCTTGCTTGAGCAAAGCTAAATAGCAATGTTAGGTTACAGTTGATGCCTTCTTGTTCAAGTACTTTTGCTGCGCAAATACCTTCCCAAGTCGAAGCTAGTTTGATCAAAATTCGTGATTTATCAATTCCGGCTTCTTTATATAATTTGATTAGCTTATGAGCTTTGTCGATTGAGCGTTGCTTGTCAAATGATAAGCGAGCATCGACTTCTGTTGAGATACGACCTGGTACTAGCTTTAAAATTTCTACGCCAATATTGACTGCAAGTTTGTCGCCTGCATCTTCAATCTGTTGTTCAATACTTTGGCTTTGAGTTTTAGCCCATTCAATAGCATTCTCGATAAGAAAAGCATATTCAGGGATCTGCGAGGCTTTTAAAATGAGTGATGGATTGGTTGTTGCATCTTCAGGCTGGTAACGCTTAATAGCTTCTATGTCGCCGGTATCAGCAACGATGGTCGTGAATGATTTGAGTTGCGCGAGTGCATTGGCCATGGAAATTTCCTCTCGTTAAGCAATGAATATAGATCAATGCCTTTATTAGAAGCGATTTTAGGGATTATTCCAACTTTATTTGTAAAAAAATTACGAAATTATCCGTTATTTTCGCTTATTTAAAGCCATTATTGTTGCTAAATAGACAGAATTGGTCAGTTTATACGGTACATACTTCCAATTCTAATACCGCAACGTCAGTGTTAGTCACTGGTGTATTGGTTTTTACGTTGTTCTTAAAATAAAAAAGTCGCTGCAAGCAGCGACTTCTAAAGTATAGCGTATCTATATTACAATTAACGTAATACTACGCGCTTTTCAGTACCCGTCACGATAGCTTCGATACGACGGTTAACACGGTTAGCTTCAGCTGAGCTACCTTGCATAACTGGTTTAGTGACACCGTAACCAACAGAACTGATACGGCTGATGCTAATGCCATATTTTTTGTTTAGTGCACTTGCAACTGCTACCGCACGACGCTCAGAAAGCTTCATGTTGTATTCTGCTTTACCTACGTTAGACGCATGGCCTTGAACAGATACAGTGTGTTGTGGGTATTTAGTTAAGTGGTCAGCAAGTTTTTCTAAATCAGCAAACGAACCAGCACGGATTTCAGCTGAATCATTAGCAAATAAAATACCACCTAAGTCATACTTAGTTGTAACGTTTTCATAAACGCTACAACCAGTCGCATCAACTTTGTGAGTTGATGGTGTGTCTGGACATTTGTCTATGTTGTTTGTTACGCCATCTTTATCATCATCACCAAGTGGAACAACAACTGGTGCAACAACAACTGGTGCAGCAACTGGAGCTGGAGTACTAGTACCAAAACGGTAGCTTAGCTCAAGACCCCAATAGTTACTTTCCATCGAAAGTGTATTCCACTTTTCTTCGTCAAGATTTTCATAACGACGGTATTTAGCTTGTAACTTTAAATTGTCAGTAAAGTTATAACCAATACCAGCACCTAAATATGGTGCAATACCGCTATCACTGTAATATTCAGTGTTGTATTCTTTTTTGTTCGAGATTAGGTAGTTAAGCGCACCAGCTTCAGCTGATAAGCTCCACTTGTCTGCTAGTGGGTAAAAACCAACAAAACCTAATGACATTCCACGAGCACCAACATCATTGCGCTTGTTAGAATAATCAGTCCATTCTGCACGGCCAAGGTCACGATAACCTAGCTCAATACCGACGTATTCGTTAAATAAATAACCACCAAATACATCCCAAGCATATGGGTCATCTTCACCACATACTTTCATGGTTTTTTGGTCGCAGCTAGGTTCATAGTTGTTGACGCCTAAACCACCACCAACATACCAAGGTGTTAATTCTTGTGCAGCTGATGCAGCGAAAGGCAACATAGAGGTGAGTAATACTACTTTTAATGTGTTCTTCATCATATTTACATCCATTGTTATTTTACTCCACCAAATATGCATGTAACGGAGTTGTTATTGTCATGCATTACTGACGCTTAATGTGGTGTTTCTTTGTATTTTAGTCAGCGGCGCAATTATGGTTGGTAATTAGATGTTTTTCCATAGTAAAAAGGATTAATTTTTGGTAATGCTAGATTAGATAATACTCAGGATGAAATTTGTTTTAATTAAAATAACTAATTAAAACATAAGCTAAGCATGTATGTTTTAATTCATAAATGATTAAAGATGAATTGTGAATATCAACTCTTTTTTTAATAAGTTAGTTTGATTTTTATGAAATGGTCACTTTTGGGGATTATAAAAACAAAAATACGCCCTGAAGGCGTATTTTTTATTGTTAAAAGTGGCTTAACTTAACGTGTCCACACCCAGTTTTCGATCTCTTCAGGGTCAACACCGTTCGCTTTGATGTAGTTTTTGTGGTCTACCAAGCGTTGTAACATATCGGTCGTGATGGTCACATGTTGTGATTCATCAATTACGCCTTGCTGGAACAACTTATATGCCATATCGATAACTAAATGATAGCGAGAAGTACCATTACGCACACCCATATCAAATGGTGTAGTCGTTGAACCTTCTTCTTCATAACCTTTAATACGGAAGCGACGGTTACCTTTATAATCAAATACAAGCTTTTTGATGGTGTTTGGGTAGCCATGGTAGTTGAATACCACGCCTTTATCTTCAGTGAAGACTTCATCCATCATCCAAGGCTTGCTTTGGAATTTAAGACTACCTAAACCGCTGCTGTGAAGTTCTGAGACACTTACAAAGCGGATGCGCACTCTTGGTAAAATCTCACGAATTAATACCAGTGAGGCCATACATTCTTGCGTCGCGTAGTCACCACAACCTGCAAGTACTACATCTGGTTTGTCATCAGAGGCGAAATCCCACACCATGATACCGTCTTTAGCTTGCTTACGGGCTTCATCAAGTGATAACCACTGTGGTAACGACTTTTTACCCGCAACAATAATGTTCAGTTTATCGCGATCAGCGTAAGCACGTTCAGTGTAAACCAAGGTACTGTTAGCATCTGCAGGTAAATAAGCAGAAATAATGTTCGGATGTTTCTCTAACATAGCGCCTAGGAAAGACGGATTCTGGTGAGAATAGCCGTTGTGATCTTGGCGTTCTAATAGTGAAGACAATACGACGTTACATGCAGGGATAGGCTTACGGAAATGGATGCCTTGGCTTGCATGAACATATTTACAATATTGATCTGCCATTGATGACACTACCTGAGAGAAAGATTCGTAGGTAGGGAACATGCCGTGACGACCTGTTACTGTGTAACCGTGTAACATACCGAAAAGTAAATTTTCAGATAGGAGCTCAATCACGCGGCCATCGCGAGACATATCTTGATCCCAGCTTTCGATTGGCCACTGCCATGCGCGGTCGGTTTCTTCAAACACAGCTTGTAGTTGGTTTGAGTATGTTTCATCAGGGCTGAAGATACGTAAGTTACGTTGATCGCGGTTTAGTTTGAAAGCATCACGCATCCACTCACCCATTTTCAACATTGAGAAACCACGTTGACCACGAGCTGTTTCTGAACCGTAACCCAATTTGTTTAAATCTGGATTTGCTAAAGCACGTACAACTTCACCGCCGTAACTCAGACGTTGACGACCACAACATAACTCTTTTGGCGGCATCAAAGACATAATGTCTTTATCAAATATCAATTCACCGCTTTCAGTGGTTTGCACTAATTCGTCAAACTTATAGCTAGCCAACCACTTATCAAGTGCTTCAAGATGGCCTTTATCTTTGGCGCAGTTACTCACTATTACTTGATGAGATTCACAGTTACCAGCAAGTTTCTTACCATCGTATTCAGAAGTACCAGTCCAACCTTTTGCGGTTCTCATTAAAATAACTGGCCAGCGTGGTTTAACGACATCTTCACCTGAACGTGCGCGACGTTGGATGTCATTGATCATGTCATATGACAAGTCCATTGCTGCGGTCATTTGTTCAAAAATATCGGTTTCCATTTCATCATCAACGATGATTGGGTGATAACCAAGACCACGGAATTCTAAATCTAGCTCTTCATGGCTCATTCGGCCCATACGAGTAGGGCCTGAAATTTTGTAACCGTTAATATGTACGATTGGTAGCACTGCACCGTTGTTATCTGGTGAGACTAAACGGTTGGCATACCAAGATGCAGCTAATGGACCTGTTTCTGCTTCACCGTCACCAATTAAACAGGCGGCAATAAGATTTGGGTTATCTAATACAGAGCCCCAAGCAACTGAAAGTGAATAACCAAGCTCACCACCTTCTAATATTTGACCTGGTGCTTCAGGATTGGCATGTGATGGATAACCGTAAGCTGCTGAGAATTTTTTACAGATATCTTCGATACCCGTTTCTGTATAAGGTATGGTCTCTGGGTAGAAATGGCTTAATGAACCTTCTACAAATAAGTTAGCTTGTACTGCTGGGAAACCGTGGCCAGGGCCAACAAGGTAAATGAATTCACGATTATGCTTAACAATAAGACGGTTAACGTTAGCGTAGACAAAGTTGATACCAGGACACGTTCCCCAGTGACCAAGTAAACGAGGCTTGATATCAGTATGTTGTAAAGGACGCTTAAAAAGTACGTTTTGCTTCAGATAAATTTGCGATGTCGCCAAGAAGTTAGTCGCTCGTACGTATTTTTTTAGTGCAGTTATTTCATTTGAGTTAGTCATTGTGACCTCGATTAAAAGTGAAAATAATTATTTAACTTTCTTTGAGAACACTGTATCTGTAATTTTATTACAATAATGTGGCCTTTATCTGATTTTTGACGAGTCACTTTTAGTTCAGGTCGCATTTTTGGTTGATATGTCGATTATTACTTGAAATTTAATAACGATTTGCCAGTGCTTTAAGCATAGAGCATTAATAATAGAAGTGATAAAGTGTGATGGATGTCACTTGTTGCTTTTTGTTTTATTTGTGTTGCTTCAACGTGTCATTTACTTAGGCAATGTATCAGGTAGGTAACGTTGTTTTAGCATTCACAGCCCTTGGTGATCTATACCTATTAATCCACCATCATTAGCTTTTATAATGGCGCCTTTATTTGGCACTTTTATTTGTTTTACCGTTTGACACATAGCAGCTCGCATATGAAGTGCCAGGTCTGTCCATTATGTGCTTTAACATTCAGCGCAATAGCCTGATACAAAAAAATAACCTTATAACGGGGAAGATTAGACAATATGGCAATGTTAGAAACGATTATTAATTTTATGAATAGCCTACTTTGGGGCAAGCTATTAGTTTATGGACTGGTAGGCGCTGGATTATTTTTCACCATTCGTCTCGGTTTTATTCAAGCCACTCATTTTGTTCATGGCATTAAAGTATTGGCTATTAGCCGTCGTCCAGGTAAGCATGGTTTATCATCATTTCAGGTTTTTTGTACCAGTATGGCAGCACGTGTAGGTGCTGGTAACATGGCCGGTGTGGCTGTTGCAATTGGTACTGCAGGACCAGGTGCCGTGTTCTGGATGTGGGCTATTGCGGTACTTGGTATGGCAACCGCAATGATTGAGTCGACCCTTGCCCAAGTTTATAAAGTGAAAGATGGTGATGGTCAGTACCGTGGCGGGCCTGCTTATTATATGGAGAAAGGTCTTGGTCAACGCTGGATGGGTGTGCTGTTCTCGATATTTTTAATTATAGCCTTTGGTTTAGTGTTTAATGCAGTCCAGGCTAACACCATAACTGGTGCTATGACTCAGGTGTTTGGTTTTGAGCCTGTCTATATTGGAATTGGTATTGTTATTTGCAGTGCCTTTGTGATTGTTGGAGGCCTTAAGAAGGTTGCTAAAGCATCTGAGTTAATTGTGCCTGTAATGGCTATTGCTTATATTGCCATTGCTTTTGTCGTTGTGGGTATGAACATTGAAAAATTACCCGACATATTCATGTTGGTTATCAATAGTGCATTTGGTTGGCAAGAAGCTGCTGCTGGTGGTGTTGCATTTAGTGTTTCGCAAGCAATGCAAGCTGGTATTGCCCGAGGATTGTTTTCAAACGAAGCGGGTATGGGGAGTGCCGCAAATGTTGCTGCAAGTGCATCTCCAAATCCTAACCATCCAGCATCGCAAGGTTTTGTGCAAATGATGGGCGTGTTTGTTGATACCATTGTTATTTGTACCGCAACCGCAGCGATTATTTTATTATCTGGAGATGCAGCTTCTAGCTCGGATGGTATTGCCAAAACCATTAGTGCATTAACCAGTCATGTGGGTGATTGGGGTGGAGCATTTATTGCTTTTGCCATTTTACTCTTCTGCTTTACGTCTATTATTGCCAACTATTCTTATGCAGAAACCAATGTAATGTTCTTGTCTGGCAATAGTAAAAAAGCCTTACCTTTATTTCGTTTAGTGGTTTTAGGTATGGTTATGTTTGGTTCTCTCGCTAAAATTAGTTTGGTTTGGGATTTAGCGGATGTGTCGATGGGGCTAATGGCCATTGTTAACTTAGTGGCATTAGTCTTGTTGTCTGGTTTGGCGGTTAGAGTGATCAATGACTACCGTGAACAGATAGACGCTGGTATTGATCCGGTATTTGATACTAGTAAGTTTCCGGAGCTAGCCGATCAATTAGAAGAAAAAATTTGGCCTAACTCAGCAGAGCCTGTAAAAAAATAGCATTTACCTATTAGGGTAATCGAAAAAACCATGCTACAGCAGCATGGTTTTTTTTTATCAGTTCAGTATGATGACATTATGATTTTACCTGGAGCGTACTTATGCTGGTTTTAGTTTCACCCGCGAAAACATTAGATTTCGAAAATCCACCTATAACTAACACCCATTCTCTGCCGTGTTTACTTAAACAAAGCCAAGCATTGATTGATGTATGCCGTGAATTATCACCAATGGATATTGCCAGTTTAATGAAAGTAAGCGATAAAATTGCCGGGCTTAATGCTGCTCGTTTTGCTGACTGGCAGCCACCGTTTAGCCTTGATAATGCTAAACAAGCTATATTCGCATTTCGAGGTGATGTCTACACCGGTTTTGATGCCGATCATTTATCTGAGTCACAAATAGCTTCTAGTCAAAAGCATCTGCGTATTTTGTCTGGTTTGTATGGTTTACTTAAACCGTTGGATTTAATTCAACCGTACCGGTTAGAAATGGGTACCAAACTAGCAAACTCACAGGGCAGCAATTTATATGCTTTTTGGGGCGAGACTATCACTGCTGAAGTGAATAAGGCCTTGAAAGAGCAGGGTGACGATATCATTGTCAATTTAGCGTCGAATGAATACTTCAAATCGGTCAACGTTAAACAGCTTGAAGGACTGTTGATTACACCAGTATTTAAAGACTGTAAAAAAGGTCAATTTAAAGTGATTAGCTTTTATGCTAAAAAAGCGCGCGGATTGATGGCTCGTTACATTGTGGATACTAAACCTACTAGTGTTGAACAATTAACCGAGTTTGATCTTGAAGGTTATTATTATAACGAAGTGCAATCGACCCCTACAGCGCCAGTATTTTTACGAGACGAACAAAAATAACGCTCTCTAAAATAATAAAACCAGCTTAATAAAAAGCCCTTGAATAAGGGCTTTTTAATGTCTGAGTGTTAAGCTCGATTGAGATAAACCGATTAGTGTTGTTCTTTTTGCTGAGTAACAGGCCTTAAATCGATTTCTGATTGCGCCATCATATAAGCAAATTGTGCATAAGCAGCGGCACTTTGCGCTAGTTTCTTGGGATCAATTTTATCCAAGGTGTCGTTAGGAGTGTGGTGATAATCAAAATAATCTGAACCATCTTGATTTAACGACGCAACTGGAACGCCTAATGCTGGTAGAATTGAAACATCTGGGCCACCAGACGCTTCATTATTGCCTAGCTCAACGCCGCTTAAGGTCATAGCTGAATGTTCTTGTTTGACCTGCTCAAATGTCGCGGCATTAACGTTAAAATCAATTTTATATACTGGTCCTGCACCAAAATCAGATTCTGCGGCAATATAGTGTTTATCTAATTCATCAGCATGTTGTGCCGCATAGGCTTTACCGCCGACTAAACCGACTTCTTCTGCAGCGTATAATACTACTCGAATAGTGCGTGCTGGCTTTTGTGGTAAGTCTTGGATAAGTTTAGCAGCGGTGGTGACAATCGCCACACCAGCGCCATCATCAATCGCACCTGTACCTTCATCCCATGAATCAAGATGAGCACCAATAAGGACGATTTCGTCAGGCTTACTGCTACCTGTGACTTCTGCAATGACATTATAAGATGTGGCTATTCCTAGATTTTCTGAGGTCAAATTTAATGATAGTGTGATGTTTGGATCGCGCTTTAACATCGCATTAATTAAATCGGCATCTGGATTCGACATTGCTGCCGCAGGAATTTTAGGCGTTCCTTCTTCATATCGCATCATACCAGTATGGGCCATTCTGTCATGATCCGTCCCAATAGAGCGGATAACGATGGCAACCGCTCCTTTTTGTGCAGCAACTATAGCTCCACGAGAACGGCCGCCTACGGCTTCGCCATAACCTTTACCTGTAATATGGCGTTCAGTTTTGTGGTCGATGAATACAATTTTGCCTTCGATGCGTCCAGGTGATGCATTAGATAACTCTTCTAAGCTGTCAAAGCGTACAATTAATGCTTGAATACCGTTAACTGGTGTTGCCACGCTTCCACCTAAGGCGGTAACGACTAATGGCTGATCATAAGGCGCTACGATACTTGCGTGGGCGCTACCTCTTGACCATGCAGGAACTTGAACTGACTCCTTGTACACTTTATCAAATCCGAGCAGCCACAATTTTTCCATTGCCCAATCAACCGCAACTATATCTTTATCCGTGCCAGCTAATCTTGGTCCAACTTCAACGGTGAGTGATTCGACTATGTCATAACTTAAGCGAGACGATAAAGCTTGTTTAGCTAATTGTTGACTGATTTTTGCATCATCAGAATCATTAATCACTAATTGTGGTGCAGTGGCTTTAGTTGGTGACGTTGTTTGACAGCCAATAAGTGCTGCAAAAATGGCACCGACGAGAGTGGCTCTTTGATAGTTTTTCATGAGTTTCCTTTGATTATTTTAGCTAAGTCTCATTTTTTACAACAATCTACCAAAAAGTGTGCTTTATGTCCCGACTCTATTTGTAAGGGAACGCTATATTAGAGCGGGGTTAGATGAGGAGAAGAGCGCGTGATGAATATAGAAAAAATGCAGCAGCAAGCAGATCATGCGGTCGTATTGCTAAAAGCATTAGCAAATGAACGTAGATTGTTTATTTTGTGTCATCTTCTTAATGAAGGTGAAATGTGTGTTGGTGAAATGAATAAGAAGTTGGGGTTGAGTCAATCGGCATTATCTCAACATTTGGCATGGCTTCGTAAAGACAATTTAGTCTGTACTAGAAAAGAAGCACAAACCGTTTTTTATTCATTAAAAAGTAATGAGGTAAAAGAGTTAATTCAAGTATTAAATAATATGTATTGTTATTAAATTGACTCCACAAACGTCTTAACTGATGCATCTCATTGATGATGTCTTAAGTTAAGACGTTTAGTTCTGTAAATTATACACGCAATATGCCGCTTACTGGCCGCAATTAAGACACTTCAAACCACAAACCTGCAATGTATCAATATTTTCAAAACCACCAACAATCAACTTTCAATTTTCAACTTTCAACTTTCATAAAATTGATCGTTCTCCCGTTGAAATGAGTGAAAGCTTCCATACTGTCTTTCTACAGGCTTAGTTAGTCGCCAATATTAATAGTATTAAATTAAACGTTAAAACAGTTCTCAAGCGCAACTTGCCTTTAATCAGACTATTTTTTAGGGTCAGATCATTAATAATTTTGACATTATTATATTGATACTAATCTGTTGAGTTGAGTTGAGATTGAGATAGGGGAAGTTGCAGATGAAAAAGATAGATAGGTAAAATTTAGTGATAAAAAAACCGGCCTAAGCCGGTTTTTTGAATCTTAATCTACAAAAAATTAAGCTGCGATAGCTTTGATTTTTGCATTTAAGCGAGCCTTCTGACGACCGGCTTTATTCTTATGAATAAGACCTTTAGTCGCCATACGGTCAACAATTGGTTGTGCAATAGCGAACGCTTCTGTAGCCGCTTTATGGTCACCACTTTTGATAGCAGCGATGACTTTTTTAACGTATGTACGTAACATAGAGCGACGACTAGCATTATGCTGACGACGCTTTTCAGACTGAAGCGCGCGCTTCTTTGCAGACTTGCTATTAGCCAAGGTGCAACTCCTAAAAACTGGATTTGATACTTTTAAAGGCCGAGGAATATGCCTGCTTTTTGTCGTCTTGTCAACGACTACAGTTGAATAATCATCATAAAGATAAATTAATCCAACCTAACATGCCTAACTTCAACCCACTCGTGTAATATGTGGCGCAATTCTACCAGCTCTTTGGTCTGTGTGACAGGGCCATAATAGAATATTTATTAATATATCCCATTAATTTTCGTTGAAGTGTGTTTGTGCCTGGGGGGCTGTTTGAGCAAAAAATTATTTAAATCAGGCTTGATTGTCAGCGTTATGACGCTGATTTCACGAGTATTAGGTTTAGTTCGAGATGTAGTGATTGCGAACCTAATGGGAGCAGGCAGTAGTGCTGACGTGTTCTTTTTTGCAAATAAGATACCTAATTTTTTAAGGCGTTTATTTGCCGAAGGGGCTTTTGCGCAGGCATTTGTGCCGGTACTGACCGAGTACCAGGAAAAAATGACCCCAGAAGATACACGCGAGTTATTAAGTAAAGTCGCTGGTACCTTAGGTGTACTAGTGACAATTGTTACTTTGGTTGGTGTTGTTGGTTCTCCAGTATTAGCTGCTCTTTTTGGTGGTGGCTGGTTTGTCGATTGGTTAAATGACGGGCCTAATGCAGAAAAATTTGAACTGGCTTCTGTCATGTTAAAAATTACCTTTCCGTATTTATGGTTTATCACCTTCACAGCCCTAGCAGGATCAATCCTTAATACTCGTGGACGCTTTGCGGTTTCAGCCTTTACGCCAGTATTTTTGAATGTGGCGATTATTGCCGTGGCGTTATGGTATGCGCACACATTAGAAAACCCTGAAATTGGTTTGGCTTGGGGGGTATTTGTTGGTGGATTGATTCAGTTTTTATTCCAAATACCTTTCTTAATTCGTGAGAAAGCACTCGTTAGGCCTACGTGGGGATGGCATCACCCTGGTGTGGTAAAAATTAGAACCTTGATGATCCCAGCTTTATTTGGTGTGTCTGTGTCGCAAATTAATTTATTGTTCGACACTTTTATAGCCAGTTTCCTGATGACGGGATCGATTAGTTGGTTGTATTACGCAGACCGCCTATTGGAGTTCCCTTTAGGATTATTTGGTATTGCCATCGCGACAGTGATTTTGCCTGCATTATCGCAAAAACATGTTAATGCCCAAGGCAGTGGCTTTAATCAAACGATGGATTGGGGAGTAAAAGCCATTTTACTCTTAGGCACTCCGGCTATGTTAGGACTGATTATTCTCGCTAAACCAATGCTGATGGTGTTGTTTATGCGTGGTGCATTTAGCCTAAATGACGTTCAAATGGCTTCGTATAGCCTGGTTGCTTATGGCTGTGGTTTGTTAAGTTTCATGATGATTAAAGTGTTAGCTCCAGGATATTATTCGCGTCAAGACACTAAAACTCCGGTTAAATATGGCATTATTGCCATGGTTAGTAATATGGTGTTTAACCTTATTTTTGCCATTCCATTTGGTTATGTGGGCTTAGCCATTGCGACATCAATGTCTGCGCTATTAAATGCGGGTTTGTTGTATCGAGGTTTGCATAAAGCGGGCGTTTATCAAATGAGCCGACAAACGTTATTTTTCTCGTTTAAAGTGATTATTTCTACAGCCTTAATGGCCATTGGCATTGTTTATTTTATGCCGCAACAAAGTACATGGCTCGAATGGCACACCTTCGAACGGATGTTTATGTTGATTGAGCTCATTGTTGGTGGCGCGGTTATTTATTTGTTGAGTTTACTCGCATTGGGTGTACGGCCTTGGAAAATTAAACGTCAGGGATAATTTATCCTACGTGAGAGACTTAGGCATATTCGGCTGATTATCCAAAATTCGCTGTAATAATCTGAGGTTGAAACTCGCATCTGACATTGGTTTGGGTATATAATCTGCCGATTTGCAATAGGCAGTATTGAGCGTAATGGAATTAATCCGCGGTATACACAATATTTTACCTTCTCATCATGGTTGCGTTTTGACCATTGGGAATTTTGATGGTGTCCATCGTGGCCATGCACAGGTGATCAGCAGCTTGGTTAATAAAGCGCATCATTTTCAACTGCCTGCAATGTTAATGACCTTTGAACCGCAACCGCAAGAACGTTTTCGTGGTACAGATGCGCCGGCGCGTCTGAGTCTTCTACGTGATAAAATTAGATTGTTAGATGAGCTTAAAATTGATCAGCTACTTTGTATCAATTTTACTGAAGCCTTTGCTAGTCAACCTGCTGAAGCGTTTATTGAAGAGTTACTGGTTAAAAAACTCGGGGTTAAATATCTCGTTGTTGGAGATGATTTTTGTTTTGGTAAAGGTCGCTTAGGTAACTTCGATATGCTCGTTGCTGCGGGTAAAGAATTTGGCTTTACTGTGGTCAGTACACAAAGCTTTGTTGTTGGTTCGTTGCGAGTAAGCTCTACTGCAGTGAGAGAACAACTAGCGTTAGGGCACTTAGAGCAAGCAAGGCGGTTATTGGGTCATCCTTTCATTTTAAGTGGTAAGGTTGCACACGGGCAAAAATTAGGCCGTACAATTGGTTTTCCAACAGCAAATATTGCCTTAAAACGACACGTAGTACCTGTAAGAGGGGTGTTTGCGGTTCGTTTGTACTGGGATGGCAGCGATATTTATGACGGTGTGGCTAATGTGGGTTTTAGACCCACTGTAAATGGTCAAACTTGCAGATTAGAAGTCCATTTGTTTGATTTTAGCGGTGATTTATACGGCAAACGAGTGGAAGTAGAATTAGTAGCAAAGATCCGTGATGAACAACCTTTTGAGTCATTGGACGCGCTAAAAAAACAGATTTTAAATGATGCAAATGAAGCTCGCGCTTTATTTAGCAACGATGCTAGCTGAAATGAATCAGCTTTAAATAATGGTATGGGATCAATGAGCGACTATAAATTTACTTTGAACTTGCCGGAAACAGAGTTTCCGATGCGCGGTAATTTGGCAAATCGCGAGCCAGAAATGTTAAATAGCTGGACGCAAGACGGACTGTATCAACAGATCCGTGATAGCCGTGCTGGCCGTAAACCTTTCATTCTTCATGATGGCCCTCCATACGCCAATGGCAGCATTCATATTGGTCACTCGGTAAACAAAATCCTTAAAGACATCATTATTAAGTCTAAAACCATGTCAGGTTTTGACGCGCCTTATATTCCAGGCTGGGATTGTCATGGATTACCGATTGAGCTTAAAGTTGAGCAAAAAGTCGGTAAGCCAGGTGTCAAAATTTCTGCGGCAGAGTTTCGTGAAGAATGTCGTAAATATGCCGCTATCCAAGTTGATGGCCAACGTGATGACTTCATTCGTTTAGGTGTATTAGGTGATTGGCAAAACCCTTACCTAACCATGGACTTTTCAACCGAAGCGAATATTGTCCGTTCATTGGCAAAAGTAATTGAAAGCGGTCATTTACACAAAGGTGTTAAACCTGTGCATTGGTGTACCGACTGTGGTTCAGCACTTGCTGAAGCTGAAGTGGAATACGAAGATAAAACATCTCCAGCAATCGATGTCGCTTTTGTGGCGGTTGATAGCCAAGCTGTTGCAGCTAAATTTGGCGTAGAAAATTATGCTAAACCAGTAGCTATGGCAATTTGGACCACGACCCCATGGACGATTCCTGCAAATCGTGCATTAGCGTTAAGCCCTGAGTTAGATTACAGCCTGGTTGAATTTGTTAAGAATGGTGAAACGACTACCTTGATATTAGCTCAAGTTCTGGTTGAGTCATGTCTTGAGCGTTACAGTGCAGAGTCACACACTATTTTAGGTGAAGTAAAAGGCGCAGAACTTGAGTTAATGCGTTTTAATCACCCATTTTATGCGTTTGACGTGCCTGCTATTTTAGCCGATCACGTGACTACTGACGCAGGTACCGGTATTGTACATACAGCACCAGGCCACGGTCAGGACGATTTTATTGTCGGCCAAAAATACGGTTTGGAAGTCGCTAACCCTGTTGGCGACAATGGTGTTTATAAGCCAGACACTGAGTTTTTTGCTGGTCAGCATGTATTTAAAGCCAACGCCAATGTGGTTGCGCTGTTAGAAGAAAAGGGCGCATTACTTCTGCATGTTGCTATACGCCATAGCTATCCACATTGCTGGCGCCACAAAACACCAATTATTTTCCGTGCCACGCCACAATGGTTTATCTCTATGGATAATCATGGTTTGCGTTCACAAGCGTTAAAAGAAATTGAACAAACGAAGTGGATCCCTGATTGGGGCCAAAGCCGTATTGAAAAAATGGTAGAAAACCGTCCAGACTGGTGTATTTCACGTCAGCGTACTTGGGGCGTCCCTATTACGTTGTTTGTACATCGTGAAACGGATGAATTACATCCAGACAGTGTTTCATTAATGGAACGTGTAGCGCATCGCATTGAACAACAAGGTATTCAAGCTTGGTGGGATTTAGATGCCAGCGAATTGTTAGGTGATGAGGCCGATCAATACCGCAAAGTGACTGATACATTGGATGTATGGTTTGACTCAGGTTCATCATTCTCATCTGTTGTCGCAGCGCGTCCAGAGTTTCATGGGCATGACATAGATTTGTATCTAGAAGGTAGCGATCAGCATCGTGGTTGGTTTATGTCATCATTGATGATCTCAACCGCTATGAATGGTAAAGCACCTTATAAGCAAGTGTTGACCCATGGTTTTACCGTTGATGGTAAAGGCCGTAAGATGTCAAAATCTGTTGGTAACGTGATAGCTCCCTTACAAGTAATCAATAAGCTTGGTGCTGACATTTTACGTCTATGGGTTGCCGCAACCGATTATAGTGGCGAAATGACGGTATCTGACGAGATTTTAAATCGCAGTGCTGATGCATATCGTCGTATTCGAAATACTGCCCGTTTCTTACTTGCTAACTTGAATGGCTTTAACCCAGAAACAGACATGATCGCATCTGAAGAGATGGTCGCGTTAGATCGTTGGGTTGTTCGTCGTGCAGCAGTGCTGCAACAAGAAATCATTGAAGCATATGATCAATACAATTTCCATTTAGTGACTCAAAAACTGATGCAGTTCTGTTCTGTAGAGTTAGGCAGTTTCTATCTTGATATTATTAAAGATCGCCAGTACACCGCTAAGCAAGAAGGGCATGCACGTCGTAGCTGTCAATCTGCGCTTTATCATATTGCCGAGGCGATGGTTCGTTGGATGACGCCAATTTTAAGCTTTACCGCTGATGAAGTGTGGCAATTATTACCCGGTAAACGTGAAAAGTATGTGTTTACCCAAGAATGGTATCAAGGCTTAGAAGCCGTCACTCTTGAAAGTGATTTAAGCGATGATTATTGGGAAAAACTATTAACTGTCCGTAATGAAGTTAATAAAGTACTCGAACAAGCACGCCGTGATAAACGTATTGGTGGTTCATTAGAAGCTGAAGTGACATTGTTCGCCGATGCTGATTTAGCGGCTGAGTTAGCTAAAGTGGGTGATGAGTTACGATTTATCCTTATCACCTCTAAAGCAGCGGTTACGGATATGTCACAAGCGGGTAGCGATGCCATCGAAACCGAATTAAGTTCGCTTAAACTAGTGGTTGCCAAAAGTGCTGCCGAGAAGTGTGAGCGTTGCTGGCACTATCGTGAAGAGGTTGGCACCATTGAAGCTCACCCAACATTGTGTCAGCGTTGTGTGACCAATATTGAAGGTGAAGGCGAGCAACGCGAATTCGCTTAAGGAAACATTGATAATGAGTACTGTGCCATTAACATGGAAAGACAGTGGCTTACGTTGGTATTGGGTAGCTGCATTGGTGTTTTTAGCCGATCAGCTATCTAAACAATGGGTCCTGAGTAATTTTGAATTGTATGAGTCTATACAGCTTTTACCATTTTTCAATTTCACTTACGTGCGAAACTACGGTGCCGCGTTCAGTTTTTTAAGTGAAGCTGGTGGTTGGCAACGTTGGTTGTTTACCATCATTGCTGTCGGTTTTAGTACCTTGTTAACAATCTGGTTGCGTAAACAATCTTATGCGTTATGGCGCAGTAATTTAGCCTTTACCTTAGTTATTGGCGGCGCATTAGGTAATTTGGTTGATCGTTTAATGCATGGTTTTGTAATTGATTTTGTCGATTTTTACTGGAATACCAGCCATTACCCTGCATTTAATATTGCCGATGCAGGCATCTTTATTGGTGCGGTACTGATCATTTGGGAATCATTCAGACCCGAAGCAAAGCCACCGAAGGAGCAAGATTAACTGTGACAGATTTAAATAAGCAAGACAGTCATTCATTAATATGTCATATGAATATTGTACTGGAAGACGGGTCCACAGCCGACAGTACAAAATCATCTGGCAAACCTTCACGTTTAAATATTGGTGACGGTAGTCTAAGTCCGGCTTTTGAAAACGAACTAAAAGACTTGAAAGAAGGTGATAAGCACACATTTACCTTAGCGGCAAAAGACGCTTTTGGTGAGTCAAACCCTGATGCGATTCACTATATGGACAGAAGTCGATTTCCTGCAGATATGAAGCTTGAAGACGGTGTTATTGTGAGTTTTGCGGGTCCTGGTGGCAGTGAAATACCGGGTATCGTTCGCGATACTGCTGGTGATTCAATTACCGTCGATTTAAACCATCCACTCGCAGGACGCACGCTTACGTTTGAACTTGAAGTGATCAGTGTCATAACTGAGTAAAAAAGGTATCACATGCTAAAAGTTGATCCGACGTCTCCAGAACTGAGTATTTTATTGGCCAACCCTCGTGGTTTTTGTGCCGGTGTTGACCGTGCTATCAGTATTGTTGAGCGTGCTTTAGAGTTATTTGAACCACCAATTTATGTACGCCATGAAGTGGTACATAACCGATATGTGGTTGAAAATCTAAAACAGCGTGGTGCTCTTTTTATTGATGAACTTGACCAAGTGCCAGACAACAGTATTGTTATTTTTAGTGCTCACGGTGTATCACAAGCTGTGCGTAAAGAAGCTAAAAATCGTGGTTTAAAAGTCTTCGATGCGACATGTCCTTTAGTGACAAAAGTACATTTACAAGTGACTCGTGCAAGTCGTAAAGGTATTGAGTGCATTTTGATTGGTCATGAAGGCCATCCAGAAGTTGAAGGCACTATGGGACAATATGATAATCCTAAAGGTGGTGTTTATCTTATTGAGTCTCCAGAGGATGTTAATAATCTTCAGGTCAATAATCCAGACAACTTATGCTTTGTCACTCAAACAACACTTTCTGTTGATGACACCTTAGATATTATTACTGCATTGCAAAAGCGCTTTCCTTCAATTGAGGGGCCGCGTAAGGATGATATTTGCTACGCGACGCAAAATCGACAAGATGCTGTACGTAGTATGTCTTCCGAAGTCGATTTATTGATTGTTGTCGGTTCTAAAAATAGCTCTAACTCAAATCGATTACGTGAGCTGGCTGAAAAAACAGGTACGCAATCTTATCTCGTTGATACCGCTGCTGACGTTGAGGCTGTGTGGTTTGATGGTGTGAAAAAAGTAGCAGTAACTGCTGGTGCTTCAGCGCCTGAGGTGTTAGTGCAACAAGTTGTTAACGCGATAGCTAAACTTGCTCCAAGTATTATTACTGAAGTTGAAGGCCGTAAAGAAGACACTGTATTTGCAGTTCCAGCTGAATTACGTTAGTAATTTCAATCATCTATAAATATTAACCCGCAACTTAATTTAAGTTGCGGGTTTTTTGTGCTTACAAAGTAAACCGAGTATAATACGGATAAAATATGTTGTTCTATTAATCATACAAAATTGATACTATCTGATTACATTTAAGTCAGTTATTATCTATGCTGAATGTTTAGACTGGTTAAATAGTTGTGCTGTATAAAATATCGATATTCAAGAGTGAAAATATCTACTTTTGATTTTATCTGGAGGTTTTACGTTCATGTCATGCAAAAGGAATGGATTTTCCTTAATTGAAGTAATGGTCTCACTGGTTATTCTAGTGATTGGCCTTATTGGGATTTTTAATCTTCATTTAGTTGCCAAGAAAGGCAGTTTCGAATCTTTTCAACAAACTCAAGCCTCGTATTATGCTAACGACATCATTAATCGAATGCGTATAAACAGTAGTCAACTAGCCACCTATGCAGGGACTTATACTGGTTCATCTATATCATCGGCCAAATCTTGTGATGTTGCTGTGGGTGGTAATGTTCTATGTACCAACATTGAAACAAGAAACTGGGACTTATATCAGTGGGAACGCGCGTTTTTAGGTGAAAATGAAAAATCATCTGACAATAATAATGTGGGTGGATTAGATTCTCCAACAGCTTGTATAAATATAGACGCTAATAATAATGTCATGGTCGTAATCACTTGGAAGGGCGTTAGATCATCTTCAGATGGCGCTTCAGGACAATCTAGCGTTGTACAAGGTTGTGGAACGAGTAGTGACAGGCGACGTGCATTAGTGGTTAATACGGCGATATTAAGATGATGAAGAAATCAGTAATCCAGCGAGGAATGTCGCTAGTTGAGTTAATGGTCGCGATGTTGATTAGCTTGTTTTTAACAGCAGGCCTTTTTACTATGTTTAGCATGTCTTCAAGTAATGTAACAACAACCAGCCAATTTAATCAATTACAAGAAAATGGCCGAATCGCATTAGCGATTATGGAACGCGACTTAAGCCAGCTTGGTTTTATGGGTGACATTACGGGTGCTGATTTGATTGTTGGCACTGATACAACGTTATCTGCCACCGCAGTAACGGCTGATTGCGTGGGTGCAGGATTGAATAATGCCAGTTTTCCTAATACACAACTTTCTCATTTCAGGCGCTTGTGGGGATACGAGCAAGGCGTAAGTGCAGAATCACTAGCGTGTATTACACCTAATAACGCCACAGATGTTATCCAAATTAAACGCTTAATGGGACCACCTGCAACAGTTCTCACCGCAACACGCTATTACGCAGCATCTACGCAAAATGAAATCATATTTTTCAATGGCAGTGCCGCTGCCCCTGGGTTAGCGAATAGCCGCATTTGGGAATACCAGCATCATGTCTACTTTGTTCGTAATGACGGCACCACTCCCGTTTTAAGGCGTCGGACGTTATCAATAAATAACGGCATGAATAACGAAGAACAGCTCGTAGAAGGCATAGAAAATATGCGTATTTTATATGGTTTTGATAGTAATGGTGATGGCACAGCAGACAGTTATATGCCTGCGCAAAACGTAACAACGTTAATGTGGGATAATGAACAGTTTCAGCGTTTAGTTGCTTTAAGGGTATTTTTATTGGTTCGTTCAAGCGAAGAAGACAGAAGTTATACAAATGATAATACTTATAAGCTAGGTGACAAGACCATTGGACCACTTAATGATAACTTTCGTCGAAAAATAGTTTCAAGCACTATTGTTTTAGAAAATCCAATTTTAATCAACCAATAATATCACAGCTCATTTCGTAATTTTTTTGAGTGGATGCAGGAAAGGTAGGTAAATGATCACATCAATAAAGACGCAGCAGGGAATTGTGTTGTTTTTTTCGTTAATCGTCCTAGTGTTAATGACCTTGATTGGTGTGGCATTGGCAGTCAATTCGACACAGTCATTGAGAATGTCTGGTGCTGGTTCAGAACGAATTGAAGCGATGGCTTCAGCTCAAGGCGGACAAGATAAAGTTATTTTGGCGAATACAGGCAACACTTTCACAAGTATGACAGCTATTTCTCAAACAATTGATAATGAATTAGGTGTTACAAATACCATAACGCCATTGATTGTAGGTGATGTGAAATGTCAACGAAATGTAAAAGGCAATTCAATTCCTATATTTTGTCGCCGAATTGAAATTTCGAGCGCTGCAACATTTGGCCGCAATAATATGGGGCTAGTGACAGTGGTTGCTGGTATTGAACAAGAAGTGTACTGAAGGAGTTAGTCATGTTTTTTAAACAATTATCTTATACATTGCTATTTGCAATTTTGGCTTACTCATCCATCAGCTTTGCCGATGATACTGAGTTGTATGTACTTGAGTCTACCGCACGTACAGGCTCAAAACCGCAGGTACTCATTATTTTTGATACATCCGGCAGTATGAGCACCAGTTTTTCGACTGACGATCCTTATAGCCGTGGTAATGAAAATGTCAATAATAATGGCGTTCGCTTAAGAGGAACAACTAAGTTATTTTTTACTCGTAGCAGTAGTAATATTCCTTTGTCTTCAAGTAACCAATATTTCGAAGCTAAGTTTAATGGTTGCGGTGTCAGTGATCGCTATCTAAAAGATTATGGTATGTTTACCGGATATCTTCGTGAGCACAAATATATTGGTGAAAATGGTGAATGGTCTGAATTCCCTCTGACTGACGGAACTGGTATTCAATATGTTGATTGTTATGAAGATATAGCTGAATTGAATTATGCTAACCGTCAGGAAACAAACGGTTTTCCTGTCGATGGCTTAGGGGTGAGTTCAAACCCTGTTCGTTATACTGCTATCGATAACTCATCGACTTCAACCGAAATTGATGCTGCCGTCGCAAAAGCTAAATTAACCAATTTTGGCATTGGTCAACCGATTACAATATATACCGAAAGGTATGTTGATTGGTATCATAGTACTAAAACTCAGAGTAGTTATTCTCGACTACAAGTTGCCCAACGGGTAATTGAAGATACAATTGTTACAACACCTGGTGTTGATTTCGGTTTGAGTGTGTTTAACCGAAATACTAGTAGCAGTACAAACGGTGGTAGAATTGTATATGGCATAACAACGAATAATGATGCTAATAAATCCAACTTACTCACCACCATCGGTAGTTTTACCGCTGGCGGTAATACCCCTTTATGCGAAAACCTTTATGAAGCCTACCGCTATTTTGCAGGTTTAGGTGTTGATTATGGTGACGATGATCCTACTCGAACTCCATTTAGAGACCTGACTGTAGAGGTTAATGGTGTCTACACATCCCCTTTTGTCGGTAAACAATGTCAAGATAAGGCCTATATTATATATGTTACAGATGGTGCTCCTGTTAGTGATAATGATGCAGATAGTAAAGTTTTAGGTCTCTCAGGTGTAACTACCAGTAATAGATACTCAAGTAGTTATTTAGCTGCGCTAGCAGGCTGGTTAAACACAAATGATGTTAATACTAGCCTTGATGGAACACAAACTGTATCGACCTATACCATTGGTTATGGTTCTGGTGCAACGAGTGTTGCAACACTTCTGCAAGAAACAGCAAATCGTGGCGGCGGTGCATATTTTCCAGCATCCGATGCTGCAAGATTGCAAGAGGCTTTACAATCTATCTTCTCTAATATTCTAGAAACTAATTCAAGTTTCACTTCACCATCAGTTGCCAGTAATAACTTTGATAGAACCCAAACATTAGACTCGGTTTATTACGCGATGTTTTTACCTAACGAAGGTCCTCGTTGGATTGGTAATTTGAAAAAATTTAAGGTGACTGGATCTGGTGATGTTGTCGATAAAAATGGTAATGATGCCATTGATGGTGATGGTAATTTGGCCTCGTCGGCATGTTCTTATTGGACATCGGATGCTGTCTGCAGTGCCACAAGCGGCGGCGGTGATGGTAATAATGTTGAAATCGGTGGAGCATTAACTAAGCTTCAATCAACGCCAAGTCGAACGTTATACGGGAACTTTGGTACAGGTGGCGCTATTGAAGCTTTCACTAAATCAAAAGCTGTAACCAGTCCAGGTATTGGCAGTGAAGCTGCCTTGGCTGCCTTTATGGGCGTAGACACATCTGAGTTAACTAAATTATTCGATTGGGCGATCGGCATTGATGTTGATGATGAAGACAAAGACGGTTCAACAACAGATAAGCGCTCAGATATTATGGGCGACCCACTGCATTCTAAACCGTTAGCCATTAACTATGGTACTGAAAGCTCACCAGATATACGTATTTTACTGGGCACCAATGCAGGCTTTTTACACATGTTTAAAGACAGTGGTTCGAGTATTGAAGAGTCCTGGTCATTTATGCCGCAAGAGTTACTGCCTAACCTTCGTGAGTTAAGGGCAAACGTACCAACAGGCGTTCATTCTGTTTACGGAATGGATAGCCCGCCTGTTGCATATGTAAAAAGAAATGCATCAGGTGCAATTGATAAAGCTTGGTTATTTGTGGGTATGCGCCGCGGTGGGAAATCTTATTATGCGCTCAACATTACCAATCCTGATTCACCACAATTTATGTGGAAAGTTGACCCGAGCTCCACAGGGATGAGTGATATGGGCCAGTCTTGGGCTGAGCCTGTGGTCACGTTTATTCCAGGAGTGCCAGCGGGTAATACCTCTGCTGGTACCGCATCTCCAGTTGTGATTATTGGCGGTGGATATAACCCTTCAACAAAAGATGGTGCAGGGGTTGGTACTGATGACACTACCGGTCGCAGTGTTTATATTTTAAACGCTGAAACTGGAGCCCTAGTGTATCGATTTGGTACAGGTTCTAGTGGAACACAATTACCTGGTATTGTTGATAGCATTCCAAATAGTATTGCAATATTAGACAGTAACGGTGATAGATTGACTGACAGATTATATGCAACTGACACAGGGGCTAATATTTGGCGTATGGATTTACCCAGTGCTTCACCGACGAGTTCTACCAGTCCGTGGACGGCGTTTAAGTTTGCGAGTCTAGGTGGTTCTACACAAGCAACCGATAGACGTTTTTTTGCCGAACCTGCAGTGGCGCAAACAGTATTTACTAACATTTCTCAAGTGTCAGTGACGGATGCTGATAGTAATACTACTACTAGTTTGACGTACCAGAATATTCCTTATGATGCAGTTACCGTAGGCAGTGGTCACAGGCCACATCCTTTAGATACAACGCGCTCAGACAAGTTTTTTGTGTTACAAGACCGTAATGTCGTGACTAAATCGTTTACTGGCGCTGCAGGTAAAGAGATACCTGCTCCGTTGGAGTTAGCAAATCTTTATAATGTATCTTCTACGCCTCCGACAACTGAACAGCAAAATATTGAGTTTGGTGCAAAACGAGGTTGGTATTATAACTTCGCCGCGAAAGGAGAAAAAAGTTTATCGGCATCTACAATCATTCAAGGAAAAGTGTACTTTACCTCTTATGTTCCAGGCGATGTGACATCATCAAATCAATGTCTTGCATCTGGTGAGGGTCGATTATACGGCTTTGATTTACACAAAGGTACTCGTTCATATACTCAAGAATATTTAGAAATGGGCGCACGAGTACCTGATACGCCTCAGTTAGTCATACCACCAAATGGTACATCAGATAGTTATATGTATTTAATTGGTATTGGCTCTGCTGGTGATGATATGGATAAAGTGGATGATGAGGGTGATGGCTGTGCTGCTGGTGATAATAAATGTATCGGTGCTGGTCCAGGCGTTAATAAAATTTATTATCATATTGATGAATAAAGATGAGTAAAAAAGCAATGATAAATCAGAAAGGATTCACATTAATTGAAGTGATGATCACTGTTGTGATCGTGGGGATCTTAGCTTCAATAGCATATCCTAATTATACTCAGTTTGTTGCTAAAGGTGCTCGTGGTGACGGTTTGGCAGGGGTGATGCATGTTGCCAATTTGCAAGAACAGTATTATTTAGATCATCGTAGCTTTGCAACTGATATGACTAAACTTGGGTTGAAAGCAGATCCTTGGATTGTTGAAAATACCTATTATAAGGTTGATACAACGCTGAGTGGTGATGATTACACCGTGACAGCTACTGCTGTTGGAGTACAAGCGACTCGTGATACGGCTTGTGCAACGATATCGTTAACCTCAACGGGTGCTAAGTCACCTTCGGAGTGTTGGAAATGAGAATAAGCATAATATTTACAGCAATTTTATATATTTTTATTACTTATTCTGCTTTTGCAGAAGATGAAACTGATTATATTCCGTATAAATGTCATATACAAACACCCAACGGTCCAAATATTGCCTTGTTTGAATGGGAAAAAAAATTAGCGATACAAGAGCAAAGTGCTCTACTTGCGGAATACGTGCCAACAATATCTAACGAACGTTTATTGGTTAAACGAGTTGTTGAATGCATTGCAGAAGATAAAAAATTTAAAGATGCATACGTGCGAGAATTAGATGAGCAAAGAACTTATTAACTTATAGCTAGCACTGTAGTGGTCAAGTAAAATTGGCCATTGCTTTAGAGTCACTCCAATATAAACGTTCTGACTCATTTGGCGTTAACCCACCATAATATTGATGAAGTCTAGTTTCACTGTAATATCCAGTGATGTAATTTGTGATCGCTTTGTCTGTTTCTGTAAAATTCCCATAACCACTGGCGGGTACTCATTCAGATTTCAAACTTCTAAAGAAGCGCTCCATTGGCGTGTTATCCCAACAATTCCCGCGACGACTCATACTTTGCTCAATTTGAAGACGCCATAATAATTGTCTGAATTTCAAGCTTGTGTAATGTGAACCTTGATCGCTGTGACAAATCACATTCTCAGGTTTCCCCCTTAACTCAAATGCCATTTTCAAGGCTTTGCATGTCAGCTCGCTGTCAGGCGATAATGACAACGCCCACCCAACAGGTTTACGGGAAAACAGGTCTAGAACCACCGCTAAATATGCCCAACGATAACCAACCCAAACATACGTCACATCGCCACACCACAGTTGATCCGGTTGAGTAGAATTTTTTAGAGAATAGAGAATAGAGAATAGAGAATAGAGAATGCTTACAATTTTGCCGAAAAAATTAAGCTCTTTAGATGAGGTAATATAACCTGCGGAAGGTTAAGACAGCCACCTTTAGATAATACCGCTTTATTGTGACTAACTCGCCACAGACCAACCCAACTCTTACGATCAAGCTTTATTCATAATTGGCCGCTAAAGAATACTTTGGCATGTCTGATTTAGGCTTGCGTTTGTTGCCGTTAAACATGCATTATTTTAGCGGTATTGCAGGCAATATATTTTTCTTCAAATTCTTCTATGGGTAATGGCTGGCTGAAGTAAAAACCTTGACCGATTTCACATTGATTTTCTTTTAACCATTCAAGTTGTTGAATATTTTCAATACCTTCAGCAACAATGGTCAAATCAAGCTGGCGCCCGAGCATTAAAATAGTTGACGCAATTGCGCTATCTTCTGGGAGATCGCTAACAAATGCACGGTCAATTTTCATTGTGGTAATCGGCAAATGACGTAGATATGATAATGAAGAATATCCTGTGCCAAAATCATCGACCGCAATACCAAAACCCGCTGATTTGAGTTGTTCTAATTTGGTAATTGCTTGTTCAACATCATTCATCAGTGACGTTTCTGTAATTTCTATTTCAAGTAATTCCGGACGTATTTGGTAACGAATTGCCAATTGTTTAATATCAGGTACTAAACTGGCATCTGCAAATTGTTGCGAGGCCACATTCACAGCAATAGGGATAGCATAATTATATTTACGTTGCCATTCCCTGATGACTTTACAGCTTTGCTCGATAACCCAACGTCCAATAGGGATGATAATACCGGTTTCTTCGGCTACAGGGATAAATGACATAGGACTTATTAATCGGCCGTCTTTTTGCCAGCGAATAAGAGCTTCACATCCGACGACTTTATTGGTATTTAAGTCAAATTTAGGTTGAAAATATAATAAAAACTCGTTGTTTTTCAAAGCATCGTGTAACGAGGCTTCTGTACGTAATCTTACTGCAGCACGTTCGGTCATTTGTTGTTTAAAGAACGACCATTGATTAGAACCAGCGGCTTTAGCGCTGTACATGGCAATATCTGCATGACGAATTAAATCCTCTGCGGTGTTACCATCTTCGGGATATATCGATATACCGATAGACGCTGCTGGGTGAATAGCATGTTCGTTTAGCTGAATTGGAGTGTTTAATTGGATCAGCAACTTATCAACAAAATCAGCTGCTTGTGACGGGGTTTGAATTTCATCGGCTAAAATAACAAATTCATCGCCGCCTAAGCGCGCTACGCTACCTCGATCACCTACCACTCTTTCTAAAATACGTGCGATTCGGGCGAGGAATTGATCTCCTAATGCATGACCTAAAGAGTCATTGACGTTTTTAAAACGATCTAAGTCTATAAAAAGTAGTGCAAAATTTCGCTTATGAACACGTGAACGTTGAATTGTCACATTGAGTGTTTCTAACAATAAGGTTCGATTCGGTAGCCCTGTTAATGGGTCACGCGTCGCCATTTTTCGCAGTTTATTTTGAGTTTGGCTGAACTGTAATAAGATTTGATTAAATTTACTGGTCACTAGGCCTAATTCATCATCTTTATGGGCTTGAGACATCGGCAACAAGTTTTCATCTGGATAGTCTGGATCAATTTTATCAATAGCTTCACTAATGCGTGCGATGGGTTGTGTTAAAAAACGATGAAACACCACTGTTAATACTAAAGTGAGCAATAGTGCGCGAGCCAATGTCGCTATTAGCCCAAGTTGTAGCTGACTAAAGAGTTTAGTCGTCAGTTTTTGGGTGTCGTAAAAAATGGTCAATGTGCCAATGAGTTGCTGTTGTTTGTTGCCTTCAAAGTAGAACGGACGATACAGCGAACGGGAAATTTCTTTCAAATTACCAAAAAGACGATTACTTAACGATATGTAGTTATTGGAAAACTCATCAGATTCATTGGCCACAGATACAAATAGCGAACCATCATCAAGCTCAATGACCGCTGATCCGACGTTATCTACTTTGATGATGCCTTCGAGTGTTTGACTAGCAAGTTTGTCATCTAACGACCATACCGCATTCGTAGTGGTTTGCTCGACAGAATTGAGTAGTTCTTGCTGTGCTGCTGTAAGCTGTTGTTTAGTCGTTATAACAACTAACGCAATTTCTACGATAAAGATGGCAATTGCAAAAAACAAAGCAGTAAATACCACTAAGTTAGTTTGTTTCCATGTAAGAGACTTAAAACGGGCAGTCATGTATTATTCCATGTCATATAAGTGACTAATTCTACGTTGTTTTTAGCATTTAAAATGCTAAAGTTACTCATGATTTATAGGTTCTATTAAATCAATCTTAACGTGGCTAATTAATTAGTTAACCCTTACAAAAATTGACACTATTAGCTACAACTTTAGTCAAATTCATCTGTCTTGTCATCAATAATCAAATCAAATAGCAAACCTCAGGTCACTTAATCGTAAAGTTTTTTGCTTAATAACGTCTAAATCATTTGTTAATACGATGATCTCATGTAGGAAAATGATTATTTTAAAGATTTTCACATTCTGTAACTCGCGTCTATTTAACTATTCGGTCTAATTGAAGTATACTTGTGCGCGTAATTAAAGGTCATTAAATTAAGGAATGGGTCACGTGAATCCAATTGTAAAGAGTTTTGAGTATGGTCAACATACAGTCACCTTAGAAACAGGTGTTATTGCACGTCAAGCTGATGCTGCAGTTTTAGCAAGCATGGGCGATACCACAGTATTAGTTACTGTAGTTGGTAAAAAAGTAGCGGATTTAAGCCGTGACTTCTTCCCGCTAACTGTTAACTATCAAGAAAAAACCTATGCTGCAGGTAAAATTCCTGGTGGTTTCTTCAAGCGTGAAGGCCGTCCATCAGAAGATGAAACTCTGATTGCGCGTCTAATTGACCGTCCTATTCGTCCTTTATTCCCTAACGGTTTTAAAAACGAAGTTCAAGTTATCATCACTGTGGTTTCTGTTGATCCACAAATCGAGCCAGATATTGTTTCGATGATTGGTACCTCAGCAGCGTTAGCAATTTCTGGTATTCCTTTCAGTGGCCCACTAGGTGCTGCGCGTGTTGGTTATATCAACGATGAATATGTACTTAACCCAACAGTTGATCAGCTTGCAACAAGTTCACTAAATTTAGTGGTTGCGGGTACTAAAGCTGCTGTACTTATGGTTGAATCTGAAGCTAAAGCGCTTGCAGAAGAAATCATGTTAGGTGCGGTAACTTACGGACATGATCAACAACAAGTTGTTGTTGATGCTATTGCCGAGTTCAAGGCTGAAGCTGGCAAACCAACATGGGATTGGACTGCACCAGTTCAAGATCAAGTGTTAGTTGCTAAAATCAAAGATCTTGCAGAAGCTGGCATGACAGAAGCTTACCAAATTGAAGTTAAACAAGACCGCTATGTACAAGTCGGTATTGTTAAAGCTACTGCTAAAGCTGCACTAGTTGCAGAGAATCCAGATGTTGATACTCGTGAAGTAGACAACTTACTCGGTAGTTTAGAGAAAAGCGTTGTTCGCGGCCGTATTATCAGTGGTAAGCCTCGTATCGATGGTCGTGAACCAGATATGATCCGCGCGTTAAGTGTTTTAGCGGGTGTACTTCCACGTACTCACGGTAGTTCATTATTTACACGTGGTGAAACTCAAGCATTAGTAACCTGTACTTTAGGTACTGAACGTGATGCGCAGAAGATTGATAGCATCATGGGCGAACGTACTAATCGCTTTATGCTTCATTATAACTTCCCTCCGTATTCTGTTGGTGAAACAGGTATGGTTGGCTCACCTAAGCGCCGCGAAATCGGTCATGGTAAGTTAGCATGGCGTGGTATGAATGCCGTGATGCCTTCAGCTGAAGAATTCCCGTACAGCATTCGTGTTGTATCTGAAATTACTGAATCTAACGGTTCAAGCTCAATGGCTTCAGTATGTGGTACTTCATTAGCATTGATGGATGCAGGTGTACCAATCAAGACTTCTGTTGCGGGTATTGCAATGGGTCTAGTTAAAGAAGGTGACGATTTCGTTGTGCTTTCTGACATCTTAGGCGATGAAGATCACTTAGGCGATATGGACTTTAAAGTAGCCGGTACTCGTGATGGTATTACTGCATTACAGATGGATATCAAAATCGAAGGTATCACTAAAGAAATCATGGATATCGCACTGCAACAGGCTTATGGTGCTCGTGTTCATATTCTAAACGTTATGGATCAAGCTATTGGTTCACATCGTGACGATATTTCTGCCCATGCTCCACGAATCACTACCATCAAGATTAACCCTGAGAAGATCCGTGACGTTATTGGTAAAGGCGGTGCGGTAATTCGTGCGCTTACCGAAGAAACGGGTACTACAATTGAGCTTGATGATAATGGTACTGTGAAGATTGCCTCTTCAAACGGTGAAGCGACTAAAGAAGCAATCCGTCGTATTGAAGAAATCACTGCAGAAGTTGAAGTGGGCCGTATCTACAACGGTAAAGTTATTCGTATCGTTGATTTTGGTGCGTTCGTTAACATTCTTCCTGGTAAAGACGGTTTAGTTCACATCTCGCAAATTAGCGATGAGCGTGTTGCTAACGTGTCAGACCATTTAGAGATGAACCAAGAAGTTGCTGTTAAAGTAATGGAAGTGGATCGTCAAGGTCGTGTAAGACTATCAATTAAAGAAGCTCAAGCGAAAGAAACTGCTGAGTAATGTAATTTAAAGGCTTAACGACACAAAAGGAGATCATTTGATCTCCTTTTTTTTATCTATAAAAAAATAATCTGTAATGTGCATGGCTCTTAGATTGCCAGATTGCTATGATATTGAATATTAATAGAACCTGATAAGGTAAAGCGGATGGAATGTAAACTACGCACCACAATCGTTGCCGTTGTTGTCGGTGCAAGTATGTTGTTGTCAGGGTGTGCTGCAACGTTAGGTTCAAATGATAATATTGCAGGGCAGATGATTGTCGCGCCGGTTATGCCTGATTATAAATTAGAAGTGACACTCGCAAAGCTAAATGAAATTTTAGCTACCATGGAGTTAACTGACGAACAACGTGCACGTTTTCATTACGATCGAGGGGTCATTTATGACAGTGTCGGATTACGTCTACTTGGCAGAATCGATTTTCATCAAGCATTAAAATTACAACCTGATCTAGCCGATGCATATAACTTTCTTGGTATTTATTACACTCAAGAAGGCGAGTTTGATAGTGCTTATGAAGCATTTGATGGTGTACTCGAACTGTCACCAAACTATGACTATGCCTTTTTAAATCGTGGTATTGCATTATATTATGGCGAACGTTACGAATTAGCCGTTGATGATATGAAAGCATTCTATGATCGTGACCCAAGTGACGGTTATCGAGCTTTATGGTTGTATTTGATGTCTTCCTCAATCGATAGTAAGCCTGCTTTGGCAGACCTTGCGATACAGCGTCAGCAGTTAAAGGATAAAGACTGGTCTAGTGTGTTAGTCGATTTTTACTTAGGTAAGATAAATCAAGAACAAGTATTTGCTGCCGCAAAAGAAGGTTTGTCTCAGCCTAAAGAATATGCAGAACGTTTATGTGAAGCCTATTTTTACTTGGCGAAACATGCTGCTGAAAATGGTCAATATCAGCAAGCGGCTAATTTCTATCGTTTAACGTTAGCCACCAATATTTATGATTTTGTTGAGCATCGTTATGCGAGAATTGAATTAGCCAGAATGAAAAATATGATTCAACAATCTAACGAATTGTCATCTAAGAGCTAAAAAACACTTTGCCTAGCCAATTCTATCGATAGGCGCTATAATTTGCGCCTTTTTTAGCGGCTAGTGCAAGGTTAACATGTCAGGCAATAAAGTTGAGGTCGACAAGCGTCGTACCTTCGCCATCATTTCGCACCCCGATGCGGGTAAAACCACCATCACCGAAAAAGTGCTTTTATTCGGAAATGCCTTACAAAAGGCTGGCACGGTAAAAGGCAAAAAGTCTGGTCAACATGCTAAATCTGATTGGATGGAAATGGAAAAAGATCGTGGTATTTCGATTACCACCTCTGTGATGCAATTCCCTTACGGTGGCGCGCTCATCAATTTACTTGATACGCCTGGTCACGAAGACTTTTCGGAAGACACCTACCGTACACTAACCGCAGTAGATTCATGTTTAATGGTTATCGACTCCGCTAAAGGTGTCGAAGATCGTACTATTAAGCTTATGGAAGTGACGCGCTTGCGTGACACACCTATTGTGACATTCATGAACAAATGTGACCGCGATATTCGTGATCCCATTGAATTGATGGATGAAGTAGAAGACATCTTAAAAATAGCTTGTGCACCGATTACTTGGCCAATTGGTTCAGGTAAGGAATTTAAAGGTGTGTATCATATTCTGCGTGATGAAATCATTTTATACCAGAGCGGTATGGGTCATACAATTCAAGATGAGCGTATTATCAAAGGATTACATAATCCTGAATTAGATAAAGTTCTTGGATCGTATGCCTCTGAAATACGTGATGAAATGGAACTGGTCGCTGGCGCTTCAAATGAATTCAATCAAGAAGCTTTTCTAAAAGGCGAGCTTACGCCAGTATATTTTGGTACAGCCTTAGGTAACTTTGGTGTGGATCATATTTTGGATGGTATCGTGGAATGGGCTCCAAAGCCGCTTCCCCGTGAAAGTGATGTACGAAATGTCACGCCTGATGAAGAAAAGTTTTCTGGTTTTATTTTTAAGATACAAGCCAATATGGATCCAAAACATCGAGACCGTGTTGCTTTTATGCGTGTTTGCTCGGGTATATATGAACAAGGTATGAAAATGCACCATGTTCGCATCGGTAAAGATGTCAATGTTAGTGATGCTTTGACCTTTATGGCTGGTGATCGAAGTCGTGCCGAAGTGGCGTACCCAGGCGATATTATTGGATTACATAATCATGGCACCATGCGAATTGGTGATACATTTACTCAAGGCGAAAAACTTCGCTTTACTGGGGTGCCAAACTTTGCACCTGAAATGTTCCGTCGTATTCGTTTAAAAGATCCACTAAAACAAAAGCAGTTGCTTAAAGGGTTAGTGCAATTATCTGAAGAGGGAGCCGTTCAGGTCTTCAGACCAATTGATTCTAACGATTTAATCGTAGGTGCGGTTGGTGTGCTACAGTTTGAAGTAGTTGTTGGACGCTTAAAAAGTGAATATAACGTAGAAGCTATTTACGAAGGTATCAGTGTGAGTACCGCACGTTGGGTGTATTGCAAAGATGAGCGTAAATTAGAAGAGTTTCGACGTAAATGTAGTCAAAATTTAGCCCTAGATGGCGGTAATAACTTGACCTATATTGCTCCTACTATGGTGAATCTAAACTTATCGATGGAACGCTACCCTGATGTTGAGTTTGCCAAAACACGCGAACATTAAATGTTAAGAAGTTTTTTACAGATATGTTAAAAAAGGTGGCTGTGCCGCCTTTTTTATTATTATTTTTAACAGGGAATTAAGATGATTAAGGCTATTTTTAGGCTATTTATTGTAAAACCCTGGCAAAGGTACATTTTATGGTGTGATGAGATGGGGTTAACCCTAGAAAATAAACGCAGCTGTGTACCACGATTGAGCGAACCTAAAAATGAAGCATCGACATCTGAGCCCGTCATAAATCAGAATGGCAATAAAAAAGAGCAACCTTATGATTGATACTCATGCTCATCTCGACATGTCAGAGTTCGATGATGATAGAACACAATTATTTGATGCCATGCATCGCCATGGTATTAGCTCTGCTATTTTACCTGGTGTGTCGGTTGATAAATGGCAAAAGCAAATTCTAATAGCACAGCAGTTTAATTGTTATTTCTCCCTTGGTATTCATCCTTGGTACGTGCCTGAGGACATTGATGCTGCCATTATTAAGCTTGAAGCAACGA
This sequence comes from Shewanella sp. BF02_Schw, assembly GCF_014596695.2. Taxonomy (NCBI): domain Bacteria; kingdom Pseudomonadati; phylum Pseudomonadota; class Gammaproteobacteria; order Alteromonadales; family Shewanellaceae; genus Shewanella; species Shewanella sp. BF02_Schw. Next base: position 382,412 of record NZ_JABKAW020000001.1, read on the forward strand.
TACAACAATATAGCAAGAATAGGCGTTTGGTTGCTGTTGGGGAGTGTGGGCTGGATAAATTGCACCATTGGTCGGATAAACAATTGTTGTTACTTGAGAAACAGTTATCGCTTGCTCAAATTTACCAATTACCCGTCATTTTACATGCTGTTAAAGCTCACCAAGAATTATTGTCAATGTTGGCACATATTAGACTGCCTAAAGGCGGCGTAGTGCATGGGTTCTATGGCAATAGTGAAATTGCGAAACGTTATATTTCACTCGGTTTTAAATTAGGTGTTGGTGCTTTAATACTCAATCCAAGTGCGAAAAAGCTTCGAGAAACAGTGGTTAATTTACCTTTAGAGCACTTTTTATTGGAAACTGATTCACCAAGTATGCCTCCTTTTGATCATCCTAAATCACGTAATACCCCTCTTATTCTTCCTCGAATTGTGTCCGAAATCGCATTTTTAAAGAAAAAGCCGACTGTTTGTATATTAGAACAGTTGAATAAAAATGCATTGCAACTGTTTGAGCTTTAATTGTTTTTTAATGAACATAGAGACATAAATTGTTTTTAATGTCGTAAGGGTTTGAAATTAAACTTTAAAAACTTGATCAAAACGACGCTTTTCGTTTCACGCTCAGTTATAATCATCAGCGGAAATTAGGTGAGTTAACAACATTCAAAAAAACTGTTAACAAAAGGGTGATGATTAATGGATATAGTAATGAGTTTAGTAGGGGTGGTCACCTTACTATTGATAGGTTTTGCACTATCAAATAATAGAAAAGCAATTAGTGTACGTACCGTTGGTGGTGCTTTAGCAATTCAAGCATTCTTCGCTGGTTTCGTATTATATGTTCCAATCGGTAAAGATATTCTGAAAGGTGTTTCTGACGCAGTATCAAGTGTGATTAGTTATGCACAAGCAGGTACTAGCTTCTTATTTGGTGATTTAGCTAACTTTAAAGTTGGTTTTATTTTCGCCATCAACGTATTACCTGTCATTATATTCTTCTCTTCTTTAATTGCAGTGCTTTACTATTTAGGCATTATGCAGTGGATCATCCGCATTATTGGTGGCGGTCTACAAAAAGCATTAGGCACAAGCCGCACTGAATCAATGTCAGCAACAGCGAACATTTTCGTTGGTCAAACTGAAGCACCGCTAGTTGTGCGTCCGTTTATTGCTACTATGACTCAATCAGAGTTATTCGCCATCATGGTGGGTGGTTTAGCATCAATCGCTGGTTCTGTATTAGCGGGTTACGCGCAAATGGGTGTTCCAATTGCATACTTAGTTGCAGCGTCATTCATGGCGGCACCAGGTGGCCTATTAATGGCTAAACTGATGCACCCAGAAACAGAAGCGGCTATCAATGAAATGGACGATTTACCAGATGATCCTGATAAGCCAGCAAACGTGTTAGATGCTGCTGCTTCAGGTGCTGCATCAGGTATGCACCTTGCATTGAACGTTGGTGCTATGTTGATCGCATTCGTTGGATTAATTGCAATGGTCAACGGTATCATCGGTGGCGTAACAGGTTGGTTCGGTTTAGAGGGTATTACGCTAGAACTTATCCTTGGTTATATCTTTATGCCTCTAGCTTTCTTAATCGGTGTACCTTGGAACGAAGCGCTTGTTGCTGGTTCTTTCATCGGTCAAAAGATTGTTGTTAACGAATTTGTTGCTTACTTAAACTTCGCTCCGTATCTACTTGATGCATCTGCTGAAGGCTTTAAAGTAGTAGCTGAAACTGGCGCAATGATGTCAGACCGTACTAAAGCGATTATCTCTTTCGCATTGTGTGGATTCGCTAACTTATCTTCTATTGCAATCTTACTTGGTGGTTTAGGTGCTATGGCTCCTTCACGTCGCCATGACCTTGCAAAACTAGGTATCCGTGCTGTTATCGCTGGTTCATTAGCTAACTTAATGAGCGCGACATTAGCCGGTTTATTCTTAGCTATCTAAGTTAAGAGTAATTCCAGGGGGAATACCTCCTACAGCTGGGTCTTTACTTTAATAATTATTAGAGACCCAGTTTTGTAATAAAGTTGTTATTGATTTTTGTGTTAATCCACCGTTTCCCAATACGAAGTTATGCTGTTTTAGTGATTGCAAAAGAGGATGCATTAAATTCTCTAGTCAAGATTGAAATGTCAAATTGTTAATGATGTGTGGACAAAAAGTCGCGACATTGTTCACAAAAAAGAATTTTGTATTCGTTTTTTATCGATTAAATATTGAGATTTATATCAGTAACGGTAAAATACGAATGATTAAAAAGAAGTGCTATCCAAGAAGATAGTTAAATAATATACATGGGGTTGATGATGAAAAAATTAAATACTTTAGTATTAGCAAGTACCGTTGCACTAGCGGGCTCTGCATTTACTGTTTCTGCTGCTGAACAAACTGGTGACATTCACGCTAATGATTATAAGTGGATGCAGTTTAACATTATGTACGCAATCGATGAGCATCCAATTGCAAACGAAGATGAAGCTACCCATAACTATTTAGAGATGGAGTTTGGTGGACGTTCTGGTTTTGTTGACCTATATGGTTATGTTGATGTTTTCAACTTAGGCAACAGTGATTCAGGCGATAAAGCTGACGGCGCGAGCAAAATGTTCATGAAGTTAGCTCCTCGTTTTTCTCTTGATGCTATTACTGGTAAAGATTTATCTTTCGGCCCAGTTCAAGAAGTATATTTATCTACTCTATTTAACTGGGGTGGCGGCGCTATCAATACCGATGGTAATGGTGCTGGCGACGTTAACATGTCTTTCTGGGGTGTTGGTGCGGATGTAATGGTTCCATGGTTAGGTAAAACTGGCATGAACATGTTCGCTAGTTATGATATTAACCGTAAAGACTGGAATGGTTACCAATTCTCAGCTAACTGGTTCAAGCCATTTGTTTTCTTCGATGACAAGAGCTTTTTATCTTTCCAAGGTTATGTTGATTACCAATTTGACATGGACGAAGAATATTCAGGCCAAAACAGTGATGGTAACTATAACAACACTGAACACGGTGGCGCTGGTTTCTTAGGTCTTTACTACCATACAGACCGTTTTGCTTTAGGTTATGGTGCTAAATACTTCTACCACTCATACGGCTTAAATGACAATGCATTTAAGAATCAGTTCTTTGATGGTTTGAATACAACAGGTTGGACTCACTTCCTAACCGCAACTTACAAAATCTAGTTTTTTTGTATATGAGTTGTTGGAGCCGCGTTTAGCGGCTCCATATTTTACAATAAATGCAAATCGAACTTTCATTTAAAATCATTGTCTAATAAGAGTGTTTTTATATAAAAGTTTGTACCCTACAAAGTTTTATTTTTACGCGCTAAAATGGATTTTTCGCGGAACAGTTGAAACAATTATCTTTGTTTTATCTTTTCCGGTCTTCAAGGATTCAAGTCGTGGTACTCGTTATCAGATTGAATACTTAGGTTAGTAAATAGTAGTAAGATTTACTGGCAATACTGAAGGCCCGGCCATAATTATAATCATATGCCAGCTACATAGTGTTGCCTGAAAAAAATTTATCAACTTTGATTTATCGTTTCGGAGAGCAATTATGACTGATTTAAAAAAAGCGGCACAACGTGGTATTGAATTAATGGATTTAACCACTTTAAATGACGATGATACTGATCAAAAGGTCATCGATTTGTGCCATAAAGCCAAGTCTCCAGCAGGTAATACTGCCGCAATTTGTATTTATCCTCGTTTTATTCCTATTGCACGTAAAACACTAAATGAACTTGATTGTGAAGACATTAAAATTGCAACCGTAACTAATTTTCCACACGGTAATGATGATATTGCCATCGCAGTACTAGAAACTCGTGCCGCAGTTGCCTATGGTGCTGATGAAGTCGATGTTGTGTTTCCATACCGTGCATTAATGGAAGGTAACGAAACCGTCGGTTTTGAATTGGTTAAAGCCTGTAAGGAAGAGTGCGGCGATGATGCGATTTTAAAAGTTATCATCGAATCTGGTGTGTTGAAAGATCCAGCTTTGATCCGTAAAGCATCAGAATTAGCTATCGATGCCGGTGCTGATTTTATTAAAACATCAACGGGTAAAGTACCGGTGAACGCCACACTTGAAGCGGCTGAAATTATGCTAACTGTAATCAGTGAGAAAAATCGCAATGTAGGCTTTAAGCCTGCCGGCGGTGTTCGTGATGCAGCACAAACAGCAGAGTTTTTAGACTTGGCTGCGCGCATTTTGGGTGCTGATTGGGTTACCCCACAAACTTTCCGTTTTGGTGCATCTAGCTTATTAAATAGCTTATTACATACATTAGAATTAGTTGATACCCCTAAGCCTACTTCAGGTTACTAATCGCATAGATAGTCAAAAATCTCAGTATGGCCTTGGATCATTGTCGTACTGAGGCGCTATCACTTGATAGCATCCTATTATTAAAGGCGACCCTAAAGGTGATGGGTTGCCTAAAGGGAGACGTAACATGTTTTTAGCTCAAGAAATTATACGCAAAAAACGTAATGGCGATGTATTAAGCACTGCAGAAATTCAATTCTTTGTTGATGGCATTACTCATAACACCGTTTCAGAAGGCCAAATTGCTGCGTTCGGCATGGCAGTGTATTTCAAAGATATGAATATGGACGAACGGATTGCATTAACTATTGCAATGCGCGATTCCGGAACCGTATTAAATTGGGATTCTCTGGGCCTCAATGGCCCGATTATCGATAAGCATAGCACTGGTGGTGTTGGCGATGTAATCAGCCTAATGCTTGGCCCTATGGCTGCAGCTTGTGGCGGTTATGTACCAATGATTTCAGGTCGTGGCTTAGGTCACACCGGTGGTACGTTAGATAAATTTGATGCTATTCCTGGCTATCAAACTGAGCCTTCAAGTGAATTATTCCGCAAAGTGGTTAAAGATGCTGGTGTTGCCATTATTGGTCAAACCGGTGACTTAGTCCCTGCTGATAAGCGTTTCTATTCGATTCGTGATAATACCGCCACCGTTGAATCTATCTCACTTATCACCGCATCTATTTTATCTAAAAAGTTAGCCGCGGGGCTTGATGCTCTTGCAATGGATGTCAAAGTCGGCAGCGGTGCATTTATGCCTACTTACGAAGCATCTGAAGAATTAGCTCGCAGTATTACTGCTGTTGCTAATGGCGCAGGAACTAAAACAACGGCATTGTTAACTGACATGAACCAAGTATTGGCTTCGTGTGCAGGTAATGCGGTTGAGGTTCGTGAGGCGATAAACTTTTTGACTGGTCAATATCGTAATCCACGTTTATATGCTGTCACCATGGGATTATGTGCAGAAATGCTAATTTTGGGTGGTATTGCACAGAATGAAGCAGAAGCTCGTCATAAGCTAAATACTGTATTAGATAATGGTAAAGCAGCAGAGGCATTTGCTAAAATGGTGTCTGGCTTAGGTGGCCCAACAGATTTTGTTGAGGCATATGATAAGTATTTACCTCATGCGAAAATTGTACGACCTGTATATGCCAATACATCTGGCTTTGCTTACAAAATGGATACACGAGAACTTGGTTTAGCCGTAGTGACCTTAGGTGGTGGACGTCGCAAACCAGGTGATGCACTGGATTACAGTGTTGGATTAACTCAAGTATGCGCATTGGGTCAGGAAGTTAACAAAGATGTTCCGTTAGCGATGATCCATGCTCAATCTGAAGATGCTTTCGCCGAAGCTGCCGCTGCTATTCAGCAAGCCATTATTATTGGTGATAGCGCGCCTGAGAAAACGCCTGAAATATATCGTTATATTCGCGCTTCAGATTTATAAAGGAAACAAATAATGAAACGTACTTTTATCTTAATGCTCGACTCTTTTGGTGTTGGTGCTGCTACCGACGCCGATAAGTTTGGTGACGTTGGCTCTGATACTTTTGGTCACATCGCGCAAGCTTGTGCTGACGGCAAAGCGGATATCGGCCGTCAAGGTCCATTGAAATTACCTAATCTTGCTCGCTTTGGTCTAGGCCATGCTGGTTTTGAAAGTACGGGTAAATTTGCTGCTGGATTTGCTGATAATGTCGAACTCATCGGTGCTTATGGCCATGCTGACGAATTAAGTTCAGGCAAAGACACTCCAAGTGGTCACTGGGAAATGGCGGGTGTTCCTGTCCTTTATGAGTGGGGTTATTTTAGTGACCTAACCAATTCATTTCCGAAAGAACTCACAGATAAAATCCTTGAACGCGCTGGTTTAGATGGGTTTTTAGGTAACTGCCATGCGTCAGGGACTCAAATTCTTGAAGAGTTAGGCGAAGAGCACATGAAAACAGGCAAGCCTATTTTCTATACCTCTGCTGACTCTGTATTCCAAATAGCATGTCATGAAGAAAGTTTTGGTGTAGAAAATCTATACAACTTGTGCAAAATAGCGCGTGAAGAGTTAGAGCCTTATAACATTGGTCGCGTAATTGCTCGTCCGTTTGTTGGCACTGGCGCTGCTGATTTCGCTCGTACTGGTAACCGTCATGATTATGCGGTATTACCACCAGCGCCTACGGTATTAGATAAGCTTAAAGATGCTGGCGGTGAAGTGGTTAGTATCGGTAAAATTTCTGATATATATGCGCACAGCGGTATTACTCAACAATTTAAAGCGACTGGTCTTGAAGAGTTATTTGACGAAACCTTAGCGCAAATTAAACGTGCTGGCGATAACACGATTGTGTTTACCAATTTTGTTGATTTTGACTCTCATTATGGTCATCGCCGTGACACTGCCGGTTATGCTAAAGCACTTGAGTACTTTGATTCTCGTTTACCGGAATTATTAGCGATTTTACAGCCTGAAGATTTAGTGGTTTTCACTGCTGATCATGGTTGTGATCCTACTTGGGTTGGCACTGAACATACTCGTGAACGTGTGCCGGTACTCGCTTATGGTGCAGGTTTATCTGCAGGCTCGCTAGGCCGTCGTAAGTCTTTTGCTGATATTGGCCAGTCTATTGCGAGTTATTTTGAGTTAGAACCGATGAATTATGGTGAATCTTTTATTAATTAGTCACATTTTCAAACGACGGTTCTATATAAAGTTTAATGGCTTTGCTAAACTGTAAACATGACTAAGCAATACAAAATAAAATAGAAACATAGGGGTTATAACATGGCTACACCACATATTAATGCTGTTGAAGGTGCTTTTGCTGAAACGGTACTTTTTCCAGGCGATCCGTTACGTGCAAAATATATTGCTGAGACATTTTTAGAAAATGTTGAGCAAGTGACTGATGTACGTAACATGCTAGGTTTTACCGGTACATATAAAGGTAAGCGTATTTCTGTTATGGGTTCAGGTATGGGTATCCCATCTTGTTCAATCTATGCACACGAACTTATCAAAGACTACGGTGTTAAGAACTTAATCCGTGTTGGTACTTGTGGCGCAATCAGCACTGACGTAAAAGTACGTGATGTGATTATCGGTATGGGTGCATGTACTGATTCTAAAGTGAACCGTTTACGTTTTAAAGATAACGATTTTGCTGCAATTGCAGACTACAGCTTGCTAAGTGCTGTTGTTGATTCAGCGAAAGCGCACGGCACTAAAATCCGTGTAGGTAACGTTTTCTCTGCCGACCTATTTTATACTCCAGATCCTCAAATGTTTGATGTTATGGAAAAAATGGGTATTCTTGGCGTCGAAATGGAAGCAGCTGGTTTATACGGTGTAGCACATGAATTAGGCGCCAAAGCGTTATGTGTTGTAACGGTATCAGACCACATTCGTACCGGTGAGAAGACGACCTCTGATGAGCGTCAAACAACATTCAGCGACATGATCATCATGACTTTAGATGCAGCGTTAACACTGTAATTTAATCGTTAGTCATAAAAATGGGCACTCATTGAGTGCCCATTTTTTATGTTTGTCATTTCTGTCAGCAATCTCTCTAGGCAGGAGGATCTTGTTTTACATCTTCTGACTCGTCTGCTTGCGTTTCGTTTGAAGCGAGCAAGGCCGATTTTTTAGGTTTTTTACGTAATTTAGCTTGGGCTTTTCGGCGGTCAAAATCGGCACGTTTAAATGAAAGTGCCCGTGATAATAGTAAACCAATAAAGCCAGCTACAATTAACATCATCTGCTGTAATTGCATGTTCTGTTCATGCAATATTTTTATTTCGTCGAAAAATATATCAAGATTTAAACGTACTTCAACGTAACCTAAATTGTTGTCGTCTTGAACAACGTTCTCAATCAGGGGGGGATATGGTTTTAATAAGCTTTTTAATATTTCAGAGTCGGCTTCTAAGTTTTCATAAGACACACTTTGGGCAAAGGCTAGCCTTACACCTTGTGAATTATAGATATTCACCGACATCACTTTAGGATCAGCAGCAAGTGCTGATGCTAACCATCGCAGTTGCTCATCATTTTGTAAAAACATTGCTGGAGCCGCACCATTAGCGGCTTGCTGTGCTAATAGCCTTGCCATCACTTTTGTTTGTGAATTTAATAATTTTTGACCATTACGTAAACTTGATTGCCACAAGTACATTAGGCCGAAGATCAGTGCTATTGCCACAATGATTTGCACAATTCTGCTAATTTTTTGCCTTTTCTTAAGACCTTTAACAAAAATCACTTTAATCCTCAGTGTTTTTTCTATTTAATTGGAGGCTGTTTTAGGGAGTTCTTTTACCGAGCAACCATTCTGTGCTAACCCAATTACAGAGAATTATCAAAAAGCTATACTAATCGAAAAATTTGTCAGTAGATAGTCGTAACATACTAAGAGGCCGTATTGATGCTTGAACAACGTGATAATGTTTTACTAAATTTTTTATTTTCAGATACTTGTGAGACATATCAACATTTAGGCTGTGTGTTATATCGTTATCAAGAGTCAGATTATTTACGTAACTTACAATCTCACTTACCGTATCGTTGTCGAGTTATTTTTAGTGCGCAATGCTCAACAGAGATAGAAGCCTGGTTATCTTCAATATCAAGTGATACTCATATCGCAAGGCTTGACAGGCAAAACGATTTATTTGGTTTTGAACTGTCGGCTCAAACTGCTAATGATGGGTGGGTCGCGTCATTTCCTCAAAATATACCCGCAGAAATTGTACTCATTCAACAGCCATTAGCACGGTTAAACCAACCCGGTTTATTAGTGATGGATATGGATTCTACTGCCATTCAAATTGAATGTATCGACGAACTCGCCGCTATGGCTGGCGTGGGTGAGGAGGTCGCAGCAGTTACGGCAAGTGCTATGCGTGGTGAATTGGATTTTGAACAGTCTTTAAGACAACGAGTCAGTAAACTTGCTGGTGCTGATGCCTCTATTATTCAGCAGTTGTGCGATACCTTGCCTTTAATGCCTGGTCTTGAAGTGATGTTAGCCGAGTTAAAAACGCATCAATGGAAACTGGTTGTCGCTTCTGGTGGATTCACACCATTTGTGGGCCATTTAAAAACATTACTTAATCTTGATGCGGCGTTTGCCAATGAGCTGGTTATTGTTGATGGTAAGCTAAGTGGCGAAGTGACAGGTGAAGTAGTAGATGCTCAATACAAAGCTAATGTGATTAGTCAATGTGCCGAACAGTGGGGCATTCCATCAGGTCAGCGAGTGGCAATTGGTGACGGCGCTAATGATATTCCGATGATCCAAGCTGCAGATTTAGGTGTGGCATTTCATGCTAAACCTAAATTAATTGCTGCTGCTGATGCATCGATACAAAATGTCGATTTACGAGCATTAGTGTTTTGCCTACAACTATAACGTTTTGATGTTTACCTTTATGAACAAGGCTAAATATAGAATTATTACTCTATTCTAGTTGTATTTCATGGTAGTAATGTTAGTTTTATATTTATAATCACTAACATAACTGCCTATTTTGACTATCGATATCCTCCAAGATTCACTTTTTATACCATACAGAGATGGTCAATTGCACCTTCGGCATATTCGTCCTTCATTGCCGACAGCCCTAGGTATTCCTATTTTGATGTTGCATGGGGCTATGTCTAATGGAAGAGTGTTTTATAGCAGTTCTGGCCGTGGTTTAGGCTGTTTTTTAGCTAACGCTGGTTTTGATGTTTATGTGATGGATACCGCAGGACGAGGCTTAAGCGAGCCTAAAATTCACCGTGACTTTACGTTGGGACAAGGAGAAGTCATCCGTGAACAATTGCCACTAGTGCAGCAGTTTATTCTACAGCGTCATCCTTTGGTTAATAAAGTACATTGGTGTGCCCATTCATGGGGCGGGGTGTTAATGGCCAGTAGTTTGGCTCGTTATAGTCATTTACAGTCTAGTGTTGCATCGTTATTAACCTTTGGTTCCAAACGTACTATCAAAGTGAAGTCATTTAAAAAATGGCTTATGGTCGATTTTTTCTGGAATCGTTTTGCGCCTTTTTATATTGGCAGACAAGGCTACTTTGATGCCTGTCGACTCCGTGTTGGTATGGATAATGAGAGCAGTGCATCATTATTACAAACGATTGATTGGGTGCGAGGTGATTGGGTTGATCATGATGATAATTTTCACTATGCAGAAGCCGCAACTAAAGCGGTATGGCCACCGGCATGGTTTATCGCTGGTAAAAATGATCACGTATTAGGCAATCCGTCAGATGTACGCGATATGATTGATGAATGTGGTTTTAGCCAGGTTAAGTACACTTTACTCGCCAAAGAAAAGGGCAATTTACTGGATTATAATCATGCTGGTATGTTGACTGAACGACAAGCCGAGCAAGATCACTTTGTACAAATTAAACAGTGGTATTTATCAATGTGAGCCAAGTTAGCTGTATGGGAATAGTAAGTGGTTATTAACCTATTCTCTGGTTATTTAATCTTTGACTAGCAAAAAATGCAGATTTGAACTAAATCCTTCTTATCGATTTATGCCATAGCTTATTACGAGTAGCGGTTTCTGAAAGATTGCTTAGGCTAGTATCATTAAGCTTGGAAAACGGATTTCAACTTCAGTAGTAATATCTAATAGCTCACCCGAACCGATAACTCTCCATAATTGTTCTTCTAATTGCTTTGCACGGTGATTAGCATGAATGTGGATATATTCTAGCTCGCGTCGAATATAACTCATATCGGGCTTTTCAGTTGCTCCTATATACACCCTTAACGCCATGAAGCGACCCACTTTTTTACTTTGGGTAATAAATTGAATTTGTTGTTCTCTATTACCCAGTTCTGATTTAAGTTTACATTGGATCTGCACTGCACCTCTAGGGTGGCGGGTGAGTTGCATAAACACTTCAAAAAAGGCCATATCATGAGTGGGTTTCATTAACTTGATAGGGTCTATAATGTGTTGTTTTAATACATTGTTGTCTAGGGGCTGTTGATCTTTCACATTGGCAGCCAAATTATAGAGCAAGCTAGAGCCAGCAGGCTTTCAAAATTAATTTTCAATTTATCATAGCGGGTAGCTATCGCTCTAAAATGCTTGAGCCGAGCAAAAGCATTTTCAACTAAATGCCGATATTTGTATAAACACCAATCGATATCGCCATTTCCTTGCTTCGAATTTTGTCTTCTAGGGATCACTGGCTTTGAACCACATTCACGCACTTTATCTCTAATCGCTTCACTGTCGTAGCCTTTGTCTGCAATAATAAAATGACTTTGTGGCAATAATTCAATAAGGGCATTAGCTGCTTTGCTATCATGAACTTCTCCACCTGTAACAATGAATTCTATCGGTAAACCATAGCTATCTACCGCGAGATGGATTTTGCTTGTATTACCACCACGACTTAACCCAATTGCTTGATTTTCATCAGATGATGCACCTGAACTGTGTTGATGGGCTTTTACATAACTTCCATCAATAAATTCCCATTCAGTATCACTATTAGTCGATAATGTTTTGAACAGCCTAAGTAAAATACCTTTTCTTGACCACAGTAAAAATCGACGGTAAATGGTATTCCATAAGCCAAAATATTCAGGTAAATCTCGCCAAGGGCAGCCAACACGCAATCGGTAAAGGATACCTTCCATCGTAAATCGATGCTCTTGCTTGTTATAAACTCTATCATCAAGCAGAATAGCTTTTAGCTTCGACCACATCTCATCAGTGAGCATTAATCGGGGCATGGTAATCTCGTTGTATTTGTTTTTGGCGAAGTGAATTATACGAGATTACCTTCTTCGCACAAAATTCAAACAAAGATCAACAGCCCCTAGTAGTGGCTTTAAATTGTATTGCAGTACCTTATCGCTGTCTTGAGCAAATAAATGGCTTATTTCATCAGTCGTGGTACCAATACCTATGTAAGCCATTTGTGCCGCTTTTACTGTTTTTTCGATAAAATATGGCACTCCTGGCAATTGGCGCATCACGAGATTTTTCATACCATCAGCCAGTTCTTTTTTCTGGCCTTCGTTGTCTGATAATTGCTCGAGTTTTTGTTTATTGTGAGCAATTAATTTACTTAAAAACTCAACGCCTTCATGCGGGGAGTGGCCAATGATGGCACTCAAATGCAAAGTTGCACCATTCATCCGGCTGCGAATTAGCTGATAAGGTAAATTCGATAAATTAGTTTTTCCAGCAGCGGCTTGCAGGCGTGGAAATGATAATGTAACCGGACCCGGTTCGTTGAAATTAGCTGATTTATCTAGAGTCAGTTGTAAACCTCGACTCGAAATATCATGAGTAATACCAGTGGCCTGTTTATCACCTTGTTGAATTGTGACTAAGGTTTTAAAGACGAATCGAGCCTCATGGCGCCGCTCACTAAATGGCATTGATACTTTTTTGATGCTGTGTTGTTTTATTTTTGCTTGAGAGAAAATCTTTAAGCCATTCACATCAGATTGATCAAACCAGCATTGATAGTCTTTACGAGCTTCCTCGTTGGTTAAATCAATAAGTTGTAAAGTATGACTAAATTGAGCTAATTGTTGCTCAGTGAGGGCCGCATAACGAGCATCATCCCCCGGTAAGGTGGATGTTTTATAGTTTTTGCTATGATCAATAGGCTGCATTACAATTTTAAATACGCGCCAGCTGGTTTTTGTCGACGCAAAACCTAAAAAGAGATGCATATTTTTGGTTGCTTTAAGCTCTGCTAAGGTAGCAGAATAAAAATGTAATTTACCATTAGCATTGTGTGTAAAACTGAATAAATAACAATGTTCATTATTTTCGGAGCTTTTGATCATTTGGCTTAAGCGTCGGGTATTAATAAAGCTCGGTAGCTGACTTATTTCATTTTCATCTTGAAAATAATGTTGGATTGGTTGGTTACCTCTACCCAGTAATTCGTAGGCTATGATTGGTTTACCATCGACAATCGAAACAAATAAAGGAAGATGCGTTAATAGTGGTAAGTAATGACGTTCATAACCTAATCCGGTAGCAGTAACGATGACGTCGTTGACATCAACTTTATAACGGAATTTATAACTGCGTATAAGCTGCGATAGTACGCCGTCTAATGCTTCTCCACTACCCAGTCTTTTCAATCTAAAAATAGCACTATCATCTTTATTTTGAATATCCACTATTTGATATTCAACACCATGCTTTAGATCATCTAGATAAAATTCATCGCTGAGTTCAAGTAGTTTTACTCGCAAAGGTTTATCTTGGTCTAAATGATGCTTTAATGGCAACTTAATGCGAGCGCCGCCGACAGATAAATCTAGCGTTGCGCCATTCACTTCGGTTATGCCTTGCTGAGAAACCATAATTCGAATGCTGTAATTCATTCGTTCTTCACAGCGATTAAAGTAGCTGCCAAGTACAACACCAGGCACTAAAAATGGATTTTCCTCGTCGACAACCTCAATTGAAACATTTTCTCTGAGTTTCAGGCGTCGCAGTTTATGCGCTTTTATAACGTGCTCGTATACACCTAAGGTATATTTGTTGCGGTATAACGGTAGTGCTTGTAGCAGTGCTTCTTTAGCGGGTTCGTCTAGAAAATATCTTTGGTTAGCGATGACAACTTCTTCGCATGGCAGTTCCGTTTTATCTCGTAAATCTATAATTCGTGTACATAAAGATGAGATACGGTTTAGCTCCATTTTCAATAGAAAACGGGTTGAATTAGATTCGTCAACGGTTAACTGTTCAAATACGTCCTGAAAATCAGGTTCCATGATCAGTGGTTTTAGTTGTTCGATTAATGCCCTGTGGTTATCTAAACTCATTATTTTATCGTTTTAAATGCTTATTGTGAGCCTGGCTGATAATTTTATCGGCAAGAAAGTGCTGATCTTTATAGTAATATACATTTCAATGTTGTTCGATAGGTATGCACAAATGATATCGTTGTTAATTACTCAGAAACGAAGACTAACATAGCGTATTAATGGTAATGCTGTATTGATGTAACGTTTGTTTGTTGATTTTTACAGTTTGTTTACATGAGTGTGGACAATATTTTAATCATTGGCAAGACTCTGACTAAAGATCGTTGTTATTATTATACTTATGAGTTGCCTAAACCGTCATATTTGATTCGTTCGATGTGAGGTTTAGGCAGTAAAGAAATTTCTAACAATGATGCTTTATTGATTCGTAGACTGAGTGACATGGGTCATAAAAGTACTAATTGATTTGCAACCTAGGAACTAACATGGCGAAAGCTCCAAAAATGGCATTTGTTTGTGACGATTGTGGCCTGGATTATCCGCGTTGGCAGGGACAGTGTCGTTGTGGTGCGTGGAATTCTTTGGTGGAAATGAAACTGTCGGCCTCAAAGAGTTCAACTTCACGTTCATCGGTATTGGGATACGCTGGTGCTGTGGGGGGGGGCTCTAAAAAACTCAGTGAAGTTGAATCACAAGATGCCGAAAAAAGACTGACTGAAATCGGTGAATTAGATAGAGTGCTCAGTGGTGGTTTAACGACGGGATCGGTGAATATTATTTCCGGTGACCCAGGAGCTGGTAAAACAACATTACTGTCTGATTTGGTTGCTCGGATGTCACAATCTATGGCTTCACTGTACTGTACTGCAGAAGAATCATTATCTCAGTTCAAAAACCGTGTTAATCGTTTAAAGCTTAATTATAACGAAGATAACTTGTTTCTGCTGTCTGAAACCAGTGTAGAAGCCATTATTGAAGAATTAGAAGCCAAGCAAATCAAGTTTGCTGTCATTGACTCTATTCAAGCGGTTGTCACCGATGCGGCCAATGGCAGTCCGGGGTCGCCTTCACAAGTTAAAACGGCGGCTCAAGCATTTACTCAATATTGTAAAAAAAATAATGTCACCATGTTCATTATTGCTCACGTAAATAAAAATAACGAAATAGCAGGCCCGCAAACCTTGGTTCATATCGTAGATTCATTGTTACATATCGACACCAACGACGGGCAAATTCGTACCTTGCGCGCCAATAAAAACCGTTTTGGTGATGTTGATACCGTGGGGATATTCCGCATGAGTGAACGCGGTATGATCAGTGTTGATAACCCAAGTGAAATATTTTTATCGGGTTCAACCACCGAATCGCCGGGCTCGACCATCACTTGTATTCGTAAAGGTAACCGTAATTTACTATTGGAAATACAATGTTTAACCACCGAGACTGAATCTGAGTTTCCACAACGAGTGTGTGTGGGCTTAAACATGAATCGGATTAAAATGTTAACCGGTATTTTACGTAAGCATACTAAAACCAAAATTTTTCATGATACATTTTTTAATATAGTGGGCGGTTTAAAAATTGATGAGTCAGAAACCTGCATCGATCTAGCGCTTGTTACGGCATTACTGAGCAGTTTAAATGACTTTGTCGTGCCAAGAACCACTTGTATTATGGGCGAGTTGAGTTTGAATGGCGATGTGCGCCCAATTGATAGTGGTGTGCCGAGAGTAAAAGAAGCTGCACAACATGGTTTTACAGAGATTTTTATCCCATTTCGTAATTATCACAAAACCATGGAAGGGCTTGGGGCAAAAATTATTCCAGTGAAAACTATCCATGAGCTGCTTGAGTTAATTAATTAACCCTCGGTTGCTAAAAGCAAAACTTGAGCATAAAAAAGGTAAGTCATTGACTTACCTTTTTTGCATTTTACGGTATATCTGAAAGCTTAAGGCGCTGGAGTGATTAACGACGTAAGCTCACGATCTAATAACTCAGCATCGCCTATGTTGAGTTCAATAATTCGGCGCAGGTGGGTAATGCTGTCAACGTCAATGTGAGTACACTTTAAGCCCAGGTGTTCTGGGGTTTTATGGACAATTGCCGCTTCCATTTTGAGTTCAATATCAGAGTCGGGTAACACAAACTCTAAGGTTAAAATGCTATTGAGTTGACCTGTATACCCAGATGGTAATTCTACTAATGCACCGTTAAGACTTAAATCTAAAATTTTAGTGCGCCAAGTTTGTTCTGTTTGCGCGAGATGAGCACTGGCTGCAAAAAAAATGCGAGAAAATTTACGTCTGTCGTCCATAGTTTGCCCTTAGTAATCAATATCGCAAAGACACATAGTTAGTGTTTATTGTTTAAGCATACTCGATTTATCTCGATTACGCTGAGAATATTTAGTTTAAAAAAGGAGCGCATTGCGCTCCCTGGTTATTTTGAGTGGTTATATATACTGACTTCAACTAAATCAGTAAATGACCCATTAATGCAATAATCGGTAGTGTTACTAAGGTTCGTAGAATAAAGATAACGAATAGCTCAAAAAAGTTAACCGGTATTTTACTACCAATTAAAAGAGCACCTACCTCGCTCATATAAATAAGCTGAGTAACCGATAAAGCAGCAATAACAAAACGGGTCAAATCTGATTCTATAGAGCTGGCCAAAATGGATGGGATAAACATATCGGCAAACCCTACCACAATCGTTTTCGAGGCTTCGGTAGCTTCTGGAATATGCAGCAGTTCTAACAGCGGAATAAATGGCATACCTAAGTAATTAAAAATAGGCGTATGCTCAGCCAACACTAATGCGACGGTACCAATAGCCATAACAACAGGGATAACCCCGAATATCATATCGACAACGTTTTTAATCCCTTCCGTTAGCACATGCTTAATGCCACCTGCAGAAGATGCGCGTTGCATTGCTTGATCAAATCCCCACGAAAACACACCATGATTGGCTGGGATCGTTTCGTCATCTTCATGGCGAGGGGTATTATCAATATACAGATCTTTCTTCCATGATAGCGGCGGTAATTTAGGGACTATTATTGCAGCAACAAAACCAGCTAAGCACACTGTCAGATAGAACGGCACAAACAAGTGCTCAAGTTTGACCTGTGATATCACCACTAGGCTAAAGGTTATCGATACGGCAGAAAAGGTTGTACCAATAACAGCAGCTTCGCGTGCAGTATAGAAACGGGTTTCGTATTGTTTAGTGGTCATTAAAATGCCCACACTGCCATCGCCTAACCAAGATGCCATGCAGTCAATAGCACTGCGACCAGGTAAATTGAATATTGGGCGCATTACTTTGGTTAATAATGTGCCAAAAAACTCCAATAAACCAAAATTGAGCAATAGCGGTAATAACATGCCAGCAAAAATAAATACTGAAAATAGTACAGGTACTAAATCATTCAGAACTAAGCCACCCGTGGCCGATGAAATAATCGCTTCGGGGCCCACTTGCAAATAAACCATGACGATAAAAATTGCGCCTAGAATGCGCACCGCTAACCAAAATAAATTCACTTTCAGTAAAGTGCGTAAAAAAGTACTTTTACGCACGAATTTAGGATTAATGAGCTGTGTGAGTAACGAGGCCAATGCCATTAATACTACAATGCAGGTAACAATAAGCTGAATCGAACTGCCCATTTGGCTTTGCAACGCTTTTGAGATGATTGCAATCGGAATGGTAATCGAACCTTCGACATTGATAGGCGTCATGAACAGTAACAAGCCAATCAGTGACGGAATAATAAAGGTGAGAATTGTTTTAATGTTATGTTTTTTATGTGTCACGTTAAATACACCTTACTTATGTGTTCTAAGTTGGCCAGCTGTGCTACCCAACTGTTTATTATGGACCAAAATTGAATGTCCATTCAGTTGTTTTTTTGGGTAGGCAAGGTTACCCCCTTATTTGCTGTATGTAAAATGATAACTTAATCGAATAGATATTAGTTAAATGTGAGTAGATATTTACTTTAAGAAATTGTTGGGGTATATGGTTAAAATCTAATTTAATCAGCCTGTTGAAACTTTGTTGCGGGTGTGTGTTATCTTTGGATCTAGCACTTTTTTATGGTTTGTATGCCATTAATAAACATGGATATGATGACGGTTCATGACCACTTTTATTAATGGCTATCAAGTAGCGTTTATAAGGTTAACTCGCTGGAGTATTGGGCTCAAGGGAATAGTCCATGCCCGGTAACCCTAACCAATAGCCATTGCAATGATGATTGATAATCGATGCCTGTTTATTGTCATTAAACTGTTTATTAATTAGCGATTTACTATTAAGCGGCTCTTCTGTTATTTGTGTTAATACATCAGCAAGTTCTGAACCCATGGCTATATCGGCTAATTTATTGGGGGATATACGCCAATAATCAATCCCCATGTCTATCATTTGTGGAATTTGGTTAATCAGGTTTACCTGCGCCGCAGATTGAGTTTGAATGCCATTTAAGCGGAGTAACGGTTGTGACTCTTGAGTTTGAGCCAGTAAGCCTTTGCTATGGCGTTGGCAAATAGTTTGACACTTATCTTTTGGCAATTGGTAATGTTTGGCGGTAAAACAGCGTGCAGAATGTGCCAAGGGTAAATAGCCGTGACCGAGCACCTCTATTTCAAAAGCGGGTTTATCACCTTGATTGATGACGGTGTTTAACCACTGCTGTGATAATTCACAAGGCATGACAAAACGGTACATCCCTTTTTGGTGCAATAAATCAAGACTGGTCCGATTGTAATTATTGATTGTTGGCCCACATACAAAGGGGACTTTCGCTTGGTGCGCATAATGTACTGCAGCCATATCATTCGCTTCGATACTAAAATCACCATTATCAATAGCTCGTTTCAGTTCATTAAGCTCAGATTGCGCTTCTATCAAAGCCATGGTTGATAACACCACATGTTTGCCATGAGACTTGAGCATATTGGCGAGATCTAGGTAGTCGTTAAACTTCAGTTCACGGCGGCGGCTACATACGGTTTCACCTAAATAAACGCTATCGATGTTACTCAATGCTACTTGCTGATAAAAGTGCTCAACGTCAGATTTTGACCAGCAGTAACTAATTGGAGCGAGAGATATTTTCATTGTAAAACCTTATTGCCATTGACGCTCATAAGCGCCCAATGTAGTGATTTGTCCTTCGGATACTTTTGCTAACGCTTGCGACCATTGTGGTTGCTCGCAAAAAGACTCGGGGTTAGCTAAATAAGTGTCGATAGCGCTACGCCAAACGTGGGTGACTTGGCTGACGTAAGCAGGGCTTCGCTGACGTCCTTCTATTTTAAGTGATTTAATTCCCGCTTGGGCGAGCTCGGGTAATAAGCTTAAGGTGTTTAAACTGGTAGGTGACTCCAGTAAATACTTTGCATCATGATCGTACTCAGCAACATAACGGCCTTTACAGACCACTGGATAACCCAGTTGTTGGTTAGCATCAGCTTTATCGATTAATACATTATTGAGTCGGGTCAATTTATCGCTACCGGCATCTTGCCAACGCACATGATTAGCCGGGGAACATGAGCCGCCGGTATTAGGAGATTGTCCTGTTACATATGATGATAAATGGCAGCGTCCTTCAGCCATGATACATAAACTACCAAAAGCAAATACTTCAAGCTCAACAGGGCTCACTTTAGCTAAATCTCTAACCTGTTTAATCGACAACACTCGTGGCAATACTGCTCGTTCGATATTAAAAGCTTGTTGATAAAATGACAGAGCCCCTAAGTTTGTGGCGCTGGCTTGTACCGATAAATGTAGCGGAAGGTGCGGATAATACTGGTGGGCATAATCGAGTAATGATAAGTCTGCTACGATGAGGGCATCCATTTCTAATTGTGCGGCTAAATCAACGGCCTGATACCAGCGCTGTTCTTCGCCGGGTTTCGGAAAAGTGTTTAGGGTTAAAAATACCTTTCGCCCTTGGCTTTGGGCCAGTTTTGTCGCTTGTGCCAGTTGTACTGCAGAAAAGTTTAGACCTGCAAACGAGCGCGCATTAGTGTCATCTTTTAGTCCGAGGTAAACCGCATCAGCGCCAGCGTTCAGAGCGGCTTTGAGCGACGCTAAATTACCTGCAGGGCATAAGAGTTCCATGTTGGTGTTCTCATTTTTTTCAAAGAACAGGAGTGTAAATGTGATTGAGTTAACATGATTTGATTTAAAACAGGTTTCGTTAGATAAATTGCCAGTAAACTGACTTGATTATTGGTTCAATTTACAAGTAGGTACTCTCGATGGCTCAAGCATTTACACAACAATTATCGGCGCACTTGTTACATTTTGCGCCTCAAGTAAGCCGTCGCTCGCTAAACTTGATGCCTGAAGCGTTAAAAATAATCGTCATTAATAAACTGCTTAATTTAGTGTTAGCGGAACAATTGAAGGCAGATGAACTCCATTTTCTCAAACAAAAGTGGGTAGGCATTTGTGTTGATGATATTGGTTTGCGTTTTGAGGTGGGTGTAGAACAACAACTACGAGTGCGTGCTTTTACTCAGCCTGATGTGACATTAGGTGCCAATGTGCCTGAGTTAATTTTGGTTGCAGCAGGCAAAGAAGATCCCGACACGCTATTTTTTCAGCGTAAATTACGTATAGAAGGGGATACAGAGTTGGGGTTAGAGGTTAAAAATTTATTGTTGTCTATAGAGTTAGATAACTTACCCAAACCCGCTCGGATCGGCATTGAGCAACTGGCAAAAGTATTACAAACATTAACAGCCAGTGAATAGTGATGGTGTTATTTGACTATAAAAATCGGCGCATTAAGCGCCGTTTTTGCAGATACTAGATACTAGATACTAGATACTAGATGCTAGGTACCTAGGCACTATATATTAGCTCTTAGTTGCTCAATCCTGAGGTTACACATTGCCCGTGAGAGCAGCGTATTTTAGTAATAGCGCATCATGTGACTCGACATGTTTTGGGTCGGGATCGATACAATCTATAGGACAAACAGACACGCAAGTTGGCTTATCGTAATGACCGACACATTCGGTGCACAACGCGGGATCGATTTCATACACCTCTTCACCCATAGTAATGGCCTCATTAGGACATTCGGGTTCGCACATATCACAATTGATACAGCTATCGTCGATGATTAGTGCCATAAAAACCTTAATTTAAGCTGGTTGATGAGGGTTTCGGGTATCCACTCCCTCAGGTAAATTACGCATTAACATGGCTTTGTCGATATTTATATCTGCTGGAAGCGCTAGAAACACAAAATGGCCTGAGCCTAAAGCAGAGTCAATCGATTCGCCTTTGCGATTTATTAACCATTCAATAGTGATAACAAAATTACCTTCAGTTGTCATTATTTCAACACTGTCACCGACTGAAAATTTATTTTTTACATCAATTTCAGCCAAACCCTCAGCATTTCGTTTACCGGTGAATTCACCAACAAATTGCTGGCTATCACTCACAGAATGGCCATATTGATAGTTTTGATATTCGTCATGAACGTGACGACGTAAAAACCCTTCGGTATAGCCACGATGCGCCAAACCTTCAAGGTTGTTCATTAATGTGCGATCAAAGTCTTTGCCTGTAGCGGCATCTTCAATTGCTTGGCGATATAATTGTGCGGTGCGCGCGACATAGTAAAAAGATTTGGTACGACCTTCAATTTTTAATGAATCAATCCCCATTCTGGTTAAACGATCCACATGTTGAATAGCCCGTAAATCTTTTGAGTTCATAATGTAGGTGCCATGTTCATCTTCAAACGCAGGCATATACTCGCCAGGACGACCAGCTTCTTGCAGTAGCACTATGTCGCTACTAGGTTGGCCCGAACCTAATGTAGGGCTCTCAAACTGTACGGTTGGAGCCACAGGGATGATATCGCCAGTCTCTGTTTGCTGTGCTGGGTGCACATCGTATTTCCAACGGCATGAGTTGGTACAGGTCCCTTGATTAGGATCGCGTTTATTCATGTAACCAGAGAGCAAGCAACGGCCAGAGTACGCCATGCAAAGTGCGCCATGCACAAACACTTCTAATTCAATATCTGGACAACGTTGGCGAATTTCTTCAATTTCATCCAATGATAATTCACGCGATAAAATGACTCGCTTGATGCCTTGTTGTTGCCAGAATTTAACCGATGCCCAGTTAATCGCATTTGCTTGAACCGATAAGTGAACCACTTGTTCAGGAAACGCTTCGCGGACCATCATGATAAGCCCAGGGTCAGACATGATCACCGCATCAGGTTTCATCGCGATCACCGGTTGCATGTCTTTAATATAGGTTTTTAGCTTGGCATTATGTGGGGCAATATTACTCACCACATACAATTTTTTACCGAGGGCGTGAGCCTCTTCAATACCGCTGGCAAGTGTCTCCATTTTGAAATCATTATTTCTAACTCGTAAGCTATAACGAGGTTGGCCTGCGTAAACAGCATCAGCACCATAAGCAAAGGCGTAACGCATATTTTTAAGCGTACCAGCAGGAGATAATAATTCAGGTTTAAACATGTTTTTTGACCTAATTGAACATTGTGTGATGAAAGGGGCGAAGCTTACTTAAGGATATTAGCGAGGACAAATATAGCCTTGGTATTTGTGAGGTTGGTTGTATTTTTATTGTATCGAAGGAATTTATAACTGTTAAATCAGCACAGAAAGATATAAATAATTGAGTTGTCGTCAGTTGAGTAATCGCAAACGTTATCGGTTTGGGTATATAATCCAACATTAGAGACTATTTATTTATGGAGAACCCATGTCTACGGAACATCAACTCTTGGTTGGACTATTAAAAAAGCTCAAAGATGATGCTTTAGTTTTACCAACATTACCTGAAGTGGCCATGCGTGTTCAAGAAGTGGTATCTCGTCAAGATTCGAGCCTTAAACAAGTAGCAGATATTATTGGACAAGATGCGGCTATTTCAGCCCGTATTATTAAAGTGGCAAACAGCGCTTTATATTCTCGTGGTAATAAAGCAGAAAGCATCAATGCCGCAGTTAATCGTATTGGTTTAGTGCAAATTAAATCCATTACCACGTCAGTTGCCATGGAACAGCTCTTTATCTCAACCAACGAAATGGTGTGGGAGGTGATGGATGAGGTATGGAAGACCTCTATTGAAGTGACAGCTTCATCTTGTGCGATGCTTGAAATGTATAACAAACGTCATCCCACTAAAAAACTAGACCGTGATACGCTTACCCTTGCGGGATTGGTACATAATATTGGTGCATTACCAGTATTAACCGAAGCAGAAGTTCACCCAGAATTGTTTAGCCGAATTGATGACTTACGAAGTCTCGTACGTAAAATGCAGGGGCCGATTGGTCGTGCGGTATTAAAAACGTGGGACTTTGCCCCAGAAGTTATGGAAGTGGTTGAGCGTTGGGCTGATCTTCATTATATGCCTGAAAAAGTGACTTATCTCGACTTTATTCGTTCTGCGGCATTTTATACTGGTGAACTTAGAGCCGGTGAAGAGTTAGAAGAAAGGTTAGGTGTCTTTGTCCTACGAGGTTTACCTGTAACACCAGAAGATCTTGCTAGTGATGAGTTTATTGATATGTACCATTCAATTAAGCAAAGTTACGAATAATGCTATGTTAAGTGAGTTTCACGGGTATTAATCAATGAGCTAACATTAAATGATTAATATCTAAGTGAGATGTTTTTGATGTTTAAATAACCGATGGCTAAAACTGTAACATGATGAATACTTAATGAATTATTTGCTAATAACAGTGTTATTTATGATTGTGATTATGCTGTGCACCATTGCATTTCTCCATTGGCGTCAGCATCGTTTTATTAAACAATTAACTCACTCGTTAGAATTACAATTACTCAATCAAGATTCATTTAACATAGATTCTCCTGCCAAATCGTTAAAACCGCTCATTAATGTCCTCCATCATTTACATCAATCAAGCTTATTTAGCACCGAACGAGATAAGTTAACCGGATTAGCGAATCGTGTTGGCTTTAAACGTAAAATGTTGTCAAAAATGCCTATTTCAGAAGGTATGTTAGTGCTGGTGGATATTCGACAATTTCGTTTTGTGAATGATTTATTTGGTTTTTTATTTGGTGACAAATTGCTGAAAGCTTTTGCCAAGCGGATAGATAACCTGAACTGTAAAGCACAGTTCATCGCACGTATGAACGGTAATGAATTTTTGTTGTTTTTCCAGCAACCGTTGACTGTCGAGCAGTTGCAAACGATAAAAAATGATTTACAAAGTCCATTTGAAATAGAACAACAGCCAATCAGTATCAAAATGCAGCTCGGAGTATTGTCGCTCAATGAGCATCATGCCGATGTCAGTTTGATGCTGCGCCGTTTAGATTTAGCACTGAAGAAAGCCAAAGCATTAAAACAGCCGATTGCTTTTTACGATCAAGATGATGATAAAGCACAATACCGAGAATTGTTGATTATTAATGGCTTGCCTAAAGGGTTAAAGCAAGGTCAATTATTTATGGTATTTCAACCAAAGCTAGACATAAAAAGCGGCCGATGTAAGCAGGTTGAAGCGTTAATTCGTTGGCAACATGAAGGCTTAGGATTAATTTCTCCAAATGAATTTATTCCATTAGCGGAACAGACCGGAATGATCGATATTCTGAGTAGTTGGGTGTTAGATAACGTATTGGCTCAACAAGCCAAATGGCGAAATATGGGGGTTTACGTTAATGTAGCCATTAATTTGTCATCTACTGATTTAGATAATCCAAACCTTGCTGCCGATGTCGCCACCAAACTATCCCAGTATCTGGTTCCTGCCGAAACCATTACCATTGAAATTACTGAAAGTGTGTTAATGAAATCGCTCGAGCAAACGATTGTTACCTTAAATCAATTACGTGATATTGGAGTTAAACTTGCGATTGACGATTTTGGTACTGGTCATTCTTCTTTAGCTTATTTGCGTCATTTACCCGTTGATGAAGTGAAAATTGATAAAGCCTTTTTAGATGAATTTGAAACATCTCAAGCGGCGAAACAAATTGTTAAGACCAGTATCGAGCTGGCTAAAAATTTAGGTTTTGAAGTGACGGTTGAAGGGGTTGAATCTAAGTCTGTATTAGATGCATTACATCTTTTTGGAGTAGACACTATTCAAGGTGATTACTTTGCTAAACCATTGACAGCCAATGAGTTTGAACATCTTTATCCGCAACTTAATTATCAAAAAATTAATAATCCACACTTTAGTGATCCTAAAAGTTAATCTCTTCAACGTTAAATGTCGTTGTGTCTGGTGGTTAATTACTTAAATCCTGCTGATAAATAAGCGATTAATTCTACAGGCATAGGTGAAAGTTGACGCTTCTGGTTCATGCAGACCATTTCAATTGTAGCGGTTACTGCAGGTTTTTTAGCATTAGGCCGCCATATTTGTTGTTTCCATACGGTACGATATTTACTTTCAAAATAAAATTGTGTGCGCACATCAATAATATCTGCAAACTCAACCCCATCGTGACATAACATATCGCTGCGATAAACGGCAAAACCCAATTGTTGTTGCTGCCAAAGTTGGCTGAGTACATCTGCGCCGATGACATGTTCACGCGCACGCTCGAAATATTTTAAGAAGTTAGGATGATATACCACACCAGAAAAGTCGGTGTCCTCATAATAAATTTGTACAGAAAAAGAGTGAACTGGGCTGTACTTGTGCTCTACAGAGGGGTGACTCATTACACTATGACCTTATGTTATTGATATTGTGGTTATGTCGTTAATCATTTGAAGGCAGAAGCAGCTGTTGGTACTTACCTTGTCTTTGTAACGTTAGCAGCCCTTTGTCGAGTAATTGGCTAATGTGCTCTGCTTGAGGGTTAAGTTTCGAAAATGCGACGAAAATTTTACTGGTATGATTATTAAACTTAGCTTTTATATTATGGCTAACACCCATCTGTTCGATGTAAACATCAGCAACAAGGTCATACATAATGGCGGTATCAATTCTGCCTACTAATAATAAATTGATTAATTGGCGCTGGCTATTTACCGTGATGACGTGTAATTGCAGCTGTTCAACAAGCGTCGTAAATTCGTCGCCGTACTCATAACCACTCACAATACCAATCGTGCTTTTTATTGGGATCTGCCATTTATTATCCGCAATGGTAGGGTGTTCTTTGGCAAAGAAAAAAGAAGCTGTTACTGTAAACAAAGGTTCATTACCGAATATAAATCGGTTAATAGTGCTTTGCTCTTTTGTCACATTAAAAACGCCATCAACCGAACCTCGCTCGGTCATAATCAAACCACGAGTATAGGGTACTACAATAGTAGAAACGTCAACATCAACTTGCTTAAAAGCCTGTCTAATAAGGTTATGGGAAATACCATTACCCACTTCATCGGCAAAAGGAGGCCAACTATCTTCTGCAGCTAAAGTGATTTTTAGTGGTTCCGCCACGGCGATGGTCGAGTTAAATGTATATAAAACTCCCACTGATATGAATATCAATTGGATGAATAAACGAGCTCGTTTGGGCATGGGAATGTAATCAAAAATTAGTTTTTTGTAACGTATTAACGACATATAATCCTTTATAGAAGTGTCCTGCTACGGCCCAGCAAGAATAACACTTTTGCAAATAAAGTGATATTCCCAATCATGTGAGCCCTCTCATTATTGATTTAAATAATAACAATGTAATGCGATATGAATAAGCATTTCACAGGTAGTTATCTGCCTTGAAATGAATGTGTCTTCGCATCAATAACGAGAGTTTAAGGCACCTTATTAGGGTTAGTTTAGAATACAGATTGATAGGTAAGAGCATCGTTAGTGAAGGTTATGTGTGTTTGCAGACGTCGCAGTAAGTCGTTAACAGTTTGGGTGCTGCTTATGCATGAATCGCTAATAAGTTGCCGCTCTCATTATTCGTTTTCAACTTCAACATATTCACATAAGGTTAACTTGTTATGTAGAAGACATACTTCTAATTGAGTGACATCAAGAGCATGACTGAATAAAAAACCTTGAACTATTTTACAATTGTACTGTTTCAATTTAAGCAGTTGAGCATGAGTTTCGACGCCTTCTGCAATGACATCTAATTTCAGCTCATTACCTAAGGTAATGATGTTTCGTAATACTATATTGCTGGTTTCTTCAGGCAAAATACTGCTTAAAAACCCCTTATCAATTTTTAAAGTATCAATGGGGAACTGGGTCAAATAGTTTAATGACGAATAACCTTTGCCAAAATCATCTAGGGCAATACGTACGCGTAATTGTTTGAGTGCTAATAGAACGTCTTGTGCTGTTTTTAAATCTTTAATGAGTAATGACTCGGTTATTTCAAGTTCAAGATGATGAGCCGGGAAGGCGGTTCGTTCTAAAATGGCAGCAATGTCATCAACAATAGTCGGTTGTGATAATTTTACCGGTGAAATGTTAACCGAAATATTGCCTCTCAGTATCCCTTGTTGAAGCCAACGATATCCTTGCTGACAGGCTTGTTCAAGTACCCATAATCCAATATCGATAATTAAGCCACTGTCTTCAGCTTGATCAATAAAGCGGCTAGGAGATATCATCCCGTGTTGAGGGTGATTCCAACGAAGTAACGCCTCTAAACCGACAATCTCATGTGTATCAACGCAACATTTTGGCTGGTAATGCACTTCAAGTTGCGCATCTGACATGGCATTATTTAGCTGATCTTTAATCAATAACCTTTCTAATAGTGCCGTGGATAATGTTTCGTTAAAAAAGTAACTTCCGTTTCGCCCATTTTGTTTAGCTGCGTACATGGCGGTATCAGCATGTTTTAATAATGTTTTGGCATCTTTACCATCTTCCGGGAAGCATGCCACACCAATACTGGCAGAACTGTTTAGCCAATATTGATTAATTTGATAGCCTTTGTTGAGCGTTTGACGAACTCGTTCAATGATATTAACTAAATCTCGGTTCACGTCGGCCGCAACTTGCTCGTATGGAATGATTAAGGCAAATTCATCTCCGCCGAGTCGAGCCAATACATCTTGTTGGCTTAAACAATGCTGAAGCCGTTTACCAACTTGGATAATGAGCTCATCGCCTACGTCATGGCCCATAGAATCGTTAACTTCTTTAAAGTGATCTAAATCGATAAACACCACAGCGGCGGTGTTGTATGGATTAGACATAAGTAATGACAGTTGTTGATTAAAATGAAACCGGTTTGCCAATCCCGTTAAGCTGTCAAAGTTAGCCCGGCGACTGAGCTCTCTCATTTGTTTGATTCGAGATAACGCAAACAAAATCATAATCAATATAATCATGGTGCCCGAAGCAATTAATGCGTAATACCACCAGGCTTTTTTAATGTTAAATGCAAATTCTGCCTGTTGGTTGCTCCATATACCGTCGCTATTGGTGCTTTGTACTTTAAACACATAATCACCAGCGGCTAAATTAGTGTACATCGCCCGAGGTAGTAATGTGGTCAGCCAATCCTGATCGAACCCGGCTAACATATATCGATATTGATTCCGTTCAGGGGCGGTATAGTCTAATGATGCAAATGAAAACTGGATCATGTTGTTGTCGTAATCAAGTATCGGCTTCGGGGGAGGGTTATGGCTGTTAATATTAATATACGATTTATTGGCTATTTTTGCCGAAGTGATATGCACCGGAGGCGCAAAATCATTTTGGCTAATAGTGTCGATATCTATCTGTATCACCCCTTTATTAGTACCTAACAGTAACTGGTGTTGATAAATGGCTATTGCGGCTTCATTAAAGGTTAAGTTGTCGGTGTTAATCACGCTGGGATAAACACTTATTTTAGCGGTTTTGGGGGTATATTTGATTAACGTATGCTGGCTCGTTAGCCATAAATTACCTTGGTCATCACCAATGACGGCTTTTAAACGGTTATCTGGTAGGCCTTGCTGACGTGTAATGTATTCAATGGTAAATCCCTGAGGTACATTTGATGTTGGAATTATTTTTGCTAACCCGAGACCTTGGGTTGCTGCCCATATAATGCCTTGTTTATCTTGGTAAATACCGCCTATTCGGATGTTCTCTCTTTCATTACCTAAGCTTAAGTGTGAGGTGATATCCGTTTTAGGATCGATAATGAAAATACCATTGGTGGTGGCTAACCATAACTCACCTTGGGTAGCGATTAAACTGTCGAAGGTGAAATTCCCACCTGAAGTATAAAGATTATCCGCATCGTTAAAATAATGTTTTATTAAACCTTTTTGCGGGTTAAATAGCATTACGCCAGCGTCTAAATAGCCAGTGATCCACACATTGCCTTCTTGGTCTGGGTCAACAGTATAGAAATCAGTATTAGGAAAGCCATAGGGATTATTCACTTTATTACTAAAGTGTTGCACAGTGTCAGAACGTTGATCATAAAAACTCAGGCCTTCAGCGTCAGAAAACCACAGATTATTATCTTTGTCTGTTGTTACGTTCCAAATATTGTTTATTAATGATGGAGTGGTTTTATCTTTTAAAGGTCCTAATTCAACCGTTTTATTATCGATGTTTATCTTATCGATACCCTTATTTGTTGCTACCCAGGCATCACCTGATTGCGTTAAGGCTATTGCGTAAACATTGCCTCCTGATAGCTCTGATTGGCTGGCAAGGGGTTTATACAGTCGACTTGATTTTTTCAATGGCGTGTAAAAGGCCGCACCTTGGTTAGTCGCAAACCAAATGATTCCTGAATGGTCGATAAATACATCATCAACATCATTGGTCGGTAATGATTGTTGATTAAACGTTTGTGAGGTTAACCAGTCAAAATGTTCGGATGCGACAGTTAAATTTGCCGCACCTTTATCGGTACTAATCCAGATATGTTGATCGTCTTCAATCGCTATGCTGGAGATGTAGTTACTGGGAATTTGTCCAACCTTTGGTTGTTTTGGACTAAAAAAATGCTGGAATGTGTTGTCGTTAGGCATAAATTTAATTAAGCCAAAATGTTGGCTACCAAACCAAAGTTGACCATGATTATCTATTTGACTCGTCAGAATGTAATCATTAAATAAATCTGCCGTAGTAACGGCTGAACCTGTAGTGGATATTGCTTGTGCTTTATCTGATTGATATAGCTGCATTGTTGTACTGTTGGGTTCTAATAATGCGAGACCATGGTCGGTCCCTACCCAAATACGGTGTTGAGTGTCTTCTACTATGCTGTAAATAGATGTTTCTACAGGAGTATCTTGTTGGTTTAAATATAATGGAACCGAGATGAAATCGGTTCCATGCTCTGTTTTATATTGTAACCCACTGCCAGTACCTATCCATAGCTGGCGTTTTGAATCCAAGTATAAACGCATTATCCAATTGGTGTTTTGAGCGAAAGGCTGTTGTGAGGTGGGGTAGATGTTAAGTTCATCATCGACGGTGAGTTGATTAAGACCGTCTTCAGTAGCAAACCAGATATTGCCTTGGGCGTCTTCGATAATATCTGTCACAAAGTTATTCGATATATGTCTTTTGGATCCCGGTGAAAACTGAAAGTTTATAAACTCTTGGCCATCATAACGGCTCACACCAGCATCGGTTGCAAACCATAAAAATCCGTTTTTTTGCTGATAGATAGAGGTGATCATGGTTGACGGTAAACCGTCAGCAATATTGAGCCTATCTATTTGAAACTGTTCTGCGTTTGTGGCTGAAATAAAGGCAACTGAAAGAAGTAAGCATAACAGCGAGCATAACCATCTTTGGAAAAAGAACACCATCAGAGACCTTATTATTATTTTTATAAAAAACTGATTTTGATACCTATAATAACAGGATGATATATTGTAAATACAGTCACTATTTTACACAACAAAATAATAACATTGTTTGTGGGTTTGGGATCTACTCATCTTCCTTTCATCAAATTTAAACCGTATTGATGAGAAGAAACTTGTGTAAATGAAGGCTGAATGGCTGAGGAATAAATCAAACTAATTTCTGTTGGTATCTATCTTAGCGATGTTTTTGTCGTATGTGTTAGCTTTGTCGCTTGTGCTTAAAGTGGGTGATTATTGTCATTGTTTGTATTTAAATAAGAAGCGAGGCATCGATGGCAGTGAATTGTTGCGCTTGATCGGTTAATGATTTTGCAGTGAGGCGTTCAACACTTAGTACATGGGTGTAGCATGTGGTCGTTTGGTTGATTTTTTTGAGTAATAAATCGAAATCACCATCACCAGACAGTAAAATAACCTCATCTACCGTGGGCGCTATCTCTAGCATGTCGATGGTAATCCCAACATCCCAATCTCCCTTGGCGGAACCATCACTGCGCTGGATATAAGGTTTGGTTTTAACCGTAAAACCAATATGTTTTAGTGCATCTTGAAATTTAACCTGACCGTCATCGGCTGGTGCTATAGCGTAAGCTATTGCGTGGCTAATAGTGCCCTGTGCCGACAAATGTTTGTATAAAGCTCGGTAATTGAATGAACGGCCAAAACCTTGCTTACAGGTGTAATAAATATTTTGCACATCTACAAATACGGCAAGCGTTGTCATTATTACACCTGTGAAGATTAAGGCTGTTGCGCTTTTTGAGCGGCAATGGCGTCATTAAGTTGTGCTTCAACAAACCCTGGAGAGTGAGTTGACGAAGAAATAAGTCGGTACATTGCGGGTATCACCAATAGGGTGACAACGGTCGCAAATGCCATGCCGAAGAATATCACAGTTCCTACCGCAATACGGCTTTCACTCCCCGCGCCGGTTGATACGATTAATGGAATGGCACCAATAAGCGTGGTAAAGGCTGTCATTAAAATGGGTCTTAAGCGACGAGCCGATGCGTCAATAATGGCATTGTCGAGCGATAAGCCTCTGTCGCGTAGCTGATTAGCAAACTCAACGATTAAAATACCATTTTTAGTTACCATACCAATTAACATGATCATGCCAATTTGGCTGTAAATATTCATCCCTTGATGAGTGAGCACTAAGCCAATAAAGCCACCAAAAATCCCCATGGGAACGGTAAACATCACCACTGCAGGGTTGATAAAACTTTCAAATTGAGCCGCCAATACCAGATAAGCAATCAGCAGTGCTAAAGCAAATACAATGAGCACCCCAGCTTGGTTCTCTTTAAAGTCTTTTGACTCACCCGTGTAGGCAATTGAAATATCGTTTGGCAGTAATGTTATTGCGCGTTGTTCTAAAAAGTCGAGGGCTTCGCCAAGGGTATAACCTTCGCCTAAATTTGCCTTGATGGTGATCGATTTTTGCTTATTGGTATGACTTAATCGTTGCGGCGAGGCAACTTCTTCAACTTTAGTGACGGTATCAAGGGTGATTAATTCGCCTTTGCTGCTTCTAAAGTAAATCTTACTGAGGTCTGTGACGCTGTTAAAGCTGTTTTCATCACCGCGAAGGTACACATCATATTCTTCGCCACGTTCAACAAAGGTTGTTTCACTGCGGCCGCCCAACATGATTTCTAAGGTTGTCGCTATTTCTGAAACGCTAATGCCTAACTCTGCAGCTCGTTGCTTGTCTACCGTCACAACAAGTTCTGGTGTGGTCTCTGCGTAATCTAAATCAGCCCCGTCCAGCATAGGGCTTGCATCGGCTTCTTGTTGTAGTACTTGAGCCCATTTAAATAACTCAGAATAGTCAGAGCCGCCCAGTACAAATTGAACAGGTTCACTTGATTGGCCTCTAAATCCTGGCAACATTGGCCGTACCATTACATCGGGAATGTCTTTTAACGTTTGGCTGATTAACGCTAACGCTTGTTTAATATCGGTATCACGATCTTGCCAGTCTTCTAACTGGATAATCGCAAATCCGGTTTGATCTCCCGCTCGACCGCCAAATGCTGGCGCTTCAACGCTAAATGATTTCACTACTCCTTGACCCAATAGTGGCATTAATCGGTTTTCAACAATGTCCATATTGGCAACCATGCGATTATAACTGGTGCCTTCGGCGCCTTTAATAAACGCAAATAATACCCCGCGGTCTTCTTGTGGTGAGAGTTGAGAAGGGACTTGTTGCAAGAGTAAATAGCTACCACCGATGCAGGCGATAATAATGAATGGTGCTGCCATGCGCCAGTGCAATGCCCATTTGACCATACTACGATACCGTTGCTCTAAACGATTAAAGCCATTATCGATCGCAATGTTAAAACGATTTTTCTTCACATTGGCTTTTAATAGTTTACTGCTCATCACTGGGGTAAGGGTAAGGGCGATAAGGGATGAAAACAGCACCGACATTGCCAGCATCACGGAGAACTCAGTAAACAATAACCCGACCATGCCATCCATAAATGAAATAGGTAAAAATACCATCACCAGTACTAGGGTAGTTGATATCACAGCAAAACCGACTTCGCGAGTCCCTTTGTAGGCCGCAAGTATCGGTTTTTCACCTTGTTCAATATGGTGGAAGATATTCTCAACCACAACGATGGCGTCATCAACCACTAGACCAATGGCTAGAATAAGCGCCATTAGGGTTAATAAGTTAATGGAGTAACCTAAGCTGTATGCCGCCATAAATGCGGCAATTAATGATACTGGTACTGTGACTGCAGGAATGAGTGTTGCCCGTACTTGACCGATAAAAATGTACAGCACAAGAATAACCAATACCCCAGTAACGAATAGGGTGTTGTAAACCTCATTAATCGAGCGCGCAATAAACACATTGGCATCATAATCGACAACCAACTGCGTTCCTTTTGGCAGAAAACTCTGCACTTTGTCGACTTCTTGTTGTACTTGCAGTGATATGTCTAATGGATTGGCATCAGATTGCGGCACTATGCCTAGGCTTAGGTTAACGATGCCGTTACTTTTAAAGGTCGAGTTTTCATTTTCTGCCCCAATGAACACGCTAGCGACATCTTTAAGATAAATAGGCGTGCCATCGTCAGCAGTGTGGACAACTAAATAGTTGAAGTCTTCTGGGCTGTAATATAGCCGTTTTGTTCTGACTGACATGACGGTGGTGTCGTTACGGACTTCGCCACCGGGTGTTTCAAGATTTTCGGTATTTAACGCACTAATAATGTCGTTGGT
Source organism: Shewanella sp. BF02_Schw (assembly GCF_014596695.2). Lineage (NCBI taxonomy): Bacteria > Pseudomonadati > Pseudomonadota > Gammaproteobacteria > Alteromonadales > Shewanellaceae > Shewanella > Shewanella sp. BF02_Schw. The sequence continues at coordinate 416,631 of NZ_JABKAW020000001.1, forward strand.
AGTTACATTTCTACCGGCCATTAATTGCGGTTTTAGTTGTACATACATGACTTTGTATAAGCCACCAGAAATATTGACTGAGCTCACCCCAGTAATTAAGCTAAATCTGTCCTCTAATACCCGCTGGGCGTAATCAGTGAGTTGAGTACGATCCATATTTTCAGAGCTTAAGTTGACGTAAATCGACGGCTCACCAGTACCATTATCTTTAGATACAATCGGATCATCAGCTTCATCGGGTAAGCGACGTTGTGCTTTGGCAACGGCATCTCGTACGTCACTGACGCCTTCGGTTAAGTCCCAACCTAGTTCGAATTCGATTGAAATACGTGACATGCCATTTCGAGTGGTTGAGGTAATTTCATCAATACCGCTGATGCCAGTTAATTCATCTTCAAGGCTCTTAGTGATTTTACTTTCCATAATAGTGGCAGATGCACCGCTATAAGTGGTCATGACGGTCACTACCGGATTTTGTACGTCGGGCATTTCTCTAACCGACAGTTTAGAGAACGACACTAAGCCAAAAACACACAGTAATAAACTTAATACAATCGCAACTACAGGGCGCTTTACCGCCGTATCACTTAGCCACATTATTGTTGCTCCTGTTTAACAGGGCTTGTTTGAGCTTGCTTAGCTAAGTCTTTTACTTTGACACCATCACGCATATTTACCAGCCCTTGAACGACGATGTGGTCGCCGATGTTTATGCCAGATTCCAGTAACACTTGATCGTCAATTCTGGCGCCTAACATCACTTCGGTGCGTGTGGCGATATTGTCCTGGTTGATTACGTAGACATAACGTTTGGTACCAGAATATTCAAGTGCTTGTACCGGAACAATAGGGGAAGACACGCTTGGAAATACCAGTGTCGCTGACATCATCATACCGGGCTTTAATTGACCCTTTTGATTATCAAACTGACTGCGAATATTGAGATTGAGTGTTTGTGAATTGACGCGTGGATCAATAGCGATAATCTTGCCAGTAAAAATGGTTTTATTCCATGCTCTGCTGGAAGCGTTTACCGACATTCCTGTACTTAACAAAGAGAGATAATGCTCCGGCACTTGTAAATCTAGCTGTAACACGGATAAATCATCAAGTGATAATAGTGACTCATTGATACTGACCATCTTGCCGCGACTGAAGTTAACCAAACCAGTGTTTCCGGAAAATGGCGCGGCTAGAGTATGGTAATCCAGATCTGTTTTGGCTGATTCAAGGCGAGCGAAAGCAATATCAACACTGGACTTTTGAGCTTCTATTTCTGTTTGAGTGATGGCGTTAACGTGAATCAACTTGTTAAACTCATTAAGCTTACGCACTTCATCTTGATAATAGGCTTGCGCTTCGGTTACGCTGGCTTTTGCTTTGCGGTTATCAAGTGTCAGTAGTGCTTGGCCTTTATTGACGTATTGGTTAGATGTGACTGCTATGCTGTCTATTTTTCCTGCGACTTGTGGCGCGATCATTACCGAGTGAGTTGCCGCCAGTTTTCCTATTAAGGTAATTGATTGCGAAAGCTCATGTTGTTCAACGGTGGCGGTGACGACAGGAACCACTTTTTCAGCGCGAGGAGGTGTGGGCGCGGCAACACCATTGGAAATAAACCCAACATATCCCATCATCAATACGGTAGTCGAAAAAAGACATTGGCTAAGTTTTTTGATCATTTAAGTACACATCTCTATAAGCAATAATTGATGATGTCGTTACAAGACGACATTGGCTAACGACTAGCCCGTGATTGATGCAAGCTTATTGTAATTATATTTGCTTAACCAAGCGTAAAGTAATGTAAATCTTTTAATTTTCTTTGTAACAAGGCGCATATCAATAGTGGGTTTTGATGATGCTATAGCAACAAAAAAGCCATATCCGAAGATATGGCTTTGATTTATGTCAGCCAGGCTGAACAAATAGTTATGTTAAAACACTGGTTGAAACATTACTTCTCGATAGGCTCGTTAGTAAATTCAATGTTTTGCTTTTTATTGACAGGTGTAACACCCATAAAGTATTCATAACCTTTATCTGATGATTTCTTTTTGGCATCATCATCACTTAACTTAATACTGGTTTGGTCTGAAAATAAGGTGTATTTAGCCTTAGTTTTTTGGACTACAGGCTGCGGTTTAGCTGATGGTTTAAGAATGCCTTTTGGGACTTCTGCTGTCACTGCTTTAGCTTGGTTGCTGGCTTTGTTAGACGAAGCAACATTGGCAAATTTATAATTAAATACACCATTGCCTTCAACATTTTCGACGCTTGATTTATCTTGATTTTGGTAAGACGCTAAAATGCCGTGTTTCCCTAAAGGGATCTCGTGAAAAAGTTTTTTACCCGTGCCTACTTTGGTGCCATTGATATACCAATCTGCTGGTACGTTACTGATTAAGGTAACCATCGCCGACTTAAGGCCTAATTCTTCATTTAACATTGAGTCAATTTTATCGTTATAAGAAGGCTTAAAGTTCATTGCCACTTTATAATGCAAATCGCCTCTCATATTCATATTGGCGTCGATAACTTCATATGACAATAAAACACTTTTGTCATTTAAAAACGGCGACTCATTACGAGTATTGGATAAAATGCTGCTTTTAGACTCTTTCAAACAATCTGCGATAGTTTGATATTTTGAACACTCAGTCGAACCATTAATATTGACTGGCAGTGTGCTGCTTGATTTAGATAAATCTGCAATTAAACGATTAGTAATATCAGTTTTGAGTTTAAATAGTTGCTGACTTTTAGCGGCACGTTTTTTATTTATCGCCTCATATTCAGTTAATATTTCAACTTTTTCAGTTTCAAGGCGTTTACTGTCTTCTTCTGCCTTTAGGGTTAATTCATCGACTAAATTGACAGACTCTTCAATTTGTTTATAGGTTTCTGGAAGCCCTGTTTTAGCCCGAATAACCTTAGGTAATTCTGTAATAAGCTCATCGTAGCGCTGCTGTTCTGAAACAATTGTTTTTTTCAGACCTTCAACGTCATAGGCTTTTTTATTAAGCTGTGAGAATTTGTCATTAACAGTGATTAGCAGAGAATCGATATCGTATTGATTTTCAATTTTATTGAGAGTCTGCTTTTCTGATGTGGTAATGACTTCGAGTGCCGCAAATGAGTTGCTTGCGTATAAGCACAATAAAGCAAGGCTAATTGAACCGTATCTCACTGATATCTCCATTAAATTTCTCTACAAGCTGGAACCATCGACACTCTGTATTGCGCTGAGTGTAATCAGCAAAGAGTAAAATAATCCGTTAATAATTTATAATACTGAAGTTATTTTGGCTTTACAAACAGATTGTGGTGCATTGCTCACAATAAATTGACAAATTTTTGACACTTGTCGAGATTTCGATCGTTAGTTTTGTAATAACCTTTTAAATAATGGCTAATATAATAAAGCAGAGCGCTGAGGCTCTGCTTTATTATTTAACACTTTATTGCAGACGAATTATTTATTTAAACGCTTGTATTTTAATCGATGCGGTTCTACTACATCGGTGCCTAAGGTGGCTTTTAACCAAGTTGAGTACTCAGTATAGTTACCCTCATAGAAGCTCACTTTACCTTCATCACGGTAATCCAAAATATGGGTCGCAATACGGTCAAGGAACCAACGGTCATGGGAAATAACCATTGCACAACCAGGGAACTCTAATAACGCTTCCTCTAACGCTCGTAAAGTTTCAACGTCCAAGTCGTTGGTGGGTTCGTCGAGTAATAATACGTTGCCACCGGCTTGTAATAACTTAGCTAAGTGAACTCGGTTGCGTTCACCACCCGATAATGAACCAATTATTTTCTGCTGATCGCCACCACGGAAGTTAAAGCGGCCTACGTAAGCACGGCTAGAAATTTCAGTGTTGTTGATGCGCATAATATCTTGGCCGCCTGAAATTTCTTGCCACACGGTGTTTTTGTCATTCATCGAATCACGGAACTGATCAACCGACGCAATTTGAACCGAATCACCGACAGAAATAGAGCCACTGTCTGGTTGTTCCTCGCCTGAGATCATTTTGAATAAGGTTGACTTACCCGCACCGTTAGCACCAATAATGCCGACGATAGCGCCCTTAGGAACCGTGAATGTCAAATCATCAATCAGTACGCGGTCACCATATGACTTGGTTAAATTAGTCACTTCAATGACTTTGTCGCCTAAACGAGGCCCTGGTGGAATAAACAGTTCATTGGTCTCGTTACGCTTTTGGTAATCGTTGGTGTTCAATTCTTCAAAGCGAGCCATACGGGCTTTACCTTTTGATTGACGACCTTTAGCACCTTGGCGTACCCACTCTAATTCTTTAGCAATGGTTTTTTGGCGGGCGCTTTCTGTGGACGATTCTTGGGACAAGCGCGCATCCTTTTGTTCAAGCCAAGATGAATAGTTACCTTCCCATGGAATACCTTCACCGCGGTCAAGTTCTAAAATCCAGCCAGCAGCATTATCTAAGAAGTAACGATCGTGGGTAATCGCCACCACGGTGCCGTTATATTCTTGTAAAAAGTGCTCTAACCACGCCACTGACTCTGCATCCAAATGGTTGGTTGGTTCGTCGAGTAATAGCATTTCCGGTTTTTCAAGCAATAAGCGACAAATGGCCACTCGGCGTCGTTCACCACCAGAGAGTACGGCAATTTTCTCATCCCAATCGGGCAGACGTAATGCGTTAGCTGCACGTTCAAGAATATGATCAAGATTATGCGCATCTTGAGATTGGATGATGGCTTCTAATTCGCCTTGCTCTTTTGCAAGTGCGTCGAAGTCTGCATCGGGCTCAGCATAAGCAGAATAGACCTCGTCTAAGCGTATTAGTGCATTTTTAGCTTCGCTTAGGGCTTCTTCGACGGCTTCGCGCACAGTTTGTTGTTCGTTTAAGCGCGGCTCCTGCGGTAAGTAGCCAATTTTTAACCCAGGCATTGGGCGTGCTTCACCTTCAATTTCGGTATCTATTCCCGCCATGATGCGCAGCAATGTTGATTTACCCGAACCGTTTAACCCGAGCACACCAATCTTAGCGCCAGGAAAGAAGCTTAATGAAATGTCTTTTAATATTTGCTTTTTGGGTGGGACAATTTTACCCACACGAAGCATGCTGTATACAAATTGAGCCATAATTATACTGTCTAATTGTCAACAAAGATGGTGATAATTCTACTGTATTATGTGCTGAACTCAACAGGCAATTGTGTGATTTTATCTAGCATGCTTTTTAGACTCAATTCGCTAAACAATCTGCTAGCTTGGTGTTATCAACATGAATCGTTTTGTATTCAGAACACAGTGAATTTCATGTTGTTTGTACTGTAAATCATTATCGTTGCAGAGTAGAATACCGCGCAACCCTACTATATAGATAATGATGTTGGAGCTACCATGTTGAAGAAAGCGATGAATATTGCGGATTATGATCCAGAATTATTTAAAGCCATTGAAGATGAAACTTGTCGTCAAGAAGAACACATTGAATTGATTGCATCTGAAAACTATACCAGTCCACGTGTGATGGAAGCGCAAGGTTCTCAGTTAACTAACAAGTATGCTGAAGGTTATCCAGGCAAGCGTTATTATGGTGGGTGCGAATACGTTGATGTTGTTGAAACATTGGCTATTGAACGCGCAAAAGAATTATTTGGTGCAACTTATGCCAACGTACAGCCTCATTCAGGCTCACAAGCAAACAGCGCAGTGTTTATGGCGTTGTTACAACCTGGTGATACTGTTTTAGGGATGAACCTTGCTCATGGTGGTCATTTGACCCATGGTTCACCAGTGAATTTTTCAGGCAAGCTTTACAACATCATTCCTTACGGTATCGATGAAGCTGGCAAAATTGATTATGACGAAATGGAACGTTTAGCCATTGAGCACAAGCCTAAGATGATGATCGGCGGTTTTTCGGCATTTTCAGGCATAGTCGATTGGGCTAAAATGCGTGAGATTGCCGATAAAGTTGGTGCTTATTTGCTTGTTGATATGGCTCACGTTGCAGGCTTAGTGGCTGCAGGTGTTTATCCAACCCCTGTCCCACATGCACATGTGGTCACCTCAACAACTCATAAAACATTAGCGGGTCCACGTGGCGGGATTATTATCTCTGCTGCCGATGATGAAGTGTTGTATAAAAAGTTGAACTCAGCGGTATTCCCTGGTGGCCAAGGTGGCCCTTTAATGCATGTAATCGCAGGTAAAGCGGTTGCATTTAAAGAGGCATTAGAGCCAGAGTTTAAGGTATACCAGCAGCAAGTTGTTAAAAACGCTAAAGCTATGGTTGAAGTGTTTTTAGCTCGCGGTTACAAAATTGTTTCTGGCGGTACAGAAAACCATTTAATGTTGGTTGATTTAATTGGTCGTGATTTAACCGGTAAAGAAGCTGATGCTTCATTGGGCAATGCCAACATTACCGTCAACAAAAACTCAGTACCTGATGATCCACGTTCACCGTTTGTCACCTCTGGTGTTCGTATTGGAACGCCAGCAATTACTCGTCGTGGTTTTAAAGAAGCAGAAGCGAAAGAATTGACCGGTTGGATTTGTGACATTCTTGATGATGCATCTAACGCCGAAGTGGCTGAACGAGTGAAAGGTCAAGTGTTGGCATTATGTGCCCGATTCCCTGTATACGGTTAATCGTCACTTGATGCCTGTTGAAAAGGTTTAGGTTAACCTTGCTCAACAAATAGGATAAACTTTAATGGCCGCTAATTGTTAGCGGCCATTTTGTTTTTTTCTGCAGGAGGTTCAATGCATTGCCCTTTTTGTAGCGCGACCGATACCAAAGTTATAGATTCTCGATTAGTGGCTGATGGTCACCAAGTACGTCGCCGCCGGGAATGTACCGAATGTCATGAACGTTTCACCACGTTTGAAGGCGCAGAATTAGTCATGCCTAGAGTCATCAAACGTGACGGCACTCGACAACCATTCGATGAAGAAAAATTGCGTGGCGGCATGCTACGTGCGGTCGAAAAACGCCCGGTCTCAATTGATGAAATTGAACAAGCATTGACTAAAATCAAATCAACACTGCGCGCGACAGGTGAGCGTGAGGTGAATTCTGAAATGATTGGTAATCTGATGATGGAACAATTGATGAGCCTTGATAAAGTGGCATATATCCGCTTTGCATCGGTTTATCGCGCATTTGAAGATGTATCCCAATTTGGTGAAGCAATTGCTAAATTGCAAAAGTAATGCTGCTTAATAATATCTGTTTTAATGGTTTTAATGGCATTTAAGCAATAAGAGATTATCTCCCATGTCTAACTGGTCCACCTTTGACACCCAAATGATGAGCCGTGCCATCGCGCTTGCCGAGAAAGGCCGTTATACCACTCGGCCAAATCCTTGTGTCGGTTGTGTCATTGTTTATCAGAATAAGATTATTGGTGAGGGTTATCATCAACGTGCTGGCCAAGGGCATGCCGAAGTTAATGCGCTGAAAATGGTGCATGATAATGGCTTGTCTGCTGAAGGTGCCACGGCGTATGTCACTCTTGAACCTTGCAGTCATTATGGCCGCACACCACCTTGTGCTTTAGGCTTAATTAATGCCAAAGTTGCCAGAGTTGTGGTATCGGTGACCGATGCAAATCCACAAGTGTCTGGTCGCGGTATAACCCTGTTACGTGAGGCTGGTATTAACGTTGATGTTGGATTGCTCAGCGAACAAGCCTATGACCTTAATCTGGGTTTTATGAAGCGGATGAAAACAGGACTTCCTTGGATAACGGTAAAGATAGCAGCCAGTTTAGATGGTAAAACGGCTCTGTCTAATGGCGTGTCGAAGTGGATTACTGGCAGTGCAGCAAGAGCTGATGTGCAAAAATACCGCGCTAGCCATTGTGCATTAATCACTGGTGTTGAAACCATTCTTGTCGATGACCCAAGCCTTAATGTGCGCTATGAGGCGTTAGGTGAGTTAACCACTCGCCATACAAAAGATGAAATCTTCCAACCTCTAAGGGTTGTGCTCGACAGTCGCGCAAGATTAACAGCAACACAGCAATTATTTTCAATTCAAAGTCCTATTTTACTGGTTTCTGGCTGTAATTATCCCGAAAGCACCAAAGCTGCATTTCCAGATCACGTATCATTTCTTCAGTTAACGTGTGACTCGTCAGGCAGAATCCCATTGTTAGCTTTGCTAACATATTTAGGTCAGCATACTAATTCTGTTTTAGTTGAAGCCGGTGCTACCTTAGCCGGAGCATTTGTCGCCCAAGGGCTCGTTGATGATATTGTGCTTTACCAGGCGCCTAAACTATTAGGTAGCCACGGACGTAATATGTTGCAGTTACCTAATTACAGTACAATGGAGCAAGCGCCGGCACTGCAATTAATTGATGAACGCAACGTTGGACAAGATAAGCGTTATATCCTCAGATATAATCAACCCTATTAATGTGCGTGTTGTTCAGTCCAAAACCTGAACAACAGCAACGTTTAACTGCAAAAAGTGAGTATTATGTTTACAGGAATAATCGAAGCCCTTGGCACATTACGTAAAATTGATCGCAAAGGTAACGATATCCGCTTAACAGTTGCCAGCGGTAAGCTGGATTTAACGGATGTAAAGCTAGGTGACAGTATAGCAACCAATGGCGTGTGTTTGACCGTTGTTGAGCGTTTAGGTGATGGTTACGTTGCTGATATATCAGCTGAAACCGTTGACTTAACTGGCTTTAGTCGTTATCAGGTCGGTCAAAAGGTTAATCTTGAGAAAGCGGTTACGGCAACCACTCGATTAGGTGGACACATGGTAAGTGGACACGTCGATGGCATTGCAAAAGTTGAGCAATGCGCTTACAGAGGTAAATCACTAGAGTTTTGGTTATCAGTACCAGCCCAATTAAGTCGCTATATTGCTCACAAAGGCTCGATCACCATTGATGGTGTAAGCCTGACTGTTAATGAAGTTGATGGTGCTCGTTTTAGATTAACGATTGTACCTCACACTGCAGGTGAAACCACGCTGGTGGATTTAAAAGTAGGTGATAGTGTCAATATCGAAGTCGATTTAATCGCGCGTTATTTAGAACGTTTAATGCAACCGGAAACTAACCATGTGCAGCCTGCATCGGGCGTGACCATGGAGTTACTCGCTAAATCAGGTTTTTTACGTTAATCGCGACAGTAAAACACCATTTGTACCCTATACATAATATGCAATACCAATAGATTTAATGCCTAAGGTTTAAATCAAACACTTACTAAATAAAGGTCTGACAATGGCGCTACATAGCATAGAAGAAATCATTGAAGATATTCGTCAAGGTAAGATGGTTATCTTGATGGATGATGAAGACAGAGAGAATGAAGGTGATTTGATCATGGCCGCTGATAAAGTGACGCCAGCAGCAATCAATTTCATGGCAACCTATGGCCGTGGATTAATTTGCCAAACAATGACCAAAGAGCGTTGTCAGCAGCTTAATTTGCCTTTAATGGTTACCAATAATAATGCCCAGTTCTCGACTAATTTTACTGTATCAATTGAAGCGGCGACCGGAGTCACAACAGGTATTTCTGCTCATGACCGTGCAGTGACCGTACAAGCTGCCGTTGCCAAAGACGCCAAAGCCTCTGATTTAGTGCAACCTGGACATATTTTTCCGTTGATGGCACAAGAGGGCGGAGTATTAACCCGCGCTGGCCACACTGAAGCGGGTTGCGATTTAGCGCGCTTAGCTGGCTGTGAACCTTCAGGCGTCATTGTTGAGATTTTAAACGAAGATGGTACCATGGCGCGCTGTCCAGACTTAGAAATATTCAGTGAAAAACATGGGATTAAAATCGGTACTATTGCCGATTTAATCGAATACCGTAACACTAACGAAACTACCGTTGTACGTGAAGCTCAGTGTAAATTACCCACTCGTTTTGGTGAATTTACTATGGTGACGTTTAGAGACACTATCGATAATCAATTACACTACGCCTTGGTTAAAGATGAAGTAAAACCGAATTGTTTGGTGCGTGTGCATTTGCAAAACACCTTTAATGATTTGCTGCATTCTGAACGTGATCAAAAGCGCAGTTGGCCATTAGAAAAAGCCATGGAGCGGATTGCTTCCGAAGGTGGCGTTTTAGTACTACTGGGTAATGATGAACATACAAGTAATTTATTGGCCAAAGTAAAAGCCTTTCAAGCTGAAGATAATGGTCAATCTCCTGCGCCAGCAATGTGGCAAGGAACATCTCGTCGTGTTGGCGTAGGCTCACAAATTCTGTCGAGTTTAGGTGTCAGCACTATGCGTTTACTCAGTTCGCCAAAACGTTATCATTCACTGTCTGGTTTTGGTTTAGAAGTGACTGATTATATAGCTGAATAATTTTGGCTTATGGTAAATTTAACAAATTCATTAATTGCATAGCGCTCAGGGCTTTTGGCTGTGATATCATAACGCCTCTTTTTGCCCCGAGCCGGGTGCTTTAGCTAATTTAGGTAAGATAGAATGAACGTAGTTCAAGGTAATATCGAAGCGAAAAATGCCAAAGTGGCGATCGTAATATCGCGATTCAATAGCTTTTTAGTTGAAAGTCTGCTTGATGGTGCAATAGACACATTAAAGCGTTTCGGCCAGGTCAGTGACGACAACATTACTGTTGTTCGCGTACCTGGTGCAGTTGAATTACCGCTTGCAGCAAAACGTGTTGCAGCAAGTGGAAAGTTTGACGGTATCATTGCATTAGGTGCTGTCATTCGTGGCGGTACACCTCATTTTGAATTTGTTGCTGGTGAATGTAACAAAGGTCTTGCACAAGTTGCATTAGAGTATGATCTTCCTGTTTCATTCGGTGTATTAACTACTGATACCATTGAGCAAGCTATTGAGCGCTCGGGTACTAAAGCAGGCAACAAAGGTGGCGAAGCAGCCCTTAGTTTGCTTGAAATGGTTAATGTACTGCAACAACTAGAACAACAGCTGTAATAGTAGGAAAAGTATGAAACCTTCAGAGCGCCGTAAGGCCCGCCGTTTAGCCGTTCAAGCCATTTATTCATGGCAGTTAAGTAAAAACAAAGTTGCTGACGTAGAACATGAGTTTTTAACTGAACAGAACACTGACGGTGTTGATGTCGCTTATTTTCGTGAGTTGTTAACTGGTGTAGCATCAAAAACATCGCAAATTGATGAGCTGTTAAAGCCGCATCTTGATCGTAATTTTGAAGAAGTGTCACCAGTAGAAAAAGCCATTGTGCGTCTGGCAACTTATGAGTTGACCTTCCGTAAAGATGTGCCGTTTAAAGTGGCGATTAACGAAGGTATCGAGTTAGCGAAAGCGTTTGGTGCTGAAGATAGTCACAAATTTGTCAACGGCTTGCTTGATAAGTTAGTGAAGCATAAGTAACGCCAGAACGGTATCTTCGGATACCGTTTTCATTTGTTATTAATTGTTTCAAAATTGAGGTGGACGGTTTACCGTACCAGACTGAATGTGAAAGAATTCCAACTCATTGAACATTACTTCCGCAATAAAGGCCTAAAAAGGCGCGATGTAGAGTTAAGCATCGGCGATGACTGTGCGTTAGTGAATCCTGCAGACAATAAATCGATAGCGATTTCTTGTGATACCCTCGTTGAAAATGTCCACTTTTTAGCAAGCATTCCTGCTCATGCTTTAGGTTATAAATCGTTAGCGGTTAACCTTTCTGACCTCGCCGCCATGGGAGCAGAACCAGCTTGGTTTACCTTAGCACTGACGCTCCCCAATGTTGACCAGCCTTGGTTAGCACATTTTAGTGAAGGCCTGTTCGAGATTGCAGAATATTATGGTATTGCCTTAATTGGTGGTGATACTACCCGTGGACCTCGCAGTATCAGTATTACGATTAATGGCCAAGTTCCTAAAGGTACTGCATTAACTCGTGATGGTGCAAAAATTGGTGATTGGGTCTATGTCACCGGCACTTTAGGTGACTCAGCTTTAGGTCTTGATATCCTCAGAGGCGTTAAAACGGTTAACACTGAAGATAAAGAATATCTGATTAATCGTCATTATTATCCAACGCCTCGTGTTTTAGCTGGCCAAGCTCTGCGTACACTTGCCACCAGTGCTATCGATTTATCTGATGGCTTAATGTCTGATATTGGACATATATTAACGGCATCGAAAGTGGGCGCCATCATCGATGTGAATCTAATTCCGTTATCAAACTCAGTTAAAGCCAATCTCAGTCATGAAGATGCATTAAGCTATGCACTCACGGGTGGTGAAGACTACGAGTTATTGTTTACGGTTCCAGAATCACAACGCGGCGCAATTGATACCGCGTTAATTCATGCTGGTGTCAAATTTGTAAAAATTGGTCAAATCTGTGCAGGTGATAAATTAAAACTAGTCGAAAATGGGTTAGAATTTAACCCGATTTCACGTGGCTTTGTGCATTTTTAATTGAAGTACTATGAGATTATTAACCCAAGATAAATTCGTAAAAAAGCTGTCTTTAGCCCATCCAATTCACTTTTTGGCATTAGGCTTTGGTAGCGGTAAAGCGGCAAAAGCACCAGGTACCTTTGGTACCTTAGCCGCGGTGCCCATAGTGTTGCTAATGCAACAGTTAAGCTTAACCAATTACCTCATCATTACCTGTATTTGCATGCTCGCTGGCTTTTATATTTGTGGCAAAGCAGCTAAAGATATGGGCGTACATGATCATGGTGCTATTGTGTGGGATGAAGTGGTTGGGTTGATGATCACCATGATTGCAGCGCCTTTAGGTTTTATGTGGTTAGCACTTGGTTTTGTACTATTTCGCTTTTTTGATATCGTCAAACCATGGCCTATTCGCTGGCTTGATGCCAAAGTGCATGGCGGTTTTGGGATAATGATTGATGATGTATTGGCGGGAATCTTTTCGTTAATCGGTGTGCAACTAGCGGTGTATTATCTATAACTGATTATCTATAACTGATTATCTATAACTGATTATCAATACCTGATTATCAATACCTGATTATAATCAACGATTAGCAAAGAATTATAAATGCACTTATAAATCGTACCTAATACATAAAAAGAGCACATTTGTGCTCTTTTTTGTCGATAATACTTATACTAAATCAGTTGCTGCTACTTACTAGGATGATTTTGCGGTAAGTAGATTCGTCCGCAATTGCTCTAACTCTGTATTCATATTGGTTAAACGTTGTTTGTAATCTGTTCCATAAACAGTGCAATTAAATAGTTTACCAATCGGATTGTAGCGTAACATCCATAATTGCTGAAAATAATTGTCGTTAGCACAATAATTTGGTTCTTTGAGCGTGTGCATCGAGGTAGTTGAAACCGGTTCCTTTACTAAGCTGACAATATACTCAGCCATGAGATTGTCACTGTCTATTGGCTTAAGCAACGCATAGGCTAACCATTTCTCATAAAAAGCCGCGCTATCAGACTGCACTTCAATTAACATTTGTTCTGTAACGTTATGGGCAAAAAGCCATTCTCCAGAAAATATCCGTTCAAAATCACTATCAGTTAATTCGAAAGATGTTTGCCAAGTTGTGACTTTGGTTGCAACAGCTGCATCAGTGGTTTTAGCTAAGGTGCTAGCTAAATTAAGCTGATATTTGATCATGTTAACGGCAATCATATGATTGAGTGTTGAGCGAGATGAGTGATAAACCATATTCCAAAAATGTGCATCTTTGTTTAAAAATGCCACTGTAGCTTGTTGGTCAAGTTTGTTGTCAGATGTCTCTATACTTATTATCGCAGCAAGCTGACGAACATCTCTTAACTTAAAAAGCAGACCCCAATGAGCTTGATTGTTTGGGGTTAAAGACTGTGGTTCTTCTTGCCAATAAGGCATATCTAATAATGTATTATATTGTTGTATATTAGCTTTATGAGCGCCAATGACATTTCTAATACTATCGCTATTATCGCTAATAAATTGACTGCATATTATCAAATCCGTTTGATAACAAGCCGTTTTAAAGTTGTCAGTTAACTCAACTTCTTGCTCGCTGAAGCTGATTAATGGTTTTTTATCATTTGTTTTATCGTCTCCTATTGTGCCTACGATAGTAATTGCATACTCATAGCCATTTTCGCTAGGGTCGATAGGTTGCTGTTTTAGCCAGTTTTCAACTAAAAGAGTGTTAGGTGACTTTGTTCTGTCTGTTGCATTAATGGCCACTAAACAGACAACGGTAAATACCAGTAAGCTGCATATTAGCCCGACAAAAATACCCAAGCCCTTTATTACTTTCATCATTATGATTTATCCGTAAATCTATTTTAACTTTACGTTAACATATTGATTTGCTTTTTATAAGTGCATAACGATTATTGCAACAACTCACGGGCATTCGCCAAGGTATTTTCGGTAATGACATCACCACCTAATAAGCGCGCAAGTTCATTCACCCGTTGATCTTTATCCAACGTCTGCATGGTCGTTTCGGTGTTGCCACCTTTATTAAATTTATTCACAAACATATGTTGATGACCATTACCTGCAACTTGCGGCAAATGGGTGACACACAATACTTGAGTTGATTCGCCAAGGCTGCGTAACATACGACCGACTACCGATGCTGTTGGTCCAGAAATACCCACATCAACTTCATCAAATATCAGTGTCGGAGTGGCGACTTTTTTAGCCGTGATCACTTGAATCCCTAATCCAATACGCGATAACTCACCGCCAGAGGCCACTTTAGAAATCGGTTGTAATGGTTGCCCAGGGTTTGTGGTCACCATAAATTCAATGCTATCGCAGCCATTAACTGAAATGTTGTCCGGATTATGATTAATCTGAATGGTAAATTTACCCTTAGGCATATTGAGCTCATGGATAGACTGGGTGACTAGCTTGTCCAATTCTTTAGCATAACGGCTGCGACTTTGACTCAGTTTTTGTGCATTGGTTAAGTAGGCATTTCTGGTGGCTTCAAGTTGTTGTCTTATACCATCTAATTTAGTTTCGTCGTCAGCAAGTTCGGCTAATTCACTCATCAATGCTTGATGATGTAGCGCCAGCTTATCAGCGCTCACATGATGTTTGCGCGCCAATTGCATTGCCGTTGAAAGACGTTTTTCTAAATAGGCAAAATGTTCTGGATCAAGCTCTAAACTGCTTAAATAACTTTCAATTTCGCTAGCGCTTTCTTGTACTTGAATTAACGCATCGCTGATCATAGTGCTGATAGGCGCAAGGGATTCATCATAGCCTTGAAGCGTATCAGCAATACTGGCCACTTTATTAAGCAGAGATTCTATATTGCCTTCATCACTTTCGGTCAATAAATGCAAACCTGCTTGGCAACGTTCAATTAAATCTGTGCCATTGGCTAAGCGTTTGTGTTCTTGTTCTATTTCATCAAATTCTTCCAAACCTAAGTTGAACTCATTAAGCTCTTCTACTTGATATTGCAGTAGCTGTTGACGCGAAATACGTTCGTGCTGAGCTTGTTCAAGATGCTTTAGCTCGTTTTCCACTTGTTTGCAGCGTTGATAGCTAGCGCTAACGCTATCGAGCAGTATTTTGTGGTTGGCATAGTGGTCGAGTAGGTTTAATTGATGCTCGCTTTTAAGCATTGCGTGATGAGCATGTTGGCCGTGAATACCAATCAATAGGTGACCGATGGCTTTTAATTGCGTCACGGGCACAGGATTACCATTAATGTAGGCTCTTGAGCGGCCATCACTGTTAATGGTTCGACGTAATATGCACTCATCTTCAGCATCAAGATCGCTATCTTCAAGCCAGCGTTTGGCTAAAGGTACATCATGAAGGGTAAACCTTGCACTCACTTCGGTTTTGGAGGCTCCAGGCCTGACAGTGTTGGCATCACTTCGATTACCAAGGCATAACCCAAGCGCATCGATAGCAATCGATTTACCTGCACCTGTTTCGCCGGTGATGCTTGTCATACCGGCTTTAAAGTCGAGCTCTAAAAAACGCACGATAGCAAAATTGTTGATGCTGAGTTGGCAAAGCATAATAAATTCCTGTCAATGAAACTACCAAACCACTGTATTGATAAACAGTATATACTGATTTTATATACAGTAAAGTGGTTGAGGAATAATTATCGCTGACTATTTTATCATCTAGATTTGATTGATCATTAAGCAATGGATTTTAAAAGTGTTTCTATTATCGGCAAACTGATAAAAGTGATTAATGTGCCATATAAAATACCTTGGGCGCTGACATTGGCGTTAATTTGGTAGCGGTCGGCCAAAAGGTACACACTTGCTGCTGTCGGTAACGCTGCCAAAATGACTCCCATGGTCAGTAATTCCTTTTCTACGCCGAACAGTTTGAGTAAACCAAAGGCAATTAAAGGTTGAATAATTAGCTTGAGTAAATTGATTAAATTCAGTTCCGCAATCAAACCAACACTGAACATTTTTGTGCCAGATTGATGTCGTAATGCTTTGGCAAGTACCATTCCTATAGCAAACAGTGCACATGGGCTAGAGGTATTTCCCACCTGATGTAGCATTAAGGCCAAACTATCCGGTAAGGTAATATGCAGTGCTGATAAACCGATGCCAATAACACTGCCAACCACGATTGGGTTTTTATACAGGGCATTAGCCATGATGACGATGGCATGGTCGGTTGATTGTTTATCACGGCTGGCTAGCTCAATTGATACTAAAGCAAAAGCAAACATGAACACCGACAACAAGCTGGCAATCGCTGCAGCGACTAATGCCATTTTATGACCTGGGAATAATAAACTCAGCAAGGGAATGCCAATAAATGCGGTATTACCAAACGTAGCATTTAATGCGCGCATGGCGGCAACTGCTTGTTTTTTAGGTGTGCGAATTAGTGATACAACAATCACTAAAGCATAAGTGATGATCATCGCCAGACTAAACCCACCGATAAAGCCCCATTGAATAATGTCTTCAATGCGCGTTTCAGCTAGCACAATCAGTAATATAGCGGGGAAAGCAATGTAATAAACAAACTGATTGAGGATCAAATCGGTGTCTGCTGGCAACAGACGCATTTTTTGAACAATACTGCCGAGCAGCATAATAATAAATACAGCGATTAGCGGGGTAAGAATACTGGACATCCCTCGCAATTCCTTAGCAAAATGATAATAAGGTCACTTTACTGCTTTTCGGTAGGCGGATGCAATTAGGCTAAAGTTAAACGAGTGATTATTTGTCAGATTTTAAGGCTAAATTCGCTTTTGATATTTTCGGTGGAGGTAATATTCCAAGTTCAGAAAAAAAATGCACTTGCCGTCTTAACTCAAATAACGAACCCACTCGTACTTGATTGCCAATCACTAGCGTCCAGTTATCAGTTTTACCATTGGCGTTACTGAAAGTGAAACCTTGATAAAAAATTCTTCTCATGGCGCGACACCTAATAAAAAGCCTGAATAATTTCAGGCTAAATGACGTTTATTGGCAGTAACCGATCCGTGCTACAAGTTTTTGCTACAGGCTAATACCAATATTAGACACACCGGCTTCGATAATATCTTTACGTAAACCTTTAACCAGTTCGCTGGTTATGTCTGGATTAGCTTCGACAATGTCCAGTAACATGCCTTGTAATTCTTTTTCTTGTTCCATTACTGGGTGAGAAAAAACAAACTCATCGAGTTCTTCATCCATTAATGACTCATCGCTAATAGCTTCAATATAATTGGCGACAGTACTTGATGATAACTTACTGATGTTAGTAATATCTTCTTCAATTTTTCCATCTATCGCACCCATTAAGGTGGCAATGGCTACAGCCGCATCCATGGCGGGATAAGCACCATAGGCTTCAAACTCGCTAGGATCAGGGGTGTTTTCATCGAGGCGCTGTAAATGCACATCAATATTGAACTTAAGCTTTTTGTCATATTGGCTTTGCCATAACAACTCTAGCGCAGTACTTAATACCTGCGGTTGGCCAAATTCACATACTTCAGAAAATAATTGATAGTTTGGGAGCATTCTTTGACACAGTGCGAGTGCAAAAAGTTGCTTCTGAGGTAACGACAATGCCTTTAGGCGTTTAAAAAAACCGGTTTTACTGGTCATTGGGAACATCCACTGATAGCTGGTTTATCACTTGATTTGCAGCTGATTCTACCTTAGTTAACTCATCAAGTAACTCTAGTATTTCAGGTTCTAGGTCATCGATGTCAATTTTATGCTTTAATGCTGACTCAATATCCCGGCAGAGCTTTTGTGTTGTCGGTACACCGCAATAACATGTTGCACCATGCAGTTTATGCACTGCCTGCAACAGTGTCTCTGCATCTCTGGCTATTAACGCTTTATCGATAGTTGCGGTTGTTTCCGGTAATGAATTAACTAACATCTTTAACATGTCTAAGGCTAAATCAGTTTTCTGGTTTGCTTGGGTTAAACATAAATCCCAATTGAGAACATGGGTGTCGAAATGAGTAAATTGAGGTTTAATTATCCAGCGGCTGATAACGCTTTTTAGTGATAATTCATCAATCGGTTTAGGCAAGAAACCATCCATACCGCTAGCTAAAATATTCTCACGCTCTTCTGCTATAGCATGTGCCGTTACTGCAATAATCGGCGTATTACGGTTGAGTGATTCTGAACGTATTTGCTGGGTTGCGGTTATGCCGTCGGTTCCTGGCATTTGAATATCCATGAAGATTAGGTCAAATGCTTGTTTTTTAGCTTGTTGAATCGCATCGGCGCCATTATTAACGGTCACCACATTGTCGACTAGTTCTTTGAGCAAAGTATCAATTAACTTTAGATTGGCCATGTTGTCGTCAACGGCTAATACTGATGCATTGAGGCGTTGTGTTACATCAAGATTTATTTGCTCAGGTAAACTGACAAAAGTAGAAGGTACTGGTGGATATATTAAATGATGCGCTAGGGTAAAATCGCTCACTGGGGTGCTGAGCAATACATCTGCGTTGACTTTTAGCACATTGATTATCATGTCTTGGTCTAGACAGTCATGTAATAAAATCAGGCAGTCAGTATGTTGTTTGGCTTGCTGTAATAAATGGATAAAAGACGCATTGTCGGCAAAACCATGGCAGCTCATGATGATGTAATCAAATTTGCTGTTTTTAGTTTGTAACACGGAGGTGAGATTTTCTGGATTGGCCACATTAGTGATAATTAATTGCCACGACACTAAGCGGCGATTTAATGTATCGCGGGTTAATTCCCGTGGTTCATATAATAAGACTGATTTATGTTGTAATGCATCAACCGGCAACACTTCGCCAATTTCAAATTGACTGATCCCAAGTGGCAGAATAAACCAGAAATTTGAGCCTTTATTGGGGGCCGAGGTAAAGCCTATCTGGCCACCCATCTGGTTGATTAAGCGTTTAGTAATCACTAAGCCCAATCCTGTGCCTCCAAAGCGACGTGAAATGGATGAGTCGGCTTGACCAAATGCTTGGAATAAATATTCTTGCTGACTCTCATCAATACCAATACCGGTATCAATAACTTCGCAGCGCAGGGTAATGTTATCTTCGTCCTGACCCACTAAGTGTATTTTAAGTATGACACTGCCTTTGTCGGTAAACTTAATAGCGTTACCGACTAAGTTAGTAATAATCTGGCTGACTCTCATCGCGTCGCCACTGACACTTTCTGGCACATTAGCATCAATGTCGATAACCAGTTCTAGGCCTTTCTCTTGTGCACTACCGGCAATAATAGTCAGGGTTTCAGTTAGCGTTTCTCGCAGTGCAAAAGGCATTTTTTCTAATATCATTTTACCGGCTTCAAGTTTAGAGAAGTCGAGAATATCGTTAATAATACCGAGTAGGTTACTGGCGCTGCGTTCAATGGTTTTTATGTAGTCGAGCTGGCTAGTATGCAGAGGTGTTTTTAATAACTGTCTTGCAAATCCTATGACACCATTGAGTGGTGTACGTAACT
Source organism: Shewanella sp. BF02_Schw (assembly GCF_014596695.2). Classification (NCBI taxonomy): domain Bacteria; kingdom Pseudomonadati; phylum Pseudomonadota; class Gammaproteobacteria; order Alteromonadales; family Shewanellaceae; genus Shewanella; species Shewanella sp. BF02_Schw. The sequence goes on from NZ_JABKAW020000001.1 coordinate 436,537, forward strand.
CGTGCGACATGTTGGCTAAGAATTCTGATTTTATCCGACTCGCTTCAAGCGCGCGTTTTTTGGCAATATCGAGCTCAACGTTTTGAATTTCAATCTGCTCGAGGGTTTCGCGTAAATCAGAGGTTGCTTGATCAATATTTTGCTGCATTTCATCGTGATATTCTGACAATGAACTTGCCATTGCGTTGATCCCTCGTTTGAGTAGATCCAGTTCCCCAATCAAGTTGCCTTCTAGGCGAGTGTCGAGTTTACCTTCACGAATTTTGGCTACCACTCGCACCATTTCGGTAATGGGGTAGTTCACGTGTTTGACTAAGCGGAAGGTAAAAAATAGGTTAAATTGCACGCCGATTAATACGATAATAAACGCCGCTATAGCCGCTCGATGTTGTTCGAGCAAGGCGTTCTCTTTATTTAGTAATACTGATATGTAGCCTAATATTCGCTCTTGTTGATTATTGTAAATTGGCGCAACGACACCATTGGTAGAGGCATTATTATCGATGTCGCTGTTACTTTGACGATTTATACTGGCAACATGTTTTTGTTCTAACCCAGTATGGGATATTATTGGCACACGAATGACTAAGGTATCGCCAATCGTTTCATGTTCTGTACCGATTAAGTTTGCCAGCGTTTGTTTGTAACGCATCGTTTCAAAATCTTTGTGGTAGTGCGAAGTGACAAATAGTTGGTTTTCGGCATCAAAAACAGCAATAGATAAGATTAGCGATGCATTGTTTATCTGCGAGGCGGCGAGTAAAAGTTTAGTTGATTCACGGTCTTGAGTGATAATACCAAATTCACTGGCAATGGCTAATGGCTCAACAATGTTGCTGCCTTTTTCAATTAAGGTTTGTTCCAATTCATAAAAGCGGTTTATCGTGAAATAACTTCCAAGTAGAATACCCACTACAATAGTGGGCGCTAACGCAAGTACCAGAACCCAAGAGCGTAGGCTGTATTTGGTCATATTGTTGGCACTTTTCATGGCTGTTAGGTATATCCCTGTTACTAAATCGCTGTTATTCCGTCTAGACTGCCAGATATGGCGCACTCTTGACTAGTTTTTTATTCAATACCTGAGGCCGAAATGGCACAATTTTTCCAAGCAAAACCGAACAAATCTAAGCAATTATCAGCAAAGTTAAGCCTCAGTGTCACTCAACTTGACCATTTAGGTGCAGGCATAGCGCAACATCAAGGCAAAATAGTGTTTATTCCGGGAGTGTTACCGGGAGAGACCGCTACGGTGCAATTTGTCGAACAAAAGAAAAGCTACGCTAAAGCCAAGCTCATCACTATTGAGTCTGCATCGGCTAATCGAATCAAACCTCATTGCCCACATTATCAACAATGTGGCGGTTGTGATTTGCAGCACATGGACACTAATGCGCAACGCGAGCATAAGCAAACTGCCTTGGTTGATTTAATCAGCAAGCTGTCGAGTGCTAAAGCCATTGATGCTGATATTATCGCTGACCCTATAGTGGGTGAGGCCTGGCATTATCGCCGACGCGCAAGATTGGCCACATTATTTGATAAAAATACTCAGCGGTTACAACTTGGGTTTCGCGCCGGAAATAGCAATAAAATTGTTTCCATTCAGCAGTGCCCAGTGTTATCTGAGTCATTGTCTGCTTTGATTACTCCATTAGCGGCTAATTTAAATCAACTTAAAGCTAAGGCCAGTTTAGGGCACGTTGAACTCACCCAAGCTGATAACGGTAATTTTGCGGTACTAAGAGTGACTAAAGTGTTGCCAGCATCTGATATTCGCTGGTTAACGGGCTTTGCCGAAAAATACCAGCTTAACTTATTATTGCAAGATGATGCTGGTCAATTAACCCAATTGTTCCCCTTGCTGCCTGTTGTTGATGCCGCGGGTGATGAAGCTGTCGCGTTACCTTATTATCATCTTGCACAGGAGGCTGTTCGTTGTTCATTCACTCCTGGTAATTTTGTTCAAGTTAATGGTGCTATTAATCAGGCCATGGTCGATCAAGCCATCGAATGGTTAGACCCTCAACCAGGTGAGCGTATTTTAGACCTATTCTGTGGTGTGGGTAATTTCAGTTTACCGTTGGCATTAAAGGCAGCAGAAGTCATAGGTGTTGAAGGTGTGCCTGAAATGGTGCAACAAGCCAAGCAAAACGCTGTCGACAACCAATTGGATAATGTGACTTTCTATCATGCGGATTTAAGTGCTGATCTATCCACGCAAACATGGTTAGGCCAAATTGATAAACTGTTGCTGGACCCTGCTCGAGCAGGTGCTTTTGAAAGTTTACAATGGTTACAGAAAATGCAACCTAAAAAAGTGGTGTATGTTTCATGTAATCCGGCAAGTTTAGCGCGTGACAGTAGTGTATTATTAGCCCGTGGATATCGAATTGCCCAAGTGGGATTAGTCGATATGTTTCCGCAGACGCATCATATTGAAGCCATGGTGTTATTTGAATTAAATATTTAAACAACGATTTTTTAGCCGCTTACGATAAGTATGCTAAAAAATTGGCCAACTGAACGCTATTGAATTGACAAAATAATATTGCGCTTCAAGATAGGTTGTTCAGTTGGTGTTAACACCATATATGCACACTATGCCATGTGCATATGGTTGGATGTCAGTCGGTCATGCGGCTAAGGAAGGGTTCATGGTATCTGTTCGCGAAGCACATTTTAATACGCAAGTATTCCAATTAGATGAGTGGGTCGCTCGTTATCTCGACGACAAAGATGATGCTCAGAAGTTATTGGTATTGATCCAGCAAGTTGAGGCCTTACCGGTTAAAAACAAACTGGCTCATACTGAGCTGCTTGCGCGTGCTCGCGAAATGATCGAAATCTTAGCGCCGCTGAATATGGACATTGAAACGTTACAAGCCGCAGTATTATTTTTGCTATTCGATGCTGGCGTTCTCAATGACGAACAAATCCTAGAGCAATACGGTGAAAACCTTGCAAGGTTAGTTGCCAGCGTTGTGACCATGAATGCCATTGGCGCATTAAAAGTCAGTCAAAATTCGCGCGATGCCGAACCTCAAATAGATAACATCCGAAAAATGTTATTGGCCATGGTTGAAGATGTTCGTGCCGTAGTGATCAAATTAGCCGAACGCGTATGCTTACTGCGTGCGGTAAAAAACGCCGATGAAGAAACTCGGGTATTATTAGCACGAGAAATTGCTGATATTTATGCGCCATTAGCAAATCGCTTAGGCATTGGTCAATTAAAGTGGGAGCTTGAAGATATTTCTTTTCGCTACTTGCATCCAACTGTTTACAAAGACATTGCCAAACAGCTTGATGGCAAGCGTGTTGATCGTGAAGTGTTTATCGACAAGTTTGTGACTCAGTTGCAGCAGCGTTTAGATAGCGATGATATTCGCGCCAAAGTGTACGGCCGCCCTAAGCACATTTACAGTATTTGGCGAAAAATGAAGGGCAAAGATCTCAAGTTTGATGAGCTTTTTGACGTCCGAGCTGTCCGTATTGTCACCGAAAGATTACAAGATTGCTATGGCGCGTTAGGGGTTGTGCATGACCTTTGGCACCACATTCCGCGTGAGTTTGACGATTACGTAGCAAATCCAAAACCGAACGGCTATCAATCTATTCATACCGTAGTTGTTGGTCCTGAAGGCAAAACCGTAGAAATTCAAATTCGTACCGAGGCGATGCATCAAGATTCTGAACTTGGGGTTGCCGCGCACTGGAAATACAAAGAAGGTGCCAGCAATACCAAACAAACCGGTTACGAAGAAAAAATTAACTGGTTGCGTAAAATTTTACAGTGGCAAGAAGATGTCGCTGAAAGTGGTAATTTGGTTGACGAAGTCCGTAGCCAAGTATTTGAAGACCGAGTCTATGTATTTACCCCAAGTGGTGAGGTCGTTGACTTACCTTTAGGTTCTACCGTACTCGACTTTGCTTATTATATTCACTCTCAAGTGGGTCATAAGTGTATTGGTGCAAAAGTCGACGGCCGCATTGTGCCATTCACTTACCAAGTTGAAACGGGTGAGCGCATTGAAATTATCACGTCAAAAACACCCAATCCAAAACGTGACTGGCTCAATCTTAATTTAGGTTATATCAAGTCGTCACGTTCGCGTTCAAAAATTCAACATTGGTTTAAGCAACAAGACCGCGATAAAAATATTGCCGCGGGTAAAGAGATGCTTGAGTCTGAATTAGCCCGAGTGGGTCTTAAAGTTAAAGATGCGGCAGTGGCGGTAGAGCGCTTTAATTTAAACTCTATGGATGACATGCTGGCGGCTATCGGTGGCGGCGATTTACGCTTAAATCAAGTGGTTAATTTTACCGATACCAAAATTCGCAAAGTAGAAGACACTGACGAAAACTTACTTGAAGACATTATAAAGAAAGCGTCGCATAAGCCTAAAAAGTCGAGTAAAGGCCAAGTCGAAGTTAATGGTGTTGGTAATTTAATGAGCCACATTGCGCGTTGTTGCCAACCCGTTCCCGGCGATGAAATTTTTGGTTATATTACTATGGGACGGGGTATTTCTGTGCACCGTAGTGATTGCGAGCAAGTGAAAGAATTAATGCGTGCCCACCCAGAACGCAGTGTCGATGTGATTTGGGGTGAAAACTACTCTGGTGGTTATCGTATTCGCGTTAGAGTACTTGCCCATGATCGCAGTGGCTTATTACGAGATTTAACCACAGTGCTAGCGGCAGAGAAATCCAATGTGATGGCCATGAGTTCATCTTCTGATGTTAAAAGCCAAACGGCCACCGTAGAGCTTGAACTTGAATTGTATAATTTAGATGGCTTATCACGGATTCTCGGTAAACTGTCGCTTGTTGATGGTGTGATTGAGTCGCGCCGATTATAACGTAATTAACATCATGGACTTACCTTGAAGGCATCTACTTGTTAGGTGCCTTTTTTATTAGATTTTATCTTTACAATAGAGGACCGTTTCTGTGGCAGATATCCAATCGTTACTGACCATCATGCAGCAATTGCGTAACCCCGAGTCTGGTTGTCCTTGGGATCAAGCGCAAGATTTTGCCAGTATTGTGCCCTTTACCTTAGAAGAAGCTTACGAGGTTGTTGATACTATTGAGCGACAAGCATGGGAAGAGTTACCTGATGAACTGGGCGACTTATTGTTTCAGATAGTGTTTTATTGCCAATTAGGGCAAGAGCAAGGTAAGTTCGATTTTTCGACGGTAGTGGCGCGAATTAGCGAGAAGCTTATTCGCCGTCATCCACATGTATTTGCTCAGTCAGAAAACAACGTTGTTGGTGCCATCACCAATACTCACGATTTAAGCCAAGCGTGGGATTCGTTAAAAGCCAATGAACGTCAGCAAAAAAAATTGCACTCAGCGTTAGATGATATCCCTCATGCATTACCGGCATTATCTCGAGCACGAAAAATTCAACATCGAGTGGCTAAAGTCGGCTTTGATTGGGCCGAGCTTGAGCCTGTTGTCGCCAAAATACATGAAGAAATAGATGAAGTACTGGTAGAAGTTAATCTACGACATCAAGATCCTGAATTTTATCAACCGAGAATTGTTGATGAAATGGGCGATTTATTGTTTGCTGTAGTCAACCTTGCCCGTCATTTAAACGTTGATCCTGAACAAGCATTACGTCAAGCCAATTATAAATTTGAACGTAGATTTAGAGGGGTTGAGCAATGTGTAGACAATAGTGGTAAACCGATACAACAGCATAGCTTGGAAGAATTAGACCACTACTGGAATGTAGTAAAACAACACGAAAACATAAATTAAGCTAAAATTAGCGCGTTTAAGTTTGTCGAAACGAGGTGGCTTTGCTATAATATCGCCCCGTCCTAGTGCTTTCTTACAAGCACGTTTTTTCCAACACATTTTCTCAGGTTCAGCATGACTACAAGGTATATCTTCGTTACTGGTGGCGTTGTTTCATCACTAGGTAAAGGCATTGCAGCAGCTTCGCTCGCGGCAATTTTAGAGGCGCGTGGCCTCAATGTAACCATTATGAAACTTGACCCCTATATTAACGTCGATCCGGGTACCATGAGCCCAACTCAGCACGGTGAAGTTTTCGTGACTGAAGATGGTGCTGAAACCGATCTCGATTTAGGTCATTACGAACGTTTCATTCGTACTAAAATGAATCGTCGCAATAACTTTACTACTGGTCGTATTTACGAAGAAGTGATTAGTAAAGAACGTCGTGGTGATTATTTAGGCGCAACCATTCAGGTTATTCCACACATTACTAACGCGATTAAAGAAAAAGTGTTAGCTGGTGGTGAAGGCCATGATGTAGCGATTGTAGAAATCGGTGGCACGGTAGGTGACATTGAATCATTGCCGTTTCTTGAATCTATTCGTCAATTAGGTTCTGAATTAGGACGCGAACGTACACTATTTATGCATTTAACCTTAGTGCCGTTCTTAGGCGCTGCAGGCGAAATTAAAACCAAGCCGACGCAACACTCTGTTAAAGAGTTGCGTTCAATTGGTATTGCACCGGATGTACTGGTTTGTCGTGGCGACCGTGCAATTCCTGCCAATGAAAAAGCTAAAATTTCGTTATTCTGCAACGTAGAAGAACGTGCGGTTATTTCATTAAAAGACGTTGATAGCATCTACAAAATCCCAGCGTTATTACGCTCGCAAGGATTAGATGATTTAGTCATCAAACGTTTTAATTTAGCGTGTAACGAAGCTGATTTGTCTGAGTGGGAAAACGTTATTTATCAAGAAGCCAATCCAAATGGTGAAGTCACTATTGGTATGGTAGGTAAGTACATTGAACTCCCTGATGCATACAAGTCGGTGAATGAAGCATTAAAGCATGCAGGCTTAAAAAACCGTGTAACAGTGAACATTAAGTACATTGATTCACAAACAGTTGAAGCTAAAGGCGAAGAAGTGTTGCAAGGTCTAGACGGTATTTTAGTACCAGGCGGCTTTGGCGAACGTGGCGTAGAAGGCAAGATTTTTGCTGCCAAATTTGCTCGTGAAAACAATCTTCCGTACTTTGGTATCTGTTTAGGTATGCAAGTAGCATTAATTGAATTTGCTCGCCATGTAGCAGGTTTAGAAGGTGCGCACTCAACTGAGTTTAATCCACAGACACCTTATCCGGTAGTGGGTTTAATTACTGAGTGGATTAATGAAGAAGGGGATGTCGAAACGCGTCATGAGTCTTCAGATTTAGGTGGCACTATGCGTTTAGGCGCTCAGCTATGTCATTTAAAAGAAGGCACAAAAGCGGCATTAGCCTATGATTCTGCAACCTGTGTTGAACGTCATCGTCACCGTTACGAAGTGAATAACAACTACATCGATCGCCTAGAAAAGGCCGGCTTAGTGTTTAGTGGTTTATCATCTGATCGTAAACTGATTGAGATGATTGAATTGCCTAATCACCCATGGTTCGTTGCGAGTCAATTCCACCCGGAATTCACCTCAACACCGCGCGACGGTCATGCATTATTTGAAGGGTTCATAGCCGCTTCTTATGCGTATCAAAAACGCGATATCGATTAATGAATCAGCCGCTAATGTATCCATTAGCGGCTTTTTTATTCAAGATACTTGCGTTAGATCATATAATCGTATTGATGGCGTGTAACTGCAGTGAAAACTAAGTTGATGCAAAGTCTAATTCGATTTATCCTAAGCACTAACCGATTTAAAATTACTAAACTGAAAGTTATATACCAATAAATCTGCTTTTTTAAGTCTGTTATGTATTTTTATTGGTATTAACTTTTTATTTCTTTTAATTTTTTAATTTACTTACACAAAGTACGAGGGAATTATGGCTAACATCATTAAAGTGATTGGTCGCGAGATTATGGATTCGCGCGGTAACCCAACTGTAGAAGCAGAAGTGCATTTAGAAGGCGGTTTTATTGGTATGGCTGCGGCACCATCTGGCGCATCAACCGGTAGTCGCGAAGCATTAGAACTGCGTGACGGCGACAAAGCACGTTACTTAGGTAAAGGTGTTCTTAAAGCGGTTGCTGCTGTTAATGGCCCAATTGCTGAAGCACTAAAAGGTAAAGATGCATTGGCTCAAGCTGAACTTGACCAAATCATGATTGACTTAGACGGTACCGAAAATAAAGCAAAATTTGGCGCTAACGCCATTCTTGCTGTTTCTCTAGCAGTTGCAAAAGCTGCCGCTGCGGCTAAACACGTCCCTTTATATGCTCACATTGCTGATCTAAACGGTACACCAGGTGTTTACTCTATGCCTCTTCCAATGATGAACATCATCAATGGTGGCGAGCACGCCGATAACAGCGTTGATATTCAAGAGTTTATGATCCAACCTGTTGGCGCTAAAACTTTCCGTGAAGGCCTACGTATGGGCGCGGAAGTATTCCACAGCCTTGCTAAAGTACTTAAAGCTGACGGTCACTCAACTGCGGTTGGTGATGAAGGTGGTTTTGCTCCAAACTTAGCATCTAACGAAGCTGCACTTGCTGCAATCAAAGTTGCTGTTGCCAACGCCGGTTACGAGCTAGGTAAAGACATCACGTTAGCGATGGATTGTGCTGCTTCTGAATTTTACGACAAAGAAGCCAACATCTACGATCTTAAAGGTGAAGGCAAGAAGTTTACTTCTGAAGAATTTAACTTCTTCTTACAAGGTCTTACTGAACGCTACCCAATCGTTTCTATCGAAGATGGTCTGGACGAGTCTGACTGGGATGGTTTTGCTCACCAAACTAAACTAATGGGCGATAAAATCCAATTAGTGGGTGATGATCTATTCGTAACAAACACTAAAATCCTTAAGCGTGGTATCGACAACGGCATCGCTAACTCTATTTTAATTAAATTCAACCAAATCGGTACCTTAACCGAAACATTGGCTGCAATTAAAATGGCTAAAGATGCAGGCTTTACTGTTGTTATCTCTCATCGTAGTGGCGAGACAGAAGATTCAACGATTGCTGATTTAGCTGTTGGTACCGCGGCTGGCCAAATCAAAACGGGTTCACTAAGTCGTAGTGACCGTGTTGCCAAATATAACCAATTGCTACGTATCGAAGAAGCTCTAGGTTCAAAAGCACCATACAACGGTCTTAAAGAAGTGAAAGGCCAAGGATAATATTTTTGCTTTAGCTTAAAAAGGCCACCACTCGGTGGCCTTTTTTGTTGTACTATAACGGACATATTTTCTAAGGATTACTTCGACATAAGTTAATATTATGAAGCAACTAATATTTTTACTGATTTGTTTATTGTCACTTTTACAGTACCGGCTTTGGTTGGGCGATAACAATTTGTCAGAATATGTCTTATTGCAAACCCAAATAGCAGGCCAAGAACAAAGTAATGGCAAGCTTGTCGCTCGAAATCAAATTCTTAAAGAAGAAATTATCGATTTGAAAAGTGGCACAGAAGCCATTGAAGAACGTGCCCGTAACGAATTAGGTATGGTGAAAGACGGCGAAACGTTTTATCGGGTCGTGGGTAGCGAACTACGTGAACGGAACCCATTTAATCGTTAACGCAGGTTGCACAGCAGGTTTAACCCTCAGTCATATTACTTTAAATATTGGTACTGCATATATGTCAAACAATCCTCGTTCCATTATTGCAATTGTGCCTGCTGCAGGTGTTGGCAGTCGCATGGGGGCTGACAAACCTAAGCAATATTTAATGCTTGGCCAACAAAGCATTCTCGGCCATACATTAGATACATTGTTAGCTCACCCTGATATAGCTCAGGTTATTGTTGCATTGCATCCACAAGATAATTATTTTAGCCAATTACCACAATCTCAACATCCTAAGTTAACCCAAGTTGTTGGTGGTGGAGAGCGTGCTGATTCTGTTTTAGCTGCGTTAGACTATGCGCATAGTCATAATCCAGATGCGTGGGCTCTTGTTCATGACGCGGCAAGACCTTGTGTAACCCACCAAGATATTACCCAATTGATTGAGTCGGTAGCTATTCATCCTCAGGGTGCCATTCTTGCTGCACCCGTTCGCGACACCATGAAGCGCAGTAACGCCAGTGGTCATATTGTTCATACTGTCGACCGCTCGTTGCTATGGCATGCATTAACGCCGCAGTATTTCCCGGTCTCGATTTTACGAACCCACTTATCGGCAGCATTAGCGGCGCAGGTACCTATTACTGATGAAGCCAGTGCCATGGAATGGGCTGGTATTATGCCGGGATTGGTTAATGGCCGAATGGATAATATCAAAGTGACTCATCCAGATGATTTACAGTTGGCAACTCTGTTTCTGGCGCAACAATAATTACCTGAAATAACCACACTCGTTAATATTAGTTCAAAGCAAGTTAAGATAAGGTTTTTAAATGAATATTCGTATCGGCCATGGTTTTGATGTACATAAATTTGGCGATGATAGCCCATTGATTTTAGGTGGTGTTACTGTTCCTTATGACTGTGGACTGATTGCCCATTCTGACGGTGATGTGGTACTGCATGCCATTAGTGATGCGATATTAGGGGCGATGGCGTTAGGTGATATCGGTAAACATTTCCCTGATACTGATGCTAATTTTGCTGGTGCCGATAGTCGAGTGCTATTAAGACACTGTTATCAACTTGCACTGCAAAAGCAGTTTGTTTTAGGTAATCTAGATGTCACCATTATTGCTCAAGCACCTAAGATGGCACCCCATATTGAAGCCATACGTCAGTGCTTAAGTGCTGACTTACAAACAGATATCGATAATATTAATGTTAAAGCGACGACTACCGAAAATCTCGGTTTTACTGGACGTAAAGAAGGCATTGCTGTTGAAGCTGTTGTGTTGATGAAGAGCCAATAACCTACAAAATATAGAGAGTTCTGTCACATGAAAGAATTACATTACCTATTTGGTAAACCAATAAGCCAAGCTGATTTACGTACCAATAACAGCGACTTTATTGTTAAAGAAATTTTGCCTTTTACCCCAACAGGGGAAGGCGAGCATCATATGCTTCATGTACGTAAAAATGGCATGAATACCGTATATGTTGCTGAAATATTAGCTAAATTTGCTAAAGTGCATCCCAAAGAAGTGACCTATGCCGGTCAGAAAGACAAAAATGCTATTACTGAACAATGGTTCGGCATACGTATTCCTGGTAAAGAAACGCCAGAGTGGACAGAGCTAAATGACGATAAATTAACCATTCTGTCGAGCAGTCGTCACAGTAAAAAACTGCGCATCGGCGCCTTACTTGGAAATCGATTTGTACTGACATTGCGTAATATCAATGATACTGCTGATGTCGAATCTCGTTTACAGCAGATAGCCAAACTCGGTGTCCCTAATTATTTTGGTGAGCAGCGCTTTGGCCATGATGGTAAAAACCTAATCTTAGGTCGACAAATGCTCAGTGGTGGTCGAAACATAAAAGATCGCCATAAGCGCAGCATGTATTTATCGGCCGTGCGTTCCAATATATTCAATCAGGTAGTGTCATTTCGTTTAGCTAATCATCAGGTCGATACCGTCGCTGGCGATTGCGTGATGTTAGCTGGCAGTAAAAGCTATTTTACCGCCGAAGTATGGGATGATGTTCTCAACAGCCGCTTAGCTGAAAAAGATATTCAACTTTCAGCTCCTCTTTGGGGACGGGGAACACCATTAGCACAAGGTGAGGCATTAGCTTTAGAGTTAACGCCATTAGCTGAATTATCGGCCGATTTACAGGGACTCGAAGAAGCGGGTTTATCGCAAGAGAGACGGCCATTATTACTTGAGCCTCAAGGAATGAAATGGCAGTTTGATGCTGATACGCTCACACTTGAATTTGTGTTACCTGCAGGGAGTTATGCCACCTCGGTGCTACGCGAGCTCGCTGATTACCAAGATGTCCAAGAGTCGCAACGAAAAGTCATGGTTGCCGAGCAACAAGCACAAACAAATGAAGAGTGTTAATTAATGATTAATATTTTAGTCAGTAATGATGATGGCGTGAGAGCCCCCGGTATCATTGCATTAACCCACGCATTGAGTGAGTTTGCGCAAGTATTAACTGTTGCACCGGATCGTAATTGCTCTGGTGCGAGCAATTCATTAACCTTGACTAATCCATTAAGAATTAATAACTTAGAAAATGGCTATGTTTCGGTTAATGGTACACCGACAGATTGTGTGCATCTCGCGATTAGGCAATTGTGTCAAACCGAACCTGATATTGTCGTTTCTGGCATTAATGCCGGGGCGAATATGGGGGATGACACTTTATATTCAGGCACTGTTGCAGCTGCAATGGAGGGACGTTTTTTAGGTTTACCTGCCATTGCTGTGTCACTGGTTGGAAAATCATTAATCCATTACGATACAGCAGCTGTTTACGCAGCCAAAATTGTAAAAGGGTTGCTGCAACATCCTATTAGTCGTGATCAAATTTTGAATGTTAATGTTCCAGATTTACCTTTAGCACAAATTAAAGGGATTAAAGTTACCCGTTTAGGAGCGCGACATAAAGCCGAAGGTATGATAAAAACCCAAGATCCAGCGGGTAAAGATATATACTGGCTTGGTCCTGTTGGCAGTGAACAAGATTCCGGTGAAGGGACTGACTTTGGTGCTGTAGCTGCGGGATATGTATCTATAACGCCACTCACGGTAGACTTAACGGCATACAATCAACTTGATGGATTAGCCGATTGGATAATAAAAATATGACTCGTGTAGCTTCTACATCAGCAATGAATTTGGCCAAAAAGCTGGCCGAGGCAGGGATTCGACATCCTGCGGTATTGCATGCTGTAGCAACAACACCACGTGAATTGTTCCTTGATGGTGCATTAGCTCATAAGGCGTATGAGAATACGGCATTACCTATCGGGCAGGGACAGACAATTTCGCAGCCTTATATTGTGGCTCGAATGACTGAACTGTTGCTGCAACATAATCCTCAAAAAGTGTTAGAAATTGGCACTGGTTCAGGTTACCAAGCCGCTGTTTTAGCATCGTTAATTCCAGAGTTATTCACAATTGAGCGTATAAAAGCATTACAAATACAAGCTCGTCAAAGACTAAAACGTCTAGATTTACATAATGTCGCATTCAAATATGGTGATGGTTGGCAAGGGTGGTCAAACCGTGGACCATTTGATGGCATAATGGTGACCGCTGCTGCTGCGACAGTACCTCAAGCATTGCTTGAACAATTATCCGAACATGGAGTATTGATTATTCCGGTAGGAGAAGACACCCAGCAATTACTCAAAATTACCCGCATTGGACAGACATTCAAATCTGAGATAATAGAGGCCGTTAAATTTGTTCCTCTCATTAATGGAGATTTGGCTTAGTTAACACGATACAAATGAACTTTATCCATTATTGATATTTTCGTTTGGAGTAAGCTTATTTAGCTTAACAATCACCTATTTCCCCGTTAAGGACTTTGTTTGATGAATACCGGTTGGCCCAACTTTGTGGTCTTAGCAATCATGCTCACTGGATGCAGCTTTCAAGCTGATCGTCCCGCACCGGTAGACAGCTTATCGTCAAAAAATCATGGTCCTCGGTATCATAAAGGCTCATTAAAAACCGATAAATATAAAGTACAGAAAGGTGACACACTTTATTCAATAGCTTGGGGGGCTGGACGTAATTTTGTCGAAGTTGCCCGTTTGAATCGTTTATCGGCTCCTTATACTATTTATCCTGGGCAAACGCTTAATTTAGCCACTACAAATAATAGTCAATCGGCACCTGCTCGAGCATCCCAACCTTCTGTTAATTCAGTACAAACCCAAGCCGTTACTAAACCCTATATTTCGAGTTCGAATAGTTCTATATTAAAAACAATCAAACCTACGGTTGCGCCAAACCCAGTCCCAGCAGTTGTTTCAGTCAGAACGAAAAAAGATCTTGATCACAAAGTGAAGCCTGCGTATTCTGTAACAACTACCCAACAAACAATTAACCAAAGTGCGAGTGGTTCTGTCGCTAATTTGCCACAGCAAGTTCAGCAATGGCACTGGCCAGTTAGAGGCCGAATAGTTGGATATTTTTCGGCATCAGAACAAGGCAATCAAGGTATAAAGATTGCTGGTAATCGCGGCGATATTATTAAAGCCGCAGCAGATGGGAGAGTCGTGTATGCCGGTAATGCACTGCGCGGGTATGGCAACTTAGTTATTATCAAACACAATGATGATTTTTTAAGTGCTTATGCGCATGCCGACACGATATTGGTTAAAGAAAAGCAATATGTGAGTGCAGGACAAACAGTTGCAAAAATGGGCAGTACCGGGACACACCAAGTAATGCTTCACTTTGAAGTACGATTTCATGGTAAGTCTGTCAACCCATTACGATATCTACCTAAACAGTAATTGTTTAGCAACATAAATAACGGAGGATAAGCAAGTGAAGTAGATTAAATACCACAAATTAGGTTTGGGAGAGCAATTATGAGCCGCAAAAATAATACTGCTTCAGCAGAATATCTTGTCGATCTAGCTAAACAACCACCAGAAGTTGCAACCGGTAAACGCGATTTGGTGCAACAACTTGATATTGAAGAAAAAGTCCAAGATGACTTACAAAAAAATTTAGACGCTACTCAATTATATTTAGGTGAAATAGGTTTTTCTCCGCTACTGACAGCAGAGGAAGAAGTGTTTTTTTCACGTAAATCCCTCAAAGGCTGCGAAAAGTCTCGCAACCGCATGATAGAAAGTAACCTCCGTCTTGTTGTTAAAATTTCCAGAAGATATAACAATCGTGGTTTAGCGCTGCTCGATCTGATCGAAGAAGGCAATTTAGGCTTAATTCGTGCGGTTGAAAAGTTTGATCCTGAGCGTGGTTTCCGTTTTTCCACTTATGCAACGTGGTGGATCAGACAAACCATTGAACGGGCGATCATGAACCAGACTCGCACTATCCGTCTACCAATTCATATTGTAAAAGAATTAAATGTGTACTTGCGTACAGCAAGACAGCTTGCCCAAAAACTTGATCACGAACCGACCGCAGAAGAGATCGCCGAAAAGTTAGATGTGTCGACCGGTGATGTTAGCCGTATGCTGAAGTTAAACGAAAGAATTACTTCGGTAGACTCGCCTCTGAGTGGCGATAATGAGAAGGCATTATTAGATGTTATTGCTGATGATGATTCTGTTGGCCCTGATTATCGGGTACAAAATGAAGATTTATCTAATTCGATAGTGGGCTGGTTAAACGAATTAAACACTAAACAACGCGAAGTGTTAGCAAGACGTTTTGGTTTACTCGGATATGAACCTTCAACATTAGAGAATGTCGGTGCCGAAATTGGTTTAACACGTGAGCGTGTACGTCAAATTCAAGTCGAAGCGCTTAAACGCTTAAAAGATTTACTTGGGGCGCAAGGACTGTCGGTTGAAGCATTATTCAGAGATTAATGGATAGTGAACGTTTATTGTGAATATTAGGCGGTTGACTATCATCAACACACAAATGATATGTCATCATTAATGTGTCAATAAGGTCAATTAAGGTATTGCGATATTAGGGTTAAAACCTATATGAGCATTTTAATTTTGCTCATGCGCTTAGGTTTATCCTACTAATCGCCAACTTAATTTAAGCGTTGTGTAGTGGCAACTTGACGATATAACCTAGGTATTACTGATAGTATTTTAATACTGTTGGTTCATTTCATCGTATTTCAGGGGCGTTACTCGTTTGATGTAACACCTAATACGTCATTGAAATGGAAGCCTTTGCAGGCTCCCACAGTTCAACAATTCACTTGGCCAGTTATTTTCGTAGCTCGGTGTTCGTGTGACTTAATCGCTTCAACTCATATAAATAATCTAAAGCCTGTTTAGGTGTCAACTCGTCTGGATTAATTTGGGCTAACTTTTCCAACACGGGTGACGTCTCTGGTATTGGAGGTAATAAGTTCATACTTACTTGAGTTGGGTTCTGTTGAGATAACGTCATATCTCGGTTTTCAAGTTGATGAAGCTTATGTTTTGCCGCTTTAATGACTGATGCCGGCACACCCGCTAGGGCCGCAACTTGTAGGCCATAACTTTTACTTGCCGCACCTTCTTGTACCGAATGCATAAAGGCAATTGTGTCGTCGTGTTCTATTGCATCTAAGTGAACATTAATGACTGACGGTAACAGCTCGGGCAATTGGGTTAACTCAAAATAATGAGTAGCAAATAATGTCAGTGCACTGACATTTTTGGCTAGATATTCAGCAGCAGACCAAGCGAGCGCTAAACCATCATAAGTCGAGGTGCCGCGACCTATTTCGTCCATCAACACTAAACTGTTTGCAGTAGCATTATGTAAAATATTAGCCGTTTCGGTCATTTCAACCATGAAGGTTGATCGGCCCGATGCCAAATCATCTGATGCACCAATACGGGTGAAAATTCGGTCGATTTCACCAATTTGAGCATGGTCTGCTGGAACGAAACAGCCGATATGTGCCATCAATGTAATCAATGCAACTTGACGCATATAGGTAGATTTACCGCCCATATTCGGGCCTGTGACAATAAGCATTTGGCGCTGCGGTGTTAACGCTACCGGATTAGCAATAAATGCTGCTTGGCTAACTCGTTCAACGACTGGATGGCGGCCCGCTTCAATATTAATACCAATATCGTGGGTCATTTGTGGGCATTGATAATTAAATAATTGTGCTCGTTCGGCAAAGTTACTTAATATATCTAACTCGGCAGCAGCCGTTGCAAACTGCTGTAATTCTTGTAATTTAGGTAACAATAAGTCAAACAGTTGTTCCCACAGTTGTTTTTCAAGCGCAAGTGCTTTGCCTTGGCTTGAAAGTACTTTTTCTTCGTATTCTTTCAATTCTGGGGTGATATATCGTTCGGTGCCTTTGAGTGTTTGACGACGCTGATAGCTCAGTGGCACTCTATCTGACTGTAAACGGCTCACTTCAATATAGTAACCATGAACTCGGTTATAGCCGACTTTTAAGGTGTTAATCCCCGTTTGTTGTTTCTCACGAGCTTCAAGTTCGACTAAATAATCACTGGCGCCTTCACTCAACTTACGCCATTCATCTAACTCATTATTATAGCCAGTACGGATAACGCCACCATCACGAATTAACATGGGAGGGTTGTCTACAATAGCGCGTTCTAATAAATCATGTTGTTCAGGGAATTCACCCAGTAATTGCACTAACGTATTTAATCGAGGTTGTTGGCATGTTGCTAATGTTTGTTGGATTTCAGGCAGAAGCGTTAGTGCTTGCTTTAAACGTGAAAAGTCACGTGGTCTGGCACTGCGTAGTGCTAAACGAGCCATAATACGTTCGATATCACCTAAGCTTTTTAGTTGCTCATGTAAGGTTTGATATAAGTCTTGTTCAATGAGTTCACTGACTGCGCTATGGCGATATTGAATAGTTTGACGATTGCGTAATGGTTCATGGATCCAGCGTTGTAACATACGGCTACCCATAGGGGTTGCGGTATTATCTAATACCCATGATAGGGTATTTTCTCGCCCGCCAGATAAATTTTGAGTTAACTCTAAATTACGTCTAGTTGCGGCATCTAAAATAATAGATTCAGATTGATTAAAGCGCACAATCGAGTTGATATGTGGTAACGCCATCTTTTGGGTATCTTTTACATACTGCATTAAACAACCTGCAGCTTGTAACGCCAATCGTGCATCAGTAATACCAAAACCGTGCAAATCTTTGGTGCCAAATTGATTGAGCAGTAAATTAATACACGTGTCGTAATCAAACTCCCACTCTGGGCGACGACGGATGCCTTTCATGTTATTGATTAATAACATGTCAGCAAAATCTTCACTGTAAAGTAACTCTGCTGGATTAGTCCGCTGTAATTCGGCTTCTAAAGCTTCACGAGTGGGTAATTCTGCAACAACAAAACGACCAGACGAAATGTCTAAAGTCGCGTAACCAAAACCGCTTTTACCCTGATACAGTGCTGCCAATAAATTGTCTTGTTTTTCTTGCAGTAGAGCTTCGTCAGTTAAGGTGCCAGGGGTAACAATGCGCACCACTTGGCGCTCAACAGGGCCTTTTGATGTGGCTGGATCACCAATTTGCTCACAAATGGCTACAGACTGACCAATGTTAACTAATTTTGCTAAATAGCCTTCGACAGCATGATATGGAATGCCTGCCATGGGAATCGGGTCACCACCGCTTTTTCCACGAGCCGTCAGTGAAATACCCAGCATTTCAGAAGCGCGTTTAGCATCATCGTAAAACAGCTCATAAAAATCACCCATTCGATAAAACAATAACATATCAGGATGGGCCGCTTTTAAGCCCAAATACTGGCGCATCATCGGGGTGTGTTTTTCTAAATCGCTGGTATCAATCACTGTCATTATGAACACTTCACTATTAATCAATCGTAGGACGTAAATCTTATGGGGCTAATCTTAACAATATTTGCCCCCAGCGTATAAATAGATTCAAACAAAAAATTTTATGAGGATAAAATATTGATGTAAATGATCAATTCTCAAAGGTTTAAAAAAAAATCAGCTCAGCACTTGATACTGTATGACTATACAGTATACTGATGAACATATTGAAATGATTCACGTCACTTCACCTAAGTCGAAATAGCATTTTACTAAACGTATTGAATGCCTTAAGAGGGTTTTATAATGAAGGTTGATCCAAATAAAGAGAAAGCACTAGCCGCCGTTTTAAGCCAAATTGAAAAGCAATTTGGTAAAGGCTCAATTATGAAGTTGGGCGAAGATCGCACAATGGATGTTGAAACTATCTCTACCGGTTCGCTTTCATTGGATATCGCACTCGGTGCGGGCGGTTTACCAATGGGACGTATCGTTGAAATTTACGGTCCAGAATCATCAGGTAAAACGACGTTAACTCTTGAAGTGATTGCCGCAGCGCAACGCGAAGGTAAAACTTGTGCGTTTATTGATGCTGAACATGCTCTTGACCCAATTTATGCGAAAAAGTTAGGCGTAGATATTGATAACTTACTTTGTTCACAGCCAGATACAGGCGAACAAGCGTTAGAAATTTGTGATGCGTTAACTCGTTCTGGTGCTGTAGACGTTATTGTGGTCGATTCTGTTGCAGCGTTAACGCCAAAAGCTGAAATTGAAGGTGAAATTGGTGATTCACATATGGGCCTTGCCGCTCGTATGATGAGCCAAGCTATGCGTAAGCTGGCTGGTAATCTTAAGCAATCAAATACTTTGCTTATTTTTATTAACCAAATTCGTATGAAAATTGGTGTGATGTTTGGTAGCCCAGAAACAACTACCGGTGGTAATGCACTAAAGTTCTACGCTTCAGTACGTTTAGATATTCGTCGTACCGGTGCCATTAAAGACGGCGACGAAGTTGTCGGTAATGAAACCCGCGTTAAAGTGGTTAAAAACAAAATTGCGGCTCCATTTAAGCAAGCTGAATTCCAAATCCTTTATGGACAAGGTATTAACCGTACTGGTGAGTTAGTCGATCTAGGTGTTGCGCACAAGTTAGTTGATAAAGCGGGTGCTTGGTATAGCTACAAAGGCGAGAAAATTGGTCAAGGCCGTGCTAATGCAGGTAAATTCTTGACTGAAAACCCTGTCATTGCCAGTGAAATTAATACCACTTTACGTGCGATGTTATTGAATGGTGGTGCTAATGCATCAGATTCTAAAACAGAAAGTGATGAGAATATTGACCTTGAAACGGGTGAAGTATTCTAAGCTAGTCAGTCAGTTACATCTATCGCGGTAGCGCATCTTGCGCGCCGCGAATATTCCCCCGCTAAAAGCCCCTGTTGTTATACCCTAAAAACGATAACGCTAAAAATTATAACGCTAAAAACTGCAACGTTAAAAACTGCAACGTTAAAAACTGCAACGTTAAAAACGTTGATATGTGAAAAATCTCTAGTACTCGATTATTGTCAATCTCAGGGTTATTGAGTCATATCCGCTACTCTGCGTTACTTTGAATAATCCCACATAGCTTTAATGCCCATACTTTTAATGATTTAGTTCTGAATTATTTAGCATGTAAAATCACACTGTTTGCCAAACAATCTATTAGTTATGCAGCTACCTTCTTCAATTGGTTTAAAAGCTAATTTGTTACTATAACCACGCTCTTTTTATCGTGATAGCGGAGGTTTATCTGGTTAAATTAGACGGCATTTAGCTCACTTCAAATGTGGATAACAGACCGAACACTCGACAACAACAGTTGTTGTTAATCTGCAATCTCAAGCTGACCATTTGCTTACTCACAAGGCAGTCTTGCCGCCAGCAACGAGCCAATTGCCTGTGAATTTAACGTCGTTAGTTGGGTAACGGGCTGTTCGGGATGTGTTTATTAGCTCGAGTTGAGCTTAGTTAACCTTAGTCGGTGAGATCGCTTATCAATAACTATTATTATCGGTTTATGCTCAGAGGATAATCGAGCCACTCATCTCGCATGTTGACGTAAATTCAGTATATAATGCTTACATTTACAGGCTTGCATGCCAAGCTCGTTACTTTCGTATTTTCTATATTCAGGGCCATTTCATGTTTCAGACTACAGCAGAGTTAAGAAGCGCTTTTTTAAAGTACTTTGAAGATAACGGACATCAGGTTGTTGATAGCAGCTCGCTTGTTCCCACAAATGACCCAACACTGTTATTCACCAATGCGGGTATGAACCAGTTTAAAGATGTGTTTCTCGGCATGGATAAACGCAATTACACCCGAGCGACAACTTCACAACGCTGTGTGCGCGCAGGTGGCAAACATAACGATTTAGATAACGTGGGTTATACCGCTCGTCACCATACTTTTTTTGAAATGTTAGGCAACTTTAGTTTCGGCGATTATTTCAAAGAAGATGCAATTCGTTTTGCATGGACCTTCCTAACCGAAACACTCAAACTGCCAAAAGAACGCTTATGTGTCACTATTTATGAAACCGATGATGAAGCATATGATCTTTGGACTCAAAAAATAGGCGTGCCAGCGGAAAATATGATCCGCATAGGTGATAACAAAGGCGGGGCTTTTGCGTCAGATAACTTCTGGCAGATGGGTGACACTGGTCCTTGTGGTCCTTGTAGTGAAATTTTCTACGATCATGGTGATCATATTTGGGGTGGCCGTCCTGGCACGCCTGAAGAAGACGGTGACCGCTTTATTGAAATTTGGAACATTGTATTTATGCAATACAACCGTCAGGCTGACGGTGAAATGTTGCCATTGCCAAAACCTTCTGTTGATACTGGTATGGGTATTGAGCGTATTGCTGCGATTATGCAAGGCGTGCATTCAAACTACGAAATCGATATTTTTAAACAACTTATTGCCAAAACAGCTGAAATTATCGGTGTAACTGATTTAGAAAATAAATCTCTGCGCGTTATTGCTGACCATATTCGTTCATGTGCATTTTTAATTGCTGATGGTGTTATGCCATCAAATGAAGGGCGTGGTTATGTGTTGCGCCGTATTATTCGTCGTGCAGTCCGTCATGGTAACAAGCTGGGTGCTAATGACGCATTCTTCTACAAACTTGTGCCAACACTTATTAGCGTAATGGGCGATGCCGCCATTGGTTTAAAACAAACTCAAGCTATTGTTGAAAAAGCCTTAAAAGCGGAAGAAGAGCAGTTTGCTCGCACTCTTGAGCGCGGTTTAGTTATTTTAGACGGCGCGTTGAATAGCTTGCAAGGTGATACTTTAGATGGTGACACCTTATTTAAACTGTATGACACCTATGGTTTTCCTGTCGATTTAACTGCAGATGTTTGTCGTGAACGTGATATTAACGTTGATGAAGCTGGCTTTGAGTCAGCAATGGCTGAACAAAGAAGCCGTGCACAAGCTGCAGGCAACTTTGGCGCTGATTATAATAGCCAATTAATTATCGATGCAGAAACCTCATTTAGCGGTTATACCGAGTTAACTGGTCAGCCAAACGTGATTGCTTTATATGTTGACGGTAAAGCGGTTGATACCGTGATAGCGGGTCAGGATGCTGTCGTAGTATTAGACAACACACCATTTTATGCTGAATCTGGTGGGCAGGTTGGTGATAAAGGCCAGTTGACAGCTGAAGGCGTAGTATTTGCCGTTGCCGATACTCAAAAGTTTGGTCCAGCTACCGGTCACCAAGGTCAATTAGCTCAAGGTCAGTTAGTCATAGGCCAGCAGTTAACCGCACAAGTGGATAAAAACTTACGTCATCGTACGCAATTAAATCATTCTGTTACTCACTTATTGCATGCTGCATTACGTCAAGTGTTAGGCTCACATGTGTCTCAAAAAGGTTCACTTGTTAATCCTGAACGTTTACGTTTTGACTTTGCTCATTTTGAAGCGGTTAAGCCATCAGAATTGAAGGCTGTCGAAGATTTAGTTAATACCCAAATTCGTCGTAACCATGAACTTTGTACCACTGAAATGGGCATTGATGAAGCCAAAGAAAAAGGTGCAATGGCACTATTTGGTGAGAAATACGATGACCAAGTACGTGTTGTCACTATGGGTGATTTCTCTATCGAACTGTGTGGTGGTACTCACGTTGGCCGCACTGGAGATATCGGTTTATTTAAAATCACTTCTGAGAATGGTATTGCTGCCGGTGTGCGTCGTATTGAAGCTGTAACAGGTATTGCTGCAATGGCTTATATTGCTGATCAACAAGCCATGTTAGATGAGGCTGCACAACTACTAAAATCAGATAGTGCTTCGGTAGTCGCTAAGTTAAAAGCTCAGCTAGATAAAGTGAAGCAATTAGAAAAAGATTTATCTCAATTAAAAGATAAGTTAGCTGCTGCGGCCAGTGCTGATATGGCCGGTGATGCAGTAGAAATCAATGGCGTTAAACTTTTAGTTAAACAACTTGATGGTATTGACCCAGGTTCACTACGTGGTTTACAGGATGAGCTGAAGCAAAAGCTAAAGTCTGCGATTATTGTGCTAGGTACTGCTAAAGACGGTAAAGTTAATTTAATTGCTGGAGTCAGCAACGATTTAACCAAGAAGGTCAAAGCGGGTGAGTTAGTCGCAATGGTTGCACAGCATGTTGGCGGTAAGGGCGGTGGTCGTCCTGATATGGCACAAGCTGGCGGTACTCAACCTGAGAATCTAGCCGCAGCATTAGCCCTTGTAGAGCCCTGGGTAAACGAACGTTTAAGTTAATAAAATCTGTAGATTAGCGTTTTTTTGGCAATTGAGTCATAAAGTCTAAGATATGCGACTTTATGACTTGAGTGCTATGAATAGATTTGGCATAGTGAACTAACTTGCTAACAGTAAAAGCGTTTAAAAGGGTTGCTAGCGTTGGGCAATGCTTATTATTGTACTTATATGTAGTACTCTAATGTTGTATTGGTTTTCAATTCCTATCGTTTTTGTTATTGGTTTGCCGTATTGGATTGTTTAGTAACGGAGTCTTATATCGTGAATATGAATAATTTACGGTTGATCTCGTTTTTAAAAGACGACTAATCGTCAAGTTTTATGATTTCCTAAGAGAATTTGCTTTATAAACTGATGTATTCACCAATTGATACTATGATTTTATGTAAAGCAGACCTTATAATGAGCGCATATTACGGACAAAGCGTGTTATGCAGATTGAACTTAAAGGAGCAATCGAATGCTAATTTTGACTCGTCGAGTAGGCGAAACATTAATGATTGGTGATGAAGTCACCGTTACTGTGTTAGGTGTTAAAGGTAATCAGGTACGTATTGGTGTTAACGCACCTAAAGAAGTATCTGTTCACCGTGAAGAGATCTACCAACGTATTCAGTCTGAGAAGTCAGGTACCCCTTCTGAAGGTGGTAATTACTAATTTCGACAGATGATGTCGATATCATTAAAGCCAGCATTTGCTGGCTTTTTTGTTTTTGTATTGCAGTGGCATTACCGCTTTAGTTTAATCAGCCCTTATTCGTTAACCTCTGCTCGGAATTTTCACTGTCATCAAACTGTCCTTTGTTTATGCGATTGCTTCAATTAAAAGACCCGCTAGTTACGTGTCATTTCGCTGGGTTAACCTAAATACAGAGCTAAATTTAGAACCAAATTCAAATAATAACGAGTCAATTTAAATATGAGTGACCAGTAAACATTCTACGTTTATCAATTTACCCATCTGTTATTCTGCGTTGAGGTTACATTAGCTCTAGCGTAGAGTACCTCACAGCTCCAATTTAAGGTTGTTGGTGTAAGCAGGACAATTTCCCCTTAAGTTGATACAAGACTGAAGTGGAATGAATGAGGCTCTCACAAAGCACTTTTTAACACACTGATTCAGTTTGTTAAACGCATCCATAAATGAGTCGTCATTTATTTACCATCCGACTAACGTATTTATTTTACTCGTGTTGAATTATCACTGGATGCTATTTGTAGCTAACAATTGGTATCAAACCATTTTTTTAACGAGTCATTATTTAAATGTGCTTAATTCATCTTGATTATAGCGTTGTAATGGGAATCGTTGATCAATACAAATCCCATCGTAATCTCGTGCAAGCTATAGCAAATTAACCTTCCTAAATGGCATTATGCGGCTATTGTCGATATTGGTTAATATGATGTTGAATTGTAATAGTGAGTATAAATTACCCAATGACTAGGCTAAGTTGTTTAAATCAACGATGTGTTTAATTATATCTTTGGTTAAAAACCTTAAAACGCTTGTCGGACGAACAGAGGTTTAATGAGATTATGTCTGTAAATTAAAAAGAATATTCATCAAAAAACGACTGTTTTCATCAAGATTTGAGTCTATTATCTCCAATGTGCTTAAAAACACTCCAAATGAAGTTAGGTTTCCTAAAAAGGGTTTGACTTATTTTCATCAAACAGTAATATGTGCGCCAAGAAACGGAGAGGTGGCCGAGTGGCCGAAGGCGCTCCCCTGCTAAGGGAGTATGGGCTTTAAATCCCATCGAGGGTTCGAATCCCTCCTTCTCCGCCATTTCTTACAATAGATATACGATGCGGATGTAGCTCAGCTGGATAGAGTACCTGGCTACGAACCAGGCGGTCGGAGGTTCGACTCCTCCCATCCGCACCATTATCTATTAAAGTGTTAAACATGAATGCGCGTGTAGCTCAGCTGGATAGAGTACCTGGCTACGAACCAGGCGGTCGGAGGTTCGACTCCTCCCACGCGCACCATTTCATGTTTCACTAAAAACCCAATTTATGCGCGTGTAGCTCAGCTGGATAGAGTACCTGGCTACGAACCAGGCGGTCGGAGGTTCGACTCCTCCCACGCGCACCATATATTGCGGAGAGGTGGCCGAGTGGCCGAAGGCGCTCCCCTGCTAAGGGAGTATGGGCTTTAAATCCCATCGAGGGTTCGAATCCCTCCTTCTCCGCCATTCATTAAATAACGTCACGCACATGAAGTGCAGACGATAGCATTATTTATGAATGGCTTGTTTTACCGATTTTGCGCGTGTAGCTCAGCTGGATAGAGTACCTGGCTACGAACCAGGCGGTCGGAGGTTCGACTCCTCCCACGCGCACCATAATAAAAAGGCCCTGCATCAATGCAGGGCTTTTTTTTTGCTTAATTTTCATTGTCTTTCTCATCTTACTGCAACCGCTTTATCTGTATGCGTCCGGGCAAGTACGTCTTCAACTGCGCTCATCGAGCCTTTATCTTAACGACTGATAATGACATCAGGAGTTAACATGGCTACACGTTCACATCAAGATTGGGTTGCTTTGATACAACAGCAATCCGCTAGCGGCTTAACGATTTCAAATTTTTGTCGTGTGCACAAGCTTAGTCTTAGTGGGTTTTACGCCCGCAAAGCGGACATGGCTAAAATGGGCACCCAACAGATAGCGCCGTTTGTTAAGGCTACCGTGACATCGCCCACTGCGATGACAACCCAAGCTCAACCTTCCGCTTCAGCCCAGGCTATCCATTTTCAGCATCAAACCGGTTTATGGACTTTCCCCAGCACCTTGCCTGCACGATACCTGCTGGAGATTATAAAAGGCCTACAAGCATGTTGATGTTTCGTGAGCTTCCCAGTGTTTATCTGCACCGTGCACCGGTGGATTTTCGTAAATCGATAAATGGCTTAGCTGTTATCGTTGAGCAGCAATTATCCTTACAGGCCAACGACGGCAGTGTGTTTGTCTTTTGTAATAAAGGCCGTGATAAATTAAAAATCCTCTACTGGGATAACACCGGCTTTGCACTGTGGTACAAACGCCTCGAGCAGGATAAGTTTAAGTGGCCGACGAAAAGTATTGATGAGTGCCTGAGTTTATCTGAGCAACAGTTTCATTGGCTGTTATCTGGCTTTGATGTCCTGGGTCATCAGCATGTGAACGGCTTGAATTACAGTTAATTGATCGCCATTGCGAAGGCTGTTTTCGATAATTAGATCACTGCTTTAGCCTTATTTAATGGGATATTTGATATAATAACACCATGAAATTAAGCCCTGATAACTTACCCAATGACGTTGATTTACTTAAGCAATTATTGCTTGAGACGTTGGCGGCTAAAGACGCTGAAATCGCCGAACTTAAACACTCTGTGCAGCGTTTGCTTGAACAATTTCGCTTAGCCCAGCAACAACGTTTCGGCGCCAGCAGTGAAAGCCATGACTATCAAGGTGAGTTGTTTAACGAAGCAGAAGTGACGGTTGATGAGCCTGTTGAATTAACAGCAGATGCTGACGCGCCTGTGTCACCTAAACAGCGCGCCAAGCGTAAATTACTGCCTAAAGACCTGCCACGTGAAGTGATTATCCATGACATCAGTGATGAAGATAAGCAGTGTGAGTGCTGTGGTCATGAGCTGGCGTTAATGGGCCAAGACAGTAGTGAGAAGCTGAAGTTTATTCCGGCGAAAATCAGTGTGATTGAGCACGTTAGATTAAAATACAGCTGCAAGCATTGTGAGACTAAAGGACCCCAGGCCAATATCAAACAAGCGCCCGTGCCAGTCAGTCCTATCCCTAAAAGCGTGGCGACGCCAAGCTTGTTAAGCCAGCTCATTACCAGTAAATATCAGTACGCATTACCCCTTTACCGGCAAGAAACCTTATTCAAGCAACACGGTATCGCCTTAAGCAGGCAAACCATGGCGGATTGGATGATGAAATCTGCAGCGCTGTTCAAGCCCTTACATGATTTACTGCACCAACATCTATTAACACAAGATGTCATCCACGCCGATGAGACCACGCTCAAAGTGATTAACGATGAGCGAGTAAAATCCTATATGTGGGTGTATTGCGCTGGCGCGGATAAACCAAGCACTGAGCCTCGATATCAAGGTTTGCGCAATATCGTACTGTACGACTATCAAGACGGTAGCCGCGCGGGCACCTGCGTGAGCCGTTTTCTGGCCACCGAGCAAACGGTATTTAATGGTTATTTACAAGTCGATGGTTACGCGGCTTATCAGCAGGCAAACAATAAACTGGTCGGTTGTTGGGCTCATGCGCGGCGTAAATTCAAAGAAGCGCTAATAGCACAAGGCAAGCCCAAAGTAGGCAAAATCAGTAAAGCGGATATGGCATTGAGCATGATAGCCAAGCTGTACCGTATTGAAACCCAAATACAAGCACTGAGCCTGGAAGAGCGATTGTATTTTAGGCGCACCCACTCACGTGCTCAACTGGGGTTATTTAAGCAATGGTTGGATAAATCAGTGCAGCAAGTATCAAAGGAGAGTCCGCTAGGCAAAGCCATCCATTACAGCCTCAATCAATGGTCAAAGCTGAGTTGTTACACGCAAGACAGTCGACTCAATATCGACAACAACCGTGCAGAGCGGGCAGTAAAACCGTTTGTGATAGGGCGTAAAAACTGGCTATTCAATCACAACCATCGCGGCGCTGAGGCGAGTGCAATTTTGTACAGCATCATAGAAACGGCTAAAGCGAATGGACTCATCCCGTTCGATTACATCGAACACTGCTTAGAACAATTATCCTACCTTAAATGCGATCTCAACAGCCTTTTACCCTGGCAGGTTAAGCTAGACAAGGCGTAGTTCGCCGGACGCTTACCTTTATCTCATAAAATTTGATTTTCACATCTTTATTCACTTATTACTCATGTCATGTTTAATCATCTATTTCATCAATTTGTTAAACCAATAAAGTGTGAGTGATTTTTATCATTGAATTATGAATTTGTTAATTTCAAAGTGAATATAGTGATTTTATTGATGATTCATCAGGTTATTATCATTTTTTTTGTATTTTATTGATTTTGTTTAATTGGTTCTCTCTATTTTGGTAAGACCAATTTACAAAAAGATAGCATTGTTGGTGTAAATTGTTTATATTTTGTGACAGGATTTTAGGTTTACAAACTCAGTTTGCGGTTTTTACCATGAAATACACCTTCATTGAATAAGCGTTGAGTTTGAATATTTATGCTTCTTGAGTAGTCAAGTTATGTCTGTAGTCGTTAAGGATGTTGTTGTCTTGGTGCACGTTTTGTGACATTGCACCGTGATAGCACATTGAGGGACGGTACAGAATAGTCAACGTATTGGTTTGATGTTTAACAGATAAAGTGAGGACACATGACATCGATATCTGAGCAGTTATCCGATGCGCTAGGCATTATGGTAATGGGCATGGGTTTAGTATTTATTTTTTTGAGTATCTTAATCATCGGTATTGGCATTGTTGCCAAGCTTTTTCCGGCCCCAGTAGAGGTTCCTACGCTAGCAACGGTAAGTGCTAATGTGCCTAAACATACCGTCTTAGACCCTAAGCTGGTTGCCGCTATTACCTCTGCGATACATCAATACCGCGCGAAATAAATTTGGAGTCATTATGAGCAAGCCATTAGCATTAACCGATGTCGTCCTGCGTGACGCACATCAATCATTATTGGCAACACGTTTACGTATTGACGATATGTTACCTATAGCACCGTTATTAGATAAAGTAGGCTTCTGGTCACTTGAGTCTTGGGGCGGCGCAACTTTTGATTCATGCATTCGTTATTTAGGCGAAGATCCATGGGATCGTATTCGCGAATTGAAAAAATCCATGCCTAATACCCCGCAACAAATGTTGCTTCGAGGCCAAAATTTATTAGGTTATCGACATTATGCCGATGATGTCGTTACGCGTTTTGTAGAACGAGCTCATACCAATGGCGTTGATGTATTTCGTATCTTCGACGCAATGAATGATGTCCGTAATCTTGAAACCGCGGTTAAAGCGGTTAAAAACGTGGGCGGCCATGCCCAAGGCACCATTTCATTTACCACTAGCCCTGTTCACAACATTGATACTTGGGTTGATATGGCTAAACGCCTAGAAGACATGGGCGCAGATTCTTTATGTATTAAAGATATGGCGGGTTTACTTAAGCCAATGCAAGCTTATGACCTCATTAGCCGCTTAAAATCACAAACGGACTTAATGGTGTCGATGCATTGTCATGCAACAACGGGCCTAAGCAGCGCTACATATCAAAAAGCGATTGAAGCGGGCGTTGATGTGCTTGATACGGCAATATCTTCAATGAGCCAAACCTACGGCCACAGCGCTACCGAAACGTTAGTGGCAATGGTTGAAGATACCGACAGGGCAACCGGTTACGATATGGTGTTGCTAGAAGAGATAGCAGCCTATTTTCGTGAAGTGCGTAAAAAATACGTCCGTTTTGAAGGTGCACTAAAAGGCATTGATTCACGTATTTTACGTGCTCAAGTACCTGGCGGCATGCTAACCAATATGGAAAATCAATTAAAAGAGCAGGGCGCAGCAGACAAAATGGATGCCGTGCTTGAAGAGATCCCGCGGGTACGTGAAGATCTTGGTTTCTTACCTCTCGTTACCCCAACATCGCAAATTGTTGGCTCACAGTCGGTGATCAATGTGCTGATGGGTGAGCGTTACAAGTCGATGACCAAAGAGACCGAAGGTGTACTAAAAGGCGAATATGGTGCGACGCCAGCGCCAGTTAATGCAGAACTACAAGCCAGAGTGCTAAAAGGCGAACAGCCAATTACGTGTCGCCCAGCCGATTTAATTGCACCAGAATTAGATAAGTTACGTGTCGAGCTTGCCGAAGCCGCCAAAGAGCAGGGCTTTAGTTTAGCTGCAGAATCAGATGACGATGTAATGACTTATGCGTTGTTCAATCAAATTGGTCTTAAGTTTCTTAAAAATCGCGGCAATCCGGATGCGTTTGAACCTGTCCCAAGTGCAGATGATTTACAAGTGGAAGCCGATAAAGGCCCACAAACCTATACCGTCGATGTCGATGGTCAACATTTTGTGGTTGAAGTGAGTGAAGGTGGTGAGATTGGTCACATCGCGCCAGCATCAGCTGCATCTATTACGGCAGCGTCTGCAACGGTCGCCTCAGCGCCTACGGGTGAGATTAAGTGCACCATGGCCGCGCCGTTATCGGGAAATATTTTCAAAGTGTTAGTCAGTAATGGTCAAGCGGTTAAAACCGGTGAAGTGATCATTATCCTGGAGGCGATGAAAATGGAAACCGAAATTCGTGCTCAACAAGATGGTGTTGTAACTCAGTTAGCGGTTAAGCAAGGTGACAGTGTAACTGTAGGTTCAACATTGTTGTCATTAGCATAAGAGGTCGAAATGGAAGGATTATTGGCTTTTTGGGCTGAAACGGGTGTCGCTAACTTTACTGGTGGCCAACTGCTAATGATGGCTGTTGGTTGTTTATTGTTATTTCTAGCGATAATTAAAGGATTTGAACCGTTATTGTTATTACCTATCGGATTTGGCGCCATATTAGCCAACATTCCTAATGCAGGTTTTACCGATGAAGGTGGCTTACTGTATTACGCTTACCATGTCGGGATTGAGACTGGGGTATTCCCATTGCTCATCTTCATGGGGGTGGGTGCATTAACTGATTTTGGTGCGCTAATTGCTAACCCTAAAACACTATTGTTAGGGGCTGCGGCGCAATTTGGGATTTTTGCCACTTTACTTGGTGCTATTGCCTTAAATTGGGTACCTGGGTTTGAGTTTAGTATGCAAGATGCTGCAGCTATTGCCATTATTGGTGGAGCAGATGGTCCAACGGCAATTTTCTTAGCCTCTAAACTAGCGCCTGAATTGTTAGGGGCGATTGCTGTTGCTGCATACTCATACATGGCGTTAGTGCCATTAATTCAGCCGCCGATCATGAAACTGCTAACCACTAAAGCCGAACGTGAAATTAAAATGGAACAATTGCGTGAAGTCAGTAAGAAAGAGAAAATTATCTTTCCACTGATGGTGCTAGGGTTAACCATTTTATTTTTACCTGCAGCAACCCCATTAATTGGCATGTTCTGTTTGGGCAATTTAATGCGCGAATCGGGCGTAGTGGATCGTTTATCGAAAACGGCGCAAAACGAGTTAATCAACATAGTGACTATCTTTTTAGGTCTTGCTGTTGGGTCTAAGCTATCAGCAGATCAATTTCTGCGTATCGAAACGCTAGGTATTTTAATCCTTGGCGCGGTTGCGTTTAGTATTGGTACTGCTTCTGGGGTATTGATGGCTAAATTAATGAGTAAGCTCTCTGG
Source organism: Shewanella sp. BF02_Schw (assembly GCF_014596695.2). NCBI lineage: Bacteria > Pseudomonadati > Pseudomonadota > Gammaproteobacteria > Alteromonadales > Shewanellaceae > Shewanella > Shewanella sp. BF02_Schw. The sequence continues at coordinate 468,039 of NZ_JABKAW020000001.1, forward strand.
CGGAAAAATTAACCCACTTATCGGTGCAGCAGGCGTTTCTGCTGTGCCAATGGCTGCACGAGTAGTGAATAAGGTAGGTTTAGAGGCTAACAACCAAAACTTCTTACTCATGCATGCTATGGGACCTAACGTAGCAGGTGTGCTAGGCAGTGCTGTTGCTGCAGGTGTTTTGCTGGCAGTACTAGGCTAAAACTTATCAGATGATTCAAAAGCCAATGCCTTTGCGTTGGCTTTTTTGTTTTTATCTACTGGTACAAAATTACTTATACCTCTTTTGATGCATATTGGTGCACTTAAACTGTTTTATTGCACTGTAGTAGCATTACGTTATTTAATTGTTAAAATTAAAGTTATTCAAAATCAACCTGTTAATGTTTTGGCATGAAAAATGGATAGCAAAGGTTGTATATTTGATGAGCCATATCCAGTCTTTTTAGACAGTACAGGTTATCAATTTTACAACTAACTGACTGATAAATAATATTTAATAAATTCAATTTTAGCAAAGGCGCTATCGAGATATTCCTAAATGGATATCCGAAGCGCCTTTTTTTATTGTCAATTTTCATAACGGGGAAATAATATGAACTGGAAAATATCGTTAACTCAGCAGATTAAGTCTTTATTACTGGGGGTCAGTATTGGGGCAAGTTTGTGTATCAACACTGTAAGTGCCGAAGTGGGCTTTCCTGAAAAAGAAGAGCTCAGGTTTGGTTTTATCAAATTAACTGATATGGCACCTATTGCGGTTGCTTATGAAAAAGGTTATTTCGAAGAAGAAGGTTTATACGTCACGATTGAAGCGCAGGCAAATTGGAAAGTGTTACTCGATGGTGTGATTGATGGTCGATTAGATGGGGCCCACATGTTAGCGGGTCAACCAATTGCTGCAACAATTGGTTACGGTACTAAAGCGCACATTATTACCCCATTTTCGATGGATTTAAATGGTAACGCAATTACGGTATCAAACGACGTTTGGGCCAAAATGAAGCCGCACATTGCTAAACAGGCAGACGGTTTTCCCGTTCATCCCATTAAAGCTGATGCACTAAAGCCCGTAGTTGAAGAATTTAAAGCGGTTGGTAAGCCATTTAATATGGGTATGGTGTTTCCGGTTTCTACACATAACTATGAATTGCGTTACTGGTTAGCCGCTGGTGGGATTCATCCTGGGTTTTACGCACCTCATAAAGGAGATACATCAGGGCAGATTGATGCACAAGCTTTGCTGTCGGTAACTCCGCCCCCACAAATGCCCTCGACACTGGAAGCGGGCACAATTAATGGCTATTGCGTTGGTGAGCCCTGGAATCAGCAAGCTGTGTTTAAAGGCATTGGTGTACCTGTGGTGACCGATTATGAAATTTGGAAAGATAATCCTGAAAAAGTGTTTGGTATTACAGCCGAGTTTGCCGAAAAATATCCAAATACCACTATACGCCTTACTCGTGCGTTGATCCGCGCCGCTAAATGGTTAGACGACAATAACAATGCTAACCGCCCAGAAGCCGTAAAAATATTGTCTCAATCTAATTATGTTGGTGCTGACTATGAGGTGATTGCTAATAGTATGACGGGTACGTTCGAATATGAAAAAGGCGATAAGCGCGCGGTTCCAGACTTCAATGTATTTTTTAGGCATCACGCAACTTATCCATATTACTCAGATGCGATTTGGTATTTAACTCAAATGCGCCGTTGGGGCCAAATTGAACAAGATAAATCTGACGATTGGTATAAAGACATCGCCGCAAAAGTCTATCGTCCAGATATTTATGCTAAAGCCGCGCAATCACTCATCGACGATAAGCTCATCCCCGCAGCTGACTTTCCAGATTTCAGTAAAGAAACCGGTTTCAAAGCACCGCAAACTCACTTTATTGATAACTTAGTTTACGACGGCAGCAAGCCTAATGCTTACATTAATTCATTTGTAATTGGATTAAAGCAAGGCGACAAGCTGTAACAAACCGTTAAGGAGTCTTGGATGAACAGTCTTTATTCTATTGCACAAAATCGCTTAATTGAACGAGGCAACATGGCAGTTGTTATGCTGAAAATAGCCGAGTTAAGTAGGGCGATACTATTACCGTTTATCGGCATTGCGATATTTTTAGCTCTGTGGGCGGTGACAGCTAATAGTATTGAAACCTCTCTAGGTAAGTTTCCGGGACCGGTTGCTGTCGTGTCGCAATTTGACAATTTGTATCAGGAGCATATAACTGAGCGCGAAAAGGCCGAGGCTTTTTATCAACGTCAAGAAACACGAAATGAGGCGCGTGTTGCTAACGATCCAAGTTATGTCGCCAAAGTACGTGCTTACACAGGTAAAGAAACTTTTTGGGATCAAATTGTCACTAGTCTAATTACCGTCATGAGTGGTTTTATTTTAGCGGCCATTATTGCTATTCCATTGGGGATTTGGATGGGGTTAAGCCGCAGTTTGCAGGCAGCAATTAACCCCATTATTCAAATTTTTAAACCCGTATCGCCACTCGCTTGGTTGCCTTTAGTTACCATGGTGGTCAGTGCGCTGTATGTCTCGCCGGATCCGCTAGTGTCTAAATCATTTATTAACTCCATGCTCACGGTCACCTTGTGCAGTGTTTGGCCAATGATTATCAACACTACAATCGGCGTGACGAGTATCGACAGCGACCTCATCAATGTCAGCAAAGTATTGCGGTTATCGGCAATAACCCATGTGCAAAAAATCGTCTTACCAGCATCTATCCCAATGATTTTTACCGGTATGCGCTTATCCCTAGGGGTCGCGTGGATGGTATTGATTGCCGCGGAAATGCTTGCGCAAAATCCGGGGCTTGGAAAATTTGTTTGGGATGAATTTCAAAATGGTAGTTCTGATTCATTAGCGCGAATTATGGCCGCGGTGGTTGTGATTGGCTTTATTGGCTTTTTATTAGACCGAGGCATTCTGGCCTTACAGCATTGGGTATCTTGGGATCAATGAGGGTAACAACATGAGCACATTTTTAGAGATTAGCGGCGTTGATATGGTTTTTCCCACGCCTACAGGATCTTTTACAGCGCTTAAAGACGTGAATTTGAAGATAAATAAAGGCGAGTTTATCTCTTTGATTGGTCACTCTGGTTGTGGCAAATCGACCGTACTGAATATTGTTGCAGGTTTATACCAAGCCAGCTCTGGTGGGGTCATTTTAAAAAGTACTGAAGTTAAAGCGCCAGGACCTGAACGGGCGGTGGTATTTCAAAATCATTCGTTACTCCCTTGGTTAAGTGCCTATCAAAACGTTGAGCTTGCTGTAAAACAAGTGTTTGCTGGCAAGATGAGCAAAACAGAAATGAAACAGTGGATTGAACATAACCTGCAATTAGTGCAGATGGATCATGCTATGCATAAACGTCCAGGAGAGATTTCTGGTGGAATGAAACAACGAGTCGGTATTGCAAGGGCGCTTGCTATGCAACCGGAAGTGTTGCTGATGGATGAGCCATTTGGAGCATTAGATGCGTTAACACGAGCACACATGCAGGACTCGTTAATGGAGATCCAAAGTCAGTTAAATAATACCGTGATTATGATTACCCACGATGTAGACGAAGCTGTGTTGCTGTCTGACAAAATTGTCATGATGACCAATGGTCCAGAAGCCACAGTGGGTGAAATTTTAACAGTCGACCTTCAAAGGCCAAGAAACCGCCTAGCGTTAGCTCAAGATACTGAGTACAACCGACTGCGTTCTGAGGTACTTAAATTCCTGTATGAAAAACAACGCAAGATAGAATCACTGTCAGCAACAAAACAAGTATTTAAAATGCAAGATAAATCACAGACACCAATTAATGAAGCCGTTAAAGTAAGCAACAGTTAGTTTGCTAGTCGCACTGTTACGCTTTACAGCGTGTTGATAACTTAACTTAAAATAACTATTTGGGATGTAAGATGAATAAAAAACTGCTTGCGAGTCAAGTTGCGGATAAGGCTTGCCTAAATTCTGCCTTTACAAAAAAATGTGCCTTATCAGTACTTAGTTGTTCACTATTACTGGCTATGGGAAATGCTTCTGCAGCGGATGTTAAAGTCACATCAATCGCTGATGCAGTGACTCAGGGAACTGCAAATGTAGATTTGAATTTGCGTTATGAATCTGTCGATCAAGACAATGCGTTAAAAGATGCTGATGCATTGACACTTCGGACTCGTTTAACCTTTGCGACCGCTGAATATTACGGCTTAACAGCTTTAGTTGAGTTTGAGGATTCACGCAGCTTAGCAGGGGTTAATGATTATAATGACGCGATTGGCAACAATGCTGATTACTCTGTGATTGCAGACCCTGAAACAACTGAATTAGACCAGGCTTTCTTACAATACAAGCGTAATGGTTTTACTGCTAAAGCTGGGCGTCAAGTTATTGCTATCGATAACCAACGTTTTATCGGCCATGTTGGCTGGCGTCAAGATCGCCAAACATTCGATGCCGTTACTATGCAATATGCAATGAATGACTTTAGCGTTGACTATGGCTATATCTACAAGCGCAACCGTATTTTTGCAGAAATAAAAGACATAGATTCAAAAGATCACATCATCAATGCATCATATAATTTAGGCTTGGGTAAGCTAAGTGCTTACGGCTATCTGCTTGAGGAAGATACCAACCTTGATAACGGCGTTGACACCTATGGCGTGCGCTTTGCTGGTGCTAAAGATATCGACAAAATCAAACTACTTTATACGGTAGAATACGCCACACAAGATGCCGATACCGCAACTACATCTTATTCTGCTGATTATTTATTGGGCGAAGTTGGCGTAGGTTTTAGCGGGCTGACCGTCAAGTTAGGATACGAGCTGCTTGGGTCTGATAATGGTGAATATGGTTTTGCAACACCGCTTGCCACTTTACACGCATTTAATGGTTGGTCTGATCAATTTTTAGGGACGCCAGCCCAAGGGCTAGCCGATACCTATGTGTCTATTGGTGGTAGTATTGTTGGTGGTAATTGGGCGTTGGTTTACCATGATTTTGAAGCTGACGAATCTAGCGCTACGGTAAACGATTTAGGCGACGAAATTGACGCCGTATTCAGTTTACCAATTGATAAAAATTATACCGTAGGTGTTAAATACGCCGCTTATTCAGCAGGCGATGCTGGAGCCGGTAAAGTTGATACTGATAAAGTGTGGCTTTGGGCAAACGCTAAGTTCTAATTTGGCAAGCTAGTGAAAAAAGCGAGTATCAATTGATACTCGCTTTAATCTTTTTTTACATTGCGTTTTTGTGTCCAGTTTTGAAATCTATTTACCCCCCTAAGCTCAACCAAGTCAGTTAACTATTCCTGCTACTATCTTATGTAGAGCCTAAAATTGCTGCTAATCCGTGGTCTCTAACGGTGCTAAATTAGACTGGCTTAGATAAAATTCACTGCCTGCATAATCAATTTATAATCTAAAGAACTTTAGTCATAATGCATGCTCACCATCATCACCATCATCACCATCATCACCATCATCACTATCTTGTGTTCCTTTTGGGTTGTTATCGTATAATATCTGTTTAACTATCTTGTTAATTAGGCTAAGGAAAGCACAACACATGAAAAAATGGCTCGCGTTACTCGTTATAATTTTTTCGTCATATCAATGGTTCGTTTTACCGCAATATAGTGTGGCTGAATCATTCACCGATACATCAACCACCGCACTCAAATCTAACTCCACAGTGCAATATTCTGTAGCCCAAAATAACAATGCACTCATCCAGCAAGCATTTGAGCATCAGCAGGAAAATGTTCAGGTACAAGGTCTGGGAACCGTGGTTAAACTGCTACCAGATGACAATAAAGGTGCTAGACATCAAAGATTAATTGTTAAAATATCTTCTTCGTTCACCGTATTAATTGCACATAATATTGATTTAGCGCCACGGATTGATGCGATATCGGTCGGTGATGAGATACAATTTTACGGTGTGTATGAATGGAATAACAAAGGCGGCGTAGTGCATTGGACTCATGACGATCCTAATGGCCGCCACCTTAATGGTTGGTTGATGCATCAGGGTAAAACGTACCAATAGTAGATCGCAACCTACTCAGTGAATGCCCTAATCACAAGATATTGGCTTAGGTTGTTTTTGTGATACCGATATCTGTTTATGTGACGTGAGGACGACCTTACCTCTCTATTTCATCCGGGGACGGCCCCGTAACACAGAGGTGTGTATGTCTTGGTTTATTTTGGTGGTAGCGGGATTATTTGAAATTGTATGGGCGATAGGACTTAAATATAGCGAAGGTTTTACTCGTTTATGGCCAAGCGTCGGTACTATTGTCGCCATGTTGATTAGTGTTGGGCTACTGGGCATTGCGATGAAATCGTTGCCCGTTGGAACGGCTTATGCTATTTGGGTTGGAGTGGGAATGGTAGGGACTGCAATACTAGGAATGGTATTGTTTAACGAGTCAGTCACATTGATTCGATTAGTGAGTCTACTGTTAATTGTTATTGGCATTATCGGATTGAAACTGTCGGGTTCAACGTAGATCGTTTCTGATGTAGACGACTGTTGACCTAGATTTTTGGATGTGGAGCACTTTTCCAATTTAAGTCATTCCAGCGTTAGCTCAATAGCCTTCACTCATTTATGGGCGTTTATCTTTTTTGACGATTGACATTAAAAAGCCAGCACTAAAAAGTGCTGGCTTGTTTAAAAATGATCAAGGTATTTTAGGTCAAACCATACAATGAAAATACTGTTAAGCGGCTTGCTCAACCGGTTTTTCATCTGAGTAAAATTGCTCTACGTCCAATTGGCCTTCCGATTTTCCAATCACAACCGCAGTCATCATATCGCCAGTCACGTTAGTTGCCGTGCGGATCATATCAATAATACGGTCAATGGCTGCGATGAAGGCAATACCTTCTAGTGGTAAGCCTATCACGCCCAAAGTCACGGTTAACATCACCATCGCACTACCAGGAACTCCTGCTGTGCCGACAGACGCTACCGTTGCCGTTACCGCAATCAACATGTAGTCCGTCATATCAAGCGGAATACCGTAAATTTGCGCAATAAAAATGGCCGCAATAGCAGGATAAATACCGCCACAACCGTCCATGTTCATGGTTGCGCCGAGTGGCAGTACAAAAGCACTGTAACGTTTCGATACGCCCATTGCTTCAGTACTACGTGTGCTGGCAGGTAAAGTACCAAAACTTGATGCGGTACTAAAGGCCACAATTTGAGCCGGCATGGCTTTACGGAAAAATTGCAGTGGGCTTAAACCCGCAGCAAATTTAACTAAACCGCCATACACAAAGATAATATGAATTAACGCGGCAATATAAATCGCAATAATAAACTTACCCAATGGTAATAATGTACTTAAGCCATACTCGCCCACAACCCAAGCCATTAAACCAAATACACCAATAGGTGTCAGTTTTAATACCATACGCGTTAGTTGAAACATCACTTCAGCGCCAGCTTCAATCACGTTTTTAAGCGGTGCTGCTTTCTCGCCCACAGCATTAATGGCAATGCCTATTAACGCGGCAAAGACAATAATTTGAAGCACATTGCCGTCGGCTAATGAGGCAAACGGATTCACCGGGATCATATTGAGTAATACCTGAGCAAAGCCTGGAATATCACGTTCGCGAACTTCCGATGTGGCTAAGGCTAGGTTACCGCCCATGTCGATAAGGCTGCCGACAGTTAAACCAATAAATGAAGCAATGGTGCCGGTAAACATAAACATGGCTAAGGTTTTAAAGCTTAAACGCTTTAAATTACCTTGCGAGCCCAGAGAGGTAATGCTCACCACAATGGCACAAAATACCAAAGGAGCAACCAGCATTTTAATGGCACTGATAAACAGATCGCCAAGAGGCTTTAACATCACGGCTGACTCGCCTAATCCGACACCAGTGAGTGTTCCTAAAACAAAACCTGCAATGACTTTCTGCCAAAAAGGGATGCGTTTGAGCGTTTGCAATATCATGAAAGTTCCAAATTATGTCATTGTGACGTCGCTAAATATGATTAGGCAACATCGTTGTACGTGACCCATTAGTTCACTAATGAGTGATTAATTACTAAAAGCTAAACCCTACAATGGCGATGTGACGCTGTATTACTGTCTAGTTTTTTAGGACTATGCGAAGTATTTACGCTAAATAATGTCCTAATAAACCCGTTGAGGTTAATAAACATTAATCGCATTGTATGAAGTGAGCGAATGACAAACAACGTTATTTTATTATAACTTATATGAATAACTAAATTTGTTATTATAACTTTAAGTTTTTTCACTATTCATTAACGTATTCGCGCTGTTGTTGCTCAATTTTTGTATATTGAGTGGGGTAACCTTGCATGTTTACGTCACAATGAACGGTATCGTGATTGTGTATCTGCATAGTGTTTAAAGCACTCTTGAGATACTGGTGAGTTAATTTAAGATTTATCGCGTTCAATATATTCATATTATGCTGTGCAGATATTCATTGTGAAGGTACGATAAAAATAAAATGAATAGTCATTGGAATGAATATGCTAGTGCACAATAAGATTTATCGATGACGAGTTTATGGTTAATGTTCAGCGGCGCCTTTTTCGCTGCAACGCTTTTGCCTGGCGGCTCAGAAGTGTTACTGGTGGCATTACTTAATCAAACGCCATCTTTATGGTTCGAATTATTAATACTGGCCACTATTGGTAATACGCTTGGTGCGATAACCAGTTATGGTCTTGGTCGAGCAGGGCGGTTAGCCAAGAATCCACAAGATATTCAACGTCGTCAATACCGCTATGCACTCGCATGGATAGAAAAATATGGTATGTGGGCCTTATTATTATCTTGGTTGCCGATAATCGGTGATTTGCTATGTTTACTGGCTGGATGGTTAAAAATACCTATCTTGCCCGCCTCATTATTTATGTTTATGGGTAAATTATTACGTTATAGCGTCATTGTATTGCTGATGACGTATACGTTTGAGTATTGATACCGCGTTACTTCTGCAACGATGGTTTTTTTGTTTTAAGGAAGGAGTCGATTTTGAAACTAAATTTGAATAAATGGATATTAGCAGCGGCCATCAGTGCAGCGTTAAGTGGCTGCGCATATGATGGGTACCAGTCGTCGAGTTTGCCCCAAGGCGTTACCTTAATTGAAAACGCCACGCCGATAGAAAATCAAGTTAGCATTCCTTATAAAAAATATCAGTTAGCCAACGGCTTAACCGTGATTTTACATCAAGACAAGTCAGATCCATTAGCTCATGTCGATGTGACCTATCATGTCGGTTCAGCCCGTGAATTAGCCGGACGCAGTGGCTTTGCGCATTTATTTGAACATATGATGTTCCAAGGGTCACAACACGTTGGTGATGAACAGCATTTTAAAGTGGTTACTGAAGCGGGCGGAACATTAAACGGCACTACCAATACCGACAGAACTAATTATTTTGAAACAGTGCCAAGTAATCAACTAGAGAAAATGCTCTGGTTAGAGTCTGACCGTATGGGCTTTTTACTGCCCGCCCTCACGAGTGAAAAATTCGAAGTGCAACGTGAAACCGTCAAAAATGAACGTGCACAACGGATTGATAATCGTCCTTATGGCCGTTTAAATGAACGTTTTAACCAAGCATTTTATCCAGCGGGTCATCCGTATTCTTGGCCTGTTATTGGTTGGCCAGATGATTTAGATCGCGCCACAGTTGCTGATGTGAAACATTTTTTTCAACGTTGGTATGGGCCTAACAATGCGACCTTAACCATTGGTGGCGACTTTGATGAGATGCAAACGCTGGCATGGGTAAATAAGTACTTTGGTGAAATTCCAGCCGGGCCTACGGTTAAGCCTGAAGCTAAAACCATGGTGACATTGGATAAAACCCGTTATATATCGATGGAAGACAAAGTACATTTACCATTAATATACATGGGATTCCCCACTGTTTACGCGCAACATAAAGACGAAGCTGCACTCGATTTGCTCGCTAATATTCTCGGTGGCGGTAAAACGTCACTTATCTATAAAAATTTGGTCAAAGATGGTTATGCGGTCCAAGCTGCGGTGAGTCATCCATGCCAAGAGCTTACTTGTCAGTTATCTCTTTACGCTGTCGCGAACCCAAGTAAAGGTGGCAGTCTTGCTGATCTTGAAACTAAAATAAATCAAACTATCAGTGAGTTTGAACAACGTGGCGTAACCGACGATGACTTGCAAAAAGTCAAAGTACAGTTCGAAGCCAACACTATTTTTGGCATGCAAAGTGTCGCCGGAAAAGTCTCTACACTTGCCGCTAATCAAACCTTTTTTGGTAAGCCAGACATGGTGGCTGCGGATTTAGCCCGTTATGCTAATGTCACCAAAGCCGATGTAATGCGGGTATTTAATACCTACATTAAAAATAAGCCAATGGTGGTGATGAGTATTGTGCCAGAAGGACAAACACAATTAATCGCCCACGCGGATAATTTTGAACCGACTACTTTGCCTATCGCGCAAGAAGCGGTAACCGGATTATCTGATATCACTTTCGCTAAATCTTCATTTGATCGCAATAAAATACCGCCATCAGCCGCGGCCCCGATACTGACAGTGCCGCAATTATGGGACAGCAAGCTGGTAAATGGCATTAAAGTGATGGGCACTGAAAGTGACGAAACACCAACGGTTGAATTGCTTATTTATTTGGATGGCGGCCATCGTTTAACTCCCAATAATAAGGCGGGTCTTGCTGAGTTAACCGCATCTATGCTTAATGAGTCGAGTGCGCAACGCAGCAGCGAAGATTTAGCTGGGGCGCTTGATATGCTGGGCTCGTCGATTAGTTTTGGCGCCAGCGATTCACAAAGCTACCTTAAAGTGTCGAGTTTAACGGCAAACCTAGATGCCACGCTTGCTATCGTTAAAGAGCGTTTATTCAGTCCCGGTTTTGTTGCTGCAGACTTTGAACGAGTCAAACAACAGCAGTTGCAAGGTTTGCAACATCAAATGTCCGATGCTAACTATCTAGCCCGTAGTGGTTTTGCTGCCTTGTTATATGGCAACAATAGTCCATTAGGGATCAGCAGTAATGGTACGATTAAATCAATATCGGCATTAACGCTAGATGACGTAAAGCAATTTTACCAACAGCAATACCGTGCAGGTAATGCTCAAATGGTTGTGGTATCAGACTTAAATCAACAACAAATAATGCCTAAGTTGTCGATATTTAATGAATGGCAAGGTGAGGCGACTCAGGTTGCAGCACTGCCTGCATTACCAACACACCTTAAAAACACCATTTATTTGATTGATAAACCTGGTGCAGCACAGTCGGTGATTAATATCGGCCAAGTGTCGTTACCGTATGATGCAACAGGCGATTACTTTAAAGCTTATTTGATGAACTACCCATTAGGAGATGCGTTTAATAGCCGTATTAATCTTAATCTGCGTGAAGATAAAGGTTACACCTATGGTGCGCGTACTCAGTTTGGTGGCGCAGAAGATACCGGTCAGTTTATGGCGTATGCTAGCGTAAGAAGCGATGTAACAGGATTAGCATTAGCTGAGTTTATTAACGAAATTAATGCATACCAAGCGTCGGGTATGACCGACGAAGAAAGTGCCTTTATGCGCAGTTCGATTGCGCAAAGCCAGGCATTAGAATACGAAACCCCGTATCAAAAAGCCGGTTTTCTAAGAATGATCCAACGTTATCAGCTCGATAAAAACTTTACGGCTAAGCAAGACAAAATTGTGAAAAACATTTCGACAGATGAATTAAACAAACTTGCCAGTAAGTTATTAAATATCAATGATATGGCAATGTTGGTGGTGGGTGATAAAACCACCGTTGTACCTCAATTAAAAGCCCTTGGGTATCAGATTGAAATGATGACACTTGCCGACTAGTTGAACACTTGTTACTACAAGGGTTAACACTAGCCTTGAAATAAGCTAGTGTTAACCTCATATACATGAGATGTATACTTAGCTCAGTCTATTATAAATATAGGTTGAGCTAAATTATGTGCTTTAATCGTAATACCATACGGTGTTGGTTATTTTGGCAAATAAAAGATAATGTTTAAGGCTCTATCAACGGTGACAATTTGTGTTGCCGTTTTTTAATTTAACACCCATAAACACGCTAATTATACTGAGTTACATTTTTTTTCGCGTTTTCAGTAATAATCTCGTTTATTATCAGGTCTAGCTGTTTACTCGCAATGCGAATCCATAAAAGAGAGTAGTAAATTGAAGTCTTTCAATGAAAAAGTCGAACACTTAAGCGACACTCAAGGCCGTGAGGCTTTATTGGGCATGTTACGTGGTATTGAACGTGAAGCATTGCGTATTGATGAAAACGGCCATTTAGCACAAGACGGACACCCAGAAGCGCTCGGTTCTGCTCTGACCCATTCGCGCATTACCACTGATTACAGCGAAGCCTTATTAGAATTTATTACGCCAGTCTGTCACAGTATTGATGATTTGCTCGAGGGGTTAACGCAAACCCACGCTTACAGTGTGCGTAACCTTAACGGCCAAAAATTGTGGCCTGTCAGCATGCCATGTTACGTAGGTGAAGTCAGTGATATTCCTGTCGCACGATATGGCAGCTCCAATAACGGTAAAATGAAAACCTTATATCGTAAAGGGTTAACCCATCGTTATGGTGCATTAATGCAGATCATTTCTGGGGTTCATTTTAACTTTTCGGTGTCGCAAGATTTATGGCAACGTTTGTATGATGACAAGATGACCAACGGTGCCGCTTGTTGCAGTAAAAATATCAGCTTTGAAGACTTTATCTCAGAATCTTATTTTGGACTGATCCGTAACTACCGTCGTTTAGTGTGGGTGTTACCGTATTTATTTGGTTCAACGCCAGCATTATGCAGTTCATTTATAAAAGATCAAGACGTTGATTTCGAATTTAAAAAAACCGGTAAAGGGACCTTATACCTTCCTTATGCAACCTCATTGCGCATGAGTGATCTAGGCTATACCAATAAAGAACAAGACACGCTTAATATTAGCTATAACTCATTGCCTGACTACCTTGAAGGCGTCGGCGCAGCAATTAAAATGCCATCGAAAAAGTTTGAAAAGATTGGTATTAATGTCGACGGTGAATACCGCCAACTCAATAGTAATATTTTGCAAATTGAAAATGAATTTTACGCGCCAATCCGTGCAAAACGTGTCACCCAAAAAGGCGAGAAACCTTCACAAGCTTTAGCTCGTGCAGGTGTTGAGTATATTGAAGTACGTGCCTTAGACGTTAATCCATTTAGCCCTGTTGGGATAGATGCAACTCAAGTACGTTTCCTAGACCTATTTTTATTGTATTGCTTATTATCGCCATCTGAAGATACCGATGCCGTCGGCGACGCAGAGATTGCCGCTAACTTGAAAGCCGTAGTATTAGAAGGCCGTAAACCTGGGCTTGAATTACAACGTAACGGTAAGACCATTAGCTTAACGCAATGGATGCACGAGTTATTTGGACAATTAAACACAATCGCGAAGCTACTCGACGGTGATGATAGCCATGCTTACCAAACAGCCTTAAGCACTTGGTCTGAAGCTATCGATGATCCAGATAAAACCTTATCAGGGCGAGTGATCAACGAAGTCGTGGTTAAAGGCACCGACCATAGCGTGTGGGTTAAACAACTGGCAAATGATTATCATGAATTTTTAAGCCATTACCCATTAAGTGATGAAGTCGAGCAAAGCTATGAAAACGAGGCTAAAAAATCTTTGCTTGAGCAGCACAGTTTAGAGGCTCAACCACAAGATAATTTTGCGACTTTCCTCGCTCACTATTTTAGTGATCTTGTTCCTGCAGGCACTTTCGAGGCGAAGTAATCATGCAAGCTTATTCATCTTGGCGAGCACTGCTTGTAGCGGTAGCGGCATTAGCTTTACATGGCTGTGCTTCATCGCCAGATGAAATGGTAGAGTGCGGTACTGTATCGAGTTATTTAGCGCCCGATAACAGTGCCAACTTATACCGTGTCGTGGTCACTCACTTGGATGGCGTTGCCGTTATTTCAAGGCCCAATTACCTATTATCGCCAGGCGAGCATGCATTTACAGTGGCAGAGCTGATTAACTCACCAGAATTAAAAGTGTCATTATCGGCCCGTAAAGTGAAAGTATTGACTGTTAATGTTGAGCTCGATCAGCGCTATCATATTGCCGCTCAATTCAATACCGATAAAATCTATATTGGTCAAAATCAGGACTACTGGCAGCCAATCATTTGGCAAACAGAATCTCATCAATGTGAAATGAAACGATAATACCCACTCCATTCATTATGTGCTCAATCAGAGTCACTCAGTCTTTTCAGTTTGAGGCGCATTGTTGAAATAATGGGTGTTCCCTTATAAAACAATGCAACAAAAAATGTAACGATAATTGCATTGGTTTTTAATTGATGTAAAACTGAGCCCAGAATCAATATCTTAGGTACTGGTAGAGGTGTTATGAAGTTTTTTTTAGGTGTCGTTAGCGCAATTGTATTACTGTCATTAGCAGGTTGTGCCACCTCGCCTCCGAAAGAGCCTGATAATCTGTGTGCTATTTTTAAAGAACACCGTTCTTGGTATGAAGCCGCAGTAGATACCCGTGAAAAATGGGGCGTTCCAGTACATGTCCCTTTAGCGATGATGTACCAAGAAAGTTCATTCAAACATAATGCCGCACCACCAATGGAATACTTTTTAGGTTTTATCCCCACCGGACGAGCCAGCGATGCCTATGGCTACGCACAAGCTAAAACCATGACGTGGGACGATTACGTTCGCGAAACCGGTAACAATTGGTCTAGCCGTAGTGATTTTGATGATGCGATGGACTTTATGGGCTGGTTTATTTACAAAACCCATAAAATTAATGGCGTATCAAAGTGGGATGCTAAAAACCAATACTTAAATTATCACGAAGGCTGGGGCGGTTATAAGCGTGGTAGTTATAAAGCCAAAAAATGGTTAACGCCAGTAGCCAATAAAGTCGACACCCGTTCAAAACGTTATGCTGCGCAATACACTCAATGCAAAGATGATTTAGATTCGTCTTGGTTATGGCGAGTATTCTTTGATTAAGCTTAAGTATAAGTCGCTTTGTGCAGCGGCTTACTGACCACTGCGAACACATTTGACGTGGTTAGCGATTTTTAAGCGAAAGCCCTAGCTATTCAATGACAAGAAAGTATTCAATCATAAAAAATCATTCAATTACAAAAAATAAATCACAAAAAAATCAATAACAAAAAAGGAGCCTAGGCTCCTTTTTTCGTGTGTCTTTAGGTAACGTCCTAATAAACAGATTTGATGACTTGTTTAATTGATTTTACAAACTAATTTAACCAGCCTGTTTAAGCCAGCTATTGGGCAAACTCTGCCAAAATCCAATCTAATGGTGCTTGATATTGCTGTGGCATCCACGATTTTAGTTGGCTAATACTGCCATCTAACATCGTTTTATTATGCACCGACAGGTTCAAGTGACCCACTTTGCGACCAACACGAACGTCTTTGTTGTACCAAAACAGTTCAGCATTTGGCAGGCTTAACCAACGGTCGTCTTTATCAACACCAATTAGGTTAACCATCACACATTGAAAGTTCACTTGTGGTTGATGCAAAGGTAAATTGCATAAGGCACGTAAGTGCAATTCAAACTGGTTAATGTGGCAACCTGCTTGAGTCCAATGGCCAGAATTATGCACCCGTGGCGCTAACTCATTTACCATTAAGTGTTCACCAACACGGAAACATTCCATTGCCATCACACCCACGTATTTAAGGCCATGCATCACCTTGCTTAGCATGTCTTCAGCTTCTGCTTGTAAAGACGCTAAGCGGCTTAATGGCGCGATAGAGGCCATTAAAATACCGTCTTGATGCAAGTTAAGTGCTAGTGGGTAAAATAAGCAGCGGCCATCTTGTGTGCGCACGCCGACTAACGACACTTCTTCATCAAAGTTAATCGCTTGTTCTGCAATGGCTTCGTTGCGCCAATCGGCAGGGATGGTTGTTGCTTCAGCCTGTTTAAGCCAGTGTTGACCTTTACCGTCATAACCACCGGTGCGACGTTTTAACAATACCCGTTCACCATAAGCCCTATGTAACGCTTCAGTGCTGGTATTGTCATCAACTAATTGCCACGGTGATGTGGCGACCGCTAATTCATCGAGTAGACTTTTTTGGCTAAAACGATCTGCTAAACGGCCAAACACAGGACCATTAATAAAATGTGGGTGTTGGCTGAGTTGTAAACTTAACTGCGACTCAGGCCATTGTTCACGTTCAGCGGTAATGATGTCGTCAGCTTCTAGCGGTAATTGTGCATCTGATGGCGTCATAATATCGACTGGGCGCACATTAATGCCTAACGGCTGACCAGCATGACTGAGCATGGCACCTAATTGACCGTCACCCAATACCCAAAGATTTTTTGGCAACGTCATTAGTCTTCTCTCGGATCGGGATTATCAAGGATCGAGCGAGTTTGCTCATCACGAAATGCTTCTAAACGCTCAGCTAAAGCGGTATCGCTAATCGCCAAAATTTGGCTGGCTAATAAACCTGCGTTAAACGCGCCGGCAGTACCAATGGCCAAGGTGCCAACAGCAATCCCTTTAGGCATTTGTACAATAGACAATAGACTGTCCATACCAGATAGCGCCTTGCTTTGTACTGGGACACCCAACACTGGTAAACGCGTTTTAGAGGCGATCATGCCTGGTAAATGGGCTGCTCCGCCTGCGCCACCAATAATGACTTTATAGCCTTTATCTGCAGCAGAACTTGCAAATTCCATTAGCTTGTCTGGTGTTCTGTGAGCTGAAACAACTTCAACATGATAAGGCACTTGTAACTTATCCATAATTTCAGCGGCGGCTTCCATTGTAGGCCAATCACTTTTCGAACCCATTACAACAGCAACTAGGGCTTGCATGTTAACTCCTTAACGTACTTATTCTATTAGTATATTTAGTTAATTTGCTCACTAGAGTATAGCGGCGGTTAACGTCAATATTAAGGCGATAAAAAAGGTGCTAGATAATAGCATAAGCCATGCTCTGTTGGCTTCATTTCAGTGTTTCTTGAGGCTAACACTCAGTTTCTAAATACGAAAACTACTTAAACACATTTTATATCAATAACCCTTTTGCTCATCGCGCTCGTTATTAGCTGTATGCAAAGTCACTTTGTTGACGTGACCAAAATGAAGAATCAGTCGATAGATGAGGAAAATAACCATGAACAATACCCATAAGCAACTCACTCGCAGTGTATTAGCCATCGTGATTAGTGCGATTATTATCGGTGGTTGTGCGCAAGAATCCAAAGACAGTGCGAAACAAAGTCAGCCACAATCTATCTCTACAATTCAGTCCATTTCTAAAACTCAATCCACTAGTGAAACTCATTCAACTCGACAACAAAATCCCGAGTTGCATGAGGTAGCTGGTTTAGTGATGGCATCTGAGCCACAAGCTGATTTATACAAGGGATCAAAGGAGGTGCATCGCAGCGCTAAAGTCATGGCATCGTCAATGGCGCAGCGTATTGTGAGTCCTCAGCATGTCAGCGCAAGCGATCGCAGCTTGTTATTAGCCCCTAATGTTAATGACAAATTTGAGTCGCTAGTACAAAACGGCAATATGGTAGCAGGCGAAACACCGGTATCGACGTTTTCAATCGATGTTGATACTGGCAGTTACAGCACTACGCGCAGATTAATCAGTCAAGGCCAACTGCCGGCAAAGAATAGCGTTAGGGTAGAGGAGTTAGTCAATTACTTCAGCTATGACTACCCCGTACCGACAACCACTGAGCAGCCATTTAGGGTGAATACTGAATTAGCACCATCACCGTATAATGCTGATACTCAATTACTGCGCATTGGTATTAAAGGCTTTGATGTTGCGCCTGATAAGCTTGGTGCAAGTAATTTGGTGTTACTGCTTGATGTGTCAGGCTCTATGTCATCTGCTGATAAATTGCCATTATTGAAACAAGCCATGCTGATGTTGAGTCAGCAATTATCGGCGCAAGATAAAGTATCGATTGTGGTGTACGCCGGTGTCAGCGGTGTAGTGCTTGACGGTGTCGCAGGTAATGACTTTACCGCCATTAAAATAGCCCTAAGTCAGTTAAACGCGCAAGGTGGCACTAACGGCAGCCAAGGTATTCAGTTGGCGTATCAATTAGCGCAAAAGCACTTTATCGAAAACGGCAGTAACCGAGTCATATTAGCCACCGACGGTGACTTTAACTTGGGAATAACAGATCATCAGCAATTGGTCGATTTCGTTGCCAGTCAAAGCAAAAAGGGTATTGGCTTATCAACGCTTGGTTTTGGTCTAGGTTCGGGTACTGCCAGTTATAACGACCATTTGTTGGAGCAATTATCGAATAAAGCTAACGGTCAATATGCCTTTATCGACACCTTAAATGAAGCACGAAAAGTACTAGTTGATCAACTCAGTGCCACACTGTTAACCATTGCTTACGATGTTAAAGTGCAAATTGAATTTAACCCCGCAGTGGTCTCAGAATATCGACTGATTGGTTACGAAAATCGCTTGTTAAATCGTAGTGACTTTAATAACGACGCCGTTGATGCAGGCGAGATTGGTGCGGGTCATTCTGTGACTGCACTGTATGAAATCCGTTATAACGACAGCCATAATCGCCTAGTTGATCCGCTGCGTTATACCGCCACGGAATCAACGCAAATAGATGATGCTAAAGTTCATCAACACACTGTAAATGAAGTGGCTTATTTAAAGCTGCGTTATAAAGCGATTGGCGAACAAACCAGTCAATTAATCGCCTATCCTATTAGTCGTGAGCAGCAGCTGACTCATTTGCATCAAGCCAGCGATGACTTTAGGTTTGCCGCGGCAGTCGCTGGATTTGGTCAGCTGCTTAACCAGAATAATTATGTCCACGATACTGATTATGCTAAGTTAATTACACTTGCTGAGTCTGCAATGGGTCAAGACCGATTTGGCTATCGTCATGAGTTTGTGCAAATGTTAAAAACTGCAAGTGTACTCGACGGTCAGGTTATGATAACTGAGCCTGATACTCGTTGGGTTAGCCAATAAATGCGTCACAAAAAGGATAAAATGGTGCAAACATCAATACACCCTAAGGATGAGTCGTTAATTCCTCAAGTGGGAAGTGACGAGCAACTGATGCTCGACTACCAAGCCGGTGACGTACGCGCGTTCGAGGCCTTATACCTTAAACACAAAGGCCCTTTGTATCGTTATTTTGTTCGTCAATTACATGACCAGCAGCTCGCCGAAGATTTGTATCAAGACACCTGGGGTAAGGTGATTAATGCGGCGAGGCAATATCAAGTCACCGCCAAATTCACCACTTGGTTATATAAAATTGCCCATAACTTATTGATTGACCATGTGCGAGCCGTTAAGCCTCTCGATAAAGTGACCCCGCTTGGCGAAGATCAAACCATGGACTGCTTACAAGCCGACGATCAAGCTTCGCCCGAGCCGCAAGTTGAGCAGCAGCAACAAGCCGATATGATGAAGGGTTGCATTGCTAAGTTACCGCCAGTGCAAAAAGAAGCTTTTTTGCTCAACATTGAAATGGGCATGACCGCCGCCATGATAAGCGACATTGCCAATGTGACTTTAGAAGCAACTAAAAGTCGTATTCGTTATGCTTATCAGAGTATTAAGCAATGTGTTGCTAATCAAAGGCAGGAGACAACATTATGAGTCAGCAACAAGATCATGATGCAGAGTTCACTGCATTACAAACTGAAATCAAAGATGCTTATCATCAACAACCATTAGAGCAACCTTCTGCAAAACTGGATGAAGCCATATTAACCAAGGCGCGTTCGGAGGCTAATGTATCTAAAGCCAGTTCAGCTAAAAAATCAATCTGGCAACGCAATGCATGGGTGTACTCAAGTGCTGCCTCAGTGTTGCTGGTGGCGGGATTATTTATATTAAATCCAAGTTTGCAAAAAAACCTTGGTACTGACTCGGAGCAAAGCGTACCTGCTCAGCAGCCACCATTTAAGCAGGCCAAATCGACATCGGATGTACCTAAACTAACTGAATCACCAGTTGAAGATGCCGCAGCAGCAGAATCCATTGCAGTGCAGGGATTGTCGATGAAATCGGCACCTGTAAATAATCAGTCAAAAAATCGCGATGCAATCAGTGAAGTATCTGATGACAATCGGTCTGATAGCAATGGATCCATTGAATCTCAAATGGCAGATACATCGTCCGCGGTAATGAGTGCAGCGCCAGCACCTGCCAAAGTAAATGCAGAAGCACAAAAGAAAGCATTAGATCTGCAATCACGCAGTAATGCCAAGGAGGTACAGCAAGTGAAACAGTCATTTAATGGTTCGTTAAAAGGGGACATTGAGTTAGATACTGCTGATGTTGCCTTGGCTCGTTTAAAAGTATTAATGGCCGACAATAAACTGATTCAAGCTGAGCGTTATATGATCACCATAGATCAACGCTTTCCTGAGTTATCAGATCCGTCGCATCCACTTTATGAGCAATACCATAAAATTGTACTGCAACTGACTTCGCAGTAAGCAAAATACCAGAATACTAAGACGGTAAAATACCCACGGCTAAGCAATTATTGCTTAGCCGTTTTTTGTTCCCTGTAGAGGTTCGTTACATTTTTGTACTGCAACAATTGGCATAACTCTGATAACGTGAATCAATCAATAAAAATAGCCTACTCGATAACGCGTTATCTCTAATTATCGACTTTATAAGGAAGCTCCTCACCATGAAACTTCGTCGCTCCGTTGCGCATTGTATGTTGGTACTAGGCACTTTAGCGTGTTCATCATTGATATTCGCCAACGCCTCTAATCAAGGCTATTACCGCGCTCCTGCATTACACGATCAAACCTTAGTGTTTACTGCCGAAGGCGATCTTTGGACCACAGAACTCAGTCAAAAAAATAACCAAACTAAAGCCAGCCGCTTAACCAGTTTAGCTGCTGAAGAGTTGGACGCAACCATTTCTAAAGACGGTAAATGGGTGGCATATACTGCCAATTATGAAGGCGCTACCGAAGTGTATGTGATGCCGATTCAAGGCGGCGTAGCTAAACGGGTGAGCTTTGAAAACAGCCGAGTACGTCTGCAAGGTTGGACGGCATCTGGCGAAGTATTGTATTCAACCGACAACGCCTTTGGCCCGGCTAACTTTTGGGTGCTTAAAACCGTTGACCCACAATCCTTAACCATTACCGATTTACCGTTAGCTGACGCAGTCGAAGGCACCATTGATGATAAAGGTGAATATGTTTATTTTACCCAATTTGGTCTGCAAGTTAGCGGCGACAATGTCAAAGTGTATCGCGGCGGCGCTAAAGGCGAAATTTGGCGTTATAAGTTAGGCAGTAAACAAGAAGCACAACAGTTAACCAACGCCCATGAAGGCTCGGTTAAACAGCCAATGCTATGGAACCAACGTGTTTACTTTGTCAGTGATCAATCTGGCAATGACAACATTTGGTCAATGACCCTAGATGGCAAAGACATTAAGCAACACACTCAATACAGCGACTGGCAAGTGCGTGACGCCCAGCTTAATAATGGCCGTATTGTGTTTCAGCAGGGCGCCGACATTAAGTTACTTAATCTAGCCGATCTTGCGGAATCAACAGTAGCCATTGAGCTTACCAGCGACTTTACTCATCGCCGCGAACAGTGGGTTAACGACCCAATGGATTACGCCACCTCGACAGTATTTTCTCATCAAGGCGATAACGTAGTAATAACGGCCCGTAGCCATGTAGCTATTGCCAGCAACGACGGTCGTCGTTTAGTGCAAATAGATTCACCCGCCGATAGTCGTGTACGTGATGCACTATTAAGTGATGACGGCAAATGGGTTTATGGCATTAGCGATGCGTCTGGCGAACAAGAAATTTGGCAATATCCTGCCGACGGTTCTGCCGGTGCTAAGCAACTTACTAAAGATGGCAGCACTTTACGCACCAGTTTATCGTTATCACCAAATGGCCGTTATTTAGTGCATGACGATTACATGGGTAATGTGTGGTTACTTGATTTAAGCCGCAACAATAACCAAAAAATCATTAAAAATGGCGAAGGTTTAGGCCCTTACCAAGACATAAAATGGTCTGGCGACAGTCAATTTATTGCGCTAACCAAGGCTGAGATTGGCAAACAACGTCCGCAAATTGTGTTGTATTCCATTAACGAGTCAAAATCACAAACCTTGACTACAGACAAATACGAGTCTTTTTCGCCTAGTTTTAGCCACGACGGTAAATGGTTGTATTTCTTGTCTAACCGCGAATTTAAAGCCAACCCTGGTTCGCCTTGGGGCGACCGTAACATGGGGCCGATATTTGATAAACGCACTCAAGTGTTTGCCTTAGCATTAGATGCTAAAGCATCATTTCCGTTTGCCAAACCAACCGAGCTTACCGTTAACAAAGACGCTAAAAAAGCTGACAGTAAAGACCAAGACACCCCAGCAAAAGTCAAAGTAGAGTGGGACGGATTAAACCAACGCTTATGGCAAGTGCCAGTTGATGCAGGTAACTACAATAGCTTAACCGCAACCAAAGATAAGCTGTATTTATTAGATGGCAGCCAAGATAAAAGCGAACTAAAACTGATTAAGTTTGACCCGCTCAATATTAAAGTCGACACCTTTGGTGAAGATGTCGGCCAATATTCGTTATCAAAAGATGGCAGTAAAATCATGCTGCGCAAACAGTCTGATCCTAAAAGCCTTATGATTGTCGATGCCGGTGACAAACTGCCCAGCGATGTATCGCGCGCCAAAGTCAGCACCGACCAATGGCAATTAAGTATTTCTCCGCAGCAAGAATGGCAACAAATTTTTGAAGATGCGTGGTTAATGCATCGCGATTCGTTTTTTGATCCAAAAATGCGCGGCGTAGATTGGCAAGCAGCTAAAGCTAAATATCAACCTTTGGTAGACAGACTGACCGATCGTAATGAGCTGAATGATATTTTCACCCAAATGATGGGTGAACTGAACTCATTACATTCACAAGTACGAGGTGGAGATATTGCCCAAGATGCCGATGCAGCCAAAGCCGCTGCGTTAGGAGCTAGGCTGACACAAACCGATAAAGGCGTGGTCATAAGCCATATTTATCAAACCGACCCTGAGTTGCCGTTATCAGCCTCACCACTGGCCCGTATTGAGGTTGATGCGAAAGAAGGTGATGTGATTGCGAGCATCAATGGTAAGAAAATCACTAACATTGCTGATGTGACTCAACTACTGCGAAACCAAGGCAACAAGCAAGTGTTGCTCGGTTTAGTCCGTGGTAAAACAGCCATCAATACCATAGTAACTCCCCATGATATAGGTACCGATGCCAAGCTGCGTTACCTTGATTGGGTTGAGCATAACGGCGACAAAGTGGCTAAAGCCTCTAAAGGGAATATTGGTTATTTACACTTATATGCCATGGGCAGCGGTGATGTCGAAAGCTTTGCTCGCGAGTTTTATACCAATTACGACAAAGATGGCTTAATCATCGATGTTCGTCGCAATCGTGGTGGCAATATCGACAGTTGGATTATCGAAAAACTGTTACGCCGTGCATGGGCATTTTGGCAGCCAACTCATGGCAGCACCAACGCAAACATGCAGCAAACCTTTAGAGGCCATTTAGTGATATTAGCCGATCAAATGACCTACTCAGATGGTGAGACTTTTTCTGCCGGAATTAGAGCGCTAAACATTGCGCCTATTATCGGTAAGCAAACTGCGGGCGCTGGAGTGTGGTTATCGGGTCGCAATTCGGTGACCGATAAAGGCATGGCACGAGTGGCAGAATACCCACAATATGCCATCGATGGGCGTTGGGTTGTTGAAGGTCACGGGGTTGAGCCAGACATTGAAGTCGATAACTTACCTTATGCCACTTTTAGCGGTAAAGATGCACAACTTGATGCTGCTATCAGTTATTTGAAAGATGAACTAGTACAACAACCTATTGCGCCATTACAAGGCTTGCCAATGCCAAAAATAGGTAAAGCAGCTGACATAAAAGCCAAATAACTTTAAATTGGCTTCAGTAAACCAATAAAAAATAACCCTCTCAGCGTCATGTTGAGAGGGTTATCATTAAAACATTAAAACATTAAAACATTAAAACATTAAAACATTAAAACAGCGAAACAGTAAAAAGCCTACTGCTTTATTTCAACTTCGCATGCTAACGAGTTAGCAATAAAGCAATTTGCATGGGCTTTTTCATGTATCTTCGCTAACGTTTCTGCGTCAACTTCAATCCCTTCTGCAAACGTCACTTTAGGCGCTAATGTCATCTTAACCACGGCGACTTTACCTGCTTCATTTTTACCTAAATCAGCAGTAGCATTATCAACATAATTGGCAACAGGCAGTCGCTTTAAATGGGCAATCGCTAAAAAGGTCAACATGTGGCAAGAAGACAAAGCAGCCAGTAAGCTTTCTTCTGGATTCACTTTATCGGCATTGCCTTTGTATTCAGGGGCTGATGACGCTTGAATCGTTTGCCCTGTACCAAACTTAACCTCATGGTCGCGATTAAATTCACCTTCCTCACTTGGTGAAGACTGCCAATTTACCGTTAATTTAAAGCCCATTTTGTACTCCCCAAACCACATAAAAGTGGTGTTTATAACAACTTAATTTAGCGTGTATTACCCTGAAAAGCGGTCACTCACCAAACGGTAACACATCTCTATTGATTCAACACTAGGCGTACCTTAATGTCCATTAATTTGAGCTAAATAGTCAAACCGAAACGACCACTACATGTGGCGAAATCGATACAAACAAAATGGATAAAGCCTTTTCCATTAAAGCGATTTAAATACCATTTAAATCAGCTTTTTAGATGAATTTATTGCTATTTAACTATCTGTTTTAAAACAACGAAAGACTATCTATTGGTAATCAATGCATATGTGCTGTGTTATGCCATCTACCACGTCGATATTGCGTTAGCTACCGATGATAATGAATTTAAAATAGCGACAGCAGATTGGTCGACAATTGACTTTAGCGCAATAGCCGGTGATGACGCTGTGACTGAAGGGGTGTTGAAAACCTTAGTGGAAAAAGGCGCCAACATGCACTTTAATGCTACAAGCGTCGGTACCTATCGCTTTACGGTGACAGGTTCAAGCACTGAATCGCCAACCTTATTAGTTACCAAGTTGAACTAGGCTTAAGTGATTGCTTCGTAAAAAACAAAACCCAGCTAAAGCTGGGTTTTGTTTGTTTAATGAAAACGGCTTAAGCTTCTTCTGTAGTCAGTTTGGTAATCAACTCAGCAATAGTGTCGGGATCTTGTGCGCCAGAGACTAAATATTGTTGATTAAACACAATGGCAGGTACGGCTTGAATTCCGCGGCTGATCCACAGTTGCTCTTCCTCTTTTACAGCAGCTTCAAAGCGTTTGTCGGTGAGCACAGCACGAGCCTCATCAGCATTTAACCCTACCTTTGTTGCAGCTTCAATGAGTACTTCAATGTCATCTGGGTTTTTCTGCTCAGTAAAATAGCTGCTAAACAGCGCCAATTTCAAGTCAGTTTGCTTACCAGACTCGGCAGCCCAATACAGTAGCTGGTGGGCCAATAACGTGTTGTAAATACGTGATGAGTCGGAAAAGTTAAACTCAAAGCCTAAATCGGCACCCATTTGGGTTAACCGTTGACGATTTTGAGCACTTTGCTCAGGTGTTGAACCGTATTTTTCCGCAATGTGCTCGCCTAAATGTTGCCCTTCAGGCCCCATTGCTGGATTTAACTCAAACGGATGCCACTGCAATGTAACTTCTAAATCATCAAATTTGCTCAATGCTTGTTCAAGTCGGCGATAACCGACAATGCACCACGGACACATTACGTCGGAAATAATGTCAATTTGGAGCTGATTAGTCGTCATAAATGTTCCTGTTAATGATTAATTCGACTTAATTTAGCTAAGTCTACAAAAATAAAATGAGTATAGTTGCTTATAAATTAACTGTTTTTAGCGGTTAATTGATTGGTTTACCATCACTTGTGTAAACAACACAAAAGTTGCAACCTTTGGGACTAAATTGTGTCTATACTTAATCAGTAATCTGATGTTTAATCAATGTAAGGGTTAGGTCAATTAGATATACCCCATGCACGTTTATCAATGTTGTCGCTGTTAAAGTATACAAGTAGATATAAAACACATTATAGGCTTGAGCACTTGTGATACAAAGCACACGTTCCATGTCTAAATATGTCAGCCTGCATTTGTACAACAACACTATTTATGTCAGCATGCAATTGTAATACGCAATACATTTGGCAAGTAAATTCTTTTAAGGATAATCTATGAAAATAAATCTTTCTGGTCACCATGTTGATGTTACTGATACTGTCAAACAACACGTAGATGAAAAATTCGCTAAAATAGCTAGCCATTTCCCGACGCTTATCTCGCTAGATATCATCATAGCTAAAGAGCATGGTGAATATGATGTTGAAATTAGAACTAACTATGAAGGAACTCGCATTGCTGCCAAAGGTACTGACCTAGTCATGTATCCCGCTATCACGAGCGCCGCTAAAAAATTAGATGCGGCACTAAAGCATCGTAAAGGCCAATTAAAAGCAGATTTACATGAAAAACCAGATGTAACTGCACCTGAAATCGCTTACGAAAAAGTTCAAGAAATGGACTTACGTTAACCGTTAACCCTAGTCGTTTATTCAACGATATCCAAAACGCAGCCTAGGCTGCGTTTTTTGTTAGAGCATCATAAAAACTAACCTTGTCCAGTCATAACAACCTAGCAACTCAAGCTAACTTCAACTTGCTAGAACGCTGCATTGCTAAAAAGCTAAGCGCAGTAAAGCATCAATACATTCATCGCAGCTTGTTAAGTTTGTAAATCATCTGCGCTATCGCATTTATAGAATCTAGCCGCGAAGCGTTCTAGCATTTAGCATTTATTTTTGGATATAAAACAGTACAACATTTATGGGATGGAAAACACTCCAATCGGCTCATAGGTCGATAGAGCCTGCTTACTGAGGATATACTTGGTTTCTGCCATTCTTTTTCGCTTGATACAAATATCTGTCGGCATTGTTAATAAGCTCATCAATAGTTTGGTTATCGGTTAACTGTGAAATACCCATACTGATGGTTAGGCTAATCTCTTGCTTATGAAAAAGCACCTTATGATGTTGTACATTAGTACGAATTTTTTCAGCAATGATAAAAGCTTGTTCAGCCGAGGTTTGCGGCAGAATAAACAGAAACTCTTCGCCACCCCAGCGTGCAACGCAATCTTGTTGCCTCACACTTTGTTTAAACACTTGCGCTAGCTCGGTAAGCACGATATCTCCGCAATTATGACCGTATTTGTCATTGACCATTTTAAAATGATCAAGATCGCACAGCAAAACGGATAATGATTCGTTGTTTCTTGATACTCTTGATTTTTCCTGCTGTAAAATAGTTAACGCATTACGTCGGTTAGCCAGTGTCGTTAATGGATCTGATAACGCGAGTTTTTGATATTTTTTACCGAGCTTCAGCGCACTATTGTAGGATAACATTCTTGAATATTCATATAACGCGGAGAGGAAGGTAGTGGTTAAAAATGACAATATTAACCGGACTTTAAACTCAGTTGAGTAAGTTGCATATTGAGGCATCTCTATCGGTGAAAACATAATAATAGCGACAACACTTATGAAAAATAGCAGGTTAACCAGACCATAACTTAATCCCAGTACATAAACGGAAACTGGCGCCACAATAAATATCCACAGTGGACCGGTTTGTTCCACCCCTCCAGTAAACACCAAATAGAACATCAGTAAATATAACGAGTAAATGATAATAAAAGAGCTAAGGTTAAGCTTGTTGTATTTTTTTAGCGCCACGTAAGCCAAACAATAAATAATGCTGGAGACAAATAGAGTGATGGTTAACACATAATTACTGTTAAATAAGCTTATTACTCCCATCACAAAAGTCATCGACATTCCGACCAATGAAAACAGGGATATAACGTGAGTTTGCTGAAGTTCTCCGTTACTTTTACTTTCATTTTTAATGAATGTTAGCAATGGGTCATCCTTTAAATGTTTGGTGCCGATATAACATTTGAATTGATTTTAGCGATGTTAGCTATTCAAAAATAACATGTATAAAGAGTATTATTTAGAGTGACATGAAATGAGCTATTATCCAATGATCTTTTTTGATCATGCTTAAAGTAATCAAAGCGGTAACATCGGTAAGGGTGATAACCCCTAATGCATTGCTAATAAAGTGTTCGGTGGATTATTAGGCAGATAACAACGATGAAAAGCGCATGCTTCACTTACGTAGATCACTAAAAAGTTATAGCAACATAAAGCTATAGCAACATAAAGCAGGAAGGGGGGATTCGGTTAGACTGTTGAACTTTTAGCGTTTCAGCATTATCGTTTTTATAGAATTTATCAGCGAAGCGTCTTGGCATTTTAACATTGAGGCGTTTAGGTTGTGGATCTTGAGAGTGAAAAAAAGACGTGACGGCTTTAATAGAAACAAGCTGCAAAGTGTTCTAGTACGTAGGCTTAGAACACTTTAACAGCCTAAGTTTGAGTTATTCGTCGTCGTTAATATCTGCATTGTGGTAAACGTTCTGAACGTCATCACAATCATCAAGAGCGGCTAAGAACTTTTCAAAACTTTCAATATCTTCACCAGTAAGTTCAGTCATGGTTTGTGGCACAAATGCTAAATTCTCTACCTTAAAATCAATCTCTGGAAAGGCTTCAGTTAACACAGTGCGCGCATTGTTAAACTCTGATACGGGTGCAAATACACTGATGATGCCATCTTCTAGCTCTACATCGGCAACGTCGACATCAGCCATCATAAGCAATTCAAGAATAGCTTCATCGTCTTCGCCTTCAAACACAAAAACGGCTTGATGTTCGAACATATGGCCAACAGTACCAGGGCTACCTAACTTGGCATCATTTTTAACAAATGCTTGGCGAACCTGAGTAAAGGTACGGTTACCGTTGTCTGTTAAGCAGTCAACAATCACCATGCAGCCGCCAGGACCAAAACCTTCATAGCGGGCGGTATCATAATCTTCACCACCACCACCACGAGCTTTTTCAATGGCACGTTCAATAACGTGTGCCGGAACTTGATCTTTCTTCGCGCGGGCAATCAAGCTACGTAGTGCTAGGTTGCCGTCTGGGTCGACGCCACCTTTAGCGCAAATATAAATCTCTTTACCGTAACGTGAGTAAATTCGTGTCTTTTGGCCAGCGGTTTTCGCCATGGACTCTTTTTTATTTTGATATGCTCTGCCCATCTTAATCTCGTTTTATTAAATGTTTAAGGCTAAAAATTGTCATCGATTCTAGCAGGAATAAGTTGTGCTGTTTAGGTGCTGGTTCTAAATTTTGCATAAATAATCTTTTAGCAAAATAATAAAAGGTTATCAAACAGTCCTTTGCCCTAGTCACTAGCTGGATTCACTTACCATAGACCTGCCTTTGCCAAGTAAATTTGCACTGTTTGTAAGACAACAAAAACGATGTCGATGATCTACTTGAAATCATCTGACTTTTTGAACGGGCCTATTTATCATCCCGAGATGAGGTTTAGTCGGTTTGTTTACATTGTAAATACGGTAAAATAAAGCGCTAGTGCTTCGCACTTACAGGACATAAGTATTCATATTTACACATCAGATGTGTTAAGTTTATGTATCATGAAGCTTCAATCGATAATACAATTTAGTAGAGTATTAGCGTATAAAGCCTAAATATAAAAATAAGAAAAAGGATTTCTCTATTGGGTTAACTCAATATTGAAAGTCCATAGTTTGATCCATTTTATCCTGAGATGAATTGATGAGTTAGATGATCAATATCATTTCTACACTTAATTAGTATGCTAGAAATGAGAGTCCAAATATGAAATCTGAATCTGCTGAAGGTCAAACGTCAAATGCGACGGTGACTATTTTGTATTACGAAGCCCCAGTTGGTTTAGAAATGCATAATGCTGTGATGACCGATCTGCAAATCAGCCAAACTGGGCGTGTAATGATCCCTGAATCATTTCGTCGAGGTAAATCTATTATTGCGGTATTAGAAGGCGAGTGCAAAATACTTAACTCACTGGGTGAGCGAGTGTATTCGCAACGAGTTATGAGCAAAATAGACAATTAAATGAACCTTAAGTAAAAAAAAGACACGTAAAGTGTCTTTTTTTTTGTAATTTTTGTATGTGTTGCCTTTCACGCATGAGCTAACGGCAAGAGTTAGGCATGCTAGTTTAGCGACTCGCAGCGTAATAAGTCGGCTAACAGTTTATCTGCTAAAGGCTGTAATACTTGCTCATGAGGCTGGGTGTGAGCTACCGTTCGTAAACCGTAAATTCCCATCACTAAATACTGTGCTAAAAATTGGCTATCACAGTCTTGAGCTATTAGCTTCTGCGCTTTTGCTGTATCGAACACCATTACTAATGACTGCTGCCATAGCTGCAAAAACTGACAAGTCATTTGTTTAATTTGCTCATCTTGCTCGCCCATCTCACTGAGTGACTTGGTCAGTAAACACGCCTGAGTAGCATCACAACTTAAGCATTCTTGTACAATTAAAGCTAAATAAGCCCCTAAGTTGTCTACTGCTGAACGGTCATTAGCAAACAATTGCTGAAACTGTTCATTGCGATCTTGTTGGTACTGCTCAATAGCCGCAATATACAAGCCTTTCTTATTGTCAAAAGCGCAATAAATTGACCCCGGATGTAGCCCCGTTGCTTTAGTGAGATCTTGCATGCTGGTTTTAGCGTATCCATTCACTAAAAAGGTGCTCATGGCAGCACGTAAAACCGTTTCTCTATTAAATTCAGCGTGTCTCATATCTGGTCACTTCTGGTCAACATCAAAGCGTGATAACTCATAACGCTCGAGTCTAACTAAATTTGATCGATTATTCAAAAAATACTTGAATGTGTATTCAATTAAGATTAATCTTGAATGTATATTCAAGAAAGGAGATCGTCACATGACGGCAAGTTTATTTACACCATACAAACTCAATGACACCCTAACATTATCAAACAAGATTTTAATGGCACCATTAACGCGTTGTATGGCGGATGATGATCTTGTTCCTACTCAAGCTATTGCAGACTATTATGCTCGCCGTGCTGAAGCAGGCTTAATAATCAGTGAAGCGACAATTATCCGTCCAGATGCGCAAGGCTACCCAAATACCCCTGGTTTATTTACTCCAGCTCAAATCGACGGCTGGCGCGTAGTGACCGATGCGGTGCACAAAAATGATGGCAAAATTTTTTCTCAGCTTTGGCACACTGGCCGTGTAGCACACTCACACTTTTTTGATGGTGGCGACGTGTTATCTGCTTCTGCTCAAGCTGTAGAAGGTACTGTGCCTAGAATGCGCGAATTAGTTTACCAAACGCCAAAGGCTGCCACGTTAGATGATATCAAGCAGTTAGTGATTGACTATGCTCAAGCCGCTGCAAATGCGATTGATGCTGGTTTTGATGGCGTCGAAATTCATGCTGCAAATGGTTATTTGATTGACCAATTCTTACATCATGACAGTAACCGTCGTGAAGACGAATACGGCCAAACTCCTGAAAATATGTCACGCTTTGCCTTAGAAGTAGTTGACGCTATTGTGGCTAGAATTGGCGCAGATCGCACCGCTATTCGAGTATCTCCTGGTGCCTATTTTAATATGGCAGCCGATCCTCGCGACCGTGGCGTGTTTGACTATTTATTACCTGAGTTGGCCAAACGCAATTTAGCATTTTTACATGGCGGTATTTTTGACGACTCAATGCAGTTTGATTACTTAGGTGGCAGCATATCGGCCTACCTACGCAGTGTTTACACTGGCACGTTAGTGGGTGTAGGTAGCTATACCGCCGAAACGGGCAGTGCGGCCATTAGCGACAATAAGTTTGATTTGTTGGCGATTGGCCGTCCATTTATTGCTAATCCAGATTATGTGGCAAAAGTGCGTGATGGCGGCGAATTAGTGGCATACGCCGACACCATGTTAACGGAATTGATTTAACCTAGTTTATTGTTTTACGTTACTGATTTCAGCAGAGGTTAGTCAAACGTAGTTTGTAGGAATCCATTTCTAAGCAGTATTTTCTATGCTAGAAATGGCGCTAAAACTATCAACCCCAATTTGTGTTTTTTAGCATCCGTCTTGGCCACAGCTTTTGCTGTGGTCTTTTTTTTGGCAGAAATTTGTCTCAGTGGGTGCAGTCTATTACTATGTCGACAATTTTTGGCAAAGAGAAACATGATGCAAACACTGCAACAATTAAATGATGGTTTGTTACTGGGTTATCAACGGGTCAGTATCGCAGAACAACTGACGGAATTTCCTGTAAAACTGTTTGAGTTAGCCGATACCCTAGAAGTGCTCGATCTCGGCAATAACCAATTATCGTCATTGCCTGATAACTTTGCTGACTTGCATCAACTTAAAATCTTGTTTGTGTCGAATAACCTATTTGATCATCTGCCAGCAGTATTAGGCCAGTGTCCAAAGCTCGAAATGATAGGTTTTAAAGCTAATCAAATTCGCACCGTACCTGAAGCATCCATTCCAAAGCAAACCCGTTGGTTAATATTAACCGATAACCACATTGAGCTGTTGCCAGACAGTTTAGGTCAATGTCATCGTCTGGAAAAACTCGCGTTAGCGGGTAACCGATTAACCGCACTGCCTAATAGCATGGCTAATTGTCATCAATTGGCTCTTATCCGTTTATCGGCTAACCAGCTTACCGCCTTACCACATTGGTTATTTGAGCTACCTAACTTAGCCTGGTTGGCTTTTGCAGGTAACGCGTTTAGTCATGTAGAACATTGCGATAATACTCGCGTACCTATCGTGCCATTAACCCAGTTTACCTTAGGTCAGTTACTCGGGCAGGGTGCATCAGGATTGATTTATCAAGCGACTCACCATACAGAAAACTCAGTTGAGGCAAACTTTAGCAGCGACGCTGATGTCGCAATTAAGTTGTTTAAGGGCATGGTAACCAGTGATGGTTATCCAGCAGATGAGCTTGATTGTTGCTTAACCGCTGGCGAGCACCCTAATCTGATTAATGTGGTGGCACAAATTAATCAACCAGAACAACTGGGTTTAGTGATGCAACTTATTCCGCCAAGCTACGGCAATTTAGGTTTACCGCCGTCGTTACAAACCTGTAGCCGCGACACTTTTGAAGCGCAAACGGTATTTACCTGGGCGCGCATTACTCATATTGCCAGCCAAATGGCTGATATTTTGGCTCATTTACACCAAAATGGTATAAGCCATGGTGATATTTATGCCCACAACATCATGATAAATACCCACGATAACGTGCTGTTTGGTGATTTTGGCGCCGCCTCAAATTTAAAGCAGTTCACCCCACAGCATTTGCAATTAATGCAAGCTATTGAGGTTAGGGCATTTGGTTATTTGGTCGATGACATGCTAAACCTCATCGATAACCCAAACACACCACAAGCGATAATGTTGCGCCAGTTAGTGCAAGATTGCTTGCAGCATAGTTCATCAACAAGACCGAGTTTTAAAGCGCTGTTACCCCGTTTAGCGAGCATTGCTTAACAGATAAACACACTCGGGCTAAGACATGATTAGGTTTAACCAGCCTAGTTGTTTAGCTCGAGTGAATAGCTCTATTTAAAGACCTGAGTGAATAGTTCGAGTGAAAGGCTAGCAATAATAGTACGGCGAATAAAAAATCCAGAATATGGTCTTTAGCCACACACTGGATTATAATCAAATTATCATGTCGTAATGAAAGGCTAGCCACTATGGAAAATAAAACTGCACGTTTTACTGTATTAATGGACCCGCTAAAAAAGCAGGCATTTGAACAACTGTGTGCTGCGCAAGATCTCACCCCATCACAAGTCACCCGTCAGCTTATTCGCGAATACCTCGAAAAGCATGATGTGAGTTTTGCTGACAATCAAAGTCGTCCGAACCCACAGGTAAAAAGCTAAGCTTTAATTCGCCTATTGTTAGGCTATTGGTGACACTATTAGTCACCTAGTGGCTATGCAAATTACTACGCTACTCGTTACGCTAGCCGTTACATTAGCGGGCAAGTGGATCAACTGGTTTACCACCCTAGGGTAGTCAATTCGTGATAATAGCATTATAATGTCATTACAATATTCGGCAGGGTAGATACTTTTCTATCTCACGCCAATCGATAAAGCCTGTCGAACTGCGTATTAGCGCTGTTAACGTGTTCGACAACTGCCAAGAACACAGAGAGTAAAGATATGAGTGATGTAATCCCGCCATGCCCAAAATGTGAGTCTCCGTACGCTTATTCAGACGGCACATTATTAATTTGCCCAGAATGCGCCAATGAGTGGAACCCAAATGAAGAAGTGGTTGATCCAGACGCTATCATTTTAAAAGATGCCAACGGCAACTTATTAGCAGAAGGCGACAAAGTCACCTTAATCAAAGACCTTAAAGTAAAAGGTTCATCACTCGTGCTTAAAGTCGGCACTAAAGCAGTGATCAACCACTTTGTCGACGGCGACCACGACATCGACTGTAAAGTTGATGGCAACGGCCAAATGATGCTGAAATCGAAGTTTGTTAAAAAACAAAGCTAATAACGAGTAATCTAATTGTTATAAGTGACCATTAATCGGCTTTAGGCTGATTAACAAAAAATCCCCGCAGGCAGCGATGCCAGCGGGGATTTTTTATGGACGCGGGTTCAAGTCCCGCCGCCACATCTGAACCGGTTATTGTTGTTCCAAAAGTATATTGTTTAGCAATGCCCGATCGCATGCTTGCCCAGTTGTGCTCCCCAAGTGCAATCACTTCGGTGACACGCTGTAAACCCATCCATGGGCGCTCTGCGAAAACATCCATGTTTTCGATGGTCACAGCCGCGATTGCACCTGTGTCTCTACTTTCTTCGATTAAGCCGCTGTTGTAGTTATCAAGAATACGCTGCCATGCAGCATTTGGGTGGTACCACAAGCTCATTTAGCATCTTCCCCAATCAAGATATTCAAGCAAGGCCGTTTTTGGGTATCGCGCCGTTTGAAAGCAAGACATTCTGGACCTAGTAGAAAGCCATTTAAGACGATCGTTAATGTAATGGTTGTTATTTTCTTTAAATAACTAAAATAGGTTACTGATTAGCATTGATTTATTGTCTTCTCGTCTATTAGTTGATAAGTTTTACTCTTAACCAGTCATCTTATGGAAGATCCCGTGTATGGACACACCAGCCAAAGAAATTGCCTTACCTCAAGACCCTACCGAGTTAAACAGAACTGCCGACAATCAACCATCATCTGAGCAAACTGCAGATAAAACAACGCATCGATTTCAAGCTGATTTAGACAAAGCCCAATCGGCGGTGAGCGTTGGTGGCTCACTGTGCTCGTTCAGCTCATTTATCCATGGAATGGTGTTGCTTGGCTTTATCATTTTTACATTCAAACTCTTAAAAAGTGGTGCCGATGCCGTGGTGCTAGCCCCTTTCTTACTCGGGATTTTAGCAATATCAATTTCCTGGGCCATCGTTTATGCATTGCTGAGTATTGTTGTCACCAACGCCCTAACTGCGAAGCACTCGATTTACCAGTCATCGAAGATGACTGCCTCAAACAAGCTGTAAGAAGAGCAAGAATCAAATACTTCATGATATAGGACTAAGAGCAAGTTAAACGAATTAGCATAGATTTAAACATCTTTTAAACGAGATTTAGATCATGGTGAACTGTATTTTATCTTCAAAAGGACTTTGAAATGAATTCGATTATAAATCAACTGTTGTTAGATATAGAAAATGCTGCCAAGTCTTGGGGTGACGTTATTGTCCAGAAGCAAAACAATACAAATCTAAGTGTAGAGCTAAATGAGGAACCTCTGATCTTTGTTGATGTACATGAAGGGATGCCGGTGATGTTGTCCCAACAAATAATGGATAATGACGGTGTGACTTTCAGTGTGGATATAAGCATTTTTCGTGGACAGAACCGAAGGATTGACTTTGTAAACTCTGTATGGATGTATGGTGAAATTAAGATCGATGTGACGTGTTTTATAGAAGAGTGCTGCTTGGTAGCATACGATGAATATAAAAAATTAGGTTGTTAGCTTAAGTTTATTTGAGAAGTGCAGAGATGTTATCTTTTTTATTGAGATAATTATGTAGGTTAGCATCATGATTGGAATGGAATTTATATGTCATGTGTTGAAAAGGAATTACGATGATTGTAACTGTTGAAGTGCTAGAGACAAACATACCAGAGCTAAAGGTAAAAACAGTCGCTTTTAATTGCTTGGATGGGGTTATTACTTTCAGTGGGTCTTCGCCATTTAAAAGTTCAAAAATCATGTTGGCAGCGGCTTCTAGCTTAACAATGTTAGATTCTGATAAGTACAATACAGTAGCAAAAATTAATTTTGGTGAAGATTTATATTTTTCTTTCAAATCTCCTACAGATCCATATATAAAGTACCTAAAACATCTGCAGCTAACTCATTCAGAAGCATTTAAAATAACGGAACAGTTATCAATTTTTGTAGGTGTGGGTATTTTATTTTTAGCCCTATTGATTTTATCTGGGGTGTTTGGTGGAGATAACGGTAAAACGGATAATAGTAAACAAACGAGTCCAGTTGTTTCTGCAGAAAAGACAGGTGCTGCTCAAATGTTGATAAAACGCTCAGGTTATAAGTGTGACTCTGTGAGTCATATAAGCCAAAGTTCTTGGGATGGTTCCTACAGAGTAACTTGCAATGACGATTATTATGCTTATTCAATCGATGATGACGGTGGTAATTGGGTTGTTACAGTGAACTAAATTTAATAACTTAGTTTCAATTTTAAGCTAAGTGACTTTTAGCTAACACAATCAAAATCAAATCATAAGGATATGTATTTTTGAAAAAATTATTCATAATTCCGTTATCTATAATTCTGGCCTCATGTGCTGCGCCAACTCGCACAGATACTGATGAGTTTTTTGTTGTGGATTCTGGCAACATTGCTACTGATAAAATCCCATATTTCATTGACTGCTTAACAGATGGTTTTAATAAGGCCCATTCTGGTCTAGCTAATTTTGAGGTGAGACAATCAATAAGAGCTACTGGTTACCGGATTGAAACATACACGGGTTCATTGAACTATTTGCTTGTAAGTGCGGACGTGTTCAACGATGGCAAGGTTGTACTTAATGAAAGTAGTGCAGCGGGTTGGATCAATACTAAGGGTGAAAAAGATACCTTTTCTACTTGCTTGTTAAATTTTAATAAATTGGAAGATTGAACATGGTATCAAAACCGAAAGAAGTAACAGTATCACCCGAAAAAAATCAAGGTGGTTCAAATCTTAGTGATGATTTACCAAACTGGTTGGTTTTTTCTCTCATCTTAGTTGCAATAATTACAATTTTTATTTTAGGTTTGTATTTTAGTCAGTTTAATGGCCCTTGGGGCAGCCAAGATAGGTTTGCGCAATTTGGAGACTTTATTGGTGGGACATTAAATCCAATCCTCGGCTTTGCTACTGTTGGATTATTAGTCTGGTCTATTCGGATCCAGCTTAAGGAGCTAAAAGAAACACGTGAAGAATTGAAGGCAACAAAAAATGAAACGGCTAGAAGTGCTGATGCACTATTGGCTCAAGTAAGGTTAGCTAGTCAAGATTTTAAACTCAGAGAAATAACTCGTGCGATAAATGAGCAAGTTCAAAGGTATGATGAGTTAATTTCTAACACAATAATTAATTCGAACCAATACGTTTCTTGCCTAAGATCTTTATCGCCACACACTCTAAGTCTAAAGGAACTTCTCAATGGTATTTGGCATGATCATCCGTTGAATTCAGAACAACTAATTCGCTTTCAAACAGTTTCGCAATCAGACTATATAGATAAATCAAGTGAAGTACCTTGGGAAGACTGCGTAAGTATTGTAATTATAATTGGTGCTCTGAGTATTGAATATGAACATTATAGTAGTAGTATCGGGGATGATAAGTTATCTATTGTGTCTTTGATTAATTTTCAGAATAATTATCGTAGATCTAAAAAATTAAAATTTTTCATTAATGATGAAAACTTAGATTCCGTAATAGATCTCGCTTCTAAATATATAAATATAAAGCCCTAATCCCGAAACCTTTCCAATCCGCTCAAATCAGTAAAACCCGCATTCTAGGCACTCCAATGTTATTGAGAGTGCCTTTATGTTTCGGCCTACAGCCCTTAGCAGCCAGTTAACCTTTTATATTACCACGGCCTGCGCCGATGGTTATATCCAGGCATTGCCTGATGGTGAGTTTGCGGCAGTAGATGGACGCCCCAGCGATGTAAAAGCCGGCAAGTGGTTGATGGATACCACAGCCTTTGCTGCGCTTAAAGCCAACACCCCACACCAAGCTGGTGATCTGGTTATTGACTACGAATACCAAACCTTCAACAAAGTAACAAACAAACCTGCAGGCTCAATGGTCCTCCGTCCGAAGTGTCCGAAATAGCGTGATGAAAATGCCGTAGTGACATCATGGATGATGGCACAGGCTCAGGGGTACATGGATGTACCATCTGAGCCGTTAGGCGATTTTTATTATCGCTATGAGGATCAACACTTTGTCGGAGCTGCTGGGGTGATCCAAGAGGGGAAAGCAGTTTTTCCCTTCTTGGTCGGGTGTGGGTGAAGCGCCACGACGTTGATGTTATTTTTTAAGTTGAATGATTACGACCAGTTAATCGAAGTATAAAATGTTGCCATGCAAAAATGGGCAAACAAAAAGGGCTTAGCATTGCTGCTAAGCCCTTCTATAAATTGGTGGAGGCGGCGGGACTTGAACCCGCGTCCAGAAAGCCTACATCCTCGGCACTACATGTTTAGTCTCTCTTTTATTTAACCAAGCAGTCTCCGAAAGACAGGATGCTACTTGGTGAGTCCGGTACTGTTTCGCGGTTCACCCCCGGACGGAGTTCCCTCGCTAGCACACTGTAATATGACCATCAGGATCCACTGTCCACGTGCGAAACGTGTGGTTGATGGCTAGCTAGCCTAAGCTGCTAGAGAGTAGTTAGAGTCGTTTGCAACTATAACGGTGCGGCTTTTTACGAGGCCAACCGCCCCTCGACATGCTCCTTGGGTTTCGTGAATCCTGTCGAATCCAGAATCGCCCCCAATTGAGTTAATTATAACGCTTTGTTAGATGAATACCTAGTATCCATTAACAAAATATAATCGTTTGTTCACTATCTGTTCGTTATAGGCCTATGTTCAATAACAACTTATCAATTTTAATC
This sequence comes from Shewanella sp. BF02_Schw, assembly GCF_014596695.2. Classification (NCBI taxonomy): domain Bacteria; kingdom Pseudomonadati; phylum Pseudomonadota; class Gammaproteobacteria; order Alteromonadales; family Shewanellaceae; genus Shewanella; species Shewanella sp. BF02_Schw. The sequence goes on from NZ_JABKAW020000001.1 coordinate 507,483, forward strand.
GTTTCAGTGGCCTACTAACGAGATTAAGCGTTTTCTTTGTCTTTTTTCATTACGCGAGCTTTTTCAATTTTCCACTCACGTTCTTTGGTATCTTCACGTTTATCGTGATCTTTTTTACCTTTACCTAAGCCAATTTCGACTTTTACCCAAGCACCTTTGCGCCAGTACATTGATAATGGTACGAGGGTATAGCCTTGACGCTCAATTAGGCCGGCAAGTTTGTCAATTTCACTGCGCTTTAATAGCAGTTTTTTGGTTCTGATTGGATCGCATATTACATGGGTTGAAGCGGTATTAAGTGGTTGAATAGTACAACCATGCATAAAGGCTTCACCCTCTTTAATATAGACATAACAATCAGATAAATTTACTTTACCCATGCGAATGGACTTAACTTCCCAGCCCATAAGTTGTAATCCCGCTTCGATTTTGTCTTCTATGCGGTATTCAAAGGTCGCGCGTTTATTGCGTGCGATGCTCGCTGAGGCGTTTGCTGATTTCTTTTTTACCATTATTATTACCGTTCTGATTGCCGTTATTGACCTGAAGGATGGTGCTGGACAACCCGCAGTGAGCCCATTTGATAAACTCTATTATGCTAATACTATTAACTAATAGATATGGGGGAGATTTTTGATATTTCAACGATTATACCCAGTTTCTTGGTGATTGTGTTATTTCCAACGTGATTTAACGCTCTCGGAGATGCCTTTTTTATTTAACGTGATAAAATCGCACTATTGTATTAACGATAGTGATGTCAGATGCCCAAGATTTCCAAAAGTATGCTGGTTAGATTTAGTGCCTTACAGATGTATGATTTAGTCAATGATGTTGAATCGTATCATGCTTTTCTACCGGGATGTGTCGGTGGTAAGGTGCTTGAGTTTGATGGTCAAACCATGGTGGCGTCGGTTGATGTTAGTAAGGCGGGGATCAGTAAAACATTTACCACCCGCAATCAAGTGATCCAAGCTAAATCGATTTCACTTGAATTGGAAAATGGCCCGTTTAAGTATATGCATGGTTTGTGGAAATTTACTGAGCTTACCGAAGATGCCTGTAAAGTTGAATTTGATTTAGACTTCGAATTTTCAAACATGCTGGTTGATATGGCGTTTGGCAAAGTGTTTAAAGATTTGATGTCGTCGATGGTAATGGCATTTACTGACAGGGCAAAGGTGATTTATCGTGATTAATGAAACAGAAAAGTTCTCGGTAGATGTTATTTATGCATTGCCAAAACAGCAGAAAATTATTTCGGTGATGGTGTCGCCAGGCACTACATTCATTGAAGCCGTTAAGCAAAGTGATATTGTTAAATTTTTTCCGGAGATTAACCTTGAAGAGGTTAAGCTTGGGGTGTTTAGTCGCCAGGCCAAACATGATGAGGTACTCGTTCCTGGGCAACGTGTTGAAATATATCGCCCGTTAATTGCAGATCCTAAAGATGTTCGTCGCAAGCGTGCCGAAAAAGCCAAAGATGAAGGTCGTATTAATAAAATCACCGGTGCTAAAGTCAATTAACTTACCATTATTAAGGTGATGGATTAAGTTTTTAGGTGGTTATATACTCAAGTGAATTCAAACTGCAGGTTTTAATTTCTGAAAGTTATCATTAATTGTATCACCGAGTGTATCGGCAATATCGGGGAGGGTGATGCTAAAAAAGTCAGTGATTTTTCGTCGGAATTCTTTTGTCGTTGCGAAGTATTGCCCATTCCTCGCATGTTTATTCATTACCTTCCACAATCGTTCTATTGGGTTTAAATTTGGACTATAAGGCGGCAGGTAATGCAATGTTATATTCAGATTTTTAGCCTCTTTAACTACTAAGGCATTTCGATGGTATCCAGCGCCATCAAGCACCAAATGGATAACACCACTTGTTGAGTAACGCGCTCTAATTTGGTTTAAAAAATCGATGATGGATGCACCGTTAACCGTTTTGCTATATTGCTCAATGACCGCTTCTGTTAAGTGACCAAGTCGGATTGCACCAACCACGTTAATACGGGTTCGGCTTCCCGTCGTTTCTATCGGTTTATCAACGCCTTTTTTTATCCAGCCTGCGGTGATTTTTGTGGCTTGGGTCGGATGAACCGCATCCATAAATAATAACGGTTCATCAGGGGTTAACGAGGATTTTAGTTGCTCATAATATTCAATGAAAGCCGTTTGTTTGTCTTCATCAAATTTGTGAGGAACCCCTTTAGGGTTTTTATAGCTGAACTGATGTTTATGCAGCCATTTATTGAGGCCTGACACTGTGTACTTAATCTGAAATTGTTCTGAGATATAAGCGACTATTTGATGGCTATGCAAGTAGGTCACCTCACACAGGTGTGCAATCAATAGTTCAGTTTGCTCTTGACTCAGATAACTTAAGGAGCCGCCACTATTACACGTGAGTTTTTGGTCGTGAGCATAGGCATCAATGTATCGAACTACGGTCGTTTCGTGAATACGTAACGCTTGGGCAATCATTGGCGTTGGCCAATTTTCATCGCGTAGTAAAATGGCTTTAATGCGATCACACTCACGCCTATCACTCGAGCTTTTATGTCGAGTTTCCAATGCTACTTTTTGTTCTGGCGAGAGTGTAATTTGTTTCATGGGGCTATGATGATCCCATTTGGGACAAAATCAAGCATTTTCAATGATCACGGGTATATAATAAAAAAGCAGGACTCTCGTTAGAGGTCCTGCTTTTTTATTGGCATAAATCACATGTTATCGTGTGGCTTATGTTGGTGCATTATCATTATCATTTTCGGCCTGGTTTTTTAACGCAGGACGTAGCTCTTCAACTAAAGGTTTCGCATCTGGACGAACTTCTGGTAATAAAGGCTTAAGATCCTGTTCGTTAACTGACGGCAACGAGCTTTCATCAAGTGGAGTATTAAATTCTGCACTTAGGTCATAATCACCAGCAACACTTGAAATCTTGTCGCCATTAAAGTGAATGATCAACTCTTTGTGAGTAATGCTAGCATCTCGACCACTTTTAAAATGGTACACATAATACCAAGTGTCATCGGAGAAGCTGTCGCGCAATACTGGACGACCTAAAATATATTCTGCTTGCTCTTTAGTCATGTCGACACGAAGTTTTTCAACTTGCTGTGTTTCCATGTAGTTGCCTTGTGGCACATCTGGCTTGTAAATCAACCAATCAAACACACTGCATCCGCTAAGAGATAATGAAAGCGCAACTGCGCTTACAAGGGTAAGACTTTGTTTTTTGTTTATCATTGTCTGCGCTACTTCCTAAATTCTGTCGGTCATCATACCCAAGCAGTCCCTATGCTGACAAGGGTCTATTAGAAGATGTTGTGGTTTTGAGTCAATTTAGCGGTTGAAGTTCCATTTTCTTCGATAAATAAATTTAGAGTAAATTTTCATTTTTATTTAACATTGTACAAAAAATGTTGGTAGGATGTTGCTCAATTTATGATTTAGATGCCCTAGTTAACGTTTAATAATGTCAAGTGCTATTAATGCATAAGTTATTGATAATTTTATTTTATGCTTTTATTTTGCGTTGTAATTATTTCAAAATAAGAAACCACGATGACGAGACAACAATCACCGATAGCAACATTAACCAGTGTAAAGAAAGGTAACCTTGTTTGTGTTGGCACGGGATTACAGCTTGCAGGGCAAATAGGTGCATTAAGTTTGAGTTATATAGAGCATGCTGATGTGGTCTTTTCGTTAGTGCCCGATGGTTTTTCTGAACGTTGGTTAATGTCGCTTAATTCAGATGTTCGCTCGCTTCAACCTTATTATGCTCAACACGATGAGGTAAAAAATCGTCGTGATACTTATGCCGAAATGGTTGACGCTATCTTAGACGAAGTTCGCTTAGGCAAGTTAGTTGTATGTGCCTTATATGGCCATCCTGGGGTATTTGCTTGCGTAGCGCATTGGTCGATTAAACAGGCCCGCAGTGAAGGTTTTGACGCTAGCATGTTACCGGGTATTTCAGCTGAAGCTTGTTTGTGGGCTGATTTAGGCATTGACCCAGGCAATAGTGGTCATCAAAGCTTTGAAGCGACTCAGTTCATGCTTTATCACCATGTTCCGGATCCTACAACGCATCTTTTACTTTGGCAGATTGCTCTTGCGGGTGAACATACCTTAACTCAATTTAGTAGCACTAAAGATAAATTACAGATTTTGGTTGAACACTTAAATCAGTGGTATCCGCTGAATCATGAAGTGATTATATATGAAGCAGCAAATTTGCCATTTCAATCACCTGTTATAGAGCGAATGCCGTTATATGTATTGCCAGAGGCTAAACTAACGACGATTAGCACATTGTTAATTCCTCCAGCGCGTCCAATGACGCTTAACCATGAGATGTTAGCCAAATTAGGTATCGCCGAAGCAGATATTGGCTAAGTATTTTTATGGCTGTTCACAAATGAGGTAATAAAGTAATAGTATGCTTTAAACCGCCGTACTTTTATCGACAAGCTATTAATGGTGATTATTGGATGTAAATGATTCAATCTTAGCGAAATTGATACAGTTTTTATTGATAAAAAGATGTTAATGGGCAATTTTGTGTAGAGATTTTCGATAAAACAATTGGTTACGACGTTTTATGTCGACGGAACGACCCAGTAAAGTTAAAGTTGTTACAAATGATAATCACATAGATGTAAATTTAAGTCGCTAATTACAAATATAATCTAGAATATAAGGTTACGATATGTCTAACATGAATACATTTTTTACTAAGCTTGGAACGGACGCCGCTTTATTGGAAGCATATAAGCTTGATCCACGTGGTGTAATGAAATCAAATGGATTAACACAAGAAGAGATTGAAGCTGTGATGTCAGGAGATAAAGCACGTGTTAGCCAGTTGTCTGGTGATAAAGAAATGGCCATGTATATGATTATAAGTAATCCGACAGAGTAATTATTTTTTGTCTCAAATATTGATGTGTTTTTTTATTATCATCGTGTTGCTTTTTAGCCGCGCGGCGATAGCTGACAACATCGATTATGATAAAGAACTCGACACTATTGAACAATCTTTGAAGACTGATATTGGTTATGCCATTGAAAAGATTGATACCGCGTTATCCTCTGAATCGTTACTCACCTCACCACAGCATAGCCGTCTGTATATGTTGCTAGGTACAAAAGATCTTTATTTAGGTCATTTTGTCGAAGCAGATAAAGCTTTCGATAAAGCACTGACATACGGACCACTTGGTGAAGAACTCACCAATATTTATTTATTGAAAATCACTGCAAATATCGGCTTGAGTAATTATCAAAAAGCTTTTGCTCTTTTAGAGGATAACCTTTCTCGTATCGACAGTTATCAAGATCAAAGTATCAAAATAATGTCCTATATTCGCTTGATGAATGTGTATTTACAGCTTAACGCTTATGAGGAAATGCTACGTATCGCGCAATTAGCACTGAGTCTAAACCAAGGTAAAGACCCAAAAAGTGAATGTTTTTCGATGTTATATCACTCAGTTGCTCATTTAAAGCTAGCCCACTTTGATCAAGCCGAGACGTTCTTTAAAGACACTCAACTTTATTGTAAAAATCATGGTTTTCCATTGATTGAGATTATGTCAATTAAGGGGCAAGGTAATGTTTTGTTTGATAAGGGCTTATATGCTGAAGCAGAACCATTTTATCTAGTGGCTTTAGAGCGCTACCAGAAGTTTAAATTTCAAATTGAGATTAACGAAATACAGTCTTATTTGAGCTCGATATATTTCCATTTGGGTGATTATCAGCAAGCTGATATGTTTGCGCAGTTAGTTAATGCTTTACCCAATAAGCCCAGTAATATGCAGGTAAAAAAACGTGTTAGCGAAATACTGTCTTTAATTGCGGGTAAACGTGGTCAGTTCGATAAAGCATACCAATATCAAGTTGTTGCTTCTGCACTTGGTCAGCAATTACTTGATGAACAGAAAGTAAAAGAAAATGCCTACCAAATGGCCCGCTTTGATAGCGTTGAAAAAAATCGTGAGAATACCAGCTTAATTCAAGACCATGAACTTTTGATGAAACAAAAAGATTTATTCATGAAAGAGAAAAGTTCATCGATTATGTTTTCAACATTATTAGTTGGGCTTTCTGTTGGTTTATTATTGTTATTAATATCTGCTTGGATGCAGCGTAATCAATTTATGAAGCAAGCGCAGCGAGATGGATTAACAGGTATCTTTAATCGCCGTACAGGGCAAGAAATGGCAGAAAATGAATTTATTCAAGCTCAAATGCTTGGCGAGTCATTTTCTGTGCTGTTGATGGATTTAGACTTATTTAAAAATATTAATGATCAATATGGTCATGCTACGGGCGATTGGGTATTAAAAAAGGTCACACATGTGATTGGTGAAATGTTAAAGCCGACCCATATATTTACCCGAATGGGTGGGGAAGAGTTTGCTATTTTTATGCCAAAGCAAACTGAAGATATCGCGGTTGAATTTGCCGAACAGGTTCGCCATGCCGTTGCCAATATTAACACCCGTTTCTCAGGGCACGATTTTACTGTCACAGTGAGTTGTGGTGTGAGTAGCGTCGATAAGGATGACCTAAGCCTCGACCCGTTAATTCGCCGTGCCGATTTAGCGCTTTATAAGGCTAAACATAACGGTCGAAATTGCGTCATCTGTTATAACGACGCCATCAAATAACGATAACCCTCTAGCTGACTGTATATCCCTCCCGTGTATTACCTTGAGTAAAGTAAATCAACATATGCTAAACCAGCTTGTGATAGCAGCTAAACGCTGACACTACGGCAGTTGTGAACGTTACAGTGCACTGGACAAGGAAAGTTAATCAAAGCTTTTTTATCAGCGTAATTTGCGCTATTAATTTATCACAGACACGCTATAAGTGCGCCTTGTTAGTCGAGCAACGAGTAAGTTGGATAGTGCAGATTTGAAACAATCTCTTTTTATCGCGCAACCCCATCTTTTATTCTGAGTTAATATTATGCATTTATGGTCTGTACCAAATTGCTTCAAGGTAAAATCCTCCGCTACAAATGCTAACGCTATGTCCGTCTCATTTATCACTTACAACATGTGTTAACTCCATACACTCATCACCGTTTGCGTTACCTTGTTGGCCACTCTATTTGAGCTAGAGCTGAATCATTAACTATTTATCAATAAACGACAATTAACATACTGTGAGCGAAGCTTGGTTATTATTGGCATATTCCGCCCAGAGCAGATCACCGTTTGTTACTTGTTGCTGCACCATTTTGGTTCTCTATTGCCCCATTTATGAAGTTCTTTCAATTATTTTTAAAAAAATTGAATTTTATTTAAAAAAAACCAATCTACTTGAGCTTGTTGATCGGGTGACGTAACTCACATTTTAAGCCGTTGCGGCGGCTTATTTTATTTCGTTTACGTAAACGTAAATTTAAAACAGTTGTTTAAATTTGGTAGTTAATTACCTAGTTTTAACTATCTGTTTTTAAAGATTAAAACCTTGTTACGTGTAGGTAAGCTAGAAACGTTACAAAATTGTTTAATTCAATGGCATAGACTAAAGTTTAGTAAACATAATTTTACATAAGGTAATTATATTACATCCTTTTTTACCATAATCATTTACCGGTAAATTGGTAAGATGAATTTCAGACGGCCAATTTAAAGTATAAGCTCTATTTTATTATTGCGTTTAATATCAATTGTTTAAGTCTGTCTTTCTCGGTTGGTAAGACCATTTTATATGATCTGTAACACTGGTTTTTAAGTCGTTTTGGTAAAGTGAAGACTGTTGCAATTACAAACGTTTTTGGTTAGTTTTTAGTACGAAATAGACATTTGAAAGTTTTTGGTAAACAGTCAGCTTCAGTTAAATGTTATTAGAAATGGTTTATTTGAACGCGAATATATACGCCGATGAGTTGGTATAGATAAGCGTGATAAGTAGACAGTAGATAACGTCACTACACAGTGAAGCATGACAACCGATATCAAAACAGACAGCATTTAGGGAGCCATTATTATGACGGCAGAACAATTAGTAGCTCAATACAGTAAGTCCACAGCAAATGCTGATGATTCGATTAAAACCGATCTCACGTTTATTGGTCCCACTGTCAACGGTCAAGAAGACGTTTTTAACTCTGGCGCTGTGGCTTTCCTTGATTCGTTATGTGCAAAATTTGTTGATGAAGTACCTGAGCTATTAGCTAAGCGTAAACAAAAACAAGCTCGTATTGATAATGGTGAGTTACCTGATTTTTTACCTGAAACTCGTGCAATACGTGGTGGTGATTGGACTATCCGTGGCATGCCTGATGATCTCACCGACAGACGTGTTGAAATTACTGGCCCCGTTGACCGTAAAATGATCATCAATGCTTTAAACGCCAATGTAAAAGTGTTTATGGCCGACTTTGAGGATTCATTAGCACCGAGTTGGCAAAAAATTGTCGAAGGACAAATTAACCTTCGTGATGCCGTTCGTGGCGATATTGAACTAACCGTTCCTGAAACCGGTAAGCATTATTCGTTAAACCCTGACCCTGCAGTGTTAATTGCTCGTGTACGTGGTTTGCATCTTATTGAAAAGCACATTGAATACAAAGGCAAACCTATTCCTGGTGGGTTAGTCGATTTTGCTATGTACTTTTATCATAATTATCGTCAGCTGTTAGCTAAAAACTCTGGACCTTACTTTTATATTCCTAAGTTAGAAAGCCATATAGAAGCGCGTTGGTGGGCGAAAATGTTTGCCTTTGTAGAAGAGCGTTTTTGCTTACAGCCTGGCACGATTAAATGTACTTGTTTAATTGAGACATTACCTGCGGTATTTGAAATGGAAGAGATTCTTTATGAACTTCGTTCAAACATTGTCGCGCTTAATTGTGGTCGTTGGGATTATATCTTCAGCTACATCAAAACCTTAAAGAACTATCCTGACCGTGTACTACCCGACCGTCAAGCGGTAACGATGGATACTAAATTTTTAAGTGCTTATTCACGTCTATTGATAAAAACTTGTCATAAACGTGGCGCATTAGCCATGGGCGGTATGGCAGCATTTATTCCTGCTAAAGATGAAGCGACTAACGAACTGGTACTGCAAAAAGTGCGTGGCGATAAAGAGTTAGAGGCTCGCAATGGCCATGACGGTACTTGGGTCGCACATCCTGGTTTAGCTGACACCGCAATGAAAATTTTCAATGATTACATCGGTGGCGATAGAACCAATCAATTACACATTACTCGTGATGTCGATGCACCCATTTTAGCCAGCGAGTTACTTGAGCCTTGTGAAGGCGAGCGAACTGAAGCAGGCATGCGTTTGAATATTCGTATTGCGTTGCAGTACATCGAAGCGTGGATCCAGGGCAATGGTTGCGTACCGATTTACGGTTTGATGGAAGATGCTGCCACGGCTGAAATATCGCGCACTTCTATTTGGCAATGGATCCAGCATGGCAAAAGTTTATCCAACGGCAAACTGGTCACTAAAGCATTGTTTAAAGACATGTTGAAAGAAGAAATGGCCAACGTGAAAGAGGAACTTGGTGCAGAGCGCTTTAAAGCAGGTGAGTTCGCCAAAGCGGCAGCATTATTTGAACAAATTACTACCTCTGATGAGCTAGTCGATTTCTTAACATTACCAGGATATGAACTGTTAACGGCGTAATGTCGGATAACGATATTAATTACAACACTACTGAATTAGGCAAAGTTGAATGATTCACTTTGCCACCCTCATACAGTAAGGAGCGACACTATGACTACACAACTTACTCGTCAGCAACAGGTTGATGTAATTAAGAAAGATTGGGCTGAAAATCCACGTTGGAAATCGGTTAAACGTCCTTTTACTGCTGAAGAAGTTGTTGCATTACGTGGCTCTGTTGTGCCAGAAAATACCATTGCTAAAATGGGTGCTGCAAAATTGTGGGAACTGGTTAACGGCGGCGCTAAAAAAGGCTACGTAAACTCACTGGGCGCACTTACTGGTGGTCAAGCAGTACAACAAGCAAAAGCGGGAATAGAAGCGATTTACTTATCAGGCTGGCAGGTAGCTGCTGACGCTAACTTAGCGGGCACTATGTATCCAGATCAATCACTTTACCCAGCAAACTCAGTACCTGCTGTTGTGAGCCGTATTAATAACTCATTTCGCCGTGCTGACCAGATTCAATGGGGCAAAGAAGTAAATCCTGGTGATGACAATTACACTGACTATTTCCTACCTATCGTTGCTGATGCAGAAGCCGGTTTTGGTGGTGTATTGAATGCATTTGAACTAATGAAGTCGATGATTGATGCTGGTGCTGCAGGTGTTCACTTTGAAGACCAATTAGCGTCTGTTAAAAAGTGTGGCCACATGGGCGGTAAAGTTTTAGTGCCAACCCAAGAAGCGGTGCAAAAGTTAGTTGCTGCACGTTTAGCGGCAGATGTTAGTGGTGTTGATACCTTGGTTATTGCACGTACTGATGCCAATGCTGCAGATTTGATGACTTCAGATTGTGATGAATATGACCGTGAGTTTGTTACTGGTGAACGTACTAACGAAGGTTTTTACCGCGTTAGAGCTGGTTTAGACCAAGCTATTTCACGTGGTCTTGCTTATGCTCCTTATGCTGATTTAATTTGGTGTGAAACAGCTAAACCTTGTCTTGAAGAAGCGAAGAAATTTGCTGATGCCATTCATGCACAGTACCCAGATCAACTACTTGCTTATAACTGTTCACCTTCGTTCAACTGGAAGAAGAATTTAGATGACGTCACTATTGCTAAGTTCCAGCAAGAGTTGTCTAACATGGGCTACAAGTACCAGTTCATCACGTTAGCAGGCATTCATAACATGTGGTACAACATGTTCGATTTAGCCTATGACTATGCACGAGGTGAAGGCATGAAGCATTATGTTGAAAAAGTACAAGAGCTTGAATTTGCTGCTGCTAAGAAAGGTTATACTTTCGTATCGCACCAGCAAGAAGTGGGTACCGGTTACTTTGATCAAGTGACAACGTGTATTCAAGGCGGTAAATCGTCAGTAACAGCGCTAACGGGCTCTACTGAAGAAGAACAGTTTTAATCGTTAGTCCCCAACCGTTTTACAAGTTTGGTCACTTTGTGACTGTTGTAACCCCGTGCGACTCACCTACAGGTCGTACGGGATTTTTATCCAAATATGATGGTTTATAAGTAAATGCTTAGTTGTTAAACCTGATTGTTTGGATACTTCCTACCCGTAAGTTTTTTCCAACCACATTATTGTGATTGCGGCTCTTGTGAGCCGTTTTTTTTTGCCCAATATTTATCGTTTATGTAGATGTCACTTTTGCGCCCAGATGAATCCCATTTATTTCGAACCACACTTGCTCAAAAATCGCTATTCCTGAATAAAGTGATGTAATAGCGATGTAACATGTCGCTTACTTGTTGTACTAGCATCAGTGATATTAATTCATCAACCAGTAGGCGCTAGGATATGAGTATTGTTGTTTTGCTTTGATACGTGAGCTAGCTTGAGTGAATAGCAATATCTACAAGACACTGTGATGAAATTGAGTATACTGAAAACAATGTTTGTTATATTTAGGTTAATTTTTGAAGGCGATGACTCAGCAAAAAGGGGCTGATTACTGGACCAAGCGGATTAGTGATCAAGAAATGCCTGCATTATGTTCAACTGTGCGTGATTTAGAAAAGTTGGCAAAAGACGATGTGTCTTCGTTATCTTTGTTAGGTCGAAGTGTCATGCACGACAATGCACTCACCTCGCGTATTTTACGAGTGGCAAACAGCGCCACTTACAATAAAGGTATTAATCCTGTTTCGACCGTTAGCCGTGCAGCGGTAGTATTAGGTTTTGATACTATCCGCAACATATGCATTACCGCAAAACTACTCACCAGTTTACTTGAAAATAAGCACCTGAGCGAAGGTGTCTATCAACGTTTATTAAAACTGATGGCGCAATCTTTTCAAGCGGCGATGCTCGCCAGAATGATGATGAGCGACCGTGGAGAATCGCTACGTGAAGAGGTGTTTATTGCCTCGTTATTGTATCGAATAGGCGAAAGCGCTTTTTGGAGTATGGGCGGTGAATTGACCGAACAGCTTGATAATAAGCTGTTAGCCATTGACAATAAAATTGAACAAAACTCATTGATTCGAGCTGAACTAGGCACCTCTTTTACCCAGCTGACCCAAAGTATTGCCAGAAGCTGGGGCTTAGGTGAAGTGCTGATTAAGTCTTTAGCACAACCCGATGAGCGCATGCCTGAGATCCGTTGTATTTTTTTAGCCGATAAGTTATCAGAAATTGTGTCGCAGCCTAAAGTTAACCCTGAAGAACTGCATAAGCGCCTATCTCAAGCCGCAGAAATGTTAGACATCAGTGTGGATGAATTTACTGAAAAATTTATCGATTGCAGTAAAATAACCCATAAATTAGCCATTGAATATGGTGCCAAAGCCATAGTGTCTTATTTACCGAATACCGCAGACGTATTAGAACATGTCGACTCTCCTGTTGAGCCCACTGAAATTCGGCTAACCAATCAAGGTTATCAGTTAAGTAAATTGAGACAATTAACCCACTATGCAGTGGTTAAAACTGATTTTAATCAAATAATGCAAACCACATTAGAAGGGATGTTAACCGGAGTTGGCCTAGACCGTTGTGGTGTACTGTTACTCTCTCCAAGCCGTAAATTATTACAACCTAGGGTGATGATGGGGGATGGCGCTGAATTGTTGAAACAAGCCTTTGTGATTGAACTAGACGATCCTCGATCGGTTTTCACTCAATGTATTGGACAAAAAAAGAGTGTGTGGGTCAATGCTCCCACCAGTAAAGAATGCAAAGTACAAATTGATGATGTACTCGTTGAACGCTTTTCTCAAAATGGCTTTTTATTAGCACCACTCTTTGTTGGCCATAAAGTGTTGGGATTATTTTATGCGGATAGGCAGGGATCTGGACGTTGTTTTGAGCAAGAGGATTTCGACAGTTTTACTCACTTTAGTGAACTCGCTAACGTGTGTTTTGGGGTGTCGATGACATAAGGTGGCTATTGAATAGTTTCCAATTAGCTACAATCTGTCTAGTGTCTAGTGTCTAGTGTCTAGTGTCTAGTGTCTAGTGTCTAGCGAAGCGTTAACTATTCACTATTATGGCAGTCATCATACTCGACAATGGCCACCATATTGTTTAATGGTTATTGCATAATTAAGCTGGTAATACGTTTGGCTTTATCGTTTGGAATTGGAAAACTCAAATGATATTGCGCTATTTTCCATCCTTCAGAAGTTTGTACCAACGCACCAGTACCCCGACTGATGCCATACGCCGGGCTATAGAGCTGCTCGTCAAATACAATGGTATCGTCAATTTGTAACAAGTGACGTGACTTTAAATCATAACGCCAGCCTTTAGTGGGTTTGGCATAATGCTCAAATTCAACCATATTCCAACGCTCTGAATCATCGGTACCAATAAACACCGCTTGTGGATGATAAAGGCTAAAATAAGTGGTCCAGTCAGCAGCAGCTGCACTTTCATGTAATAAATTTAGCAAGGCGCTGACTTCTTGGTTGTCTTTTTCTGATAAGCCTTGGCTATCAATTAACTCATTTTTTTGGCTAATGTCTTTTATAACAGCTTCACTTTCGGAGCTCACTTGCTGACTAACTTGTTTGTTTTTAGGCTCAGTTTGGCTCTGTTCAAGTGTTGATTCTTCGGCTTCACTTGCGTGTAGATCGAAGGCTGCCACTGTCGTCATTAACACGGCAATAAAACCGAGTCGGTGAATGATTGATTGCATAGTATTCCTGTTAACCTAGTAAATTATTATTATGTGTTTTAATACTTTTTTAATACTTTTTTAATGCCAATTTATTGGATCTAGCTGATAAAACTGGCTCAATTCTTTATACAATTGTTGATGCTGTTGGTAAAACTCCACGGGTCGTTCAAAAAACGTTTCACTTATCACTGCAAAAAACTCCGCCGGATTGGTCGCGCCGTAATAGTTAAATAATGACGGGATATGGTGTTGAGCGCAATACTGAAGTTGCTTAAATTCTTGCCCCAATGTGCTAGACCATGAACGATATGAAGTGATATCGCGCAGTGGTGGTGCACCATTAGCTGTTCCATCTTCTTGATCAAGCTGGTGAGCGAATTCGTGTATAACAACATTGCTACCATCAAACGGATCGGCAGCGCCTTCTATAGTGCTGTTCCATGACAATACGACTTTGCCATATTCCCAAGATTCTCCCAGCAACACATTGCGTTGGCTTGATTGTACCCCTGCGAGATCCGTGCGGTTTTTCTCAACGATAAACGCGCTTGGATAGACTAAAATTTGTTTAAGTTTTGGGTAATAGTCAGTTTTACGGTTGAGTAATAATAAACACGCTTGGGCTGCAATCGTCACTTTTACTTCGTCATTGATTTCGAATCCGTCACAACCGATAAATTGTTTCTCATCAATAAATATCTGAATATGCTTTTTGAGTTGAAGTTGCAAATCCGTCGGCATGGCTTTGAAATAAGGAAAACGCTTTTTTAATATATGACGCCATTGAGTGGGAAATGGTTTGCTGGCGACAATGCTACGTTGACGGTTGAGGCGCCATTGGCTACTGACAATCCATGCCACAGCTGTTATTGATATAACGAGTAATATTACAATCGCGATCATAGAAGTGTCCTGGTAGTCGAAGAGGGCGTTAAGATTGTTATTTTAAGCTTATGTATTATCTGAGCTTGCAATTTTTAGCATGACTCATTTAATTCATTCGCTAGTAGCTGTTTAATTCCATGAGTATTTAATGGGGCAGTTTGTTAGCAAATTCAAGCTTTAGGAAAAACTAAATAGCAGTGGGAGCCATAAGTGATAACGTAGTTTGCTTAACGTGTAGGTTGGGATTTTGGTTAAATAAAAGCACTGGCTAGCAAATATTAGTCTCATATTTACTGCCAGTGAAAGGGCGGGGATAAAGTGGTCGTCGTTGTGTTTGGTTAAATTTATGTTCAATTAACTATTTGTCTGCAAAATTAACTATTGGTCTGTAAAGCTAACATCTAACCGTTTTTGTTGTTGTGGAGATAGACTAAAATATTGTGAAATCAACTGCCTGATAAGTTTTGATTTTGCTATTCCTCCTTGCTGACTGAGTAATGCGAGCTGGCTTATTGCCGTTTCACTTAAGGTATAGGTACAACGTCTAAAAGGTTGCTGTTTACTTTTGTTGACCGATTTTATTGGCTCTACATGCTGTGGATATTTTCGTTGTAAAAAATCGATTATATTGTTTTGCTTACCTGCATCGCTTTTCATTAGCGTTTGCTTTTCCTCATGTTGAGGGCGGTCTTGGCCAGCAGCATATAAATCGGCTGCTGCAATAAAGTCATCAATTGATACTGCAATGTTATTGGTGCTTTTACATAACGAAGCGTTTTTCTTGAGATCGGCTAGTCCCATAATTTCCTCTCATCGTGGTCACGTTCGATGCAGTATTGCGCTGTTCAATGAGTTGCTTTGCATCAGTAATGTCGAGTAATTCACAGGCAATACTGCGCATTTCTTCTGCAGCTTTACCTTGGGGTTCTAACTCAAATACTGATAAGCCAGATTCTTCACTGTCGTCGTAAATATTGCGACTGTAGTTAACGGCATCTAATACATTAATGTCATAGGTACGACAGACATCTTTTGCTTCAGTAATTCTGCTTGCCTGGTTCGGTAAACTTGGGCATTGAGTGATCACAAATGATGCTTTCATTTTTGGGTTTATCATCAAACAAGTTGAGACGATATCGTCCATATGGCTGACGGTTTTTAAATCTCGTCGTTTTGGGCGCAATGGCATTAATACATAGGATGCAACTGACATGGTTGCTCTAAGCGCTAGATTATCTTGGCCACCACAATCGACAATAACATAGTCATAATGTTGCTCTAAGCTGAGCAAGTCATTACGAATTTTGCCATACAGTTGCACGCAGTTAATGGCCGGCAGTTTTGGGTTGTTGTTCCGAGCTTGGATCCAGTCTGATGTGGTTCTTTGCGGATCGCAGTCGACCATAATCACGCTGGCTTGAACTTCATTGGTTAGGAAGACTGCAATATTTTGCGCAAGGCAGCTTTTACCACTCCCCCCTTTTTCACCACCAACTAATATGATCATGGATATTGCCCTCTCAATATGACTAACTTACACCGTTAAATGTAATTGATACTACACTGTAATTATGGTTATAGATTTAGTCAATTAGCTGATTTTTGACGGTTTTTTATTAATGTCTTTGAGGCGATAATTTGACTGTTTTGACCATAAAGGCGGAAAATTGACAGCAAAGGTTTGCATCCGCCAATGTTAGTGAAAGGTTAAATTTAATAATGACTTGCAGCTGTTATGTGCAAATAACATCATTGTTTTATGAGGTGTTTTCAATGTATATAAAATATGAATACGTGTTTCATATGCATTAAATGACTATAAATCTATTTTGATATAGCTAATTGATATATTTTAGGGATGCAGCAAAACGAGTTATTTTAAGCTTAAATTTGATTCAATCGGTTATTTTACGCTAACCAGTGGTCTTATTATTGTCCGATATAGTCAGTTACAATCGCTTTTGAACTGAGCCTGGGGCGATTTTGAATCGAGGCGACGATTCATTCAGCATGAGTTTACTCAGGGTTGGTTGATTAATGAGTAGCTAACCTCTCATTAATTAACCCAGTATCAATTCATTGTGCATTTCACTCGTTGTACTTTTTTGATGGCCCGTAATGTCAATCGCGTGCATTGTCAGTTCACTTTGCTTAACTTAAAGCAGTTTTGATAAAGGCTTTGAACTGATAAAATAGTTAATGTAATCGGTATTACATTAACCTAATCGATAAACAAAGGCGTGGAGCCATAAGTGATGAATGAGCAGCAATTGTTAGAAGCGATTAATCAAACCATGCCATTTGGTAAATATGCTGGTCGTAAATTACTGCAGTTACCAGAACCTTACTTGGTTTGGTTTCACTCTAAAGGTTTTCCTGAAGGCAAACTTGGTGAGCAACTAGCATTAATGTATGAAGTGAAGCTCAATGGATTGGAAGAAATGCTACAACCTCTGTTAAAGCGGTGAAGCTAGGTAGTAAGCGATGAAGCTGGTAACAAGCGATGACAAGCGATAACGAACGTAACAGCCTAGAGCCTAGCGCGGACTGCGTCCTGCTAGATCGCTACGCTGCTAAATAAAGCGGTCAAAGCGTTCGCTCGTTATCGTCCTAGCTCTACCGCTGTTATAGAATCTAGCCTCGAAGCGTCCTAGCACCTAGGCTTGTAACGCTCGTTATCGCTTTTTATCGCTTTTATAGCGTTCTCGCAGGACGAAGTCCCGCCCTAGTAGCTAGTCTATTAACCGTTTTTTCATGTAAAAGCCGGTAAACGTTTGGCCACACTTTTGTTGATAGCTTGTTTGTTGCAAAAAAAATCCCATAGCTTCAAACAACGGTTTAGATAAGTATGACGCATCAACACTGAGATAAGGATATTGTTGCTGAAGAGCCCAATGTTGTAAGTGTTTATAGAGTGCGCGGGCGATGCCTTGCTGCTGATAGTCGGGGTGAACGTATAAGCAGTCAATATACCCCTGGTGTTTAAAATGAGTTTCTAGACTAATAAAACCAATGACCTGTTGGTTATCAAGTGCTAACCAGGCTTTATTTCGTTTGTATCGTAGTTGCCAAAATTTAGCTGAACGAGGCGCTGATGACCACGCATTGAGTTTTAAGGTCGGGTATCTTGGATGAATAATGCCTTGTACAGCCGTATGGTATAATTCACTTATTTGAGTTGCATAGGATGCAGAAAAATCAACGATTTGATGAGGTTGATTTATTGAGTTTTTCATAAAAAAGACCAATCGATAAGATTGGCCAATTATGTAAGTTTTTTACGATAAAACGTACTATTTTTTATTAATATTGCCAACAAACATGATTTTATCAAAGGTTCTGTTTAGGCTTGAGCTTTTAAAGTCGCTCATCCACATTTGTTCAGACACTTCTACCTTATCGCCTTTAGCCACTTCAGTTTGCGGACCCGCAGCCCAATATGTTTTGTCAGCTTCTTTTAGTTGAACGTAGGTATAACCGCCACCATTCATGGTGTCGAGTACTTCGCCTTGATGCAAAGCACCTTGTGCCCATACAGAAGAAACACCCATAGCCAAAGTGGCAGCGGCAGCAAATGCAATTAATTTAGCTTTCATGTATGTATTCCTATTTTGCCAAAAATGATAATTAATGAGGATTTTAATTCAACCTTTGAACTATTTAACCATCTCTGCTCATTATGGTCTGTGATCTACCGCGAATTATTGTCTTCTATCTGCTGTTAGGTGGTTTCTTTTAGGTATTGTCTTCTAAATATATGAAGTTGCCGTTTAATCACGATGGCTAATGTAATGTACATTTGTGAACAGTTGTCCCGTAATGAGATGGCCATGTTGACTAACAAAATCGATGAAGGCTTCTGGCAGCGTTTGATTGCTCATCGGTTGCTGCCAGTGGGCATGCAATAACGCATCATAACCTTCCTTACCCGCTGCGGTATAAGAACTTGATACCCCAATATACAACTTATTAGATTCAAGAGTTTGCCATTGATCCTGCTTGTAGATATCAATTTGAGTGATCCGCTGGCCTTTAACTCGCTTACCATCATAGAAGTAGCGTAATCCATAGGGGTAGGGGAAACTGCCCGCACCTGTGCCGACAATACCATTATTGGTAGCGCTATTGATGGACGATTCTAAAGCTTCAATAATATGTTTACCCATAATTTGATACAAGGTTAGGGGTAATTCGAATGGCAAAATGCGGCCAATAACATCGGCAAGTGATAATTGCCCTTTATTGAGTGATTGCCTTACACCTCCCGCATTATGGAGTGCAAAATCGATATTTGGCTCAATGTATTTAGCCGCTTTATACATGCTACGACTCACCCAAGGGGCTATTTCACTGCCATGAGGCAGCTGTTTGCTGGGCAACCTAGTGTGGACAAAGTTTCGAGGTATATGAGCCAGTATTTGGTTTTCTAGCGCATCTAATGATGGGCGGTATTGGCTGTGAATCACCTGATGAATAGCATCATCATGCTTAGCGTCTTTTATGCTTGGGTGATTGAACAACTGCTCGATTAAATCTGCGGCAATAGCACTATCGGCAGGCTGTCCGTCTTTGGTGCTGACATGAATATTGTCATCAAGCATAAAATAGTTATTACCGATAAGTTCGGTTACTTTGCCATTTGAATCAAAATTGATTTGGGCAATACCCAGCGTTTCTGCATATTTTCCGGCATGCAAAATAGGCGTTGAGTTTATGGTTTCTGCGTAAGGAATATCGCTTAAGCCAATGTTGCTCATATTACCTTGGAGAGTATGAGAATGTCCGCCGACAATTAGACTTATGCCGTCGACACAGGCAGCAAGTTCTTGGTCTTGGTCTAAACCTAGGTGGCTTAGTACAATAATATGATTAATGCCTTGCTGTTTCAGTTTTTGAACTGTTTTACGGGTAGTGTCGATAGCATTAACAAAGTGGGTATCGGGATCCGGCCTAGCAATTAAATGCATTTGATCTAAGGTAATACCAATAATAGCCATTTGAATATCGTGAAATGGCTTTATCAATACTTTTGCTGTCCCGGTGCTGTCATCAAAGTCGTACAACATCGGGTGGCCGTATAATCGACCTGTTTTCTGCCTATCTTCTGCGCTTAAATCCATATTTCCGGCTAATACCGGAAAGTCGATACGGTTTAAAAAGGCCTGCACAGGGCTATTACCTGCATCGATTTCGTGATTACCCAACACCATGGCATCAGGTTTGAGTAAGTTAAGAAGGTGTGCATTGGCGGCACCTTGAAACTCTCTAAAATATAAAGTGCCCTGAAAGCTATCGCCGCCATGTAAAAATAGAAATGGAGTTTGCTCGGCTGCGGCTTGCTGCCTTGTTTGTTCAATTTGGTAACCTAAACGCGCATAGCCACCTGAATGGCCTTCAAGTGTATAAGTGCGTTGCTGGGCTGTCAGGCTAAACTGGACTGGACTAGGTTCGAAGTTAGAATGAGTGTCATTAATATGAGCTATAGATAAACGATAAATATGTGACATTTTTTTCCTCAATATAATGTCACCATCTTATACTAATTTAGCTAAACATGTCATCACTGCGCGTTGTTGTGATCTTTATATTGCAGCTCAAACAACGGAAGTGATGGTACTAGTTGGCTGGATATAGCCAATACAGTTTGTATTAAAAAATGCGACCAACAGAATGTTAATAATTGATTTTTTGATTATGTATCCGTGCGCAAGTGGCTTAATTAACCAAGTTAATTATCATCGTATATAACTAACCCTTTATTCTTGATTCGTCGTTGCCACAGCTTACGCGCCAGAGCTTGCATGTTGGGAGCTAAATCCTTTGAATCAACGATTTCTAAACCAATTAAGGTTTCGATGATATCTTCAATTGTCACTATCCCTTCACTTGAGCCATATTCATCAACCACTAATGCCATTTTAGCATTACGTTTTATCATTAATTGAAACAGTGGCAATACTCTTACGGAAGAGGGGACTACAAGTAACGTTTTTAAATGAGTGCCAATTTCGGTATCTGGTGCTTGGCGAGACTGAAGGATAATGTCATTACGATTGACATAACCAATCACATTATCTCGGTCACCTTGGTAAATCGGAAAACGAGTAAACGGGCTCGACAAATATTGGTCGATAAATTGCGCATGAGTGATGTGAGTCGATAATTTAAATATTACCGTTCTGGGGGTCATGATGTCGCTGACGTGCATGTCTTTCATCGATAACATTTGGGTTAAAATTTGTGATTCTTGTTCACTTAACTCACCACTGTCTTTACCCATTTTACTCATCGCGCCGAGCTCTTGACGAATGTATTGACCGTTATTACCTTTGCCTAACAGATTGGTGACTTTTTGAGACATCCAAATTAAAGGCATGGTCATTTTTTCCATCCAGAATAAGCATACCGATACCGATGGCGCCAATTTACGCCAATGATTAGCCCCTAATGTTTTAGGGATGATTTCTGAGAGGAACAAAATTAAAAAAGTTAGAACCGCAGAGAATACCCCAAGCATTTGACTACCAAACACAATAGCCGCCTGTGCGCCAGCAATAGAAGCACCCATGGTATGTGAGATGGTATTTAGCGTTAGGATAGACACTAAAGGAGAGTCAATATTTTGCTTTTGTTTATCGAGCTGCGCAGCAATAAAGGGGTTAGTTTCTTTTAGGGTTGCGATATAACTTGGAGTGACAGATAAGAGAACTGCTTCAAAAATACTACACAAAAAGGAAATCAAAATAGCAAAAGAAACAATCAATAAAAGGGTTAACATAGTGTGAGTAAAAACTTCCTCGTAGAAGGCCATATAGCCTGCAGTAATACTAACATATCACTAGATGCAGATATACTGGCTAAAACGTGATGCTAACTGTATAATTCGCCGCCCTGTTACAGGTTTTGGTGTTTTGAGGTTAGGCGAATGAGTGTAAAGAAAATCAATTTATTAGATCTTGATCGTAAAGGACTACGGGCGTTGTTCAGTGAGATGGGCGAAAAACCGTTTCGTGCCGATCAGTTAATGAAGTGGGTTTATCACTTTGGTGTTACTGACTTTGAAGAAATGAACAACATAAACAAAGTGTTGCGTACCAAACTTGCAGCGAAGTGTGAAATTGTTGCGCCTGAAATTGCGAGTTTTCAAAAGTCGAATGATGGCACTATTAAATTTGCTATCAATGTTGGCCAAGGCCAAGAAGTTGAAACCGTATATATTCCTGAAGAAGACCGCGCGACCTTGTGTGTATCGTCACAAGTCGGCTGCGCTTTAGAATGTACCTTCTGCTCAACGGGCCAACAAGGTTTTAACCGTAATTTAACGGTATCTGAAATTATTGGCCAAGTTTGGCGTGTATCGCAATTTTTAGGTTTCCATAAAGACACTGGCGATCGACCAATTTCTAACGTAGTGATGATGGGGATGGGTGAGCCTTTGCTGAACCTTGCTAATGTGATCCCTGCGATGGATATTATGCTGGATGATTTTGGCTTTAGTTTATCTAAACGTCGAGTGACGTTATCAACCTCTGGTGTAGTACCTGCACTTGATAAATTAGGTGACGCCATTGATGTCGCATTAGCGGTAAGTATTCACGCACCAAATGATGAACTGCGCGATGTGTTGGTTCCAGTTAATAAAAAATATCCATTACAAGAATTTTTAGCGGGTATTCGTCGTTATTTAGAAAAGTCTAATGCAAATCGCGGCCGCGTGACGGTTGAATATGTCATGCTTGATCATATTAATGACAGCACAGACCAAGCGCATGAACTTGCAATTCTAATGAAAGATACTCCATGTAAGATTAACTTAATTCCGTTTAACCCGTACCCTGGTTCTCCTTACGGTCGTTCTTCTAACTCACGCATAGATCGTTTTTCTAAAGTGTTGATGGAACACGGCCTAACTGTGATTGTTCGTAAAACTCGTGGTGATGATATTGATGCTGCTTGTGGCCAACTAGCTGGCGATATTCGTGATAGAACAAAGCGTTTAGCAAAAAAACAAATGCAACAGAATCAGATTTCAGTCACAATGGAATAACTCGTTGTTTGCATAGATAATAGGCTTATAAATGAAGCACGGAATGCAAAAGGTTGTTCTGATTACTTTAGTGGCTTTGTCCGTCACTGCTTGTGTTACTGAGCGTACTTACAGTGGTACTGATACCCCTGTAGCAGAGCGTCGGTTTGATAAGCAGGGGGCCGCTAGAGAACGAATGCAACTTGGGTTAACTTATCTAAATCGTGGAAATAGTGAACAAGCCAAGTACAATTTAAATAAAGCTGTTGAATATGCACCGAATATCAGTGAAGTTCATATGGCAATGGCTTATTATTATCAAACAGTTGGTGATATAGAGCGAACAGAAGAGTCATATAAAAAAGCCATTAGCTTGAGTGATGTTACTGGTGATGCACGGAATAACTTTGGGGTGTTTTTATGTCAGCAAAATAATTTTGTTGAGTCTGAGAAAATGTTTCTTGCGGCGATTGAAACACCTAAATATACCCGTACCGCATCGAGTTATGAAAACTTAGGCGTATGCAGCCGTAAAGCCGGTGATAAAGAAAAAGCGCGACAGTATTTTAATATGGCGTTAAAGTATGATCAAAGACGTAAAGTAACGTTATTAGAATTAACCGAGTTAGCCATGGAAGATGCTGACTACGGCAATGCGCGCGAACAACTCGCAAGATACCATCGAGTTGCTAGCGAATCAGCAGAAAGTTTAGCCTTAGGGATTAAGATTGAGCGGGCGGCGAATGATATAGAAGCCGTAAAACGATTTGGCATTTTACTTATTGCTAAGTTTCCTGCATCTCCACAAGCCAAAAATTATAGAGCTAACTTGAATTAATGACTAAAGAATTCGAAGTAGAACAAGACGTAGAAGAAACGTCATTGTTAAAGGATGTTGTTACTGCTGGCGCCATTTTAAAAGCGGCTCGCGAAGCAAAGGGACTCTCAATTGAGACCGTAGCAACCCAATTGCATTTACGTCCCAAGATTATCAATGATCTTGAAAATGACATTTTTGTTAATATTGCCTCTACCACATATGTTAGAGGTTATATTAAAAATTATGCCCGTGTTGTGAGCGCTGACATTAACCAAATTCAACAATGCTTAAGCCATCAGTTGCCTGAAATTGTTGCGCCTGCAATGCAAAGTTTTTCACGTAAAACGACTCATCAAGCTCGTAATAGTCGTCTTAATTTAGTGACTTATCTTATCGTTGCCGTATTGATTGCCATGTTAGTGTTGTGGTGGGTACAGAAATCATCGTTACTAACCAATGTTGATTTATCGCAGCCTACCGTTGAAGAGATTGCTGCTGAAAGCAACATGCCTGAACCGCAACAGATCATTCGAAGTGGCTCAGTGCAATCTACTGCTAATGATTTAGGTAACGAAGGCAATGATAGTGCAACAGATTCGGCTAACAAGGCAGCAATAGAAGCCGAAGATAAGCTGATTCAAACGGCACAAGATGCAGCCAGTACTGCACAACAATTAGCGGCTAGCAGCAGTGTTACAACTGCTAGTACTGAATCTTCATCAACAACAGACACCAGTTTAACCAGTGGCGAAAGTGTATTAACCATTGAGCTTACCGGTGACTGTTGGGTTAACGTGACTGATGCTAATGGCAAAGTGATGGTTGATGGCGTGAAGAATTCGGCACAACGAATTGAAGTTCGTGGAATAAAACC
This sequence comes from Shewanella sp. BF02_Schw, assembly GCF_014596695.2. Lineage (NCBI taxonomy): Bacteria > Pseudomonadati > Pseudomonadota > Gammaproteobacteria > Alteromonadales > Shewanellaceae > Shewanella > Shewanella sp. BF02_Schw. The sequence continues at coordinate 531,889 of NZ_JABKAW020000001.1, forward strand.
TTTTAAAGTGATTCTGGGTGCTCCTCAAGTAGCCAGCATCAGCCTCGATGGCAATAATGTCAGTTTAGCTGAGTTTGCCAACGGTCGAGTTGCAAGATTAACCCTGCCTAAAGCGTCATAATGCTTTAGCAACAGCAGTAGAGCATATTTGCATGTATAACGAATCCCCAATTATTCGCAGACCATCAACACGTATCTATGTGGGCAATGTCCCTATTGGTGATGGCGCACCGATTGCTGTTCAATCGATGACGAATACTAAAACTACCGATGTTGCGGCCACCGTGGCGCAAATTCTAGCATTAGAAAAAGTGGGCGCTGATATTGTACGTATTTCAGTACCGACAATGGATGATGCTGAAGCCTTTAAAATTATCAAACAGTCTGTCAATGTGCCATTAGTGGCCGATATTCATTTCGATTATCGTATCGCGCTTAAAGTGGCCGAATACGGTGCAGATTGCCTGCGTATTAACCCAGGTAATATTGGTAATGAAGAACGCATTCGCAGTGTGGTTGAGTGCGCCCGCGATAAAAACATTCCCATCCGTATCGGAGTGAATGGTGGCTCGCTTGAAAAAGACTTAATGGACAAATATCGTGAACCAACGCCTGAAGCATTATTTGAATCAGCGATGCGTCATGTGGATATTTTGGACCGTTTGAATTTCGATCAATTTAAAGTCAGCGTTAAAGCGTCAGATGTATTCCTGGCTGTCGCATCATACCGTCTGCTGGCTAAACAAATTCGTCAACCGTTACATTTAGGTATTACCGAAGCCGGTGGGATGCGTGCGGGTTCAGTTAAATCAGCTGTCGGTTTAGGCATGTTATTAGCTGAAGGCATTGGTGATACTTTACGTATTTCGTTAGCGGCCGATCCGGTTGAAGAAATTAAAGTTGGTTTTGATATTTTAAAGTCGCTACGTATTCGTAGCCGTGGCATTAACTTTATTGCTTGTCCTTCTTGTTCGCGCCAAGAGTTTGATGTGATTAGTACCGTCAATGAACTCGAACGTCGTCTTGAGGACATTACCACTGCAATGGATGTGTCTATTATTGGTTGCGTAGTCAACGGTCCAGGTGAAGCGTTAGTGGCTGATATCGGCTTAACTGGCGGCCATGCTAAGAGCGGTTATTATGATGACGGAGTGCGTCAAAAAGAGCGCTTTGACAATAAAAATATTGTCGATGGTTTAGAAGCAAAAATCCGCGCTAAAGCCAGCATGATGGCTAATCGCATCGCGATAATCGATAAAACTGAATAATCTTAATCCTGTGCATGGCAACCAAGAGTTGCCGATGTTGAGGGTATATTTACATTTTATTAGCGCAAGCTAATCAAGAAGTGGACACGTTAACAGTGGCAAAGCAAATCCAAGCTATTCGTGGAATGAATGATATTCTGCCTACTCAAAGTCCTTTATGGCAAAAAGTCGAAGCTGTATTGCGCTCATCAGTTAGTGCATTTGGTTACAGTGAAATTCGTACTCCTATTGTAGAAAGTACCGATCTTTTTAAACGCTCTATTGGTGAAGTGACCGATATTGTTGAAAAGGAAATGTACACCTTTGAAGATCGTAACAGTGACAGCTTAACCTTACGCCCTGAAGGCACAGCCTCAACAGTGCGTGCGGGTAACGAACATGGTCTGCTTTACAATCAAGAACAACGTTTATGGTATATGGGACCCATGTTTCGTCATGAGCGCCCGCAAAAAGGTCGTTACCGTCAATTCCACCAGTTTGGCGTTGAAGTTTACGGCATTGCTAGCGCCGATATTGATGCTGAAGTATTAATGTTATCTGCCCGTTTATGGGACTTGTTAGGCATTAAAGAACACGTGGCACTTGAGCTTAATACTTTAGGCGATCCGGCTGAACGTGCAGCTTACCGTGATGCCTTAATTGCATTCTTAGAGCAGCACAAAGACAAGTTAGATGAAGATAGTCAACGTCGCATGTATTCCAATCCATTGCGAGTGCTAGACAGTAAAGATCAGCAAGTGCAGGCTCTTTTAGCTGATGCTCCCGCATTGATGGACTATCTTGGTGAAGAGACCAAGACACATTTTTCAACTTTATGTGAACTCTTAGACGCTGTTGGTATCCAATACACCATTAATCCGCGTTTAGTCCGTGGTTTAGATTATTATAACCGCACTGTATTTGAATGGGTTACCACTAGCCTGGGCTCTCAAGGTACAGTATTGGCGGGTGGGCGCTACGACGGCTTAGTCGGCCAACTTGGTGGTAAAGATACCCCAGCTGTTGGTTTTGCAATGGGCCTTGAGCGTATTGTACTATTGCTTGAAACACTTGAGTTAACCAGTGATATTGCCCCAGAAGTTGACGTTTATGTCACTGCAATGGGTGAAAATTGCGTCGTTGAAGCCATTAAAGTGGCTCAAGAGTTGCGTCAACAGTTACCAACACTTAAAGTCATGAGCCATTGCGGTGGTGGCAACTTTAAAAAGCAAATGAAACGTGCCGATAAAAGTGGTGCTCAGTTTGCGTTAATTATTGGTGAAAACGAAATGGCTAATAGCCAAGTCGCTATTAAACCGCTAAGAACAAGCGATGAACAACAATTGGTTACGCGTAGTGAACTCGTAGCTAAAATTGCAGAACTGATTTAAGAACAGATTTTAAAGGGGAAGTGCAAGTGGAAATTTATAGCACAGAAGAACAACAAGTAGATGCTATCAAGCAGTTCTGGAAAGATTATGGTACCTCAATTATTGTCGGTGCCGTAGTAGGCCTTGGCGGTCTATATGGTTGGAACGAATATTCAGACATGAAAGTGACGGCGGCTGAAGAAGCTTCAGAGTCGTTTCAGTCTATCGTGACACAGTCGGCTAACCCTGCTGCGTTATTGGTTCAGGCAGAAAGCTTTGCATCAGAACATGATCAGCAAGGTTATCAAGCATTGCTTGAATTAATGGTAGCAAAGTCAGCGGTTGAAGCGGGTGATTTAGCTAAAGCTGAAGCCTCATTTACTAAGATAATTGCTGCCCAACCAGGTTCTGGTTTGGGTATGGTAGCGATGATTCGTTTAGCACGTATTCAAGCAGAACAAAACAATATAGGCATGGCGTTAGCGACGTTAGATCAAGTGACTGATAAAGCATTTGCTTCACAACGTGAAGAATTGAAAGGCGACTTTTTAGTGCGTCAAGGTGATTTGGATAAAGCCAAATCAGCTTATCAAGCAGCAGTGGATAATGGTGGCGCGTTAGCCAGTCCAGCGCTGACCATGAAATTAGACAATCTAAACAAGGCATAAGGAATTTAGCCGATGAAGTCGTGGTGTAAAAATCTACTTGCCGTTGGGTTAAGTGTTGCTCTTATGTCTGCTTGTTCTTCAAGTGATGTTGAAGAAGAGCCAGTGAGTGAATTAGTTGATATACAAGCAACCGTGTTTCCTGAGATTACTTGGGATACCAGTGTCGGCGACGGTGTAGGGGATTATTACTCTCAACTTCGCCCTACCGTTCGTTACGGCAAGGTGTTTGTCGCCGATCGTAGCGGTATTGTGGTTGCCTTTGATGAAACAACCGGTGATGAGCTTTGGAAAAAAGACTTCAATGATGTCTTTGAAGATAAGCTTGAAACCAAAACCAAGGGTATTCTTTTAGCTGCAGGTGTTACCGCTGCACGTAATAAAGTGTTTGTTGGTGGCGAAACCGGTTTATTGGTTGCGCTTGACGAAGCAACGGGTGACGTTGTGTGGTCTGCGCAAGCGAATGGCGAGTTATTATCGGCACCAACAGTGGCAGAAGATGTTGTCGCGGTAAATACCAGTAAAGGCGCATTTGAAGCATTTGATATCGATAATGGTAAAAAGTTATGGACCTATGAAATGCAACTGCCAAATCTTACCTTAAGAGGTACAGGTTCTGCTGCGTATGAAGCGGGCGGGTTCTTTTTGGGAACAGCTGACGGTAAAGTCGCAGTTGTCGTTAAAAGTAATGGCCAAGCTGCTTGGGAACAAGCCGTTTTTAGTCCAACCGGTGCAAATGAGTTTACCCGGATGGCTGATATTGATATGACGCCATTAATACTGGGCGAAAATCTGTATGTTGCTAGTTACAATGGTAACTTAGTCTCTATGGAACTTCGTAGCGGTCGCGTAGTTTGGTCGCGTAAATATTCAAGCTTTAATGATTTAGCCGCTGCAGGTATTAGCCTGTATTTGGTCGATGATCATAGCCGTATTTACTCTGTCGATCGCCGTAATGGTTTAGAGTTATGGAGCACTTCAGTCCTTAAAAACCGTGAGTTAACAGCCCCTGCAGTAATTGATAATTATATTGTTGTCGGTGACTTTGAAGGTTACTTGCATTTTATTGACCGTAACAGCGGCGATATAGTTGGCCGAGTTCAAGTTGATAGTGATGGATTATATGCCCAACCTTTAGTGGTGGGTGACAAAATCTATGTTCAAGGCCGTAGCGGCAAAGTCGCGATTGTTACGTTGAACAAAGAAGAGCAAATGAATGTTGAGGAAGATACTGAAACTGATGCGGAATAAGTCATAGCACTATTTTTGCGTTAATTAAGGTATAATGTCCTTACTAGAGCCCCTGGAAGCGTTCCGGGGGCTTTTTATTGAAAAGTTTTTTAGAGGCAAAATCATGATCCCTGTTGTGGCCCTTGTAGGGCGACCGAATGTCGGCAAATCGACATTATTTAACCGTCTTACTCGTACTCGTGATGCGTTAGTCGCTGATTTCCCAGGTTTAACACGTGACCGTAAGTACGGCCGTGCATTTTTAGCTGGCTACGAGTTTATCGTTGTTGATACTGGCGGTATTGATGGCAGCGAAGAAGGGATCGAAACCAAAATGGCTGAACAGTCATTGGCCGCGATTGAAGAAGCTGACGTCGTATTATTTATGACCGATGCTCGTGCTGGTATGACCGCTGCCGATTTAGCGATTGCTCAGCATTTACGTAGCCGTGATAAAGTCACTTTTGTGGTTGCCAACAAAGTTGATGGTATTGATGCCGATTCAGCTTGTGGTGAATTTTGGTCTCTAGGTTTAGGTGAAGTCTATCAAATGGCTGCCGCGCAAGGTCGTGGTGTAACCAACATGATTGACTACGCACTAACGCCTTATGCCGAAGCTATGGGTATTGTTCGCGAACTCGACGAAGAAGGCGAGCAAGTTGAACGTGAATATACTGAAGAAGAAGCGGAAGCAGAACAAGAACGCCTACAAAACTTACCGATTAAGCTCGCCATTATTGGTAAGCCTAACGTGGGTAAATCAACACTGATTAACCGTATCCTCGGCGAAGAACGTGTCGTCGTTTATGACGAGCCAGGTACCACTCGTGACAGTATTTACATTCCAATGTCACGCGAAGGTAGAGAGTACGTGTTAATTGATACTGCTGGTGTTCGACGTCGCAGTAAAGTAAATGAAGTTATCGAGAAATTCTCGGTAATTAAAACCTTGAAAGCGGTTGAAGATGCTAACGTAGTATTATTGGTTATCGATGCGCGCGAAGGTATTGCAGAGCAAGATCTTGGTTTATTAGGTTTTACCTTAAACGCAGGCCGTGCATTGGTGATTGCGATAAACAAGTGGGACGGTATTGATCAAAAAGTCAAAGACCGTGTTAAAAGCGAACTTGATCGCCGTTTAGGCTTTATCGATTTTGCTCGTATTCACTTTATTTCGGCATTACATGGCACTGGCGTTGGTCATTTATATGAGTCAATTGAAGAAGCCTACGACAGTGCGACACGTCGCGTAAGTACATCAATGCTAACGCGCGTTATGCAAATGTCGCAAGATGATCACCAACCACCATTGGTGAATGGTCGTCGTGTGAAGCTTAAATATGCTCACGCTGGCGGTTATAATCCACCAATCGTGGTTATTCATGGTAACCAAGTTAAGAAACTACCTGATTCGTATAAGCGCTATATGATGAACTATTTCCGTCGTTCATTAAAAGTAGTCGGTACGCCAATTCAGTTACGTTTCCATGAAGGTTCTAACCCGTTTGAAGGTAGAACTGAGAAGTTGACCGTGGGTCAAGAGCGTCGTCGTAAGCGTGCAATGAGCCACATTCGCGATCGTACTAAGTAACCTCGTTGTTATTTAAGTTACTTATTACTCAAAAAGCCTGACTTGTTCAGGCTTTTTTGTAGGTGTTTACCGTCTATTAGAATTGGTATTAAAGATTGGGTGAACTAGGATGCAGCAAAAAATTACCGGTTATCATTTGGATGAAGAACATCATTGGGTGGCAGAATTAGGTTGCGGCCATTTTCAACATGTACGCCATAATCCACCTTGGACTGTTCGCCCTTGGGTAATGACAGTAGAAGGTCGGCAACAGCAATTAGGAATGATCCTTATTTGTAAAAAATGCGATGTCGCGGCACCGCCAGATAGTCTCGGTTAAATTGAGTTTACCTATCTTAATACGTTAAATCACCAGTGGCTCGACACCACCATAAATACGCGGCAATGTAAGTACATATCATGCTGTCCATTACCATTGATAACCAAAAACTATCGACAAAATCTTGATTGGCATGACTCAATACCAAGCTAACAAAAAACAGCTTTTCAATGAGCGCAATGCAAAACAGCGGTTTTATCCAAGCTGAACGGAACATTGCAATAAAAAAACTGCATCCAACCATTAATACCATAAATCCCCAATGCTGAATAAATATTGTGTCACTGGAGTGATAGGTTAACTGGTTAAGGTTTTCGACAGCCCACTGTGGGAATAAAGTATAAAGTCCGCCCAATGAAGTTCCTAAACCTGCAAGGAATAACGCCATTTGTCGGGTATTGTGCAGAAAATGAGTCATGTGTGAGTTCGTTCAAAGTTATTTTATCGCCATAGTGTCATGTTTTAGATTCTTTTTCGATTATTGTTATCCATAAGTGATTGTTAAGATTCCGGCGTGATAATGGCCCATCATCGCAATCCTACCGAGGTTTATATGCAAACACAGACAACTTATCCATTATTCCATCGTCTTATTCATTGGGGGTTGGCCTTGACCATGATGGTGATGTTATTAACCGTATTACTAAGGCTTGGGTGGATGGAAAAAAACCATATGGCCGCCATAATTCACCAAGGCTTAGCGAAATTAGATGTCATTATTACCGATAAACAAGCGGTGAGCATTGCTAAAAGTATTCGTGGCGTTATGTTCCAGTGGCATATTTATTTTGGCTATGCGGTGGGCGTATTTGTTTTTGCTCGGTTTGTTTATATGGCTAAATTTGGTCTGCATTATCCGTCGCCTTTTTCGCGCCAAGCTACGACAAAGCAAAAGTTTCAGGCATGGGTGTATTGGGTATTTTATGCTGGCATAGCGTTCTCTGTAATAACAGGTTTGTTACTCAAGTTTGGTCCAGAGGCAATAGAAGAACAGGCTGAAACAATTCATAAGTTGGCACTGTGGTATTTCATCCCTTTTATAAGTTTACATTTAGCAGGGATTTTAGTGGCCGAGTCTGGTAACGATAAAGGCATCGTGTCGAAAATGATTGGAGGCTAATGTTATTTTCTTTTTTTAATGGCATAAATTGTCTTTACGATATCTTTACAATGCTTAAGTGAATCTTAAGATTGGTGGACTATGTTGTTTGCAATATGTTTATTAGGTGAAAATATGATGTCAATTGGGTTATTTTGTCATTTTCGTAACATTAAGTTTATAGCGTTAAGTTTAGCGATAGGGTTAGGTGTTAATGCCCAAGCTCAAGCTGCTCCGTCATTAGAACATGATGTGTTAGATCAACAAGGCGCAAGTGTCAGTCTGCAACAATTTGCTGGCAAAGTGGTTTATGTCGATTTTTGGGCGTCTTGGTGTGCTCCATGCCGTAAATCATTTCCGTGGATGAATGCCATCCAGGCTAAATATCAACAACAAGGTTTAGAGGTAGTCGCAATTAACCTTGATGTTGATACCACATTAGCCCGTGAGTTTTTGAGCAAACTGCCGGCAAAATTTAATCTTCGTTTTGACCCTGAAGGTGATATTGCCCAAGCCTTTGAGTTACAAGGTATGCCAAGTAGCTTTTTGTTCAATCGTAAAGGTGAATTAGTGCAAACTCACATGGGTTTTTTTACCGAAAACATTCCCGCCTATGAACAAGAAATCCAAATGTTGTTACAGGAGTAAATTGATGACAAAAGCATTTTATCAACCCTTTGCCAAAGCTGTGGTGGCATTAGCCATTGTCAGTAGTTTGGTTGGCTGTTCGAACTTAGGTGTACAACCTTGGGAAAAAGATCAATTAGCCCGTGCTGATATGGCGTTGAACAGCGAAAAACTCGATCTCGCGTTAGATGACCATATTTATTTTAGTAAAGAAGGTACTAGTGGTGGTCGCTCATTAGCGGGCGGAGGTTGTGGATGCAACTAACATCTAAGCAAAGTATTGCCAGTGCGTTGGCATTAGCAAGCTGTAGTTTATTAAGCCAACAGGCCAGTGCAGCAGAACCGATTCCTGCCAATGATGATTGGAAGGTCGATGCTGCCATTATGTATTATGGCGAGCAAGACCGGGTTCAAGCTGCAGAAGCGATTGGTAATGTACAAAAAGCCTTTGGTGACAGTTCGTTATTGGACCTTAAAATTGTGGTCGACAGTTTAACCGGTGCATCAGCTTCTGGTGCAGTGGCACAAAGTGACAGTCAAACTTTCACGCGTCCGTCAGGTGATGGCCAATATACTGTCAGTGCTGGCGAAACACCGCTGGATGATACCTTTCATGATACTCGTGTTCAGCTTAGCGCTAACTGGCAAGAAGTGCTTAATCAAGATTGGACCGGTAACGTAGGTGTGTACGGTTCAAAAGAGTTTGATTATCTTTCGATGGGCATTAACGCGGGTCTTGAACGTAGTTTTAATAAAAATAACACTACGTTGTCGTTATCGGGGGCATTTACCAATGATGTGGTTGACCCTGTTGGCGGTCGTCCTGTGGCAATGTCAGAAATGGTGTTTCGTGGCGATTATGCCAGTGATGCCGATTATCAAGCAGCCTTTGATCAAACGCGTTTAGCGGGTGATGATACTAAACAAACCAGTGATATCATGTTTGGTGTGACTCAGATTATTAATCGTAATTGGTTGATGCAAGCTAACTATGGTTTATCAAGTGTGTCAGGTTACATGACCGACCCGTATAAGATCCTTAGTGAAGTCGATGTTAACGGTCAAACACAAGCTTATCGTTACGAAAATCGTCCAGACTCACGCCTTAAGCACAGCGTGTTTTTACTCACCAAAGGTGCACTGGATTCTGGCGTAGTCGATTTTTCATATCGCTATAGTACTGATGATTGGGATATTCAATCGCATACTTTAGAAACGCATTACCGATATAATTTTAGTCCAACTATGTACGCACAATTGCACTTACGTTATTACCAGCAGCAAGCAGCTGAGTTTTATCAACCATTCTTGATGAGTGGCGATGAAATACCAGAGTATGCCAGCGCCGATTATCGCATTGGTGATATGACGGCTTACACCATAGGACTTAAATTTGGCCAGCGTTTATCGGGTGGCCATGAATTAAGTTATCGTATTGAGTATTATCAGCAAAATCCTGAAAATAATGGTACTGAGATACCTGGTCAGCTACAAAACTACGATTTATTCCCAGCGGTGAAAGCGATAGTAGCTCAAGTGAGTTATTCGTTTTAAGATGAATGTGTCATCAATAAACAGAGTAATTTAACTTGCTTGAACCACTAACAACAATGTCAAAAGCCCCAAAAGTGATGAGCTTACAGCCTCGTCCTTGGGGCTTTTTAGGTTCATTTAATGCTATGGCTAGCCCATGTGAATTATTAATGGCAGTTGATGACGAGTACATTGCGAGGCAAATGCTGACTATTGCTTATGACGAAGCAAAGCGTATAGAACATAAATTCAGCCGTTTTATTGAAGCTAACGTGGTGTGGCAGTTAAATCATGCCCAAGGTGAAACGACCCCAATTGATGCCGAGACAGTGCATTTATTGCAATTTGCTCAACAATGTTTTCAATTAAGTGAATCAGCATTTGATATCAGTGCCTGTCCATTAATGGCGTTATGGCGTTTTGATGGTAACCATCGTGTGCCGTTACAAATTGATATTGATGCCGCCTTGCTTAAGGTGGGTTTTGATCGCATTGCATTGACGGATAAGACCGTTTGCATGCCTGCAGACATGAGTATCGACTTTGGCGGTATCGGTAAGGAATATGCGGTGGATCGCACCGCACAAATATTAGCGAGTCGTTGGCCAAAGCAATCGGTATTAGTCAACTTTGGTGGTGATATTGCTTGCCCGATCACCAAAAGCGATGGCTGGCAGGTGGGGATTGAAAACCCTCATAAGCTTGATAACGCTGCGGCACTGTTAACCATTCGCCAGGGGGCGTTAGCCACTAGTGGTACTACTCGGCGCTATATAGAGGTGGACGGTAAACGTTATGGGCATATTATTAATCCTAAAAAGGGTTACCCTGTAGAGCAAGCGCCATTATCGGTCACTGTGCTGGCGCCCAATTGTGTTATGGCAGGAATGTTGGCCACAATGTCGATGCTAAAAGGAGCTGATGCTGAAGGTTTTTTACAGCAACAAGGTGTCGATTTTAAGGTGTTTCGTTAATGAATAAGGGTACTGAATGCGGGTGTTATTAGTAGAAGATAATAAGTTGTTAGCACAAGGCATCGTAATGAGCTTAGCTAAATCAGGTATTCAGGTCGATCATTTAGCATCATATAATCAAGCCCAAATCGCCTTAGGAAATGAAGATTTTAGCGCCATTATTCTCGATTTAAGTTTACCCGACGGCAATGGTGCGGACTTATTAAAACAGTGGCGTAAAAATGGTATCTCATTACCTATTATTGTATTAACAGCCAACACTGATTTCGACACCCGCTTAATGTGTTTAGATATTGGTGCCGATGATTATTTAAGTAAGCCTTTTGATGTGAGGGAATTAATTGCTAGGCTTAAGGCGATTATTCGACGTCAACATGGCCTAGATAATAACCAATTTAGCTATGGTGCTCTCAACATCGACTTTGCCCGTTGTGAAGTGCATTTTCGCGATGTGTTAGTGTCGCTTTCACGCCGTGAATATCAACTGTTACTCGAATTTGCTCAATCAGCAGGTCGCGTATTAACCCGTAATCAACTTGAACAGCTAACTTATGGCTGGGATGAAGTGGGCAGCAACTCGATAGAAGTGCATATTCATCATCTACGTAAAAAAACGGCCACTGAGCTGATCAAAACCGTGCGCGGTATAGGCTATATTTTAACTGAAACGGTATAGCTTTATTATGAGCTAGATAGGGTAGATGAAGTAAATGCTGGGCAGCCAAACAGCGACTTAATTACACTTAATACAATAAGGATATTATGTTTTCGTTACGATTATTATTAAGTTTGATTATGCTGGTGGGGATTGTTCTTACGGTAACTTTTTCGAGCATACTCAGTACGCGTGATGCTATGCATGAAGTCGAAGAATTGTTTGATGCGCAGATGGTGCAAACCGCCAAAATGTTGGAACAGTTTTATGTCGAACATTTAACAGAAGCTCAACTGGCACAATTGCTCCAGCAGCCAAGTTTGTTCCATGTTGCGGATTCAAAAATAGAAACCTTTGCTGATCAATCTAATCCTGTCACCTTGTCTTATGAGCATAAATTATCATTTCAATTACTGTCCAGCTCGGGGCAGTTACTCGCGTATTCTGATAGTTCTGGCGAGCAACAACTAACCAATTTCATCCAAGGCTATGACACTCGTAGCATCGATAATGAGTTATGGCATGTGTACAGTTTTTTCTCATCGTCGCATCAGGTATGGATTGTAACCGCACAGCGTGATGATGTTCGACGAGAGATCGTGTCATTAATTATCAGCAACACTTGGCGCTCGCCGTTAATCATTACTCCCATTATGATGTTTTTCATGTTGTTGTTAACTTATTACTTATTTAAACCGGTTAAGTTATTAGAACGTCATTTAGATAACCGCTCAGCCCAAGACCTAACCCCTATCAATTTCACTTTACCGAAGGAGTTAGCATCAACGCAAAAAGCCCTTAACGGCTTCTTGCTGCGCATTAGCGAGACGATGATCCGTGAACGTCGTTTTAGTGCCGATGCCGCCCATGAACTTAAAACGCCATTAGCGATTATTAAGTTACACAGCGATGGCTTAAGCGATGTATTGTCTAGCCAAATGCCACAAATTCAGCAGGCAACGTTGCCATATATAGAAGCCATAGGCGAGGGTGTAAACCGCATTAGCCATACAGTGGAGCAGCTGTTGTTGTTATCACGAGTGGATGCGATAGAGGCGTTAAATAAAACCGATTGTAAGCTACAAGATATTATTGAGAATGTGATAAATCAGCTAGTACACGTCATTGCCGATTTCGAGTGGTATATCGTTGTTCCTAAAGATATGAACATTAATGCCGATCCGTTTTACATCGAATTAGTACTGAAAAATATTATCGAAAATGCCTGTAAATACAGTCCTAAAGAATCCTTAATAACCATTAAGGTTACTCAGGACGAGCAACAGACAAAAATTTATGTGCTTGATCAAGGCCGGGGTATGTCAGATGAGGAAATCAGCTTAGCCAAAAACCGCTTTTATCGTGTTGATGAAAACGCTTCACATGGTGCGGGTTTAGGCTTATCAATTTGTCAGCATATTATCAGTTTACATCATGGTGAATTGACTTTTAGCCGAGTAGAACCTCATGGCTTAAATGTCTGTATTGTATTACCCCATGCTCAGGTTTAGCGTGAATACTGGCAATTTTATTGATTTTATATAGACAAAAAACAACATGAGAGACAAGACCTACTCATGTTGTTTTTTGTTGTAGTTCGCGGCTTTTTTTACTGTTTACTGTCTTTCTCTAGACTGTTTTTCTCTTGAAGGTCCGGTGTCTCTCGATTGGCTTGCACGGCGTGATGATGCATTATCACGTTGCTGACTCATTGATCGCGAAGCTTGCTGAGGCGTCGATCGAGTTGTTTCGCGAACTTGCTGCTTTTGTGGTTCACTCCTGCGTATTTGTTTTACTTGCTGTTGTGGATTGCGCATCGCGTTAACTTGCGGCTGGCGCGATGTTTCAACTCGAGTGTTACGTTGAGCTTGTTGTAATTCTTGAGTGCGCGGCTTGCTTGTTATGTTCGCCACTGGTTTTGTCTCATACTTAGGCTTAGTTTGGGCCACATCGCGTTGGCGACTGTAGTTTGACTTCATCGGCTCACCTTTGCGCTCAAATGATTTTACTTGTGCTGCTGGTTGACGTTGCTGGCTTAACTCGCGTTTTAGCTGGCTACTTTTGTGCTCAATCGGCTCATTGCGGCCTACACTTCTTAACGTTGATTTGTCACTACGCTTATCCTGCTTGCTGCTATGGTTTATGTCTTTACGCTGATCATTCACCTTGGTGGAATAATGACGAGGTTCATTGGCTTGCTGGCGTTTGGCTTCGCGTGAATAACTTACCTGCTTGTTACGTTTCTCATAATGGCCATTATAACGTTTGCTGATCACTTGGCTGTGGTAAGCCACACCTTTGCGATGCTTAGGTTTATGTTGCCAATGTTGGGCACCATGGCTGTAACTTATTTTTCGTGGTGTGTAGTAACGGTAGTTTTGACGTACTGGTACCGCAATTACACGGCGATCATGCCAATGAAAACCACTAAAAAAGAAGTTAAAGCTAATACGTACTCCGCTATCCCAGTAAATAGCACTGTGGTTAGGGCGATAATGTACATAAGCAGGTGCATTCCAATAAACCGGTGGATAACGATTCCAGCGCCAGTTGCCATAAACGATACGGCTGTCGTAATAAGGCACGTAAACAATTTCTGGGCGAACTGATTCAATAATAATCCGGCGCTCAACCCGCGACACTTTTACTTGCTCAAGGTCGACTAAGTTGTTGGCTTCATCAGCTTGTTGTCTTAATGATTGAATGGTGTCTAGCATGCGGCCTTCATCTTGCAAAAAGGCATCGCCTACGCTTTGAGTCCACGCTAAATCATCATTTAAACGCTGCAATACATTGGGAAATGCTACCAAGGCTTTGACACTTGGGTCCCAGTCTTGCGACTCTACCTCGGTCATAATTTGGTTGGTGTCGCGGTTACCTTGGTTTGATAACCAGCGTTTGGCTTGGACAATTTCTAATGGGTACGTTGACGCAATTAATATGTGGGTTAATAAACTGTCTGGATATAGCGCTATTGGCGCGAGCATTTGTGCCAACTCAGCATCACTCACCACATCATCTTCTGCTGTATAAGTGTATGAATTAGTTGGTTGCGCCGCGTGTACATTGGTTAATGGCATACAGACCAAGGCTAAGGCGAGCAATGCCTGAGCGGGTACGTGAATGGCTTTTTTCATGTTATCTCCAGCGTCATTGATGACTGTTAGGTTCATCATAACGGGCCGAAGATGAACATAAGCTGAAAGCTCATAACGGAAGTTAATACGCTAGAACTATGCGAGAGGAGTAAGTAAGAGCAATAAGCTAGATAGATAAACTAAACAAATAGTATATAGCGGCAATCTAAAGCAGGCGTTTATTGTTGGAAAGTAAACTCAAATTGAGCGCCACCCAATGATGCCGATTGGCCAACAGTAAGTTTACCGTGATAACTGTCGACAAGGTCTCTAACGATTGCCAGCCCGATCCCGTGGCCTTGAGTGTAAGTGTCTGCACGGATCCCCCGTTCAAAAATATGTTGCTGTTTATCTTTCGGAATACCTTCACCATCATCTTCAATTGTCATGCACAGCTGACTATCTTGCTGTGTAAGGGTTAATGTCACTTTTGTTTTCGCGGCTTTGCAGGCATTGTCGAGCACATTACCAAGCATTTCTGTTAAGTCTGCTTCATCGCCTTTAAAGCGGGCTTGTTCGTTGGGGTGATACTCAATGGTGAGGTTTTGATGTTGGTATATCTTACTTAAGGTTCTGACTAATTTAACGGCAATACTGTCAACATTAACCCCTAAGTGCCAAGCACTGCCCGCCGCGCTTTGTGCCCGCTTTAGTTGGTAAGCAATAATTTGGTTTATACGGTTAATTTGTTCCATCGAGGCGTCGCTTAAATCAGCTTGAGTTTGGATTACCGCTAAAGGTGTTTTTAAACTGTGGGCTAAATCGGCTAACGCATTACGGTAGCGTTTACGCTGATTTTGTTCGGTTTGTAATAAGGTGTTTAACTGTTGCGCTACTTTTTGCAATTCCACAGGGTAGCGGGTACTGAGTTGCATTGATGTGCCTTGTTCTACCGCACTGAGTTCTTGGCTAAATTGGCCTAAAGGTTTTAGGGTCCATAGCAACCAGCTGAGCTGTACAATAACCAATAAGGCGGTTAACACTAGCAACCAAGTCCATAAGGTGTTAGAAAACTTTTGGATTTGTTGTAGGTATTCTTGTTGGTTTTTTATAATGTGCAGCGTCATGGTAAAAGGCTGTTCGCTGGTGGCAAAACTCACGCTAAAACTGTATATCAACTGTGGCTTGTCATTAATCAATATCGAGTCGAAGGTACTTCTACCGGTTACGGGCTTGGGTAAGTTAATCGGGGTGTTGAGGCCGAGAAATGAGTTTGAGGTCCACAGTAGCTGATTATCTTTGGTGGTGATTAACGCATAAAGACCTGAACCAATCACATTGAATTGGTTTTCAAGTAAATGAGACGGCATTTGTAATTGGTTATCTTCCACTTCTGCCATGGCTAAAACAGAGTAAACATAGGCTTTTAACTGGTTTTTTGCCGCGACATTAATTTGGGTTTCAAAGGCGTTATTAACGGTTATGCCGATAATGGGCAATAATACCAAAATCAGTAATAACGCACTGATCACAATGCGGACTTTAAGCGAGCTGAGTAGTTTACGCATCAGGGTCTAATTGACGCAGTCGATAGCCCTGACCACGCAGTGTTTCAATTAATTGATATTGATTGTCGGGGTCGAGTTTTTTACGTAAACGACGGATAAACACTTCAATCACGTTGGAGTCTAAATCAAAATCCTGATCATAAATGTGTTCAATTAAACTGCTTTTGGAATGTACCGACCCTGGGTGCAGCATCAGGTATTCAAATAGTTTGTACTCAGAACCACTAAGGTTAATTATTTGCAGGCTCTTTTTAATTTCTAAACTGCGGGTATTAATGCTAAAGGGACCATTTTGAATCACTGGACTGGCTTTACCTGCGGAGCGGCGAATTAATGCATTAATTCGTGCGACAAGTTCTTCTAGCTGAAACGGCTTACTTAAGTAATCGTCTGCGCCGGCATCTAATCCGACCACTTTATCTTGCCAACTGTCTCGAGCGGTTAAAATAATGATCGGGTAGCTAATGTCTTGCTCACGTAACTTACTGATTAATGACAAGCCATCAAGCTTAGGCAAACCGACGTCGATAATGGCGACATCGTATTGATATTCTTGAGCCTGAAATAAGCCTTCTTCACCATCGCTGGCGACATCAACAGTATATTGCGCGTCGATAAGGTGCTGTTTGATGTTTGCTTGTAGGGCTAAATCGTCTTCGACCAGTAATAATCTCATGAGCTAGTTCCTTGTAACCGAGCCATTAGTGGCATCGACTAACACATAAAAAATGACTCCATCATTGGTGAGTAATTTAATTCGATAACCAGGATGTCCATTGACGTTAGCTGATTGCACTTTTAATACTTTACCTGAATAACTTCGTTGAGCCATTTGTACAGCTTGTTGAGCGCTATTAACCACCAGATTACTGTTCTGCTGGTTATTGTTTTGACGATTATTATTGGGGCCTGGGGAGAACTGAGCACCTGCTGATGAATGTAATGCAGCAGCATAGGACGGCACTGAGCACGCTAGTGAAAGTACCGCTAACATCAGGCCTAACATGGTGGCATTTACGTTGAGCATACGCTGCATATTGTGTTCCCTAATAACCTCATTATTGCCAGTGTAAAAGATCCCTTTCTATATAGAAACATCTACTTAATCTTATTGAGTAAATAGCCGTAAGCGAAACATAAACGCCCGTAAGATATCAGTAAATGCCAATGTATCGATGATTTGACTTGGCAGTATAATGGGTAGCAGATGAACATTAACTGAATGGTTTACCTCTATGGGATGTTTTCGCGGTATTGATTTATAACAGTGGCACTAAAGGTTAGCGATATCGGAAGTCTACCTTATTACTATGTTCAGCTTACGTTCATTTTGATTAGGGTTAAATGGCCTCAATATCAAGACTGTGAGGAACTAACATGAAACATAATACTGCCAAGACAGCCAATCTATCGACAATTAATACCCAGCTAAAATGGGGCGTAAGTTTATGTGTTGCTAGTGCACTCTGGTTAAGTTCGCCAACAGTACAAGGCGCCGAGCGGATCTCTGAACAAGCTTTTGGTACATACAGTCAAGCAAGAGTCATTAATCCGCAAACGCCAGAAACTGAAGCGGACAAGCAGGCTAGGGTGAGCGCTTTACATGAGCAAGCTAAGTTGCAAGGTACCGTTGCAACCCTGAATAAAAAAGTCACCCGTGAACAAGTGATGGCTAAAAATCAAAAAGCTGCCGCGACAACGGCCAACCAGCAACAACGAGCGTTGGCGCAGCAAAATCAAGTTGTTTATTACGACTTTTCTTTCTACGGTGCAGATTCAAGTTTATTTGATGACTATGATTATGATGGTTTTTATCAAACCTTTAGTGTGACCTTTGATGCTGATATAACCAGCAGTGCGGGTGACATTCAGGCTGATGTATTTGCCGAGTTATATTTAAGCCAAGATGGTGGGCCGTGGATCCATTATTACTCAACTGACGTATTCAACCTCCACGCAGATTCTAGTAATGATGATTACGAAGTGCTCACTACGTTAGCCAGTGGTTATCAAGCCGATCACTATGATGTGTTGATCGATTTATATGAACTAGGTTATGCCGATCCGGTTGCGACAATAAGTAGTGATGAGTCGAATGCCTTGTACGCGTTGCCACTTGAAAGTAGCGACCGTGATGCGGTCTATGTGGAAGAGGTGTATATCCAAACTGAACATTCAGGCGGGGCGTTATCTTGGTTAAGTATTGGCTTACTCGCTGGAGTGATTGGGTTTCGTCGACGTTTGATTAATAAAATATAACGTAAAATTTATGCTTATGTACCTTAGATCTACGTTAGAATGACGATTTTTGATTTTGTCAGTTTTTACTTATCCATATGGGATAAGTAGTTAGGAGTGTGTATGTCAGTAAAGTTAAATGCATCATTGTTATGCAGTTCATTAATCGGTTCGGCGCTGTTGTTGTCTGGTTGCCAATTACCTAATCCTTATACGGGCGAATCAGAAAATGCTAAAGCCACAAATGGCGCTATTATCGGTGGTCTTTCAGGCGCAGCCATTGGTGTACTTTCATCAAGCAAAAGCGACCGCGGTAAAGGTGCATTAATTGGTGCAGCATCTGGTGCGGCTCTTGGTGGTGGTATTGGTTATTACATGGATGTGCAAGAAGCAGAATTGCGTAAACAGTTAAAATCAACTGGCGTGAGTGTGACGCGCAACGGTGACAATATTGTACTGAACATGCCTAATGAAGTGACTTTTGCGGTTGATCAAACTGTCTTAAGTTCACGCGCTAAATCAGTGTTAAACAGTGTTGTATTAGTGGCTAAAGAATATGATGACACTCGCTTAAATGTGATTGGTTATACCGACAGTTCGGGTTCAGATTCTTATAACCTGCGTTTGTCACAAGTACGAGCGAGTGAAGTTGCGCAATATATGACGAGCCAGAAGGTTAGTGGTTCACGTGTATCTTCAACTGGTATGGGCGAGTCAAGCCCAATTGCCAGCAACTCTACCGAGCAAGGTCGTTCGCAAAATCGTCGTGTAGAAATTGTATTAACACCAATGGGTAAATAGTTTTATCCATGAGTGTGGTTAACAAGCGATGCTTGTTGATCTGTAAATAAAAAAGCCATCGAAAGATGGCTTTTTTGTTTAACCGATAACGGAGTTAGTGAACAATAATCTAGATGACTACATGTATTTGGCACACGTAATTTGATATATGGATGTTAAGTGAGTTAAATAACAAGCATATATACCCGTGATCATTGAAAATGCTTGATTTTGTCCCAAATGGGATCATCATAGCCCCATGAAACAAATTACACTCTCGCCAGAACAAAAAGTAGCATTGGAAACTCGACATAAAAGCTCGAGTGATAGGCGTGAGTGTGATCGCATTAAAGCCATTTTACTACGCGATGAAAATTGGCCAACGCCAATGATTGCCCAAGCGTTACGTATTCACGAAACGACCGTAGTTCGATACATTGATGCCTATGCTCACGACCAAAAACTCACGTGTAATAGTGGCGGCTCCTTAAGTTATCTGAGTCAAGAGCAAACTGAACTATTGATTGCACACCTGTGTGAGGTGACCTACTTGCATAGCCATCAAATAGTCGCTTATATCTCAGAACAATTTCAGATTAAGTACACAGTGTCAGGCCTCAATAAATGGCTGCATAAACATCAGTTCAGCTATAAAAACCCTAAAGGGGTTCCTCACAAATTTGATGAAGACAAACAAACGGCTTTCATTGAATATTATGAGCAACTAAAATCCTCGTTAACCCCTGATGAACCGTTATTATTTATGGATGCGGTTCATCCGACCCAAGCCACAAAAATCACCGCAGGCTGGATAAAAAAAGGCGTTGATAAACCGATAGAAACGACGGGAAGCCGAACCCGTATTAACGTGGTTGGTGCAATCCGACTTGGTCACTTAACAGAAGCGGTCATTGAGCAATATAGCAAAACGGTTAACGGTGCATCCATCATCGATTTTTTAAACCAAATTAGAGCGCGTTACTCAACAAGTGGTGTTATCCATTTGGTGCTTGATGGCGCTGGATACCATCGAAATGCCTTAGTAGTTAAAGAGGCTAAAAATCTGAATATAACATTGCATTACCTGCCGCCTTATAGTCCAAATTTAAACCCAATAGAACGATTGTGGAAGGTAATGAATAAGCATGCGAGGAATGGGCAATACTTCGCAACGACAAAAGAATTCCGACGAAAAATCACTGACTTTTTTAGCATCACCCTCCCCGATATTGCCGATACACTCGGTGATACAATTAATGATAACTTTCAGAAATTAAAACCTGCAGTTTGAATTCACTTGAGTATATAATCGATAATATCTCTGGTTCACACATTCCCAGCACATTTCTTTCATCGAGCTTATGTTCGTTATTTGGTTGAGACATCTGTCACTGTTGAGGTGACACTTCCTTGCTTTAACCGAGTATGAATTACATCACCATTGCTTAATTGATTGGCATTTTCGATAACATGCTCATTGGTACTTGTGATTGAGTAACCTCGGCTCAAGGTTGCCAGCGGGCTGACGGTATCAAGTTTATGGGCGGCCTGTGAAACTCGTGATTCAGCCTGTTTAAAATAATCTTTACTGGCGTCGTTAAAGCGTTCAATTAAATACCCAAGCCGCTGTTTTTCTATGGTTAAGGTATTAATTGGTGAACGTTGTTGCAAGCGATTATGTAATTGCTGGTGGCGTAAGGTTAGGCGACTGAGTTTATGCTGTAAGGCATTTTCTAAGCGCATTTGCATTTCGTCAAATCGTTGTTCAAATTGCTGCAGTTTATGTTGCGGCTCATGGCGTTGGAGTTGGTGAGATAACTGAGTTAATCGTCCATACTGCTGCAATTGGTAATGTTTCATCCCTTGCTGTAAACGCGATAGCAATAGCGCCAACTTTTCAGCTTTATTGCCTTTGTCTTTCGATAATAATTCAGCACCGGCTGACGGCGTAGGGGCGCGTACATCGGCAACATAATCACTGATAGTGGTATCTATTTCATGGCCAACAGCGCTCACCACAGGCAGTGCGCTGTTGTAAATCGCATGGGCTAAATGTTCGCTGTTGAAGCACCATAAATCTTCTAACGAGCCACCACCACGGGTAAGCAACAGTACATCAACTTCCATGCGTTGATTGGCAGTAACAATGGCTTGGCAGATTAATTGACTGGCTGTAGCACCTTGAACTTGAGTGGGGTACACAACCACTTCGATAGAGGGATCTCGGCGTGCTAATACATGCAAGATGTCTCGCAACGCCGCACCCGTTGCCGATGTGATGACACCAATTCGTTGGATATTAGTTGGAATAGGGCGTTTGGTTTCTAGGGAAAATAGGCCTTCAGCGGCCAATTTTAGTTTTAATGCTTCAAATTCTTGTGCGAGTAGTCCATCACCTGCTGGCAACATTGACTCAAGTAGCAGCTGATAATCGCCACGAGGCTCGTAAACACTGATGGCGCCTTTAATCAACACTTGTTGACCATTGACGGGTTTAAAACGCACAGATTGATTACGGCCCTTAAACATGGCACAGCGAACTTGTGAATGAGCGTCTTTTAAGGTGAGATACCAGTGCCCTGAACTTGGGGCCGAAAAGTTTGATATTTCACCATTTAGCCAAATTTTGCCGATTTGACCTTCAATAATATGCCTCACTTCGCTATTTAATTGCGAAACACTATAAACATTGTTTTTTGTGGCACTCATGAGAGTTCTCATTCTAACGTTAATAAAAATCCATTTTCCATTTACCAACTGCAATATGCAAGGTATAATCTCGCCGCAATATTTCACCTCAAATCCTACTTACTAGGGAGATGTTGCCATGCTACGTTTACTGAAAGATGCACTAACCTTTGATGATGTGTTGTTGGTTCCTGCCCACTCGACCGTACTCCCTAATACCGCTGTTCTTAAAACTCGTTTAACGACTAAAATCGAATTAAATATTCCACTTGTGTCTGCTGCTATGGACACTGTGACTGAATCTCGTCTTGCGATCGCGATGGCGCAAGAAGGTGGTTTAGGATTTATTCATAAAAACATGAGTATTGAGCAACAAGCCGAAGAAGTCCGTAAAGTTAAAAGTTATGAAGCCGGTATTGTTCAAGATCCCGTTACTGTTACACCTACCACAAGCTTAACTGATTTACGTTTATTAACTGAACATAATGGTTTTGCTGGTTACCCTGTAGTCAATGATGCACACGAACTAGTGGGCATTATTACAGGTCGTGACGTGCGTTTTGTGACTGATTGGAGCAAAACCGTTGCCGACATGATGACCCCTAAAGATCGTCTAGTCACAGTAACTGAAGGTACTAAGTTAGATGAAGTACAAAAACTAATGCATTCTCATCGTATTGAGAAAGTCTTAGTGGTTGATAAAAACTTTAAACTTAAAGGCTTAGTCACCGTTAAAGATTTCGAAAAAGCTGAACGCAAACCAAACGCATGTAAAGACGAATTAGGTCGTTTACGTGTTGGCGCAGCAGTCGGCGCAGGTCCTGGCAATGAAGAACGTGTTGACGCGCTCGTAAAAGCCGGTGTTGACGTGTTATTGATTGACTCATCACATGGTCATTCAGAAGGCGTATTGCAGCGTATTCGTGACACTAGAGCCAAATACCCTGATTTACAAATTGTTGGCGGCAACGTTGCCACCGCATCTGGTGCAATTGCGCTAGTTGAAGCGGGCGTTAACGCCGTTAAAGTCGGTATTGGCCCTGGTTCAATTTGTACCACTCGTATTGTAACGGGTGTCGGTGTACCACAAATCACTGCGGTATCTGATGCTGCTGAAGCAGTACTCGCCTTAGGCATTCCTGTTATTGCTGATGGCGGTATTCGTTTTTCTGGCGACTTAGCTAAAGCATTAGCTGCAGGTGCATCATGCATCATGGCGGGTTCTATGTTTGCTGGTACTGAAGAAGCGCCGGGTGAAACTGAACTTTACCAAGGTCGTGCTTATAAGTCATACCGTGGTATGGGATCTCTGGGCGCTATGGGCCAAACTCAAGGTTCATCTGACCGTTACTTCCAAAGTGACAACGCAGCAGACAAACTCGTACCTGAAGGTGTTGAAGGTCGCGTGCCGTACAAAGGTAAGTTGAAAGAGATCATTCATCAACACATGGGCGGCTTGCGTTCATGCATGGGCTTAACCGGTTGTGCCACGATTAAAGAGTTAAATGAAAAAGCACAGTTTGTAAGAGTGACTTCAGCAGGTATGGGTGAGTCACACGTTCATGACGTGACCATTACCAAAGAAGCACCAAACTATCGTTCGTAATTATGATAAGGGCGACGTTATGTCGCCCTCGTTTTATTAGCGTTAATTTGACCGCATCAATTGGATGCGAGTTATTACACTTAATTAATATGTAAAGGTTATTCATGAGTAATATTCACGATCATAAGATTCTAATCCTCGATTTTGGTTCTCAGTACACTCAACTTATTGCGCGTCGTATCCGTGAAATTGGTGTGTATTGTGAGTTATGGGCGTGGGATGTGAGCGAAGCGCAAATTCGTGAGTTTGCCCCAAACGGTATTATTTTAGCCGGTGGCCCTGAAAGTGTCACAGCAGACAATTCACCGCGTGCCCCTGAATATGTGTTTACTGCTGGTGTACCGGTATTGGGTATTTGTTACGGCATGCAAACCATGTCAGAGCAGCTGGGTGGCAAAGTGATTCAAGGCGTTGGCGAAGGTGAGTTTGGTTACGCACAAATTGAATTGCAAACCACATCAGCTTTGTTTAAAAGCATTGAAGATGCCGTTAGCGAAGAAGGCAAACCTTTGCTTGATGTGTGGATGAGCCACGGCGATAAAGTGTCTGCTATCCCTGAAGGTTTTGTGACCGTCGCTAAAACAGCAACTTGTCCGTTTGCTGCGATGGCCAATGAAGATAAAGGTTTTTACGGCGTACAGTTTCACCCAGAAGTGACGCATACTCGCCAAGGTCAGCGTATGCTAGAGCATTTTGCGCTAGACATTTGTGGCTGTAAAGCCAATTGGAAGCCATCATCAATTATTGAAGATGCTATTGAGCGTTTAAAAAAGCAAATTGGTGATGACGAAGTTATTCTGGGTTTATCTGGCGGGGTAGATTCATCGGTTGTGGCGATGCTATTACATCGTGCGATTGGCGATAAACTAACGTGTGTGTTTGTGGATAACGGTTTGCTGCGTTTGAATGAAGCGGATCAAGTATTAGAAATGTTTGGCGATCATTTTGGACTCAAAATTGTTCACGTCGATGCTGAAAACCGTTTCTTAGATGCGATGGCTGGCGAAGCAGAACCAGAAGCCAAACGTAAAATCATTGGCCGTGTGTTTGTTGAGATTTTCGACGAAGAATCAAAGAAATGCGCTAATGCCAAATGGCTAGCCCAAGGTACTATCTATCCTGATGTTATTGAATCAGCGGGCAGTGCAACGGGTAAAGCGCATGTGATTAAGTCGCACCACAATGTTGGCGGTTTACCTGCCAATATGAAGATGGGTTTAGTTGAGCCATTACGTGAATTATTTAAAGATGAAGTGCGTAAAATCGGTTTAGAGTTAGGCTTGCCTTACAACATGCTTTATCGTCATCCGTTTCCAGGACCTGGTCTAGGTGTTCGTGTTCTTGGCGAAGTCAAAAAAGAGTATTGTGATTTATTGCGCAGTGCCGATGCTATCTTTATTGAAGAACTGCATAAAGCGGATTTGTATAATAAAGTCAGCCAAGCCTTTACCGTTTTCTTACCTGTTCGTTCGGTAGGTGTAATGGGTGATGGTCGTAAGTATGATTGGGTTGTATCGTTACGCGCGGTAGAAACTATCGACTTTATGACTGCGCATTGGGCGCATTTACCGTATGATTTCTTGGGTCGCGTGTCGAATCGTATTATCAATGAAGTCGATGGGATTTCTCGTGTGGTTTATGATATTTCAGGTAAGCCGCCTGCAACAATTGAATGGGAATAACGTTGTAGCGTGACTCCTTACTTTAAATAAAAAGACGCTGCGGCGTCTTTTTTATTTGCTAGAATAGCCACGTATGACAATTACCTAGGTTTTATAGAGTGACAGATACCCCAAAAAAACACGTTTCCAGCGATACTTGCCCACTTTCTAATGCGCACAATGAGAAATCGAATCAGCTTCAGCGCGCCATTGATGAAAAGTGGATGCGTTTAGCGATGCAACTTGCCGAGCAAGCCGAGCTAAAAGGCGAAGTGCCAGTGGGTGCCGTATTGGTTAAAGACGATGTATTGATTGCCAGTGGTTGTAATTTAAGTATTGTGAATCACGATCCAACCGCTCATGCCGAGATGGAATGTATTCGTCAAGCCGGCAAGGTGTTAGAGAATTATCGTATGCTCGACACGACTTTATATGTCACGTTAGAACCCTGCACTATGTGCGCAGGTGCCATGGTGCACAGTCGTATTGCGCGGGTTGTTTATGGTGCAGATGATTTAAAAACTGGCGCGGCAGGTAGCGTGATTAATTTATTACAACATCCAGTTTTTAATCATCAGCTTGAAGTCAGTTCAGGTGTGTTGGCTGCAGAGTGTGGTGCGCAGCTAAGTGCATTTTTTCAACGACGTAGAGCAGAAAAAAAAGCACTCAAACAGTTAGCTATAAAATAGACTGATTGAGTGACTGGTTTTTATGTGGTTAACGGAAGATTAATTTTCAGTTTGTACCAATAAAAAATGAGCTCGTTGACGATTTTGAATGCGGCTTTTATGTACTTTAAGCATGACGCGACGACGTGACATGGTGTTGCTTATAGCTCTTCTTCTCATACCGTGATCCCTTAATATTGGCTAACCTCATCGAGGTTACTGATAAACCGCATACTTTAGCAGAATGCTTTCTAACGATAAATTCAGCACCATAGTACCTTATATTCGTGACAATTATCGGTCAGGTTTATGACGATAAGCGTGTCAGCACAAAAATTAGTGTGCTGCTTCATGGATATTTTTTGAAGCGTCTTCAGCAATGATTTCAATTTGTTGAGGTTCTTCAATAATCTCCAACTTTTGGGTTTGATTATCGATCCACACTAAAGTGTCGTAATAACGACGAATACTGTCAACATAATGAACAGCTTCGCTACCACGGGCATAACCATATCGAGTTTGTTTATAATATTTAGATTGTTGCAGCAAAGGTAATACTTTTTTGACATCACGCCATGCGCTAGGATCCATTCCCATTGATTCAGTTAATCGTCGTGCATCTTCAACATGACCTAAACCGATATTATAGGAAGCCAGTGCGAACCAGATCCGTTGAGCTTCAGAGATGGTGTCAGGCAATCTCTCCATCATGTCTTTTAAATAAAATGCCCCACCACGTATGCTTTGTTCTGCATCTAAGCGATCATCTACACCAACATAAGCCGCTGTAGGTTGAGTTAGCATCATCATACCTCTCACCCCTGTAGGTGAGCGAGCACTCGGGTTCCAGTGTGATTCTTGATAACTTGCGGCCGCTAATTTACGCCAATCTAACTCTCCAGAATACTGCTCGAAAAAACTACGATATTCGGGCAGAATGTTATCAATTGCGCGGATAAAGGCACGAGTATCAACGTAATCAAAACGCTTAACATGGCCAAAATACTTCTCGTTCAAATGCTCCAGCGTACCCGCACGCCTTTCTTTATGCCAAAAAGCCAATAGTTTACTCATTAAACGGTCGCTGTTATTCGGCGGTAATAGCCACACCACTTCGACCTTTTCTTCTAAAATCATCCCCGCGCGTAGTTCAGGTAAAAAACGCTGATTGATCAATAAACTATTTGAATCTGAAATGGTGTAGTTCAATTCACCGTTGGCAATTAATGCAAACAGTTCTTCATTGTCTTTGTCGTTGACTTGATTCCACATCAACTCAGGATAGTCTTTTTGTAATTTGGTTAAGGTATTGACTGAAGATGAGTTAGCCATGACAGTAATTTCACCTGACAGAGTACTAATATCTTTGGGTTCCGGAGTACCCTCCTTATAGACCAACACTTGGTTGACTTTATATAAGGTGGGTCCGAGCTTAAATTGTTGACTACGGTTAGGAGTTTTAGCGATGCCAGCCGCAATAATATCAATCTTGTTTTCTTTTAATGCCGCGAATAATTGCTTGCGATTGGTGTACGGGATCATTTCTAAAGGAACGGCTAAATAGTCAGCAAAGCGCTGCGCCATTTCGAAGTCGAATCCGCTTTCACCCTGTTCTGAATTAAGATAAATCTGCGGGCCATATAATGTCCCTACCTTTAATACGGTACGCTTAGGTGCGGGGGCAGCAATATCAACATTTTGAATATCAACAGGTTGACAGGCGGATAACATCCCGCAAAGTAAGATTATGAATAAGGTTTTGATCATATTTATTAATTGGTTATCTTAAGTTGTTTCGTTAATGTCACCAGAGTGATGTGTAAAAACGAATGAAATACCGGTTGAATAGCCTTTAAATATGTAGGGGAGTTAGCTTATTTTTTGCTTACTTTATCAGTAGTTTTCCTAAACGCCTATAGTTGAGTAAATAAGCAGCATTTAGTGGTTGTTTTTTGTTAAAAGGTAAAGTGTTTATGTTATTCATTTTAGCATTACTTGAGTGGGATATTTTCCCTATCAGGAAACACTGTTTTCACCTGCGCTTGAAGGTGATTTGTAGTGTGCAATTCCCTATAATAGCGCCAATTCTGATCCTCCTATATTATAAAGGTGAATAGACGTGATGGAAATCATTCGCGGAGCCCCAGCACTATCTGCATTTAGAGTTCAAAAACTCATGGAGGCTTGCGAAAACGCAGCGCTTCCTGTATCGCAAATTTATGCTGAATATGTACATTTAGCTAATTTGAGTGAACCACTAGATGATAATGAACGTCTACAGTTAGAAACTATTCTTACTTATGGCCCAGCTATTGAGTCTCATGCCCCACAAGGCACTTTACTGTTTGTTACTCCTCGTCCTGGCACTATTTCTCCTTGGTCTTCTAAAGCTACTGATATTGCCCACAACTGTGGCTTAGGCAAAGTTAACCGTCTTGAGCGTGGTATTGCTTATTATGTTGAAGCGTCAGTATTAACAGCCGAGCAGCAAAAACTACTGCAAGGTTTATTGCATGACCGCATGGTCGAAGTCATGCTGCCGGCGTTTGAAGCTGCTGAAATATTATTTGCTCGTACAGAACCAGCAAAATTTAGCAGTGTGAATATTCTTGCTGAAGGCCGCCGCGCTTTAGAAGTGGCCAATATTAAGCTAGGCTTGGCCCTTGCCGATGATGAAATTGACTATTTAATTGAAAATTTTGTTCGTTTAAAGCGTAACCCTAACGACATCGAACTAATGATGTTTGCTCAAGCAAACTCGGAACATTGTCGCCACAAAATTTTCAATGCAGACTGGACAATCGATGGCGAAGTACAGCCAAAATCATTGTTCAAAATGATTAAAAACACTTTTGAAGTCACGCCCGATTACGTGTTATCAGCTTACAAAGATAATGCCGCAGTGATGACGGGTCCGGTAGCGGGTCGTTTTTTCCCTGATCCCGATGGTGTTTATAACTATCACACTGAACCAATGCATATATTGATGAAAGTAGAAACTCACAATCATCCAACCGCTATTAGCCCATATCCTGGCGCTGCTACTGGTTCTGGTGGTGAAATTCGCGATGAGGGTGCTACTGGCCGAGGTTCTAAACCTAAAGCAGGTTTATCTGGTTTTACTGTTTCTAACTTGAAAATTCCTGGTTTTGTACAACCATGGGAAGGGGATTACGGTAAACCAGATCGTATCGTCACTCCGTTAGAAATCATGCTCGAAGGCCCTCTTGGCGGCGCAGCATTTAACAATGAATTTGGTCGTCCTGCCATTACCGGTTATTTCCGCACATACGAGCAATTAGTCTCTAGCCACAATGGCGTTGAAGTGCGTGGTTATCATAAGCCGATTATGATTGCCGGTGGCTTAGGCAATATCCGAGAAGAACACGTTCAAAAAGGTGAGATTACCGTTGGCGCTAAGCTTATTGTGCTTGGTGGACCGGCAATGAACATTGGCTTAGGTGGCGGCGCCGCATCTTCTATGGCGTCTGGTCAGTCTAGCGAAGATTTAGATTTTGCCTCTGTACAACGTGAAAACCCAGAAATGGAACGTCGTTGTCAGGAAGTTATCGACCGCTGCTGGCAGTTAGGTGACACCAACCCAATTCAATTTATTCACGATGTGGGCGCTGGTGGATTATCTAATGCGTTCCCTGAGTTAGTGAATGATGCTGATCGCGGTGGGGTATTCAATTTACGTAATGTTCCTTCTGACGAGCCAGGCATGAGCCCGCTTGAAATTTGGTGTAATGAATCTCAAGAGCGTTATGTGTTATCGGTTGCACCAGAGAACTTACAACAATTTGCTGATATTTGTGCCCGTGAACGCGCGCCATTTGCGGTGGTTGGTGAAGCAACTGCAGAGATGCATTTAACGCTTGCAGACAGTCACTTTAATAACAAGCCGATTGATTTACCGCTTGAAGTTTTATTAGGTAAAGCGCCTAAGATGAGCCGTGATGTGGTGACTGCCAAAGCAGTATCGCCAGCGTTAGATCAAACTAAAATTGAGCTAAACGATGCCGTTAAGCGCATTTTAACCTTGCCAACCGTGGCTGACAAAACCTTCCTTATCACCATAGGTGATCGCTCCGTCACTGGTTTAGTTAATCGCGACCAAATGGTGGGTCCATGGCAGGTTCCTGTTGCCGACTGTGCAGTAACCGCATCAAGTTATGACAGCTACTGCGGTGAAGCGATGTCGATGGGTGAGCGTACTCCGTTAGCATTACTCGATTTCGACGCCTCTGCTCGTATGGCAGTTGCCGAATCGATTATGAACATTGCTGGTACCGATATTGGCTCGTTCAAGCGCATTAAGCTTTCAGCTAACTGGATGTCGCCAGCGGGTCACCCTGGTGAAGATGCGGGTTTATACCAGGCGGTTAAAGCGATTGGTGAAGACCTTTGTCCTGAACTCGGTATCACTATTCCCGTCGGTAAAGACTCCATGTCGATGAAAACCGCATGGGAAGAAAATGGTACTCAGAAAACTGTCACATCGCCTATGTCGTTAGTCATCACCGCTTTTGGTGTGGTGCAAGATATTCGTAAAACGGTAACGCCGCAACTTTGTGATGATAAAGGTGACAGTGCATTATTAATGCTGGACTTAAGCAATGGCCAAAATCGTTTAGGCGGTTCTTGTTTAGCGCAGGTTTACAGTGAGTTAGGCGATATTGCACCCACATTAGATAAAACCGCCAACTTAGCGGGCTTTTTTGAAGTGATGCAGCAGTTAGTCGCCGAGCAAGCGGTTATGGCTTATCACGACCGTAGCGACGGCGGTTTATTTACCACCTTAGTGGAAATGGCCTTTGCCGGTAATACCGGGTTAATGATTGATTTAGCCAGCTTGAATGGTACTGATTTAGAGCGTTTATTTAACGAAGAAATTGGTGCTGTAATTCAAGTCAGTGCTGTTGATGCCAAAGCCATTGCCGCACAATTTGAGGCTAAAGGTGTCACGTGTCATCACATTGGTGGCTTACAAGCGGCAGACAAGATTAGCATTAACGATGGCGAGCGAGTGATATTTGCTGATAGTCGTACAGCACTGCGCACTTTGTGGTCAGAAACGACCTATCGCATGCAAGCGCTACGTGACAACCCAGAATGTGCGCGTGAAGAGTATGAGCTTAAACAACAAGCTGATGCGCCAGGATTAACGGTTAAATTAGGCTTTAATCCAAGTGAAGATGTGGCTGCACCTTATATTCTTAAAGGCGCTGCCCCTAAAATGGCTATTTTACGTGAGCAAGGCGTTAACTCTCATGTTGAAATGGCAGCCGCTTTTGACCGTGCCGGTTTTGAAAGCCGCGACGTGCACATGTCGGACATTTTATCTGGCCGTATTAGCCTTGAAGAATTCCAAGGCCTAGTGGCTTGTGGCGGATTCTCATATGGTGACGTGTTAGGTGCTGGTGAAGGTTGGGCTAAGTCGATTCTGTTTAATGACCGTGCTCGCGATGAGTTTAGCCGTTTCTTCGAACGTGATTCAAGCATCGCCCTTGGCGTGTGTAATGGTTGTCAGATGTTATCTAATCTGAAAGAAATTATTCCAGGAAGTGAGCATTGGCCGCGTTTTGTGCGTAACCGCTCTGAGCGTTTTGAAGCTCGATTCAGTTTGGTTGAAGTGCAACAAAATCCATCGGTATTTTTTGACGGTATGGTTGGCTCTCGTATGCCTATCGCTGTATCGCATGGTGAAGGCTTAGTGGAATTTGCTAATGCTCAATCGTTAGCAAATGCAGAAGCATCGGGCACTATTGCACTGCGTTATGTTGATGGTCATGGTCAAATTGCGACCCAGTACCCAGAAAATCCAAATGGTTCTGCCAATGGCTTAACGGGTATTTGTACCACTGATGGTCGCGTAACCATTATGATGCCGCATCCTGAGCGAGTATTCAGAACTGTTGCTAATTCATGGCATCCAGATAACTGGGGTGAAGATAGCCCATGGATGCGCATGTTCCGTAATGCACGAGTGAAAATCGGCTAATCGCAAATTAAATTTTTAGTTTAGCTAAAGCACTTGATTTAGCTAAAACACTTAATTTATAAAGTAAAAGGCGACTCCTTTGAGTCGCCTTTTTTATTGGTTTCAATTTGTTTAGCGCTGCTGATTTTATGTTGTCGTGGTAAAGAAAAAACCCATAGATTTATTCTATGGGGTTTTCTGATTCGTTATCCTTGGATCATAACGATTACCGCTTAATATTATTTCTGCGCTAACAAAAAACATTCACTAAACACGGTATAGATAAAAACGTGAGCTCGCTTATTTCACTTCTTTAGCAGTAAACATTTCAGTAAAAACACGTTTGTACAAGTTGGCAATATGTTCGAATAATTGAGTCATAGCACATTCTCTCTAGGTTAGGTCACTGGAATTAAGACAACGACTCATTGCACTACTTAGTGTTCGTCTTCTTAATTGTGCGCAAATTATACAATTGAACTAATGTATGCTCAAACGAGAAAAAATGATGTTTGGCATTAGTTTATTTAATGAATTATTGTATTATTTTAATTTAATTTTTAAAATAAATTTACTTATACTTAATTTAAACAGTGCGTTATGAATATCATTGTGTATTGTTAATTATAGAAATATTTATCTAATATTAATTTTTTGTGTATTTAACTACTTTTTATTAACAATCTGAGTGAGCAGGGTGTTTTGTCAAAAATAAGACATGCTTGCTTTTTATTCCTAGCAATTATCCATTTTTTGTCAATACCTCAAGATAGGGGGGCGATGGTTGTACAATTTTTATTACAACGAATACCACAAGTTTCTTGT
Organism: Shewanella sp. BF02_Schw; assembly: GCF_014596695.2. Classification (NCBI taxonomy): domain Bacteria; kingdom Pseudomonadati; phylum Pseudomonadota; class Gammaproteobacteria; order Alteromonadales; family Shewanellaceae; genus Shewanella; species Shewanella sp. BF02_Schw. The sequence goes on from NZ_JABKAW020000001.1 coordinate 564,293, forward strand.
TGAGTTGTGATCCATCTGACATCAAATGTACATCGAATAGGTGTGAGATCGACTGTAAAGGACTGATTTTTTAACTCAAAAAATTATTCATGCAAATAATCTAATGCTTATCACATTTTTGATTAAAAAATATGATCTACCAAGCCATTATACCGTAAGATATAGGGCGTTTAGGACTGGACTTGAAAACACAGGCAAATAGATTAATTTATCATTTTTCACTCTTTGGTGAGTTGTCCACTGCTTCAATATTACCGTTTTCAGGTATAACATCATCATTATGGTAACCGAGTGTTGCTATGTCGTATTTGGTTGTACTGAAGTAAGGAGTCGCCAATGATTATCGAAGAGGTCGTTGAGCTATCGCGTTTTCAATTTGCGCTGACAGCCATGTATCATTTTTTATTTGTTCCACTCACCCTAGGTTTAGCCTTTATTCTTGCGATTATGGAATCACTGTATGTGATGACCAATAAGCAAGTTTATAAAGACATGACTAAATTTTGGGGTAAGTTGTTTGGGATTAACTTTGCCTTAGGCGTAACAACGGGTTTAGCGATGGAGTTCCAGTTTGGTACTAACTGGTCCTACTATTCTCATTACGTAGGTGACATTTTTGGCGCGCCTCTGGCGATTGAAGGCTTAATGGCGTTCTTCCTTGAGTCTACGTTAGTCGGGATGTTCTTTTTTGGTTGGGATCGCTTCAGCAAACGCCAACATTTAGTCGTCACTTGGCTTGTCGCTCTTGGCTCTAATATGTCAGCTTTATGGATTTTGATCGCCAATGGTTGGATGCAAAATCCAGTGGGTTCGGTGTTTAACTACGAAACTATGCGTATGGAAATGACTAATTTTGCCGAAGTGGTATTTAACCCCGTCGCGCAAGTTAAGTTTGTTCATACCGTCGCATCTGGTTATGTTGCCGGTGCCATGTTTGTACTTGCCATTAGCTCATATTACATATTGAAAGGCCGAGATTTACCTTTTGCTCGTCGCTCATTCGCTATTGCAGCAAGCTTTGGTATGGCATCCATTTTATCGGTCATCGTGTTAGGTGATGAATCGGGTTATGAAGTCGGTGAAGTCCAACGTGTTAAATTAGCGGCAATTGAAGCTGAATGGCACACTGAACCTGCACCAGCAGCCTTTACTGCATTTGGTTTCCCTAACCAAGAAACTATGCACACGGATTACGCCGTTAAGATCCCATATGCGATGGGTATCATTGCGACACGTTCTTTAGATGGAGAAGTAACCGGTATTAAGGATCTTATTAAAGATCACGAAGTACGAATTCGTAACGGTATGGTTGCGTATGCTTTACTTGAAAAATTACGTGCAGGTGATAAATCGGTTGAGGTTAGAGAGCAATTTGAAGCAACCAAAATCGACCTAGGTTATGGTTTCTTACTTAAGCGTTATACCGACAAAGTGGTGGATGCGACTGAAGAGCAAATTATTGCAGCGTCTTATGACTCAATTCCTACCGTGGCGCCTATGTTCTGGAGTTTCCGCTTAATGGTTGGCTCTGGGATGATAATGCTATTGGTGTTTGCTGCGGCCTTCTGGCAAAGCACTCGTCATCAAATCGCCGAGAAAAAGTGGGTACTTCGTGCTGCTCTTTACAGTTTGCCACTTCCATGGGTAGCCATTGAAGCTGGTTGGTTTGTGTCAGAGTTTGGTCGCCAACCTTGGACCATTTCTGAAGTGCTACCAACATTCATGTCGGCGTCTAGTTTAACGACGGCGGATCTTTGGTTCAGTATTATTTCGATTACGGTGTTCTATACCATCCTGTTGGTGATAGAGGCTTACTTGATGTATAAGTTTGCTCGTCTTGGTCCAAGCAGCTTAAAGACCGGCCGTTACCATTTCGAAACCCAAGATGCTTAATCTGAGGACCTGATTATGTTTGATTATGAAGTATTAAGATTTATTTGGTGGGCGTTAATCGGCGTGCTGTTGATTGGTTTTACCGTGACAGATGGCTTTGATATGGGCGTAGGTATATTGTTACCCGTTATTGGTAAAGATGATACTGAACGCCGTATTATGATTAACACTATCGCACCACATTGGGACGGTAACCAAGTATGGCTAGTGACGGCGGGTGGTGCATTATTTGCTGCTTGGCCTATGGTCTACGCGGTATCGTTTTCGGGCTTTTATGTGGCAATGATGCTAGTACTATTTGCATTGTTTTTACGTCCAGTCGGTTTTGATTATCGCTCTAAAATTGAAGATCCAAGATGGCGTAAGTCATGGGATAGAGCATTATTTGTCGGCAGTTTTGTACCACCGTTAATCATTGGTGTGGCATTTGGTAACTTGCTTCAAGGCGTACCATTTAACTTTGATGAATATTTACGCGCCACTTATCATGGCGGTCTGTTGGGTTTATTGAATCCGTTTGGCTTATTAGCCGGTCTTGTGAGTGTCACTATGGTGATAATGCAAGGCTCTACATGGTTACAAATGAAGACCGACGGAGAGCTGCGCGTTAGAAGCGCTAAAGCATCGCAAATTTGTGGTGGTCTATTAGTGGTTCTGTTTGGTGCTGCTGGTGTTTGGCTTGTAAACGGTATTGATGGTTATGTTATTACCTCAGCCCTCGACCTTGCTGGCCCGTCAAATCCAACCACTAAGACAGTGGCGGTTGAAGCGGGTGCTTGGTTAACCAACTATGATAAATATCCTCTTACCATGTTATTCCCGGTGTTAGGCTTATTAATGCCAATATTGGTGATTTTTGCCAGTCGTTTAAATCGTAGTGGATTTGCGTTCTTTTTCAGTTCGCTTGCGGTTGCTAGTGTCATTTTAACCTGTGGTGCAGCAATGTTCCCATTTGTTATGCCTTCATCATTAGAACCTAATGTCAGCTTAACAATGTGGGATGCTACAGCCAGCCAAATGTCACTAAAAGTGATGACCGTTGCCGCTATTATCTTCGTACCTACAGTATTAAGTTACACCATTTGGACTTACTACAAGATGTACGGCCGCTTAAATCGTGAGTATGTTGAAAACAACAAAAGCTCACTTTACTAAATTAAGGAGCAACGTCTATGTGGTATTTTGCGTGGATTTTAGGGGTATTGTTAGCGTGTTCATTCGGTATCATCAACGCGTTATGGCTTGAGAATACTGAAAATATGGATCGTAACAACGAACTATAAACGTTATATCGTTTGATATAAAAAAACCGCTTTAGTAATAAAGCGGTTTTTTATTGGCTACTCATCTTGTTTACAAAACTAAAATCGACCGGTTTTAACTAATGACTCAATCTAGCACTCATTAGCTTGTTACTTAGTGGCTGTTAACAAAGCCAATTTTATGTTCAGTCTCCGCCTTATAAAAAGCCCAAAAAATATGTAGTACACTCGCCACTGCTAAGTAAGATTTTTATTCAAAGATACCAGGAAATACTGCTCAATTCCCAAGTGTTAACAGAAATATTGTCTATAATTAATTAACGCTAATTGTTTGTTTTTTGAACATGGCAATTTGTTAATAATGCACTTAACGGGAGATATATAATGAGCAGTTGGATTTTAGTCGCGGATAGCGCACATGCACGTCTATTTAACGCAGAAACAGCAAAATCTACATTAATTGAGATTAAGAGCATGATCCATCCCGAAGCACAGCAGCATGAACAGGAACTAACCTCCGATCTACCAGGCCGTCAGGCTGGAGGAGCAACCAATAGTCATCATTCTGTCGGGGGGAAAACAGAGCCTAAAAAGAATGAGGCTGTCGAATTTGCCAGGGAGATCTGTCGATACCTTGAGGCTGAATATAATGCGCACAAATTTAGCCAATTGATTGTTGTTGCCGCACCTCATTTTCTAGGTAACTTACGCAAAGAAATGAGTACTAATGTCACTAAAATTGTTACGCTGGAAATAGATAAAGATATTGTAAAGCAGGACATCGACTCGATTAGAGGTCAGCTGCCAATTATCTTACCTAGCTTAGCCACATAAGCTGAAATTTAGATAATTAGGTTCGTTTATTAAGCTGTCATCATCATTACTCGTATGTCGGCAGCTTAATGGGGTATTTTTGTTTTTTGTCGTAAACTACTGTCGTGAAATAACATTAAGCATGAACCTGTATTACCTAAGTCGCAAATCCTCGTTGTGACGATTATCGTTGCTCAACTAAGCGATTAAGATAATTAACCAGCACTCAGTAGATTGAGTACTGGTCTGCTAAAATCCCACTTAGTTAAACCACTTTAAATACACCTATTTGTTGTTTGATACTGTGCGCAAGTTTGGTTAATTGCTCTGAATCACTTACCGCTTTTGTTGCCCGCTCATCACTATTTTGTGCAAGTGTAGAAATAGTATGTAAGCTGCGTGACACTTCATCTGCTACCGTACTTTGCTGTTTGGTGGCACTGGCAATACTAGACGAAAATATTGCCATTTCGCCGATATTATGATTAATCAGTGTGAGTTGATTATTAACTGTATCAGCTTGTACCGTTGAGGACTCACCCAGTTGCTGACACTGGATCATTTGTGTTGCTGTGTGTTCTACCTGCTGTTGTAATTTGTTAATAGTCGTACCTATCTCACTAATTGAACGTTGTGTTCTTTGTGCTAATGAGCGAACTTCATCAGCAACAACAGCAAAGCCACGACCTTGGTCACCCGCTCTGGCTGCTTCAATTGCGGCATTTAAGGCGAGTAAATTAGTTTGGTCTGCAATGCCGTTAATGACTTCAGTAACCTGACTGATGGCTTGAGTTTCATTGTTGACGCTTTCAATATTTTTTTGACTTTGAATAAGTTGTTCACGCAAGGATTGTAGTTCTGTAACCGCCTGAGTTAACTGTGTATGTCCTTGGTTTGATGCGCCATCAATTTCTTGCGCCTGCTGGGCAACTTGACTCGAATTCTGCGCTACATCTTTAATAGAAGAAGACATTTCTTCGATAGCTGTCGCAATCTGTTCTGTTTGGTTTAACAGTGATTTTGCCTCATTACCATTCAATTTTGATGTTTGTTGGCTAAGAATTGCTTGGCTTTCTAAGCTGCTGACAGACTGTTTTAACGACTCAATTAATCCTGCTAAACTTGCAGCCGTTTGGGCCACACTTATCGTGATGTGATCAACTTCATTGTGGCTGTCTTGAGGGCATTGTTCGAAAGTTTGTGAAAGATCCCCTTGGCCTAATTTAGCTATTTGCCTCTGTAGATTCTTTAATGGCTTAATTGCACGATTAATGACATTAAAAAGTAAAACGGAAATAATAACTACGCCTAGCAATGCCAATATGGCGTTAATTTTTAACATGCCTAAGCTTTCATCACTCAATTCCTTTTCAGGAACGAAACCGACCAAAGTCCAATTCCAACCGGGAATATATACGGAATAGGAATACATTTCTTGATTAGACAAGGACCTGTAAACCCAACTCCCTTTATCTGTGAGTGCCTGTTCAAGCGATAGGCCATCGAGCAATGTTTCATTATATGGTTCTTCTGATGTTAACTCACGATGAGAGATAATCTGTTGATCAGAGTTTCGGATGATGACATACGAACCTGATTCTTCAAGAGTCAGTTGTTTAAGTGAGTTTTGGATTTGTGCAACAGATCGGGTGATATCAAAACCGATAAAAAGAATAGCGATAACTTTGCCATTGGGATCTTTTACTGGGCGATAAATTGTCATGTAGTCTTTACCAAAAAGCTTGGCGTAGCCTTCATACTCTTCGCCTTTAACCAAACGCTGATAACCGGGATGTGTAATACCTAAATACGTCCCTAATGCACGATTACCATCTGCTTTTTTAAGTGATGTTGATACACGAACAAAATCATCATTATCGCGAGCAAATATCGTAGCGACTCCGCCTGTAAGCTTCGAAAAGTGATCTACGTTATTATTTGAATTGTTAATTTGCTCATTATCATGGACTAGTACAGGGGTCTTAATTCCTAACACCTCAACGGTGCGATCTTCTATCAAGAATTGTCCTGGATATAAGGTACGCAGAACATCGGCATTTCGTTTAGCTAAGTCCAGCATACTGTTGAACTGCAGTTCAATTAAATGAGTATTACTGTGCATTTGTGATTTAATCGCTTGAATTGCTTTGTCATGCAATACAGTGGATGCCGATTGATAGGAAAACCAAGACATAGCGGTAAAGATAACGATAGAAGACAATATGGCAAGTGAGCCAATTTGTTTTGCTATAGGCCAATTTTTATAATTCATATGCACTATTCCATAATTATTATGACAATTAATTTTCAATAGGTAGGTATACGAGTTTAAATGTACATCTAAGGACTACTAATTACCCGTTATTTAGTACGAAAAAGTGGTAAGTAATGAAAAATTCTGATGAAATTTATATCATTACGCGACTGAGTGATTAGCAAGTATACCTTTCGGCTTCATCAATAAGGTATACATTACCGGTACCCAAATCAGTGACAACATAGTGGCTAATAGCGTACCGCCGGCAATAGCGATAGCAAAAGGTGGCCAAAAGCCACCACCGGCGATAATCAGAGGTAAAAAGCCACCTATGGTGGTAATAGTGGTTGAGCCAATATGACGCCCGCAACTGCTCACCGTGCTAATAATGAGTGCTAAATTGCCATCGCGCGCCTCGGGAATATCCTCAAGTTCTGCCAAAATAACAATGGCAGCATTAATGGCTAAACCCATTAACCCCAATAAACCGATGATGACGGTAAACCCAAACGGATAGCCAAATACATACACGGATAACAAGCCTAAACCGGCCGATTGAAAAGCACTCAGTAAAATGATGGCGGTTAATCTAAACGAGTTGAAAGACAGCACTACCGTTGCTAATAGTAAGGTTACAACCAACACAATATTAGACAATAAATTACCTACCGCCTCATTACGCTTTGCGCTTTCACCACCTATTTCGAGATGATATCCCGCAGGAATAGACAAATTAGCAATAGTATCTTTAACCTCGTTGAGTACTTGTGCAGGCAATACTCCACTGGTGATATAAGCTTCGATAGTATTAACGCGTTCGCCATTTCTGCGCGGTATTGCACCACGACTGACATTTATTTCGTTATAAGATAATGCCGATAGTGGAATGCCTGACCCCGATGGTGACACCAGATTAATCTCGGCTAAACGAGTGGCTTGTTCGCGGCTGTTGTCGCCTAAGCGAACCCGTATTGGCAGTGATTCTGTTTGCTCTAAAATGCTGCCACCAATGATCCCAGTAGTCGCCATTTGAATTTGATTAGCAATGTCGCTCAAACTTAGGCCGCTCATTAAACTGGCGTCTTCATTCACCTGTAACCACACTTTTGGCGCGCCAGAACTGAGGGTGGCACGAGTATGAATTACATCTGGTGTGGCGACTAAAATGCCGCGTACTTGCTCACCTAATGTTTTCAGAGTATCAAGATTAGGGCCATAAATTCGCAGCTCAACCGGAGCGTTAAAGGGAGGCCCTTGTTCCAGTTTTCGCACTAAAATCTGTGCTTGTGGAAATTGGGCATCAAACTCTTTTTGTAATTGTAAAATTAACCGATTGGCGGCGGCATAATCGGTCACTTTAATCATCGCTTGGGCGTAATTGGTTGCCCCTTGTTGCCGTTGAGTTAAGTTGTAATAGAAAGAGGGCGTATTACCGCCAACAACCCATGTAGCTGCGATAATATCGTCAATCTGTTGCAGCTTTTTATCAATCAGTTTGACCTGCTCGAGAGTGTTATCAATACTGACATGAGGTGCCAGGTAGACTTCAATTTGGAACATGTCGCGATCAGACGGAGGGAAAAATTGTTCAGTCATTTTGCCCGCGGCAAAAAAGCCAGCTATCGGTAATATTCCAATTACGATAGCGGTCAGTATTGGCCGAGATAACGCAAACTGTAAACTGGCGGTAAATGCTTGGCTAATTCTTGGGAATGCCATCCCTTGCTGATACCAAGCCGTTGGTTTTTCACTGCGACTGAATCGACCCGCAAGGCCAGCAATAATGGTATGAGAAATAATATATGAGCCAAGTAAGGCGAACATGACCGAAATGGCAATGCCACCCACAAACTCACCCGCAGCTCCAGGCATTAATACAATAGGTGCAAAGGCTAGCATGGTGGTAATGGTCGACCCTGCTAGTGGTAGCCATAAATGGTGTAAGGTTTTTGATACCGCTTCCAGTTTGCTCATACCTTGTTGACGGCGTTGCGCAATGGCATCAACAATCACAATCGCGTTATCGACCATAATCCCCAGCGCAACCACTAAACCTGTTACTGACATTTGGTGGATCGGTAGTCCAGTATATTTCATGCAGGTGAGGGTAAATAATGCGGTTAATGGTAATGATATCGCCACAATCACTGCATTGCGCAGTCCTAATGTTAGCATCAGAACCACTAAAATAATCACAAATCCTTGTAGCAGATTAATCACCAAGTCACCTAATCGGTCACTGGTATAGCTTTGTTGGTCGAATAACCATTGCACCTTAATATTGGCCGGTAAATTAGCTGAAAAATCATCTATGGCGCTGCTTACATGCTGTTGCCACACATCGACTCGATTATTGTTGAGCATGCGTGCAGACACCAAAACGCCTTGCTGACTGTCGATTAAAGCGATACTCGATGCCGGAGTCTTGGCTTGGCGGCTAATATTGGCCACATCCCCCAAGCGAATAATTTGACCATAGTCGTCTACTTTTAACGGCACTTGGCGGATACGATTCTGCGAATCTAACTCACCAGAGACTTCAACTAAGGCTCTAAATTGGCTGTTATTAACTTCACCGGCTGAAATTTTGCTGTCGGCATTATTTAAAATAGCGGCAATACTGGCGGGGGTTAAATGCAATTGACTGATTTTATTGCCATCTAGCTCAACTAAAATCTCTTCTTGTGGTGCGCCATAAAGTTTAACAAAATCAGTACCACTGAGCAGTCTTAGACGGCTTTGTAATTCTTTGGCATAACGATTTAGAATATCGGTTCTTACAGGGCTATCGTCAGCCCAAACAAGTCCTAAAATGGCGGTATTGGCATAACCTAGTTGATCATCTAATACACTATTTTGTGCTTCTATTGGCAACAATGATTTACTGTCGGCGATAAGATCTCGAGCGCGTGACCACACCGGATCTGTCTCTGTGACCGTGTCTTTTAATTCTAGCTGGATAACCGAAATCCCGGGGCGAGAGGTCGACTGGACTAGCTTTAAATCTTCTAAACGGCGTAATTGATTCTCTAACACCTCGGTCACGAGTGCTTCAACCCGCTCTGCAGATGCACCAGGGTATTGAGTGATAACAGACGAAAATCGGTTAGTAATATGTGGATCTTCGGTGCGCGGTAGGCTTGAAATCGCCCCTAATCCGGCAACAATTAATAATGCGATAAATAAACTGGTTAAGCGGCCATTTTCTAAAAATGCTTTAATCATAATGCCCCCGCTTTCTCAGCTTGAGCGAGAGTGACTTTCTGGTTAACGACCAATTTATGTAATCCTTGCAATACAATTAAATCGGTTGGTTTTATGGCACCTTGAATATACGCTTGTTGTTCATTGGTATAGATAATCTCTACATCGCGGCGCTCAATGGTATAAAAACCTTGCTCAGCCTCAACTAAGGCAAACACGTTCCATAATCCGCGCACGCCATCGGTTAATGCCGACATAGGCACCCAATAACCAGGTGCTTGCACGTCTTGTTGATACGCCAAATAAGCTATTTCGCCATTGATCACTCTGGCTGAGTCTGGCAAATGAATACGCAACTGAACCGTGCGACTAATGGTATTGACCTCGGCACTAATACCGGCAATTTTAGCGATAAAGGTTTGCTTACCTACACGGACATCTACCATCTGCTCGGCGGTTAACTGCTGTGCGATATCAATGGGTACTCCAATATAAGCCACAGGCTGACTGTTACCAACTAAGGTGAAAACCGGACTGCCTAGCGCAATCACTTCGCCGATATTATGAAAACGTTGACTGATTTTTCCATTGAATGGGGCCAGTAAGGTTGATTTTTCAATTTTCAAATTGGTTGCACTTAAGCTGGCTTCTATTCGCTTTTGGTTAGCTTGTAAGCTAATAACTTGTTGCTGGGTTTCATCGAGTTGCTGCTCAGACACATAGTTTTGTTGTTTCAACTTTTGAGTACGAGCTAAGGTGCTTTTTGCTAAATCTATATCCGCTTGAGTTTGCAATAAACTGGCTTGTAATTGCTGCTTTTCTGCGGTTAATAAATCAGTATCAAGCTGCGCTAATATTTGTCCTTTGCTCACAGTATCGCCACTGTCGACTAGGATATTATTCAGTTTACCCGCAAGCTCAAAGCCAATTCCGGTGGTATTGGCCGAGCGAATTGTACCCGTGTAAGTTTGCATGTGTTGATAACGGTCGCTTAATGATAAAGGCTGTGACAATACCGTTTGATACTCAGTTGTTTGTGAATGCTCTTTTACCTCAGAGCCACAACCGCCTAATGAGATTAAGCTTAAACCTAGCGCCCAGTATCGAATGATTGGGGTGAATGCCTTTGACGCGTACATAAGTTTATTCCTTGCAAAGCAATATATTGTGCCAATGTTGATTTATCTTAAAAACCAGTGTTAATAACAATAAGCGAACTCATTAACCGCAAATCGTGACTTGTAACTTAAATGTTAACTAGACTCGGTAGTCTAGTTTTATAAAACTAGACTGTCCAGTCTATTTTTAGTTACTATAACGCTAAATAATGAGTAGTAACGCTGACACTCGATTGTGCTTAATGGGTTAATTTACGGAACCAACATGACAAAAACACACACATCGCTTAATAACATCGAACAGGTTAGTTTGAGCCGCAGTGAGCAAAAGCGGGCTCAAGTACTTGAGTCTGCGATTGACCTTTTTTGCCATCAGGGTTTTCCTAATACCAGCATGGACGAAGTGGCAAAACATGCCGGTGTATCAAAACAAACCGTTTACTCTCACTTTGGTTCCAAAGATGATTTGTTTGTTTCTGCGATTGAGTCTAAATGTGTTGTGCATCAACTCACTGGCGAAGCTTTAATTGATGCAGCAAATCCACAACGGGTTATTTTGCAGTTTGCTCTGCAATTTGGTGAAATGATTGTTAGCAAAGAAACCATGACAGTATTTAAAACTTGCGTAGCTCAAGCCGACACTCACCCAGAAGTGTCTAGATTGTTTTATGACGCAGGCCCCAAGCATGTGCTCGGACTGATTAGAAATTACTTAAAAAAGGTTAATGAGCATGGCGAATACTTTTTTGAAAATCCGCACGAAAGCGCAGTTAGATTGTGTTTAATGTTATTTGGCGAACTAAAATTACGCCTAGAGTTAGGCTTAGAGATAGGTGATTTACTGACAACCAGACAACAATACTTGCAAGATACTGCCGAGATGTTTTTGCGAGCTCATCAAGTTGACGTAAAATAAACCAATAAAACTTGAACTTAATTGGCGCGATAACAGTATTATCGTAATTAAACTAAGGTGCTATTAACCCAACGTGCTATTAAGCCAAGGTGCAGTTAAGCCAAGTTAATAGTTAACTTATCTCATTATTTGAAGGGAAGCAGATTGATATGACGCTTTATAACGTTAACGTAATTCAGCCAAAATCATTGAGTACATCAGCTTTGTCAATTTTGCTAGCATCGGGACTGTTGTTAAGTCAGCATGCTTTAGCAGCGCCAGAACGTTCACCATTTTCGCTCACTGTGGCTCGTACATCAACGGGTACCGCTAATGTTGGGGCTGATAGTAATAACCCTAATCAGTTACAGCGTGATGCTTGGAAGACCAGTTTTTCGGCCAGCATGCCACTCAATCGTCAGTGGTCAATTGGGGCAAATCTAGGCTACGACAATCTCGATTACGACTGGGATATTAACCAAAACACCCTGTTACGCAGCAGTACTGAACCTTGGTCAACCATACATCAGTACAGTGCTGGTTTATCGTTATCTTACCGTCTTGATAATCATTGGATGTTTCTTATAGCCCCCAAACTGCAATACGCCTATGCCGATACTGCATCATCTTCAAATGCGCAAAGTTATGGTGTAGTCGCATCGGGAATGTACCGTTTTGATTCGGGCAATATGTTGGGTGTTGGCGTTGCATACTTAAATGATATTTCAGAAGTGCGCACCGTACCTTACTTAGCCGTACGTTGGCAGATAAACGAGAAGTGGGTACTTGCTAACCCGTTCCAAGCTGGTTTTAGTGGTCCTGCAGGATTAGAGTTAAGTTATCAGTATAACCGTGACTGGAGTTTCGGTGTGGGTAGCTCAATGCGAACAGAACGTTTTTTAATTGCAGACGATGACAAAACCATTGAAGTAGAAGAATGGGTAGGCTTTGCTCGCGCAGGCTGGCAAGCAACTAGTAATGTTAGCCTTAATGCGTATGCAGGTTATTATTTTGCTGGAGAAATGGAGTTAAGTTATCCAGACGTTACGGAAGACATGGAAAACCAAGCAGCATTAGGTTTAGTGTTTAAGCTGACGTTTTAATGATAAGTGTTAACCTAATATAATAAATATGCCGCTGATATCAGCGGCATTTTTATATCAACAAGTTAGCGTAAACGTTCAATTAAAAGTAAGTAACTTCTTTTACGCGTTTAGGGCGATTTTGTTGTTCGTACAACTGCCATACTTGCTTAAAATCGAGTGCTAGCTCCGTGACATAAAATTCACCAGAAGGGTAGGTCTTAACCACTTTAGCGCCGCGAATAATACCACTCACGCTAGACTTAACGTTGTCGTCAGTTAATAACCACTCACTTACGTCGCTATTTGCCGAAATCTTTTGTCCATATACTTGCTCAGCCAACTCTCGGTAAGCGGCAATTTTTGAAGCTTGCATCGCCATTAAAATACGATGTGATGGCTCTTTACTGGGTTGGGTCGCCAACGGGGCATAACCAATTGCCGTTAGTGTTGGGAATGAAGCTGGCGCTTCGGTTTCCCACTGAACATATTTATCTTTGCTCACACAGCCAGTGAGCAGCAATAGCATAATTAACATCAACGACTTCATAGCTTATCTCCTAATACGGTGTAACGACTGTCGCCCTTATTCTCGTGGCGATACAGTAAACCATTGCGTGATTCAATGAGTTCAGAGGGTTGTAAATAACCCGACAAACTCGATGCTGCCACAAATGATTGCACCGCTGAAAGGACGCGATTATTGGTCACATTAACCACTCGGCCGTTAAACACAATTCCTTCAGGGGTTAGGGTCATGGTTGACACTAATACGTGTGAAACCGGTAAATCTGCACGTAACAGTTCCCAGTTGCGGCTCAACATAAACTCGCCTTGTTCTGTGGCGCGCAAATTTGTCGCCACATTTAAATCGACTAAGTTAAATTCATGAGCGTGGAATGCCGCGAGTAATCCTTGTTGTAACTGTAATGCTAATTCATTGGTTGCATTTAAATTACTGGTCATCACTGGCGTAGAAATCAGCAGTGGTTGATCTGGGCGCAAGGCGTCGTTTTGTAACACTAACTCGTTAACTAACTTTTCTGCCCACACATTCACCTGGCCTTTGGGTGATATCCCCGCAGCCTGAATATCATAAGCCAGTTTATCGTGATAAACCTCATCTTCGTCGACGGTTTTGACAAATTTACCGTTATTACTAAAGGCAAGGTTATTGGCAGCATTAGGCGTTTGGGTGCATGCCGCTAACGATAACGACGCAAGCATGACCGTGGAGATAAAAAGCCTGTTAATCATAATAATTCCTCTAACAAATAATGCCGCTAGTCTTGGTATAAATGAGTCATTTAATCGCCTTGTCCATCGATAACTAAGGCCAATTATGTACTCTTTATTATTGGTGTCTTTATATCGGCAAATGCGTTCAAAGCTTTACTGTAATAGTGCAACATCGAAAATAACCACTAATATAGTGAGTCGGCACAATTTTTGCTTTGATTAAAATAGAGTAAGCTGAATTTACACAATTGTGCAAAATAGACGATTTTTTGACATTAGGACATTGTATGTTGATCCGACACAGCCCTGTTATCCGAACAAAAACCTTTAATCACCTTGCCGTAATAGCAATGCTATGCGTGAGTGCATTGTGTGTAACGTCGTCGGTATTGGCTGAACAAATTGAAGTGACTGGTAAGGCTAAAATCGTTAATGGCGATATAGATAAAGCCCGTGAAGACGCCATAAGCCAAGCATTAAATTACGCCAGTTTAAAAGCCGGGGTTAACTTTTCCAGCGAACAACAAGTCAACCAAGGTCGGCTTACTCAAGATACCTTTCAAATTCAGCGGATGGGATCGGCCAATAACGTTGAATTAATGAGTGAAATGATCAGCCAACACACCATTACCGTGGTGTTACAGCTTGAACTCAGCGAACAAGAACCTAACGCACAATGTAAAAGCCAGTCTCTCAAGGCCGCGATTATGTTGCCACAAGCCTATTTACAAGAACGCGAACAGTTACGTTATGGTCAATTAGCTCACTTTGAAGAGCGGATCACCGAGCAATTAGGTAAAGCTATCAATGCACAGTCGCGATACAGTTTTGCACGACTACATGCCGATGAAAAAATTGATAACACCAATCAACTGGTCAACTTTAAAGGATATCGTATTCCCAGTTGGTTAGGCGAAATCACCGACAGCCAATATCTGCTGCAACCTGAAATCATTGATATTTCGACCGAACCTGCTCAAAGTAGTTATATGGGCTTTGTCGAGGATGATCCACTAAGGCAGTTTATTTTTAAATTAACCCTTTACCATGGGATCAGCGGTGAAGTGGTGTGGTCAGAATCATTCGCCACCTCAGCGCCTTGGGAATTTGAAAGACAAGAAATCGTCTCACCTGCTAACCAGCGCTTTTGGCGATCATCTTATGGTCAGGCGATCAGCGATATTTTACAGCAAAGCGTGATGTCGCTGGATAAGCAGTTAAACTGTCGTCCATTACTAGGCCAAATTGTTGCCAGGCAAGGGGATCGTATTATCATCAATTTAGGCCGTAAAAATGGTGTTAAAATGGGTGATAAGTTCCAAATCGTATTACAAAAAAATATCCCAGACAGATTTAATTCCATGCGTGCCATCGCCACAAAAAGCCGTGCCAATGTGGTTATCGAACAAGTTACCGAAGACAGCTCAACCGCAATATTTGACGGCATCGACAGTGCAGATAATATTCAAGTGAATGATATTGCGATTAAGAACTAATGATTAGGGGCTGTTGATCTTTCACATTGGCAGCCAAATTATAGAGCAAGCTAGAGCCAGCAGGCTTTCAAAATTAATTTTCAATTTATCATAGCGGGTCGCTATCGCTCTAAAATGCTTAAGCCGAGCAAAAGCATTTTCAACTAAATGCCGATATTTGTATAAACACCAATCGATATCTCCATTTCCTTGCTTCGAATTTTGTCTTCTAGGGATCACTGGCTTGGAACCACATTCACGCACTTTATCTCTAATCGCTTCACTGTCGTAGCCTTTGTCTGCAATAATAAAATGACTTTGTGGCAACAGTTCAATAAGGGCATTAGCTGCTTTACTATCATGAACTTCTCCACCTGTAACAATGAATTCTATCGGTAAACCATAGCTATCTACCGCGAGATGGATTTTGCTTGTATTACCACCACGACTTAGCCCAATTGCTTGATTTTCATCAGATGATGCACCTGAACTGTGTTGATGTGCTTTTACATAACTTCCATCAATAAATTCCCATTCAGTATCACTATTAGTCGATAATGTTTTGAACAGCCTGAGTAAAATACCTTTTCTTGACCACAGTAAAAAACGACGGTAAATGGTATTCCATAAGCCAAAATATTCAGGTAAATCTCGCCAAGGGCAGCCGACACGCAATCGGTAAAGGATCCCTTCCATCGTAAATCGATGCTCTTGCTTGTTATAAACTCTATCATCAAGCAGAATAGCTTTTAGCTTCGACCACATCTCATCAGTGAGCATTAATCGGGGCATGGTAATCTCGTTGTATTTGTTTTTGGCGAAGTGAATTATACGAGATTACCTTCTTCGCACAAAATTCAAACAAAGATCAACAGCCCCTAGCTCTAAGAAGTTAATAATTCAGACTCAAGACTCAAGACTCAAGACTCAAGAGTTAAGTGCTAAGTGCTAAGTGCTAATCGATAAGAGTAAGGCGATTATGAATTAGTTGGTTATTAATCAAGCAATTAAATATAAAAGGTTTAATTCGATTATAAACTCAGTATAATCACTGGGTCTCTCTATAGCTCAACAGGATAGAGCAGCCGCCTCCTAAGCGGCCGATCGGGGTTCGAGTCCCTGTGGGGAGACCATATAATTTATGTTAATTCTTGCTACTATTCTTTTTACCCTCATTTTCATTTAGTCGTTTTTTTCCTAGATTCAGACTTTTCTTCAATTAATCTTTTTATCTTCAGTATTAATATTTTAACAAATCATCACATCATTTATCCCTGTCGCTATCGCAGTCTGATCGGCTTTAGCGTTATAATTGCACTTCATTTTTTGTTGCTAGGAGCAGTTGTTTGTCACATTCATATATTCCGTTTGATCTTTATAAGCGTAAGTGGATTTTTAACCATAAAGATTTGCCTGTATCAGATGATGATAAGGCCTTGATTAAGCCATTGACCGATAAAAGTGCCATGGAAGTGTGGGATAAGTGGATAAGCAATAAGAGCAGTCGTGCAGAGCTGTTTGAAAAAGGTGATTGGCCAATAAAGCAAGATGCTTGGGTGGCAACGGAGCATTGGCAGTCGGCATGGGATTCTAATGATAATGCGATGCCCGAAGCAATTATTGCGCATATTCAATGGCCTGATGATGCGGTGGTGTACTTTTGCTATGAAAAATACCAAATAGTTGAAACTCGCTGGGATGTGTTTGTGCGTAATTGGAAGTGCTTTTTATTTTTTGATGATGGTCCAATTTTAATCTCGCCAAAGCACAAGCAAGCATTGATGTTTCTACAGAATGGCCAATATAAATTAGGCGTTCGCGGTTAAATTACCCGACTTGAGTTGCGGTTGTTGGTTAAACGGCTGATGGTGTAGTCGTTGATATTGCAGTTTTTTAGAGAGTTTATATGAAATTATTAGCTTCAATTGGATTGAGCTTATCGTTAATGATGCCGTTGTTGGCGCAAGCTAGCATGATTGCAGATGTTGATGTAGCAGAGCAAATTACAGTAGCAGAGCAGCCATTGATATTGAATGGCGCTGGTGTACGCAGTAAGTTTTTTATGGATTTATATGTGGGTAGTTTATATCTGCCGACAAAAGTGCACACTCTAGAAGATGTGCTTACTCAGCCGATAGCGGTGATCCAGCTAACGATTACTTCTGGGATGATCACTTCAAACAAAATGCGTGATGCCATTACTGACGGTTTTGAAGCTGCTACCGACAATGACACACACTCAATTGCCAAAGATATTGAACATTTTACCCAATTGTTTGCAGATGAAATTGTCGACGGTGATCAATTTACTTTTGTCACCCAAAAAGGCAAGGGCGTGAGCAGTATCAAAAATGGTAATGCTCAGGGAGATATTGTTGGAGAGGCATTTCGTCAGGCTTTACTTAAGATTTGGTTAGGTGAAACTCCGGTACAACAAAGTTTACGCCAAGCTATGCTAGCTCAATAAATCACCTGCTAGGTTCTAGGGCGGACTACGTCCTGCTAGGGTCGCTGCGCTTCTAGGGACAGCTTCGCTGCTAAGATTTTATAGCCTCTAGCCGCGAAGCGTCCTAGCAGCGTAGCGCTCTAGGCTGTCGCTAAGGTTTTATAGCCTCTAGCCGCGAAGCGTCCTAGCAGCGCAGCGCTCTAGGCTGTTGCTAAGTTTTATTAGGCTGAAAAGTCATTGCCCAGCGTTGAAATGGTAGAGGTTTTACCTTTGTCATTATAGGTCAAGCTTGAGGCATTGCGGCTGGCTTGTAATGCCTGGGCAAAACGATTGAGGCTGGCGATATTGAGCTCAATCAAGCTGGCATTCTGACTGTTGATGTCTTTGCACTCGGCGAGAATAGCTTTAGCTCGTGAGACTTGTTGTGCCAGTTCAGTATCGGTGGTGAGCAGATTGTGTTGTGGGTGGCTTGCCAGTTTTTCGTCAGTGGCTTTCATATTGAATAAGCACTGGGTTTTATCTTTGGAAAGCGCCAGCAGTTTGTCGGCATCTTGTTTGGATAATGCCGCTTTCTCTCCAACAATAAGCGATTTCAGCTGCGTTAATGTCTGATTTTGACTATCAAGCAGTTGGTGTAGCTCTTTGCGTTGATCTTCGCTTGCTTGCTTGTGTAATGGCTGGTTTAACTCTGTCATAAATTACTCTTAGGTTTTTTTAACTAACACTTCTCTATGGTGCAAGTTTGCACCTATTATCTGTATGTCGTTAAAACAAGTTAAAGAGTAACGTTTAACGGTTACTCTCTGTCAAACGATAAACCGCCTAGCTCTGCTTCAAAGCTGGCAATATTCGCTGCAAGCTTTTCTGGATCGACTTTATATCGTCCCTCAGAGATTGCTTGCTTAATTTCAGCGACCTTTTTTTGGTCTACTTCTGGTAACGATGCCATTTTTGTTTGCGCGCTCTGAAGCTGTTGAGCTTGAGAGGTAATGCTAACGGAATCTGTTTTAACCGGTGCAGCTGATTTTGGGGCTGCAGTAGTTGTAGATTGCGTAGCAGACTGCGTGTCACGTGCAGTGCGCATTTGTGTATTGGTAGCAGTGTTATGCTTAATATCAATTGCCATGGGAGGCTCCAGCGTAATGAATCAGGTTTTCCAATCAGGCTATCGGCACCCCAGGAAAAAACTTTAACGCTATTTTACATTCTTACTTCAACTTCGCCAACGCCAATTACAACCGCATCGAATTGTTTGCTAGTGTTACTGTTTTTTACTCTGATAACCTCATCGATATTGCCATCACGCAATGCTTCCCCAAGGGTTTTTATTTCTACATTAGTGGTTTTAGCATAAATAGAAACAGTGTCACCTTTGCAAACAAAGCACAGGTTATTACTTAATACTGGAGAGTCTTTCGCTACCCGACGTTTCACCCGCGAGCCGATTAATGTCGTGGTGTCGGAAAAAAACTGACCTTTTAAGCTATATTGGTCAACATACATGACTTGTAAATGATGTTCGCCAATAATTTGGTCAGGGGACAATAGTTGGTTAGCCACCACAACAGGGTATTGGATTTCGACTCGAACAGAGAGATACATTTGCCATGGATAGTCATAGTCAGGGCTATTACAACTGAGTTTTACCATGTTATTTCGACTAATAGCCCGTTCACTGGCAAGTTCGACATTAATCGGTGGGTAACAGGCTGGTGGACTGATTCTGCCCTCAAGGTTTTGTGGGGTTATTTGCACTTTAGCTTTTGAGTCAGCATCAATTTTTTTGGCTACCGCCTCTTTAGCTAACGCATAAATGGTCGATAGTGAAGGTGTGATAATTTCTTCGCTAGCAATTGCAGGCAAAGAAAATGCTATTGAACACAAAAAACATAAAAAAAATACTTTCATAATGAAGATACTAGCTTGTTTTGCCAGAATGCACCTATACTTTGAAAAACGAAAAATATGCGAGTAATCTCTGCATACACAATAAGCTAAAATAAATGGGCTAGGGGACATAAGAATAACATTATCCCTTCGTCAAAAAAGTGTCAGTTCACAGTGCGAGCTAATTTATACAAAATTAAAGCAAGTTGCATGCCCACTTTTTGATTCATTAAATTGAGATGTATTTGTTAGATTGGTGATGGTTTACACTCAAATTGAGTGACCATCAGTAAAATATGTACTAACCGTATTATGCTAAACCAAGGTTTACTATAATTTCAAAGAACAATTTTTATCCTTTTGGGTGACAGTTAACTACAAGGCCTTGTTATGTCGAGCATTTTAGATTCAGTAAATAAACGTACCCAACTTGTCGGGCAAAACAGACTCGAGCTGCTATTGTTTAGGCTTAGCGGCCGTCAACGGTTTGGCATTAACGTGTTTAAAGTGAAAGAGGTTTTGCAATGCCCACCACTGACTACGTTGCCTAAATTAAACCGTTTTGTTAAAGGTGTTGCTCATATTCGTGGCTCAACCATTTCCGTTATCGATTTAAGTGCCGCAACGGGTGGACGCCCACTGACATCAACAGAAAATTGCTTTATTATCATTTCTGAATATAACCGAAGTATTCAAGGCTTTTTAGTCAGTTCAGTTGAACGTATTATCAACATGAATTGGGAAGCCATTATGCCTCCACCGCAAGGTTCTGGCCGTTCTTCTTATTTAACTGCGGTGACAGAGATTGAAGGTGAGTTGGTTGAGATTCTAGATGTTGAAAAAATTCTTGATGAAATTTCACCGGTTAAGACTTCTATCAGTAAAGAGCTCAATGAAGCATTAACTATTGATAGAGAACAGCATTATCATATTATGGTTATTGATGATTCTGCTGTAGCACGTAAACAAATTATTCGTTCGTTAGAGTCATTAAATCTGCAAATCGATACCGCTAAAGATGGTAGAGAGGCGCTGGAAAAACTGAAAAGTATTGCCGCAGAAATGGATGATGTTTCAGTTGAAATTCCGTTAATCATTTCTGATATTGAAATGCCTGAAATGGATGGTTATACCTTAACGGCTGAAATTCGTAATGATCCAAAATTAAAGAATATCAAAGTAGTATTGCACACATCATTAAGTGGTGTATTTAACCAAGCGATGGTACAAAAAGTAGGGGCTAACGACTTTATTGCTAAGTTTAACCCCGATGAGTTAGCCGCAGCGGTTAACAAACATTTAAGTTTATAAACCTTTTATTATTGCAAAATATTGCAAAATATTGGAGGTTGAGTTCATAGGCTTACCTATTAGGAAGATAATGTGACAGATAAATCACTTGCTGAAGCAGAGTACAATCAATTTAGGCTGTTTTTAGAACAGCATAGCGGTATTGTGTTAGGTGAGAACAAACAATATTTAGTCCGCAGTCGTTTAGCGCCTTTGATGGGGAAGCATAATTTGCCTTCTTTGTCTGAGGTAGTTAAAAAGTCGATGAAACCGATAGAACGGCAACTGCGCGCTGAAGTGATAGATGCGATGACCACCAATGAAACGTTATGGTTTCGAGACCGTTATCCATTTGAATTACTGCACAATACTCTACTGCCTGAATACAGTAAGCTTGGCAGACCATTAAAAATTTGGTCGGCGGCATGCTCTTCAGGTCAAGAACCTTATTCGTTGGCCATGACGGTGTTGGAATATCAACAACGTAAACCTGGTGCTTTACCAGGAGGCGCGACAATTCAGGCAACAGATTTATCACCTTCTATGCTAGATCGTTGTAAAAATGCTGAATATGATGGTTTAGCACTTGCTCGTGGTTTGTCTGAAGAACGTAAACGTCAGTTTTTTGATGCTTTACCTTCGGGTAACATGAAAGTTAAAGATAATGTGAAGCGATTAGTTAACTTTAGAGCCCATAATCTACTTGAAAGTTATAGCCTATTAGGTAAATACGATATTATTTTTTGCCGCAATGTGTTGATTTACTTTGCTCCTGAGGCAAAGGCTAAAATTTTGCGGCAATTTGCTGCCGCACTTAATCCTAAAGGTATTTTATTTTTGGGTGCGTCAGAATCTCTTGCGGGATTAACCGAAGAATTTAATATGGTTCGCTGTAATCCTGGAATTTATTATCAAAAGAAAACCTAGATAATATAATAGCTTAATCTATTTATCATGCCGGCATTCGTCGGCATGTTTGTTTTTATCTTTTATTCCCTCATAAATTAAATTGTTGGCATAACCTTTGCTTTATTTCTACCAGTTAGCTGATGGAGGCAATTTTATGGCGATTAATTTCGATAATGCATTAGGTGTTCACCAATACTCTTTGGGCATTCGAGCTCAAAGAGCAGAAGTGATTTCAAGTAATATCGCCAATGCCAATACTCCTCATTATAAAGCTCAAGATGTCAATTTTGCTTCTGCTATGCAAGCGGCAAGCTCGCATCAGAAAGGCTTGAGTATGAGCCAAACCACAGAGAAACATTTTGATTTAACGGCGTTAAGTCAACAGCATGTTCAATATCGTATGCCAAATCAAGCTGATACTGGCGATGGTAATACTGTCGATACGCAGAAAGAGCAAGCAGCATTTATGCAAAATGCGCTCGAATATCAAATGTCATTAGGCTTTCTTGAGGGAAAATTTAGTGGCATGCGTAAAGCATTGCGAGGTGATTAATTATGAGTTTATTTAATATTTTTAATGTTTCTGGTTCAGGTATGTCTGCGCAGTCAGTGCGTTTGAATACCACCGCCAGTAATATTGCCAATGCTGATTCTGTGTCTAGCAGTGTCGATAAAACCTATCGCGCGCGTCATCCTGTTTTTGAAGCCGAAATGCTAAAAGCCAATAGCCAGCAAAACAGTTCGCCTGGTGTTAGCGTAAAAGGCATTGTTGAAAGTAACAAACCATTATTAAAAGAATACTCGCCAGACCATCCTATGGCAGATGGTGATGGTTTTATCTACAAACCTAATGTCAATGTGATGGAAGAAATGGCCGATATGATTTCTGCATCACGCTCTTATCAAATGAACGTTCAGGTGGCTGATGCGACTAAATCTATGTTGCAACAGACGTTAAGGATGGGTAAATAGTATGATGACTCAAGGAGGTAACAATGAGCCTCATTAATTCTTACAGTCAGTCTTTACCGCAACAATCCAGTAGTGCATCTAATACTAGCGCTACTACGAAAAGTTCAGTACAGACAAATACAACTAGCACTACGACTGGTAATCCTTTTCTTGACGGCATTCGTTTGCCTGAAGAGAGTGCTATTCCTGAATCAAAAGATCAGATGTTAAAGCAAGAAGATTTTTTTGCTTTACTCAGTCAACAGTTGTCGATGCAAGATCCTTTTAAACCGGTTGATAATGATCAAATGATTGCTCAAATGGCATCGTTTTCTACAGTCGATGGTATTTCAAATCTTAATGATGAAATCCTTAACCTTAATACTGTGATGAGTTCTAGCCAGGCGTTACAAGCTTCAGGCCTGGTGGGTCGTAAAGTACTTATTCCATCTGATACCGGTGCTATTTCGACTGAAAGCTCTGAGATTAAGGGGGTTATTAGTACACCATCTGCAATCGAATCGATTACGGTTAGGGTTGAGGATGAGTCGGGCCAGCTTATTAAGAGCTTTAATGTTGACGGCAGTAAAGGCGGCAATATTGATGTGACTTGGGATGGCTTAGATAAAAATGGCGACCCTGCCAAAGCGGGTAGTTACGCGATTAAGGCCAGTGGTAAAGTTGATGGAACGTCACAAGATTTAGCGGTATCGACTTACGCTCATGTTACCAGTGTGTCATTGGGCACAGTCGCGACCGGAGCCATTTTGAATTTGCGTGGAGTAGGCGGAATTAAGTTATCTGACGTACTCGCAGTATCTGAAACATAGTACGCCCAATAACAGATTATTGGCTGTATTAATAAATGAATTAATTGTGAGAGGTGATCTATGTCATTTAACATTGCACTGAGTGGTATTGCTGCCGCGCAAAAAGACTTAAATACAACGGCGAATAACATCGCTAACGTCAATACTATTGGTTTTAAAGAGTCGCGAGCAGAATTTGCCGACGTATATGCCAATTCTATTTTTTCTAACAGTAAAACCGCTGTGGGTGGTGGTGCAACTACCACACAGGTTGCACAGCAGTTTCATCAAGGTAGCTTACAATTTACCAGCAACTCGTTGGATATGGCGATCAGTGGTGGTGGCTTCTTTGTTACCTCATCAGAACTAGGCTCTCAAGATCAGTCATACACCCGTGCTGGTGCGTTTAAAGTTGACTCAGCCAATTATATGGTCGACTCAGCGGGTAATTTTTTACAAGGTTTCCCGGTGGATGAAGATGGTGGTTCAACTTCGGTGAGTTTAACCACCACTCAGCCGATTAAAATTCCAGACACTGCTGGGAGTCCTGTTAAAACCGAAAATGTTGGTTTGCAGATGAATCTTAATGTCAGTGAAACAGCATTAGACCCAGCTAATTTTAATCCTGCTGATTCTGATACCTTTAATAATTCCACCTCAGTGACGATTTATGATTCATTAGGTGAGTCGCATATTATGACCACTTATTTCATTAAACCGACCAATGGTTCATTTACTGGTGAAAGTAATTGGGTGGCTTTTTATGCTGTAGATGGCGAACCGGTTGATGTAAATGGAGCCGGTACTTATGATACAGATAGTGATGGTGATGGTGCTGGTGGTGGTGCTAGTGATGTAGCTGGCACCGCATCAGCTACAAATCCTAGTACTGCAGCATCTGGCGCTGGTACATGGTCTGGTGCGGTACTTACCTTTAATTCCGCAGGTGCTTATATTGGCAGTGACCCTGCGACTATCACTACAGAGGCTCTTGGTACTGGTGCTGCTGCGGCTTTAGGTCCTGGGGCTGATGGTACTCAGACTCTGACGATAAAATTCAACAACCCAACTCAGTATTCTTCTCCGTTTGAAGTGACTGAATTGACTCAAGATGGTATTACCGTGGGCCGATTAACCAATGTAGGTATTGGTTCAGATGGTTTAATTACCGCCAGTTACAGTAATGGCTCAACGGTTCCGTTATCACGTGTGGCATTAGTGCGTTTTGCTAACGAGCAAGGTATGACTCAAGTGGGTAATACGTCTTGGAAAGCCAGTATCGATTCGGGCCCAGCATTAGCCGGAGAAGCCAACAGCGGTACATTTGGTAGTATTCGTTCATCTGCGCTTGAGCAATCAAACGTTGACTTAACCACTGAGCTGGTTGATTTAATCTCGGCTCAGCGTAACTTCCAGGCTAACTCGCGTACGCTTGAAGTCAACAACACTTTGAACCAAACCATATTACAAATCCGCTAAGTTTACGTTTACCTTTACCTTATTAATTTATGTTTACGTGATAATAGGTGTTGCCGTTTACGGCAACACCTTGCCTTTATCCTTGTTATTGTTACTCCTCGCTACTCTTTGTTATTACCTCACTAGTGTTGATAGATGCTTTTTTGACACTCACGCGTTATTCATTAATTTTATTGATTAACCGATTCATGTAGTTACCTCCTTACAACACAACCTAAATCTCATTGGCATGATGCTTGCTTATTCTTTGTATATAGTGTTTTTGCAGAAAGTTTGACGGAGCAAAAAATGGACAAATTTCTTTATATTGCCATGAGTGGCGCAAAGCAGGGGATGAATGCCCTAGCAGTGAGTGCGAACAATCTTGCTAACGCCAATACTGATGGATTTAAAGCTGACATGGTCCAAGCCCGTTCAATGCAGGCATTTGGTGAAGGCTTGCCTACTCGGGTATTTTCGATGATGGAAAGCCCAGGCAGTAATTTTAACGGTGGTCCTATTAAAACCACTGGTCGTGACCTTGATATTGCGGTTAAGGGTGATGGCTGGCTTGCAGTGCAAGCGGCAGATGGTTCTGAAGGATACACCCGTGCAGGTAGTTTAAAAATTGACAGTACTGGCTTGTTATTAAATAGCAGTAATCGCCCGGTAATGGGCGCTTCGGGTCCAATTGTGTTGCCTATCCCAGTTGAAAAAATAGAAATTTCGGCCAACGGTATTATTTCAGTACGCCCGCAAGGCGCTACCGCTGAAGTAATAGAAGAGGTTGCGCGGATTAAATTAGTTAATCCGGGCAACGAAAACCTAATGCGTGGTGAAGATGGTTTGTTCCGTCTAACTGCGGGTGGCAATGCGCCGAACGACCCTGGTGTTGAAATTGAACGTGGTGCGGTTGAAGGCAGTAACGTCAATTCAGTACATGAAATGGTCGCCATGATTGATATTCAACGTCAATACGAAATGCAAGTCAAAATGATGAAGAACGCTGAAGAGATTGATCGAGCGTCCACTTCCTTGATGAGAATTAGTTAGGAGTAATTATTATGCATCCAGCGTTATGGATAAGTAAAACCGGTGTCGACGCCCAGCAAACTAACATTGCCGTTATTTCAAATAACGTGGCTAACGCCAGCACGGTGGGATTTAAAAAAAGCCGTGCAGTTTTTGAAGATTTACTCTATCAAACGGTAAATCAAGCCGGTGGTATTAGCTCAGAAAACAGCAAGTTACCTAATGGTTTAAACATTGGTGCGGGTACTAAAGTGGTTGCCACCCAAAAAATGTTTACCCAAGGCAACATGCTGACTACCGATAACTCATTAGATTTAATGATTGAAGGTTCGGGCTTTTTTGAAGTGCAAATGCCAGATGGCACCGCAGCCTACACGCGTAACGGCCAGTTCAGCTTAGATGATACCGGCCAAATCGTAACACCGGGTTCTGGTTATGTGGTGCAACCGCCTATTACCATTCCAGATGACTCCACCAGTATTACGGTATCGTCATCGGGTGAAGTGTCAGTGCAAACACCAGGTACAGCCGCCAGCCAGGTTATTGGCCAGTTAACCATGACCGATTTTATTAATCCGGCAGGTTTAGACCCACTAGGGCAAAACTTGTATACCGAAACAGGTGCAAGCGGTACGCCTATTCAAGGCACCGCGTCACAAGACGGTTTAGGTTCTATTCGCCAAGGGGCACTTGAAACCTCTAACGTCAATGTGACAGAAGAATTGGTCAACCTTATTCAAGGTCAACGCATTTACGAGATGAACTCTAAAGTTATCTCAGCCGTTGATCAAATGTTGTCTTATATTAATCAGAATCTCTAAGGAGCTAACATGATTAAATACATTGCGTTAGCCTCAGTTGTGTTATTGGTTGGCTGTAGCTCAACCGCCAAAAAACCGATTGCTGATGATCCATTTTATGCGCCGGTATACCCAGATACAGTACCTACGCAAGTGGCGCCAACGGGATCTATTTATCTTGATAGCCAAGCATCAAGCTTGTATTCCGATATTCGTGCCCATCGCGTTGGCGACATTATTACCGTCACCTTAAAAGAGTCCACTCAAGCGTCAAAAAGCGCCAATAACGAAATCAAAAAAGGCTCCGATTTAAGCGTTCAGCCCGTTTATGCCGGCGGTAAAAATATTTCCATCAGTGGCGTGCCAATTGATTTGGGATATTCAGACAGCATGAATACCAAGCGTGAGTCTGATGCTGATCAATCTAACAGTTTAGATGGCAGTATTTCGGCCAATATTATCCAGGTGCTCAGTAACGGCAACCTGGTGATCCGCGGTGAAAAATGGATTTCTATTAACAACGGTGATGAGTTTATTCGTGTCACCGGCATGATCCGCAGTGAAGACATTAATCCCGACAACACCATAGATTCGACACGAGTGGCTAACGCTCGTATTCAGTATAGCGGTACCGGTACGTTTGCTGACTCCCAAAAAGTCGGTTGGCTGAGTTCATTCTTTATGAGTGACTGGTGGCCTTTTTAAGGAGTAATGCATGAAAATTAACCTGATTTTAACGGCTGTTGCATCAATATTAATGCTAGCCGCGCCTGCACATGCTGAACGGATTAAAGATATCGCCAGTATTCAAGGGGTACGGAGTAACCAGTTAGTCGGTTACGGCTTAGTGGTGGGTTTGCCGGGTACTGGCGAAAAAACCAGTTACACCGAACAGACCTTCAGAACCATGCTCAAAAATTTCGGTATTAATTTACCCGACTCTGTTCGCCCTAATTCAAAAAACGTTGCCGTTGTTGCGGTGCATGCCGAAATGCCGGCCTTTATTAAGCCGGGTCAAAATCTTGACATTACCGTGTCTAGTTTAGGCGAAGCAAAAAGTTTACGTGGCGGCACCTTATTACAAACCTTCTTAAAAGGGGTCGATGGCAATGTGTATGCCATTGCGCAGGGCAGCTTAATTGTCAGTGGTTTTAGTGCTGAAGGGCTTGATGGCTCATTGGTGATCCAAAATACCCCAACGGTTGGCCGCATCCCTGGTGGTGCCATTGTTGAGCGCAGTGTTATCAGCCCGTTTGCTAGCGGTGATTATTTAACCTTTAATTTGCGTCGCTCAGACTTTTCTACCGCTAAACGTACTGCCGATGCGATTAACGATTTACTGGGCCCAGACATGGCAAAAGCCATTGATGCCACCTCTATTCAAGTGAGTGCACCACGCGATGCATCACAGCGGGTATCATTTTTATCGGTATTAGAAAACATAGAAGTTATCCCGGCGGAAGAATCAGCCAAAGTGATTGTGAACTCACGTACCGGCACCATAGTGGTTGGCCAAAACGTTAAGTTATTGCCCGCGGCAGTCACTCACGGCGGGTTAACCGTCACCATTGCCGAGGCAACTCAGGTATCGCAGCCCAACGCATTAGCCGGTGGTAATACCGTTGTTACCACTAACAGCACCATTGATGTGTCAGAAAAAGATCGTCGTATGTTTATGTTTAATCCAGGCACCACACTTGATGAGCTCGTAAGAGCCGTGAATTTAGTGGGCGCAGCACCATCAGACGTACTTGCCATACTCGAAGCGTTAAAAATGGCAGGCGCTTTGCATGGTGAACTTATCATTATCTAATAATTGTCGGAATGACCATGGAAAAGTTGTCAGCTTCATCGAACTTTCTGGATCTAGGAGGACTAGATTCACTTCGTGTCCAAGCCCAGAAAGACGAGAAGGGGGCACTTAAAGAAGCGGCAAAGCAATTTGAAGGTATCTTTATTCAAATGCTAATGAAAAGCATGCGAGATGCTAATGCCGCGTTTAAGTCAGACAATCCGATGAACAGCGAAACCACCGCATTTTTTGAACAAATGCGCGATCAACAAATGTCGGTCGATTTATCAAGTAAAGGCATGCTGGGGCTAGCTGAGCTTATGGTGCAGCAATTAGATCCAGAAGACAGCCCCATTACGCCAGCATCAGTATTGCGTGGCAATAGTGATTATAAAGTTAACCCAAGTATGTTTGTTGCTCCAGCAACAGAGTTAGATAAAGACACCTTAGATATTATTGCGCCAAAAGATCAAATAGCCGCATCGCATTCTGTTATCGGCCATTCAGTTACAGCCCATTCTGTAATCGATAGCGCCGAATCGATGCGACCAATGTCAGCTCAGTTTACTAATGTGTTAGACGGTGAGCAGTTTACTAATGTGTTAGACGGTGAGCAGTTAAACAGTGTGTTACGCGGTGAGCAATTAGCCAGTCAAGCGGTACAAATAGGCAAAGTATTGCCGCCAACAGATGTTACTGCACCAAAAGCTAAAGGTATTGCAGTGAGTCAGTTTACTAGCCCAGAACATTTTATTTCAGTGTTATATCCCCATGCTGAAAAAGCGGCTAAATCGTTGGGCACTACAGCTGAAGTGCTAATTGCCCAGTCGGCGTTAGAAACCGGTTGGGGCCAAAAAGTGGTACGCCGTAACGACGGCACTATGAGCCATAACCTGTTTAACATTAAAGCAGACAAGCGTTGGCAAGGTGATAAAACCTCAGTCAATACGTTGGAATTTGAAAAGGGCATTGCGGTGCAACAAAAAGCGGATTTCAGAATGTATGACAACCTTGAACAGAGCTTTAATGACTTTGTGTCATTTATTAGCCAAGGCGATCGTTATCAGGATGCGCGTAAAGTTGCAGCTGAACCAACGCAATTTATTAAAGCATTGCAAAAAGCCGGTTACGCCACCGACCCTCAATATGCCAATAAAGTCATCAACGTGATGAAGTCGGTAACAGAAGGCCTTAAATCTATATTACCTGTGGAGACTAAATAATGTCGATTGACTTACTCAATATCGCTCGCACAGGCGTTCAAGCATCTCAAGCTCAGTTAGGGGTGACCAGTAATAACATTGCCAATGCCAATACTGAAGGTTACAACCGTCAGGTTGCGACTCAAGCTTCAACTGAGTCGCAACGTCTAGGTAATAATTTTTACGGTACTGGTACGTATGTGTCCGATGTTAAACGTGTTTACAACGAATTTGCTGCGCGTGAATTACGCATCGGCCAAACAAGTATGAGTGCGGCTGAAACGTCGTACAGTAAGTTGAGTGAGTTAGATCAAATTTATTCTCAAATTGGCAAAATGGTGCCAGAAAATCTAAACAACTTTTTTGCCAGCATCAATAGTGTCGCCGATTTACCCACAGATTTAGGTATTCGCACAAGCAGCTTAAGTTCTGCGCAGCAGTTGGCCATTGGCTTAAATCAAATGCAATCACAACTTGATGGCCAGGTGAAACAAACCAATAACCAAATAGAATCTATTACCACTCGTATTAATGAAATTAGTAAAGAGCTAGGCAACATCAATTTAGAGTTGATGAAATCTCAAGATCAAGACAGCCAAGTACTAGACAAACAAGACGCACTCATTTTAGAGCTCAGCCAATATGCGCAGGTTAATGTTATTCCGTTAGATACCGGCGCAAAGTCAATTATGCTCGGTGGCTCAGTAATGTTGGTATCGGGTGAAGTGTCGATGAAAATGGGCATGAGTACCGGCGACCCTTACCCAAATGAACCACGTATTAATGCTTCTATTGGTGACAAAACCCTTAATGTTGATCCGTCTAAATTGGGCGGTCAACTTGGCGCATTATTTTCATTTAGAGATGACACCTTATTACCAGCCAGCACTGAACTCGGCCAATTAGCCTTAGGCATTGCAGACACCTTTAACGAAATGCAGTCCAAAGGTTTTGATTTAAACGGTGCCGTTGGTAGCGATATTTTTCGTGATATCAATAACCCGTTAATGGCAACAGGCCGCGCGGGCGGCTATTCAACTAATTCGCCTACAGCTGCATTATCGGTCAACATTGACGATGTGGGTGCATTGTCTGGTAGCAGTTATGAATTGAGCTTTACCACCGCCGATGGCTATCAACTTAAAGATACTCAAACCGGTAAAGCAACCCCATTCGCATTATCGGGTAGCCAACTCACAACCGAAGCTGGTTTTAGCATTAATATCGTTGCCATTGAAGATGGCGATAAATTTGAAATTCGCCCAACCGCCGGTGCCGCCACGGGATTAAAAGTGGTCATGACCGACCCTGAAGGCATTGCAGCTGCTGGGCCGACGTTAACCTCTGCCACAACAAACTCGGGTAATACTTCAGTTAGCTTAAACAGCATGGACTCAAGTGTGGCCGGTTTTCAAGGTACTGCAACCGGTTCATCAATTACGTTTACCATTGATACCGCCGCCAATACTTATCAAGCATTTAATAGTGCAGGTGTTTCATTAGGCCCAAGCACCTCATATACAGGTAACAACATCAATGCCTTTGGTATGGACTTTGATATTACATCAAGTGGTACCGCCACCGCCGACAGATTTACGTTCGACTTAGCCTTTGCCGAAGGCAATAACAGCAATGCTGTCGAAATGGCAAAATTATCAGACGTCAAATTAATGAATAACGGCACTGGCACGTTAACCAGCGTATTCGAAAATACTAAACTCGATATCGGTAGCCAAACTAAGTCTGCTGAAGTGCGCGTCGGCTCAGCGACAGCAATATATCAACAAGCTAGTAACCGGGTGCAAAGTGAATCTGGCGTCAATCTTGATGAAGAAGCAGCAAATTTATTGCGCTTTCAACAATCTTATCAAGCAGCCGCCAGAATTATGACTACAGCACAAACCATTTTCGATACTTTATTAAGCTCGGTTCGCTAGGAGATACATCATGAGAATTTCTACCGGACAGATGTTTCAGCAAAACACCAATAGCATATTAAATAAGCAATCGGCCACCAATTCCATCATTGCGCAAATTTCTAGCGGTAAAAAAGTCAATACAGCAGGTGATGACCCAGTTGCTGCCATTGGTATTGATAACCTAAAGCAAAAAAATGCTCTGGTGGATCAATTTATTAAAAACATTGATTACGCCACTAGCCACATTCAACAAGCCGAAAGTCAGTTGGGCCAGGCTGATACCTTAGTTGGCAGCATGAAAGAGTCTGTGCTGCGCGGCATAAACGGCAGCATGACCTCCGCCGAGCGGCAAGTGATTGCCGATGATATGCGTCAAAGTCTTGAACAATTAATGTCCATTGCCAATACCAAAGACGAGTCAGGTAATTATATTTTTGCTGGCAATAAAACCAACAGTGCCCCCTTTGCATTCAATAATAATGGTGATGTGGTTTACAGCGGTGATTCCGGTATTCGTAAAAGCAATATTGCTGCAGGGGTACAAGTTAATACCAATGTGCCAGGCGACGCCGCCTTTATGAATGCCCCAAATGCCATGGGTGATTATGGCGTCAATTATTTGCCGTCTCAGCAAGGCGACTTTGTGGTTAGTAGCGCCAAAATCGTACCTCAAATACCGGCGGTTGCGCATATTGCTGATATTTATAGCTTTAAATTTAGCGATGACGGTGCTGGTGGTCTCAATGTAGAGGTGAGCGACAGTACGCCAACTATCATCTCAGCAGCAGCTCCCTTCGACGCTTCAGTGCCGATTAAGTTTAGAGACATGGAAGTAACAATAGACGGCAAGCCTGCAGTTAATGACGTCTTTACTGTCGAACAACAGCCGCAAGTCAGTATTTTCGATACCTTCAGCAAGGCTATCACCTTATTCGAAAGTGGTGACGACGCACAAACACCTGCAGGTCAGTCAGAGTTGGCACAGCTCTTGAATAACATTGACAGTGGCGTCAATCAAATGAGTCAGCAACGTAGCTTAACCGGCAACAGCTTAAAAGTGCTGCAACAGTATAGCGACAATCACACTGATGAAAAATTGATTAACACCTCGGCATTATCAAAGTTAGAAGACTTAGATTTTGCCTCGGCAATTACCGAATTTGAAAAGCAACAACTCGCACTTAGCGCAGCATCGAGTTTGTTCAGTAAGGTGAGTTCGACCAGTTTGTTTGACTATATATAATAAGTAGTAAATTTAGTTCGTTATAAGGTCTTTTGTAAGAGGTTTTCTAAGCACTTATTTAGGCTCGTATAATAAAGGTTTTGATAAAGGCGCTTACAGAAAGGCCTTTATAAAAAGACACGTTACACCACACATTAAACAGTTTAATGATTAACCGTTTAGCCAAGCTCCGAGTCTTGGCGTTCAACTAAGAAGAGGATTTTACCTATGGCTATTTCAGTTAATACCAACATCACATCAATGAAGTCACAGCTCAGCTTAAATAAAGCAAACAGTAACCTTTCAACGTCAATGGAGCGCTTATCTACCGGTATGCGCATCAACAGCGCCAAAGATGACGCCGCAGGCTTGCAAATCTCTAACCGTATGTCGAGCCAAATCAATGGTATCGGTGTCGCCATGCGTAATGCTAACGACGGTATTTCGATGGCGCAAACCGCTGAAGGAGCAATGCAAGAATCGACTAACATTTTGCAGCGTATGCGTGACTTATCTTTACAGTCGGCTAACGGCTCAAACTCATCATCGGACCGAACTGCGATGCAAAAAGAATTATCGGCCTTGCAAAGTGAGTTAACTCGTATCGCCGATACCACCTCCTTCGGCAGCAGCAAGTTGGTAGACGGTTCGTTTGGTACTAAAAACTTCCAAATTGGCGCTAACGCCAACGAAACAATCTCATTAACCATGGGCGATGTATCAGCAGCTGCGATTGGCCGTAAATATCAAAGCTTTGACGATACGGGAACAGTCCAAGCTACAGCCACTCCTGGCACTGAGGCTGCAGCAGGGTCTTTGTCTATCGATATAGGTGGTAAAGTTTCAGCAATAGCACTTCAAGCCGATATGACCAAACAAGATGTTCAAGATAAAATTAATAGCCTTGACGGTATTAGTGATGTAACTGTTACTGGCGGGGAATCTATTGCAGCAACACCAGCGACACAGGCAACTGCTTCAATGTCTGCAATCACTGTTGCTGACGGTGAGACTTTGGCGCTAGATATTGGTGGTCAAGCTATTACTTTGACAGGAACTTCGGATGCAACTGCGGATGCGGCTACATTTAAAACGGCCATCGAGGCAGCTGCAACTACGGCTGGTCTTACAACAGTTGAAACAGGTGGTGCATATGCTTTTACTGGGCCTGCTAGTGGCGCCCAGTTTACTCTAGGTACTGACCTTACTGCGACAAATACTAGCTCAACATCTGTAACGTTTGGCACAGCAGCTCAAACTGGTGATGGTTCTTCTGATTTTGCAGCATTTAGCGCAACCACTACCAATGGTGCGGCGGCAACAGCAGCATCTACCACTGATTTCACTATCGACTTAACCAATGCCAAACTAGACACTGGTATTACAGCTGTCTCGGTTGCAGGAACAGATATGACCTTAGCGGCAGGGACTACATTTAAGTCTGTTGCCGGTGTTAATTTAAGTACTCAAGACGGAGCTCAAGATGCAATAGGCGTTATTGATGCAGCGATTGCGAGTATTGATAGTCAGCGCGCTGATTTAGGTGCGGTGCAAAACCGCATGAATTTTACTATCAGTAACTTAAGTAACGTACAAACTAACGTAACCGATGCGCGTAGCCGTATTCAAGATGTAGACTTTGCGTCAGAAACTGCGCAGTTAACTAAGCAGCAGATTTTATCGCAAACCTCTTCAGCGATGTTAGCTCAGGCTAACCAGTTACCACAAACAGCGCTATCATTGCTAGGTTAATATATTAGTACAATAAGCAGAGCTAAGTTCGCTCATGCATTAAATGGAAGCAGACTGCTAGGTAGTCTGCTTTTTTGTTGTTTGTTTTTAAATGATTTTAATATCATTTTCTTGTAGATTATTATTTTTTGAGATTTTAGCTAAAGGTTTTTTAGTGCGTGCCGTTACAGTGTATGTAGAAAATAAACTTCGCCTGACAGTACTGACAGGCACTATTTAAGTTAGGTAGAGGGCAAAAAATTATGGCTATTTCAGTTAACACTAACGTCACTTCGATGAAGTCTCAGAATTCGTTAAATAGCGCCAACAGCAAACTGTCGACATCAATGGAGCGCCTATCTACTGGTATGCGTATTAACAGCGCCAAAGATGACGCTGCGGGTTTACAAATCTCTAACCGCATGTCGAGCCAAATTAACGGTATCGGTGTCGCGATGCGTAATGCTAACGATGGTATTTCAATGGCGCAAACCGCCGAAGGTGCGATGAGTGAGTCGACCAATATTTTACAACGTATGCGTGATTTGTCTTTGCAGTCGGCTAACGGTTCAAACTCAGCTAAAGATCGCACAGCAATGCAAACAGAGATTACCTCGTTACAAGATGAGTTAACCCGTATTGCAGATAGTACTTCTTTTGCGGGTAGTAAATTGGTTGATGGTTCATTCGGCACTAAAAACTTCCAAATTGGCGCTAACGCCAACGAAACAATCTCATTAACCATGGGCGATGTATCAGCAGCTGCGATTGGCCGTAAATATCAAAGCTTTGACGATACGGGAACAGTCCAAGCTACAGCCACTCCTGGCACTGAGGCTGCAGCAGGGTCTTTGTCTATCGATATAGGTGGTAAAGTTTCAGCAATAGCACTTCAAGCCGATATGACCAAACAAGATGTTCAAGATAAAATTAATAGCCTTGACGGTATTAGTGATGTAACTGTTACTGGCGGGGAATCTATTGCAGCAACACCAGCGACACAGGCAACTGCTTCAATGTCTGCAATCACTGTTGCTGACGGTGAGACTTTGGCGCTAGATATTGGTGGTCAAGCTATTACTTTGACAGGAACTTCGGATGCAACTGCGGATGCGGCTACATTTAAAACGGCCATCGAGGCAGCTGCAACTACGGCTGGTCTTACAACAGTTGAAACAGGTGGTGCATATGCTTTTACTGGGCCTGCTAGTGGCGCCCAGTTTACTCTAGGTACTGACCTTACTGCGACAAATACTAGCTCAACATCTGTAACGTTTGGCACAGCAGCTCAAACTGGTGATGGTTCTTCTGATTTTGCAGCATTTAGCGCAACCACTACCAATGGTGCGGCGGCAACAGCAGCATCTACCACTGATTTCACTATCGACTTAACCAATGCCAAACTAGACACTGGTATTACAGCTGTCTCGGTTGCAGGAACAGATATGACCTTAGCGGCAGGGACTACATTTAAGTCTGTTGCCGGTGTTAATTTAAGTACTCAAGACGGAGCTCAAGATGCAATAGGCGTAATTGATGCAGCGATTGCGAGTATTGATAGTCAGCGCGCTGATTTAGGTGCGGTGCAAAACCGCATGAACTTTACTGTCAGTAACTTAAGTAACGTACAAACTAACGTAACCGATGCGCGTAGCCGTATTCAAGATGTAGACTTTGCTTCAGAAACTGCGCAGTTAACTAAGCAGCAGATTTTATCGCAAACCTCTTCTGCGATGCTAGCTCAGGCTAACCAGTTACCACAGACTGCGCTTTCACTACTATAATAGTGATCGACTAAGTTAAGGTAACAGATAGGGAGGATCGCTTGCGATACTCCCTTTTCTGTTTTAAAAACCAAATAAAGTAACATTCACCTCTAATTGATGGTTCGAGTTATCGAAATGGTTAAATCATCAAGATAGAATAAAAAGCTGGTGTGAAATTTGCTTTGTTTTATAAGGTCAGTTGAGGTGTATTATGGATGTCAATGTAACAGTATCAAACAGTAGCCCGCATAAAGAGAGCCTGGCTAACTCAGTTAGCCGGCCTGTTGGTAATCAGGTTGATAGTCGGCCTAATGCGGCTAACGTAGGTTTATCTGCCGAAGATGTTCAAAAAAGCGTCGATAATGTTCGTACCACAGAGCAAGTGAATGCAACGACTCGAGTTGATGCAGAAGAGCTTAATAAAGCAGTCAATGACATTACTGAAAGCATGAGCATGATGCAAAAAGGCTTAGCCTTTAAAGTGGATGAAGATTTAGGCATTCAGGTAGTAAAAGTGATTGATGTCAGCACTGGCGAGCTTATTAGGCAAATGCCCAATGAAGAAGCCTTAGAAATTGCCAAAAAATTAAATGAAGTCACTGGCCTGTTGATGAAAACTGAAGTCTAGCTATGATTTTTGGTAGTTGGTAAGCGTTTTGATTCAGTATTATGTAAATTAGTTTTTAACGTTATAAAAAGCAGAGGTTACTATGGGATTAACATCAGTTGGAATTGGTTCTGGTCTTGATATTGGCGGCATTGTTACTGCGTTGGTCAATGCTGAAAGTGCAGGTAAAATAGCCAGATTTGATGTTAATGAAGGTAAGATTAATGCAGAAATTTCTGGCATTGGCTCATTAAAAAGTGCCATGTCAGAATTTAAAAGCAAATTAACCACCCTGACCAAAACTGAGACGTTTAGTAGTCAAAAAGTCGCCGCATCAACAAAAGAGTACCTTACTGCAACCGTTGATAAAACCGCTGTGTCGGGTAGTTATCAAGTAAAAGTTGAGCAATTAGCCCAAAACCAAAAAGTCGGTTCAGCTGTAGTAACTGATAATGCTACCACCATTGGTACTGGCTCGTTATCCATTGTGGTTGGTAGTGGCGATAGTTTTAATATTGATGTTGAAGCAACAGATACCTTAACTGAAATCATGAACAAAATTAACAGTTCAGATGATAACAATGATGTTACCGCCACTATTATTAACGGTGAGCTAGGGCCGCAATTAGTGCTAGGTTCAAAAAATTCTGGTGAAGAAAATACCATTAGCGTTACCGCAACCGACACAGATGGTAATTCCGGCTTAGCAGATACCTTTTCAATGACAGAGATAACCGCTGCAAAGAGCGCCATTGCATATATAGATGGGGTGAAAGTGGTTTCTCAAACTAATGAAATTGAAGAGGGAATAACTGGGGTTTCGTTGAAGTTAACTGCGGCAGATATTGATAAAACCACCACACTTACCGTAAGTAAAGATACCTCTAAAACTAAAACAGCGATTGAAGGTTTTGTTTCTGCTTATAATTCTGTAATGACCACAATCCAAGGTTTGACCAGTTATGATGCCAGTACTGAAAAAGCGGGTATTTTACAAGGTGATTCGTTACCTCGAAGCATACAAAGTCAAATGCGTAATATGTTATCGAGTCAATTCAGCACTTCTGATGGTAGTCAAATGCTGGCTAACTTGGGTATAACCACCACAAGTAAAGGCTTGCTCGAAATTGACTCGACTAAGTTAACTGAAATGATTGCGAGCGACAAAGGCGCTATTGCTGAGATGTTCAGTACTGAGGATTCTGGGCTGGCGAGTAAAATGTCTACTTTAATGGATGGTTATGTTAAAACCGGTGGCATCATGGACAGTCGTGATACTACACTGGATGAACAACTCAGCCGTCTTGGTGATAGCCGTGAGCAATTAAATACCCGCATGGAAGCCTATAGTGCGCGTTTGTATACTCAATTCAATGCGATGGATTTAGTTGTGGCAAGCTTAAATGCACAGGCCGGTGACATACAATCGCGTATAGATTCGTTACCTGGTGTTGTGAGAGATAATAACTAAGTAGTTTGGGTCGTTGGTCGTTATGAGTATTTGGTTCAATGTTAATAACTGTTACTGAGTTTCTATGTCGTTTTTTTGACTCATGGTTGGTTAAATGAATTTTGAAGGTATTTAAAGAGGTCTTAGGTTGACATACTCACTGAATAGAATAAATGATGTTAATAATAAGCTTATGTATATTATTGATAAAATTGAAAATTCGAAGCCTGAAGATGAAGCTGTTTCTGATCTGGTATCAGAATTGCAATCACTTATTGAGATGCGTCAAAGTTTATTACATGCCTTGGTAGCTGATACTAATTTTACTGACAGAGAGATACTCGAACAGCAGTATGATTTAACTCAGACACTCATAAAACAAAGCCAAAAAATTATGGATTTTAGGCAAACGTTATTACAGGCAGGCAATACCACAAAACGCCAAATTAATGTATATAAAGTAATCGATTCAAATAGGTAGGTGTAAATATGCGCGGTTCAATGCAATCATATCGTAAGGTTTCAGTTGACAGTAATCTGGCTGTGGCAACACCACATCGTATTATTCAAATGTTATTAGCGGGTGCACTAGAGCGCCTGGTTCAAGCAAAACTCGCCATTGCAAACGGTGATATAACAAATCGCGGTGTATTAATCGGTAAAACGATGGGCATTATTAATGGTTTGAATGGCAGTTTAAACATGGATGCCGGTGCAGAAGTGGCTGGTAATTTAAACCAGTTATACGACTATATGTTACGCAGACTGTCTGAAGCTAACATCAATAACGACCCACAAGCGATTGATGATGTGGTGTCGATTTTAAAAACCATTAAAGAAGGTTGGGATGCAATTCCGCAAGATATGCACGAGTTAACCTCCGAACCCGCTTAATCGTTACAGCATACTGTATGTAAACTAAAAAAGACGCTTAGCGTCTTTTTTGCTATCTGGTTTAGTTTTTGAGCCTGTAAATAATTTTATTACCTGCAATTCATGTATCCATTTCAAATACTTAATTTAAGCTAATTCATTAGCATCATCTATTTTCCGTGAGAGAGCGTTTCTTGCGAGTGTATTGATTCTCATAACCGAAATGATCCTCATAACCGAAACAAAATTTGCTCCATTAGATTTTTTGAATGAAAAACCACCATTTTCAACATAAAATGCTATCTGTTGTAGATAATATGTAACTGATGCTTGCTTATAGTGGGCTGATAATACAATATTTAACCTCAACTCGGGTTAAGATGTGGGTTATGTAAGGCAAAATGACAACATGCGGCCTATTTCATATCAAACTTGTCATTTGTTTTGCTAACAAGGCGAATAGGCGCGCCAATAGCTAGCCTATTGCAAGTCAATGCAACACAGTTAGCGAGACAAAGGGCTGTTTGATAACCATTTATTATCCCTAGCTGAGGTTATTTACCATCGAGTTCGTTTTTATTCACTGTATGTAGCGGATTAACGATCCTGTTTTAGGAATAATGCTAGAATAATGTCAGTGTTGTCAGTTGTTATGACGGCAATGTACTTTGGTTTATGTGGCGATATGCGGCATAATCATCCCGAATCAATACCTATAACAAGAGCTTTTGGCCTTCTGAATGATGCAAATAGAACAAAGAATTTTAATTGTCGGTACCCCATCAGAGCGCGTGACTCGTTTGTGCTGCATTTTGGAATTCCTAGGTGAACAGTGTGAAATAGTTTCTAATGAATCTTTTGCAGCCTTAATCGAACAGTCTCGGTATCGCGCCGTTGTCATCGTTGATGAAAATATCAGTGTCGAGAGTATCAAAAACATTGCCGCGATAGTGCCCTGGCAACCGATGTTGTTATTAGGCGATACCGACATCAATTTATCTAATTTGCTCGGAACCATCGAAGAGCCGATAAATTATCCGCAATTGACTGAACTGCTGCATTTTTGCCAAGTTTTTGGCCAAGCTAAACGCGAACATACCTTAACCAGTGGCAATCAAACCAAGTTATTCCGCAGCCTTGTTGGGCGCAGCGAAGGTATTGCTAAAGTCCGCCATTTGATTAACCAAGTATCAAGTTCGGATGCGACAGTATTAGTATTGGGTCAATCGGGAACCGGTAAAGAAGTGGTCGCGCGTAATATTCATTATTTATCTGAGCGTCGTGATGGACCGTTTATCCCGGTCAATTGTGGTGCAATACCTGCTGAGTTACTTGAAAGTGAATTGTTTGGCCATGAAAAAGGCTCTTTCACTGGGGCGATATCATCTCGTAAAGGCCGTTTTGAATTGGCAGAAGGTGGCACGCTATTTTTAGATGAAATTGGCGATATGCCGCTGCAAATGCAAGTTAAGTTGTTACGTGTGTTGCAAGAAAAGGTATTTGAGCGTGTTGGTGGCAGTAAAACAATTGCTACCGATGTGCGTATCGTTGCCGCAACGCATCGCGACCTTGAAACCATGATTGTAGATAACACATTTCGTGAAGATTTATATTATCGACTCAATGTGTTCCCAATTGAGATGCCAGGATTAAGTGAGCGTCGTGACGATGTGCCGTTATTACTACATGAATTAGTTAACCGAGTGTTTAATGAAGGCCGTGGTAAGGTTCGTTTTACCCAACGCGCTATTGAATCGTTAAAAGAACATCCCTGGTCTGGTAACGTGCGTGAGCTGTCTAATTTAGTTGAACGCTTAACTATTTTATATCCCGGCGGATTGGTTGATGTAAATGATTTACCGCATAAATACCGTTACATTGATGTACCAGAGTATTGTGTTGAAATCAGTGAAGAGCAGTTAGAGCGCGATGCTTTAGCATCAATATTCAGTGATGAAGAACCGGTTGAAATACCTGAAACGCGTTTCCCAAGTGAATTACCGCCTGAAGGGGTCAATTTAAAAGACTTACTGGCAGAATTAGAGATCGACATGATCCGTCAAGCACTTGAGCAGCAAGACAGTGTGGTGGCAAGAGCCGCTGAAATGTTGGGTATTCGCCGTACAACATTAGTTGAAAAAATGCGTAAATATGGTTTGAGTAAAGATTAACATTTGCTTTGTTATTGCTTTTGCAATGATTTAATAAAACACATCTTCGGATGTGTTTTTCGTTTATTGAACCCCGAATCCAGATGTTGCACCACCCGCACGTCATCCTCGAATGCTTTAATCGGGGATCCAGGTGTTGCTTAGATTTTAGAGCGCAGAACCCAGAACCCAGAACCCCGAGCCCAGTACTCCGAATCCAGAACCCCAGTGCCTAGATGTTGCACTACCTGCACGTCATCCTCGAATGCTTTAATCGGGGACCCAGGTGTTGCTTAGATTTTAGAGCGCAGAATCCCGAATCCAGTACTCCAGTACCCCAGTATCCAGATGTTGCACCACCCGCACGTCATCCTCGAATGCTTTAATCGGGGACCCAGGTGTTGCTTAGATTTTAGAACGCAGAACCCAGAACCCAGAACCCAGTACCTAGATGTTGCACCACCCGCACGTCATCCTCGAATGCTTTAATCGGGGATCCAGGTGTTGCTTAGATTTTAGAACGCAGAACCTAGCACCTAGATTTTTGCTTGGCACAGTAAATGCATTCAGCTAATCAAATGTTATTATTTTGACGGAGCGACCATGTATTTAGCACGAGCGTTAACACATACCGATCATTCAGATTATGAGTTATCTGCGTCAGCTTCGTCTATCACTACAACTGATATAGAGGCGAAATCGCCAGCTGTTGCGGCGAATTTAGTTCAGCAGCGTAATGTGAACTCAACAACCAGCTCAACTACTAACTCAGCCACTAACGTAACCACTGCGGTTATCAGTTCTTATTCTAGTAAGGCCGCCAATATGTCTAATCAAATGGCGCATATTCTTCAAGCCATGCCATCTGGTGTGGTGATCCTTGATGGTGACGGTGTGGTTACGTTAGCCAACCCAGTTGCAACCGAACTCTTAGGACGACCTCTGCAGGGGGCCCGTTGGTTTGATATTATTCATCGTGCTTTTGCCCCACAAGATGATGACGGCCATGAAGTGTCGCTTAAAAATGGTCGACGAGTAAAATTGGCTATTACGCCATTAGCGCCTGAACCTGGGCAGTTGATTGTGTTAACCGATCTCACTGAAACCCGTTTATTGCAGAAAAACTTGTCTCATTTACAACGTTTATCGGCATTAGGCAAAATGGTGGCGACATTAGCACATCAGGTGCGCACCCCATTGTCGGCAGCTTTGCTGTATGCCTCTAATCTTGCTAGCCCTAAATTATCTGATTCTGCCAGGTCTAAGTTTCAATCTAAATTGGTCGACCGGCTTAATGAGCTAGAACGTCAAGTTAATGACATGTTGCTAATGGCAAGGGGACGTCAAGATGGGATGGCTGAATCAGTCTCAATGGATGAAATCATTAACCAAGTGATGGCTAGCTGCGAACCGATTGCCGATAAAAAA
Source organism: Shewanella sp. BF02_Schw (assembly GCF_014596695.2). Taxonomy (NCBI): domain Bacteria; kingdom Pseudomonadati; phylum Pseudomonadota; class Gammaproteobacteria; order Alteromonadales; family Shewanellaceae; genus Shewanella; species Shewanella sp. BF02_Schw. The sequence goes on from NZ_JABKAW020000001.1 coordinate 607,253, forward strand.
CATTGCCAGCTTGTTGTTGAAGATACTTCACATTCTTTGATGCTTGCCAATGCTAATGCACTTAGTTCTGCCGTTAATAATCTAGTGATGAATAGCATTGAAGCGGGCGCCACAAAAATAAAGGTCAGTGCCAGCGAGACACCTGATGGGCTATTGTTAGATGTCATCGACAATGGCAAAGGGCTCGAGCCGTCAATGCAACAACAAATTCTTGAACCCTTTTTTACCACTAAAAGCCAAGGTACTGGTTTGGGCTTAGCGGTTGTACAGTCGGTAGTGCGTAACCATGGTGGACAAATTCAATTGTCGTGTAAGCCGGGTATGGGTTGCCATATTAGGTTGAGCTTTCCACACATTAACAAAGCAAGTGATCAGGAGGTGAAGCGTGGCTGAAGCAAATATTCTATTAGTTGAAGATGATGCTGATTTACGTGAGGCATTGCTTGATACCCTAATGCTTGCCCACTATGACTGTATTGATGTAGGTAGCGCTGAAGAGGCTATTTTGGCCCTAAAAGCTAACCAATTTGATTTGGTGATTAGCGATGTACAAATGGACGGTATTGGTGGCATGGGCTTGTTAAGCTATTTACAACAAAACCAACCTAAATTGCCAGTATTGTTAATGACCGCTTATGCCACCATTAACAGTGCCGTGAGTGCGATGAAATTAGGTGCGGTGGATTATCTTGCTAAACCGTTTGCGCCTGAAGTGTTGTTGAATCAGGTGTCACGCTATTTACCTTTAAAACAAAATCATGATAAACCCGTGGTAGCAGATGAGAAAAGTCTAGCGCTGTTGTCGTTGGCTCAACGGGTAGCAGTATCTGATGCATCGGTAATGATTATGGGTCCTAGTGGCTCAGGTAAAGAAGTGTTAGCGCGCTATATTCACCAACATAGCCAACGCCATGATCAGCCGTTTATTGCGATTAACTGCGCCGCAATACCTGAAAATATGTTAGAAGCCACTTTATTTGGTTACGAAAAGGGCGCATTTACGGGCGCTTATCAAGCCTGTCCAGGTAAGTTTGAACAAGCTCAAGGCGGCACAATATTACTGGATGAAATATCTGAGATGGAACTTGGCTTACAAGCTAAATTGCTCAGGGTATTACAAGAGCGCGAAGTAGAGCGTTTAGGTGGCCGCAAAACCATTAAACTTGATGTTCGAGTGTTGGCAACCTCAAACAGAGATTTAAAAGCGATGGCAACATCGGGTGAGTTTAGGGAAGATTTATACTATCGAATTAATGTGTTTCCGTTAACGTGGCCTGCACTGCATCAACGTCCTGCAGATATTTTACCGCTGGCACGGCATTTACTGATTAAGCATGCTAAAGCATTTAATATGGCTTCGGTACCTAAGCTTGATGATGCTGCCACTCGACGTTTATTAACTCATCGTTGGCCCGGTAACGTGCGTGAGTTAGATAATGTTATTCAACGAGCGCTGATATTACGGGTTAATGATGATATTGGTGTCAATGACATTATTTTAGATTGTGCCGATGTGAAGTTAGTTGCAACTGAATGTGTTGATGCGGATAAGCCAGCCGAAGTTGACGGTTTAGGTGACGAACTAAAAGCCCAGGAACATGTCATTATTTTAGAAACTCTAAATCAATGTCAGGGCAGTCGAAAAATGGTCGCTGAAAAGCTTGGTATAAGCGCCCGTACGCTACGTTATAAAATGGCCAAAATGCGTGATATGGGTATTCAATTACCTGCTTAACGCAAATGTTGTCAGCAATTCGTTCGTTAACGTTATGATTTGAAGTCTATTTTTTATCGTTAACCTACGCAAGAGTAACCTGTTGCATTTAATGGAGAGGTTGCTTTTGCTTGTGCTTCTGCTTGTGTTCTCTCCCTCTTTTATCGGCTAATCTTTTACTAATTGTAATACTGGCATCTAAATTGCTTTAACTCCATATCAGTTATTGTTGTCGTCAAAAAGTCGACGAAAGGGAGTTACACCATGCAGATTAGCGCAAATCCATTAATGCAAGAAATGCAATCGCTTCGCGGCGAAATAGCCCCTTCTATTGGTTCATCTATTCGTCCTAACCTTACCCAGCAAGTGAATAACACCACGGGTGCTGATTTCAGTCAGTTATTGTCTCAAGCGGTGGGTAGCGTCAATGAGCTGCAACAAGCATCATCAAGCTTAGCGACTCGTTTAGACATGGGCGACACCACGGTGACGTTGTCTGATACCGTTATTGCGCGTGAGAAAGCCGGCGTTGCCTTTGAAGCAACGGTGCAAGTACGTAATAAGCTCGTCGATGCTTATAAAGAAATTATGAGTATGCCTGTTTAGTCGCAGACGGTTTTGAGCACTAAATAACATAACAACATTAGATATAGCAGGTACGTATTGTGAGCACAGACATTATGGTAGGTTCGGGTTCAACAGCCGATGGCGGTGTCCAACAAGAGAACAAATCTGGACTTCTTGGTGGCGTTGGTGGTGCAGATATGATGCGTCAAGTCATCATGATTCTGGCATTAGCAATATGCCTTGCTATGGCTGTTTTTGTGATGATGTGGGCTCAAGAGCCTGATTATCGCCCACTTGGTAAAATGGAAACCGCTGAGATGATTCTCGTCTTAGACGTGCTTGATAAAAACCAAATCGATTATCAAATTAACGTCGATGTGGTTAAAGTGCCTGAAGATAAGTATCAAGAAGTTAAATTACTGCTCAGCCGTGCCGGTATTCAAAGTAGTACTCAAGCAAATGATTACTTAAACCAAGATAGTGGTTTTGGTGTCAGTCAGCGTATGGAACAAGCACGCTTAAAACAAAGCCAAGAACAAAACCTAGCCAGAGCCATTGAAGAGTTAAAAAGCATTAGTCGTGCGAAAGTGATATTAGCATTACCAAAAGAAAATGTTTTTGCCCGTAATGCATCTAAACCCAGTGCCACAGTGGTCGTTAATGTGCGTCGTGGTGGTTTGGGCCAGGAAGAGATTGATGCCATTGTTGATATCGTAGGCTCTGCTGTTCAAGGGCTTGAACCTACTCGTGTGACGGTAACCGATTCAAATGGGCGCTTACTCAATTCCGGTAGTCAAGATGGCGCGTCTTCTAGAGCACGTCGTGAGCAAGAGCTAGTACAACAGCAAGAGGCTGAATACCGTAAAAAAATCGAATCAATCTTAATGCCAATTTTAGGACCTGAGAATTTTACTTCTCAAGTCGATGTGAATATGAACTTTACCGCAGTAGAGCAAACCGCGAAGCGTTTCTCTCCTGATTTACCGGCGATTCGCAGTGAAATGATCATTGAGAGAAATTCGTCTGGTCAAAACTCTGGCGGTATTCCTGGTGCGCTAAGCAATCAACCGCCGATGGAATCTGATATTCCGCAAGTGGCAGGTGAAGCAACAACCTCAACCATGTCTGGTGACTCATCAAAAGAAGCCACGCGTAATTATGAATTAGACACTACCATCAGCCATACTCGTCAACAAATTGGGGTGGTTCGTCGTGTTAGTGTGTCTGTTGCGATTAATTTTAAACCTGGCCAAGTCGATGAGAACGGCCAAGTCACTCGCGTGCCGAGAACAGAACAAGAATTAACTAATATTCGCCGCTTATTAGAAGGCGCGGTAGGTTTTAGTACCCAGCGTGGTGATGCACTAGAAGTGGTAACGGTGCCGTTTATGGACCAGTTAATTGAAGTGCTACCTGAGCCAGATATGTGGGAGCAGCCTTGGTTCTGGCGCGCAATTAAATTGGCATTAGGTGCAATTGTTATTTTAGTGCTCATTCTAGCCGTAGTGAGACCTATGCTTAAGAAGCTAACCAATCCCAATGGCATCAACATGCCTGACGATATTCGTCCAGGACATGAGTTAGCTGAAATTGAAGATCAGTATGCAGCAGATACCTTAGGTATGCTTAATACCAAAGAGGCGGAATACAGTTATGCTGATGATGGGTCAATTCAAATACCTAATTTACATAAAGATGATGATATGATTAAAGCAATTAGAGCGTTAGTGGCAAATGAGCCCGAACTTTCCACTCAAGTGATTAAAAACTGGTTACAAGACAATGGCTAATGAAAAAAAAGATAAAGCAGCTAAAGCAGAGAAATCAACAGCATTTGACCCCGAGTTAATTACTGGTGTTGAAAAAACGGCTATTTTACTGCTCAGCTTGAGTGAAGCAGATGCGGCGTCAATTTTAAAACACTTAGAGCCTAAGCAAGTGCAAAAAGTGGGTATGGCGATGGCAGCAATGGATGACTTTGGTCAAGAAAAGGTCATTGGCGTTCACCAATTATTTTTAGACGATATTCAAAAGTTTTCTTCTATTGGTTTTAACAGTGAAGAATTCGTCCGTAAAGCGTTAACTGCAGCATTGGGTGAAGATAAAGCCGGTAATTTAATTGAACAAATTATCATGGGCAGCGGAGCTAAAGGTCTGGATTCATTAAAATGGATGGATGCACGTCAAGTGGCCACCATTATTCAAAATGAACATCCGCAGATTCAAACAATTGTATTATCGTATTTAGAACCCGATCAAGCTGCTGAAATTTTTAGTCAGTTCCCTGAAAATACCCGTTTAGATTTGATGATGCGTATTGCCAATCTTGAAGAAGTTCAGCCTGCGGCATTGCAAGAATTAAACGACATTATGGAAAAACAATTTGCGGGTCAAGGCGGTGAGCAAGCGGCTAAAATGGGTGGCCTAAAAGCGGCTGCTAATATCATGAACTACCTCGATACCGGTGTTGAGAGTCAAATCATGGAAACCATGCGTGAGTCAGATGAAGAAATGGCGCAGCAAATACAAGACATGATGTTTGTGTTTGAAAACCTCATTGACGTTGACGACCGCGGTATTCAAGCATTGTTACGAGAAGTACAGCAAGATGTGCTGATGAAAGCACTCAAAGGTGCGGACGAAGCGTTGAAAGAGAAAATTCTGGGTAATATGTCTAAACGTGCAGCTGAATTGCTCCGTGACGACTTAGAAGCCATGGGCCCCATCCGTATTAGTGAAGTTGAAGTGGCACAAAAAGAAATTCTGTCTATTGCCCGTCGACTCAGTGACAGTGGTGAGATTATGCTAGGCGGCGGCGGTGGTGACGAGTTCTTGTAACCATGCGCATATTCATTAGTGTGACAGTACTGGCGGGTATTTCTATTTGGATATCTGTCAGCTATCTGTATTATTAGGTTGTTAGTAGTACTCTTAATATTGTGTACTACTGTTAATATTTTTGTTTTGAGCCAATGTTTTTAACAACACAAGTGATGAATTATGCCTGAATCAAAACCGCCTAAAGATGCACTCACTACCGATAGCGAGGCTGAATTTAGTCATTGGCAGCTACCTGATATTACCAAAGATAGCAGTCTAGAACCTTCAAATTTTTTTGGACATTTCGCTGAAGCTCACACACCTAGTCCTGTTACTGGGGCTGAGAAGTCTATGGCGCCACCGACGATGGCGCAAATTGAAGAGATTCGTGCTGCAGCTGAGCAAGAAGGGTTTGAACAGGGTAAGCAAAACGGTCATCAACAAGGATTAGAGCAAGGGCGTTTAGAAGGACTAGAGCAAGGTCATCAACAAGGTTTTACTCAAGGCGAGCAACAAGGATTAGACGCTGGGCAAATTAAAGCCAATGAGCTTATAGCACAACTTAACCACATTATTTCCCAATTCGAGTTGCCATTATCCATTTTAGATAATGAAATTGAAGCGGAATTGTTGGCCATGACAATCAGTTTAGCCAAATCGGTTATCGGCCATGAGCTTAAGACTTATCCAGAGCATATATTATCGGCGCTACGCCAAGGCGTTGACGCACTTCCATTAAAAGAACAGTTGGTTAAACTACGCTTTAATCAGGCTGATGCTGAACTCGTAAACCAATGTTACAGTGCCGAGCAACTGCAAAAAAATCAGTGGCAAATCGATATCGATCCGACGTTATCTAATGGTGACTGTATGATTGAAAGCGTTCGTTCTGCTGTCGATTTACGGGTAGAGCAGCGTATTAACCAAGTGTTTAGTGAATTAGACGCCCAGTCGAATCAGTTAGCTAAAAATGTGCAGCAACAAAAATCAACTCATCCACAATATCAAACCACAGCAGTCGATAATTTTAGTGAACATCAGCAAGCAGCTGAACTTGCTGGCACAACCGATAATACAGAAGACACCGATAGAGACGAGATTGGCCAAGGTGATGTCGAAGAGTCTGGCGCAGAGATGGGCGCTAATACCGTTACTGAAACATTAGAGCAACACGTTGATACTTCTTCGGCAGCGTCAATCGACGCTGAAGACTCTGATGTTGTTGATTCTGATGCCGGTGTAACTCTCGATACAAGCACGAAGTTCAATACAAGTGCGCCTCTTAATTCAAATGCACAAGCCGATACCTCAACAGCTGGTAAAGTCGCAGACGCTCAGCAACAGACGAAAGACCTATCTCAAGGAAATACCGATGAGCACTCGTCAACATAAACTACTGAACAAATTCGCTGTACATCATAAACACGTGTTACCGCTGCGACCAGTTGCAAGCGGCCAGTTAGTTAGGGTAGTTGGTTTAACGCTTGAAGCGACTGGATGCCGCGCGCCTGTTGGTAGTTTATGCTCTATTGAAACCATGGTTGGCGAGTTGGTTGCTGAGGTTGTCGGCTTTGATGACAAATTACTGTATTTAATGCCTATTGAAGAGCTCAGAGGCGTTTTACCTGGTGCCCGTGTAAAGCCTTTAGGTGAACAATCAGGATTAAATGTAGGCTTGTCATTATTAGGCAGAGTATTAGACGGTAGCGGCGTGCCGTTAGATGGTTTAGGCCCGCTTAATACAGATCAACATGCATCGCGTCATGGTCCTTATATTAATCCATTATCTCGACGAGCGATTACTGAGCCGTTAGATGTCGGCGTTCGTGCCATCAACTCGATGTTAACGGTTGGCAAAGGGCAGCGAATGGGCTTGTTTGCGGGTTCCGGTGTGGGTAAAAGTGTGCTACTTGGCATGATGACTCGAGGATCGAAAGCCGACATTATTGTGGTGGGGTTAGTGGGCGAGCGTGGTCGTGAAGTTAAAGAGTTTATCGAAGAAATTTTAGGTAAAGAAGGCCGTGCGCGCTCAGTCGTTGTGGCTGCACCAGCGGATACGTCCCCGTTAATGCGCTTACGAGCCTGTGAAACGTCCACGCGTATCGCCGAGTATTTTAGAGATTTAGGTTACGATGTACTATTGCTGATGGACAGTTTAACGCGTTACGCACAAGCACAACGAGAAGTCGCTCTTGCTGTCGGTGAGCCACCTGCAACCAAAGGCTATCCACCTTCAGTATTCGCTAAGTTACCGCGTCTGGTCGAGCGAGCGGGTAATGGCGGTGCTGGACAAGGTTCAATTACCGCTTTTTATACGGTATTAACCGAAGGTGACGACCAACAAGATCCTATCGCCGATGCTTCTCGAGCAATTTTAGATGGCCATATTGTATTATCTCGTCAGCTTGCTGATTCGGGCCATTATCCCGCTATTGATGTAGAAGCATCGATTAGCCGTGTCGCGCCAATGGTGATCAGTGAAGAACATTTAGAAGCGATGCGTAAAGTTAAACAGATGTATTCGCTGTATCAGCAAAATCGCGATCTGATTTCAATTGGGGCCTACTCACAAGGCAGCGATCCTAGGATTGATAATGCCATACGCTTACAACCTGCAATGAATGCCTTTTTGCGGCAGGGGTTTAAAGACCCGGTGACGTTTGAAGAAAGCCGAGTCATGTTGACTCAAATTGCCGCACAGTGTCAGGGATAATATCAATGACTCGAACTGACCCACTACTGACGGTATTGAAGTTAGCCACCGCAGCAGAAGACCAAGCGGCATTACAGCTTAAGTCTGCGCAATTTGAAAAACAAAAACGCCAGGGGCAGTTGGACGCGCTAAACAACTATCGTTTAGATTATATGAAACAGATGGAAGGGCATACAGGGACTACATTGCGTGCTAACCAATACCATCAATTTCATCAATTTATTCGTCAAGTCGATAGCGCTATTACCCAGCAAGTTGCCGCGGTTAAAGATGCTGAAAAACAAGTCGGTTATCGTCAAATTCATTGGCAAGAAAAACAACAAAAACGCAAAGCGGTAGAGATGCTATTAAGCCAAAAAGCAACTAAAGCGATGGTGATAGAAGCTAAGCGCGAACAAAAAATGTCGGATGAATTTGCTATGCAGCAATATTTTCGCCGAAATCTTAAATAACACTACCTGCCAAATGACTCTCTAGTCCTAATATCGTTTTACGGTTAACTTTTTTCATTACTCTTTTTGTTTATTTAATCCACCGAAAAATTAACCAGTTAATGAGTATTGGCATTTAAATTGCTTAATATCAATAATTGAAATGAAAATCGTCAGCGAAGCGACAGTGAATTCCTATTTATAAGGTTTTCATGATGACCTTATTGATATAGCGAAATAAACCGTTATATGACGCATAAGGTTTGAATACTGAGCAATTTTTTAGATGACCAATAACTTAACCTTGTTTGATTGAGTGGAGTAGATTATGCAGCAGATGAGCAATATCTTACTTGGCAGTAGCAGTAAATCTGCCGATGTGAGTACGAAGGGGAATGTACAAGATGTTGAAAATACATCATTCTTATCTGCTTTCAATCAGGCGAGTGAATCCGATCTTGTTATACGGCGCAGTGGTAATACAGCGCAGGTGTCAATGGATGCTGAAGTAGACAAAACCAGTGTTGCCTTAGCAAACGAGTTGTCTACCGAAGAAAATGCTGATGCGGAATTGATTTTTGCTCAACTTAATATGGCAGATTTATTTAATAAACGTCATTCCTCTGGCGGAAATGAATTGCCGCATGTCGATAAATCCGACGTTTATTTTGACGCAGCAGTTTCCACAGAACCTAAAAGCAATACCGTAGATGTAGATCTTCTTGAGCTTGAAGCTGATGTTTCTTCTATTAAAGATGTTCTTTCTCAGCTTAGTCCAGAAGAACTCGACAACTTAATGGCATTTGCTGATTTATCTGCACAAGATTTACAAGCTCTAGACAATCAAGATTTAAGCAAATTACTTAGTGACTTCAATTTACAAGCACAGGTTATGACTAGCAGTAATGAATCGCCTGATAGTGTGCTTAATAGTGAAGAACAGAGCCAAATTGATAAATCAGTTGCCACAAGTGTAGCTGTTCAAGGCCAAGTTAGTGCGACAAACCAGAGTTTAGCAACCGCTAAAGTCGATAAAACTGTTGCTTCTGGCGTTAGCCGTTCTGCAGCGTTAACTGCAGCTACATCAGCGATGACAATTGACCCTGAGACCATTTTAGGTGACAAAACTCGTATTGATGGCAACATCCAATTAGACACTGATAATGCCAAAGTACTAGCAAAAGCTGATTTTTCGGTGGTCCTAGATTCCTTAGCGGCAAAACGCGCCTCCGGTGATCCTTCAACCGCTGTAAATCAAACTAGTTTTGGATTAGATACTCTGGCTGACATCGGTGACACTGACAGTAAGGCGTTACAAAATCAGAGTAGCTTTACCTCGGTCCATAAAAGTGATGTTCCACAATTTCAGCTATCGTTAAGACCACAGGGAGAGCCTGGTGCTCAGATGCAAGAGATGATCCAGCGTTTTTCTCCTGTAATGAAACAGCAGTTAATAACCATGGTCAGTAATGGTATTCAACAAGCTGAAATTCGTCTTGATCCACCAGAACTTGGACATTTAACGGTTAAAATTCAAATTCAGGGCGATCAAACTCAAGTACAGTTTCATGTAGCGCAGTCGCAAACCCGCGATATAGTTGAACAAGCTATGCCTCGATTACGCGATATGCTGGCTCAAGAAGGATTGCAACTGACAGACAGCCAAGTGTCCCAAGGTGATGGTGGTAGTGAACAACAGCATGAACAATCATCTAATCAAGGTGGGGGAGACAGTCAGTTGGACGAAATTTCAGCACAAGAGGTCAGCTTGATGACAAATCCATCAAGGAGTTTACATTCAGCTATAGATTATTATGCTTAAGCAGGTAACCTATAGCAATAATATGACTTTTCAATAAAAGCTGACTACTTAGCTAAGTTTCAATATTAATCACAATGTTGATTAGGAACCAGAATGCCTGAACAAGAATTAGAATTAAACGAACCCGCTGAAGGCGGTAAAAAAAGTAATAAGCTGCTCATCTTTGGTGGTATTGGTTTAGTGTTGGCTTTACTGATTGGAGGCGGATTGTGGTTTTTCATGGGGACGGATGAGCCAGCCCCTATTGCTGTAAACGCTGATGACGCTACAGAAGCTGTTGCACCGGTCAATAATGCTCAAGCTGATTACGTTGGCATGCCTAGGCCTTTCCTATTTAATTTACCAGGTGTCGATCGAGCTAGATTAGTTGAAATAAAAGTTCAATTAATGGTGCGCGGTGAAGATGATAGTGTGCTTACACAAAAACATATTCCATTAATTGAAGATGCATTACTAACTACTTTTAGTGCAGCTGACGTACAAAAACTCAGTACCCAAGCCGGTAAAGATGAGCTGCGTCAGTTAGCCTTACTCAATGTTCAAAATACGCTGCAACCAATAACAGGTAAGAAAGTTGTTGAAAAAGTCCTGTTTACTGGTTTTGTAATGCAATAACCAAAAGCATTAACTGCTAAGGCGATGATGTGAGTGATTTATTAAGCCAAGATGAAATTGATGCGCTTTTGCATGGTGTTGATGATGTTGATGATGATGAGATAGAAGAGGACAGCGCTGATGCGCGTTCTTATGATTTCTCTTCTCAAGATCGAATTGTGCGTGGCCGTATGCCCACGCTTGAAATCGTAAATGAGCGATTTGCACGGCATTTACGCATCAGTATGTTTAACATGATGCGTCGCGCAGCTGAAGTGTCGATCAATGGCGTACAAATGCTGAAGTTTGGCGAGTATGTACATACTTTATTTGTGCCAACCAGTTTAAATATGGTGCGTTTCAGTCCACTTAAAGGCACTGCATTAATCACCATGGAAGCACGTTTAGTCTTTATTCTGGTAGACAATTTCTTTGGTGGTGATGGTCGTTTTCATGCCAAAATTGAAGGCCGTGAATTTACACCAACAGAACGCCGTATTGTACAGTTGTTGCTTAAAATTATTTTTGAAGATTATAAAGAAGCATGGGCACCAGTAATGGATGTGGAGTTTGAGTACCTCGACTCTGAAGTGAATCCTGCAATGGCGAATATTGTCAGCCCGACAGAAGTGGTCGTGATTAATTCGTTCCATATCGAAGTTGATGGCGGCGGTGGTGATTTCCACATTACCATGCCGTATTCGATGATTGAGCCCATTCGTGAATTACTCGATGCCGGTGTTCAAAGTGATAAACAAGATACTGATATGCGCTGGTCGCAAGCATTACGTGATGAAATCATGGACGTGCAGGTCGGTTTTGATGTCAATGTTGTTGAACATGAAGTGACATTACGTGATGTGATGGGGTTTAAAGCTGGGGATATTATCCCGATAGATTTACCTGAACACATTATGATGCGAATTGAAGGTTTACCGACTTATCGTTGTAAAATGGGTAAATCGCGCGATAATTTAGCATTAAAAATCAGTGAGAAAATTCCGCGGCCAGAAACGGTTAAAACAGAGATGCAATTAGTGACTCGCAAAGGCAAGTCGCGTGATATTTCAGATTTATAAGGTGAAGTAGAATGAGCACAGAAGATACAGGCGATGACTGGGCCGCAGCAATGGCAGAACAAGCTTTAGAAGAAGCTGAACACGTTGAGCTTGATGAATTAGTCGATGATTCCAGACCTATCACGAAAGAAGAAGCTGCCAAGTTAGACGGCATTCTAGATATTCCGGTAACGATTTCAATGGAAGTGGGTCGCAGTTTTATTAGCATCCGTAATTTACTCCAGCTCAACCAAGGTTCGGTGGTCGAACTTGATCGTGTAGCCGGTGAGCCTTTAGACGTTATGGTTAATGGAACCCTGATTGCTCATGGTGAAGTTGTGGTAGTGAATGACAAATTTGGTATCCGCTTAACGGATGTTATTAGCCAAACAGAACGTATCAAAAAACTTAAATAACTAAAAAATATAATAAACAATAATATAGCAAAGATTGGCGTGTGTTGAGCTTTGCTAAGTTGGTTGCACAAACAAGGAATAGCAGTGGCGAATATGATACTAATGCTGAGCATTATGAGTGAGGCGTTAAGCGTCCCTGAAGTGTCTAGTACTCTGGCTAAAAATACCTCTGCTCATCCCGCTGAAGTGTCTAATGTGGCAACATTAGCCAACATGGTTGGTGGATTAATTGTCGTATTAGCGCTTATTTTTTTGTTAGCTTATATTGTAAAACGTCTTAAGTTAGTAACATCTAATGGCGGTGTGATTAAAACGATTGCAGTAACTCCCATCGGTCAACGTGAAAAAGTGGTATTGGTGGAGGTCAATGGCCAGCAATATCTACTTGGTGTAACCTCGCAACAGATTAATTTGATTGATAAGTTAGCCACCCCCGTCGACGTTCCCATTTCTTCGTTTGCTAGCCGTCTAAAACAAGCCAAGGAACAGCAATAATGAATAAGTACACAACAGCATTGGTATTGGCGATGATGGCGCTAGTGGCAATGGTTTTATCGCCTTCAGCACTGGCTCAAGATGGGGTGTTACCTGCGTTAACGGTTACAACAGCTGCAGACGGAACAACTGAATATTCGGTAACAATGCAGATTTTATTGCTGATGACAGCAATGAGTTTTATTCCTGCAATGGTGATAATGCTCACTTCATTTACCCGCATCATTGTGGTGCTATCGATATTAAGACAAGCTTTGGGTTTACAACAAACACCCTCGAATCAGGTATTGATCGGCATCAGTTTGTTCATGACGTTTTTTATTATGGCACCGGTTTTTGATAAGATTTATGCTGAAGCTGTAGAGCCTTATATCAATGAAACCATGACCTTAACGCAAGCTTATGATGTTGGTAAAGAACCCATTAAAACATTTATGCTATCGCAAGTGCGTACCACAGACTTACAAACATTTATTGAAATTTCTGGTTACAAAGACATTCAATCTCCTGAGCAAGCACCAATGAGCGTGGTGATCCCAGCGTTTATTACCAGTGAACTTAAAACGGCGTTCCAAATTGGCTTTATGCTGTTTGTGCCTTTTTTAGTACTCGATTTGGTCGTCGCCAGTATTCTAATGGCCATGGGTATGATGATGTTGTCACCGATGATTGTGTCACTGCCATTTAAAATTATGTTGTTTGTACTCGTCGATGGTTGGGGCTTAGTGATGGGCACATTAGCGAATAGTTTCGGAATATAAGGCCGCGTATTTATGTCTCCAGAATCGCTCATTGATATCTTTCGAGAAGCACTGTCAGTTATCGTACTGATTGTGTCAGCGATTATTTTACCAGGCTTATTCATCGGTTTAATTGTGGCGGTATTTCAGGCCGCGACATCCATTAACGAACAAACCTTAAGCTTTTTACCACGTTTATTGGTGACGTTATTCGCGTTGATGTTTTTAGGCCATTGGCTAGTACAAACCATGATGGATTTTTTCTTTGAGATGGTTAATCTCATCCCACAGGTTATAGGTTAAGCCATGGATATTTTGTTTGATGAAATCAGTCAAACAATTGCCGCATATCTTTTGCCGTTTTTCCGTATTTCATCCATGCTCATGGTGATGGCGGTATTTGGCGCCAATACGACTCCTGCTCGAGTTCGATTGATGTTATCCGTGGCGATAACGATGGCCGTTGCGCCTATTTTACCCCCTATTGAAAATGTCGAGCTACTGGCATTGAGTTCAGTTTTTGTCATTGTTCAGCAAATTTTAATTGGCGTCACCATGGGATTTGTAACCTTAATGGTGATGCAAACATTTGTATTAACAGGGCAAATAATTGGTATGCAAACCAGTTTAGGTTTTGCCTCCATGGTCGACCCCGGTTCTGGTGAGCAAACGCCTGTTGTGAGTAACTTTTTCCTATTATTAGCAACACTTATCTTTTTAGCTGTTGATGGCCATTTGTTAATGATACGGATGTTGGTGGCCAGTTTTGAAACTATTCCTATTTCAAATCAAGGTATATCACTCGCTAATTATCGTGCGCTTGCTGATTGGGGTAGCTTTATGTTTGGTTCGGCATTAACAATGTCGATTTCGGCTATTGTGGCGTTGTTATTAATCAATTTATCCTTTGGTGTAATGACTCGCGCCTCGCCTCAGTTGAATATTTTCTCTATTGGTTTCCCGGTCACTATGGTTAGTGGTTTGTTGATTTTGTGGTTAACGTTAGCACCTATCATGGCGCATTTTGATGAAGTGTGGATGGCTGCGCAGTTACTTATGTGTGACGTTTTGCAACTTCAATGTCAACTTAATGGCTCAGTGGTATTTTAAGGGGCACATATGGCAGAAAGTGACAGCGGTCAAGAACGCACAGAAGAACCCACATCCAAGCGACTTGAACAAGCTCGAGAAAAAGGTCAAGTCGCTCGCTCTAAAGAGTTAGGTACCGCAGCGGTACTGCTTGCTGCATCTGTTGGTTTTTCGATGACAGGTCCTGCTATTGCCAAAAGCCTCTATACCATTATGGAGCAGATATTTTCCATGGAGCGCGATCAGATTTTTGATACTAACTCCATGTTCCGTGTGTGGGGGGTCGTCGGTAATGAGCTCGCAGGGCCATTAATTAGCTTTATTGCTTTGTTGGCGTTTGTTTCTTTCCTAGGCAATATTGTGCTAGGTGGCATGTCTTTTTCAGTCAAAGCGTTTATGCCTAAAGGCAGTAAGTTAAACCCCATGAACGGCTTTAAGCGTATGTTTGGCACCCAGGCATTGGTTGAGCTTACTAAAGGTATTGCAAAGTTTTCAGTGGTAGCGTTATCGGCTTATTTTTTACTAAAATTTTATTTCTACGATATTTTGACTCTGTCCAGTGATCATCTGCCGGGTAATGTATACCATGCTCTAGATTTACTTATTTGGATGTTCATCTTACTTTGCAGCTCGATGTTATTAATCGTTATTATTGATGTGCCATTTCAAATTTGGAATCACAATAAACAGTTAAAAATGACCAAGCAGGAAGTCAAAGACGAGTATAAAGATACTGAAGGCAAACCTGAGGTTAAAGGCCGCATAAGACAAATGCAGCAGGAGATGGCACAACGACGCATGATGACCGAGGTGCCTAATGCGGATGTTATTGTGGTTAACCCCGAACATTATGCAGTGGCAGTTAAATACGATGTAAGCCGATCATCAGCCCCTTTTCTAATCGCTAAAGGTGTCGATGACGTAGCCTTTAGAATACGTGAAATAGCTCGAGAGCATAACGTTGCTATTGTATCGGCCCCGCCGTTGGCTCGTGCTATTTACCACACGACTAAAGTGGATCAACAAGTGCCAGAAGGCTTATTTACTGCTGTTGCGCAGGTCTTGGCTTATGTATTCCAGCTTAGGCAATATCAAAAAGGTAAAGGTCGTAGGCCAAAACCTATCCCGCTTAAACAACCCATACCAGATGATTTAAAGCACTAATAATTAATCTATTTTAGATAGGTAATATTTATGGCTTAATTTTTGCTTTGTATGTTTATTCGCGTCAAATAACAGTCCATTGACGCCGTGATCTGACATAAAGGGTTCATCTTAATATGGATGCAAAAGCAGCTTTTGGCCAAATGAAACAAATGAAAGTATCTACTTTTAAAGGGATCGGAACGCCTTTATTAGTACTTGCTGCGTTAGGAATGGTGGTTTTACCTATTCCTGCTTTTTTGCTAGATATTCTGTTTTCATTCAATATTGCGTTGGCTTTAGTTGTACTCTTAGTTGCTATTTATGCTGACAGACCACTCGATTTTGCTGCTTTCCCTACCGTATTATTAATTGCAACGTTACTAAGACTCGCTCTAAACGTCGCCTCTACCCGTATTGTATTGCTTGAAGGTCATAATGGTGGTGCCGCTGCGGGTAAAGTCATTGAGGCTTTTGGTTCTGTGGTTATTGGCGGCAATTATGCCGTTGGTTTAGTGGTGTTTATTATCCTTATTATCATTAACTTTGCAGTGGTAACTAAAGGTGCGGGGCGTATTGCTGAGGTGAGTGCTCGTTTTACCTTAGATGCAATGCCGGGTAAGCAAATGGCCATTGATGCTGATTTAAATGCTGGCACATTAACCCAAGACCAAGCGCGGATCCGCCGTGCTGAAGTAACTCGTGAAGCCGATTTCTACGGTGCGATGGACGGTGCTTCAAAGTTTGTTAAAGGTGATGCCATTGCAGGGATCATGATCCTAGTCATCAATATGATTGGTGGATTTGTGATTGGTATGATCCAGCATGGATTAGACTTTTCTAGCGCGGTTGAAATTTATACCTTACTGACCATCGGTGATGGTTTAGTTGCGCAAATTCCCGGTTTATTACTGTCTATTGCCGCGGCCTTGATGGTGACGCGTCAAAACGAGTCTGGCGATATGGGCCAAATGATGTTCAGTCAGATGTTTGACAGTCATAAATCATTAGCCATTGCTGCTGGGTTACTCTTTATTATGGGTATTGTGCCTGGTATGCCTCATGTTGCGTTTTTGACATTTGCATTTATTACCGCTGGTGCTGCGTACTTTATTTACAAGCGTAACGTTGACAAAAAGCAAGCTGCACTAACGTTAGCAACTAAAGGACCAGTTGAGAGCAAGGATAAAGAACCTAAAGATTTAAGCTGGGACGATGTGCGCCATGTTGATACTATTGGTCTTGAAGTCGGATATCGCTTAATTCCTCTGGTTGATAAGTCTCAAGGTGGTGAATTATTAGGCAGGATCAAAGGCGTACGTAAAAAACTGTCACAAGAATTAGGTTTTTTAGTGCCAGCGGTGCATATTCGTGACAATCTAGACTTATCACCCAATGCGTATCGAATTTCGTTAATGGGTGTCGTAGTGGGTGAGGCTGAAGTTAGGCATGATTGTGAATTAGCCATTAATCCTGGCCAAGTTTACGGTAAACTAGACGGTATTGAAACTCGCGACCCAGCTTTTGGTTTAGAGGCAGTTTGGATAGCGCCAGAGCAACGTGAACATGCACAAACTTTAGGTTATACCGTCGTTGATACTGCAACGGTTGTAGCGACTCACATAAGCCAGTTACTGAGTAATAATGCTGCTAAGTTATTAGGTTACGAAGAAGTCCAGCAGTTAATGGATATGCTTGCTAAGAACTCTCCTAAATTAGTGGATGGTTTTGTACCAGATGTCATGCCTCTGGGATCAGTTGTTAAAGTGATGCAGAACTTACTTAACGAAGGGGTATCGGTACGAGATTTACGCACCATAGTGCAGACACTATTAGAGTACGGTACTAAGAGCAATGACACTGAAGTATTAACGGCAGCAGTGCGTATAGCGTTAAAACGTATGATCGTACAAGAAATCTCTGGACCAGAACTCGAAATTCCTGTCATAACATTGGCGCCAGAGTTGGAACAGATGTTGCATAAGTCTATGCAGGCGACTGGCGGTGAAGGACCTAATATTGAACCTGGTCTTGCAGAGCGTATGCAGCAGTCATTGTTAGATGCTGCACAGAAGCAAGAAATGGTAGGGCAGCCAGCCATTTTATTGACATCGGGTATGCTTAGGTCAACGCTGTCAAGATTTGTTAAATACACTATTCCAAATTTACGAGTGATTTCATATCAGGAAATCCCGGACGAGAAACAAATTAGAATTGTTTCTGCAGTAGGCCAATAGTGATAACGTCAGTTTATAGAGGTGCATAAGTGAAAATTAAACGATTTTTTGCCAAAGATATGCGCGCTGCATTGGCTCAAGTAAAAGAAACCTTAGGTTCTGACGCTGTCATTATGTCAAATAAAAAAGTCACTGGCGGAATCGAAATTGTCGCTGCTGTAGATTATGATGAACCTAAAGCCGCCATCGCATCACAAGCGCCGACTACCGGTTTTATGGATGTTAGTGACGATAGGGTGTCATTAGGCGCTAAGCCTGTGATGAAAGCTCAATCAAAGGTGAACCCACCTCCTGAGGCCGACTCTTTACAAGCCTTACTTCAAAAACAACATAATCGCATGACACAACAAATGTCTGTCAGCCAAGATGAACCGGATTTACCAGAATGGGCCCGCCAATTACAAGGGGCAAAGTCTGCTAAACCAGCATCAACTTTTCAATCGCAAGCGGCACCAGAGCAAGCTAAAAAAACCAATAAAAATCAATCTGCTGATATGGATGCTCTGCGCGAAGAAATGGCTTCATTGCGTAACTTATTGACCCATCAAGTTTCATCGTTGATGAAAGATCAAAAAAAGCGTACCGATCCTGTTGGCGCAATGCTAGAAAGTAAATTGATTGCAGCAGAGTTTTCTCCAGCCGTTGCTGCTAAACTAGCGGGGCTAAGTCAACACTACACCCCAGCCGATTTAGTGAGAGCATTACCACAAAGTTTAGCCAATTTACTCGACAATCAAGGCGACGATATAGTTAAACGTGGTGGTGTTGTGGCGTTTGTTGGTCCAACCGGTGTAGGTAAGACAACTTCTTTAGCTAAAATAGCCGCTCGCTTTGCCGCCCATCATGGCCCAGAGCAGGTAGCATTGATTACCACCGACCATTATCGTATTGGTGCCTATGAGCAATTAGCGACTTATGGCAAAATAATGGGCTGTCCGGTTAAGCAAGCACATGATTTAACCGAATTAGAACAAATTTTATATCAATTTAGAAATCGTAAGTTAGTATTAATTGATACCGCAGGTATGGGACAGCGAGATATGCGCTTATATCAGCAACTGGATAATTTAACAGCAAATAGTAGGATCCCAATTCGGAGCTACTTAGTCTTATCTGCAACTGGTCAACGTCGTGTGTTACAAGATGCTGTAGAACATTTTAAACGAATTCCATTAGCGGGTGCGATTTTAACAAAGTTAGATGAATCGATATCAATTGCAGGTGCATTGAGCGTATTGATTCAAAATGAGTTACCATTAAGCTATGTTACTGACGGTCAACGTGTTCCTGAGGACATGAAAGTAGCAGATACGTTAGAGTTGGCTAAAAAGGCTCTCGCGGCGTTAAATGAAACAGAACAACAATCGTCACAAGACACAGTGTGGTCTAATGACACAGCCTATGCATTTGAGTAAAGATATGACTCGGGATCAAGCAAGTGGTTTACGTATGATGAATCAACCAAATAACGATAAAGTTAAAGTAATTGCCGTATCCGGTGGTAAAGGCGGAGTGGGTAAAACCAGTGTGTCAATTAATACTGCGGTAGCACTAGCTGAAAAAGGCAAACGCGTATTAGTGCTTGATGCCGATTTAGGTTTAGCCAACGTCGATGTCATGCTTGGGATACGTGCTGAGAAAAATTTATCTCATGTTTTGTCCGGAGATGCCGAATTAGATGACATCATTGTCCGTGGACCTAAAGGTATTGGTATTGTTCCTGCCACATCGGGTTCTCAAGCGATGGTTGAGTTGTCGCCAGCACAACATGCTGGACTTATCCGTGCATTTAGTGAAATGCGAACTCAGTTCGATATTTTAATTGTGGATACTGCTGCTGGTATATCAGACATGGTGCTGAGTTTTTCTCGTGCATCACAGGATGTATTGATAGTCGTTTGCGACGAACCAACATCAATTACTGATGCTTATGCGCTGATTAAAATTTTAAGTCGTGAACATGGTGTGTTCCACTTCAAAATTGTGGCAAATATGGTACGTAGTTTACGAGAAGGTATGGAATTATTTGCTAAACTCAGTAAAGTGACGGATAGATTTTTAGATGTTGCTTTAGAATTAGTGGCAACAATACCATTCGATGAAAATTTACGTAAAGCTGTTCGTAAGCAAAAGTTAGTTGTTGAAGCGTATCCTAAGTCGCCTTCAGCTATTGCTTATCATGGATTAGCCAATAAAATTATGACTTGGCCAGTTCCACAACAGCCAGGTGGTCATTTAGAGTTTTTTGTTGAACGTCTTGTACAACGTAAGCCGATACAAGAAGGAAGAACGAGTGAATAAAGCCGCCGCGTATACTCAGTTCGATAACAAAACGTCTATTGTTGAACAGTATGCACCGTTGGTAAAAAGAATTGCTCATCATATGCTGGCAAGATTACCAGCATCGGTGCAACTTGATGATTTATTACAAGCTGGGATGATGGGGTTACTTGAGGCCTCATCTAAATTTGATAACAGTAAAGGGGCTAAGTTTGAAACCTTTGCAGGCATCAGAATTCGTGGTGCAATGATAGATGAAATTCGACGTGGTGACTGGGTTCCGCGCTCAGTTCATCGTAATAATCGTCTAGTAGCACATGCAATTGATGAATTGGGGCAACTGCTTGGAAGAGATGCCAATGATACAGAAATTGCTGAAAAACTTGATATGTCTCTCGATGAATACCATCATATCTTAAATGATGTTTCTGTTGGTAAAATCATAGGCATAGAAGACCTTGGTGTGTCGCAAGATGTGTTAATCACAGACAACGAAACGCCAGATGAAACCTTTGACTCGCTTGCTGAAATTCAATTCCAATCTGCATTGGTTGAAGCAATTAAGACATTGCCAGAAAGAGATGCATTAGTGTTGTCGTTGTATTACGACGAAGCATTAAATTTAAAAGAAATCGGTGCCATCCTTGAAGTTAGCGAATCGCGAGTAAGCCAGATATTAAGTCAGGCAATGCTCAGATTAAAAGCGAAACTCAAGCATTGGACACAAGAATAATAACTTATCTAGAGCAAACGAGTGTCAGCTCACCGGAGGAAACCTTGGACAAGAATATGAAGATTCTTATTGTTGACGATTTTTCAACAATGAGGCGTATCATTAAGAACTTGTTGCGAGATTTGGGATTTAATAATACCCAAGAAGCAGATGATGGCTCAACAGCCCTACCTATGTTGCAAAAAGGCGATTTTGATTTTGTGGTAACAGACTGGAATATGCCTGGAATGCAAGGTATTGATTTACTTAGAGCAATCCGTGCAGATGATTCGTTAAAGCATTTACCTGTGCTAATGGTAACTGCAGAAGCTAAGCGTGAACAGATTATTGCTGCAGCGCAAGCCGGTGTAAATGGTTATGTCGTAAAACCTTTTACCGCAGCTACGTTAAAAGAAAAGTTAGACAAAATCTTTGAACGACTCGCATAAGCAAGGATAAGTCATGCAGGCATCAATATCGGGGTTAATCACTCTCGAACAGGCCCAAGAACTTGTTGAATTGCTTAGCTTGGGTCAACAAGATAAAGCCGATGAAATGATCAGAGAGCTTGCAACGCCATTGCAGCGTGAGCTTTTTGAAGAAGTCGGTAAACTAACTCGACAACTCCATAGTGCACTAAAAGATTTTCAAGTTGATAACCGTTTATCTGAATTAGCCAATACCGAAATACCAGATGCTAAAGAAAGATTGAACTATGTTATCGACATGACAGAACAAGCTGCAAATAAAACCATGGATGCAGTTGAAGAATGTCTACCTTTGGCCGATACCATCATTAGCAATATACAATCAGTGACGCCAATGTGGGATAAATTGATGCGTCGTGACATAGAAATGGGTGAGTTTAAGTCACTTTGTCATGATGTTCAGCAGTTTATGTTACATAGTGAAAATGATTCTAATCGTCTTCGCGAGTTATTAAATGAAATTTTGATGGCGCAAGACTTCCAAGATTTGACGGGGCAAATGATCCGTCGAGTGATTGATTTAGTTCGTGAAGTAGAAAGTAATCTGGTCTCAATGCTAACGGTATTCGGAGATCATACTACCGAATCATTGCCAACTATAAACGAAAATAAAATAGAAGCAGAAGGTCCCATCATGCATGCTGAACTGCGTGAAGATGTGGTGACAGGTCAAGATGAAGTAGACGATCTGCTATCAAGTCTGGGTTTCTAATTAGGAGTCAATTTAATGTCTTTTGATGTTGATGAAGAGATACTCCAGGACTTTTTAATTGAAGCTGGCGAGATTTTAGAGCTTCTACAGGAGCAGCTAGTTGCTCTTGAAAATAATCCTGATGACAGTGATTTACTCAATGCTATTTTCCGTGGATTCCATACTGTTAAAGGTGGGGCTGGTTTTTTAAGTCTAAAACCGATGGTTGACGTGTGTCATGAAGCTGAAAACACGTTCGATTTATTACGCACCGGTAAACGTGGCGTAAATGCAGAATTAATGGATATTATTTTGCAAGCGGTCGACGCGATTAATTCCATGTTTGCTCAAACTCAACAGGGAGAATCACAAGACCCTGCTGATTCTGCATTACTTGCTAAACTCAAATTATTAAGTTCAGGAGCGCCATTACCTTCAGAAATGTCGGCAGATGAGCCAGAACCAATTGAAAATATTGTTGAATTCAGTGATCCTGAATATGTCGAAGATATTAGCATTCCCTCAGCGGAAGTATCTGACACTGGTAGTATTGATGACATTGATGAGTCAGAATTTGAGGCGTTGCTTGATGCCTTACATGGTCCGGGTAAAAGTCCTGTTGCAACTAAACCTTCTGAAGTAAAAAAAGCCAATATTGATTCAAAGCCTGCCGCAAGTAGTAGCGATGAAATCACTGATGATGAGTTTGAAGCATTATTAGATGAATTACATGGCTCAGGTTCATTTGAAGCTAAAACCAAACCTGCAGCTCCAACTAAGCCTGCTGCAACGCCTATTGTTGAACCCCTTGTTGATTCTGATGAAATAACTGACGATGAATTTGAACGTCTTTTAGATGAATTACACGGAAAAGGTACTGCGCCAGTTGCTAAATCGCAAACGCCTCCGCCAGCTCAACCTACTAATGCCGTTGCTCCTGTGCAAGCAGCAAAAGTTAGCCCAGCTCCTGTTGTTAAACCAGTAGCGACATCAGTCCCTGTAGTTGCTCCAAAGGTTGAACCTGTAAAAGACAAAACACCTGCTAAAGCGGCGTCTGTCCCACAAGGTGAAACAACGGTTCGTGTTGATACTGCTCGTTTAGATCAAATCATGAATATGGTTGGTGAGTTAGTGTTAGTGCGTAACCGATTGGTTAGTTTAGGCATTAATCGTGAAGACGAGGAAATGTCCAAAGCGCTAGCAAACCTGGATTTGGTTACGGCTGATTTACAAGGTGCGGTGATGAAAACCCGCATGCAACCGATTAAGAAAGTTTTTGGTCGTTTCCCGCGTGTTGTCCGTGATTTAGCCCGTACCTTAAATAAAGAAATTGATTTAATCATGATTGGTGAAGAAACCGATCTTGATAAAAACTTAGTTGAAGCGTTAGCCGATCCTTTAGTCCACTTGGTTCGAAACTCAGTCGATCACGGTATCGAAATGCCGATAACTCGTGAAGCTAGCGGTAAATCTCGAACCGGTACCATTACCTTATCGGCTAGCCAAGAAGGTGACCACATCCTGCTTAAAATTGAGGATGATGGCGCGGGAATGGACCCTGAGAAGCTAAAACAAATTGCGATAAGTCGTGGTGTGCTTGATGAAGATACCGCCTCGAGAATGACCGATAACGAAGCTTACAATTTGATTTTTGCCCCAGGGTTTTCAACCAAAGTTGAAATTTCAGATATTTCAGGCCGTGGAGTGGGCATGGATGTGGTGAAAACCCGCATCAACCAACTTAACGGTACTGTTTATATTGACTCAATGAAAGGTAAGGGTACTGTTCTCGAAATTAAAGTGCCATTAACTTTGGCTATTATGCCAACATTGATGGTTGATGTGTCTAATCAAGTTTTTGCACTACCATTATCAAGCGTGAATGAAATCTTTAATTTAGATTTAACAAAAACCAATATAGTCGATGGTCAATTGACGGTGATTTTCCGTAATAAGGCCGTGCCATTATTTTACCTAGAACATTGGCTGCACAGTAAAAAATCAACATTTAAACATGGTGATAAGAAGCATGGTCATGTGGTTATTGTTCAGCTTGGCACTATGCAAATTGGTTTTGTTGTAGATGCATTGATTGGACAAGAAGAAGTGGTCATTAAACCGCTTGGCAGTATGTTACAAGGTACTCCAGGTATGGCGGGTGCGACAATTACATCCGATGGTGGTATTGCACTGATTTTAGATGTGCCAGGACTGCTAAAACATTACGCTAAAAGCAAAAAAATAAAATAAAAATAAAAGTTCCATTATTTAAGGAATTAAATGGCCATAAAAGTACTAGTTGTAGATGATTCTAGCTTTTTTCGACGTCGAGTCAGTGAGATTGTCAATCAAGATCCTGATCTCGAAGTCGTTGCCGTTGCTGTTAATGGCAAAGAAGCTGTTGATATGGCTGCAAAGTTAAAGCCTCAAGTCATTACGATGGATATTGAAATGCCTGTGATGGACGGTATAACTGCTGTCCGTGAAATTATGGCTAATAATCCTACTCCCATTTTAATGTTTTCATCGTTAACTCATGATGGTGCTAAAGCGACACTTGATGCGTTAGAAGCCGGTGCACTAGATTTTTTGCCAAAACGTTTTGAAGATATAGCAACCAATAAAGACGATGCGATTCTTTTGTTACAGCAACGAATTAAAGCATTAGGTCGACGTAGGATATATCGGCCAAGTTCGTTAACACCTACTTCATTACCAGAATCTCGTCGTTCAACGATTGCGGCTCCAGATATCAACACGCCTCGTCGTCCGCTAAGCAGCCGTTTAGCTTCCACAACAACGCCTGTAGCGACTCGTTCCAGTTTATCCACAACCTTAGCAGATCGTCAGAGCGCTAATCCGACAACGTCTTCAATATCGTCTATTCGGGCCAGTGGTAAGCAATATAAATTGTTACTCATCGGGACTTCAACCGGTGGGCCAGTAGCATTACAGAAAGTATTAACTGCATTTCCTGCAAATTATCCTCATCCCATAGTGTTGATACAGCATATGCCTGCGGCGTTTACTCCAGCCTTTGCAGCTCGTTTAAATACCTTGTGTAAAATTGAGGTAAAAGAAGCTGAAAATGGTGATGCCATGCGCCCTGGTTGTGCCTATTTGGCGCCCGGAGGCATGCAGCTCATGATTGAGCGAAGCGGTATTTCTGGAAGACTTAAAGTCATTTCCGGAACCCAAGAAATGAACTATAAGCCGTGTGTTGATATTACTTTTGCATCAGCATCCAAAGCTTTTGGCGGTGATGTTTTAGCGGTTGTATTAACGGGAATGGGCGCAGACGGTAGAGAAGGTGCCAGAATGTTAAAGTCTGTCGGTGCCACTATTTGGGCGCAGGATGAAGCAAGCTGCGTGGTATATGGTATGCCTCAAGCTGTAGCATCAACCGGTATCGCAACTCACTCTATTTCATTAGATAATATGGCTGAAGCTATTTTAAAAGAGTCTAGTCGTGGCTAAGCCAGAATACTCATTGCAGACGAAGCAAAAACTGGGATTTTTTTTGTCCTTTATTGCCATAGTAGTATTAGCGGGTTTGTATATTGACGCTGATCAAAAAGTGACGTTATTAGAGCAGGATGTAGCACGATTAACGGCGTCTCAAGTGTTATTGATGGTACCCGATGATCAGGCCGCTAATATTGCTAATTGGTTAACTCAACATCCTGAACAAACTCAAGCAATCATAGCGTCAGCAGGAAAAAAACAAGCACAAAGTGTGCTGTTTGGTCCGGGTTCTTTAGATGATGCACCGCTTACTGATATTGATAAGGTTGAGCACGATACTGATGTTTCTGCTGAACAAAATGATCAAGAAGTCATAGTGTCTGAAGATGCTCAGGGGGTTAAAGTGATCCGTTTACCTAATGGTGGCATCCGTGTAACAACCCGCGATGATAAACAACACAAGCAGTAGTCAATTTACCATAACAATATCATTATAATGAGTTGAGAGGCTTCTTTGAAAGTATGGACGGTAGCTAACCAAAAAGGTGGGGTAGGTAAAACCACCACAGTAGTCAGTTTAGCCGGAGCATTGGTTAAACGTGGCCAACGAGTGTTGATAATCGATACCGATCCTCATGCTTCATTGGGCTATTACTTAGGTATTGATTCAGACGAAGTGCCTTGCTCGCTTTATGATGTTTTTTTGAATCATCAAACACTGACCCAAGAGTTTATTTTACAAAATGTGCTTCCAACTCAAATTGAAGGGCTTGATATCATTCCGGCTAATATGGCGTTAGCGACACTTGATAGGTCACTAGGTCATCAAGAAGGAATGGGATTGGTGTTACGTAACTTATTGGCATTGCTTGAAGATAAATATGATGTTGCTATTATCGATTGTCCGCCAGTATTAGGGGTGTTAATGGTTAATGCATTAGCAGCAAGTCATCACATTATTATTCCTGTTCAGACTGAGTTTTTGGCGATAAAAGGACTCGAACGTATGGTGAAAACCATGGAAATAATGGGGCGTTCTAAGAAAACCCGTTATAGCTATACCGTATTACCTACAATGTATGACAAGCGCACTAAAGCGTCCCCAATAGCGTTACAATTTTTGCAGGATAAATATGCTTCAACACTGTGGCCCAATGATGTAATACCTGTAGATACAAAATTTAGAGATGCAAGTTTGGCTCATTTACCCGCATCACATTATTCAGCCAGTAGCCGAGGTGTAAAAGCATATAATCGTTTGCTGGATTTTTTATTTTCTCAGGAGTTTACTCATGTCAAAATCGGTTGATGAAACTGTTTTTGATTATTTCAGTCTTTTATTACAGGAATCGCCTAAACCGATTACTGAGCAAAGCCTTGAGGTAAAACCAAGTCTTTCTGTTAATTCCGTTAATGACATCACCGATAAAGTGTCCATTATTAACGATGACAAACCGACTCGTATGTCGGCTGAAATGACGTTATCGGCACATTATTCACAACTAACATCATCTAAAGCCTCTCCTGTCATTGCTAGGCAATATGCAGAGCCAACTACCAGTGTCGATAAACAGGCACTTGAAAAATTATTATCTGCTGTGTCTAAACCCAGAGTAGAAACCGATTTAACGCAACAGATTAAAGCCAGTGCAGAACGAGTTCGTCAGGCTATCACTCATATTGAGCCTGAAGTTGGCATTAGTCGTGCAAAAATACAACAAACAGAATTAACGAATAAAGAAATCAAGCCGTTAGTCGATATAAACAATAACGAAAGTTCACATGCTGATATAAAAGACGCTATTATTAAGCATGAACAGTTGGTAGAGAATTCGCCGACGCAAGAGCACAATGCGCCACAGACTCAGGTTGGGCACCAACCGCCCAGTATTACTCATGATTTGCAAGAGTTACTTGAAGATGAATTTCAGGTGTTATTCTTCAATGTAGCAGGGTTAACACTCGCTGTGCCATTGGTGAGTTTGGGTGGGATTATAAAAATAGAGAAGATAAGCCATCTTATCGGTAGGCCATCTTGGTTTAAAGGGGTGCAAACCCACCGAGATACTAAAATAAATGTGGTTGATACGTGCGCGTGGGTGATGCCTGAAAAATATACTCCAGAATTAGCACAGACAGTAAATTATCAATATCTTGTCATGCTTGAAGATAGTCAGTGGGGATTAACGTGCGAATCGTTAGTTAACGCCGTTAAAATAGATAAATCACACGTCAATTGGCGTGAGAAACCGGGTAAGCGTCCTTGGCTTGCTGGGGTAGTAAAACAACAAATGTGTGGCATTTTACATGTTCAAGCATTAATCAAAATGCTTGATGCAGGTTTAGGTTGTCAGGATTCGATTGACCGAGGTTAACTATGAGCAATTCTAGAAGTGTAGCAGCGGCTACTGCAGCTAAAGACGATTTAGTATTACAATGGGTTATATTTAAGCTAGATAATGAAACCTACGGTATTAACGTAATGCAAGTTCAAGAAATATTACGTTACACCGAAATTGCTCCTGTACCAGGTGCACCAGATTATGTGTTAGGTATTATTAACTTACGCGGAAACGTGGTAACGGTTATCGATACTCGTTCACGTTTTGGTTTGCCATCAGCCGAACTGGATGATTCTACTCGAGTGGTTATTATTGAAGCTGAAAAACAAGTGATCGGGATTTTAGTTGATAGTGTCGCTGAAGTGGTTTATTTACGTCGCTCAGAAATTGATAACGCGCCGAATGTGGGCACTGAAGAAAGCGCTAAATATATTCAAGGCGTGAGCAACCGCGATAACGAATTATTGATTCTAGTCGACTTGGATAAATTATTATCTGATGATGAGTGGGTAGAGTTAACACAAATTTAATCGTAATCTGATGAAAAAAGCCAACCGAATTACTGTTGGCTTTTTGTTTTGGCTTTAATTTTGTTTTTTTGGTTGAAGCAACAAAGGTATGTTAATGGGTGATGAATTTCTAATTGCAGCTTTAGTGTACGTTATTGCATGTCTTGGTTTGGTACTTTACTTACAAAAACAGTCGAGTAAATTAAAAACTAAAGTTAATGCCCTAACAGTGCTAGTAAAAGAAAGCGACCGTCAGCGGGAAGCTGTTAAACGTGAACTACACGAATTGCGCAGTGGTACTATTGGTGTAGGAAGGCGTGTTGTCGAATTAGAGAAAAAACTCTCCAAGCAATTTGATATGCTGGAAGAAGCTAGCCAGCAAGACCCTCAAGCCAAATTATATTCTAGGGCAGTAAAAATGGTGGGTTTGGGGGCCGGTATTGAAGAGTTAATGCAAGAGTGTGAGTTACCTAAAGCAGAAGCTGAATTAATATTACGCCTACATCGAAAATAGCCCGTTAACCATTAGCTCGCAATAATAAAAGCCATCGACTTGATGGCTTTTTAGTGGGAAATTTTAATTCTCTTACGGCTAGGCGTACTATTTGCGGCGCATTTTTGCGACAAACATGCCATCACTGTTAGCTTGCTGAGGCCAAATTGTCAGCATATTACACGGTTGCCCAGTAAAAGGATGGATGACCGGTTCAAGTTCAAACTCGGCTGTTTCTGATAAAAAGTCTTTTACAATTTGTTCATTTTCACTAGGTGATAAAGAGCACGTAGCATAAACCAATTTACCGCCTACTTTTACAGCCACTGCGCTACGTCGTAAAATGGCTAGTTGTAGCATCGGTTTATCTGTTACTGCACTGGCATCATCAAGCCATCGCATATCTGGATTTCTACGCCAAGTACCTGTGCAGCTACAGGGTGCATCGACTAACACTCCGTCAAAGGTATTCGCATCTACAGGCAATACGTCGCCTTTCCAAGGTGCAACACTAATATTATCAAAACCTGCACGTTTGGCACGCTTGCGTAGCTCTTCCAACGGTTTAGTTCGAATATCAGATGCAATAATACTGCCCGTTAAGGCAGAGCCTTGCTGCAACATTAATGAATATAATTGCAGTGTTTTGCCGCCAGCACCACTACAAGCATCCCACCATTTTTCATGGTTACTTGGTTGACAAATTTGACCAATTACTTGCGAGGCTAAATCTTGGATTTCAAGATAACCTTGTTTATAAACATTTATTTCATTTAGATTAATACTTTTATTACCTAAATTTATGGCATCAGAAAAGTAACTATTCGCTTTTGCTTCAACGCCCGCTTGTCGAAGAGATTCGATCACTTTTTCTGTTGATAATGTTTGTGCACGAGCCCAGATCGGAGGTCGACTGCTCATTGCATTCACAACAGCATATTGATTAACATCATCAATAGGGCAAAGTTGCCAAAACCATTGTGGTAACAACTGGGTTAGTTGACAGGTATCAATGCCACTTACATTAATAAAGGCGGTTAATTTGTCATTCAATGAAGCATTATTTATCAGTTCAACCTGGTCCGGGCGGGTTTGAGGCCAACTTGCGAAGTCATTCCAGGCAGTAGCAACGTCATTCCATTCATGTTGTTCCAACATCGCGCATGTGCTTAGCTGTTGAAACCATGTAGTGTGTTTTTGGCTTGAATTTAATTGCTTTAACCAGCCCCACCAGCGAAATAGACCAAACAAACTTTCGCGGATCACTCGCCTATCTTTTGACCCATGTTTTTTATGTTCACGAAAATATTGGCCAATGATTCGATCGGCAGGCATGTTGGTACTCATAACCTGATTAAACAGTGTCTCAATAGTGGTTGAGTAACTTAGGGCTCGCTTTTGTGCTGGTGTCGTCGCAGCTATTTCTTGCACATGTGTCTCGTCTGATGTGGATGCGTTAGACATGGCGGGAATATTATGACTCATGAATTGACCTGATATTGCCGCACAGCACATAACCGATGCTGTACAGGGGACTATTTCTTGCTAGTTTAACACGGCTTATCTAAATGATGAGCTAAAACTATGTTGGTCAAAATGACATCATACCTTAGCGATAATCTTGTAATATTAAATAATTCTCAAAGGTTATCACCCGCGTTCTGTGTTAAATAACCTGAGCTCGGGATAATAAACGCCTTTCAAACAGCCCTTTGTCCTGCTAACTGTGTTGAATCGACTTACTATAGGCTAGCTATTGACGCGTCAATTCGCCTTGCTAGCATAACAAATGACAAGCTTGAAAGTGAGCTTGGTTAACATGCTGATTTTAAATAGCTAAGTTCATTCCTTATCCCGAGTTCAGGTTAAATACGCTTATTCACGTCGTCGAAACGACGCTTCTATGATGATGTTATGATTCACTCTCACTAAAAGTCTAAATCTAATGCAAAACATAGATAGGCCATTAGCGCGCGGGTATGTTGATATTCTTGTGCACAAAATTCAACAAAATCAGCCTGACATACTTGTTCTGAACTAATTGGTTTGATGGCAATAAAGTCTTTTCGCCTGAGCTCGGCAATCATTGGGTGATGTTTATCAAATCCTCGTGGAGGTCTAATTAAACTATCTCCCGTTAATTCAAATCCTGCTTGTGATAGTTGAGTTAATGCTTTTTGATAAGCATTAGGGTTTTCATCAATACAATGACGAATGGCATTGAGATCTTTTGATTCTGGGTGCCAAATACCCGCGGCAATGAAGCATTCATCATTAGCGATGTGAACATAAAACCCCGGAGCATGGACATCTTTGGCTTGAAAGTGTTTAAACTGAATGCCGACATTGGTTTTATAAGGCGTTTTATCTTTGCTAAAGCGACTGTCGCGTTGTGGGCGCATTAGACTGCCGCCAACTTTTTTAGCCACGGCGATGAATCGTGGCGACATCGCTAAAATAGGCCCTTGCATGGCTTCTATAAACTGTAAAGCTGGCGTTCTCACTTGATCTTCGTATTGCTGTTGGTTGGCTTTAAACCATTCTCTATCGTTGTTAACTGCTAGACTGTTTAAAAAATCGAAACTATGCTGACTGAACATGACGGTACCTTTTTTTTACAATAGCGATGCAGATATTAATGTTATAATTTGGCTATCATGTTAAACAATGTCTACTCTGAGTGAAATAGCTAGGGTTGATTTAAGCCATTAATATTGTGCACGTTATTTGAACATTTAAATGTTAACTCTGTATTTTTTGTATTAAAAAACAAGGTAAACGTTAGTTTTTGGCGCTTTAGGTATGGTCGTGTTGTTGTTGTAACTTACTGACATAGAAATTTTTTTTAGATATGTTGTTAATGTTAGTTTGATATAAATAAAGTGTTGGTGTTAAAATTGTTTTGAAGGCTATATTTTTGACAAAAACTTTGTCGGTTAACGTTTGGTTAACAAAGCGTATACGTTGAGCAGTGCAATCAAAAACTTAATTGTGGCGTCTGCTCAAATATTGAATTTATAGAAAGATAACACTTTGGAATGAATAATTCCTCTACAAGAAAGGATTGACCATGACTGAACATTCCCTCGGTATTGTGGGTTGGCGTGAATGGGGCACTTTTCCTGATATTGGCAACGAAAGAGTCAAAATCAAAGTGGATACTGGCGCAAAAACATCTTGTTTACATGCGTTCAAAATAAAACCGTTTCAAAAAGAAAACCAAAAATGGGTTCGAGTCTGGCTTCATCCTGACCAAGGTTCAGATCGTGAAGTCGTATGTGAATTTCATGTATTTGATCGCCGAGATGTTAGTGACTCTGGTGGTCATGTAACGAAACGCTACGTGATAAAAACGCCGATCTTAATCGGTGATCAACTTTTTGACATCGAACTGACGTTAACCAATAGAGATCACATGAAATTTAGAATGTTATTGGGACGCCGCGCATTAGAAGGGCGTTTTTTGGTTAATTCAGCAGAATCATTTCTAGCAGGAGAATAACAAATGCATATTGCAATAATGTCGAGAAATAAGAATTTATACTCGACAAGTCGGTTAAAAGAAGCTGCTGAAGCTCGTGGTCATATTGTCAATATTGTTGACCCATTAAAGTGTTATATGAACATCAACATGAATGCGCCTAGCATCCATGTTCGCGGTGAAGAACTGCCAAAATTTGATGCGGTTATTCCGCGTATTGGCGCATCTGTCACCTTTTATGGCACCGCGGTATTGCGCCAGTTTGAGATGATGGGAACACATCCATTAAATGAGTCGGTCGCGATTACTCGCTCACGTGATAAGTTACGTTCATTGCAACTATTATCACGTAAAAATATTGGTTTACCAGTAACAGGTTTTGCCAATAAACCGGCAGACATCCCCGATTTATTAGACATGGTCGGTGGCGCCCCTTGTGTGATTAAGCTACTTGAAGGAACCCAAGGTATTGGTGTTGTCTTAGCTGAAACTCGCAAAGCGGCAGAATCTGTTATTGAAGCCTTTATGGGCCTAAAAGCTAATATCATGGTGCAAGAATATATCGCAGAAGCCGGTGGTGCAGATATTCGTTGTTTTGTTATTGGTGACAAAGTGATTGCCGCGATGAAACGCCAAGCATTACCTGGCGAGTTCCGTTCTAATTTACACCGTGGTGGTTCTGCTAGCATTGTTAAATTAACGCCTGAAGAACGCTCAACCGCGTTACGTGCCGCTAAAACAATGGGTTTAAATGTTGCTGGCGTAGATATTTTACGTTCTAAACACGGTCCATTAGTGATGGAAGTTAACTCATCTCCTGGTCTTGAAGGTATCGAAAAAGCTACTGGCATTGATGTTGCTGAAAAAATCATTCAGTTTATTGAGAAAAACGTTAAATCCACCAGTTCAAAAACGAAAGGTGTTGGTTAATGGTAAAAAAGCATGAACCGTTTGTTATCGGTGATGTTAGCGTAGCGGCAGGCACTCAACAAAGTGTCAAATTGCCCGCAGCAAAACTGTATAACGATACACCGATGGATTTGCACGTTGAAGTGTTTCACGGCACTAAAGCGGGACCCGTTTTATTGGTTTGCGCAGCAATCCATGGTGATGAGTTAAATGGCATTGAAATATGTCGACGTTTGCTCGGTCGTGTTAATGCTAAAACCTTAACGGGAACCCTATTAATTGTTCCCATCGTTAACGTGTTTGGTTTTATTCAACAATCTCGTTATTTACCGGATCGTCGCGATTTAAATCGCTGTTTTCCGGGCTCTGCTAAAGGTGCGCTAGCGAGTCGTTTAGCCCATTTATTCAGCAGTATTTTAGTGAAACGTGCAACCCACATTGTCGATTTGCATACTGGTGCTATCCATCGCGATAATTTACCGCAGATCCGTTGTGACACCGACGATGAAGTGATGCTCGACATGGCAAATGCCTTTGGTGCTCCGGTGATAATGTCATCAAAAGCACGTGAGGGTTCAATGCGTGGTTATGCCAACAGCCTGAATATTCCTTGTATTTTATATGAAGCAGGTGAAGCTCTGCGCTTTAGTGATATGTCGATTAAATCTGGCGTTAATGGTGTTATCAATGTGATGCGCTGTTTAAGTATGACTAAAGGCAAAATTAAAACTAAAAGTACCAGCGTCAATGCCAGCCGCAGTTATTGGGTCCGTAGTGAGTCTGATGGATTAGTAAATATTAAGCTTAAATTGGGTGAGCGCGTCTCTAAAGGGCAGGTGTTAGCCAATATCGTTAACCCTTTGGGTGGTGAACCATTGCCATTGCTAGCGCCGACAGACGGAATTATTATTGGCAACAGTAATATTCCCGTGACCAATGAAGGCGAAGCCTTGTTTCATATTGCGCAATTTAGCGGTGACGAGATAGAAATCATCAACGATAACCTTGACGATTTTATGCAAGAATACGCTTAATACATTTGTACATTGATGTTTGTTTTGTGTAAATGGCCCTGTTGCTGCTCAAATTGAATATTGTTAGCTGATTGAGAGCACGACTTGGATCATTTGAGCGTCAAATTAATATGTGGGGCAATACATTGCCTCACATATTAAGCCTTCACCACTATATCCCCTTAAGAAATAACTCACTTTTGCAGTTAACCTGTTAAGCTCTGCCCTGGGTAGTCGCTTGGGTAAATCGATAAATACGTCTTAGCAGAATTTATCTATATCATCGTGTATATTGTAAGTATTAGGGTGAAATTAATTATTTAATTGACAATTTTCAAATACATATCAAACTATAATGACTTATAATAAATAGGGATATGGCACACTCACAATAGTGATGACATTTCTCCACCACCTTATTAAATGGAAGTTCTGTCTATGCACCTTTGGTGTAACAGATAGCATTAATGAGTTTTCTTATTCACTATACCGAGACAAGGATGTCAGTGCCTATGCGCAATAATCAACCCATTACCCTTAATCAGTACCACTTCGATGATGATGTTCGTTTAATTTCAGGAACCGATCTGCGCGGTCATATTATCTACTGCAATGATGCTTTTGTTGACGTCAGCGGCTTCGAAAAAAATGAATTGATTGGTAAGCCACATAATCTTGTGCGTCATCCTTATATGCCAGGTGAAGTGTTCAAAGAGATGTGGGCCTGTATTTCAGCTGGTAAAGTGTGGATGGGGCTGGTTAAGAATCGCCGTAAAAATGGTGATTATTATTGGGTTAGTGCATTTGTTACGCCAGTATTTGATAATAATAAAGTCGCCGGTTACGAGTCCGTTAGGGTGACTGCATTACCAAGCGAAATTGCCCGTGCTGAAGCGGCTTATGCCAGAATAAAAGCTAAAAAGTCACCAAGACCACTTCACGCAAAAATAAAACATCAAGTCATTAAATTATTACCGGCTTGGTTACCCATGTTTATTTTGTCCCTTGTATTAACTGAATTTTGGGGCGTTCTCCCTGGTGCAATAGGGTTATTCACGCTTGTAGTATCAACGGCATGGTTGGGCTATAAACAGCAACAAGATTGGTATGAAGTGGTCCAACTTAATCCTAATTCGTTTACAGATCTCATTGTTGCAGAAACCTATTTTGCTGACTTTGGCGCCAAAGCGCAGGCAAAATTAGCGTTGGGTTGCGAAGTTGCTCGTTGTCGTACTGCGATGACGCGGATTGAAGATGCTGCAAAATCATTAGATGGCATTGTCGAACACACCCAAATAGAGGCTGAGTCAACGGCTAAAGCGGTGAGCTTACAAAGTGGAGCAACACAACAAATTGCCTCGGCAATTACCCAAATGTCCACTGCTATCCAAGAAGTGTCCGCGAACGTTGAAGGTAATGCTTATAGCGCAAAAGAAGCGTTAGACAATGTTAATGCAGGGGCTCAACTGGCTAATGAAGCTAAGCAATCTATTGATGAGTTAAATCTCTCTGTCGCGGATATCGCCAAAACAGTACGCGAGTTATCTGAATCTACAAGTGAGATAGGTCAAGCCGCCAGCCTGATTTCGAGTATTGCCGACCAAACTAATTTGTTAGCCTTAAATGCTGCTATTGAAGCTGCTAGGGCGGGGGAACAAGGTCGTGGCTTTAGCGTTGTTGCAGATGAAGTGCGCTCCCTAGCACTGAAAACCCGCGAATCCACCGACAGAATTCACAGCATTGTGAGCGTATTAACGAAGCGAGCCAGTAATGCCGTTCAAGTGTCGGTAAGTGGTGAACAAGCGGCCAGTAAAGGTGTTGAAATTGTTGATAAAACACGTAATGCATTAGCGTCGATTAACCAATCCGTTGAACAAATCACCCAACTTACTTTAGATATGTCTGCGGCGGTAGAGCAGCAGAGTGCAGTAGCTGAGCATATTAATCAGCAAATTATTGATATTGCTGATTCTGCAGAAATTACTAAAGCTTCATCAGAAAAATCGCTACATAACAGTAGTGAATTGGGCCAGTCAGTGTTAATGGTTCGATCTATTATCAGGCGCTTTGCTGTAGGGACCTTAGGTAAGAAATAGACGATATACCACAGCATCTTTTACAGCGTCAAAATAGGCCAGAAATCATTGTGATTACTGGCCTATTTTATTGTGTCTCTTACTAAAGATTTTATTACGCTACTGATTAGAGTTTAAAGCGTTCAACAGAGGTGGTAAGTGAGTGAGCTAATTGATTTAATTGCTGGCTTTGCTGTGTCATTGAAGCTGACTCATGGGCATTTTGTTCTGCTGAATCGGCTGTTTGAGTCATCGTTTGCTCTATTTGTTGGCTATGGCTTACTTGTTCATTGGCTGCATGAGTAATGCTTTGGCTCATGCCATTAATGGTGCTAAGCGCCGCCTCTATTTGTTCGATTGCATCATGCAACGACTGGCTTTGTTCTACACATTCACTGGCTTGTCTTTGCCCTTGTGAGATGGCTGTCACGGCATAGGTTGTTTCTTGTTGTAAGGCACTAATCATGGTTTGAATTTCGGCGGTTGCTAATTGCGTTCTAGAGGCTAATGAACGCACCTCATCAGCAACAACGGCAAATCCACGCCCATGCTCACCGGCCCTAGCGGCTTCAATCGCGGCATTTAAGGCCAACAAATTAGTTTGATCGGCAATCGCACTGATGGTGGTTAAAATCCCACCAATATTATCACTGTGTTGACTGAGCTTTGCCATGGTCTCGACTGAGTCGCGCAAGCTGGTTGATAAGGCTTCAATACGGAAACGGTTATCATTAGCAATGGTTTTTATTTGTACTCCTTGCGAAGAGGCTAATTTAACATGTTGTTCAGATTCTGAAGCTTGCTCATTGACCTGATTTGAACTGTGATGTATTTGCTCTGCAAGCTGTTTAGCTTGATTAATATTGTTAATTTGTCCGGCGGCCGAATGAGATATTGTCTCGCTTTGCGCTTGCGAGCGAAGAGCTGATTCATCTAGCAAGTGTGCATCACGGCTAATGGCTTGCAATAAATTAGTTAGATCGTCAGACAGTTTATTGATGTTATCCATCAGCTCGCCAAATTCATCATTATTTCGTTTGGTTAATCTCCGAGATAAATCACCGCTGGCAATGCGCGATAATGCACTGTTAATGGCTTGTAGAGGGCCTAACATGGCTTTTGAGGTAAAGTAATAGATAAACATCGCCATTAACACAAACACCACTGCCATTGTAATAGCAAAAGTTTGTGCGGTACTCACTTCATCAATCGCAACCATTTGTAATTGATGGAACCTTTCGTTCGCAAGCTTTACTAATTGATCTAACTGATTGTTAGTGGCATCAAAAAAGGTGTTGGCTTGCAGGTTGCTATTCTCAGCTAAGCGCTGCTGATTGACGACATTTTGTTGCGCGAGATACAAGCTACCGGGGTTATCGGTGAAGTTTTTAATTGCTTGCAAGTTGGTGTCAAAATCTACAAATAGCGCAGTTGCACCCAAAGGCTCTGCTTGTTGGGTTAAGTAGTTGCCATTAACCGTAATATTACCTAATAACATGGCCACATCTTGTTTATGAATATTAACGGCATCAACAGAGGTTAATCGGCCAAGTTCCGTCATGGTATTGCCCAGAGTAAATAGCATGTCGTCGATGCGTACTCCGCCGCCAATGACTTCGTTTAATAACTGCTGCTCGCCCGACGGGGCTTCTATCAGTTCTAAATCAATCATATTGTTACTGGCATTAATTCGAACATTATCAAATTGTTGTTTTAACGCGCTGAAGCTGTCGCGGTTTTGTCCTATTTCAAGTTTAGCGCTGAACATGATGTGCGATTGCTGTTCGTACTGCTGGTATGATTTTTGAGCTTGCGTTAATGACTGAAGCATTGTGGGTTGATCTGCAACTTTTGCAGATAATGTCTTTAATACCTCTCTGAACTCTAGTTGCAATTGCTTGAACTGCTTATAACTGAGGTCAATATTGTCATTATCGATTTGTGAATAAGCTAAACTGCCGGTTTTAGCCATTTTTAATAAGGTAATTTGTAAGGCATTTGACTGGTTTTGTACCGGTACTGCTAACGTTTCGATATTAATATTGGCTGTTTGAATTTTACTCAAGGAATGATAAAAAAAACTACTTCCAGCAAGCAGTAATAAGCCAATTGAGGCAAATCCTAATGCTATTTTTTGTTTGATTGTCAATTCGAATATTGTCATTTAGTCTCTCATATTGTTATTTTTCTGACGTCATTCTTACTGTATTAATACTTAATCAAGCATGATTTTTGTCCAATAGTGACAAACTCTAGAGTAGTTGGTTGTTAAAATAATGTAAATGGCATTGTGTAAAAATAGAAATATACCTTTGTTTTTATAGTTATATTTTACTTTTTCAATCCAAATAGATATTGAGCATGTGTGCCAATTGATTATGATTAATGAGCAATATCATTGAACCATTCACAATCTAATAGGCAAGCGATAATGCTTTGGGTATGATTTAAAAAGAGTCGTTGTTCTATTTTGAAATAATTCGCTTTATTGTTAGAAGGATTACTCTTATCACTATTTCAATTATTCGAGGTTAATGTGAGTTTACAATCCGTTTCGCTAACGCAATCAGATGGGCAAGTACGCCTCGTCTCGCCATCAAAAATCATTTGTATTGGGCGTAATTATGCTGAGCATATTGACGAACTCGGTAATGAAATTCCTGATGATATGGTGGTGTTCCTTAAACCAAACTCAGCCATTACCACTACTTTGTGTAGTCACTTAGGTGAGCCTTTACATTATGAAGCCGAATTATGCTTTATGGTGAATAATGGTCAGTTTAGTGCGGTTGGTGTTGGGCTTGATATGACTAAGCGTGAGCTGCAAACCAATTTAAAAACCAAAGGCTTACCGTGGGAGCGTTCTAAAGCTTTTAATGGTTCGGCGTTATTCAGCGAATTTAATGCAATAACCGCAGATATAAAAGATTGGTGCTTTCAATTAACCATTGATAATGCCGTGACGCAATTAGGTCATCAGCAATTAATGATGTACCAGCCACACGCTATTTATAACGCTGTCAGTGAGTTTATGACCTTAAACGATGGTGACATTGTGATGACAGGCACACCTAAAGGCGTAGGCGTGGTGACGGAAAATACTACCTTTGAGTTGAGCTTATGGGCAAATGTACCATTTACTGTATTTGAGGCTGCGCTGTCGGGGGATAAATCGGTTGAACAGCTTTGTGGTAACCCAGAAATCGTTAAGCAATGGCAGGCTAAATAACGTTAGGTCGTGAAATAAAACATACTCGAAAAAAATGACCATCTTATTAAAGAGGGTCATTTTTTATGAAGACATTAAATGGGTATTAATGCTATTACATTAACGCTACGGCTTCCATGTCTAGCTCGATATCAGTGCAACCTTTAGCGCAATAAATCCCTGGGGCTTTAGCGTTTTTTGGTGCCTTTTTAGTATTAGGCGGTAATTGCAGTGTTAGTGGTTTATTACAGTCGCTGCAAGTTGCAATGTTGCCTTTAAGCATGCGTTTTATCAGATTTTTTTGTTGATTAAAGGATGCCAATGTTGGGTCATTAATCGCTGAAAAATCGAGTTTCTGGGTATCGCTCATGTCGGTTCCTGTCTTTCTCGTTGAGCTCGCAATAAAGCGAGATCAATCTATTTCACTTGGTCGATCACTTTACTTGATCAACTGGGCGCCAGCGTTGTAATGCTACCGGAAGGCTAACACCTTGTGCTGTTAATAAATTAACTCGGGCCAAATAAGCTGCGCCATGCATTAAGTGTTTGGCTAAGTCTACTGCATGACGCTGGGTGTAGTCATCTAAATAACTGCCTTTAGCCCATGCGTTAAATGCGCCGAGTGCCGGACCAGCCCAGATTTGATAATCCATCTCGCGACCAAGCTCACCAGTGTTTGACCAACGGCTAGACAGACCTAAATACCAACGGAAAATCAGCGCCATTTTACGTTTAGGATTATCTTTAGCACGCTCGATTTGCTTTGGGTCGCGCTCATTGAAATGCGCTACCGTGCCAGCCCAAATATCATCCAGGCTTGAGCGGAATACTTGTTTTTCAAGCTTTTCACGTTCCTCGCTTGGAATGGCTTCAATCGAGTCATAGCGGGTATAAATTTCGTATAACTTGTTGGCGCGCATTGGAAATAAGGTGCCACGTTTTACTACTTGCAGCTTAACGCCCATTTCGAACATATCGGCAGCAGGTGCCATCGTCACATCGGCCATTTCTGTGGTGGCCAGTAATTTACGCGTATGCTCGCTGGCTCCCGCTTCTACACAAGCCTGATTGATTGAACCTGTAACAATGTAGGCTGCGCCCATATGAAAAGTCGCCAGTGCTGCGTCAGGCGTGCCAACACCACCACCGGCACCAACCCGAATAGGGGTTTTATACTTGTACTGTGCTTGTACTTCATCTTTTAATGCCAAAATAGTCGGCAGTAAAGTGACTAATGGTCGATTGTCTGTATGACCGCCAGAGTCTGCTTCAGCAGTAATATCATCAGCCATAGGCACTAATTGAGCCAGTTCCATTTGTTCTGCGCTAATAAGACCTTCATCCACCAACTGTTGCAGTATTTTAACTGGCGCAGGTTGCATAAACTTAATCGCCACTTCAGTACGGCTAATTTTCGCAATTACTTTATTGTCTATTTGCACATCACCGTGTGCGTCACGGCTTAAGCCTGCTGCGCGGTAATAGACAATTTGTGGGGTTAAGCCTAAAAAGGCAGATGCCTCAACAGTACGCACTTTGTGTTTTAAAAATAGCTCGACACTGCCACGTTCAAGTGCGGGTTCACTTGGGCTGTGGATTAAATTAAACGCATAAGGCCCGTTTGGCAGCGCGGCTTGAATGCGGTTAATCGCTTGCTCAACTCGAGATGGAATTAACCCTGCTGCGCCAAATGAACATAAAATACCAGCCTGACCTAACGCAATAACCAGTTCTTCAGAAGAAATACCATTGGCCATTGCGCCAGCATGATAGGCGAATTTTACCCCATGCACGCGGCGGAAATTACTGTCACCTAAGCTTTGGGTGCCAAGGGCAGGGGCAAATGCGCTGACTGGCAGAGCATTTGCTGCAGTAATAGCATCGGTTACGACTTGGGCTTGCTGAGCAACCCCTAAGCCTTGTTGTGTGTCGTTAACCACATAACACGCTTGTGATAAATCTTTAAGCTTCTTATCCATGCCTACAGGGTCAAAACTGACGTGTTGCTGGCTAACTTGCCATGGCCAAGGAGAAAGCTTTTCGTTATGCACTTGAGTTGTCATTATTATTCCTTTTTGGCCTAAGCTTCTTCAATACAGATGGCGATATCTTTGACTTCATAAATGCGCAGACCATCTTTACTGAGGTTTGCGTCGCCTATTATGATGCGTTTACCGTCTTCATCTTTTACTGCACTGATATGTACATCAAGTGACATTTGTTTGTTAAGTGGGTTAATTTGACCGCGATATTTCCATTTAATATCCGACAATATTTGGCCAAATTTTGGATTAGTGAAACCTTTACCTAGGTCTGTACTGATGGCGTAAGTTTGCATCAACTCGATCACGGCTTCAACACCTAATGAGCCGGGCATAACCGGATCTTGATGGAAGTGGAATTGGAAGAACCAATCACTTGGGTCAATAGTGCGTGACGCAGCAAGATAGCCTTTACCGTATTTGCCGCCTGCTTCAACAATTTCGGCTTGGTCGATAAAGTTAAGCTGGCCGCCCGCTAAACAATAATGCGGTTGGCTAGTTGGCGGATTAAACACCCGTGACTGTTTATCCAATAAATTAACGCTGATGTCTGCCGCGACGTTATTATCAATATGCCATGGCTGAGTAATTTTGCCATTATCTATGCCGAGCTGGTTTTTGAGCGCATCACCTTTAAAGTAACCAAATACCGCACTACCCGTGTAAAACAGCTCGTTATCGACACTTAACTCAAAGGTGAAGCTTTGAATAATGTTACTGCCAGCAATGACGGTTGATAATAGCTTTGAATCATTGACGATAGTTTTGCCGCGTAAATCGACATGACGTAATAATTTTCCGCCACCGTCTAAGTTACGGAAAAATAGCTCTTGCCCAGGAAAGCCTAAGGTGGTGCCCATGTAGCCAGAAATAAAGCCATTGGGTTGTAATGAAATTTCCATTAACACCGAATAAGGCATTACCGCTTGGTGGCTGTTTTTTGCAAAGTACCAAGCATCTGCTGGCACTTCGTATTCTGCTATACATGATGATGGCTTTTTCAATTCGCCGCGTTTACCGTTAATTTCAACCACGCGAGTGGTTAACTGTAAGTCGCCACAAGGTGTGCGCGGTGGGATAAGTCCGCGGTAAATACTAAAGTCAGGGCCAAAGCATTTTTCGATATCGCCAGTAGCAAACTCAAACATATGGTATGGGGTAAATGGCACGGTATCAGGCACGCGATTAGCGTACTTTGAATCGGCACTGACTATGGGCGCTTCAACGTGTTTTAGTGGAATAACGCCCTTGTTACTCGGGGCGTTTAAATCTGGAACTTGCGCCATTAACGGGGCTTTGTTGGTAATCACTTTACTGCTAGCGTTTGAATCAACGGCAGGGCTAGTGTTGGCTGTGTTTAACGAGATAAGCGGATAACGAGCACATTCGGCATCTTCTTTAATCATCACACCCAAGTTTTGGAAATCGACCACGACTTTACCATTGAGTAAAATATCAATATTGGCTTTAGCGTAAGGGCGGGGATGAATA
This sequence comes from Shewanella sp. BF02_Schw, assembly GCF_014596695.2. Classification (NCBI taxonomy): domain Bacteria; kingdom Pseudomonadati; phylum Pseudomonadota; class Gammaproteobacteria; order Alteromonadales; family Shewanellaceae; genus Shewanella; species Shewanella sp. BF02_Schw. The sequence continues at coordinate 650,291 of NZ_JABKAW020000001.1, forward strand.
CCGATTTCAGTCACTTCCATGCGGTAAGTCAGCTCAGCCGTTTGTGGTAACACTTGGCCACGACAGCGAACTTTTTGCGAAGCATTTTCCAATGGTTGGAATCGACCATTTTCTACTAGAGTATGCATACCAATGTGGATCATAAAGAACTGTAATAGCTGGCCACAACCTTCTGCCATTAGCGAGCCTGCCATCACTTGGTCGCCTTGGAAATGACAAGGGAAATACCAATGGTCTGGCGCAATGTGTTTATGACCTTCGAGTAAGCCTAAGCCCCACGTACCACCTTGTGTTTGTAATTGACTCACTCGCTCAATCATTAAGAACTTTTCAGAGGCAAAACAAAGCGATTTTTGCAGCCCAGTTTGCAGTTGATGCGCGACATGGTCGCCACCAAAACAGCTGCCAATATCACCGGTCAGTAAATGATGAATTTGACCATAATCAAATGCTGTTTGGTTACAATGTAGTAATGGTGTAAAGGTTGGTTTATTCGGATTATTGAGCACTTGTTGACGATGTTTTATTTCATCTTCAGTTTGAATAACCCCTTTACCATCGGCCAGTTCTTGGTCGGTAAAGAAGCCTGCACAACCGCCATCCATTTTTAGGATCATCTTGTCGCCTACGAAACATTCGTAAGAGAAAAAGAATAATAACGTGTCGCCATTGCTGGCAAAGTTATTGATTTTAATGTCGTAACGCAGAGTGTCGCCGCCACGGGGTAAATCTTCTAAGAAGGTTAAAGTACAATCTAATAAGCGATAAACCCGCTCGCCTTTGTTTTCAAAATCGATACCTAAATAACTGATCAACATTAAATCGCACTGGCCCGATTCTACCGCGACAGCCCAAGGGATTTGACCATCCACTAAATACGGGGCATCGACGGGGATGTCGTATTCTGTAGTCATTGAACACGGTTTGTATTGATTCATGGTGGCATCGAGTTTAGTGACGCGTGACACCAATAAATAATCTGTTGTCGGTAAGCGAACTCGGCGCGAGTAACTGTCGATAATGGCGTAATCTGAGCCAAATACTTTAGCGATATCGCCTTCGGCATATTCAACTAAATCAGCGTAATTCCAAATACACGGTTTATTCGCTGGAATAGGTGCAGTATAAGCGGGCACACAAGCATGATTAGGTTGGATTAACCTGGCAGGGCTAATGGTTTCACTCTTAACCGCGGTTTGTACTGCAGCATTAACGGCATAAGTATTAACAGCCGGAGACGCGACTTGAGTCGCAGTTGTCTGATGGCTAAAACCAGCTAATTGGGACCGTAATAAACTGTCGGCTACTTTCAAGCCTGCATCTCGGCTGGCCAAATAAGCTAAATGCGCTTGTTGTGCTAACCACTGATTTTGTTGAAATGCCGTTAAATGTGCAGGTGGAATAGCATGATTTGTCATACTGGCAACCCTTGGTTGCTTTGGAATTGTTTTATCGGGCATATTTTCTGACATAAGAGGCTCGGCGATATTCTCGCTATTATTGACGCTAAGAGGGTTATTATCACGAATAGTTGCTTGTTTACTTTCAATGGTGTTGACCACAGTTGGGGCGATATCTGCACATTGATTGATAATACTGTCGAGCGCATCAAGTGGGCTGTCGATAATGTGTTGGTAAATATCTCGACCACCTAAACTGACTTGTTTAATTAAACTTAACTTACTGCCCGTAGACAGTTGTTGAGTTAAATTATTGCCCAGTCTAGCGTGCAATGCGTGTTGTTGCGCCGCAGAAACAGACAGATTAACTTGTGAGTATTGATTGTCGCTGCTGGTGAATACACTGGCATTGATAGACGGTTTATCGATGTGACGAGTTTGCACTAAACCATGCAGCAAACTGGCCATGCCAGAAGCGGCAAATGTATGACCGAGAATATCATGAGCTTTACTCAATAACGGCGCTGAGCTGACCGCGATTGCAGCATCAGTTAATCCTTGGGCAAACTGTTGACCTTGAGTCGATAATATACATTCAGGTGATTGGTTTAACTCAACAACATCTGCTGATAATTCGGCTGGTAATTGTGTTGGTAATTGTGACAATGGCGTAAAGTTGACGCTATCGATACTGGCATAGCTATCAAGCTGAGTGTGTGCTGCATTGGTTTGTTGCAGCACGAGTGCGCCAGCCCCTTCACCCACTAACCAATCTGTTGAACTTAATCCTTTGGCGTTAAGTTTTGCGGTATTGAATAACATATTTTCAATGCTGCCAGACAAGTCTACAGCGGCAATAATGATGGCATCTAATGGCTCTTGTAACGAGCCTAAAGCAAACAAGTTTTGCGCCACATCGATACAGCGGTTAACTGATTGCTCGCCTGCAGAAATGGTAAATGCCGGGCCGTTGAAATCCCATAATGAGGCTATCCGCGACGCCATAATATTACCAATAAAGCTGGTGTACTGGTTAAGCTTAGCGGCGTCGAGCACACTGTCCATCGCAATGGTTTCAAGGCTGTCATATTCCGCTGTAGATAATTGAATACCTTGAGCGTTAAGGCTTTGCGCTATTTGGCTGTGTAAGTTAACTCGACCGCGGAATTGATGCAGTTCAAGTTCGGTTTCCATGGCGACTAACACTGCGACTTTACTGCCTGGCGTTAGCTTGGCATCGGCGATAGCTTCATCGGCGACTTTGATCAACAGTAGTTGTTGCGATATTAGGCGATCATCTTCATTGGGTGGCACTTTAAAACGCAAGAAATCAAAATCGAACTGATCGATATACGCGCCTTGCGGCACTTGGGTGATGCCATATTGGGCTAATAGTTCAGGATGTTTGTCTAAGCCTTTCCAACGCTGAGTGGGTAGCGGGCTAAAGATGGCTTGTTTGGCGATGATTTTACTCGCCAGTGCATCAATACTACTGCATTGACCAAAATGCGCAGCCATGCCGGTAATGTGCATCGGCGTTTCTGCATCAACTAACGTTGAGTGACGAGTTTTAGTGCTATTATTCAGAGTGCTGTCAGTGACAGTTTTAGCTTGATATGACTCAATCAATAAATGAGCGTTACACCCGCCAAAACCAAATACTGATACGCCAGCATGGCGGGCTTTATTGCCAACTTTATCGGGCCAAGGTAGCACTGCATTTGGCAAGGTCGCTTGGCCAAATAAGCCATTAGGCGAGGCGATAGGTGAGCTGATATTAATACTCGGTGGCAACACGCCTTGGCGCATCGCAAAAATCATTTTCATGATCCCTGGCATGCCTGCAGCTGTGAGTAAATGGCCTAAATTGGATTTTGCTGAACCAATTAATGGCGTGGCGCTACCTTGAAGTTTATCTTCAAAAAAACGCTCCATCGAGGTTAATTCAACTTTGTCGCCTAATGGTGTTCCCGTAGCATGACATTCAATCACTTCAATGCTGGCAGGGGTGATACTTGGATCGATTGCTGCTGCATCGCGATAAGCGCGCTCGAATGCTTGCACCTGGCCTTTGCTGTTTGGGCTTAACACAAACTGGCCTTTACCATCGTTCGACAAGCCAATGCCACTGACTAAAGCGTAAATATGGTCGCCATCACGCTCGGCATCTTCAAGGCGTTTGAGCACTAATACTCCCGCACCTTCGCCAGCGAATAAGCCTTTACTGTTACTATCAAATGGGGCGGAAATACCGTGGTCTGGGTAAGCATGAAATATCGAAAAGCCCATATTGATAAAGAACGGATCGGCTCCCGACACCGCGCCAGCCAGCATCATGTCAGCTTTGCCGGTATGCAAGTAGTCGCAGGCTAATTTTAATGCGTAAACTGAACTTGCGCAGGCGGCATCTAAACTCAGTTGCGTACCACCCAAACCTAAAGCATCGGCAACGATTTTTGAGGCATTATGGGCAACAGCACCATTACGCAAGTTGACCGTTTTAGGTGCTACATTATTATTGTTATTGGCATTTTCTGCGGTATTGCTTTGCGATGCTTGATTAAACGATTGCAGACTAAAGTTTGGCTGTTGGAGTTTAGTCTGTAAGGCTTTTTCGACCGCGCTGTGATAAAGCGGCACAAATAGCTCGTTAGACTTGGCAGTAGGGAACGATAAGGTGCCCATGACAATACCAGTGCGCTGCAGCACGTTATGATTAAGGTCAATACCTGCATCAGTTAACGCATTTCGCGCTGTGTCGGTTGCCCACAAGAAACTGTCATCCAAACCAGTAAATGCGTCGGGTTCAATACGATAACCTTGAGGGTTAAATTGAAAGTCCTGAATGTAGCCGCCTTTATCACAATAAAAACGGTCCGACTCGCCTTGTACACCCAAGTAGTCACTCGGTGAAGCATTGAGTTTGCTAGCACTGATTTGGCTGCGCGAATCTTTTTTGTCTAATAAGTTTTGCCAAAATTTAGCCGGAGTATCCGCGTCGGGATACTGATTGGCTAAACCGACAATGGCGATTTTAGGGGTGGCTTGAGAACTCAATGAGGTTCTCCTTCTAATGATGTTTCACTGCAACGAGACAGTGGTGAGCCGCCGGCTATTGCCGTCTGCTGAGATAATGAGTTAATTGTATCGTCAAGGCTGCGAAAAAAGGGCGTTAATGACATCGGCACGCGATGCGCTATTAATTGTCCCAAACACTTGAGTAAACTGCTGACATCGTCGCCGCCCTTGGCATTAACAGCAATCGCCATCGCTGGGGACGTGTTACCACTCTGAGCATTGATTTTGTCTATTAAGGTGGTGGTTTGCCTATCGGCTCCTACCTCAACAAATAATCGGCAGCCTTGCTCTCGAGCATTGTGGATTAACTGAGTAAAATCCAACTGATGACAAAAAGTATTGGCAATCGATTGTGCAATAGCGTGCGAGTCTAGCGTGACAGGTGCTGTTTGAGCCGCCGAGATAAACTGCAATTGCTTGGGTAAATTTTCCAGCAGCGGTTGCTGATAAAACTGGCGTACATCGTCGACAATATTTAGCGCGGCTGGCGTATGCATTGCGGTAATTCGATTGGCTGTAATACCACGTTTACCTGCTTGCTTTAACAATGCTTTACAACTGGATTCACAACCTGCGATAACACAGGTATCGCCTTGAATAATGGCAATGTAAACGCGTGGATAATCCGTTAAATGGGGCGTGAGTTCATCAATACTGGCTCGAGTCACAAAGCTGTTCCAGACAATGGGTTCGTCATCGGTTAATTGCCATTGCTGGCGAACACAGCGAAGCTCTCCAGAAATATCTTGGGTAAAGATACTGCTGTTTTGGGTTGCTTCAATCATAGTATGTGGCGCTTGCCATACATCTAAACTCGCCCACATGGCAGCTTCACCCATGGAGTAACCTAAGGCAAACCTGGGCTCAATGGCAAACTCTTGCTGCAACAGCTTGGTTAAAATATAACTGGCGCCAACACCGGCAATGGCTAATTGGCTTAAGCTCATCTGTGTGGCACGGTTTTTATCTGCCGCGTAAATAAACTCTGTTTGTAACATCGACTGCATGTCACCTTGGCTTTCGAGTTCGGCATACACATTGGGGAACACTAATCCCATTTGACTGAGCATGTTTGGATACACAGTACCGACGCCGGGATAGACAAAACTCAAGCCATGATCACCAAGCGGTGCAGAATAGAAGCAACTGCCAGCTGGGGTTTTATATTCTATCGGCGGCTTATCGCTAACGTCTGGCTGAAGGTGAGTCGACATCATTGCCAACATCGCACTAACTTCTACGATTAATCCGCTACGATCCTGCGCCATTAACACTAAGGCTAGAGGGGCATCAGTTTGATAATCGGCCAATGTACTTTTGATAAGTGTAAGTAAGCTTAAATCGTCTGTCGCCGAATGGACCTGCGCAGAGAAAGCCATCAGTTTAGTGTGCAGTTGCACCAATGAAGTGGCACACAGTGGTAGCCATAAACGTTGGGGATTAACCAATTGCTTTGAGGCGACTAATGCACGACCTTGGGTCAAGATCATTGCCTGAATACCGTTGGCACTTGGGTAACATAACGCTGCAACTCGACTTTGGTGAAGTGGGCTAAACCAATACAGGCTGTTGACTTTGTCCTGTGTTGGTATACAACGACTGGCGATAGACTCTACTAGGGCGGTCATTGCCCCCAATGCTGTTTGTGCATTGTTAGCTGTATTGGTTTTTGCATTGCTATCTAACGCGACAATCTGCGGTTGAGTATGTAAACGTTTTGCATGGTTCAGCGCGAGTGTTATTGCTTCAGCCTGATTGCTACCCAGTGCAATGCCATTGAGATAAGCGTGCGCATTGACGCTATTTTTCGCGGCAAGTAGCCCCGGCATTATCCACAACCGATCGGCAATATTGATCATTTCATCTGTAGTGGATGATAGCCGCTCTATGCTGTGTAATAACGCCAGTTCAAAACCGTCGCTATGCTGAGTATCAATCGCAACCTTGTGCTCATTAACCGAGTCGATATTGGGTTTGCTCAGCAGCAAAGCCAAGCGCATTGGCTTGGTTTGTTGCTGCAAAATACGCTCACTAATGGATTTTAGCGCCATGTTATCTGTGGCTGTCACACTGTGTCCTTGTGTGATAGTTCTGCAGAAGCTTGATGTGGAATAAATGCCCCATTCAAACTCTTACTAATGGTCACTTTAGCATTGAGCATTTGGCAACTCAGGCGACCGTCTTGATGATATAAACTCACGTTAGCCACCAGCATTCTGCCACTGTGCTTAACCACATCAAGTTGAATATAACCTTTATCGCCATTTGCAAATGGCCAAGCAGTAACACACTCACCGGTTGTTGACGGTAAACTTGCGGCATCGTATTTCAGTCTTGCCCATACCAGCATGGCTTGTAGTAGCAAATCTTCCGCGAAAATTTGGCTACCACCTAATGCCGATGACGGGATAAAACCTTGGCAGTCTGCGGCATTAATCTGCGGCAATTGCACTCGGCACAGTAGCTGAGCATCATCAAATGCCAACACTTGAGCAATACCTTGCAAACGTGGGCCATGAAATAAGGTTCCGTTTTGGTATAGCTCGGCCCCTGAGAACAATGGCGTCATGTTAGCCCAATGAGCCAAACTACTGTCGCTAACAGTCGGTTTAGCAACATCAGCTGCCAATATCACATGATTGATCACCAATTGAGCTTGGTATTGCGGTTTCATGGCTGCGCTTGGATCGTTTACCAAACGAGAGGAGATCAGCGCGCTGATCCCTGCGTCAGTTTGCGTTAGTTCCAGTTGCAACAAATGTGGCTCATTGGTGTCAAAAATAACCCCTTTAAGCAATTTGTATTCAGCAATACTGACAGGCACATGACATAACGTTTCTGCCGCATCACGCATCCATTGCATGGCGCATACCGTCGGCAATACCGGATTGCCAGCAATACAATGATCGCTAACAAAAGGCATTTCAGCCGGGGTTAATACTCGAGTCACCGTCTGACTGATAACATCAGCAGCCGATGTCTTAGTCGCAACTGTCTTAGTCGCAACTGCCTTAGTCGTAACTGCGTTAGCCGTAAATGCTTTAGTCACAAGTGTATTAGTAGCAAATGTCAGCGAACCCTTGGCAATAAGCAAAGCGTCCGCATTAAGCTTTTTTACAGCGTTGTCCTGCTCTGATGAACCTTGCATATCAGAGCCAATAAGCAGTTGTGCTCCTTGTGGGCTTAATAAACTGTGAGCAAATAGCTCGGCACCCGCTTGTAGCGGAATAACGTAAACGCCACGTTCAACAAACATTTTCTTTAATGCTGAACTGACCATACCGCCATCCCAAGGGCCCCAATTAAAACTCATCACTTTAGCTTGCGGTAAGGTGTGCGCTAGTTTCAGTGCGGTTTTATTAAGGATTTCATTCGACATAGCGTAATCACTCTGTCCGGTATTACCGTAAAAACCGGCCGCCGATGAAAACAGTGCAATAAGCTTAATTTGTAGTGGGTCGAGTGCATTAATAATGCTAGCAAGCCCAGTCACTTTAGTGTGGTATACGCGGTTAAGTTCATCCAAGGTTTTATCTTGAATGTGCTTATCGGCTAATACGCCAGCACCGTGAATAACCCCATTAATGATTAATGAGTCGCCCTTGGCATTAGTCAGAATCTTAAGACTGACAGCTACTGCTTTGGCGTCGCTGACATCCATCGAGACATACTGAGCACTGGCACCAACTTTACTGAAAGCGCTTAACGCAGCATCGATTTCTAGGCTACTGCTTATTGGCCACACTAGAGCATCAATCTGTTTTGGCGTTGGTTTATTGCCTTGAGATTGAATATAAGCGATGGCTGCGGCTTTTAATTCTGAAGCTTGTTTGCCTTGCGCCCAAACCGGTAAGTTGCTACCAAAATGTTGGCTACGACCTGCTAACACAAAATGTGATTGGCATTGTCTGGCTAAGGTGAGGGCGCATTCAAACGTTACGCCTTTTGCACCGCCGGTGACCAAAATAGTGTCATTTTTGTTTAGGCTTGCTGGTGCAAACTGTTCGCTAGCGTTGCCGGCAACTAAGGTTACTCGACCTTGATTACTGATCCCCACTTCATTAATGCGGTCCGCGCTAGCATTGGCACCATTGATATCAAATAACTCAGCAACGATGGCATCGGCAAAGTTTGCTGTATCAATGTTGTTGGCAATGTCTAATGCGCGGCAAAACACCTGAGGCCATTCATGGCTTAGGGTTTTGCTCAGGCCAGATAAGGCTGCTTGGTTAAGCTCTGCTGTTGCTAGCTGAGTATTATCAAGATAACCAAATCCGCCGTCTAAACGGCTCACGGTAAAGTAGCATAAGCGCGAACCTTGAGCTGGTTTAGCAAATTCAGCATGAAGATGCTTAGCCCATAAAAACGCGTTGTCGACAGCGGCTTTTGCTGCAACAGTGCACGACATTAATTCGCTGCTGTTAGCGGTAGCTTGAGGCTGTAAATGAATAAAGCCTGCAATGGCATGTTCAGCGCCCAAATCGGCTTTAATATCGGCAATGACTTGTGCAATTTGGGCATCATCAATGCTGCTCAACGTATAGCTTTTAATATCGCTGCTTAAGGGTGAATGTGCCACGCTAATGGTTTGTGGGTTACGAATAACGGCGACGGTTAATCCCTTTGCATTTAGCTTTTCAGCCAGTAAACCTGCATTGTGGCCATCGTCTGTGATGACAATACAAGAGTCTGTTGAAAAGCAATCTACGAGTTTATCCGCCGCTGGTAACTTTTTTAGCGCTACCTCGCTGTGTGGCGGTAATGCCGCGGTGTTAACGTCAGCCTTGTTTGCAGTTGATGCAGGTGCGACCGACGCAATAGCGGTTGCTGCAGGCAATTTGGTTTGCATGTAGCTGACGATTTCACCTAAGGTGCGACATTCGGCTAAATCTTCTGGGTTCAGCTCAGGTAAGCCTGGTAGTTCGTCTTGCACTGTACCTAGAATTTCAACGCGTTTGATTGAGTCGATACCTAAATCGGCTTCCATGTCCATGCTCAGTTCAAGCATTTCAGCAGGGTAACCGGTTTTGTTGGCCACCACTGACATCATGGTGCTTAATACGGTATCAGCACTTAAGCCAGTTGTTGCAGGTGCAGATACTGGAGCCACAGTGTTAGTTGCAGGCAATTTTGTTTGCATATAACTGACAATTTCGCCCAAGGTACGACACTCGGCTAAATCTTCTGGGTTCAGTTCAGGCAAACCGGGTAGTTCGTCTTGCACTGTGCCTAGAATTTCAACACGTTTGATTGAGTCGATACCAAGGTCTGCTTCCATGTCCATGCTCAGTTCAAGCATTTCTGCAGGGTAACCGGTTTTGTCGGCTACTACTGACATCATGGTGCTTAAAACGGTATCAGCACTCAAGCCCGTTGTTGGCGTTGTTGTTGCAGATGAAGATACCGTTGCTACTGGAGCCAATGTGCTGACAGCAGGTAATTTAGTCTGCATGTAGCTGACGATTTCGCCTAAGGTGCGACACTCGGCTAAATCTTCTGGGTTGAGTTCAGGTAAACCTGGTAGCTCGTCTTGCACTGTGCCTAGAATTTCAACACGTTTGATTGAGTCGATACCAAGGTCTGCTTCCATGTCCATGCCCAGTTCAAGCATTTCCGTTGGGTAACCAGTTTTATCGGCAACTACAGCTAACATGGTGCGTTGGACGTTTTCAGCGGTTAAGCCCGTTGCTGCCGGTGCAGCAGCATTTGCCGATGTTGATCCCGTTGACGCTACAGCAACCGAGTTGGCTGCTGGTAATTTGGTTTGCATGTAACTGACGATTTCGCCCAAGGTGCGACACTCAGCTAAATCTTCAGGGCTCAGTTCAGGTAAGCCTGGAAGCTCATCTTGTACTGTGCCTAAAATTTCTACACGTTTGATTGAGTCAATACCAAGGTCTGCTTCCATGTCCATGCCAAGTTCAAGCATTTCAGTTGGGTAACCGGTTTTGTCGGCAACCACAGCTAACATGGTGCGCTGAACGTTTTCAGCGGTTAAGCCCGTTGATGCTGGTGCTGCAGTAACTACCGATGTTGATCCTGTTGACGCTACAGTAGTTGTGTTTGCCGCAGGCAGTTTAGTTTGCATGTAGCTAACGATTTCGCCCAAGGTGCGACACTCAGCTAAATCTTCTGGGCTCAGTTCTGGTAAGCCTGGAAGCTCATCTTGTACTGTGCCGAGAATTTCTACCCGCTTGATTGAGTCAATACCAAGGTCTGCTTCCATGTCCATGCCAAGTTCAAGCATTTCTGTTGGGTAACCGGTTTTGTCTGCGACCACATTGAGCATGGTGTCTAACACTTGTTGCTGTGTTAGTCCGGCTGTTGGTGCAGAAACCGCTGCTGAGCTAACTTGCTGAGCCACAGGAGCTTGAACAGGTATACTGGCTGTCGGTTGAGGTTGAACCGCTTGAACGGTTTGAGCGGTTTGAGCTGTTTGAACCTGAGCTGGAGCAACGGGAGCTACCACTGGCGAAGGTATTGCTGCTTGAGTTATGTGGTTTGACTGCACAAAAGCAGGCTGTACTGATACAGCAGGTAGCGATACAGGTGCAGAAGCCGCCATTGGCATTGGTGTTTGCCCTTGCAACATGGCTAACGCAGCTTGGCTTGCTTGTGCTTGCAACGTTAAGAATTGAGTATGACTTTGCAATGTTTGTGCTTGATGCTGGTGGAACATCTCCATCGAACGTTGCAAGCTTTCTGGAATGGCTAATCCCGATGACGCCATTTGCGCTTGGGCTGTCATCAGGTGAGCAAACGTGTCGCCATATTGCTGTGGTATGGCTAAAAACTGCTGATGTAATTCAGCGGTTTGTTGCTGCGCCGCAAAAAATGCACCGATACTATCGGTCGACGCTGACACACTTGAGCTAACCGGTTGAGCTTTAGCGATAGGAGCTGTTGCCGTTAAAGGTGCCGCTGTTGCAGATGCTGGCGCTTGAGCTGGTGCGGATGTTGCTGGCACTTCAATATATTCAGTTTTAATGACTTCTTTTTCCACAATTCTTTCCACAACTTTCTCGACAGGCACTTCCACTGTCTGGCTGGTAACGGTGCCGGTTTGCAATGACTTTTGCATTTTGGCTTGAGTGGCCGGACTAATATAATTACTCGCGGTTAACTTAACGTTCATCGGTGACACTTTGGCAAGCTCAGCGATAGGCGCTTGATAAGGATCAACCTCAGTTAATGCCACCCCTAATACCGCAAGCTGACACGCTGCTTGGCGCAGTTGAGTGTCACTATTGCCTTTAGGATTTGGGTTCAAGCTCACTACACTGACTGATTCTGCTTTATTGCCTAGGGTAGCCTCCACCAATTTTTGGAGGATGTTTTTAGGGCCAAACTCAACAAATACTCGAGCACCCGCATCATACATGGCGTTTAGTTGCTCGCTAAAACGAACCGATTGCAACATATGTTCACTAAATGCTGCTTGGATTGCTTTTGGATCATTAGGATGTGCTTTACCTGTGCCATTGGCATAAAGGCTTAGTTTTGGCTTAGCAAATTTAATCTTATTGATTGCCGCAGCAAAAGGTTGTTGAGCATGGGCTACTAATGGAGTGTGGAACGCGCCAGAAACCGGCAGGGCGATTGCTTTAAAACCAAGTTCAGTAGTGATTGCTTGTGCCGCTAAGGTACATGACGCTGTTGGCCCTGCAATAACCAATTGAGTTGGTGCATTGTAATTAGCCACCTTGACGCCTTCAAATGCACTAATGCACTGTTCAAGCTTTTCAACACCGTTGTCAACAGATTGAGCGGGGACAATAATGGCGTACATTACCCCAGCGTCTTGATCTTTAGGTGTAGCCGCCATTGCTTGGCCACGAGCAAAGGCCAATTGATAATAATCAGCTTGGCTAATAACGCCTGCAGCACATAATGCTGACAGTTCACCAAAACTATGGCCGGCAACCATATCAGCTTTAAAACCTGCTTGAGTCAATAATGCATATTGGCCCATGCTCACCGCACCAATAGCACTTTGGGCATTGGCGGTATTGGTTAATGCCGCCTGTTGCGCGGCAATATCTTCGGCTTCAAAAGCAGGATTTGGGTACATAATTTGCGATAGTGGCGTTTGTTTATGTTGGGCAAACACCTTATCTGCTTGCATCAGTTGCTGACGCATTTCTGGATACAAACATGCTAAATCGGCGCCCATGTTCAGATATTGTGCCCCTTGTCCGGCAAATAATGCTGCCACTTTATGGCTTGCCGCTTCAGGATGAATCAATGCTGCTGCGCGATAACTGGGGCCAGAAGGCAACTGCCAGCTGTCGGCAGTATTTGAGCTTAACTGCGCCAGCGCCCGAGTCAGCTGAATGGTTAAGTCTGCTAATGAGGCAACCACTAAGCCTATACGGGCCGCGTTAGGGGCAATAGTATTTAAGGCAAAACGTTTACCAAAATCGGCTAACACAATTTCTTGGCGATTTTGCTGTGTGGTATCAACAGCCTTAATTTCAGTTTGCAGGGCAGTTAATTGAGCCTGTAATGCGGCTTTGTTTTCAGCATGGATCAATAGACTTTGTGGCACTGAACGTTGACGATACTTATCGCCTCGAACATGTTCTTGACGATATTCTTCCAACACAATGTGGAAGTTGGTACCGCCAAAACCAAAGGCACTAATACCCGCGCGGCGCGGTGTATTGTCAACTCTTGGTAACCATGGACGGGTTTCGGTATTTAAATAAAATGGCGAGTCCTGAATGTTTAATTTAGGATTCGGCTTACTGACGTTAATGGTCGGTGGCAACACTTTATGATGCAAAGCCAGAGCTGCTTTAATCACACCAGCGGTTCCTGCTGTTGATTTAGTGTGGCCAACTTGTGATTTAACTGACCCAAGAGCAATGTGCTGTTGAGTGTCATTACCGTCGGCAAACACTGATTTTAAACCATTGAACTCTGCGACATCACCAGCTGCAGTACCAGTACCATGGGCTTCAATTAAGCCAACAGTGTGCGGCGCAAAACCTGCGTCGTCATAAGCGCGTCTTAATGCTTTTGCCTGGCCTTCTGGGCGCGGTGCGTAGATACTTTTAAACTTACCGTCTGATGATGAGCCAATACCTTTGATAACAGCATAAATTCGGTCACCATCACGCTCAGCATCATCAAGACGTTTAAGCGCCATCATGCCAATACCTTCACCAATCATCATACCTTTAGAATCGATATCGAAAGGTTGAATGGTGTCGTTGGTGGTAAATGCCGGTGTTTTTGAAAAGCTCATGTACATAGAAGGCGAGTTATCGGTACACACACCACCCGTGAGCATCATGTCACTGCGGCCTTCAACTAACTCTGTAATCGCCATGCGCATTGCCGCTAAAGAACCTGCACAAGCTGCGTCAACCACGCAATTCATGCCGCCTAGATCAAAGCGGTTAGCGATACGCCCAGCAATCACATTGCCGAGAGAACCTGGAAATGAGTTCTCTTCCCAGTGAATATATTGATCCTGAAACTTTTTGATCAACATCTCAGTGTCTTCATCACTTAGACCACTATTTTTAAATACTTTTTTGAGTATTGGGTACTGTAAGCGACCACTGAGACTGTGATTAATTTTTTGACCACCACCGACGCCTAGTGTAATACCGATGCGATCGGTATCGTACTGTGCATCAATACCTGCATCAGCTAGCACTTCTTTGGCGACCACTAACGATAAAAGTTGTGAGGTGTCTGTTAGTTCGAGGATATTAGGGGGCAAGCCAAATTCCATTGGATTGAAATCGACTTCAGGTAAAAAACCACCGCGTTTACAGTAACTTTTGTCGGCCATTGATTTATCGGCATTGTAGTAATCTTCAGCATTCCAATGGCTTTCTGGAACGTCGATAATCGCATCAATTTTTTCGCTGATTAAATCCCAAAACTTGTTTAGGTAACGAGAGTTAGCAAAAATACTTGCCATGCCGACAATCGCGACAGGCATGTCTTTTAAGCGTTTGTTTAAACGCTTATCTTTATTACTGGATTGGCTCATATGAGTCTCCGTTTGATAACTGAGGTTCAGTTATCTGGTGTTGGGATCCAGCTGCATCAATGGTGCTAGTGGATACTGCGGCTGGTTGACCTGCTCCAGGAAATCGAGCAAGAAAAGTGTGATAGTTCCGAACCAATAACTTACGTAAATGAAATGGTCCGTGCTTTAAGACATGCGTTATATAGCGATTACTCGCTTGGGTATGGCTGTCTTGATAAATATCGAGGTAAACCCAGTCAGACTTAAAATCGACTCCAAGCAAAACAGAATAGGCTTGCTGCTTCGTTAATTGAGGCGGAATACTTAACGACACTACTTGCACTACGTTGTCTGGATCTGGACTCGGCAGGGCTAAAGTGTCGGCTAATGTCTGCGGGTTAACGGTATAGGTTTGAATATCGGCGCCTTGAGTAATAGGCAGCTGATTGAAGAATTTTTCTGGCACAAAAGGGCTGTCAAATTCGTCTAGTTTAGAGACCCCAAAACGCTTTAAGCAGCGGGCAAGACCGGAGCGAGAGACATTGGGGTTGATAAATTCTTGGGTGACTTTTAATAGCCTATCTAAAGGCATTTTTAATTGATAACGCAAACCCAGCATCACGTACTCTTCCATCGGAGATAGTGTGGTGTTGAGTTTGTGCGGGGTATTTGGGGTGTTATCGATTGAGTCACGTTTACGCCACTTACGTACTGTAGCTTCGCTGATATTGAGGATTTTGGATAATTGACTGACGCTGTAATCGGATTGCTGAATAAATTGACGCATTTCAGGTGTTGTCGTCGCATTACGGTGTTGGACCGTTTTTGGGCGAGGCTTACCCTTAAATAGACCAGATTCTAAATGTGTGGTTATCTTTTTTGTCATCTAGACAGGAATTCCAAATAATCTATTGGGACTTTAGCGCATTTAAACTTACCGATACTTACTTAAGTCATACTTAAAGAAGATAAAAAATTAGTCTAAATATCCATTTATGCTTTTTTTAACACAAAGCAGATTACCTGAGGTTTCACTCCGATACAATCACCCGAGACTAAAAAGCGTGAGCAGTGTAATTAAAGAGGGTTATAACGCGATGTTGCTATGTGTGATGATGTGACGTTTTTTTATGTTAGTTACGTTAATGTGAATAATTTAAATAGAGAATAAAGCATAACAAGGAATGTTAAAAAAGTAATTTAATTCAATGGTATGTTGAGGTTTCGTTAAAAATGCTTGTTTTCTACACTGTTAGTGCACAGTTGTTTAGTAGAGTTATATACTCAAGTGAATTCAAACTGCAGGTTTTAATTTCTGAAAGTTATCATTAATTGTATCACCGAGTGTATCGGCAATATCGGGGAGGGTGATGCTAAAAAAGTCAGTGATTTTTCGTCGGAATTCTTTTGTCGTTGCGAAGTATTGCCCATTCCTCGCATGTTTATTCATTACCTTCCACAATCGTTCTATTGGGTTTAAATTTGGACTATAAGGCGGCAGGTAATGCAATGTTATATTCAGATTTTTAGCCTCTTTAACTACTAAGGCATTTCGATGGTATCCAGCGCCATCAAGCACCAAATGGATAACACCACTTGTTGAGTAACGCGCTCTAATTTGGTTTAAAAAATCGATGATGGATGCACCGTTAACCGTTTTGCTATATTGCTCAATGACCGCTTCTGTTAAGTGACCAAGTCGGATTGCACCAACCACGTTAATACGGGTTCGGCTTCCCGTCGTTTCTATCGGTTTATCAACGCCTTTTTTTATCCAGCCTGCGGTGATTTTTGTGGCTTGGGTCGGATGAACCGCATCCATAAATAATAACGGTTCATCAGGGGTTAACGAGGATTTTAGTTGCTCATAATATTCAATGAAAGCCGTTTGTTTGTCTTCATCAAATTTGTGAGGAACCCCTTTAGGGTTTTTATAGCTGAACTGATGTTTATGCAGCCATTTATTGAGGCCTGACACTGTGTACTTAATCTGAAATTGTTCTGAGATATAAGCGACTATTTGATGGCTATGCAAGTAGGTCACCTCACACAGGTGTGCAATCAATAGTTCAGTTTGCTCTTGACTCAGATAACTTAAGGAGCCGCCACTATTACACGTGAGTTTTTGGTCGTGAGCATAGGCATCAATGTATCGAACTACGGTCGTTTCGTGAATACGTAACGCTTGGGCAATCATTGGCGTTGGCCAATTTTCATCGCGTAGTAAAATGGCTTTAATGCGATCACACTCACGCCTATCACTCGAGCTTTTATGTCGAGTTTCCAATGCTACTTTTTGTTCTGGCGAGAGTGTAATTTGTTTCATGGGGCTATGATGATCCCATTTGGGACAAAATCAAGCATTTTCAATGATCACGGGTATAACCAGTATTTATAAACATAAAAAATTGGGGTGTAGCACAATGCAAATAAAGTCAATTATCGGCTTAATGGTCTCTTGTTCATTGTTTTTAGCAGGTTGTGATGACAGCACAGACAGTATAGCTGACGCGGTTATTGATACGGTAGAAACTGAAGTTGAAGATGTTATAGATAATATTGTTGCTGTCGACCCTTCTCTGTTTGCTCTAAATTCTCTTGAATCTATTGAAATGGTTGATTGTACTTTGTCTAATGGTGATGCAAGTACTTGTTACTCGGTTACCGTAAATGGTTTTCCAGCAGATCGAAATGAACTAGGTCCTTTTTGTCCAGAAAGCACTGAAACAACCGCAGAAGATGCTGGTAAATGGTTTGATGGTGGCGTGTTATATGATTTAACGGGCTCGTTCGTGTCAAATCTGAGTGTATTTTATGGTGACAGCAAATGGCAGTTATACGACAAAGATACCGGTTTGGTTAATATTACTGACACCCAACTTGCTTGTGAGGCAGCAGTAAGACCTGATGTAGCTGCTGAATACAATAACTTTTGTGTGCAATGTGATATCAGCTATTACAACGAGGCTGCAGGTGAGGGCGTTTCTAGCACTTACTTAATTCCGGTAACGCCGGTGCTTCGAGATACCCCTGAAGATATTGAACATACCGATGTTGGGGTAGCATTTAACGGTGTCAATCTTGCCGCAGCAGCGCCAACACAAGCTATTTTAAGTGCATACACTATCGCTGCATTTGACGACTGCATTGGCCATGTTAATCCAGTTGCTGGTTATCATTATCATGGTGCCAATCATGGTGATGGTACTTGCCCTGCGATTGATTATGAAAACGATGGTCATGGCGGTGCTTTTGCTTATGCAATGGACGGTTTTGCAATTCATAGCATGCTTAACCAAAGTGGCGAAGAAGAAACTGATTTAGATGAATGCCGTGGGCATAGTGATGATAATCGTGGTTATCACTACCATGCAGCAGGTGCAGGCGAAAATACCTTTATTGGCTGCTTTGCCGGTGAGGTTGCAAGATGATAAAAGCTCACTTGAAATTACTCAATACGATGGCCATTTTAGTAACATTATGCTTAACTTGCTTGCCCGCATTAGCACATGAAGAACATGTTTTCAAAGCGCCTTGGAATGCCTGCGCTGATGCGGTTAAAACGCAACAATGTTCATACACCAATGTTAATGGTGATTTGTTGAAAGGTACTTGCAGAGTGTTTAACGAGGCATTGATGTGTGTGAGAAATCAACCCATCATTGCCGCTGAAAATGTAACACCTAAAGATGTTGCAGAAATAACGGTATCAGCAAGTCTCGATAAGCATGGCGGTCATTAGTTAGTTTATACAGTTATGTCCGCAGGATAGATAAAAAGCAGGTAATGAGTTTTCTCATTACCTGCTTTTTTGATCTTTCTTCATTTAACTTGCAAAGTAAATCAACTCGGGAAGAAGTCTATGGCCCAGATGGTGGTCATTAGCGCGACTTTTTCTGCTGGGAAGCTGATTGAACGTAATACCAAGGTTAATTGACGCTCTAACTTGGGGTTATTGAGTTCGCTTGATTTAATCGTTACCTTGCTGATATTGCCATTGGGTTGTATGACAATTTCAAACATCACTTTGCCTTTTAAAAACGGATCTTTTCGAAGTGCACGATTGTATAACGAATAAAGCCGCGATTTATTGGCCTCTAATGTTCGTCTTAATGCTGCTTCTGAACGTTGTCCATTTTGGCTCGCTTGGCTGGCTTTTTCAGAAACGGCCCCTTGGCTTGCCAATACTTCCTCTTTTGCTAAGCGAATTTGTTGGGTTTCGTTGCCTGTTAACGACCCAGCAGCAACAGTTTTACTGATAGTTGATTTTGCCAAGCTGTCAGTTTGTTTATTGGCCGCACCAGCTAATAAATCACGTTTTACTTTGACTTCTTGAGACGTGGTTTGGTCAAGTTTGCGTTGCGCTGTAGGTTTAATATCAAAGGCTTCGCGCATTGAAAAAAGCTCATCTTTCATCGCCGCTAAGCCTGATGTGCTGGCTTTCTCTTTTGCAGCGTCACGTGTTACTGGTTGAACAACTTGAGGTTTTACAGCTTGTTCAACAGGTTTTTCGGGTGCCTTTTCTTCTGGTGGTGCAGGCTCCGGTTCAGGCAATGGTTCAGGCGGTTTCACCTCAGGTTTGACTGGTGGAGGTAATTGCTTTTCTTGCAAGATGATTTTGGCTAATTGCGGTGGTACTTGCTCTTTTACTTCACGTGGAAGTTCAATTTGTTCAAGCATGGGCACTACGACCGCAAAGACGACATAAACTAACAGCAACAACCACAAAATCTGTTTAAACAGTTTGTCTTGTTTACTGGGTTTAAATAAGTCGCCTAAATCATTAAAGCTCTGATTGGTTTGGTGATGGTGTAAGGTTGCTGTTGTCATATTAGCCCTCACCATTAGCTTGTTTTGCTTGTTGTTCAACCGCCAACGAAATATCTCGGTAACCGGTTGCAGCACAAGCAGCCATAATTTGCTTAAGAACAACATAAGGCGTGGATGCATCACCAATAATGGTTACTGCCCGGCCATTTTGTTGCTCGGTTTCGCTAAGCTCGCTGCGTTTACTGGCTTGATAGGTCAGTTCGTTGGTTAAGGCATTAATAAACTCAGGATTTTGTTGTTCGGTTAAGCCTATTTCATCAGTACCTTTTTGCCATATAGGGCGCTCTTGCACTAATACGGTGTCGGTAAACACTGTAATCACCAGGTTTTCAACTGGCAGTACATCTGCAACAGACACGGGCAAACTGATTTTTTCGATATTTTGCAGTACTCGCACTTCAGATTGATTCACAATTAAGAAAAACACCAAAATGGTAAAAATATCCATTAATGCAACAAGGTTGAGCTTACTGCCAGCTTTTAAGCGTTTGTGGTGTTTAGCTAATCTGCGGCTTCTTGCCGATTGCTTCATCATGGCTTAGCTCCTACTGGTTTTCCAATAGTGGTCTGCGCCGGTGTGGCGATGTCTGCATCATTAACGGCAGACGCATCACCTAATGAGATCATCGGAAACAATTCAGCATCAACTAAATTGGCTGCCACTACCGCTTTAAATGATCGCACCGTGTCCATGGCAGACACGATGGTTTGATAGTCAACCGCTGGGTCGAGTAACAATACTATGTCATTTTTTTCAATACCTTGTTGTTGAAATGTCAGCTTTAAGTCTTGTAGATAAACAGACAACGCGGCGAAATCATAACCTTTATCAGTCAGTTCAAAATGTTTAAGTGACATGCCGGCTGGGTAGTTTAGTGCTAAGCGAGCTGGGGTTATCACCAATTCGAGTATTTTAGGTTCTTGATCATCTTGTGCTTGCTCAGCTTCAGACAATACCGGTAATTGCAGATTCAAAATACGCACTTGTGAGAACACCAAGCTCAGCAGAAGTACTGGCACTAACACAATCATCAAATTCATGAATGAGGTGATATCCAGTTCTGCGTCTTGGGTATTAGGGCGACGACGGCGTGTCATACTCATTAGCCTCGGTTGTTATCCGTTTGCTTGTTAAATGACAATGAATTGAGCAGTTTGATGCCTGCCATTTCAATTGAGTCAACGATGGTTGCCGTTTTAGTCTGTAGGCTTGAGTGAAATAAAATCAGCGGAATGGCGGTAATCAAACCAAATGCGGTGGTGTTCATCGCAACCGAAATACTAGAAGACAATAAGTTGGCTTTTTCAGCTGGATCGGCGCTAGCCACTGCCGAGAATGCTGCGATTAAGCCCATAATGGTACCTAATAGACCCAATAAGGTGGCGATGTTAGCGAGCGTTGCTATAAATGGCGTACGCTTTTCAAGGCGTAACATGTATTCCATCACGGTTTCTTCCATGGCGTATTCTACGTCTTCACGGCGACTTGCACTTGATATACGGGCAATACCAGACTGCAACACGTCAAACACAGGCGCTTTATGGTTTTGTGCATGCTGACTAATGGTATTGATGTCACCTGTTTTTAAGGCATTTTTAATCAGCGCAAAAGCTTGCTGGTTACTACGATGTGCAGAGCTTAAATATAACCAGCGCTCAATGGTAATGGCCAAACCGACCACTAACACTAAGGCGATAGGATAGATAAATGGGCCGCCATTTTGTAAAAACGCAATGATATGGTCGGTAAAACTCATGTGATGTTCCTTCTCTTATTGTCGTATTGAACACTGGAGTTAATGGCTACAGGTGTTCAATTATTTTTGTTAGGTGTTACTCAGTTTTTGGCTAGCATGTTGCTTATTTAATGGCTTATTTAATGGCTTATTTAAAAGCTTATTACAGGGTGTTTATTGATTATTTTCTGGTGTGCCGTTGGCAAAATCCCTGACTTGTTGTCGAAATACTTTTGGATTGATAGGCCTAAACTCAGGCAGCGTCAGTCGCATGCCTTCGTTGTTAATGTCTATCGGATTATTGATCCCTTGCCATGGCATAATATAAAGCACTTTGGGTTGCTCTTGTGAGCCCGTCACTTGGCTTTGAATGACGACAGGTTTGTTGCTCGCTGGTTTCACCGCTTGTTGCTTTTCAGTGTCATCATTGGCCGTAGCCTGAGCTGATACACTCAGTAAACAAGTGGCTAACACCAGTGGTAATGCGCGATGACAACAGATTGTTTGAAACACTTTTAGCATGGTCATCTTAGCCTGCTCCATTAGCATTGTCGGGTAATGTTAACCCTGCGCGTTGAATTTTTATTTCTACGCCAGCGAGCCAACGTTTGGCTTGTTCATCATTTGGCTGATTAGCCAAATACGCCAGGTAGTATTGGCGGGCTTGCAACAACTTACCGCGATATAACTCTAATAAAATCGCCAAATTTAATTGTGCTTGTGGGTATTGAGGCCACAGAGTTAGCGCCGTTAAATAACCTTGCTCAGCCTGAGCATACTGGCCTTGTACCCTTGCTATATTAGCTTTAATTTGGTGGGCATAAGGATTGCTGTTATTAACCGCAATCGCTTTTGCGAGCAGTGCATCGGCTTGATCTAATTGCTGCTGATTTATTGCTATGATGGCTTTATTGACATAGGCGCCCGACAATTGAGGCTCTGCAACAATCACTTTATCAAACAAACTATTCGCCGCTTGCCATTGCTGGTTTTTCATGTGGCTAATGGCTTGCTGATATTGACTCAATACCGATGTGGGCACATCGGCTAACCGCTGTGAGGCTTGTTCAAGATACATATTACGGTTATCCGTTGAGCCAGCACTGATACTGGTGCTGTTATTGACACTTTTTGTATTGAGGCTAACTAAGTCGACAATGTCTTTGTCCATGCCCTTTAGGCTTGGGTCCGTAGTGGTTTGCTTGTTGGCGTTAGTGCCACTAGGTGACGTACTACAACCGGGTAACAGCATAAGGCTTACTAGCGCGAATAGTGCCAGTTTCGGTGTCGATGAGGTAAATAATGACTTAATGGATAGCATCGATAACCTCATGCGTTAACTCTTGTTTTTGATAAAGGGCAGGGGACATTTGTGCCAAGCGTTCAAAGCTTTTTTCAATCCATTGATCAACAATATCATCCCATGCTCTTTGGGTATTGCTGATGTGAATTTCGATGGCTTTCTCTTCAAATGGATAAGCCAGCTCTTCGAGTAAAATCTCGTACTCTTCCAAGGCTAATTCATCTAAGTCGCCAGGGCGTTGTGAGCTCATCATGTCGGCTGCAAGTTGGCGATACATTTCAGCGAGGTTATATGTTGCATGAGGAACGTATTTGGCTAATTGAAAGTCGAGCACTTGTTGATAATAACCAATGGCTTTTTTCATCGTATCTTGTTTGCGCTTCAAGCTTTTTTGCAACGGTGCGTTGAGTTTAATTGCCGCAAAACTGCGTTGTTCAGCTTCACCCAAGGAAAATGCTGCGATAGAGGCAAGTTCAATTTGACGAGCTTGAATGGCATTCGCATCTTGCTGCAATTGTTTGCGATCAAAGCTTAGGATTTGTCTAAACCAGTAATATTGCTTATTAGCTTCACCGCTTTGGCGGTAAAACTCACTCATTTTAAAGCGAACCTCTTGTGCTACATCAAACGGTTGTGGGTAGGTTTTAGCATAAGTTCTAAAGGTGCTGAGTGCGCTACTGTTATCGCCTGCTTTTAAATAATACTCCGCCGCAGTGTATTGAGCTTCACGCTTTAATGCGCTGGGCTTTTCATTGGCGACAATGATCAAAAGCTGCTCGGCGGCTAAATCCCATTGGGCTAGTGCTTCATAGGATTGAGCTAATTTAGCTGGAATGACCGCGCTAAACTCATGGTGTGGATAACGTTGCTGAAACGGTTTTAATACGTCGACCGCTTCTTGCCAGCGTTGTTGTTCAAGCAATAAGTTTGCTGCATCGAGTTCGGCATTAACCGCATATTTTGATTCGGGCACCGCTTGAGCAACGCGTAATAACTGGCTTACGGCTAATTCTGGCTCGGTTTGTTTAACGGCTTGCGCTTGGAAATAAATGCTTGAAGCCAACAGGTTACGCATTTCTGACCACGAGTCAGTGCTCTTGTCTGTGTACTGCAGCGCTAAAATGTAACCCTCTTCAGCTTGCGCGTATTGCTCTTGCTGATACAAGCTATTGGCATAAAGCTGGCTGACAAACTGCACTTGCTTACGGGCAGCGTCTGACAACGGCGTGGCAGTTTGCACTGAGCTTACCGCATTATTGATCGTGTGAATGGCGTGGGCTTGTAATACAAAATCAGTAAAGTATTTAAGGTCGGTGTAGTTTTTAGCATCAAACGAATATTGGGCGGCGTTACTGGCGAGCTGTAAGGCACGCTCGTCAGATGGATACTGATTGATAAAGTCTTTATCTAGCTGATTACGTTGTGAAATGAGTGTAGTGTAATCATCAGTATTACTTTGACCACTTTGTTTTTGTTGGCTTTGATCATGTTGCGAAATGATTTCGCGTATGGTGACGGTTGTTGCGTAAGCCGATTGCTGTTGTATCTTACGCAAGGCTGCCGACGTTGCTGTGGTGTCATAGGCAATGGCGTAATAACTGGCAAGCGCTTGCTGATATTGTTTTGCTTCAAAATTGGCGTCAGCAAACAAGTACTCGTCATTAAGAATATCTCTAGTGAGTAACGTGCTGGCTTGAGGTAATTTGGCCAATTGTAAATAGGTGTTTAATGCGCTGGCAGCCTGTGCGAAAGCGCTAACTCGTTGTGCGCCTTGTTGAGTTTGCGCATCGGCGTACAAACGACGGCTATGCTCGTCACTAAAGCTAAGCAGTTGTGGCAATAGCTCCGCTTGCTGCGCTTTGTTGGCATTTACCCAAAAAGTGCTGCTAAGACCATATTGATTAACATAGTCATTTTTCAGCTGATGCATTGCTGCAAACTTGCCTTGACGCTGATAAAGGTCGAGCAAATTTAGCGAATAGCGAGCTGCCCAGATATTATCTGGCGCCAAATCGATGTATGCCTGATAAGTTAGTTCTGCATCATGGTCGAGTTTTTTGTCGAGTAAAAATTGGGCCAAATTGGCAAATAATACATGCTGATATAAGTTGATATTCGGCAAGGATTGATTCGCGTCAACTAAGGAAACTAACGACTGAGATTGCAGTTGTTGGCTTAAAGAAATGCTCAATACTCTTTGAGTATCAATCGCCAAATTTTGCGCGCGGCTGCCGAGCTTTTCAAAAGCAAAGTTGTCGGAGGTTAAGTTTGCAACATCACGATTACTTTGTTGGCTGACCACTAAGGCTTCAAACACTTGCAAGAATGCTTTGTCGGCATTGGCAAGTCGATTGAGTTTAAATTCGGACCAGCCGAGCATATATAAACTGTTCAGTTGGTATTTTTGATTATCATTAGCGGTTAATACTTGCTGATATGCTGTAATGGCTGCAGAGTAATTCTGTAAGTTGTAATAGATTTCACCGCGTCTAAAGTTAAGCTCGGCAAGATACATTGTCTGCGGATAGTGTCGCAGTAATGATTCAACTTCAGCCAAACTCGCATCCAATTTACCCTGTAAATCGAGCGCTTTAGCTAATTGATATTGTATGTGTTCGTTTTCAGGTCGTTGCGGATAACGCTGCAATAATTGTTGATATTCGTTAACTAATTTTTGCAGTGCCGCATCGTTTTGAGTCAACTGAGCTAGCACTTGACTGTCTGGTTGCGACTCATCATCGAGGTCTGCATAAGACTGGGCTTCAAATGATTCGGTATTGATTTGCGCTAAGCGATATTCAACGTGCGTCCGGATTTCAGGATCGGGTTCAAGTGTCAGCAATTGCTGATAAATATTAGCCAACTTGGCACTGCGTTGAGTTTGGCTCATTTCAACACTCGCTACCGTTTCGCTGCTGCGTTTGTTGGCCAAATCGCCTAAGCTAGTGCGTTTAGCTTGTTGAGCATAATCAGCCTGCCCACTGCTATAGCACCCCGATAATGCAATACCACTGATTAAGATTAATGCGCCTGATAAATAAGCCGATACTGACATTAGCGCGCTCCTTGTGCAGCTGACTCAACTACAGTGGAATCACTTTCAGTCGATTTGTTTACCACCGATTCGTTTGCTGAGAAGGGATTGATTGGCGCAGTGTCTGCTTGTGACATTTGTTCTAATACATTGGCCATTTGGTGGCGAGTGGTGAGCAGTAGTTGCTGTAACGTATATTGTTGTTGCTGGGTAAAAATGCTCATTTTGCCACGAATATCTCGGTCGGTTTTGTCACGCAGTCCGGTAATATTAACGTTCGTGCTGTTAATGTCGGTTTGGGTTTGTTGTTGACGTAACTCAAAGTCAGATAACAAGCGGGTGTTACTAGACAATGCACTAAATCGATTGGCTTGTCGTTCAAGCTGTTCAAGTTGTGTTGTTAATTGCTTCAGGCTTTTTTTATGCTGCCAAAGTCGTTGTGGCAATGTTTGCTGTAATTGCCACTGCAACACCCCTTTAATCCTATCAAGTCGTTGTTGTTCGTCGTCGATATTACGTTGAGTCGCCAATGTAGTTAACCTGGTTTGGCTGGCATCAATACGGTCTATCCATTGTTGCTGACTTGGGTCGGCAAACACTTGGGCATCTTGTTCAGCTTCTGCTTGATCAATAATCTTGGCAATACGTTGTTTTTGCTCTGTGAGAGCGTTAATCATCTCTGTGTAGGCGAGCTGTTTTTGTTGTTCAATGACGCGGGCTTGGCGCTGGGTGTTGAGCGCTAAAGTGTCCTTTAACCATTGACTGTTAATCTGTTGTTTTTGCACATTGTCGCTAAGTAAATCAAGGCTTAATAAGGTGTGATAATCGGTCGCTAATTGCGGGGCATTTAAGGCTTTTTTTAGCCAAGGCGAATCAGTGCTAAAACGCTCGGTAAGGATAAGCTCCAACGCGTCAGACTTGGTTGCCAAGGAAGGTGTTTGTTGATCTACTGTCTTACTGGCAAAGTCGGTGACATTGCTAATGGTGCTAACTGTTTCTGCAAACCCTTTTATCTCGACAATTTTTTGTAAATACAGCTGTTCAGCTTGCTGATACAAGGTTAATCCTTGTGCTAAAGATTGCTGCTCACTGACTTGTTTCGCATTTAATAACGCGGCTTGCCAAGCTAAATTTGAATAGGGGTATTTCTGCTGCAATAGCGTGAGTAATTTAAATGACATGTCATAGTGCTGTTGTTGCTGGGCCGAGTAGGCAAATAAAAACAAAGCGGATTCAGCGTAAGGGCTTTGCTCAGGAAAGTCGGCCAGTTCGTTATAGGCTAAATCGTATTGTTTATTGGCAACATACAACTGAGCCAACAGTAACTTTGCATAATCA
Organism: Shewanella sp. BF02_Schw; assembly: GCF_014596695.2. Lineage (NCBI taxonomy): Bacteria > Pseudomonadati > Pseudomonadota > Gammaproteobacteria > Alteromonadales > Shewanellaceae > Shewanella > Shewanella sp. BF02_Schw. Next base: position 676,998 of record NZ_JABKAW020000001.1, read on the forward strand.
TTGACGGCTTGTTGTTGCAACAAGGCGTCCTTAACTTCTGGTAATAACTCGTCGTTATCGTCAAAAATATTGGGTTCAGCAAAAGGGTTAAACACTTGCTGCCAAAAATTAATCTTGGGTGGCTGCCATTGTTGGCTTTTAAGCTCTATTAATATAGGTTGTGCTGCACTGTATTGCTGTTGCTCCATGTGCAACAACGCCTGGTTTAAGGCGATGTAGGCGGCAGATGAACTTGCTGGTGGCTGGTCATCTTCTGATGTTGATTGTTGCTGTACTTGCGCGGTTAACGGCGGCGCATCTGGCCAATAAGCTAATTGATTTAACACATGATATTGTTCGACATAATCGGGCAGTAATGTGGTAATTCTGCCTAGCGTAAGTTTGGCTGTATCAATGTTGCCGTGTTCAATTTGCTGTTCGCTGAGCTGCAACAAAGCGATTAATAATAATTCAGTTGGCGATGTGGCTGACTTCGTTTTGCTGCTATTGGTATTAGTACTGTTATTCGCTGTGGTTTGGGTCGAAGTATTTGCTTGTTGTTCAAATTGTGCCAAGGTTTGGGTGGCTTGCTCGTGCAAGCCAATCGACACTTGTAGTCCGGCTTCGAACAATTGGCTGCGATCAGAATAGATCTCTTTGCGTTGATGGTTGAGGCTAATTTGCCTCAATGCTGCGCCATAATCGCCAGCAAAATAAAAGTACAATGCTTGGCGGTAAAATTTATCTTCTAGATCGGTTTTAGGCGCAGATACACTTACAGAGTTTTTTATTGATTTTTCTGCCGCTTGAAGCTCGGTAGTGTGCAAGAGGGTTAAGCAACTGCATAGCATGGCTGCACAGCCCAAAACTCGTGTAAGTTGGTTACCGATGTGAGCTAGCATAAGGCTAAATGATTGAGTGTTAACGGCCATTGTTGTTTACAATACCCACTGTTCGACTTTGATATCAGCCCGATAGCTTGATTCACTGTCTTCGACTTTGAGTTCTATCATTACTGTTTCATCGGTTTTATCAAAATTATGGCTAATGGCCCGTTGCACTGTACGACCTTCGGCATCATTGCCAGTAAATATTGCGGTTAGCAGGTGAGGGCCCATTTTAAGATTACCCAGGTAAATACGCTGAATTCCACCTTGTTCTAATGCTTTGCGTTGACGTTCGGTATATAAAAAACCGCTAACATTATTGTCGTCAATTTTTAACTCAACACTGTCGAGTTTGAGAAATCGGCCCACATCAACCGACACAAAAACCGCGATTTGGGTGCTGGCAGGAAACAATAAATCTTCTTCTAAAATAAATAGATCGCGATTGAGTTTTAGTACTTGGCTTTTAATGTCTTCAAGCTCGCTGGCTAATGCACCATTGCCTTGTTTGGTATCTTCAGCTTGGGCTGGTGATGCAAATAAACCAGCAATCAGTAACATTGCTGCGAATAACCTCGTTAAAAAAGCACCCCATTTACGGTCGGTAGTCATAGTTATGGCCTTGGCAATTACGTTGTTAAAAGTATCAATATTTAGGGCGATCAATTAAAAATACACGCTGACAAAAGCGCGGATGACATTGGCAGAGAACCCATAAAACGGTTCGTTGCCCACTCCGCCATCTGCGGTAGGGTCTCTAAAGTTATTGTATTGAAAGTCAATATAATCCCATTGCAGCGATGCTTCTGAACGCGTGTCGCCAAACGATACCGAGGCGGGTAATTGATAGGTAATGCCTATCCCGTAAGTGATGTCGCTAAAGTCACTGAGTTCTTTGTCGCGTGCAAGGTAGTTTTGCGCGTCGCGATAAGGAAACAAGTCACTGTAAAATTCAGCTTGAGTTTGCTGGTAATAACGCACTTTAAATTCTAATTCGATACTGTCGCCTAGTGGATGTCGATATCCAAGCTCTACATCACTGGCGGTGATTTCCCAGCTGTCGTTAAAGTGGCGGTAATGAAAAAACAAGGCTGCGCGATAAGGTAAAAAGTAACTGGCCGAGAACTTTGCTGCAAACGAGTTGCGGGTTTCTGGGTACACTTCTGCCTGATAAGCCACACCAGATGGAACGCTGTTGTCTATGTATCTCACTGTGCGGTATGGGTTATTTAAATAGCCGCTGTCTGCTATAGCTTCAACGTTAAAGCTGGCTGTAAGGTTGCGGGTTAACACTTGATTGATGCCAGCGCGAATCCGATATTGCTCGCTCTGCTCTTCAAACTGGTCGTCACCATTACGGCGAATCTCATTGTCGCCATAAGACAAACCCAGATTTAAATTGGTTAAATCGCCAAAGGTGTCTTGTGACACATTGATGCTAAATGATTGGGCTAAATAATCGTCTTCATCACTTTGACGCAGGTTAAACGACATCAAGGTTTTGTCATGCAGGTATTCAACCCCAAATTGTCCTTCGTTACGCTTTTCTGTGTACGCACTGGCAGTGCTGATAACGTCCACAGATGCGGATGAAATACTGTCTAAATAATAATATGCGGTAAATGCGACCGATTCAGAGGTCTTTTTTCTGAGTAACACTGACGGACCATCAATGGTCATGCCGCCACCTTCGTAGCTGTGATATAACACGTCAGCGCGATCAGGATCGAGCACTGCAGCTTGGGCAGACAAACACGTCATACTGACAAGTAATGCCGTGAATAGCTTAATGCTTTTATTGAGCAAATTAGTTACAGCCACAACCACCACCTCCGGTTCCTTCAGCGCCACGGGCCGATTCACGACCTTCAAGTACGTGAGCCATATGCATGCTGGCACTTGGATGGCGATTTAAGCGCATGATGGGGTCGGCTAAATTTTGACGCTCGTAAGGTTTAACCCAAGGCTCAATGCCCATACTCGTGCAGCCACTCAAAGTAATTAAGCTTAATAGCGCAATGCAATTAAGCGATAAAGCAGTGATACGAGGAGATAAGGTTTTTTTCATCAATTTACTCCCTAATCAGCTGTTTAATAGCGGCAGCATACTTTTTATCAAAGCCGTCTTTATAGCCTTGAAATACAAAGCGCACATTACCATCGCGATCAATAATCACTGTGGTTGGCATGGCTTCAACTTGATAGGTCTTAGACAAAGAATTGGTTTGGTCGAAAAATATTGGGAAACGTAAATCAAGATCGGCTAGAAAGTCTTTGCCTGCTTGGTTTTCTTGTTCAACATTAATGCCCCAGACTTGAACGCCGAGGTCTTGATACTTATCTTGTAATTTTTGCAAAATCGGCATTTCTTTACGGCATGGTCCACACCAAGATGCCCAAAAGTTGATCAAGATAATCTCGCCACGTTGCTCGGCTAAATTGAGGTTAGTCCCTTGCTGGTTTTTTAAGGTGAAGTCGGGTGCAGCTTGGCCAAGCGTGAGCGCCTGTACCTGCATCGACAACAATATTGCACCTAATGCAATAAGACATTTACCACTAAATCGACTGAACAACATTGTATTTCCTTATTGGTTTTTCACTTTTGCTACTCGAATATTCTATGGTCTCTTTTAACGACCACTATCGAGGTGGATTAAAAATAGAACGACACACCCGTAGCAAAATTCAGATTATGGGTTGTTTTAGACGCGCCAGTAACCTCGGTATTAAACAGGTAATCACTCATGCTTAAATCCCATGCTATCCAGTCGGTTAAAAATACTCGGTAGTTTGCAGTGAGGTTGACGGTAAATTGCTCGTCACCGGCAAACTCGGTACTGCCGCCACCTAATTCAATCGAAAAGACACTGTTAAACACTGTGTCTTTGCTGAAAAAGATCTCACCAGGCAGTAGGTTATAACCAATGTTTAAGCCGTAATAAGTTAACTCGCGCTCAGCATCAGTTAACAATGGCGCCGCATTAGACAATTTTTCAAAACTGGTTTCACCCGCTTTGGCTTGGGCATAACGCGCTTTGACATAAAAATGTTCGCTGATGTGGTAACCCACATGCGCACTTATCCAAGGGTTTGATTCAAAATCTTCAATCGACAAAATACCGCCTTGAATACCCACTTCAACGTTTTCAGTATCGATAACATCATCAAGCACAGTGCGACGTTCTACATCGGCTTTGACGGTATTAGGGGTATCGTCTGCGGCAAATGCTGCTGAGCTTGGCATTAATGCGGTCAACGCTAAAGTACTAGCAGTGAACAAAGGCACTAAAAAAATACGCTGAATCCTATTTTCCATGTTTGGATCTCTTCATTTTCATCTCGGTCGGTTAAGGCTAACGAGAGTTTATATTCGGCCCGTAATAAAAAGTTACGTGCAAGGTGATATTTAATGCCAGCTGCCGCACTCATTATGGTGCTGCGGCGCGCTTCGGTGTCGGCTAACACACTATGGGGTTCGGTATTAATGATCCCCGCGCCAACGCCAATGTATGGCACGACAATTAACTCGGGTAAAAGTTGGCTAAACAGCATGACTTCAAATACATCACTGTCTGAAATACTCCCCAGTGCTTTACCTGCTGATATTTCAGCGCTAAATACTGGGGTAAATGCATAGCCCGCATAAATATTGTAGAAGTTGGCACCTTCTAAATCGCCGTACATTACACCGGCTTCAATTTGGCGATTGATGACGTCTTGTTCTGTTATCAAGTTAACGTCAATGGCTTGGCCATCTTGGGATAAACCCTTTAGGTTATCTTCATGAAACCAGCCTTCAACGCCACGTTTGTTTAGTACTTTTAACCAAGACGTTCGCTTAAGCAACACCGTTACCATTTCGTTTTGCTCGATAACTGAAACCACCGGATAGCCATCACTTGGCCCTGAATGCAGCTCAATAAAGGGCACATCGATCCGCAAACTTGGGTTGTCGTCGGCCTGTAATACGGGGCTTAAACACAGTATTGTCAGTAGCAAAAAGGTGTTTCGTAAATATGTTTGCATAATTCCCTATCGCAAAGTCATGAAGCAAACCTATGGTTTTGCTTGTGGCATGCTTTGTTAGTCCTGTGAGTAAAATGGCGTGTTGTAATATTGCGCGCCAATGTCTAACCATTCGTTAAGTAATTTGAGCTCATCGGCCGACAGCATATTTTGATGGGTGGTGTTATTCATCACCTCAAAAAATGTGTTACTTGAACGCGCGCCATTAGTCGATAAAATTGCCGGCACATTGACTGTGGTTAACACCGGGATAGGGTTACCGTCAGCGTCAAGAATAAGCTCACCATTACTGTCTACTTGATAAACTACGTTGCCATCGGCATCAAGCACTTCAACTAATTTGTCGATTAAAATACCATCGACTTCTTCTTGCTCAACATCGTTAAAAAACAGTTCACGGTATGAGGTTAAGTGTGCAGCTTGATCGCTTGAAGGTGAATTGATTAACGACAACTGTCCCGCAGGCACTTGCGCCGCGCCATCGGCATCGACGATATTATGGCAATTGGTACAAGTGTTATCGGCAACGATTATTTGAGTTGTTGCGTCTATCACGGGTCGAGCTAAGTCCCACAGCGGTTGAATATGTTCAACATAATTGATTTGAATGCGGCAATAGGGCGTCCAATTGTCAAAGCATTCGCTGCCATTAGGCGCCGGTGTGGCCAAATTACTGTAACTGTATTCAACATTTGGATTAACGGCAGACAATACTGGGTTAGTCCAAATATCTTGATATTTAATACTGTCGCTAAGCTCGGCAAGGCCATTGACCATTTCATTGGCTTCGGCCATGGTTTGTCCTTGCGCAGGAATGATATTACTCGTGGCATTAGGGTAGGCAGAACCACCCGCGGCTCCGGTATTAATGCTAGGGGCCTGGGCGTCGAGTCGGCCATGAGGCAGTTGACTGTTAGCAGTATGACAGCCGGTACATTCTAGGGTTTCACCCGGCGTTAACGTGATCCATTGATTGTGGCGTCCGCCAATACGCTGACCATTGATATCTAACACACTTATGGCTAAAGGGACATTAGCAGGCACTTTTATTTTGACTGAACCATCGGGTTGAATTGGGCTATAACCGACAATTTCGCGCATCAGTTGGTTATTACTGCGGCCAAAATCGGTATTGGCAATGTCTCTAACATCGTCGGGTGGCATGGGAACACCACGCACAATCCGTAAAAAGCGAGCCGGTAAGTTGGCTGCGGGTGTTTGCGATGGGTCACTTAAACGGCTAATACCACCTACGTTGGCAGTGGTGTCGATACCATCAAAGTCATATACGCTGCGAATGTGGATAGAACCAGCCAATTCTTGACTTAGCTGTGAATCAAGTTCGTTGCCGACGACCTTGTCCGCGATAAAGGTTTTTGGTTGTGCGCTAGGTTGCATCACCACCGATTCGGTTAGCACCGTCCCTTGAGCTGTTGTGGCCACCAATTGTTGGGTGTTGTTGGCATTGTTGAGTAGCCATAGCTCGTATAAAGGATCGGCTTGAATCAGATTATCGTCAGCGAGTTGCTCCGCGGTGAGTTGACCGCAGGCGCGGACGATGTCATTTACAACAACACGACACAAATCCCAACTCATTAAAAAGCGCTGGCTGTTATCGGGTAGTGGGTATAAATGATTGATTCTACCTGTTTCTGATAATGCGGCAGAAAATGAGAAGTTAAATTCTGATAACGTGGCGTCTGTAATCGCTTCGCCTTGCGCGCCAGAATTGGCAGTGGCTTGCTGGGCATCAATGTAGTCGTCAATATTAATCAGCACCGGACGTTTTTGAATCCTGGTGTCGTCCTGTGATGAAAGCAACATCAATATTTCGCCGCTAGCTAATTGTTGTGGCTTGATAAAATCAATCGCTTCGGTTTGGCCGTCAAGGGTCAATTGATGCGAATGCCAGCCAAATACTAATTCGTTTTCTGTTCCGTCTGGATTCATACGGTACAGGTTAATTCCGTGGTCGCCGCCCATTCGATCCCAGCGGCTGTATAAAATCTTTCCGCTTTGCAGAACCAATGGGTAAAAGTCATGGCTTAAGTTAAAGGTTAACTGCTTAATGGCGCTGCCGTCTGGGTCCATTACATGGATGTTAAAGGTTTCATTAGCACGGCTTTCATCTAATGCTGTGTATTGTGGTTTACCTTCATCAAGCAAAATTGCCCGAGATAAACGCTGCCTGGTTGAGGCAAATATAATTCTGCCATCGGGCAAAAACGCCGGCATTAAATCATCGCCTTGCTCTGCCGTTATGTCACTGCTGATGATTCGTTCTAAGATTTGGCTTGCTACCGTATAACGCCAGATGTTCCATTTAGGTTGTTCATCGTCGTCAACACCGTCGATTTCAGGTGCGCGAATGGCCATAAGCAGTTGTTGACCATCATCTGACACCGACAAATCGCGAATATCAATCAACTGATCTTCAGCAAATAAGGAGGCTGTTAAATTCGTCGCAGGTGAATCAGCGAAGGCATTGCGTTTAATGAGCAGTTGCGCGCCAGGATTAAAATGGCCTGGATTAAGATCTTCAAATTGTGCAGGATTTTGATCGACCGCAGTTAAATTACGCTCAATATAAGCCACAGGATATTCAACAAGAACGGGATCAGGCTGTTGATCTTTAATTGCTGTTTCGGTGTTACATCCCAATAACAATGTAATTACCGTAAACATCATAATGTTATAGCCCAAAGTCGGCCTCATTTGTTTTCCTTAACGATTTATTATCTTTGTGAGTATCATAGCAAAACCCTATTGCGGCTGACATTATTGCTTTCTAGGCCCAGTGTTTCAACATTTTTTATTAAATATTTGAATACTTTATTTTGACACGGCAAGACGCTTTTTTGGCGCCAAGTTATTGGCTGCAAGTGTCAAAAAAATTAACAAAATAAAAACTTTTAATGTGAGCCGTTGAATGATTTAATCAGCACCATTCGATTTTTATCATGTCCAAATATCAATTTCAGTTCAATACCAGGCAGTCAAGTGCTAACAAGGAGACAGTATGAAGCAACGACTTCGTACGGTAAAAAGCTTCAGCTTATTATCTTATTATGGAAAAACGATGCATTTTAAGCCGTTTATGAGTGTATTAGCACTTGGTGTATTGAGCCTTTTGTCGGCCAATGTGGTTGCTGCCAGCTTAGAGCAAGCAAAACAATTGCATGACCGCATAGCTGGGGTTCCAGCTGCCGAAACCACATTGCAAAATATGGCAGCATTACTTGATGACGGCAAACCCATCGAAGCCGCCTACCTCGCAATGGAAACACCGGCATTTTATTCTACGACGTTGAAATTATTCGCCACACCGTGGACCAATATTGATCAAGACATTTTTGCGCCGTTAAATGACTATTCAGCCACTGTGATTGGTGCGGTTAGAGACGATGTTGATTTTAGAGATATTCTGCAAGCCGACATGGTATATGTGGGTAAGAATAGTTTAAATTTACCCGGCTACAATCGCAACAATAATGACCATTATCAGGCATTAGAAGACCAATTTATTGATTTAAAAGATGGTTTAGAGCGCACCACTCAATCGAGTGTGAATGGATTACCTGCTGATGCAACGGCAGGGGTATTAACTAGCCGCGCCGCTGTGAAAGAGTTTTTCTATTTAGGCACTAACCGCGCGATGTTTCGTTTTACCTTAATGAATCATTTGTGTACCGATTTAGAGCCATTAAAAGACAACACCCGCCCAACCGATCGTATTCGACAAGATGTCAGCCGCAGTCCTGGTGGAGACAGCCGTTTATTTATCAATAACTGCTCAAGTTGTCACAGTGGTATGGATCCACTGGCGCAAGCGTTTGCTTTTTATGAATATGAGTTTAACCGTGACCAAGATCCAACGGGTGAAGCTGGAGCAATAGCTTACAACACCAGCGGTCAAACCGACCCCGCCACCGGCACACGAGTGCAAGGTAAGTATCATATCAATTCAACCAGTTTTCCTTTTGGCTATGCCACACCAAACGATAGATGGAACAATTACTGGCGCGAAGGCCCTAATCAAAAATTGGGTTGGGATAACAGTTTGTCTGGTCAAGGTAGTGGGGCTAAATCCTTAGGCCAAGAGCTGGCAAACAGTAATGCCTTCGCCCAATGCCAAGTTAAAAAGGTGTTTAAAACTGTGTGTTTACGAGACGCAGAAAGCCAAGCTGATATTGCACAAATTAGTGCTACTACGGCTTCTTTTAAACAGAACTCTTACCAACTTAAGCGCGTTTTTGCTGAAGTTGGCAACTACTGTATGGGAGAATAACCGTGAAATATTTAATGGCTAAAGGCCTTGTTATTGCCTCATTAATCATCGGGCTTTCTGCTTGTGGTGGCGGGGATGTTGAAAAGAATCCGCCTGCGCAACAAACGCCACAATCTGACGTGTATACCGGCCCTGCAGCAGCAACGGCTGATATTCAAAAATACAAAGCATCGTTGTGGGATAACATCTCAACCCAAGACAAATGCGGTGCGTGCCATACAGAAGGTAATCAAGCGCCTTATTTTGCCAGTCGAAATAACGTTAACGATGCTTATGCTGCCACGAATCCATTGGTTGACTTAACCGACCCTAAAGCTTCACGTTTAGTCAGTAAAGTCGCTGGTGGACACAATTGTTGGCTCGCCAGTGATTCAGCTTGTGGTGAAACCATGACCCAATGGATCAAGTTATGGGCCGATGAGCGTGTTAGTACGGTCAATACTATTGAGCTGACTGCACCGGTTATTCGTGATCCAGGTTCTAGTAAAAACTTCCCTGATGACAGCAGTTTATTCAGTCAGCACGTTTATCCCATCGTGAATCAATATTGTGTGTCTTGCCATAATGAAGCAGCACAATCTCCCCAGTCGCCATTTTTTGCCAGCACCGATGTGAGCCAAGCTTATGAAGCCGCCAAAGGAGTCATTAACTTAGACGACCCAGCGCAATCAAGGCTTGTGGTGCGTTTAGGTTCGGAGTTTCATAACTGCTGGAGCAATTGTGTAGACGATAGCATTGAAATGCGCGATGCGATTATGGCGCTCAGTGATGGCATTGAACTTGATGAGATTTCACCAGACATGGTGGTGTCAAAGTCATTACGTTTAACCGATGGCATTACCGCCTCAAGTGGTGGCCGTTTTGAAACTGACGTAATTGCTTTATATCAATTTAAAACAGGTGAGGGCAGCATTGCTTATGACACCTCAGGCATATCTCCAGCCGCTAATTTGACCTTAACCGGTGATGTAGATTGGTTGGGCAGTTGGGGCTTGTCGTTTACTAACGGTAAAGCGCAGGCGAGTACCGCTAACAGCAAAAAACTGCATGATTTAATTACCGCAACAGGTGAGTTTTCTGTTGAGGCTTGGGTGACACCTAATAATGTAACTCAAGAAGGTCCAGCCAGAATAGTGACCTATTCTGCGGGAGACAGCGCACGTAATTTTACCTTAGGCCAAACTCAATATAACTATGACTTTATGCTGCGCACTCAAGCATCTAGTACCAATGGCGAGCCAGCATTAAGTACACCAGACGCGGATGAGGTATTACAAGCCACATTGCAGCATGTAGTGATGACTTACAATGCCACCACTGGCCGCAGTATTTACGTTAATGGTCAATTGATTGATGTGGTCGATGAAGACATTGCGCCACTTGCCAATTGGGACGACAGCTTCGCGCTTATTTTGGGTACAGAAGCGTCAAACCAGCATGTATGGCAAGGCGATATTCGCTTATTAGCCATTTATAATCGGGTACTCGCACCTGAGCAAGTACAGCAAAATTATAATGTTGGAGTGGGTGAAAAGTTCTTTTTACTTTTCTCGATTAGTCATTTAATTGATCTTCCCAATACCTACGTCATGTTTGAAGTCAGTCAGTTTGATAACTACAGCTATTTGTTTAGTCATGCTGCCATTGTGAACATTGACGGTACGCCAGTAGCAGACAGCTTTGCGTTAAAAGGCTTACGTATCGGTATTAACGGTAAAGAAAGTGCTCAAGGCCAGTCATACGCGAATCTCGATTTATCAGTATCGGCAGCTCAAGCGATTGCAGAGCCGTTTTCTATCTCAGCATTGGGTACTATTATCGCCCTTGAAAAAGGCGCTAATCTGGATGAGTTTTTCTTAACCTTTGAACAATTAGGCGAACACACCAATGTAGTGTTACCTGGGGTATTTGTTACCCCTGCCGAGGTGCCAGCAACCACTCAATCGGCTCAAGTCGGTGTGCGTAATTTTGCTGAAATCAATCACAGTATGAGTATGCTCACGGGCGTTGACCAACAATCGACTAAAGTATTTAACACCTATCAGTTAGTTAAACGTCAATTACCGAGTCTTGAAAATATCGAAACCTTTATCTCTGCGCAGCAAATGGGCATCACCCAGCTTGCCATTGCCTATTGTGATACTGCGATTGAAGACAACACGATTCGCAGTAATTGGTTCCCAGATGTGGACTTTACTGCCGTACCTAGTGTGGCGTTAAATACCACTGAGCGCGCCAATTTATTGAACCCGTTAATTAACCAACTTATGCCATTATCGTTAGCCAGTCAGCCAAGTCAAAGTTCGGTTTACAATGAACTTGATAGCTTAGTGAGCGGTCTGTCGGTTTGTAGTGGCACCTGTACTGCAGAGCGCACCCGTACTATCGCTAAGTCTAGTTGTGCTGCCGTATTGGCCAGTGCCGTGATGCTAGTGCAATAGGGGTGACAGTATGAAACGATATTTACAGCGATTGATAGCATCAACCGTACAGCAGTCAAGGCAAACGGTTGCTGGATTGACGTTTTCACGATTAACCCATGCAACTGATATAGCCGTAATACGGGCACAAAAGGGATTCAACAATGACTAGACCTAAGCACCTTCATCCAGACAGTCCATTGTTGTTTGCTGACCATAGTAAGCCGATGACTAGGCGAGATTTTATTTCGACAGGCTTGTACAAAGGCGGCGCTGCAGTTGCCGGTTTATCGTTATTTAGCCTGTTTGCTAACCCTAACAATGCTCATGCGGCGCTATCACCCGATCTTGAAGCACTAAGAGACTCTTGCGGCATAAGCGTACAAGGGGCGGGCAAAATTCCGTTTATTAGTTTCGATTTAGCCGGTGGTGCCAATATAGCGGGTTCTAATGTGTTGGTTGGCGGCGCAGGTGGCCAGCAAGATTTCTTATCCACGGCCGGTTATAACAAGCTGGGTTTACCTGGTGATATGGCTCCGTCAATTGCTAATCCCAATGCGGGAATGTCTGATTTTATTAATACTGATTTAGGATTGGCATTTCACTCTGACTCGGCTTTTTTACGCGGAATTTTAGAGAAAGTATCATCTGATACCGCATCACGTATCAACGGTGCTGTGATCCCCAATCGCTCAGATAATGACACGGGTAATAATCCACACAATCCTATGTATGCCATTGCGGCAGCAGGGGCGAACGGTTCGTTAATGCCGTTAGTGGGCTCACGTAATTCAGATTCCGGCGGCAATTCAATGGCGCCCACCAACTTTATCGATTTAAGCAAACGTCCCACTAAAATTGATCGCCCTTCAGACGTAACGGGTTTAGTGGATGTAGGTGATTTATTCAGTTTATTGTCGCAACGTGATGCTGTGGCCGTGATGGAAAGTATTCAACGTATTAGCGCGCAAAAAATGGTGGCAGTGAACACGCAAGTTACCCGCGGTGATGTGATTAAAGATTTGGTTAATTGTGGTTATGTTAAAAGTGCTGACCTTGCCGACCGTTTTGGCGATCCATCAACATTAAACCCATTGTTAGACCCTGATATTGTCGGCCCAGGCGGTATTTTTGGGATTAATGAATTTGACTCAGAGTCTGAGTTCCAAAAAACCGCGTCCATTATGAAGTTAGTGGTTAATGGCTTTTCTGGTGCGGGCACGGTCACCATGGGTGGGTTTGACTATCACACAGGCGAGCGTGCCACAGGTGAGTTAAGAGACTTACGAGCTGGTCGCTGCATGGGCGCGTGTTTAGAATATGCTTCACGTCGTAATATGCCGTTAATGTTATACGTATTCAGTGATGGCTCTGTTGCCAGTAATGGCCGTATCGATGACTCCATGGAAGGGCGTGGTAAAGGCGAATGGACTGGCGATAACTCATCAACAGGCGCGTCATTCTTTTTGGTTTACAATCCGTCTGGCAAACCACAATTAATGGGAGGCAGCGCCGACCAAATGGCCAGAAAACAACAAATTGGTTTTATGCGCAGCGATGCATCCGTTGATACCGCGTCAGCCCCGTCGGCCAATAACGTTAACTTGTTGGTAGAAACCGTATTGCTAAATTATATGGCTCTACATGGCGAACAAAGCCAATTTACCTCAGTTGCCCCAGGACAAGGATTAGGTAATGCCACTATGCTCGATTCGTTAACTGCGTTTCAACCGATAGTGTAGAGCTTGTTGTTGCTAGCGTTGATAATTAGGTTTTCTTGTTGCTTACGAGAAAACCTAATTGCTTTAAAGGGGCGAATCTATTTGCAAACAACTGCCTAGACTAATAAAGCATTACTCAGGGTAGTGCGAGTAATGCTTTATAGAAGACTCCGTTGCTGACCAACACGCTTTTTCAGATACAAAAATATTGGCTTCAAGCTCTATTGTGATGCTTGTATCTAGCGAGCCTGCGGGCACAATCAATGACGTTTTGCTTTTATTAATAAATGGCACTGCTGCGCCGCAAGATTTGCAAAATGCTTTAGAGAATGATCTTTGAGGATGTTCGTAAGTCGAAATAAAATCGAGCCCTGTAATCCATTTTATATTTACAGTATCGGTAATTAAGTTTGACGCAAAAGCAGTCCCTGTTAGTTTTTGACATTGATGGCAATGGCATTGATAAAAGGCTTTAAAACTATCAACAACTTCGAATGTAACTTCACCACAAAAACAGCTGCCTATTAGTTTATCTTTCATCCGTTAACATCCTATTTTTGTATCAAAAAATTCATGACTCATAACAGCATATATTTTATAAATGCTGAAGCGTAACCACTTGTTAAACTCTCTAAGTCTCGCAGCTAATAATCCAATAACCAATAACCAATAACCAATAATCAATATCCAATAGCAAAAAACTTAGTCTTGTTGTAATCCTGTTGATACATGTAACGTTTGTTGATTATCTATTATGATCGCTTCGTACTCAGGTAACTCATTAATTAACGCCATGCCTTGTTGTAATCCCATGACAAAGATGGCGGTGGACAGGGCATCCACAAAAGTTGGATTTTTACCGATAATCGACACGCTGACAACATTGCGTGCTGAGTCGCCGGTTTTGGGATTAATAATGTGATGATAGCGCACGCCGTCTTCGATAAAGTAACGCTCGTAATCGCCCGAGGTTGAAATCGACTCGTCACTTAATGGTAATTGCACCGCGGTTTTATCGTCTGCCCGAGGGTGTTTTATACCAACAAACCAAGGGCGTCCGATGCGATCGCCGAGTAATGTGGTGTCGCCGCCAGCGCTGATAAGAGCATGTTCTATGCCTGAATCTTTCAATATAGCAATGCAATTTTTAACCGCATGCCCTTTGGCTATGCCGCCTAAATCAATTTTGACATCAGCATTAGCAAAACGAACTGAAGAGGTGGACTTATCGAGTATTACTGCTTGGTAGTTTATTGCTTTTAATGCGGTGTTAATGGCTGCTTGGTCGGGCTTTTGATGCTTACGATAATCGTATTGGTAACCTACTGAGGCGTAGGTGATATCAAACATGCCATTGGTTAATTTGGCAATGTCTTGCGCGTCGGTGAGTAAATCAAATAGCTCTGGGCTGATGGTCACGGGTTTTTTGGCTGCATCGCGGTTAATGATACTGAGTTCGCTGGTGGCGATATAAGGACTCATGGTTTGATCAATGCGCTGCATTTCTTGCTCTACCGCGGCAATTAAGCCATCTGCCGTTGATGCTTCGGCATTGTCAGGTAGCCAAAACTCAACATGTGCCAGCGTTCCCATGACATCAAAACTCTTTTGGTGCCATTGAGCAAACGCAGCATTTGAACTGAGTACCGATAACAATAATATGATAACTAGGCTGACTGTGCGCATGAATGTATAAGCTTTCTATGTTGTGGTGATAGCGGTGATTGTTGATGAATTAGTGCCAATCATCAACAGTAAAAGCGAAAATAACTTTTTTGATGCTGAAAATGCTTATTTGCATCACTCGCTACATGGGTGATATTTGACAAAATTCTCGCGGCATCGAGCTTATTGAGGTAGTTTAGCCGTATTATCGTTTAACAGAGTGTTATGTGTTTTTTATGTCGGTCATGTCTTCAATAACTCAACTCACTAATCATTCAGCTACTCGACCAGCCACTCGACCAGCCACTCGATCAACTGGGCTTTCTCAGCCTTATGTTTATTTTGTGCCACTTAATGGGGCGTTATCACCTGCTGATTATGAAGTGGGTTTAGCCTTAGGTTGGTTAAGTGATGATGAACTGGCCAAGGTTGGTCGTTATAAAAGCGTGTCGGCGCGTCATAATGCGTTGCAAGTTCGTATTGCGCTTCGGGCTGTATTATCGCTGCACAGTGCATTAACGCCTCAACAATGGCGTTTTAGTTACGGCGCTAAAGGTAAGCCTGCACTGACACAAGATTTGTTGGCGCAAACTGGGCTGCATTTCAATTTAAGCCACAGTGGTCAATGGCTAATGATTGGAGTATTGATTGCACCCAATGCTGAAGAAAAAACTGAGCCAACGATTGATGGAGCGAGTAACGAGTGGGTATACAATCCTGAGCAAGATATTTGCTTTGGTGTCGATATTGAACGACAGCGTAGCAGTACCGACATAGTGCCCATTTTGAATCACTATTTTACTCAAACAGAAACCAACACCTTATTGCAATTGCCCGAGGCATTACAACGACAACGATTTTTTGATTTATGGGCTGTAAAAGAATCCTACATAAAAGCACGCGGACTGGGATTAGCGTTATCACTTAAGTCATTTAGTGTTGATTTTAGCCAGGCAGAGCAGTGCAATATCCCGTTGCAACGGGCTGATAATCACAGTCAGTCAATTGAGTTACTTAAACCGGTAAAACTGAATTTTACCGATAGCAAACAGCCTGTCGCAACCGATTTTAGTTGGCAAACGGTGATGGGAAGACTCGATAATGAATACCGTTTTGCGGTGACTTTGGGGTTGGCTAACTCAGCTGTTTCTAACGTGGTAATTGAGCCTTACTCCATTTACAACACCTTATCGTGTGCCCAATTAAGCTTTGATGATTTGTTGGGTTGATGGAACCGTTGATGACTTAGCCGAAGCAATGCTTCGGCTAAGACTAAAGCCAAGACCAAGAAGATGGTACGATCTGGTAATTATTTTAACGGTACAATTTCAAATTTGTCATTGAATTGTACTAAGGTCGAGGCAATTTTTCCAAAGGCTTGTTTGTCGCCAGTCATACTGGCATCACCTTGTTCAATTAATTGCGTTAACGTGGTTTGACCTAATAAAATACTGACAACATCCGCTTTGGCAATGGTTAACGTTGCATCAGCTTTTTGAAGTTTATTAACAACAATATTGTTCAAATTACCATGACTAAGCTCTACAAATATGGTGCTTTCAACTTCCGTCTTATCGGCTTTAGTCACCACATTTAAACTAATATCGCCCAGTTTATCTGCGGCAATGCTATCTATTTTTACGGCTAAAAAGTCAAATAAAGTCGGCATATCCATTTCGCTCAATACATCTGCAGAGGCTGATTTAGGTGTGCCTGGCTGAATTCCTATTCTTAACTCTTGAGTACCGGTTAAATAGATGTTTCTCCAACCAGCCCCTTCAGCTTGATAACCTAGTTGCTCGTAGGTGTCGGCTAGTAGATCTCGAGCACTTTGGTTACTTGGATCTGCCATAACCACTTTGTTAAGCGCTGTAGCTACAAAACGGTATTCACCTTGGCTCAAGTCTGCTTTGGCCTTTGCGACAACGTTGTTGGCGCCGCCCATGTACTCGACAAATTTTGTCGCTTCTTGTTGCGTTGGCAATGGGTTTAAGTTAGCTGGGTTCATGTCAAAGTAGCCTAAATACATGTTATAAACAGCTTTAGCATTATGACTGTAAGTGCCATGATAACCATTGGTGTACCATTGATCTTTTACCTGCTGTGGAATGGTGTCCATAATTGCGTCACCAATATCTTGTAATACTACGCCTTGATTAGCTAATCGCAGTGATTGGTTATGAACTAAACCATAATTGTCGCGTTGCATTTTAAGGTATTGATTTACTTCATTGTTACCCCATACTGGTGCTGAATGCGATGCGAATAGCACTTCAACATCTTGACCAAATGAATTGATCATCTGGTTAATGTCTTTTGACCATTTTAATGCATCGCGTACTTTTGCGCCGCGTAAAGTATAGATATTGTGCATACCATCGTAGGTTAATTCCCCGCTCCATAAGGCTTTCATTGAAGGAATATAAGTGACCATTTCGCTGGCTGCTTCTGTTCCTGAGGCATCCATAAACACCATTTCAAGTCCATCGACAGTTAAGGTTTCCCATTTATCTTTTTGATTAAGTTCGTAGTCGGGTTTTACGTAGGTAATTTCACCTTTGGATAAACCTTTAGCAAGCGCAGCGTCAACAATACCATGATCATGTTTGCCCAAAGTTGCTCCATATTGGTAGCTGGCTCGACGGCTCATAGCGTTGCCTGCGAGTACGTTTTCGGCAACCACTTCGGTTGTAATATTGTTTGACCCGTACACTTTTACATCAGGATATAGCTCTTGAATCCCCCGGGCTCCGCCAAAGTGGTCAGCATGGCTATGTGAATAAATCATTGCAACAATCGGTAATGTATTCCCTTCAGGAAGGTGTTCAAAAGCAAATTTGATAGATTGCTGCGCCGCTTCTTTGGTTAATAACACATCATAAACAATCCAACCGGTTTTACCGCGAATTAAGGTCATATTTGACAAGTCAGTACCACGAATTTGATATATGCCATCGGTGACTTTATATAATCCGTTCGAGACCATATTAAGCTGTGCTTGGCGGTATAGCGACGGGTTAACTGAGTCAGGATATTTATCACTGATAAAGCTAAATTCTGCACGCAGAATATCTGCGGTGGCTTGATCAAACTCGGCTATTCTATTTTGGTTGAAACGGGTGAACGCATTTTTGTCATTAAAGTTAAGCGTTTTGGCTACCTCGGTATTGTGGGCTGCCGTTGCTGGAGTCGCTTCTTTTCCCTGGTAATCGACACTTAAGTGGTCGTGTTCATGCTGAGCGGCTAAAGCATTGAGTGACAGGGTCGAAATCATTGATAGTGCGATGATAGATTTTTTCATGGTAAGTCCTCATATAGTTAAAGATAAATGTTTTAACGTTGATGAAACTATCTTAGTGGTTAAATACCAAAAAATAACTATAGTGAAATGGTGATAAAACATTTTTTATATGAATGTATTTGGCCTAAAAAGGAATGAGTATGAACGATGCGTTTGCCAATAAATTGCCAGCATTGGATTTAAATTTACTGCGAGTTTTTTGTACTGTATGCCAGCAATCATCAATCACCCGCGCAGCAGAACAGTTAGGGTTGACGCAGTCGTCTGTGAGCAATGCGATTAGCCGTCTTAAAAACACACTGGGTTGTGAATTATTTATTCGTGTTGGTCGTGGTATTGAACCTACAGCAACAGGGTTACATATATTTAATACTGTTCAGCCAATGCTAGATACCATTGAACAAACTTTGATGGGAGTTAAAGCGTTCGATCCCAGTACCTCTAGAAGAGTTTTTACCATTTATGCCAATGAAGCTGTTATCGATTTATTACAACCGCAATTAGATAGAGCATTAGCTAATTTGTCTGTCAGGGTGGTGCTACGTAATTCACCAGTATTAGAGGCGGAACAGTTTCAAGACTTACAAATGCAAAAAGTAGATTTGGTAGTGGATATTATGCCGCCAAAACTAAAAATGTTTAGTTTTAAAAAGGTCGCCCAAGAGCGGATTATTTGTGTGGTACGTCAACATCATCCAGTGATAAAAAACCATGTCAGCAGCGATGATTTTTTTGCCGCCGAGCACGTTATGTATCGTCTACATCGCGATAATATGCGTGTTGCAGATATCATTTCTAATGATCCATTACCGCAGCGCACTTTATACAGTGAGCAGTCGTCTATTTTGAGTATGTTGTCGTTAATCAGTAAGTCGAATGCCATAGGCATAGCGCCATATACTTTTACCCAAAGCTATGCGCAACTGTTTAAACTAACCTTACTTGAATTACCTTTTAAGACTCGGCCAATAAATTTATACAGCATTTGGCCGACAAAACATGCATTAGATAAGTCATGTATTTGGTTAAGGGAAATAATTGAAAAACTGATGCATGATGCATATGGCTCTTCATAATGCAGACAGCATTAATCAAAAAGCCAATCTTAGAGAGATTGGCTTTTTGTTAATATCGCTATATGTGATGGCGATTATTGTCTCGCGAGGCGATTAGATTCAGGTGGGTTTTCAAAGTCGCTGCGGTACGGGTTGATGTCTAAGCCACCACGACGCGTATAACGTGCGTAAACGGTTAACTTAGTGCACTGGCAGTATTTTTTTAAGTCGACAAAAATACGCTCAACGCACTGTTCGTGAAACTCGTTATGCTGGCGGAATGAGATTAAATAGCGCAGCAGTTTTTCACGATCAATTTTAGGGCCTTGATAACGGATCATCACGCTGCCCCAGTCTGGCTGAGAGGTGATTAAACAATTAGACTTCAATAAATTTGAATTCAGTGTTTCAGCCACGTTTTTGTCAGGATCTGTACCACCGATTAAATGATCGGGATTAAATGCGTATTCGTCGACTTCAATATCCAAGTCATCAATACAAGTACCCGGTAAATCAATAATACGTTCGAGATTAAAATGCTTTGGTTCGATGACTTTGACGGTCAGATCACCTTGGGCACAAGCGATTAAATCGCGGCTTAACGTTTCTTGTACGGCTTCGACACTGTCAAACTTAGTTTGGTTAAAACTATTTAAGTACAGCTTAAAAGATTTAGATTCAATCAAATTGACACTGTTGATATCTAACTGAACTTCCAAAATGGCAACAACAGGCTTGCCTTTAGCATTAAGCCAAGACAATTCATATCCGGTCCAAATATCGGTACCGTGAAAAGGGAGTTGACCACTTAATTCAATAGCATCTCGGTTAAGTTTACGTGGAACCCCTTGCAGCAGTGACGCGTCATACTCAGCTTGATAAGCAGTTGCTTGGCCTAATGTTAGGCCTTTTAATGCTGCTGCATCACTATAAGGGTCGTGATTGTGTGTCATCTAATCGGTTTCCGTGTCAAAATATGGTTTTATTATAAACTACGAGTGGCTTAAGTGTCTTGTTCATCTGCATTAGATTGCTTTATAAAAAACTATCTTAAATCTTATCAAGATACGCTATCTGAATTTCCGCGCTATTATCCTTTGGGCGAAGACTCAATATGTATTCAAGGCACCTTTAATGCGGACACTGATGATACTGTGTTCTGGCAGCCCATTAAACGTGACAATGTCGCTGACTTTAGTAACGTGGAGCATGCATTAAATATTCAATTACACCAAGATATTCATGCATTTTATGGCCAGTATTTTTCCGCGCCATTACCGTTTACTGCATCATTTGGCGACGGTGAATTACTCCAAGCATGGAATCAAGATGACTTCGAAAATTTGCAACAAAATGTAATTGGTCATTTGATCATGAAGAAAAAGCTCAAACAACCAGCAACTTGGTTTATCGGTGTGCTAGGTGATGACGACGAAATGCTGACGGTAAACAATGATGATGGCAGCGTGTGGATTGAAATTCCAGGTGAAAAACAGCGCACTAAATTAGCCGAATCATTAACGGCGTTTTTAGAGCAAATATCGCCGATGATCAAACCGCCATCAAAACCCGTCGAGGAATTACCTCATACGGTAGATCATCCAGGAATTTGGCAACGCATTAAAACCATGTGGGATTATTTGTTACGCAAAAAGTAACCGCATCAAGCATTGAAGTGCCATTTTATGGTGCTTTAATGCGTTCATTGCATGCAAACACGAGCATTCAAACTCGAGCATTCAAACTCGAGCATTCAAACACTCATCTTCCTCGTAATATCCTCCTTTATGCTTCGCTTAGGTTATTTTCTCCACACTTTAGTGTCTGAGTTATTTTGTCTATGCACGCTTGTTTATCAACAATCCACAATCCGTAGCTTATGGGCAATACTTCAACGCCAGCCCGTTTAAATAATTTGTAGGTTGTTAGCTCAAAAAAGTTAGCCCAAGGCCCAGGAAAACCAATAAGGTCAACCGCAAGGTATTTGTCTGCATAACGACACAATAGGTCTATTTCGGTGCCGGCAATGGTATACCCAGGCCAAGTATCAATATTGTACTGTGTTAACGCCTCAATAAGCTCTTGCTGAAATGTGTCTATCTCTGAGGTCACGCTGTGTTTGGCATTAAAGGTTGTTATAGAAGTAACATATTGGCGTAACAGGTTGTGTTCTGGTAATAACGAGTCGTCCATAGACAAATATATCAACTGCTTTTGACGTGCCCTGGTAATGGTGACGTTAAACACATCCGCTTTATTTAAATAAGCAGTCGCACGTTTACTGTCGTTATCAATCGCAAACGAAATCAGCATGATATCCCGCTCTTCGCCTTGAAACCCAAACGGCGTGGCTACACGTATGTTGTGTTTAATGACATCTGTTTGAGGGATCTTCTGCTCAATCAATGTGGCAATATATTCAGCCTGCGCGCTAAAAGGCGAGATAACTCCAATACTATGAGTGATGCCAGTTTGGGCATCTTGTGTTATTTGATGTTGGATCTCTGCTAATAAACTCTGTGCTTCTTGTGGATTAACGCCCGATGCATCACGAGTACCGGCGATACGATGAAGGTGCAAATGGCCTGAACTGGTGCAGGGTCGGTGTTGCATGATTTTTAATTTAGATTGATAAAAAGACTGGTTACTAAAATGAATCAGCTCAGGCTTACTTCTAAAGTGTTCATCTAAAAAGGCCAACTCTTGCGCACTAGCTAATGTTTTTAACGCTAAATCTAAGATGGAGTTATCTCGATAACTGATGGCTCCTGGGCTGCTTTCGGGCACATTATTTTTGGCAAGCAATTGAGTTTGTTTGCTTCTGGCTAAAAAGGAATAATGTTTTAATTGCTTTGTGTCGCCAACAATCAATACACGTTTTGCACGGTATAGCGCAGGTAAGCAACTGCTAATGTTACATTGTGTTGCCTCGTCAATAATCACTAAATCAAACATTTCGCGATTAAGCGGCAATACTCTGTGTAGGCTGTTTAAGCTTGCTAGCCAGATGGGAAATGCGGCAAATAATGTGGCGTATTCTATTTTTTCAAATAACGCGAGTTGTTTACTGGACGTTCTACTGCGAATCGCTTGGTTAAAAGCCTGTAGCGATTTACGGTGCTGATTAACTAATGTGTTTAAGTTATTCTTTTTTAGTGCATTAAGATATTCAGCTGCCAGTGTTTCCCGCGTAACAGTGTGTTTATTAATGGTGTTTAACGCATCCCATTGATGATGCCATTGGTTTATTGACCCTTGGGTAAAAAACAAATAAACCCGTTTTAGCCATGTTGATTGTTGTGCTTGAAGTTTATGTAGGTGCAAACCACGGCGAATAGACCTGCGACTGAACGCCAGGAAACGTTTTTCCAGTTTTATCAGTAATCGTTGCAGCTTATTCAGTTCGTCTTCACATGCTTGTGGGTTTTGGCTTAAGTCATCGCTAAAGTATCCTGCGAGTAAGTCCGCGGTATAGTCTTTTAATTGTTTTAAAAATGCTTTTTGTCCTGCGCGAATAGACACGTCGCCCAAGTTAAAATTACTCGCCAATTTATCTGCAATCACATCAAGGGCTACGTCATTATTTGCCACAATAAGCACCGACTCACCGCGCGCCATATGTTCGGCAGCAACAGCAGATATGGTGTAGCTCTTGCCCGTTCCTGGCGGACCAGATACGCAGCCTAAATCGGCATTGGCAGCGATATGAATAACTTTCTTTTGTGGCGTAGATAATAACCCCGGTAAAAAGTCATATTTAAGTGTTGGGGCTCTGAGTCTTACAGCACGTTTTTCAAACGTTTGGTTAAACAGTTTACAAATAGGAGCTGATTGTTCGTTAGCGCTAATGATACTTTCTAATTCGTGAAGTACACCGCGACTGCTCGATGACCTCTCGACAAAAAGTAGCATCGAAATAGGTAATAAGCGGGGTGTTTCTTGGGTTAATGCTTTTTTAATATCTTGGTGTCCAGCAAGCTTGGGATATTGCAATAACTCTAGTGAGTTTATGTCAATTTGATTACTGCTAAAGTATGAGGTCCAAAAAGATGGTGAATGTATATCTTCATTGATGAGATCTTCTGAAAGCTCATTATCTTCTGGTAGCAATTGTTGCAGCAGGGCTTCATTGATTTCAGTGTCTTCTGTTTGGGCTGAAAAATAGAAATTATTGTTTTGTTGTTCAATGGTGGCTTCATTAAACAGCAGCGGTGAGACAACCGTTTTGAGCTCACCTTTTATAGTCACTTTACCGACAAATAGAAATCGTGCGTACAGCAGTATTCTTTCCCTTTGGTACATTGCCACTCGCTTAAGCATTGGCTCAGCAAATTCTTGCGGGATAGGCAAACGAGGTAAAAAACCTGTACCTAGTTCATCTTGCCCTTCAAGAATGAGACGATCTTCTTGTTTAAACTTGTTCACATTCCAAAGATTGATGGAGGCGCTATCTTCCTTATAACAATCTTTGTAGTAGGATATAATCTGCTGATAACTCAATGGCACAATTCCATTTATTGATGATCCCAAGACAAATTAGACACAATACGGCAAGGCTCGCAGCGAAAATGAAACATGTCTAAAAGTGGCTCATCTAGCTTCCAATCTTTAGATCCACAGCGTGGGCAGGGGCGAGCTAGCTCTGCTTGCAATGATTCGCCGCCCACACGGTATAAGTAATAATAGGTGGGGATATTAGTTAAATATTCTATCCGGCCACGTAAATCCCAACCGCGTCTAAATAGGTCACTGTCCGCTCGAGTGATCTCATCCAAAGCTGCAAACTCAGCTTTTGTGGCTGCGGCCATTTGCAGTTCATCGCATGCTTGCCATTCTGTTTGCCATTTTATGATGCGTTTGTGATCGCCATTAAAAGTAGCAGGCAGCTGATAAAGAGGTATTGGTAACAGGTTATCGCCATTACGCAGTGGCGAACACATATGCACATAACTGGTATACAGCAGTTGCCATGAAGGCGTGTCGGTATTGCTGGCTTCGGAGTTTATGTCTTGGCCGATGAATTTCTCTCTAGGGGCCAATAGTTTCGCTGCAGTTAGGCCTGCTAAGGCCACTTTTACCCATGGGCTACTGTGGCGGTTAGCTAAGCTGGTTTTTTCAGGTAACAGCAAACGAACTCTAAATTCACCGTCATTAAAGGCGACCGCAAATTCACGTCCTAAAATTTGTCCATTAGCTCGTAAGGCTTCAAGAAAAGCGTTAATGGCTTTCTCTACCGTATCAATTGTCGTATCGGCAAAACATTCAAAGCGTAGTTCGGTGACAAACATCTACTGCTCAGCCTTATTATTGATTATGTAGCTTTGAGTCATATTATTTTGTAATTGGTTTTCTAACTCAGTAACTCGTTGGGTTAGCTGACTAATGTGTTGTTGTAGGGTCATAACCTGTTGAATCACTTGAGTAAGATCGGGTTGATCATGTGATGGGACATCGGCTATTGATGGAATGTCTGCTAATTCCGGTAAATGTTGCCACTCAGATTTAGGCAGCGCCTTAAATTGTTGTAAACCTTGGATAAGGGTAGGCATCGGAATGCTATTGCCTAAACGGCTTTTTATCAGCGCCAAGCTGGGCGTATGCCCATTGTTAGCAATTGATTTTGCTGCGGCAAGTACTTGTTCAATTGGACTCATTGTTGGTTTAATTCCTTAATTCCATAATTCCATATAGTGAGATTAACTAATTTCTTGTTGAGTTAAAACATAAAGCTATATAAATCAGTATATTATTTTATGGCACGATTTTGGCTTAAAGGATCTGTAAATACAATGCGGATTTTATTTTAACAAAAAGGATGCAACATGAAATTAAAACTTATCGCAGCGGCATTAATTGGCGCAACATCACTAGGATTAAGTGGTTGTGTTATTAGTGTCGGAGACCATGAATCGGGTAAAAGTGCTGATTATTGGCAAGTGCAACAAGATAAAAATCGTGATCTGTTGAGCAAATTGTCTATGGGAATGAGCAGTGATCAAGTCACAACCTTAATGGGAACGGCTGATTTTAGTGAAGCTTATACCAAGTCGGCTCAAAATAATGCAGAGCAATCCATCAAAGTGTTGTTTTATCGTACCCAATGGGCAGAAGGCGATGGTAAAACAACCAAAGATGAATGCACGCCAATTGTGTTCAAAGATGACGTTTTAGTGGGCTGGGGTGATACCGCCTACAGACAGCACTAATTGCCGAGTGAGGTTATCCGACATTAAGTGTTAATTACAATTTAGCTCGCATCATCACGTCCAATTGGTCAATCACTTCTGACCATTGGGCGTCTTGTAATAATGCCTCTTTTAAAAATGCTTTTTGACCTGAATTCCAGCAATCGGCATCAGTAATTAATGTGTGTTTATCCAGTTTGTTTTGGATAACAAAGTCGTCGATTCCCTCTTGATCGTGAGGCAAACCTAATTGCTTAAATAAGTGACTTAAATCATTTGATGTAGTGTCCATTTGGCGCATTCCTTATGATGGTTAGATAAACAATTTTAGTATCCGTCTTGATGAGATAAATTGCAAACAACTGACACTCACAACCGCTAACAGGTAAAATGGGTAAACAAAACTTGTACAATGTTTCAAACTTGTTAAGTTAACTTTAGCGAGTTAACCAACAAGGAATAATAATGGACAATAACACCTTGGAAACTTTACGTGCAGTCTATTTGACGGCAGAAGACTTACGAGTCGCAGCTTCTATTCTTTATAATGCTTATCATGATGATCCCTATTTTATCGAGGTACTTGGGCAAGATGACAATCAACAATACGAACAGAAACTTCGAGCGGCGATTCGTGAAGAGTTAAATGAACTGTGGCAACAAGAACAACCTTTAATTGGCCTATTTGACGGTGACCGTTTAATTGGGGTTGCCTGTGTGATTACGCAACAAGTACCTTTGGGTGAGGGGCGTTATTGGCATTGGCGTTTTAAAATGATGTTGGGTACAGGATGGAAATCAACTCAAGGGTTAATGCAAAAAGAGACCTGCATTTTAGAACATCTTCCTTCGCAAAAATGCGGGGTTTTGCAATTTATTGCCTTATCCCCCAATGAGCAGCAAAAAGGTTATGGTGCCAAGTTAATTCAAGCGGTATTGAGTTGGTGTGATGAGCAACCTGGGCTTGATGGCATTGGGGTATTTGTGAGTAACTCTTCGCACCATCAAGCATTCGTGAAACAAGAATTTGTCAGCATTGCCACTGTGAGTATTGGCAATATTGAAGGTGAAATATTGTTTTACAGTAAGGCATAGTGTCTAAAATGAAATAATCTAATACTAACAGAGCATACCATTAGCGAGTTGTTAATAAGGAGTGAGTAATGGAACCTAAGCGTTATTCTTCATTTGCAGAGTTTTACCCATTTTATCTGTCGCAACATCAAGATCCCGTTTGTCGAAGACTGCATTACATTGGCAGTAGCATTATTGTTGTGATTATTATTAACACTCTGATTAACCAACATTGGTGGCAGCTATTGTGGTTGCCGGTAGTCGGTTATGGTTTTGCATGGTTAGGGCATTTTATATTTGAAAAAAATCGCCCCGCAACATTCACTTATCCGCTATACAGTTTATGGGCAGATTGGGTCATGTTTGGTCAAATGATAAAGCGTTTATGGCGCAAATAACCCTGGAAGTATTAACTTGCTCACGCTTTTGTAAGCAATATCCTACAAGTGTGTAAGGGATCTTATCTAAAGTTGTCAGTGTTTAACGTTATAAATTATTGTTAATCTTTTAAAATCAGGCAATTACATTTTTCTAACGATTTACTGACATGTGAGATGTGTATTTAAATGGAGTAGAGTGACTTTTCTCGGCGTTTATTTTGGCTAGAATGTAGTTATCGAAAGCGGGTCATCAGTTGGTTTTCTTAGGATGAGAAATAAGACTAATGATGCTTAAGAATATTAGGGATGATACTAGGACACGCTCACGGATTTGAGCATAAGCTCGGCAAATGGATAGCCGAATCAAGGATGGGTGAAGACAGTAAATAGTCGACACAAGGAAAAAAAGGATAGGGCTGCAGGATGCAGCTGGGATAATTCAACGGATTGAATAGATTTACCGCTCAGCCAACGGATAGGCTGTTCAACGGAATGAAACTCATGCGTTTGTTTGTGTTACACAAATAGACAAGGAAATGAGAACAGGGAAAAGGACTGCAGGAAGCATGTTTACATGGATGGTGCAGGGAGCAAATTTCAGCCGGATTGCTGACAAAAGTGTTAACGGGCACAACCTTATAACTTAAGGTTGTGCCTTTTTGTTTTCTGGCGGAAATTATCCAGCATTAGAATAATGTATTGGTTACGATGATGTATGCTTCGTTACCCTTAAAGCACAGTGCTTAAAGTTATGCAGATGCCAATTTATGATCATTTTTCTGTTTAGTTAGCATTAATGGCTAATTTATATATATAGACCGTTTAAATGTAAGCGTCCGGCGAACTACGCCTTGTCTAGTTTAACCTCCCAGGGTAAAAGGCTGTTGAGATCGCATTTAGGGTAGGATAATTGTTCTAAGCAGTGTTCGATGTAATCAAACGGGGTGAGTCCATTCGCTTTAGCCGTTTCTATGATGCTGTACAAAATTGCACTCGCCTCAGCGCCACGATGATTGTGATTGAATAGCCAGTTTTTACGCCCTATCACAAAGGGTTTTACTGCCCGCTCTGCGCGATTATTGTCGATATTGAGTCGGCTGTCTTCTGTATAACGGCTCAACGCTGACCATTGATTGAGGCTGTAATGGATGGCTTTGCCTAGTGGGCTTTCTTTTGACACTTGCTGCACTGATTTATCCAGCCATTGCTTAAATAACGCCAATTGGGCACATGAATGGGTGCGCCTAAAATACAATCGCTCTTCCAGGCTCAGTGCTTGTATTTGGGTTTCAATACGGTACAGCTTGGCTATCATGCTCAATGCCATATCCGCTTTACTGACTTTGCCTGCTTTGGGTTTGCCTTGTGCTATTAGCGCTTCTTTGAACTTGCGCCTAGCATGAGCCCAACAACCTACAAGCTTATTACTTGCCTGCTGATACGCTGCGTAGCCATCGACTTGTAAATAACCATTAAATACCGTTTGCTCGGTGGCAAGAAAACGGCTCACGCAGGTGCCCGCGCGGCTACCGTCTTGGTAGTCGTACAGTACGATATTGCGCAAACCTTGATATCGAGGCTCAGTGCTTGGTTTATCCGCGCCAGCGCAATACACCCACATGTAGGATTTCACCCGCTCATCGTTAATCACTTTAAGCGTGGTCTCATCGGCGTGGATGACATCTTGTCTTAATAAATGGTGGTGGAGTAAATCATATAAGGGCTTGAACAGCGCTGCAGATTTCATCATCCAATCTGCCATGGTTTGCCTGCTTAAGGCGATACCGTGTTGTTTGAACAGTGTTTCTTGCCGATAAAGGGGTAATGCGTACTGATATTTACTGGTAATGAGTTGGCTTAGTAAGCTTGGTGTCGCCACACTTTTAGGGATAGGGCTAGCTGGCACGGGCGCTTGCTTGATATTGGCCTGGGTTCCTTTGGTTTCACAATGCTTGCAGCTGTATTTTAATCTAACGTGCTCAATCACACTGATTTGCGCCGGAATAAACTTCAGCTTCTCACTACTGTCCTGGCCCATTAACGCCAGCTCATGACCACAGCACTCACACTGCTTATCTTCATCACTGATGTCATGGATAATCACTTCACGTGGCAGGTCTTTAGGCAGTAATTTACGCTTGGCGCGCTGTTTAGGTGACACAGGCGCGTCAGCATCTGCTGTTAATTCAACAGGCTCATCAACCGTCACTTCTGCTTCGTTAAACAACTCACCTTGATAGTCATGGCTTTCACTGCTGGCGCCGAAACGTTGTTGCTGGGCTAAGCGAAATTGTTCAAGCAAACGCTGCACAGAGTGTTTAAGTTCGGCGATTTCAGCGTCTTTCAACTCGATAACATTATCTTTAGCCGCCAGCGTCTCAAGCAATAATTGCTTAAGTAAATCAACGTCATTGGGTAAGTTATCAGGGCTTAATTTCATGGTGTTATTATATCAAACATCACCCGAAACAAGGATAATACAATGATCTAATTATCGAAAACAGCCTTCGCAATGGCGATCAATTAACTGTAACTCAAGCCGTTCACATGCTGATGCCCCAGTACATCAAAGCCAGATAACAGCCAATGAAACTGTTGCTCAGATAAACTCAGGCACTCATCCATACTTTTCGTCGGCCACTTAAACTTATCCTGCTCGAGGCGTTTGTACCACAGTGCAAAGCCGGTGTTATCCCAGTAGAGGATTTTTAATTTATCACGGCCTTTATTACAAAAGACAAACACACTGCCGTCGCTGGCCTGTAAGGATAATTGCTGCTCAACGATAACAGCTAAGCCATTTATCGATTTACGAAAATCCACCGGTGCACGGTGCAGATAAACACACGGAAGCTCACGAAACATCAACATGCTTGTAGGCCTTTTATAATCTCCAGCAGGTATCGTGCAGGCAAGGTGCTGGGGAAAGTCCATAAACCGGTTTGATGCTGAAAATGGATAGCCTGCCCTGAAGCGGAAGGTTGAGCTTGGGTTGTCATCGCTGTCGGCGATGTCACGGTAGCCTTAACAAACGGCGCTATCTGTTGGGTGCCCGTTTTAGCCATGTCCGCTTTGCGGGCGTAAAACCCACTAAGACTAAGCTTGTGCACACGACAAAAATTTGAAATCGTTAAGCCGCTAGCGGATTGCTGTTGTATCAAAGCAGCCCAATCTTGATGTGAACGTTTAGCCATGTTAACTCCTGATGTCATTATCAGTCGTTAAGATAAAGGCTCGATGAGCGCAGTTGAAGACGTACTTGCCCGGACGCTTACGTTTAAATCTTTGCAAACCTAGCCTTTATTATCTACATTTCATAATCAATCCAAAAGTATACAAAAATAAATTTCCCTATATTATTGTTTGTAAAGTAATAATTGTTAAATCTAATGATGTTCTTTCGGATATTCTTTTAGATGTTCTTATATTGCTAAGGATGTAACTACTCTATGAACAGTGAAATTGATATTAATCGGTTAATTGTTCGGTAAATAGTGAGTAAATTGTGTGACAATAGCCTCATTTTTTTCAGTCTTAACACTGCTCTGATGTATGCTTTGTATTTCGTTCTGCATGTTGTTGCTTAATGGTTTATTCATCTGTGCGTGTCGCTTGAAGAGGGATTTATTTGATGTGGTTACAACGAGAGATGACACTTAACTCTAAAAGACGAGGATTTCATTTAATTACTGATGAAGTGATAGCACGGCTGCCAGAGCTAGGAGGTATCAATGTTGGCTTATTGCATGTGTTTATTCAGCATACTTCAGCATCGCTGGCGATAAACGAAAATGCTGACCCTACTGTTCGTGGCGATTTGGAACGGCATTTTAATGTACTCGCACCAGAAGGTGCGCCATACTTCCAGCATACTTATGAAGGTGCCGATGATATGCCTGCGCATATCAAGTCGACCCTGATTGGGGCTAGTCAGTCAATTCCGATTACCCATGGGCGTTTGAACTTGGGTATTTGGCAAGGTTTATATTTATGTGAGCATCGGGACCATGCTTCGGCGCGCACAATTATTGTCACCTTGCAGGGTGAATGATTTAAAAAGGTTAAATTGCAATACTAAGGTAACAAAATTGCCTATTTTACATTCATTTCTCACGTTAATAATTGACTTTGCTTGTGTCAGTAAATGTAAAGATGCTAAATTCAAGCAGATAAATGAGATGTGTAAAATATGCAATGTTACCGGTGTTTTTTTACGATAAGATTTTACATATAAATGTTTTATATATAAAAACGGCCCTAAAATTCAAAAATGAATTACGCATAATAATAGGTGGGTTTAAGTGATATCTGTATATTTGGTTGACGACCATGAACTCGTGAGAACGGGTATTCGTCGCATTTTGGAAGATGAACGCGGTATTAAAGTCATCGGTGAAGCACCTGATGGAGAAACAGCCGTACAGTGGTCTCGACAAAATGAAGCGGATGTCATTTTAATGGACATGAATATGCCTGGTATGGGGGGATTAGAAGCCACCCGTAAGATTTTACGCTATCAGCCAGACGCTAAAATTATTGTGTTAACCGTACAAACAGAAGACCCTTTTCCGACCAAAGTGATGCAGGCTGGTGCTTCTGGCTACTTGACTAAAGGTTCCACATCGCCAGAAGTATTGCGTGCCATTACTCAAGTGGCTCGTGGTCAACGTTATTTGTCGCCAGAAATTGCGCAACAGATGGCGCTAAGCCAATTTAACCACTCTGACGAGAATCCATTTAGCAGTTTGTCTGAGCGAGAATTGCAAATTATGATGATGATAACCAATGGTGAAAAGGTTAATGATATTTCTGAAAAATTAAATTTAAGCCCTAAAACTGTCAATAGCTATCGTTATCGACTATTTGCCAAACTGGGGATCGGCGGTGACGTTGAGTTGACCCGTTTAGCTATCCGTTACAAAATGCTCGATACAGGTTCATTCTAGTCAGGAATAATGTATTCCTCGCAACGCATTAAGTAGCTTTAATCATGCCAAGTGATTTTAACGCCAAATCTTTTTTAAAACATGTCACCTCAGCGCCTGGTGTTTATCGAATGTACGATAAACACCAACAGGTTATTTATGTTGGTAAAGCCAAAGATCTCAAAAAACGCTTAAGCTCGTATTTTAGAGTCAATATCGCCAATGTTAAAACTCAGGCGCTGGTTTCGCATATCGATCATATTGATGTGACCGTTACGCACAGCGAAACTGATGCGCTATTGCTCGAAAACGATTACATCAAGCAGTACATGCCCAAATACAACGTGCTGCTGCGTGATGATAAATCTTATCCGTATATTCTGTTGAGCGGCCATAAGCACCCTCGACTTGCTTATCATCGTGGTCCAAAACGTGAAAAAGGTCATTATTTTGGCCCATACCCTAATGGTGGTGCAGTCCGTGAGAGTTTGCATTTAATGCAAAAGCTGTTTCCAATCCGCCAATGCGATGACTTATATTATAAATCCAGATCTCGGCCTTGTTTACAGTATCAATTAGATCGTTGTAGTGCGCCTTGTGTGGGGATTGTCAGTGATGAGGAATACAGCGAACAGGTCAAATTAGCCGGTTTATTTTTACGCGGAAAAGACAAACAAGTCATATCACAGCTGGTGGCCAAAATGGAGACTGCTGCAATTGATATGGAATATGAGCGTGCGGCACAGTATCGTGACCAAATTACCGCATTAAGGCGCGTGGCAGAACAGCAGGAAGTGTCAAATCATAAAGGCGATATGGATGTCATCGGCGTCGATTACGCCTCAGGTATTGCCTGTTTTCATCTATTGTTTATTCGCGATGGTAAAATTTTTGGTAGTCGCAGCTATTATCCTTCAGTACCCGCAGAAACTGAAATTGAAGAAGTGTTGTCATCATTCTTGGGCCAGTTTTACCTTAATGCCGATATTCAGCGCACTATTCCAAAAGAAGTCATTCTCAGCCATCACTTTGACGGTATAAAAGAATTAGAAGCGTCGATAGAACACGCATTAGATAAAAAGTTTGAGTTAAAAACGCAAGTAAGAGGTGACAGAGCTAATTTTTTACGTCTTGCCATGACTAACGCCAGTAATGCCGTCGCGACCAGACTGTCACATAAGAATACTGTTGAACAACGTTTTCAATTACTTGAAGAAGCACTAGAACTTAATGAACCGATTAAGCGGATGGAATGTTTTGATATCAGTCACACTATGGGCGAAAGCACTGTGGCATCGTGTGTGGTGTTTAATCGAGAAGGGCCGCATAAAGCCGATTATCGCCGTTACAATATTACCGGTATTACCGGTGGTGATGATTATGCCGCGATGGAACAGGCAATAAGCCGTCGATTTGATAAAATCGACAACAATGGCAAAGTGCCTGATTTAGTCTTCATTGATGGTGGTATTGGCCAGTTAAGAGTGGCGCAAACGATTGTCGATGAAAAGTGTGTCAATATTGATAATCCACCATTACTCATTTGCGTGACTAAAGGTGAGGGTCGCAAAGCAGGCCTTGAAACCTTTATTGTTGGTGGCAGTGAACAAGCTTTCGATATTCCCAGTGATTCGCCTGCATTTCACTTAATGTTGCACATTCGCGATGAGTCACATCGCTTTGCGATTACCGGACACCGTAATAAACGTCAGAAAACTCGCAATACTTCTACCTTAGAATCCATCGCAGGTGTGGGCCCTAAAAGGCGTAAAGCTTTGTTGCAACATTTAGGCGGAATTCAAGAAGTGAAGGGCGCTAGCGTGGCTGAATTGACAAAAGTACCCGGAATTAGCTTAGAAATGGCACAAACAATTCATGATGCATTGCGAGGGGGCTAAAATTAAGGCAAGATTGGCGCTGCTTCTGACAAATTGGTCTTTTTATGCCGTTTAACTTACCTATTGCACTGACATTATTCCGTATTGCTTTGTTACCCGTATTTATAGCGGTATTTTATTTACCATATCCATGGGCACCATTTGTTTCGGCATTTATTTTCTGGTTGGCCGCTTTGACCGATTGGTTAGACGGTTATGCTGCGCGTAAACTTGGTCAACTAACCCGATTTGGCGCTTTTTTGGATCCAGTTGCAGATAAAGTCATGGTGTCGACCGCATTAGTGCTGTTGGTTCAACAAAATGACAATGTGTACTTAACCTTAGCAGCGTTATTTATGATTGGTCGCGAAATTGTTATTTCAGCTTTGCGTGAATGGATGGCCGAAATAGGCAAACGTGGCGTAGTTGCCGTGTCTTGGATTGGTAAATATAAAACTGCAACGCAAATGATCGCGATTATTGGGTTGATTTGGAAACCCACACCTTGGCTAACTGATGTCGCTTACGGCTTGTTTTATATTGCCGCAGCACTGACGTTCTGGTCTATGATGAGTTACATTTCAGCAGCTTGGAAAGATTTAACGGCAGAATAGCGTAATAATAGTTCAATAAGATTATTTAGTGCGCAAACAGTCATAATTGCGTAAATCAATAATTGACACACGAGGTTAATTCGGTAGAATGCCTCCCGGTAGACAAGTGATGAGTCAACAACAAGCCTTAGGGTTTTATGTTAACAAACACGATTAATGCGAAATTAATTTAGTTTGATAGGTTGAAATATGAAATCTTTCTTACTGATATAATATAGCATTAAAATGATTGAATACGCGACATTAGCTCAGTTGGATAGGTTGAAAGACGATACCTTTCTTGCAGATATAATAAAGCATTGAAACGATTGAATAAGCGACATTAGCTCAGTTGGTAGAGCGATACCTTGCCAAGGTATAGGTCATCGGTTCGAACCCGATATGTCGCTCCAATTTCTTATCTTATCCGATGGATTTGAATTTGGTTAAAGATGGCGCGATGGCAGAATGGCTATGCTACGGATTGCAAATCCGTCTATCTCGGTTCGACTCCGGGTCGCGCCTCCACAAAATTGCGTTTGACGGTTACTTTAAGTAACGGTTAAAACAACACTTTGCCCGAGTGGTGGAATCGGTAGACACAAGGGATTTAAAATCCCTCGCTGAATAAGCGTGCCGGTTCAAGTCCGGCCTCGGGTACCATCATTTACATACGTAAGTATGGTGTAAAAAAGCCTCAACAATAGTTGGGGCTTTTTTACGTCTGTAATTTGATTGTGAATGATAACAAACGTTAGCAACAGTGTGATCGAGAATCTAGATACTAGAGCGGACTTCGCCCTGCTAGTTCGCTACGCGGCTATAAGAGCGGCTAATTCTAAAAGTAGGTAAGTTCTTTGGCTTAACCCTTAACATAGTGAAACTGTTTGATATGGTCACAGAATGCTAGTTACACGTCTTGCTAGGTTCATTTTTTCAGTTATAAATAGTCTTCAACTATTTCAAGCTCTGAGTTGAATTTGTATATTTCCACTTAAACAGACAATCTTATTTGTGCCTCAAAGTGTTTTTGGAATATGGCCAGCGGCCACTAACGTCGTGGCGGTTCACCCATACCAGACCAAGAGGAAACCAACGGCTGTTCCCTCTTTACTCTTTATAAAAAAAATTAGCCCAGCCTCCCTGTTGTCAAATTGTAAAGCGTTATGCACATGATTTGTATATATTGGAGTTACATAATCTGAACTAGGGATAAGTGATGAGAATATCATTATAAAAATCATATTTTAGCAATTATCCCTTATCAAACATGTCATGTGTTTTACTAACAAGACTCGCTCCTTACATGTTAATAACTGCGTCAATAGCCAGATTATTGCAAGTTAATTCAACGCAGTTAGCAAGGCAAAGGGCTTTTTGAGGGGCGTTTATTATTTCGAGTACAGGTTGCATAAGGAAAAAACATGGATCTGTTTAAATTAGTTGTTGCAGTTGGCTTATTTGCGGCCAGTTATAGCGTTAACGCAGAGGTTACACCGGCGGAGAAACAGTGGGTAGAACAAGCCTTAAGTGAGATCAACAGTAATAAAGACGATGCTAATGTCCTTTGGCAATATTCGCAGCAAACCGTGATGGTAAACATGACTCGTGTCGAGCAATTTAATGGTTCCCTTTCTGAGACTGAACGTTGGCTTTTGGTCTCCGAAAATGGCCAGATACCGGATAATGAAAGGTTAAAAGAATACCGACAAGATCAACAAGACCTTAATGAAGATAAAGATGGAAATAGTCATGAGTTGGCGTTTTCTTTTTCAGTTGATTTATCGACGTTGGCGTTTGTGGGCGAGGATGACGTTAGTGTCTCATTTACGTTTGTGCCTAATATTGATGAATTAGATAATGATGCGCTTACTGGAGTGTTGCACTTAGATAAAGCCTCAAAGCACCTACGAAAAATTTCAATCACGAACACCGACGAGCTAAACCCCGCATTTTCAGTAACGCTGACAAAATTTGAATTAGAATTGGGCTTTGATGTTTTTGAGGGGTTAGTTATGCCAGTAAGCAAATCGACGGTGATAAGTGGTACTGCTGCAATTTTCAAATCACTCGACAGCATTCAAACCGTCACGTATAGCGATTACAAAAGGCTCGAAAAGCCAAAAACATAATGTATTTATTCACACAAAAAAACGCTATTTTGTACAAAATAGCGTTTCTTTATGGGTTCAATATAGCCAAATAAAGCGTGATATTAGTGGCATTTACCAGAATCACAGCTTTTACTGCTGCCACAACTGCCAAATTTACCGCTCGCCATTGGTGCATCCATCCATTCTGGTTCAGGGAAAATTGGCCATTCAATTTTTTTGGCTCGATTACCATGCATTAAAATATGGCCGCGATATTGGTTAATACCATCGGTGCTAAACTCGAACATGAATGTTGCTTTCCAACAAATGCCAGTACTGCCACCAATACTTGGACGGGCTGATTCCATTGCAATAGCCAGTAGTTGTACGTTTTGCTTTTTACAGGCTTGCTCTGTAATCGTTCGGCTTAATTCTGCCATTTGTCGAAGTTGCCAAAAAAAAGCAGCAACGACAACTAAAGCAACAATTAATAAAAAATCAGTCATCATAGGCTGGTAGCTCTAAATAATCCGCCAATTGCGGTTGCTAATTGAACGCTTCTGTCTGGATGCCTTAAGTCGGCTAATAATCCAGAACGTAAGCTGGGTATTGCCACGATATCAGCAAATACTTGATTAAAGAAGTGCTGAGGCTGTTTTGCTAGCGCTTCTAAATAGTGTTTACGAGTGGCATCATCTTTTAACGCTAACCAGTTACGTGCTGCAATTGTTATTAGCGTGTTGTCGTCTAAATGTTGTTGTTCATTGAGCTGGTTAATGGCTGTCGTACTGTATTGAACATCAGATGCTAATGCCGCTAAATACATCACTTTTATATGGTCTTCAGCTTGTTTTAATTGATTAAATAAGTACTCGGCAAGGCGTTTATCAATATTAATGTGTTCTAAGCATTGGCAAAGGGCGGCTTGCACTTCAATAGGTGCATTATCAAGTGCATTTATAATGTCATCAAGATGGTTGAATTGATGTGCGCGAACGCAAATATCGGCTAAACCTTGTAAACCCAGTAGTGGCCATGTGTTTTGCGCTGCTTGGCCAGACAAATACTGTGCCGCAAATTCATATTGGCTCGATGCGGGTTGACCAAGCTGAAGTCTGACCAATGCATTAAATAACGCCAGTTTGTGCTGATTAGGCTTAAAGCTGAAAGGATGATTGGCTAATTGTTCTTGCTGTACATCGGTTAATGCTTGGGTTGGATTACGACCTAGGGCTTCTAAAATCATTTTAATAAACTGAGTTCGAGGCGCAGGTGATAATAAACCTTGCTCATCTAGAGGTAACTTTACAAACCAAATATAAGGTAATTGTTCTTGTTGCCAAAATACGATAGCAAACTGTGCATGGCCTTGAATAGGATAAGGATACGGTGCCAGTAAAGAATCAATTTGCTGAAAAGCTAACATATCGATATGTTGCACTCGGCGACCTAAATCGTATATTTGGAATTGTGTATTTGCGGTCGTCAGAAACTGGCTTAAGGTGGTTATCTCGGTCATGGGGTCGTCACTAAATCAAAGAAGTTGGATGGGTATTCAATGGGCTAAATGATATCATACTCCGACTTAGCCTTTATGTTGTCGTTCATTTTTATGCTTTATTTAGCCAGCCAAAATTATTTAGTTAAATTAGAACAATTGCTTAAGGGATTTCAGCTATGGTCTGATATCTCACCTCCTGCATCTGTTATGGCGAGTACTGCACCTTTTTGCTGTGATGTAATGGCATTCGAGCAATGGTTGCAGTTTATTTTTATTCCAAAGATGACCGAGCTTATTGCGCAACGACAACCTTTACCGACCAATATGGCATTAGCGCCTATGGCCGAGCATGTGTGGCAAGGTATGCACTATGGTGATGTTCTGATTGCTCAATTACAACAATTTGATACTTTGCTCAGTCAGCGTTAAGCGAATGACAAACACCACCACATTCCAACAAAAAAATTAAGCCAATACTGAGTTGGCCAATACAAAATAAGTAAAGTGATAACAAATGATCTTAAAAGATAACGATGCTGAATACTCATTAGATAACGATGACTTATGTGAACCAATAGGCTCAGAATACATGGATGAGACCTCTACTGCAGATACTGAATTAGACAGTGATTTACAACCTCCCCATATCGACATTCTATTTGAAGACGAGCACCTAGTTGCTATCCATAAGCCTGCTGGTTTGTTGGTTCATCGTAGTTATTTAGCCCGTAGAGAGCGTTTTTTTGCGATGCAGATGACTCGTGATTTAGTGGGCTGCCATGTTTTTCCGGTGCACCGCCTAGATAGACCAACATCCGGAGTATTGCTGTTTGCCAAGTCTAGTGAGGTGGCTCGGGCATTATGTGAGCAATTTGCTGATCACAGTATCAAAAAACACTACTTAGCCATAGTCCGTGGCAATATGCATGAGTCTGGCACGCTAGATTATGCCCTAAAACAGGAATTTGATGATTTAGGCGATAAGCATGTTGATCCCAACAAAGCCGCACAAGAAGCCGTGACGGATTATCAACCATTATTGAATACCGAAATACCGTTTAGTTCTGGTCGTTATCCTTCCAGCCGATACGGTTTGGTAAGATTAAGCCCTCATACAGGCCGCAAGCATCAATTACGTCGTCATATGGCACATTTACGTCATCCAATTGTTGGTGATACAACCCATGGCGATGGTAAACAAAATAAGTTCTTTCGCGAACATTTCGGTATTAACCGTTTGTGGTTGATTGCAAAAAGCCTGCAGTTTGTGCATCCGGTAACCCAGCAAGCAATGCATATTGAAACAGAGTTAGAAGCTGAATGGTTGAATGTTTTTAACGCATTTGGCTGGGATGATGATCAATTATCCTCAATGCCAAGTATATTGTTAAGTTAATTCATTCGGTCTGCAAGCAAGGCTTTAAGCTTTTCAAATTCGGGGATATGCGGTATAGGTTCGTGCTGCTTTTGTTCGATGTGGAAATAATAGTTACGACGAATGTGGGCGAATTTATGTTGTAGTTTTAGTCTTCGCTTTCTGCTCACTTGTCGCATCGTCTTGATTCCGTTATTGCGCTATTTCATTTGGGGCAACTGATGTTGACCATATCGATTTAAATTACTTTATAAAGACACTTGCGAGAGACTCAAACAATACAGTAAGGTAAGTCACTAAGACTCAAGGTCTTTTATATCGTATTACATTTAAGGGGAAAGTATACCATGAAAAAGGTCAATGTTGTTTTTGGTACCGTTTATGGTAGCGCACAATTTACAGCCGAAACAGTGACTAAAGCGATTGCAACATTAGGGTTTACAACTAAGCTTTGGCAACCCAATGAATTATCTGGTTTTATACCACCTCAAGATGAACTACTCATAGTAGTGTCATCAACCACAGGGCAAGGTGATATACCCGAGGATATGTCTCCTTGGTTTAATGAACTTAAATCCAGTGCACCGTATTTACCATTATTGCAATACAGCCTAATTGGGTTAGGCGATTCGAGCTATGACACTTTTTGTGGGGCGATAAAACAATTTGATGAGTTGTTAACCGAGTTGGGTGCCAAGCCGCTGACTGAACGATTAGAAATTGATGCCTGTGAAACAATGGAACCCGAAATAGAAGCTAAAACATGGATAGCCACTTGGCACAACGCCGTCATATCGGTAAACGTAGCGTAAGTTTTTTTACGCAACAATGGTTTAAATTCGCACAGCGCCTGAGTCAAGCACTGCTCATACCTATTGCTATTTTACCTGCTGCGGGGGTGATGTTAGGGTTGACGGTTAACCCGTTGCCATTTATCCCTGCAGAATTGAATACAGTATTTTCTGCTGTAGGCAATCTGGTTTTTACCATGATGCCTTTGCTGTTTAGTGTTGCTGTAGCGATTGGTTTTTGTCGAGACCAAGGCATTGCAGCATTTTCAGCTGTATTTGGTTTCGGGGTGTTTTTGTCCACGATGGGTGCCCTAACAAATATTTATGGCCTGGTATCGCGACCGCTATGGGGCATGCAAACGATTGACACTGGTATCGCTGGCGGAATGTTAGTCGGTGCGATGACATGTTTAGCTGTCAATCTTAGTCAACATGTTAAATTGCCTGCTATTTTTTCATTTTTCGAAGGTCGTCGCAGTGCACCAATAATTACTATACCCCTGTCTATGGCACTGGCTTATTTACTTGTGCATGTTTGGCCACCCTTGTCGCATATTATTGAACTCCTTTCTGATTGGGCTGTATATCAAGACCCCGCTATTGCTTTTGGGGTTTACGGAACGGTTGAACGCTTATTAATTCCACTAGGGTTGCATCATATTTGGAATGCGCCATTTTATCTTGAAGTAGGGCAGTACATTAATCAAGGTACAGTGGTTCGGGGTGAGGTGGCGCGTTATTTGGCCGGCGATCCATTGGCGGGAAATCTTGCTGGTGGCTATTTGATTAAAATGTGGGGCTTACCCGCGGCAGCATTAGCGATTTGGCGTTGTGCTGATAAATCCGAGCGTAACAGAGTTGCGGGGATTATGTTATCAGCGGCGACAGCTAGTTGGTTAACCGGGGTGACAGAGCCGATAGAATTTGCCTTTATGTTTGTCGCGCCAATTTTGTTTATTGTGCATGCATTACTCACGGGCATAGCTTACAGCGTGTGTATTTTACTAGAAGTTCATCACAGCATCGTGTTCTCTCATGGGCTGGTAGATTTCACCTTATTGTTTTCTCGCTCTGCTAATACTCATTGGATTTGGATATTGGGCCCGCTTACCGCAGTCATTTATTATGCCATTTTTAGGGCCAGTATTTTAGCGTTCAATTTAAAAACACCTGGCCGAATCGAGCAAAGTGATTTACCTGCAGAGCCTAAAGAGAGCTTGCGGGCTATGATTTCTGCATTGGGCGGACGCGAGAATATTGTTGAGATTAATGCCTGTTTAACCCGCTTACGTATAAGTGTTAATCAAGCCAATTTAATCGATAAAGCTAGACTAATGCGTTTAGGAGCTAAAGGCGTGGTTGTTATGGGCAAAGGTGTACAAGTTGTTTATGGCACTAAGGCTGAAACATTACGTAAATTGCTGCAAAAATATTTAGATTCTCGGCGTTAGTTCGGACGGTTGTTTCATTAAGCCATAATAGTTGTTGCTTAACTTGTCATACATATTTGAGAGTTTTGTATTTAAAGCAAGATTATTTCTCTTTTATGAGAATTTATCATTAAAAACATCACCCAAAAATCTTTTTAAATGGCACACTGTAAAACAGTATTTTAAGAGGAGTTGTACGCGTGAGCCATCAAGATAAAACTATTTTTACCCCAGCTAATTTACAACGTAAAGTGCTAATAACCGATTGTGCTGATGCTCAGGGGTTGATAGCTAAAATCACCAACGTATGTTTTGCTCATCAATTAAACATTATTAAAAACACCGAATTTGTTGACCACACTCAAGGCCGCTTTTTTATGCGTGCGGAGCTTGAAGGGGTGTTTGATGATGAACGCCTACTGAATGAATTACGTGAAGTATTGCCAGCTAAAAATCACATGAAATTAGTGGATATGGGTAAAAAACGTATCGTGATCATGGTGACAAAAGAAGCCCATTGTTTAGGCGATATTCTGATGAAATCTTATTATGGTGGCTTGGATGTTGAGATTGCTGCTGTGGTAGGCAATTATGATGTGTTGCAGCCATTAACTGAAAAGTTTGATATCCCATTTCATTATGTCAGTCATGAAGGCTTAAATCGTCAAGAACATGAACAAGCGATGCTTAAAGTGATAAAACCTTATGATCCGGACTTTGTTGTACTCGCTAAATATATGCGAGTATTAACACCTGAGTTTGTAACAGCATTTGCAGATAAAATTATTAATATTCATCATTCTTTTTTACCCGCATTCATTGGTGCATCACCTTATAAGCAAGCATGGGATCGTGGTGTTAAAATTATTGGTGCAACAGCACACTTTGTGAATAATCACTTGGATGAAGGACCTATTATTAAACAAGATGTCATTTCAGTTGATCACAGTTATAGCGCAGAAGAATTAGCCCATAATGGCCGTGATGTTGAAAAAAGCGTATTAAGTAAAGCCCTGCAATTGGTATTAAATGAACAAGTTGTGGTGTACGGTAATAAAACGGTCGTGTTTTAAAGTTTGTAGATATACATCATTTGACGTTAAATCAAATGGTGTTATCTTTAAAGATAAATAAAGATGAGTGATTCCTGTAAGTTACTGTATCAACTTATCTATTAGAAATTTGCTATGCTGTATTCCATTGGAATTGATATTTTTAGTCTGTATAAGTAAGAAACGGGAAACTGGATGTTACAAAAAGCTAATTTTTTCTTAAAACCTTCAGAATTACCTAAAACAGTTGGGCTCTGTTGGGGCATTCTTAATGATAGGCTTGAATTAATTAAGCTAAGTGAACCGCTATACAAATTAGTCAATAAACCCATCTCGGCTATTCTAAAACAACCATTATCGAATGCTTTTTCAATGCTTACTCATGAGCAAATAGATCTTACCAATCATCTTTCTTCACAACTGATCAATTTTGTTGATGACAAAGGGCATGCATTACAAGCGACTGTCACCCCGATAGAAGAAAGCAGTGAGCATTGGTGTATTACCTTCATAGAAATCGAACTCGATAAAGCTTGGTTATCTGATTTACATCCTGATTATCATCAAGCGATCCAGTCTAGTGATGATTGGCTAAATCAAATCGAAGAAGTGATTAATGCCAGCGGTGATATGGTGTTTGCTACGTCATTAAAACAGGCACTTTCATTGACTCAATCTAATGTGGGTTATCTGCATATGTTTGATGAGAAAAACAATCAAATAGTGCGAACCACATGGAGTGAAAACGTCAGTGAATACTTTACGATTACAAAACAACAAACCTATAAAGCAGATTCTGGTATTTGGGCTGAAACCATCCAAACCCGTAAATCGATGGTGCATAATGAATTAGCCAGTATTTCTGAGAATCGCTCGCAACAACAAGGTTTTTTTGCCTTTAGTAATCATCTTTGTGTGCCGATTCATTATCGCAAAAAACTCGTTGGCATTATCGGCGTTGGCAATCGAGATAAACCTTATACCCAAGTAGATGCCAAATCGTTAAGTATTTTTGCGACTATTTTGTGGCACAGCGTCGAATTACCTCGAACCATGAAAGCGGTATCGAGACAATCTAGCATTATTAAAATGCAAAAAGAAAAGATGACCCTCATTTTGGTGCAGTTGATTGGTGCCATTTCAGAAGCGCTAGAATTAAAAGATGCTTATACCGCGGGGCATCAAAAGTCGGTTGCGCAGTTAAGCTATCTTATTGGCGAGAAAATGGGCTTAACACCTGAAGTATTGGAAGGATTAAAACTGGGATCATTGATCCACGATATCGGTAAGTTGGCCATTCCAAGCCAGATTCTATCTAAACCCTCACGGTTAAGTGATGCTGAGTTTGGCTTGGTTAAACAACACCCTGAGCAAGGCGCTTTAATTGTTGATGAAGTGGAGTTTCCTTGGCCTATTAAGCAAATGATCCTTCAACATCATGAACGCTTAGACGGTTCAGGTTATCCAAAAGGGTTGAAAGCGGATGACATTATACTTGAAGCCAAGATCATTGCTGTAGCCGACGTTGCTGATTCGATTCTTAGCC
Organism: Shewanella sp. BF02_Schw; assembly: GCF_014596695.2. Lineage (NCBI taxonomy): Bacteria > Pseudomonadati > Pseudomonadota > Gammaproteobacteria > Alteromonadales > Shewanellaceae > Shewanella > Shewanella sp. BF02_Schw. Next base: position 721,162 of record NZ_JABKAW020000001.1, read on the forward strand.
ATCGACCTTATCGGCCATCGCTCGGAATGGAGGTGTTAACCCAAGAGTTATTAAAAGGCAGAGGCATAATATTCGATGAGGTCGTTGTTGATACCTGTATTGATATTTTGGCTGTCGAAGACTTTAAACAAGAAGAATATGTTAGCACTTTGTCATTAGCCCCAGTTGTTTTTTTAGAGGAGTATCATACTCTTGAACATGCTGAGTCTATGATGAAAAAAGCTAAAATGGATGTGGCCGTGGTACTGTCAGAAAAAAATCGTAGCCCAATAGGCGTGGTTGATAATAACGTTTTAGCATTTTGGCACAGCCCATTTTTAAATACAGCAGCAGAACGTGCAGCGGATAGAAGCTTGCTGAATAAACGTGTACATCAAGTGATGGAACATAAAATAAATATGATTAACGATCGTACCATTTTGAACGATGCTCAACGGACGATGGAAAAAAGTAATGTTAATTATTTGATTGTTCAAAATGACAAGCAGTTGGTGATTGGAATGTTAACCTGGCGAATATTAGCGAATGCATTATTGGTGAATGCACAAGCAAGATCTAATTAGTTATACTATTGATTTGATAAGTTAATGTTATTTTTTGGAACTTATATTTTTTATTTAATGGATAATTTAACATTAACAAAAAAGGCTCCTAGGAGCCTTTTGTAGATTATCGTTGGATAATAAAATTAATCAACGATACGTAATAGTTCATTGATACCCACTTTACCGCGGGTTTTAGCATCAACTTTTTTGACAATAATCGCTGCATACAAGCTGTATGTGCCACAAGCCGATGGTAGGTTACCTGATACGACAACCGATCCAGCAGGAACACGACCGTAATGTACTTCACCAGTTTCACGATCAAAAATTCGCGTGCTTTGGCCAATGTAAACGCCCATTGAAATGACGCTGCCTTCTTCAACCACAACACCTTCAACGATTTCGCTGCGAGCACCAATAAAACAGTTATCTTCAATAATGGTTGGACCTGCTTGTAATGGCTCTAAAACACCGCCAATACCAACACCGCCAGATAAGTGTACGTTTTTACCAATCTGCGCACACGAACCAACAGTAGCCCATGTATCAACCATAGTACCTTCATCAACATAGGCACCAAGGTTAACGTAAGATGGCATCAATACGGTATTTTTACCGATAAATGAGCCTTTGCGAACCGTTGCGGGTGGCACAACACGAATACCTTCTGCTTTAAAACGAGCTTCGTCATAATCGGCAAATTTTTGTGGGACTTTGTCGAAATACTTGGTGTCGCCACCTTCAATCACGCCGTTATCAAAAATGCGAAAAGACAGTAGTACCGCCTTTTTAAGCCATTGGTGAACATGCCATTCACCGTCAATTTTTTCAGCAACGCGCACTTGGCCTTTATCGAGCATATTGATCACGGTTTCAACATCAGCGCGAACACTCGGTTCTACGGTTGCAGGTGAGATGTCTTGACGTGTTTCGAATGCTGCTTCAATGCGTTGGCGTAAAGCCTCCATTGTTTTCTCCCGGTATTAAATGATTAGTTGCACAAATTTATGGTTTAAATTAGTTAGATGATTTTAGCGCCAGTGTTAGCGCATCAGCTAATTGTTGCTGTTGTGGCTCATCTAGGGCCGTTCCACTTTGGTTTTTTAATATGAAAAAGTCTTCTGCACGTTCACCAATAGTGGTAATTTTAGCGGCTAATAATGTCACATTACAACGGTAGAAGGTATCACCGACTTTGGCTAATAAGCCTGGGGTGTCGAGAGTGATTAATTCCATCATACTTGTACCATGGCGAGCACTGGGTAAGAAACTAACATGAGTCGCAACATTAAAAGGTTTCATGATCCGGGCTAGTTTTCTAAACTTCGGCAGTTTTGGATTTTCACTTGCCAAGGCTTTTTCAAGTGCTTTGCGGATACTTTGAATGCGTGATAATTGGATAATCGGTTCGCCATCTTGTTCTAAAATCACAAAGGTGTCGAGTGCATAGTTATCTTTTGATGTCATGATGTTAGCGTCATGCACATTGATATTTTTGTTATCTAAAACGGTCATAACGGTGGCGAACAGTTTTGGTTTATCTTTGCTATAGACAAAAAGCTCCGTACCACCACGTGTTGTATGCTTAGACATTAATACTAATGGTTCGTCGTGATGATGTTTTAGAATGGCCTCAGCATGCCAGGCCACTTGGGTTGGCTGATGACGTAAAAAATAGTCAGATTTGAACCGAGACCAGAGTTCATCCATGTCTTTTTCTTTCAGGCCACGACGAATAAGTTCTTTTTTAGCTTTGGCTTGGACCTCTTTAACCCGCGCTTTAGCATCAATAGGTTTTTCTTTACCCCGAGCTAATACTCGTTGAGTTGAAAAATACAAATCACGTAATAACGAGCCTTTCCAGTTATTCCATGTTTTCTCATTGGTGGCACAAATATCTGCGACAGTGAGGCAATACAAATAACTTAAGTGTGCAGCATCGCGTACTTTTTCGGCAAATAGTGCAATCACTTCCGGGTCTGAAATATCTCTGCGCTGAGCGGTGATTGACATCACTAAGTGATTTTCAACTAACCAAGCCACTAAGCGACCGTCATGATCATTCATGCCATGCAATTTACAAAAGTCGATAGCGTCTTTTGATCCTAATTTGCTGTGATCGCCGCCACGGCCTTTAGCGATATCATGAAAAATAGCCCCGAGAACTAACAAACCTTTTTTCGGTAACTGATTAATTAAGATGGCACCGAGTGGAAATTCATCTTTTTGTTCAGCCTGTGAAAAGCGATCAATATTGAGCAGTAATCTATGGGTATGTTCGTCAACGGTATAAGCATGAAATAAATCAAACTGCATTTGGCCTTCAATCTTGCGCCAAGCCGGTAAGTAAGACGACAAAATACCGTGCTGGTGCATTAATGAAAATGCGGTAATACCTCGTGGATGTTTTAAGATCTCCATAAACACTTTACGACATGCGGGGTTTTCTTGTAAGGGTGATGTTAATGCTCTACGAGCATTGCGCAGTAATCGTAACGTTGGCGCGTAAATTTCTTGAATGTTTGAGTTTTTAGCCACCAGTAGAAATAAGCGTAATATTTCTTCGTTTTGGCGGCTAAATAAATCGTCATCTAATACTTCAATGTAACGTCCACGCCGTTGATAAACATCGCTTATCGGCTGAATTTCCAGTGCTTGAGTGTGACCTAATGTCGCGCGCTTAAACAATTGCAACAGCATTTGATTAAGCTCCATCACTCGGCGTACCGTGCGATAATAGCGCTTCATCATTTGTTCGACGGCTAATTGGGTAGCATCCTCGTAACCTAATAAACTGGCAACTTGTCTCTGTAAATCAAACAACAAGCGGTTTTCGTTGCGATTCGCGGTGGTGTGAAGTGCAAAACGGATTTCCCACAGAAAATTTTGGCATTCAATTAATTCTGCTAATTCGGCTGGCGCTAGAAAATCGTGCTCGACTAAATCTTCTAATTTAGCAGCATCAAAGTGGCGCATTGCAACCCAAGCGATGGTTTGAATATCACGCAATCCGCCGGGACAGGTTTTGATGTTAGGTTCTAAATCAAAGGCACTGGCTTTACTATGACGAGTCGTTTGTTCATCTTTCTTGGCATTATAAAAGTCATAAGAGGGCCAAAAGTCTTGTTGACGAATAGCATCGTATAACACGTCAAATAGATATTCATTACCAGTGAGCAATCTGGCTTCAATGAGATTTGTGGCAATGGTGATGTCTGATTTACCTTGTTCAATGGTTTGCGCAACTGTGCGTACACTGTGGCCTATTTCAAGCCCAGTATCCCAAAGGTAGGTAATGATTTGCCCTAACTGAATTTCAGTTTTGGGCGATAATTGTTCATCGTTAACCAAAAAAAGTAAGTCAATGTCTGAATAGGGATGCAGTTCACCACGACCGTAGCCGCCAACGGCAACTAGGGCAAGCTGGCTATTATGTAAGCCAAAATCCCGCCAAGTTTGTGTTAGTAAAGCATCAACAAATTGACTACGGTGTTTAACAATATCAGCAATAGGGTGTTTTGCAGTGTACTGCTCAACTAAGCGCTGGTTTAAGTCAATTAATGCGTTTTTGGCGGCCAGCGCAGTATTCATTGATGTCCTTACTAATTTGAGTCTTTAGTGGTTAATGATACGGGGAAAGTCTTCTTCTTCACGCAAAGTTAACACTTCTACACCGGTTTGGGTCACTAAAAGTGTATGTTCCCATTGTGCTGAGTTTTTACTATCAGAAGTTGTCACTGTCCAATTATCACTTTTATCCAACACAGTAGTATGACGACCTGCATTGATCATTGGTTCAATCGTAAAGCACATACCGGGTCTTAACACGGTTTTATCATTATTTTTATAATGAACAACTTGTGGTTCTTCGTGGAAGCCAGTGCCAATACCATGACCACAATAATCTTGTACGATGGAGTACTTATCAAGCCCTGTTTTACTTGTTTTGATGAATTTTTCGATGGTTGTGCCAATTTCGCCTAATTTTAAACCAGGACGCACTTTACGAATGGCTAAATACAAGCTTTCTTGGGCAATGCGGCTTAAACGTTTGTCTTTTGCTGATACTTCACCAATTAAAAACATTTTCGAGGTATCACCATGATAACCGTCTTTGATGACAGTAATATCAAGGTTAATCATATCGCCTTCTTTTAACACGTACTCTGAAGGAATACCGTGGCACACGACTTCATTTACCGACGTACAAATAGACTTCGGAAATCCGTGATAATTTAACGGGGCTGAAATAGCACCTTGCTCTTCGGTGTATTTAGCACAGATTTCATCTAATTCATTTGTGGTCACTCCAGCCTTAATGTGTGGAGCTACCATTTCTAATACTTGCGCCGCTAATTTACCCGCTGCACGCATTTTTTCTATCTCGTCTGCATTTTTGATCACAATACTCATGAAAAACTCTCTATCTTTTTGACGGTCAAAATAGGCTTGTTTTATCCAAGGATTTTACGGCAAAAATTTGTATTTACATGCCGTTTATGGTATAAAGCGCGCCGTTATGTGTAAGATCGTTGTTGTACGGTTCGAGTTAATACAATGTCAATCGCTGCTTTTTTTAGCAAGGTATACATTGTGTTCGGCAAATCGTAAAATATGGTGGTCATTATACATGGCAATTAACTTAAATACTAAATCACACACGTATCGACACATTTTTCGGGGTGCTTTCTCATTCTTAACGGAAGTTAGAAAGTCGAAACATGGGATGCGTGGAGGTCTAACCCCTTACATTAAGGTAAATACAATGACTACTGTTTCAATGCGCGACATGCTACAAGCTGGTGTTCACTTCGGTCACCAAACTCGTTACTGGAACCCTAAGATGAAGCCTTTCATCTTCGGCGCTCGTAATGGTGTACACATCATCAACCTTGAGCATACAGTACCAATGTTCAACGAAGCTTTAGCTTTCATTAGCAACATCGCTTCTAAGAAAGGTAAAGTATTATTCGTAGGTACTAAGCGCGCTGCTGGCGAAGCTATCAAAGCATCTGCACTTTCTTGTGATCAGTATTATGTTGATCATCGTTGGTTAGGCGGCATGTTAACTAACTGGAAAACTGTTCGTCAGTCAATCAAGCGTCTTAAAGAGCTAGAAAGCCAGTCTGTAGACGGTACTTTCGACAAGTTAACTAAGAAAGAAGCGTTAATGCGTTCACGCGAATTAGACAAGTTAGAAAAGTCTTTAGGCGGAATCAAGAACATGGGCGGTTTACCTGACGTATTATTCGTTATCGGTGCTGACCATGAGCATATCGCTATTAAAGAAGCAAACAACCTAGGTATTCCAGTTGTTGCAGTTGTTGATACCAACTCTGCACCAGACGGTGTTAACTACATCGTTCCTGGTAACGACGACGCGATGCGTGCTATCCGTTTGTACACTTCTTCTGTTGCTGCAGCTGCTAACGCTGGCCGTGGTCAAGATTTAGCTGTTCAAGCTGAGCAAGACGGTTTCGTAGAAGCTGTTTAATAAGGCGTGATGATTATCATCCCCCTTATTTGCCAATAAGATAATTGGTGAACAGGGGCCTTTTGGCCCCTGTTTTATAAATGCAATATTAGACGAATTAAATTAGAGGATTTAACAATGGCAATTACTGCTGCCCAAGTTAAAGAACTTCGTGACCGCACTGGCGCTGGCATGATGGACTGTAAGAATGCACTGACTGAAACTGACGGTGACATCGAACTAGCGATTGATAACATGCGTAAAAGCGGCGCCGCGAAGGCTGCTAAAAAAGCAGGTAACATCGCTGCTGACGGTACAATTCTAATCAAGAATGGCGAAGGTTTCGCTGCACTTTTAGAAGTTAACTGTCAAACTGATTTCGTTGCAAAAGACTCAAACTTCCTAGCATTTGCTAACGCAGTGCTTGATGTTGCTGCTGCATCTAAAGTGTCTATCGAAGACTTAAAAGCACAGTTTGAAGAAACTCGTGTTGCGCTTGTAACTAAAATCGGTGAAAACATCAACGTTCGTCGCGTTGAGTATATCGATGGTGCAAACCTTGCGTCTTACCGTCACGGTGATCGTATTGGTGTTGTGGTTGCGGGTGAAGCTGATGAAGAAACACTAAAGCATATCGCAATGCACGTAGCTGCTTCTAAGCCAGATTTCGTAAACCCTGAAGATGTGCCTGCTGAACTTGTAGAAAGAGAGCAAACGCTTCAAATCGAAATCGCGATGAATGAAGGCAAGCCTGCTGAAATCGCTGAGAAGATGGTTGTTGGTCGTATGAAGAAGTTCACTGGTGAGATCTCTCTTACTGGTCAAGCTTTCATCATGGAACCAAAGAAAACTGTTGGCGAAGTGCTTAAATCGAAAGGCGCTACAGTAACCAGCTTTATTCGTTTAGAAGTTGGTGAAGGTATCGAGAAGAAAGCAGAAGATTTCGCTGCTGAAGTAGCTGCGCAAATCGCCGCTACTAAAAAAGCGTAATCGCTTTAATCTAAATACCCTAAGACCGCAGCAACCGCTGCGGTTTTGTTATGATCAGGATGAAAATTATGAGCACCAATCCAAAACCAGCGTTTAGACGTATTCTGCTTAAATTAAGCGGTGAAGCATTAATGGGTGAAGAAGGCTTCGGCATTGACCCTAAAGTACTTGATCGTATGGCACAAGAAGTGAAAGAGCTTGTTGAACTTGGTATTCAAGTTGGCGTGGTTATTGGTGGTGGTAATCTATTTCGTGGTGAAGGCTTAGCAAAAGCTGGTATGAACCGCGTGGTGGGCGATCACATGGGTATGTTAGCAACCGTAATGAATGGCTTAGCCATGCGTGATGCCTTGCACCGTGCATATGTTAATGCCCGCCTTATGTCTGCTATCCCACTTAAAGGTGTGTGCGATGATTACACTTGGACAGAAGCAATTAGCCTATTAAAGTCTGGTCGTGTGGTTATTTTTGCTGCGGGTACGGGCAATCCTTTTTGTACAACAGACTCAGCAGCATGTTTACGTGGTATTGAGATTGAAGCTGAAGTGGTACTAAAAGGCACTAAAGTAGATGGTGTATACTCAGCAGACCCAATGAAAAACCCTGAAGCGGTTAAATATGACACGCTTAGTTTTGCCGAAGTCCTTGAATCAGAATTAAAAGTAATGGATCTCGCTGCATTTACTATGGCACGTGATCATAATATGCCGATTCTTGTATTCAATATGAACAAGCCAGGTGCACTTCGCCGCGTTATTATGGGTGAGAAAGAAGGTACGATTATTAGCAGTAAACAACCTGCTTAATCACAGACACAGAAAATATTTATATTATATAATTTAACTGTTTGAGCGGTTTTATTGCATGTGTCATTCTTAGGCTAATGCTCAAACACACATGAATTTGTGACAAAAAGGAAATTATTGTGATTGATACTATTATGTTAGATGCGCAAGAGCGCATGGGTAAATGCGTAGATGCAACTAAAAACCAAATGGCGAAAGTTCGTACTGGTCGTGCACACCCAAGTTTATTAGATTCTATTCAAGTGTCTTGCTACGGTTCTATGTCACCGCTTAATCAAGTGGCTAATGTCGGAGTTGAAGACTCTCGTACACTAACAGTGAACGTATTTGATAGATCGATAGTTCAAGCGGTAGAAAAGGCGATTATGAGTTCAGATTTAGGCTTAAACCCTATGTCTGCAGGTGCAACTTTGCGTATTCCGTTGCCTTCGTTAACTGAAGAACGTCGTAAAGATTTTATCAAAGTGGTACGTAACGAAGCGGAAAATGGTCGTATTGCCATTCGTAACGTTCGTCGCGACGCAATCAGTGAAGTCAAGAAGCTTGAAAAAGCAAAAGCATGTACTGAAGATGATGTTCGCCGTAGTGAAGATGAAGTGCAGAAGCACACTGATTCATCAATCAAAAACATTGATCAAATACTAGCAGCGAAAGAAAAAGAGTTGATGGAAGTATAATCTGTCAATTTAGACGCTAGAGTTAACACGCCGTGTAAGGGTATACTACACGGCGTTTGTTTTTATAAAGGATTGTCGTAGATGTCGTCTACAGTTGAGTTTGAATCAGACCCTAAAGCCGATTCGGAGCAAATGACTTCGCAATTGTTGCCGGGACAATTATCTGATGTAGTAAAACAATCTCTGCCCAAACATGTTGCGATTATTATGGATGGTAATGGCCGTTGGGCACAACTGCAGGGTAAAGCCCGGGTTTTCGGTCATAAAGCCGGTGTTAAAGCTGTGCGCCGTGCGGTAAGTACTGCAAGTCAACTTGGTATTGAATCATTAACCCTATTTGCATTTTCGAGCGAAAATTGGCGCCGACCAGATAAAGAAGTCAGTTTGTTGATGGAATTGTTTTTTACGGTGTTACAACGTGAATTGAAACTACTCGATAAAAACCAAGTTAAGCTCAATATTATTGGTGATACCAGCAGGTTTTCTAATCGTTTACAGAAACAAATTGCCGGTGCTCAAGAGAAAACAGCAAGCAATACTGGTCTGATATTAAATGTGGCGGCGAACTATGGCGGACGTTGGGATATCTTACAGGCTGCACAAAAATTAGCCGAAAAAGTAGAAAGTGGCGAAATCACCAGCAGTCAGATGACCGAAGAAGCATTAAATGAACATTTGTGCATGCAAAACCAGAGCGAAGTTGATTTAATGATCCGTACTGGCGGTGACTACCGCATTAGTAATTTTGTTTTATGGCAGGCCGCTTATGCCGAGTTGGTGTTTACTGACACCCTATGGCCTGACTTTGATGAGCTAGCATTCCGTGATGCTATTGCCATTTTTGCCAGTCGGCAGCGCCGTTTTGGTTTGACGGGTAGTCAAATTGAAGAGATACGCGCAATATAAATATTAAGAGGATTAGTTTTTGCTAAAACAACGAATAATAACAGCATTGTGGTTAATCCCAATTGTACTCGGGGCAATATTTTTACTTCCAGCAAACTGGTTTGCTTGGGTGTTAGTGCCAGTGTTTTTAATTGCAGCAAAAGAGTGGGGCAGTTTCATTGACCCAAGCTGTAATGTCACCCAGTGGTCTTTTACTGCTACCCTGGGTCTGTTAATGATAGCGCTTAACTTATCAGTACCCTTAGATGTGTTGTGGTTTAAAGGCCAATTACACCCTATTTATTTGGCCATCATCACTATTGGTGTATTTTGGTGGATAGTCAGTAGTGCATTGGTGTTCAGTTTTCCTAAAAGTGCCAAAATATGGAAAGACAGCCCTATGCTGAAATCCATGTTTGGTCAGTTAACACTCATCCCGTGTTTTGCTTCTTTAATCGCTCTCAAATCGTTAAGCAGTAACGTTCATCCCTATTATGGTGGTGCATTAGTGTTTATCGTTATGTTAGTGGTTTGGGCGACTGACACCGGTGCTTATTTTGCTGGACGTAAGTTAGGCAAGCATAAATTGATGCCGAGTGTGAGTCCTGCTAAAACGCTTGAGGGTTTAGCCGGTGGTTTAATTACTACTATGGTCGTAGTTGCGGGCATTATGTATGTTGCGCCAGAACAAGAGTTAGGCTTACTCATTGTGGTGACACTCGTTACTGCTCTGGCTTCTGCTTTTGGTGACTTGTCTGAAAGTATGTTCAAACGTGCTGCAAATATTAAAGACTCTGGCACCATTTTACCTGGTCATGGTGGTATTTTAGACCGTATCGACAGTCTAACGGCTGCATTGCCAGTGTTTACCTTTATCTACATAGCCATGTGGATGTGATGCCAATGCAAAATATGGTGATTTTAGGGGCTACAGGCTCAATTGGCGCTAGCACCTTAAGTGTGATGGTAAATAACCCTGCCGATTTTCATGTCTATGGATTAGTGGCCAATGCCAGTGTTCAAAAAATGCTGGCCTTGTGTATCACTCATCAGCCTGAGTATGCTCATATGGTGGATGAGAGCGCCGCCATGGAGCTTAAATCGTTATTGCCTAGTGGATGTATCACTCAAGTGACTACAGGTGCTGAGGCGTTAAATGCGTTAGTGACCGACAGTCGCACTGATACCGTTATGGCCGCTATTGTTGGTGCAGCGGGTTTAGTACCGACATTTGACGCTGTTAAAGCTGGTAAACGCGTGTTGTTAGCCAACAAAGAAGCATTGGTTATGTCGGGTGAGTTATTTATGCACACTGCTAGACAGTCGGGTGCGACAGTGCTACCTGTCGACAGCGAGCACAATGCCATATTTCAATGTTTACCAACCAATGTCCAAGCGCAACTCGGTTATTGTGACTTAAGTGCCAATGGCATATCACATATTTTATTAACCGGTTCAGGTGGACCGTTTTTAAACACTGATTTAGCCACTCTGAGTGCGATGACACCTGTTCAAGCTTGCAATCACCCTAATTGGTCCATGGGGCCTAAAATCTCTGTCGATTCAGCCACCATGATGAATAAAGGCTTAGAGTTTATCGAAGCTCGCTGGTTGTTTAATACGCAAGCTGAACAGCTCAAAGTAGTGATACATCCTCAAAGCGTGATTCATTCAATGGTGCAATACCGCGATGGTTCTGTTATTGCACAAATGGGCAACCCCGATATGCGTACACCGATTGCTCATTGTATGAGCTATCCGCAAAGAATTGGCGCTGGCGTTGAACCTTTAGATTTTTTCAAAGTCGGACAGTTAAGCTTTTGTGAACCTGACTTTGACCGTTTTCCATGTTTACGCTTAGCGATGCAAGCCTGTGAGCAAGGTCAGGAAGCGACCACAGTGTTGAATGCGGCCAATGAAATTGCTGTCGATTCATTTTTAAAAGGTCACATTCGTTTTACTGATATTGCTAACGTTAATTATCGCTGTTTAGACTCGGTGCAACAAACACGTTTAGACAGTATTGAAGATATAATACAGCTTGATGAGCAAGCACGTGCCACGGCAGTGTCCGTTATCAGCACACTAAATTAATTCAGGGAAATAATGATAGATTTTTTTTGGAGCTTAGGTTCTTTTATCGTCGCGTTGGGTATTTTAATTACCGCTCATGAGTATGGCCACTTTTGGGTTGCCCGTCGTTGTGGTGTTAAAGTCGAGCGTTTCTCTATCGGATTTGGCAAAGCGATTTGGCGTAAAGTGGGTAAAGATGGTACTGAATATGTCGTCGCTATGATCCCACTAGGTGGCTATGTCAAAATGCTTGATGAGCGCGTTGAAGACGTGCCGGAGCATTTACTTGACCAGGCCTTTAACCGTAAAACGGTATGGCAACGTATTGCGATTGTATCAGCCGGCCCGATAGCTAACTTTATTTTTGCAATTGTAGCGTTATATGTCATGTACCTTATTGGTACTCCGTCGATTAAGCCGGTAATAGACAGTACTAAGTTAAATAGTCCTGCCAGTGTTATTCAGTTGGTTGAACCACAACAAATTATAGCGGTATCAGGACAGCCAGTACGTACTTGGGAAGAAGTTAATTTAGCCTTAGTGGGTCATATTGGTGATGACAGTATTGAGTTATCCCTAGCACCATTACCAGCGTTGTCGGGCATGGATATGCCCGTTCGCACCGTAAAACTCGATACGCGAAATTGGGTTTTCGATCCAGAAAAAGAGTCGCCGATTACCGCACTCGGTTTAGGGATATTTCGCCCAGGGATAGATCCAACGATTGCGGCAGTGAGTAAAGACAGTGCGGCAGAGCAAGCGGGCATTAAGATTGGCGATAAACTCGTCAACATCAATGGCACTCAATACAGCGATTGGAATGCGTTTGTTGATGTGGTACAAAGCTCTGCTAATAAAAATATTAATATGACATTGATACGTCAAGGCGAACAAATCAATGTTGATGTTGTGCCAAAAGCACAACAAAATTCTGATGGTAAAACTATCGGAATTGTCGGAATTAGCCCAACCCAAGCTCAGTGGCCTGATAATATGCGCTTTGAGCTTGAGTATGGCATAGTAGATTCTGTTATCGCTGCAGCTGATAAAACATGGCAACTCGTTGTCGTCAGCTTTAAGATGATTGGAAAATTATTTACCGGCGATGTGTCGGTGAAAAACCTTAGTGGTCCTATTTCGATTGCACAAGGCGCAGGCGCCAGTGCAAGTTATGGTTTAGTGTACTTTCTAGGGTTTATCGCGCTCATCAGCGTTAACTTAGGCATTATTAATTTAATGCCTCTGCCAGTGCTCGATGGGGGACACTTGCTGTATTACTTTATAGAAGTGATTACTGGTAAGCCTGTACCCGAAAAGGTACAGGAAATAGGATTCAGGTTTGGCGCAGCTTTGCTGCTAATGTTGATGGGCGTAGCCTTATTCAACGATTTTGCCCGACTCTGAGCAAGGACAGACTAATAATTAGAAGTGCTCTATGAGATTTAATAAAATTTTTGCCTCGATGTTATTCGTCGGCGCGTCTTTTTCAGGGAATGGTTGGGCAGAGTCTTTCCAACCTTTTGAAGTGACCGACATCCAAGTAGAAGGTTTGCAACGAGTTGCTCTCGGTGCAGCACTATTGAGTTTACCTGTGAAAGTAGGTGACACGGTAGATGAAGTTAAATTACAGCAAGCGATTAAGAGCCTTTACGGTTCAACCAATTTTGAAAACATCAGTGTCAGTCATGAAGACGGTATACTCTATGTAACGGTTAAAGAACGTCCAACTATCAGTATTATCTCGTTTGACGGTAATAAAGATATCAAAGACGAGCAGTTACAAGAAAGCCTTGACGGTTCTGGTGTTAAAGCTGGCGAATCACTTGATAGAACCATGTTGTCTGGTATTGAAAAAGGCCTGCAAGATTTCTATTACGGTGTGGGTAAATACGGTGCCAAAGTTGAAGCGCAAATCATCAACTTGCCGCGTAACCGTGTTGAGCTTAAATTTAAGTTTACCGAAGGTTTAGCGGCTGAAATCCGTCAAATCAACGTAGTAGGTAATACTGTGTTCTCAGACTCTGAGCTCATCAGTATGCTTGAGCTTAAAGACTATGTGGCATGGTGGGATTTATTTGGTGAACGTCGCTACCAAAAGCAAAAGCTACAAGCTGACTTAGAAACCATTAAAACTTATTATCATAATCAAGGCTATATTCGTTTTGAAGTGACTTCAACGCAAGTGGCGATGACACCAGACCGTAAAGGTTTGTACATCACTATTAACGTGAATGAAGGTGAAAAGTATAAGGTGAAAGAAGTTAACTTAATTGGTGACCTAATGGGTCGCGAAGAGTTAATGAGATCTATTTTACCAATTAAAGCGGGTAACATGTACAACGGTGCCGACGTGACATTCACCGAAGAAATGTACAGCAAATACCTTGGCCGCTTTGGTTATGCTTATCCTGAAGTTAAAACCTATCCTGAAATTGATGATGAAACCAAAGAAGTGGTACTCAACATCAATGTTAAGCCGGGTAAGCGCGTGTATGTTCGCTCAATTAACTTCACTGGTAACACGGTTACCAAAGATGAGGTAATGCGCCGCGAATTACGCCAAATGGAAGGTGCGTGGTTGAATTCTGCTCAAATTGAACAGTCTAAACTACGTCTTAACCGTTTAGGTTATTTCGAAACTGTTGATGCAGAAACCATTCAAGTACCGGGCAGTGACGATTTAGTTGATGTCGCAGTGACTGTGAAAGAGCAACCGTCAGGTTCGTTCAACGCAGGTGTCGGTTATGGTACTGAATCAGGTGTGAGTTTGCAGTTTGGCGTTGAGCAAAATAACTTCCTTGGTACTGGTAACCAAGCTGGTTTTAGCGTCAACACTAACAAATATTCTAAAAGTGCCAACTTGTCTTATACCGACCCATACTTTACTAAGGATGGTGTCAGTTTAGGTGGTAGCGTTTACTGGAACGAATTTGATGCCAACGAGGCTAACCTTGAGCGCTATAAGAATAAATCTTATGGTGTAGCGTTAAACTCTGGATTCCCGATTAACGAATCTAACCGTTTGAACGGTGGTATTGGTTATCGTCATAATACTATTTCAGAAATCTCTGCTTATGAACAAGCGTTGCGTTTCTATAATGTGTATCGTGAAACGGATGATCCTAATTCAGACTTAAGTTTTGATAACTTTGAATTGAATGCCGGTTGGTACCGCAGCACACTTAACCGTGGTACGTTCCCGACAGATGGTTCATCGCAACGTTTAAGCGGTAAAATGACAGTGCCAGGTTCTGACTTACAGTACTTTAAAACGGATTTCGATACTAACTTCTACTTCCCTCTGACACCTCAGCATGGGTTTGTATTATTGGCTCGCGCCCGTTTAGGTTATTCAAACGGTTATGGTCAGTTTAACGACAACGATCAAATCTTACCGTTCTGGGAAAACTATTATTCTGGTGGTAGCAGTTCGTTACGTGGCTTTAAGTCTAACTCAGTAGGCCCACGTTCGTTCTATTTATACCGTGGTAGTGAGCAATGTGCGCCTGATGTTTCTGGTGATGGTTGTAGTTTACCTGGTGACCCAAATACCATTCAGGTGAGTTCTGGCCGTTCAATTGGTGGTAATGCCATTGCAACAGCAAGCTTTGAAATGATTGTTCCGACACCATTCCTTGATGAAGCTTACACTAACTCAGTGCGAACCAGTTTCTTCGTTGATGCGGGTAACGTATGGGATACTGAGTTTGATTATGACTCATATCGGACTTTACCAGCGGATCAGTTCTCTAAGTTAGAAGACTATAGCGATCCAGAACGCTTACGTGCCTCATGGGGTATGAGCGTGCAGTGGTTATCGCCAATGGGACCTATGGTATTCAGTTTAGCTTGGCCACTGAAAGAATATGAAGATGACGAGACAGAGATTTTCTCATTCAATATTGGCAAAACGTTCTAAAACAAATACACTCGGCAGGTTTTGCTGATAACAACAAGTTTAACAAGGAGTCTACTTTGAAAAAGATGGTAAATCGCGCATTAATTACATTGGCATTGTTTGCTACCCCTATGCTAGCCCAAGCGGAAAAACTCGCTGTGGTTGATATGGGTGAAGTGTTCGAGCAGTTGCCACAGCGCGAACAAATTTCTAAATCATTAAAAGCTGAGTTTGGTGACCGTGTTGCTGAAGTCCAAAAAATGCAAGAAGAAATGCGTTCTTTGGTTGAGAAACAACAACGTGACGGCGCCTTAATGAGCGATTCACAAAAGACTGAATTAGTACGTAAAATGGAATCATTAAAGTCTGAATTCCAGTTGAAAGGCAAAGCATTAGATGAAGACATGCGTCGTCGTCAAGGTGAAGAGCAAAACAAACTATTAGTTCAAGTTCAAAAAGCGATTAATACCATTGCTGGTAAAGAAAAATACGACATGGTGCTACAACGTGGCGCAGTTATTTTTGTTAAGCCAGAAGCTGACATCAGCAGCAAAGTGGTAGAAGCCTTAAGCAAAGGCAAATAATAAGTATGCAAAAAGTGACTTTAAAAGAGCTTAGCCAACTATTAGGGGCAACGATTAAAGGCGACGCCACGCTGGAAATAACCAGTGTCGCTACCCTTGAAAGTGCAACTAAAGGCCAACTCTCTTTTTTAGCCAATAGTAAGTACCGTGCTCAGCTTGAGGCAACTCAAGCTAGTGCGGTATTGCTGAGCGAAAAAGAAGCAAGTGGTTATCATGGTAACGCCCTGATTGTTAGCGATCCTTACGTAGGGTTTGCTCGAGTAGCGCAATTACTTGATACCACCCCAAAAGAAACGCCTGGTATTCATCCTTCGGCTCAAATAGATGCATCAGCCATTTTAGGTGACGGTGTGGCTATTGGTGCAAATGCAGTGATAGGTGCCAATGTTATTTTGGGTGAAAATGTTCAGATTGGTCCAGGTTGTGTGGTGGGTGAAACCAGTATTATTGGTTCAAACACGCGTCTTTGGGCGAACGTGAGCGTTTATCATAATGTCCATATTGGCCATCATTGCATCGTCCATTCAGGGACTGTTATTGGCTCTGATGGTTTTGGTTATGCCAATGAGCGCGGTAACTGGATTAAAATTCCACAAACCGGCGGCGTTCGGATTGGCAATCATGTCGAAATTGGCGCATGTACTTCCATTGACCGTGGTGCGTTGTCGCATACCGAGATCCACGATGGCGTGATTATCGACAACCAAGTTCAAATTGCTCATAATGTCATTATCGGCCAAAATACTGCAATGGCTGGTGGCTCTATTATTGCCGGCAGTTCTACCATTGGTAAATATTGTATCCTCGGTGGCGGTAGTGCTGTTGCTGGACACCTGAGTGTCGCTGATGGTGTACACATATCAGGCGGAACAAACGTGACCAGTATTATCCGTGAAAAAGGTGTGTATTCGTCTGCTACCATCGCAATGGAAAATAAATTATGGCGTCGAAACACTGTTCGTTTCCGTCAATTAGATGAATTATTTAGCCGAGTGAAAACCCTCGAGAAAAGTGCTAAGGGCACAGAATAATTGTAATTCTGCCTTATTTAAGGAATGTAGTGTGTCAAACCAATTAAACACCATGGATATTAAAGAGATACTTAAATATCTACCTCATAGATATCCATTTTTGTTGATCGATCGTGTATTGGACTTTACTGTAGGTGAGCACTTACATGCGATTAAAAATGTCACCATAAATGAGCCTTTTTTTCAGGGACATTTTCCGATACAGCCTGTTATGCCTGGCGTGCTCATTTTAGAAGCCATGGCACAAGCAACGGGTTTACTTGCCTTTAAAACCATGAGTACAGAGCCGTCTCCAGAGGTACTGTATTATTTTGCTGGTATTGATAAAGCGCGTTTCAAACGTGTTGTTGAGCCAGGCGACCAAATACATTTTCACGTTAAAATGATTAAAGAGCGTCGCGGTATTGGTGTGTTTGTTGGTGAAGCCTTGGTTGATGGTGAACTGGTTTGTTCTGCTGAAATCATGTGTGCACGTAGAGAGATTAAGAAGTGATAGATAAATTAGCGTTTGTTCACCCAACAGCCAAAATTGGTAATAACGTCACTATTGGTCCTTGGACCTACATTGGTGAAAACGTTGAAATCGGCGACGACACATGGATAAGTTCTCATGTTGTGGTTAAAGGTCCAACGGTTATCGGTAAAGGTAATCGTATTTTTCAATTCTCTTCAGTTGGTGAAGAGTGTCAAGATAAAAAGTACGCAGGCGAACAAACTCGCTTAATTATCGGCGACAATAACATCATTCGTGAGTCGGTTACCATTCACCGTGGTACGACCCAAGATAAAGGTGAAACTCGCATCGGTTCTAACTGTCTGTTTATGGCGTATGTTCATATTGCCCACGACTGTTTTGTCGGTGATAACGTTATTATGGCCAATAATGCTTCAATTGCGGGTCATGTACATGTTGGCGATTGGGTTATTTTGGGCGGCATGACTGGTGTGCATCAGTTTGTACACATTGGCGCTCATGCCTTTACCGCGGGTGCTTCACTTATTTTGCAAGATGTTCCCCCATTTGTGATGGCTGCTGGTTCTCCTGCAGTACCGCGTGGCTTAAACTTAGAAGGCTTAAAACGCCGTGGTTTTACCAAAGAAAACCAACGAGCAATCTTGAGTGCGTATAAAGCGGTTTTCCGTAAGAGTTTAACCATTGAAGAAGCTAACGCTGAATTAATCGAGGCCGCTGAAAAAGACATCAATGTGAAAGCATTTATGGAATTTATCAACCACTCTGCTCGTGGCATTATTCGATAGACGGAAACGATGACCAACTCTCCTTCAAAAGTATTCGCCATTGTCGCCGGAGAAATCTCCGGCGATATTTTAGGTGCCGGTTTAGTTAATTCACTCAAAAAACGCTACCCTGATGCGCGCTTTATTGGCATTGGTGGCCCTCGAATGCAAGCTCTAGGGTTTGAGAGTTTATTCCCAATGGAAGAACTGTCGATCATGGGCTTAGTCGAAGTGTTATCACATTTACCTCGACTGCTTCATATTCGTTCTAGTCTCGTGAAACAAATTACTGAATTAGCGCCAGACTGTTTTATTGGTATTGATGCGCCCGATTTTAATATTGGCGTAGAGCTTAAATTAAAAGCCAAAGGGATTAAAACAGTCCATTATGTCAGCCCGTCAGTATGGGCTTGGCGTCAAAAACGTATATTTAAAATTGCTAAAGCCACTAATATGGTGTTGTCGTTATTGCCGTTTGAGAAAGCGTTTTACGACCAACATCAAGTACCTTGTACCTTTGTGGGGCACACTCTTGCGGACGATATTCCGATGCACAGTGATAAGCTGGCTGCTCGGCAGTTATTAGGATTAGATCCTAATGCTGAATACTTGGCAGTATTGCCAGGGTCCAGAGGCGGAGAGCTAAAGCAATTAGCTGAACCATTTATAAAAGCTGCTCAGTTAGTTAAGCAAACCTTTCCAGACATCAAATTTGTCACCCCAGTGGTTAATGATGCTCGTCGACAACAGTTTCTTGCTGCACTGGAGGAGTTTGCTCCCGATCTAGAAGTCACTATTGTTGAAGGTCAATCTCGCGAAGTCATGGCTGCTGCAGATTGTATTTTATTAGCATCTGGCACCGCGACATTAGAGGCCATGCTGGTTAAACGTCCTATGGTTGTGTCGTATCGGGTTAGCCCAATTACATACGCCATCGCGATTAAAATGATGAAAATCAAAAATTATTCGTTGCCTAATTTACTCGCAAACGACACCATCGTGCCAGAACTGATGCAAGCTAATTGCCAACCACAGTTAATTGCCGATGCGATAATCAACCAGCTTAATCAAGATTTTGCACCGCTAAATACCCGCTTTGAAGAATTACATCAATTGCTAAAGTGTAATGCCAGCGAGCGAGCTGCAGATGCTGTAGTAGCATTATTACCAGCGCCGTAACCTGACTAGGATAAGCTAATATGTCGACATTATCGGTTGTGATAAAAGATATTACCCCTGAACAAGTAGCCATTATTTCACAAGGGCTTGTTGCTGGTGTTGACGAAGTCGGACGTGGTCCATTGGTTGGCTATGTGGTCACTGCCGCGGTGATATTAGACCCAAATAAACCGATTGTTGGCCTTAATGATTCTAAGAAGCTTAGCGAGAAACGTCGTAATTCCTTATATCAACAGATTATGGATAATGCGCTAAGTGTCAGTATTGGCCGTGCCAGCCCTGCTGAAATCGATGAGCTGAATATTTTGCATGCCACCATGTTGGCCATGCAACGCGCAGTAGCCGGGTTATCCATTTTACCTGAACGAGTGCTGGTTGATGGTAATCGGGTACCGGATTTTGGTATTGCCAGTCATGCGATAATTAAAGGCGACGGTTTAGTGGCTGCTATTAGTGCGGCATCCATTATTGCCAAAGTCACTCGTGATGCCGAGATGGACGCGTTAGACAATCTGCACCCGCAGTATGGCTTTGCTAAGCATAAAGGGTACCCAACCAAAGCGCACTTTGAAGCGTTAGCCTTGTATGGCGTATTACCTGAGCATCGTAGAAGTTTTAAACCTGTCGCTGAACGTATATTGCTTCAGGATACATTTTGATAATAGCCAAATTAAGCGAGTTTATCGTTGGATAACATCGCGTAGTTTGGTAGTCTAAATCCCGCATTTTCGTGTTGTTTCATTCATCTTTTTCGAAGAAAAAATATTCTATGTCCGATCCTCGTTTTGTTCATTTGCGCGTCCACAGTGATTATTCAATGTCAGATGGCGTTGCTAAAGTTAAACCTATTATTGCTGCTGCTGAGAATCAGGGGATGGCAGCAATAGCGTTAACTGATCAAAACAACTTTTGTGGTTTGGTTAAGTTTTATGGTGCTTGTAATGGTGCGGGGATAAAACCGATCATTGGCGCAGATTTTTGGGTGCAAACACCTGGTTTTGAAAAAGAATTTTGCGCCTTAACCATTATTGCGATGAACAATGAAGGTTACCAAAATCTGACTCAGTTGATCAGTGAAGCTTATCTTCGTGGTCATGTCGATAACCGAGTGGTGATCGACCAAGATTGGTTAGTCAAATATAACAGCGGCTTGATCATTATCTCGGGTGCCAAAGATGGCGATGTCGGTAAGGCATTATTAAAAGGTAATCAAAACCAAGTAGAGTCGCTGATTGCCTTTTATCAACAACACTTTGAAGATCGCTATTACCTCGAGCTTATCCGCACGGGTCGTGCCCATGAAGAACGCTATTTACACATGGCGGTTGAGCTAGCATCAACCAAAGGTTTACCTGTAGTTGCCACTAACCAAGTGGTGTTTTTAAAACAAGATGACTTTGAAGCACATGAAATCCGGGTGGCAATTCATGATGGTTTTACCTTAGTCGATCCGCGTCGCCCTAAAACATACAGCGATCAACAATACCTGCGCACCGAAGATGAAATGATCGCATTGTTTGCCGATATTCCGTCAGCAATTCAAAACAGCGTTGAAATTGCGAAACGCTGTAATGTCACCATTCGCCTAAATGAATACTTTTTGCCTAATTTCCCTACTGGCGACTTATCCATTGAAGATTTCTTGGTTAACGTGTCCGTTAAAGGCTTAGAAGAACGTCTTGAGTTTTTATTTCCAAACCCACAAGTTCGCGTTGAAAAACGTGTCGAATATGACGAACGCCTCGAGATTGAACTGAAAGTCATTAACCAGATGGGTTTCCCTGGTTACTTCCTTATCGTGATGGAGTTTATTCAGTGGGGCAAAGACAACGGCATTCCAGTTGGTCCCGGCCGTGGTTCTGGTGCGGGTTCATTAGTCGCATACGCGCTTAAAATTACCGATTTAGATCCTTTAGAATACGATTTACTGTTCGAACGATTCTTGAACCCTGAACGTGTATCCATGCCCGATTTCGACGTCGACTTTTGTATGGACCGACGCGACGAAGTCATTGATCACGTTGCCGAGTTATACGGCCGAGAAGCGGTATCACAGATTATTACCTTTGGTACTATGGCGGCCAAAGCCGTTGTGCGCGATGTTGGCCGCGTATTAGGTCATCCTTACGGCTTTGTTGAACGGTTAACTAAATTAATCCCCGCAGAACCAGGGATGACATTGGCGAAAGCCTTTGAAGTTGAACCCGCGCTTCCTGAAGCCTATGACGGCGATGAAGACGTTAAAGAACTTATCGATATGTGTCGCCGCTTAGAAGGGGTAACACGTAACGCGGGTAAGCATGCCGGTGGTGTGGTTATCGCACCGACTCGAATTACCGATTTTGCACCGCTGTATTGCGATGCCGAAGGCTTAAACCCAGTAACACAATTTGATAAAAATGACGTTGAAACTGCTGGTCTGGTTAAGTTCGATTTCTTGGGCTTACGTACCTTAACCATTATTGATTGGGCATTGCAGATGATTAATCCGCGCCTGATTAAAGAAGGTAAAGAACCCGTTAGTATCGAAGCCATTCCGCTTGCCGATCCTGCCTGTTTTAGATTACTGCAACGCTACGAAACAACCGCGGTATTCCAGCTGGAATCTCGCGGTATGAAAGACCTGATTAAACGTCTGCAGCCCGACTGTTTTGAAGACATGATTGCACTCGTGGCTCTTTTCCGCCCAGGTCCTTTGCAGTCAGGCATGGTTGACAACTTTATTGAACGTAAGCACGGCCGTGAGGAAGTGTCATACCCAGATGCTGAATATCAGCATGAGTCACTAAGAGAGTTATTGTCACCGACCTACGGCATCATTTTGTACCAAGAGCAGGTCATGCAGATTGCTCAGGTATTGTCGGGTTACACCCTAGGCGGCGCGGATATGCTCCGTCGTGCAATGGGTAAGAAAAAACCTGAAGAAATGGCCAAGCAGCGCGGCACGTTTAAAGAAGGGGCGATTAATAACGGCGTCGACGGCGACTTGTCGATGAAGATCTTCGACTTAGTGGAAAAGTTCGCCGGTTACGGTTTTAACAAATCGCATTCTGCCGCTTATGCACTGGTGTCGTATCAAACCTTGTGGTTAAAAACCCATTTTCCATCGCAATTTATGGCCGCGGTAATGTCTGCCGACATGGACAACACCGACAAAATCGTCACCTTGGTTGACGAATGTGAACGCATGGGCTTGCCGCTAATTCCGCCCGATGTCAACAAAGGCTTATTCAAGTTTACTGTCGATGACGACCTTAATATTGTTTATGGTATCGGCGCGATTAAAGGTGTCGGTGAAGGCCCGGTAGATTCTATTTTAACAGCCCGTAAAAATGGACCGTTTACCGACCTGTTCGATTTTTGTGCTCGAATTGATTTAAAAAAACTCAATAAGCGAGTAATTGAAAAGCTTATCCTTGCAGGCGCCTTAGACACATTAGGCCCGCATCGAGCATCAATGATGGCGACCTTGCCTCAAGCGATTAGTGCTGCGGCGCAACATGCTAAAGCAGAAGCGACTGGTCAAAATGACATGTTTGGTTTACTCAATAGTGAACCTGAAGACAGTAAGCAAAACTTTGTCCATTGTACTCCGTGGCCAGACAAAATCTGGTTGGAAGGTGAGCGCGAAACATTAGGACTTTACCTTACTGGTCACCCTATTAATCAGTATTTAAAAGAACTGAAGCAATACACTAATGGCCGCTTAAAAGACATTCACCCAACCGAGCGCGGTAAAACCGTAAAAGCAGCTGGTCTAGTGGTGGCAACACGGGTGATGATCACTAAGCGTGGCTCTAAAATGGGCTTAGTCACATTAGATGATAAAAGTGCCCGTTTAGAAGTCATGCTATTTACCGAACCGTTTGAAAAGTTTGGCCACATGCTCGAAAAAGATCGCATTTTAATTTGTGAAGGTGATGTCAGCTTTGATGATTTCTCTGGCGGCAATCGCATGAACGCCCGTAATATCATTGAAATTGGCGAAGCGCGCAGTCACTTTGCCAAAGCGGTTGAAATCAATGTTCATGGCGATGATGTCACGCCTGAGTGGTTACAAACCTTTGAGCAAACATTAACACCGTGGCGTAAGGGCGCTGTGCCTGTGGTGATTAACTACACCAAACAGCAAGCCAGCGGCAAAATCGTGTTAGGTGAAGAGTGGCGAGTTAATCCCAGTGATGAGTTAATGTTAGCCCTCGAAAGCATGCTTGGTTCAACTAACGTCAAAATCGTGTTTAATTAGGCGCGCATCATGATTGAAAAGTCTTCGTTAACAGAGCAAATGAGTGCACCACAACTGCTAAGTTTGCTCGAACAAGCGATATTACCCCTTTATCAAATGAGTGTAGTTAAAGGTGAATCATCGCCTAAGTTAGTACTGGCTTACAGTGGTGGCGTTGACTCAGAAGTGCTCGCATGTGGATTAAGTGCCTTGGCACACAAGCATCCGCATATTGCTTGCCTGCTTATTCATGTTCATCATGGACTTAGTGTCAATGCTAACACTTGGGTACAGCACTGTATCACTCGAGCTAATCATTATCAGCTGCCAGTGCAGATTGAACGAGTTAAGGTTGAAAAGGGCCCTCGGCAGAGTTTAGAGGCGCAAGCCCGTGATGCTCGTTACCAAGCATTTGACCGTTATCTTAATCCCGGTGACATTTTACTCACTGCCCATCATCAAGATGATCAACTTGAAACCTTATTACTCGCGTTAAAACGTGGCCAAGGTCCAAAAGGCTTAGCGGCAATGGGGGCGATACAAGCTTACAAACAAGCTTGGCTCATAAGGCCATTATTAGATATCAGCCGCGAGCAGATTGAACAATTTGCGGCGCAAAAACAACTATCCCATATCGAAGATGAAAGTAACCAAGACGACAGCTTTGATAGAAATTTTTTACGCCTCGATATCATTCCAAGATTAAAACAACGTTGGCCAAGTATTGCGATTACCGCAGGGCGTAGCGCTGCATTATGTGCCGAGCAGCAACAGATTATTGACGACGAAGTGAGTCATCGCTTACCCGAGTGGTTAATCGTGCCAGGCGTTACAAATGCATTAATGACCGAATCAACTGGGTTTACGCTTACTGGGTTTGGCCAATTGAGTGCCGCTTGGCAAGCATTACTGTTTCGCGGTTATTTAATTCATTGTGGCGTTAGTTTACCTTCGCAAGCGCAATTACAGCAGATCCTGTCACAACTGTTAGCGGCTAAAGACGACGCGAATATGTCGATTCAGTGGGGCGATTATCAGGTTAAACGCTTTGCTGGTATCGCTTATGTGGTTAGCCATAAAGAGCTCGACGCTATTGATGCAAGTACAGTTCAACAACCATTTGAGCAACTGCTTAAAGGCGAGCTGCAACAGATAGTGTGCCGAGTTGGGCACAAGCAATGCCAGCTGGGCCTGCAAATCGCCACAGACAATACGCCGCTACTTGCTTTACCCAATAATACCGCCGTGAGCATACGCTTTGGCGCGGCAGGTTCAATTAAATGTCAGCCACAATTTGCCACATCACAACGGCAAAAACCGCGCGAATTAAAGAAACTGTGGCAAGAATGCAATATCCCGCCATGGCGTAGACCACAAATCCCGTTAGTTTTTTATGGTGACACCTTAGTCGCCGCCGTTGGTTTATGGGTCGACAAACGCTATTTAGCGCAAACGGGTGAGCAAGGGATTTGTATACCGCTTTTTGACGCACGATGAAAAGCGGTAACCGTCGGTCAAGACGATAACAAGCGGTAACCGTCGGTCAAAATGGTAACAAGCGATAAAAACAGCTTAAAGCGATAACAAGCTACAGCCGATAATGCCTATGACTAAGTGCCAGAAAGCTTCACTGCTATATGCGATAAAAGCGTTAGGTTTAGGACGATGAAGGCATAGCAGTAAAGCCTAACACTGCACGAAGTTACTATCTAAAATAGGTAGTACTAAATTGTTTCAGTTAGGCCACAGATGTTTATCTTTCCTGTTAATTGGCGGGTTGACAGATCCTTTCTGGCTGGAGCAATTTCTCCGCCTGACTTTCAATATGTTCTCCAGGTCCTGTTTGACCGTAATTAAATTCAGTTGCAAAAAATGAAGCATCCATTTCCGTTTTATTTTTTAATGCTATCGGTAATACAGAGCAAAGTTTTTTAACCGCTAAGTCTATTTTGTTTGACTCAATCAATTGTAATGTCGTTGTCGACATTTGGATCTCTGCCGCGGCAACACTTTGCCCGCCATAAGCGAAAAACTTCAATGCAACAAAACCTGCACCTACAACACCAAGTGTAAAGCTGATTAAAGCCACCATAATAAATTTCATGTATTTTCCTTTTCACATTAATTAGCGTTAAGAGATAGAGTGAGTCGTGCGAAATAACAACGGTACGCATATTCCATATCAAACTTACCCAGAGACATATTATCTTTGATATACAGCCTTTGACATAATATGTCTCACTATGTTTGCTAAGACATATTATGTCAACTTATTTTTGATATAGGCAAAATTAACTCAATATTATTATGTGAAACAGAGCAGAGTTTTATTTCCAACTTTTACGAATAATAATGTTTACTCTAATCCTTTTTTCAATGTGGCGATCTTGTTGCTACAATGGTTTTTCTTAATACTCAACAGAGGATGTTGTCTGTGAATACCTTTCGTTTATTAGCTGTGCTTGGTGCGTTTTTGCTGCCAAGCGTAAATGCTACGCCGTTTCAATTTGATCAAAAAACCTATCGTCAAGATGTGCAAACCTTAGCAAGTGATGAATTTGAAGGTCGTGGGCCATTGTCCCATGGTGAAAAACTGACGGTTGAGTATTTAGAAAACGCCTACAAAGCAATGGGACTCGCTCCAGGTTTTGGTGACAGTTATCGTCAAGCTGTGCCAATGGCTAAAATTACTGCCGATCAAACAATGCAGCTGAGTATGGGCAATTTAGTGTTCAACAACGGCACTGACTTCACCGCCCGTACTGAACAAGTTCAGCCTCAAGTGAATGTAGATAACAGCGATGTAGTGTTTGTTGGCTATGGTATTAATGCGCCAGAATATCAATGGAATGATTACGCCAACATTGATGTTAAAGGCAAAACCGTGATTATGCTGGTCAATGACCCAGGCTTTGCGACTCAAGATCCTGCCATCTTTAAAGGCAATGCCATGACCTATTATGGCCGCTGGACTTATAAGTATGAAGAAGCAGCAAGGCAGGGCGCCAAAGCGGTGTTTATTGTCCACGAAACTGCACCCGCAGCCTACGGTTGGAACGTCGTTGAAAACAGCAACACTAATACTAAATACACTTTAGTTGATGACCACAAAAACCAATCACACATTGGCGTCATGGGTTGGATCCAACACCAAACCGCGCAAAAAGTGTTTCAAGCAGCAGGCTTAGACTTTGATAAAGTCAAACTCACCGCAGCAAAAGCGGGTTTTAAGTCTATACCACTTAAACTCAAAGCCAATTTAGCAGTAAAAAATACCATTGAATTAGCCACCTCATATAACGTAGCAGGGCTGATACCAGGTACCAGCCAAGCCGACGAATGGTTAGTCATGCATGCCCATTGGGATCATTTAGGTAAAACCTTGCAAGATGGTAAAACGGTTATTTTAAACGGCGCCGTCGACAATGCCTCTGGCGTTGCTGGTGTATTGCAATTAGCGCGTCATTTTAAAGCGCAAAACAAAGCACCTAAACGCTCTATTCTGTTTACTGCATTTACCGCCGAAGAAACAGGCCTTATTGGCGCGCAATACTTTGCTGCCAATCCTCCGGTACCGACTAAACAACTGGTATCGTTTTTAAACATAGACGGCATGAATGTAGGCAATGGTGTTAATTACATCCTGCGTTATGGTCAAGGCGTGTCAGAACTTGAAACCTATTTAGACGATGCCGCCAAAGCACAAGGCCGCACTGTAAAGGCTGATCCCCGTCCACAAAATGGCTTAATGTTCCGTTCAGACCACTTTGCCTTAGCCCAACAAGGCGTCCCTGGGTTAATGTTCATGAGCTTAGGCGACACTGACCCAGACTACATTGCCCATAAGTACCATCAAGGCGCAGACGATTACGATGCCAGCTGGAATTTAGGCGGGGTAGAGCAAGACTTAGCTTTAATCAGCGACATCATTGAAAAGCTTGCCAACAACAACGACTGGCCAAAATGGATCGAAGATTCAGACTTTAAAAAACGCAGAGCGGAAGACGGTAAATAACCGTAGTATATTTTTATTTGAAATGGCCTACGGCCACTAAGGTCGTGGCGCTTCGCCCACACCAGACTTTTTCAAACTTCGTTTGAAGTAAGATCGCAAGGTTCCACCCTACATGGGCTGATACATATGGCCTGCGGCCACCAACGTCGTGGCGCTTCACCCACACCAGACCAAGAGGAAACCAACGGCTGTTCCCTCTTGGAACTCCCAGCCGCCCCGCAACATTTTCGCTATTTACAAAACAACAGCTGCGAAAAGGTCGCCATGGGGATTGATCCAGCTTTGGGCTTTATTTGGAATCGGCTTCGGACTTATTCGAAAATGCTAACGCTTCCGATGGTACATCCTGTACCGCGAAAGCTAGCCTGACGTCCTGTCAGGCTCACGCTATTTTCTTCAACGTCCTCAAGTTCAGAGTTGAATCACACCAATTGCAAGCAAGGTATGCAAATCATTTATGCCCCAAAGCAAGCCAGAGCGAGATTGACCATGATTTGAAGCATCTGCATTTTAGCTTACTTTTCCTCATGTCTATGGCTCAAACTCTGTGGCCAAATTTGCTAATCCAATACAATCGAAATCATGTCGTGATACAGTGGATCAATGAGGTAGGTAAATTACTTGTGGCAGGTTATTAAGGATAGCCAAATGAGCAACTTTGTTCATATCAAGTTGCTAAACAAATAGGAGCATAGATTGGACTTCACTACAACAATTACAACTTCTGCGTTTGTGGGTGCGTTTGTAAATGTCCTAGGTATTTTTTGGCTTAAGGAGCGTTTGAGGCATTCTATCAAGCACGAATATGATCAAGATCTTGAGCATTTGAGAAAAGAATTAGAGTATGACTTAGATAAAAAAAAGCGGTTATATGAGGGAAAGCTTGCGCAGTATAAAAAGTACTACGCGATGATGAATGCGTATTCGGCAAGCTCAAGAAAAGCTCTTTTCAAAACATTTCAAGAAGGAATTCTTGATGTCATTACAAACCCATCAGATGAAAATACACTTAGGTACATTAAAAGTATATTTGGTCTACAGGGCGATATTTCAGAACAGTTCCTTACTTTTAAAAATGAAATTGGCGGCCTTCGACTTGAAGCTGGAGAGGAATTATTATCACTTCTTGATAGGTATATTGTCCTTCTTGAGCAGGCACAGGACAAAACTGTCGAGTTCCTTAACTGGATGAACTCCAACGTAACTCAATTTGTGGCGCAGCCTGAAGAAACAAATGCTTATGTCCAGAAGTTCATTGCTGAAGAGTTCACTGAATCAGGTAAAGAGCTAATTGAAGTCCAAGAAAAGATGTTTAAGGAAATGAGGCGTGAACTTGGAATCGTTTAACAGTTAGTTATTCAGTTGCAAGAAAAGAATTAATCCCAAGTGTTGAGCACGCTACAGTTCAATATGAGAATAATCGATGTGAGTTATCACACCAACCGACTCGACAGCAGGAAAGGCAGATGCGTAACTTTAAATCACAAGGCCAAGCTCAACGGTTTCTTAGGTGCCATGGGGTGGTAAACAATCTCTTTCGCTTTGGCCGTCATCGACTACAAGCGAAGCATTATCGAACTCTACGAGACCGATCTTTTTCTCAATGGATGCAGGTTAGTTGCGTCCAGAATTTAGCTTAAGGTTAGTTTTACAGCTTTTAGTCGCCGAACTCAGATAGGTTGACAGTACCTGTCCGCAGTGTGGCAAAGTTAGCGTTTCAGATAACTTGTCACTGGCAGCTATGAGCTTGCAGGAGTCATAGCATAGCAAACTCGATGAAAATCATCTTGACTAGCTCCTGCGCCACCACTGCGTTCACTCATCATCAAATTATTAACGATAACTTTGTGCCATTAGTTTCAGTAACTCCAAAGAGAGGAGCTAAACTGGTCGAATTCGACCAGTTTATAATTAATCATACTTACAATCAGGGCTACCAAACTCTAGACCGACTGGCCCTCCTAACGCACCATGCAATTTACGCTTTTTACACCACTCAATTGCAATTTTATCGAATTCGTCTGCGGGAATTTCAGCTATAAGTTGTGACGAAACTTTATCACTATCACTCATCAATTTGTGGGAAAAAACCGAAAAGTCTGAAGCATTATCGATTTGCAGTACAGCGGGGTTATTGTTTTCATCATCAAACGTGATTTCTTGAAACAGCGCAAAATCGCTATTGGTATCTTCATACACGTACTCTTTAGTGCTCATAGAAACCTCATTAAGTTCGTTATAATTAATAGTAATCTTCCATTAATTATTATAAGCACCTTTTCTTTTTTTACCCAGCGTTCGCTTTGGTGTGAAAGGTTCCGCTCTATAAAGGATGTTCCAACATCCGATGAGAGCTTGCAGGAGGCATAGAAAGTCAACAATGATTGTTCATCATCTTACTGGCTCCTAGCAGTCGTTCATCATAAAATTTATAATGCTAACTTTGTACGCATTGCTGACATTAGGTTGTAAATTTTTGCAATATATCCCCTAATTAGACTCATCACTTTAAGAGCTTTAACTCTAACCAGCTTTTGTCCAAAAACGAGTTAGTCTCAGCTTTCAAATGGTTAAATTCAACTCTGGACTTGAGGTCGTTGAAGAAAATGACGTGAGCTAGCCAAGGATGGCGAGCTAGCTTTCGAGGGGAAGGGACGCCCCATCGGAAGCGTTAGCATTTTCGAATAAGGCCGAAGCAGGCTATAAATGCAGTTAAACGCTAGATCAATTTCCGTCGCAATTTTTTCGCTGCTGTTGTTTGGTTAAAAAGCGAAAATGTTGCCGGAACGGCAGGGGTGATCCAAGAGGGGATTGCTGTTGATCCCCTTTTGGCCCGTGCAGGGTGGAACCTTGCGATGTTAATCTGGTATGGGCGAAGCGCCACGACGTTAGTGGCCGCAGGCCATAAGCACAAACAACAAAAGAAACAGCTGGATCCCTGCTCTACACCACCATCGAGAGAACGATGGTAAATTTGACCTGATCAAGGTGCAACCTTGCGATCTCAATTCAAACGCAGTTTGAATAGCCAGTTGTGGTTGCAGGCCATAAAAAACTTAACCATCTTAAGCCAAAGATGACTTAACCACTAGACAAGACACTTGTTTCTGCTTCCCATACTGCATCACTTGCGCCAGCTCTGACTGACTAATCGGTACATATGCAGCGTTAATCGCATCTTTTTGTGCTTCAACAAATGGGTCGTGAATAAACATAAACTGCTCGTTGTAACCGCTTAATACCACCCAATGTGGGCCTTTCTCGCCATTAAAGCGATAAGTACTTATCATCAGCAAAACGGCATAACCGCTGTCAATCCAATGTTTAATTTGAACCAGTGTAGGTGCCGCGTTGTGTATCTCAACACCTTGCGAAATCAATTGTTGGCAAAAGTCGTCATGCACAATGGTGATGACGGCTTTTTTATTGCTGTCACGAACGCTATCTATAAAAGGGACCGAGGTTGATTGACTGTACATTTCAATCTGTAATCCGCGCTTAATCGCTGCTAAGGCTAAGCCATGAACACTGCAACCGCCGTGGCCGCTGGTCATAAAAATTGTGGTGGCTTCGCGCCAAATGCTCAGCTCATCAACTCGACTTGGATTATATTGTGGCTTTACCGCACTCATGGCCATCATTAAGCAGGCCGCGCCACAGGTAAATGGGGTGGTTTGTACATACAAAGGCATCTTGATGACTTTGCTTGGCCCTGGTGGGTCTAGGCGTTTGTGCATGCGCACGCCATCAGCCAAGTCGTCATAATAATGCACTAAGGTTTTTAGGACTTTATAACCCATTTTTAAATAAAGATTTTTGGCAGCGATATTGTCGTTTCGCACTTCTAGGCGTAATGTAATGAAACCACGTTCGACTACTGTGTGCTCACATTGTGTGACCAGTTCGAAGGCAATGTTGCGACCTCTAAATTCGCTTGCAACGGCAATAGAGTACAACCTGGCTAGCCGAGTACCACGATGAAACAACACTAGGGCATAGCCTGCAAGTGTGCCGTCTATTTCGGCCACTAATAAGCTGTCCAGAGGTGAATTGATAAAGCGTTTCATCTGCCGAGAACTGATTTTATCGCCACTAAATGCATTGTTTTCGATGTGGTTTAGTTGGGGCAAATCGCTGGGGGTAGCTTGACGAATAAGCATGAGTCGGCTCGAGTTGGCAAAACATG
The DNA here is from genome assembly GCF_014596695.2 of Shewanella sp. BF02_Schw. Taxonomy (NCBI): domain Bacteria; kingdom Pseudomonadati; phylum Pseudomonadota; class Gammaproteobacteria; order Alteromonadales; family Shewanellaceae; genus Shewanella; species Shewanella sp. BF02_Schw. The sequence continues at coordinate 752,968 of NZ_JABKAW020000001.1, forward strand.
ATAGTGGCTTAATTTACGCGCTAAACCGCACAAGAGGCAACAGATATTTATGGCTCATTTTTTAATTGTCACCGACGATGTTAATGATTGGCGTCCCTATTTGCCCAGTGACCATATGGTCACGGTTCATGATTATTTAGAAATGGGTGCATTTGCAGATCAAAGCGCCATGCAAGTGATTAACTTGTGTCGCAGTTATGATTATTTAAGCACAGGTTATTACTGCTCGTTAATGGCGGAAGCCCGTGGGCATCGCGTGATCCCTCGGGTAATGACCATTAATGATTTATCTCAGGACCGTTTTTTTAGTTTGCCGCAATCAGGCTTAGATAAGCTGCCAGAGACGGTGAATGAAATCAGCATGAAGCTGTATTTTGGCTATTGTGATAATCCGTTGCTAGACAAGCTTGCGCGTAAAATATTTGAACGTTTTACTGTGCCTGTATTGCAGGTGAATTTGTTAAAAATGTCAGGTAAATGGCAAGTTAACACCATTGAGCCTGCTGCGTTTCAAGATTTAACCGAGCCTGAACAAGATTTATTTGCCAAGTATCTTGAAGTGTTTTCACAAAAAGTATGGCGTTTACCGAAACCGTCGAAACGTTATCGTTACGAAATTGCCATGCTGGTGGATGAGCATGAGAAAATGCCGCCATCAGATAAAGCCGCGTTAAAGTTATTTACTAAGTCGGCTAATCGTATTGGCATGGATTTAGTCCAAATTGGTTCTCATGATCTGGCTCGGTTAAGTGAATTTGATGGTTTGTTTATTCGCTCAACCACTAATATCAGCAACTTTACTTATCGGTTTGCTAAAGCGGCTGAGCAACTTGGGCTAGTGGTAATGGATGATCCTGAATCCATTATGAAGTGCACTAATAAGGTGTTTTTAACCGAACTATTAAACAAACATAAAGTGCCCGTACCCAAAAGTTTAATCTTTAAAGCCTCAGATAAAAACTGGGCCGATAATGTTATTAACACCATAGGGTTACCGATTGTACTTAAAGTACCCGATGGCGCATTTTCGCTCGGGGTTGTTAAAGTTAAAGACCGTGAAACTTTACTTGAACAAGCAGCGATAATCTTTGAGCACAGCGCGCTAATTTTAGCGCAGGCGTTTATGCCAACCGATTATGACTGGCGCATCGGCGTGCTAAATCGTCAACCTATTTATGCCTGTCGTTACTTTATGAGTCGCGGTCATTGGCAGATTTACCAACATCATCAAAGTGGCCGTGTTAGCAGTGGTGATTTTGACTGTATTGACTTGAAAATGGTGCCACAAAATATTGTCGATGCTGCGGTTAAAGCGTCTAATTTAATTGGTGCTGGCTTGTATGGCGTCGACTTAAAAGAAATCGACGGTAAGGCTTATGTGATTGAAGTGAATGACAATCCGAGTATCGACCATGGCGTCGAGGATTTGTTTTTAGGTGATTTAGTGTATGACCGAGTGATGACTGAGTTTTTAAGGCGTATTCAGCTTCGCGGTATGTAATTACCATACAATAATCAACCAATAAAAAAGACCTGTTAAGGTCTTTTTTTATTAATTAGTTGTTACTACATAAGTATAAGGTTGTGCTAATTAGCGCAAATTCGATAGCAGTTACGTCCGGCAGCTTTCGCGGAATACATGGCTTTATCGGCACGCTCATATATATTTTCTGCTTGTTGTTGCGGTTTTGACTCCGCAATACCTAAACTGCACTGAATGTTATATTCGGTGAGCTCAGAATGTTTTGGCATCATATCAATGATACGTTGGCATACTATTGCAGCGGCCTGGGCATCCCCTTGGGTAACGATCACAAACTCATCACCGCCAATTCTAAAGGCTTGGTCTGTATTACGAATGGCTTCATTAATTAATGCGGCAAAGCCTACTAATACAAAATCACCGACTTTATGGCCATGCGCATCGTTAAGTTGTTTAAATTTATCTAAATCTAATACAATTAAAGACACTTGGCCTTGCTGGCGATTAGCTCGTGCTAATGCGATGTCGATTGCCTGGCGGTAATAATAACGATTACCTAATTGGGTTAGTGCATCAAACATGGCTTGATTAGACATATTTTGATACTTCAACGCATTATTCAACGGTTGAATTAATATGCCTTCAAGTTGCTCTAAAGTGTGTTTTTGCGCCGAACTAAGTGCTACAGACAACTGATAGGTTATGATAAACGTATCTTGGTTATCGTTAATAGTACGTTGCAGTTCAATACCGTAGTGACGTCCCCAAACAAACTTTTGTTTGTCTAGGTTCAATTGTAGTCCTTTAATCGGCAAATGTTGTCCTAGGATCTTGCCGAAGCAGGCAAAAACTGTCCGAGGATCTAAACTTCCATGTAGTTGTTGAATCACTTGAATAAGGTCCAGTTCGGGTTCCATATTCAAGTAAGCGTCTGAACGGTACCAGTAATCTTCAGGATATAATTCTGTCGCTATTGAAAAATCCATAATATTGGTTCCAGTACGTTACAACTAATTACCATATTGTTAGCAATAATCGTGCCTATGAAAAATTTTCTATAGTTATTAATTGGTTGTTGTTTTACTGTAGTGCTAACAAAACGTTTTATTTCCCTTTCGACAGTTTTTTGACAAGGAGCCAAAGCCACAATGGAACACAGTATTTTTATCCATATTTTGTTGATGCTTGTGATTGCTATTGTGGCGATTGCATTGTTACGTCGACTCGGCTTACCGGCCATTTTAGCTTATTTACTCACCGGGGTTGTTAGCGGCCCCAGCGGTTTTCATTGGTTTACCCAATTACAAATGCAATCTGTGGCTGAGTTAGGCGTAGTGCTACTGATGTTTACCTTAGGACTTGAGTTTTCGGTACCGAGGTTGTGGGCAATGCGCCGAACGGTTTTTGGCCTGGGTAGCGCCCAAATGCTGGTAACAGCCTTTGTGGCTGGCGGCATTGCTATGTTGGTTGGGCAAAACTTAGTGGCTGCGGTGGTGATTGGTTCGGCTATTGCGCTGTCGTCAACGGCCATAGTGTTAAAGCTGCTTAATGAACAAAACTGGTTAAGGCGCAGACACGGCGAGCTGTCGGTCAGTGTATTGTTATTTCAAGATTTAGCGGTGGTGCCGCTATTGATTTTAATGCCGCTATTAGCCAAAGGCGGTGCTGAAATGAGCTTCAATAGTATCGCGTGGGGATTACTCACCGGTATTTTGGCCTTTTTAGGATTAATGTCATTTGGTAAATGGATATTGCCACGTATTTTTGACGAAGTAGCTCGCTCACGTTCAAATGAATTATTTGTATTATCTACCTTAGTTGTTGCTTTAGTGACGGGCGCGTTTACTCAATGGCTTGGATTATCGATGGCGTTAGGGGCATTTATTGCTGGGATGTTACTTGGCGAAAGCCAGTATCGGCGCCAGTTAGAGGCTGACATCAGGCCATTTCGTGATTTATTAATGGGTTTGTTTTTTATTTCCATCGGCATGCTACTGAATTTCGATTTAGTGATGCAATATTGGTGGCAAGTATTATTGATTTTGGCAGGTGTGGTGCTCACCAAAATATTAATCGTGCACGGTTTGCTCAAACTTGTGGGTGAAAATACTAAGGTATCACTCAGTACCGCAATTAGTTTAGGTCAAGTCGGTGAGTTTAGTTTTGTGTTACTGGCATTAGCAGTAAATTATCAATTACTCGATACCGAAGTAAGCACTGTGTTAGTCGCCGTGGCGGTGATATCTATGTCAATGGCGCCTTGGCTGATCCGCCACAGTGTTGATATTGCCAAAAAGGTTAGCGGCAATAAGCTGCCACCTAAAAATGAACCGATAGAAATTGTATTGCCTCATTCTGACGAAAGTGATGTGGTACTGATTTTAGGTTACGGCCGCGTAGGGCAAACGATTGCACGCTTTTTGAAAACAGAAGCGGTGCCTTATATGGTGCTTGATTTAGATCCCACCAGAGTGACAGAAGCGAGAGCCGCAGGCGAAAATATTCATTTTGGTGATGCTTGCAGAATGGCGCTATTGAAGAAGATGGGCATTCGTCAAGCGAGCTTAGTGGTGGTGACATTTTGCGAACCAAGGCAATCTGAAGAGTGTTTAGCCGTGGCGCGTAAACTGGCTCCCGATGTAAAAATATTGGTGCGCACTCGCGATGATGCGAATCTACATGAGCTTAAAGAAGCGGGGGCGACCCAAGTTATCCCTGAATCACTTGAGGGCAGCTTAATGCTGGTGTCGCAAGTGTTGTTTAAATGTGGCGTCCCCTTAGCGCGGATTATTAAACGCTTGGAATCTGAACGTCGTAATCATTATCAATATTTACACGGTTTCTTTTCCGGCACAGAAACTGATTTTACCTTAGATTTACTCCATGCTGTGTCACTGGCTTCAGGTGCTAGTGCGGTGGGTAAAACCGTTGCAGATATTCCATGGCAAGCTTTGGATGTTGAGCTTAGAGCGGTGCGGCGTAAAGGCGAGGAGATCGATCCCCCCCCTGAGTGGATATTAAGGCGTAACGATATTTTAATGCTGGTGGGTAAACCGCGCAGTATCGAGAAAGCTGAAGAGTATTTACTGCAAGGTTAAATATAGCTTCATATTATTGCTACCAAGCACCATGCTGAAAAGTGATGGTGCTTTTTTATTTTATTTTATTTATTTTGCATCCAATATTAACTTTGGTTCGTATAAACACTATTGGGGCTTTTTTATCAATATATGCGCAATTAGCCTGTATCAACTATATCGAACCATCATAGGGAAACGTGGCAGATTATGGATCAAGACACCTTACTTAACTTATTAAGTGCTAGTGCAGATGGAGATAAACAAGCGTTTGCTGATTTATACCAATCTACCAGTGGCCAGTTATTCGCAGTTAGCTTAAAAATGCTCGGTCGACGTGAGTTAGCCGAAGAGGTATTACAAGAAGCCTACGTAAAAATTTGGCATAACGCGACAGAATATCAACACGGAAAAGGATCGGTTCTCACGTGGATGATCAGTATTGTTCGTTACCGAGCCTTAGACATGTTGCGTTATCAAAAGGTCAGAAAGGAAGATCCACTTGAAGATGGCCAAGAAGCCGTTTTTGAAGAGCATATCAATGATGACGGGCCTCAGGTTCATAAAAATAAACTCGACCAGTGTATGGGAGAACTCGAGCCTCAGCAGAAACAAGCAATTCATCTCGCTTACTATAATGGTTTATCGCATCACGAAGTTGTGGGGCACTTAGATTTACCATTAGGCACTATTAAGAGTTGGATCCGTCGTGGTTTACAACAATTACAGAGGTGTTTATCGCTATGAATTATCGTGATCCTCAATTAAAAGATGCATTAGCAGCAGAATATGTACTTGGTACATTGCGTGGCCAAGCTAGATGTCGGTTTCAAAAATTAATGATGCAAATTCCCAGTCTGCGTGAAAGCACTTGGTTATGGGAGCAACATTTACATGGCATGAATCAATTGTTAACGCCGATAACCCCAGATGAACGGGTTTGGCAACAAATCAGTATGTCGCTAGGGTTTGTTGATAATGTGGCCCAAGCGCCATCGCCAGAAACCTCAAATGTGGTGCCTATGGCAACACGTAACCGTTTATGGAAGGGATTGGCTTCAATGGCAAGCGCAGCAGCCATTGTTATGGCTGTTTTAGTTGTGAATAATCAGCCTGTACCAGTTGCTACATCGCAGCAAGTTGCGGTAGTGCAAAGTGCACAATCTAAAGCATTATGGCTGATTGAAGTCACCTCCAATACGATTGAAGTGCGCTCTACTAGTAACCTTAAGCCACTGGCGAATAAAGACTATGAGTTATGGATGGTGGCTAAAGGTGTCGAAAATCCAATTTCATTAGGCTTACTGCCTAAGTCAGGCAAGTTAACATTGGTGAAAAACAGTCAATTTGATGACATGGATATAGTGGCTCTGGCGGTAAGTTTAGAGCCTTTGAACGGCTCACCAAATGGCTTACCAACAGAGGTATTGTATACCGCAGAGCTAGCAATTTTATAAAGCCTTAATGATAGGGTGATGCTTCAAAGCATTGATGTGTTACCACGCTAACATTTAAGCGGCCAATAGTGAGACTATTGGCCGCTTTTTTATGGTTGCAACTATCCATTGGATCCATTGGCTATCGATGAGTCATCGGTTAACGGGAAATTGTTAACGACTCATTTCTGAGCGTTCACATACTAAAGGATTGTATTAAAGAAATTGTATAGAGGGGCTGTATTGAAAGGACCATATTGATAGTTCATTATGCAGAAATTAACATTTTTATTAAATTAGCAAAAATAGTTTATTTATAAATTCATTTAAATTCAGTATGTTAATTTTTTTATTTGATTTATTTCAACAATAATTGCTAAAACCTGCATCCAAAATGGAACCTGAGCCGTTTACTGATATGACTCTACTACATAACAAGGAAATGGTCATGAAAGTACTAAAAATATCCCTAATCGCCAGTATCGTATGCAGCACTTTATTAGGCGCTAATGCATTTGCGTCAAGTCACCGAGAAGCACCCAATATCACTCGTTTTCCAACATTAGACTCTACCGACTTCTACGCTTTTAATAGCTACGAAGCTGGACGTGAAGATTTCGTCACTCTTATCGCCAACTATATTCCACTGCAAGATGCCTACGGCGGACCTAACTATTATGCGATGGATCCTGCTGCGGTATACAGCATTCATATCGATAATGATGGTGATGCTATAGAAGATTTAACCTTCCAATTTAACTTTACCAATGAGCTTGCCAATAATAATCAAGGTATTGCGCTAACGGTTGGTCCTGCTGACAATCAACGTAGTGTGTCAGTACCGCTTAAAAATATTGGTGGCATTACTGCTGCGGATCAAAGTGCGGCAAACTTTAGCGAGTCGTATGAGTTAACACTTGTTAAAGGACCACAAAATAGTGGTAGCGCAACAGCGTTAACCAATACTTCAGGGGCGATGTTCCATAAACCACTGGATTACATTGGTAATAAGAGTTTCGGTGATAGCAGCGCGTATGCAAGTTATGCGGGTCAATTCATCTACGAATTTAATCTCGATGGTTGTGCAAGTCCTGGTAAAGTGTTTGTTGGCCAACGTAAAGACCCTTTCGTGGTTAACTTAGGCAAAACCTTTGATTTGGTCAACTATGTGCCTGTAGAAGGTGATAGTGCACCGGGCGCTGGCGACCAAGGTGGATTTCCAGGTGGCATCACTCAATCTGTTGATAATGATGATTTGATGGATAAAAATGTCACAGCCATTTCAATTGAAGTGCCAAAGTCTTGTTTAACGACTCAAGGCAACGGCACCATTGGTGCATGGACTACCGCCAGTTTACCGCAAGCGCGTATTTTAAATCCAAATGCCAAAGTGGGTAAAACTGAAGTCAACGGCGGCGCATTAACTCAGGTATCTCGTCTGGGTAATCCACTGGTTAACGAGTTAGTGATTGGCTTAAAGGATAAAGACACCTTTTCGACTTCACATCCTAAAGATGACACTCAGTTTGCTGACTATGTGACGCACCCGAGCTTACCAGAGTTGCTTAACATTCTGTTCAAAGACGCGGTTAATCAAACGTTGGGAACAAACATTGAAACGTTAGCGCCAACTAACTTCCCTCGTATCGATCTTGTTACTGCATTTCTCACTGGTTTTGCTGGTGTTAACCAACTTGAGATGGTGACGCCTTCAGAAATGTTGCGTCTTAATACCGGCATTCCGGCAAAATCACGTGATATGCAGTCAGCTTTTGGTGTGGCTGGTGATGATTTAGCCGGTTTCCCAAATGGTCGTCGTCCGGGTGATGATGTGGTTGATATTGCACTGCGCGTGGTAATGGGACGTTTATGTTACCCCATCCCAGTCAATGGTACTGACACGGATTTAGGCCTTTGTACTAGTGATGATGCCATCGTTGGTAACGTGCCATTTACTGATGGTGCACCCGTTGACGCGACCATGATGATGGATCACTTCCCTTACTTAGCGACGCCGCTTTCGGGCTCAAAATAAGGAACATAAGATGAATACTTCTATTCGATATGCGACGCGTCAAGCGCTTAATAATCTCGCTAAACCAGTGGTATTAATCAGTGTGCTCAGTGGCGGTTTTTTAGCTGGTTGTAACTCAGATGATGATGCGATGACCATGGCTAAAAACAGTGCGCCAATGGTGAGCAGTGTCATGCTATCCACCGTGACTGAAACGCCAGTGACAGATCAAGTGATAGCCACCGATAAAGATGGTGATGCATTAACGTTTATTGTGATGAGTGAACCGACGCTTGGTACGGTTAGTTTAAAGCCAAATGGCGAGTTTACTTATACTCCTGCCAATGAAGTGACTGGCATGGACAGTTTTACTGTTGCTGTGAGTGATGGCGTAAACGACCCTGTGGTAGCGATGGTGAACATTACCATTGATGCACAGCAAGTGATGTTTTCAAGCTTAAGTCGTCAGGCATTTTTACAACTAAGCCAAGCTGCACCTTTACGTGTTAATGGCCGCATGGTTGAGAACGATGTTTCAACGGCTGATTTTTACGACGACTTATTACTGGATTAATAGTGCGAGTTCTATTCGCTAGCTTAAGTTTATAACACAGGACCAAATATCTATCTTATTCATCCAATGAATGATTATCTCAGCTGAGAAGTAATGATTAATTAGATCGATATTCATAGCCAAGGATGGCATTAAGGAGGCGTTATGCAAGTGATATCAGGGCGATTAACACCAATGATTAAGTACCCTCAATTTAGCCTCAATATTCAATTTTACATCAATATTGTAATGGTTGTCAGTGCATGTTTGTTGATGGTAGGCAACAGTACTGCGGCGCCATATACACCAAAAGATACCAGTGAAGTTATTGCGACCTGGAAAGTGTTTAATGATACCGACAAGCAAATGAGCTTAGACGACATCAGTGATTTTATTGAACAAGGACAATATCCCGGTGAAGCTGACTATCGCTACGGTCGTGCAAAAGCTTGGTTACAAGCCAAAATGGCCAATGCCAGCCCCGATGCGCAGACCTATTATTTATATGCTCGAGTATTACAGCATCAACACCAATTTGATCGGGCGATAAAGGCGTTAGAACGCTCCATTGAATTAAAACCGACTGCGATAAATAGTTGGTTATTAAAAGCCAATATTCATCTGGTACAAGGGGATATTGTCGGTGCAAGGCAAGCGTGTTTAACCCTAATCGGTAAAGCCGATATTTTGTTGATTTCTACCTGTGCTTTAGAAGTGACTAGTCAAAATGGCAAACTGGCCGAAAGTTATCAAGAGTTAGCTCGGTTGTACCAGTTGTATCAACCTAATAATGAACCAGAAAAACGTTGGATAGTGCAAATTCTTGCTGACATGGCATTTAAGCAAGGTATGGCAGAAGAAGCATTGAGTTATTTAAATCAGTTAGATATGGACAATGCTCCGGTTAGTTTATTAGCGCTATGGTCTGATATTGAGTTGGCATTAAATCAACATCAACAGGTGTACGATATGCTCTCCAGTGTCGTCAATAATAACGCTGTTCAAGACGACGCACTATTATTGCGCTTAGCGATAGCGGAAAAATCCCTTGGCAATACTGTTAAATGGCAATGGACTTTTGCCCAAAGAGTTAAATTGCGCGAGCAAAGACAAGACAGCTTGCATGCATCCGATCTGGCAAAATATTATTTAAATATTGATATTCAGCCCCAAAAAGCACTTTACTGGGCCAAAATCAACTGGCAGGTAGCACGTCAAGACAATGATCGGATACTTTTAGAACAGGCTAAAGCATTGTTGAGGAAGACTAAAAATGATAAAAAGTCAGTACAAGTCAGTCAGAACCTCGCTGTCGATCATGTAGCAAGTTAAGGATAAACCAGTGAAGGCATTTACACGTTTTTTTTCGGTGATGAAAGATGGATTATTACTGCTAATGTTACTGTTTAGTCATGGCAGTTTAGCCCATCAAATGAGCACCAGTTATTTGTCTGTTCACCTCGATAAGCACGGGCAAATTCAAGGTGATTGGCAAGTGCGTTTTTTTGACATAAACCAAGTTGTCCCTATTGATGATAACCAAGATGGTGAGCTTACTTGGGGAGAGTTACAAGCTCATCAAATTGCGATAGTGGATTATTTACGTTCATCTTTGGCAATAAGCCGAGAGCAAGATTGCCCACTGAGTTTTAACCCAACGCAGCAAGTTGACCAACACTTTAGTGAAGGTTATCTAGTCAGTTCATTTCAGGCTGAATGTGATAGCCCTGGAGTGTTGACCATTAATTATCAAGCTTTCTTCAATATAGACACTGATCATAAAGTGATTACCACCATTGCAACGCCCGATCATCAATACGCTCGAGTGATCAGTAACGATAACCCGATAATATTGATTAACTTAGCTGAAAGTCAGCTCAGCGATACATTTATAGAATATGTTTACCAAGGGATTATTCATATTTGGAAGGGCACTGATCATATCTTATTTTTATTGGCGTTGTTATTAACCTGTGTGTTGGTGCGTGAACAACAAAAATGGCACCCGATAGATAAGCCTAAGCAAATATTTAAAGACACAGCATGGATTATTACTGCATTTACATTAGCGCATTCGGTAACGTTAACTGCCACCGCATTGGGACTGATTAATTTTAGTAGTCACTGGGTTGAACTGGGCATTGCATTGTCGGTGTTGTTTGCGGCGCTAAATAATGTCTGGCCGATTGTATTACGTTTAGGCTGGATTACGTTTGCGTTTGGCCTGTTACACGGCATGGGATTTGCTGGAGTATTAGGCGAGCTTGGCTTGCCTGAAAATCAAAAACTATTAGCGATTCTTGCGTTTAATGTTGGCGTTGAAATCGGCCAGCTGGCGATTTTAGCGCTAGTGCTGCCTGTATTGATGTTTCTACGCCATACACTTTGGTATCGACATTGGGGCATGCAGCTCGGTTCAATTGCGATTGGGCTCATGGCGATTCAGTGGTCTGTAGAACGTTTTTAGTGTTTGCCAATGAATAACTAGTCAGCTTTGGATAGTGGCTAGTTATTCATTGAGATTGTATTGCTTAAGTACCCTTGTATTCGACCGTGGCTAACTTATGCTCGGTTTACATTTGGCATATGTTCGACTTATGTTTGAGACGGTGTACAAATAACCGACGTGAGTAGCCATTAGTCATACATTCGCCCACCTTAAATTCCTCTTGGTAATATCTCCCAACGACTCAAGGTTAAAATTGGCTTTAGTGGTAAGCAAACTTTTGTGTATGTTAATTCGTATGATGATACAGATTATTGCTGTATCTGAGCTTTAGCGACCACCCAATATGTGTAATCGCAATAATATAGCGTGTTTGAACGAGTTTTTTGTTCGAAAGATCAGCAAAGCCTAGATATTGCCTGCTTTCTTCCATAGAATGGCAAGTTAACTTTTTTATCAGCAGCCATTGTTTATTTTGCTGCGGTTTTATTAGGTATATTGATGTCGGCGAAACTGTTTAATCTCCCCATTAAGCTTTCATTAGAGATGATTGCGAAACTGTTTTCGGCCACCCAAATTCAAAAAGCGCAAAACTATTTGATCCAAGGTCGAGTTCTAGAAGTTACTGCCAGCAGTAATAATCATGATATTGAGGCCTATGTTGAAGGATCTGCTGCTGAACCCTATCGTCAAGAAATCACCCTAGTTAATGTGAATCACAAAATTGTGATGCGTTCACATTGTACTTGCCCTGTTAGAACAAATTGTAAGCACGTTGCCGCAGCAATGCTGGCACTGGTCGATAAAAAGCCGGTTGAAGAGCAGCGTATCCACCAATGGTTACGCCAACTTGACGAGCAAAAAACGGTTGCCGAGTTTGAAGAAGAGGACGAAGAAAAAGACCGCATTATTTATGTGTTATCTAACGATCCTCATGGCATTTTTGTCGAATTTAAACGCAGTAAATTTAATAAAAAAGGTCAATACAATAAAGGCAGCAAGCTAGCATTAGCCGATATTCGCTATAGCATGCCATGGTGGATTGACCCTGAAGATAAACAGATTATCAGCTTGTTATTGTCATCAAATAATCATGGCTCTAAAATTTATATTGAAGGTGAGATTTCATTTTTAGCGCTGACTAAAATGCTCACCGCCGAAGTGTGTTTTTGGGAAGAAAATCGCATCCCACTAACATGGGCTAAAGCCGTTGTGCCTGAGTTTGTCTGGTGTGAAATGGATAAAAAACATACCCAAATGCAAATGCGCATGCCTGGGCTGGATAATTGGGAGTTTATTGCTACCGAGCCACCTTTGTATGTTGAATTAGACTATTTGCATTTAGGTAGAATAGACACTGACTTGCCAGTTAAAAAGTTAAGTTTATTGCAACACATGCCACCAGTGCCCTTGGCTCAAGTGGATGCCATTAGTCATAAAATGCTCCAGCATTTTTCGCCTAAAACCGTGCCTGTGCCGAGTGAAATTGATTTTTGCGAGATAACAGATTCATTGTTAACACGCTTAACCTTTACGCGTGAGCTCATTGCCAACAACCCGATTCTGCAACCGGTTATTCGAGTTGATCATTGTTACGGTGAAATTACCTTTAATGCATCGACTAAACCCGAACGCATAAGCTTAGTCAAAAAAAATCAAGTTCAGTATCAAGTGCATAGACATGTCGAGCAAGAACTCGCGGCATTACAGTCATTAGCGGATATAGGCTTAGTGACGCTTGAGCCAGACGCTACGCTGGCCAGTTCACAACAACCCTACTATGTCAGTGTCGGCTTATTACCCGAGTCGATTTTTGAATGGTCTGAATTGACCGACAATGGTCTTGATGCGTTAACTGCGCTGGGTATGGATATTCATTTTGATGATGACTTCGACTTACAAATTACCGATGCACAGTTAGATGTCGACTTAGTTGACGATGATGAGTCTGGCTGGTTTTCGTTATCGCTCAGTGCCGACATCGATGGTCAAAGTGTACCGTTATTAGCCTTAGTTGCCCGTTGGTTACAACAAAATGGTGAACCAGCAGACGATGATGAATTGCTATTACCTGGCCCTAACGGTGGTTTTATTAAAATAAAAGCCAAAACCATTAAGCCGCTGATTAGTATTATCCAAGAATTATTTAATCGTCATTCTGGCGATGTCATTTCGATACCACGCAACCGTGCGCATATTTTGAATGATTTATCTGCCAGTGACGTGCGTTTACTCAATGGCGAACGTGTGCGCAATTTAGCCACCAAACTCGCAGAGTTTAAAGGGGTGGTTCCGGTTGAGTTACCCGATGGCTTAAATGCGACATTACGTGATTATCAAAAACAAGGTTTTGACTGGTTGTGTTTTCTTAAAGAATATCAACTAGGTGGTATTTTAGCCGATGACATGGGCCTGGGTAAAACCGTTCAAGCATTGGCATTTTTACTCAAAGCCAAGCAAGACGCTACCGAGCGTCGTACCAGTTTAATTGTTTGTCCCACTAGCTTAGTGGGTAACTGGTTAAAAGAAGCCAATAAGTTTGCTCCGTCGCTGAATGTAGTGGTGATCCACGGTAATAAACGCCAGCCGTTATTAGATCAAATTAACCAGTTTGATGTGGTCGTAACAACCTATCCATTAATGTTACGTGATGAAGCCATTTATTGTGAATATGTGTTTGAGCATATTATTTTGGATGAAGCACAACAGATTAAAAATGCCCAAGCAAAAGTCACCCAAGTGATTAAAACCCTTAGAGGTAGATTTCGCTTATGTTTATCGGGTACGCCGCTTGAAAACCATTTAGGCGAATTAAAATCATTGATGGATTTTTGCTTGCCAGGTTTATTAGGTCAGCATACTTACTTTAATAAACAGTTCCGTGGTCCGATTGAGAAGCAAGCCGATGTTGAAAAGTCGCAGTTACTGAGTCAGCGTATTGCTCCTTTTATGCTGCGCCGCACTAAAAAAGAAGTGGTATCAGAATTACCTGAAAAAACCGTGATTATTCAAACTCTGGAACTTGAAAGAGATCAACGTAATTTGTACGAGTCTATCCGTTTAGTGATGGAGAAAAAATTGCGTGAACTGTTTGCCAAGAAAGGAGTATCGAGTAGTCATATTGAGTTTTTAGATGCATTGTTGAAGTTGCGTCAAGCCTGTTGCGACCCGCGTTTAGTTAAGCTTGAACAAGCTCAACAGGTAAAAGACAACGCTAAAATGACTTGGTTAATCCAAAACCTGCCTGAAATGATTGAAGAAGGTCGTAAGATCCTTATCTTCAGCCAATTTACCGGCATGCTGGCACTCATTGAAGATGAACTGAAACGCTTAGCTATCAGTTATAGCAAGTTGACAGGCCAAACTCGTGACCGTCAGACCCAAATTGATTCGTTTCAAGAGGGTGATAACTCGGTGTTTTTGATCAGTTTAAAAGCCGGTGGAACCGGACTTAACCTTACTGCTGCGGACACTGTTATTCATTTTGACCCGTGGTGGAACCCTGCCGCGGAGCGCCAAGCGACCGATCGCGCTCATCGTATTGGCCAGTTAAATCCAGTGTTTGTTTATAAACTCATTGCCCAGGGCACCGTTGAAGAGAAAATTCAAGAAATGCAGCAGCACAAACAAGGTTTGGCAGACAGTATTTTATCCGATGGTACTCAAGGTCCATGGCAGGGCAGTGCGAACGATTTATTAGCATTGTTGAGTTAATCGTTGAGTTAATAACACCAAAATCACTTGAACTAGCGTGTAGATTCGCGAAACTCAAGTGATTTAGCGGTTATCAATTACCCTAGATGAACTCGATAACATTGGCTTAAAAACGTTGGCTCGATACATTTTGGCTCAATAAGCTTTGGCTCGATAAATATGGACTCGATATACGTTGACTCGATACACGTTGGCTCGATACACGTTGGCTCGATACACTTTGGCTCGATACACTTTGGCTCGATACACTTTGACTCGATACACTTTGACTCGATACACTTTGACTCGATACACGTTGACTCGATACACGTTGACTCGATACACGTTGGCTCGATACACGTTGGCTCGATACACGTTGGCTCGATACACTTTGGCTCGATACACTTTGGCTCGATACACTTTGGCTCGATACACTTTGGCTCAATAAGCTTTGGCTCGATAAATATGGGCTCGATACACGTTGACTCGATAAACATTAACTCGAAAATGGAGATGAACCTTGGTTGCAATGTACTTTAAACGTGGTTCATCAGCGCCAAGACAACGGCGTTCGTCTCGTGCGACGCCTGCTGAGCACACAGCTTATTTTGAACAGGTGTTTACCATTCTTCGGCTTCATCCTGAGAAAATTGCCATAGTTAGACGTAATATTGCTGAGTTCCAAGCTCAACCTTATTTGAAAAAAGGCCTGCACACGGCAATTGATCGGTTACTGTTGGTGTTTGAAGACGATAACGACATTGAACTGCTATATAGGCAAGTGATGAGTGATGATATTGGCCAACGGGTAAGACGCTACCCGCTGATATTTAAAGGCATAATTTCAATAGATTCAGATGCTGTGTAATCTCATTCAGTGAGTGCCTTATCAAATATAAGCACTCATCGTTATGGACGTTCAATCACGCTAACCGTCAGACGTTCCACAAGTGGATATGCCAAACCTTTTGCGCTATTCCCATTCACTTTGCCATCATCAATATCGATATTGTGTACTGTGCCAAATTAAACAACAATCATGTTGCTGACACTCAATACCTAAACCGATTACCTATATTCGGCCATAACCTTATTGTCATTTATCTTTTAGCTTGAGTCCTTTGACCGCTTGTAGTGGTTCCCTCCAATACCGTGGTTATCTCAAATGGTCGTTAGATTAATTCACCAAATGGCACGCCTTGCTTATTCGCCCTTATTTATTCGCCCTTATTTATTTGCCCTTATTTAGTCGTATTTATTACTAATAGTCATTATTGGGTTAGATATTGGCCATATATTTCAGCGAAATAGGATTGAGCGTTAAACAATATTCATATTGTGGATAAAATACTCAAAATGTTTACGTTTAATGGTAATACTAGTTAAGTCGTAATGCTCAAGATGATTGGGGTTCATTTTTTTAAATAATTGAAGCTATGCTGATAGCGATCAATATTATCTAAACGAGGTCGTTTAAATGATCTTTGACTAAAATTATCTTCGGTCAACACCAGCCTCGATTAATACCAACCTCGATTAACAGTACAGGGGCAGAACCGTTAGTGAGTACGATGTTGTGGAGCTATTTTGTGAATTTTCAATAAGGAGTTTCAATATGTTAAGGACTGTTAATATGTTTTACGATTCACCGCTAAAAAATATGCTTGATGAGCGCTTTTCTGTGCAAGCTTGGGTTCATCTCGTGGTATCACTCTTTTTAGTTTCATCGGTAAGTATTGCTTATGCAGAAACGCCAGTATCCAAAACTGATGGCAAGCCATTCTCCCATGACACAGTCGTAGAAGTTGCTCAAAAACTGTCCCAGACCCCTTTTATTGAACCCAAACAAGCCCCCGAAGCGCTGACTAAAATAGATTACTCAACCTATCGTCAAATTAATTTCCAACAACATGCTGCTATTTGGGGCAATGCGCCCACGCCTTTCTCGATACAACTATTTGCTCCTGGGTATATCTATAAACAGTTGATTGATATCGACGTGGTCGAGAATGGTAAATCATTTCCGGTAGCAGTATCTGAATCATCCTTCAGAGTGCCAGATGAATCAATTGGCAAATTACTGGAGCAAGTCGGTAAATATGCAGGTTTTCGTTTGCATTACCCGATCAATCGCGATGATTATAAAGATGAATTTCTTGTGTTTCAGGGCGCCAGTTATTTTCGTGGGGTCTCTAAAGGGCAAGCGTATGGCTTATCTACCCGCGGACTTGCCATCAATGTTGCCGATCCTAAAGGTGAAGAATATCCTTTATTTAAAAAGTTTTGGATTGAACGTCCATCCAGTCATCAAGAGGCGATTGTGGTCCATGCGTTACTAGACAGTGTGAGTGTAACAGGAGCCTATCGTTTTGCTATTTACCCTGGCGATCCGACCCGAATGGGCGTCGATGTTAAGCTTTTCCCAAGGCAGGATGTTAAGAATGTGGGTCTGGCTCCGTTAACGTCAATGTTTATGCATGGCGGCATCGATCGCGCTGATACTGCTGATTACCGTCCTGCGGTGCATGACTCTGAAGGCCTGCTAATGGAAAAAGGTAATAATGAGAAAATCTGGCGTCCGCTGAATAATCCTCGTGGATTACAGGTGAGTTCTTTTATGGATGAGAATCCTAAAGGATTTGGTTTGATCCAGCCACATCGAAAATTAGATTATTATCAGGACCTTGAAGCAAATTATCATCTTCGTCCATCTGCGTGGGTTGAACCAACTGGTGATTGGGGTAAAGGTAGAGTTGAACTGGTTGAAATTCCATCTGATTCTGAAGCCAATGACAATATTGTTGCCTATTGGAAGCCAGAACAAGGTTTGAAAAAAGGCCAGCCATTCGCCTATTCATATCAATTGACCTGGGTGGATCAGATCCCTAAAACCGAAGGCAAAGTAAAAGTGGTTCGAACTGCTGGTGGTCGCAAGTTATCGACGGATAAAAATGAGATTGTTATCGATTACAGTCACATTAATGCCAATGATATCAGCCATATTCGCGTCGATGCCAGTATCAGCAGCGGCGCTATTTTAGAATCACGTATTGAGTCTAATCCCAGTGTTGATGGTGCCAGAGTTTTTATCACGTTCGATCCGCAAGATGCTGAGGTTGCAGAATTACGTGTACAGCTAAGCAACAAAGATAAACCGCTTGGCATGACATGGCTGTATCGCTTTACTGCAGAGGACTGGCCTTTATGATAGACAATAATAATCCTTTGTCTGCTCACGTTAACAATACCTATCATGATGCACGTGCATTGCCAGAGGAATCGCCACTGCTGATGTCTCGTCATGAGGTTTCTGAACCGGGTCATAGATTAACTCCGAGTCAACCAACCGTGTGGTTTACGCTACGCACATTTGTTGCACAGTTATTTGTGTTCATGGTTACAGCAGGCTTATCGACTTATGGCATAAGAGAAATGTATTTGGTGCTTAACACCAATGCCATTACCAGTTTGCAAATGGTTTTTTTGGTGTTGTTTAGCATTAACTTTCTGTGGGTTACTTTTGCTTTTTCACAGGCACTATTAGGTTTTCTGTTGCATCTCAAACCACGCCTAATTAAAGAGAATGAGACAGAACCAGAGTTCAAAACGGCGGTATTGCTGCCTATTTATAACGAAGATCCGCTGCGTATTCGGGCCACAATAGAGGCGATGAGTGCAGATTTAATCGCTACCGCACCGGGTAAATATGCTTTCTTTATTCTCAGTGACACTAATCGAGCTGATGCATGGATTGCTGAGGAACAGACTTTTCTAGATCTTATCAATAACAGCCAACCACAGTGTCCGGTTTATTACCGTCGTCGTCACCAAAACAGTGAACGTAAAGCCGGTAATATCGGCGACTGGGTTCAGCGTTGGGGCGGTGATTATGAGGCAATGATAGTGCTTGATGCTGACAGTATCATGAGCGCAAAGTCGATGGTGACATTATCACGTCGTTTAGCTGGCGCACCTGGCGTCGGTCTTATTCAAACCTTACCGACACTGGTGTTTGCCAATACGCTTTACAGCCGTTTGCAACAGTTTGCCAATCAATGCTTCGGTCCTATTTATGCCGAGGGTTTGTCGGCTTGGCATGGTTTGTCCTCAAATTTTTGGGGCCACAATGCCATTATTCGCACCAAAGCATTTGCTGAGTCATGTCATCTGCCTATTCTGTCCGGTAAAGCACCTTTTGGCGGCCATGTATTAAGTCATGACTTTATCGAAGCGGCGTTGCTGCGTCGTGCAGGTTGGGGAGTACGTTTTGATACCGATATTGAGGCTTCATTTGAAGAAGCTCCACCGTCGTTAATTGATGTGATGATCCGTGACCGACGCTGGTGTCAGGGTAATTTACAGCATTCAGCATTTATGTTTGCTCGCGGTTTCTCATTGCCGACGCGGTTGCATCTTTTGTCTGGGGTGATGTCTTACCTGAGCGCCATTTTTTGGTTAGCCCTGATTATGGTCGGGCTTGCGATTGCGGTTCAGGCGGCATTTATACGTCCAGAGTACTTTGCCAATCCATCGCTGTTTCCAACCTGGCCAGTGTTTGATTCTGAGCGCGCATTAAGCCTGTTTGTGGTGTCAATGGCCATTGTGCTGGCACCTAAAGCATTTGGCTGGTTTGCTGCCTTGATTAATATTCCGCGGTGTTTACGATTTGGCGGGCCAATATTGTTAACCTTGAGTACCTTGCTGGAAATGATCATGTCTGCTCTGTATGCACCCATTCTGATGGTGTCGCAGTTTGGCGTGGTGTTGTCTATATTTCGAGGCAAAGACAGTGGTTGGATGCCGCAATCTCGAGACGATGGTGCATTGAGCTGGATGTCAGTGATGCGTGCTCATCTTGGTCATACCGTGTTTGGGGTTGCGCTGGCTTTGACTGCACTATCGCTCAGTACAGAACTCTTTTACTGGTTATTACCGATTACAATAGGGTTGATGCTATCGATCCCTTTGTCCTGGTTAAGCGGCGGCGCGAGGCGAACTAAATGGATTAAAACAGTCGGATTATTGCGAGCGCCTGAAGAAAAAAAACCAGTTAACATTTTGGTTAAAGTGAAGGAAAACGAGGCTAATTTGCCCCATCTACGACACATGCATCCGTTCAGTCGGTTGGTTAATAATCCTTTATTACTTAAATGGCACCTTGCTCAGTTACCAGACGTAGGTGAACAAAAACCGACGTTTTATGCCCCGAGAATTATTGCGGAATGGAAATTAAACCATGCTGAAAGCTTATCGCAATTAGAATCATGGTTGGAACCCGCAGAGGTGATAGCATTATTAAGCAATGCGGATTATCTACATAAATTGAAAACAATCGGTAACTAATTTCTATCACTCGTCTTTGTAACAAGTACTAAAAAAGCCGCTCAATAACGCGTTATTGAGCGGCTTTTTTAGTACTTAATACTCAGCAATTAAGATTAGATTTAGGCTCTAGATCATTATTTAGGCTGAGCCATTGCTGACGTTACAGCATTATTTATGTTGAGCCATCACTCGTGTTGCAAACTCACTTGGTCCGGCCAAAATAGCCCGGCCCACAGCCACTAAATCAACCTGTTCAGTGGCTAAAATGGTTTCGATGTAATCAATACTTTCAATGCCGCCGACACCAATCACTGCCGCTTTCGTTGTACCTGTCAGCGGCGCTGCATCTTCAACTAAAAAGCCCTCGCCGCGTTTGTCTTTAGGGCGATTCCAGCCCCCAATGCCTGATGAAACATTAAGTATTTCAACGCCCGCATCAACTAGCCATTGGCTAACGTGGCCCATATCGTCATGAGACAAACCACCAGGGTAACCGTCTTGCCCAGGAATGCGGGTCATTACTGCTAATCTTGGCGCCGCTTGTTTTATTTTACTGACTATTTCGATCAATATTCTGGCGCGATTTTCAAGGCTGCCACCGTATTGGTCTTGGCGTTGATTCGTCAGCGGAGATAACCATTGATTAATACCGTAACCGTGGGCACAGTGCAGCTCGACTAAATCAAATCCGGCTTTGTCAGCACGAATGGCAGCACTAACAAAATCCTGCTGCCATTGATTGATATCATCCAATGTCATGGCTCTAGGGGTTGGTAATACACGATCATATGCTGGCACGGTAATGCCTGACGGCCCCATAATATCAGCGCTAATACCTGCACTGTCTTTGCCGCCGCAATGGGTAATTTGTAAGCCTGTTTTTACCCCTGCATTATGTAACGTCGCGGCAATTTGGCTTAAGCCGGGTAAGCAAGCATCATCATGCGCCCCAAGCTGATTAGACTCACTTCGTCCTGCCAAATTTACATGGCTGTATTCTACCATCACCAACCCTGCACCCGACTGGGCTAAATGATGGTAATGATTGATGGTCGTTTCAGTTGCTAAGCCATTTAGATCTGCGGTTTGTGACGCCATTGGCGGCACCACTAAACGGTTTTTAAAGGTCAGTCCGTTTGTGAGTGTCAGTGGGGTAAAGCGTAACGCGGTCATTGCAACATCCTATATATTTATGGCTATCAATATGCCAGCAATCAACATAATACTGCCTGCAGTACGATTCATTATCGTTGCCGCTTTAGGGGAGGTAAATACCTGTTTTGCACTTGATGCCAAATATGCATAAGTGAGGTTAACTGAACCAAAAGCCAAGGTTGCAGTGGCGAGTATAATCATCACATCGATAAGGTCAACATGGACCATAGGCACAAAAGCAGGAAAAAAGCTGACGTAAAATATCAATGCTTTAGGGTTGCCAAGGGCAATAAGCAGGCCTGTGATTAAATTTTTAAATTGGCTCACTTTAGGTATGGTTGCTAATTGAACGCCTTTGGCGGTTGCACGCAACATACTGAAACCTAACCAACATAAATAAAGCGCACTGGCGTACTTTATTATTTCAAACGCTGGCCCCATCGCATTGGCAATGGCAGCCAAACCAAACAAGGCTAATAGGATGTAAACAAAGTCGCCCATCAGCACGCCAAGGGTAATAAAAGCGCCATGCTTGAACCCATTTGAAAATGCTCTTGATACCACGGCAAACACTACCGGTCCCGGTAGTATCGCCAAAATTAACATAGTGAAAAATAATGCAATAACTTGCTGTAGTATCATTAAATAACCTGAACTTGGGTTTATGGGTAGAATACGGTGGTTATAATCGATTAGGTCGCGACACTAAATCGATTTTTCGAGAGTATATCGTATTTTCATAGCGTTAATGTATTGGTCTATCGTAAGCAGTCGTTTCAGGTTATTGAATTGTGTTTATCGACGTTATGTTTTTATTACTTTGGTATTGCGGTTTGTCATTACGGCGTTAAGCGGTTCATTTTATAGGTGTTATTTTTAAAATTATGTTGAAAATTATTTTACTAACGCATTCACGAGAAATGGATCGTGCTAATAATACCGGCCAATTAGTCAAACACGTTTTAGGCGATAGCGCGCGGGTGGTTGAGTGGCACCGCAAACAGCCCGATGCTGAATTATTGGCTGCGATTGAAGCGGGTAAAGTAGGCTTAGTGTTTCCAAGTGATGACACTACGCAAGAGGCTGGTTTGTCATTAGCGTCGCCTGAATATTTAGTGATTATCGATGCCACTTGGCAAGAAGCGCGCAAAATGTTTAATCAGAGCCCTTATCTAAAGGAATTGCCTAAAGTGTCTTTAGTGAATCCACCTAAATCGATATACCCACTTAGGCGCAATCAAATTGAAGGTGGTTTATGCACAGCAGAATGTGTGGCATTACTGCTTAATCATGCGGGTGAAAGCGCATTATCGACAAGGTTAACCGAGCAACTGATGACATTTATTGAGCGTTAACGTTTGGAGCTGCCTGCGCCAACAGAATAATGTGGCGCAGGCAGTTGTTGGGTTATAAGAGACTAAGTTGAACCGCTAAGGTTTGGCTTTATGTTGATAGTTAAAGCGTTTACGCAAACGAATGTCGGCAACCGATGCACCAATCATCACTTCAAACTGGCCTGATTCGGCTAACCAATTATTAGTGTTAACGTCCCAAAACGATAAGTCGCGTTGGGTTAGTGTAAAGCTAGCTGTTTTGGTTTCACCTGCCTTTAACCATAACTTATCAAAGCCTTTTAGCTCTTTTGCGGGACGCGGTACGCTGGCTTTAACGTCGTGCAAATACAATTGCACTACCTCGGCACCATCGACTTTACTGGTGTTAGTGACATCGACAGTAACGGTGATAGTGTCATCATTTGCAATGTCAGCGCTTGAAAGACGGATGTTGCTGTAATCAAATTGGCTGTAAGACAAGCCATGGCCAAAGGCAAATAACGGCGCAATATTTTGCTGTTCAAACCAGCGATAACCAATAAATACCCCTTCGCTATAAACTGATTCAGTGGCGTTGTAATCGTTTAACGCTATTGGCGCGGTGTCAGTAAGTTTTCTCGGTAAGGTGATGGGCATTTTACCGCTAGGGTTTTGATTGCCCAATAACATATCCGCGTAAGCATTACCGGCTTCCATACCGCCATACCAGCCCCACACAACCGCTTTAGCGTTATCTGCCCACGGCATTTCTACCGCAGAACCGCCAATCATAAACACCACAGTATTTGGATTCACTTTGAGCAGTTTGGCGATGACCTCATCTTGTTGGCCAGGCAATACCATGTCAGGTCTGTCGATAGACTCGCGGTCATCAGCATGACTTAAGCCGCCAAAGTAGATAACCGCATCGGCTTTCTTGGCTGCGGCTAAATACTCTTGTTCGGTATTGTACAAACTGTTGGGTGTTTCCCAGCCTAAGGTTGCTTGCTTGTCGCCTTGGTAACGTAAGCTCACCGCGTAAGTTTCACCAGCAGTTAAGGTCATGGCTTTACTGATAACATGTCCTTGGTTTGCTTGGGTGCTGGCGATCAGCTGTTTATCGTTAATGTACAATGCCACTTGGCCGTCAGCTTTTATGTTAAAACTGTGACTGCCAGTTTCGATAGGTTTGATGTTGGCTTTAATATCGACAAACTGTTTTTGGCCTTTGGCATTAAATTGCGGATCGGCTATCCATGATTCACTGGCGAGCTGGGTCATTTTGTTGTCATTGTAATAATTAATTTGCCACGATGGCGTGCCTGTCCAATGACGTGTGGTGAGATAGTCATTGGGTATCGGCATAAACTGGCTGCTGGCTGGACGCATTAGTTGAATGTCGACCTTATCACCCAGTTTGGCTTTTAAACCGGCTAATGGGCTGATTTCGTAGAGTGCTTTAACTTCTGATGAGCCGCCACCAAATCCATGGCGTTTATCGGCATTGGGACCAAGTACCAAGACATATTTAAGTTTGTCAGCGTGAAGCGGTAATACCTTGTTATCGTTTTTAAGTAATACAATGCCATTTGCAGCCAGTGTGCGAGCATCATCACGGTGAGCTTGAGTGTTACGCTCGCCGGATAAACGGTGTTTATCCATCATGCCGATGCTGAGTTGCACCCGTAAAATACGGCGGACTTTATCATCAAGTACTGATACTGGTACTTTGCCAGCGTTAAGCATCTCGAGTAGCGGTTTTGCCATAAAGTAATCGTCAAAATCAGCGACATCTGTGCCCATTTCGATATCAAGGCCGTTC
Organism: Shewanella sp. BF02_Schw; assembly: GCF_014596695.2. Taxonomy (NCBI): domain Bacteria; kingdom Pseudomonadati; phylum Pseudomonadota; class Gammaproteobacteria; order Alteromonadales; family Shewanellaceae; genus Shewanella; species Shewanella sp. BF02_Schw. The sequence goes on from NZ_JABKAW020000001.1 coordinate 777,285, forward strand.
ATGGCGGCATCATAAGTGTTGATGTCGACGTTCCAGTCGGTAAGTAACACCCCTTGAAAGCCCCATTCGCCTTTTAAGATAGTATTGACTAAGTGCTCGCTCTGATTGGCGTTAGTGCCTCTAAATTCGTTATAGGCGCCCATAATGGCATGTACGTTGGCTTGTTTTACCGCCGCTTCAAACGCTGGTAAATACACTTCACGCAAGGTGCGCTCATCAGGTTTTGCATTTACTTTTGTGCGGTTTAGCTCTTGGGTATTAAGGGCATAATGCTTTACGGTGGCGCCGACATCATTGGCCTGAATCGCTTTAATTTCGGGCACTACTAAGCTAGCTGCTAAAAATGGGTCTTCACCCATGTATTCAAAGTTACGCCCATATAACGGTAGGCGCGCGAGGTTTACACCAGGGCCCAAAATAAGATCTTTATTGCGATGACGTGCTTCGGCGCCAAGCACATTGCCGTGCAGCGTGGCCATGTTGAGATCCCAACTGGCGGCGATGGCAGTTAATGGCGGTAAATAAGTTGAGTAATCGTTAGTCCATCCTGCGGGTGCCCATGAGTTGCGATCGATTTCGTAGCGCACACCGTGTGGGCCGTCTGACATCCACATTTCATGTATGCCTAAGCGCTCAATAGCAGGTATGTGAAACTTGCCCGCAGCATGCACTAATGACACTTTTTCCTCTAAGGTTAATTGAGGTAATAAGCGGTTAATGTCATCTTCGACTTGGCTGATACGATTGCCAATACGCAGCTTTTCATTATCTGGTAACACCGTTAATGCATGTAAGGTTTGTGGGGTAATCGTTGGGTGTGCCGCCAGTGCAGCGTGGCTGACACCTAAGCATATAAGTGATGAAACACATGCTGTAAGCGCTTTCTTTTTATTATTTGACGAGATGTTGCCGTGCTGTGGCTTAGCCATAACGAGGTCCCTGTGTTATTTGAAATTGATAAAGATATTCGCGGTTAATCGTCCTGTTTTAGGGCTGCTATCGATGTCGGTAGCTGGGTTGACTAACGTCGAGTGGAGTAGGTTGCCGGGATATATGACTAAACGATTTGGCCGATATTGAACCTGATGATAAAGGGTGTAGTGATCATTACTATCGACCACATAATCAGGCGTCAGCGCTTGTTGTGCATCGACAACCGGCTGTGCCTGATTAAAGTAATGGTCAATGTTGTGTGGTGTTATCTGTTCATATTGCGTGGCGTTATGGCGAAAAAATCCAGTATCCCCATGAGCACCATCATTGAGATAGTGCAGAATCGCAAAATAGTGCGGGTCTGGGGTGTCAAAGTGTGGCATGCATTGCAGCGGCAATAAACGTTTTGCAGGCTTGTCGATAACCGAAAACACGCATTGTTGGGGCTTTATGCGTAACGAGTGTGACACCTTGTAGGTATCATATATTAACTGGTATACCGCATTAATCACGTCGATTACATATTGCTTGGGCAGCGGTGCGCGCTGCCCTGGATAGTATGAACCTTGGTCTTGATTAAATTGACTATCATCTATCGCAATATCGATTAGCGGCGAAAGATCAGCGCCAAAGTCATCAATGATAATCACCGGCGTTTGCTGTAGGCCAATAAACTCAATGTGGGGCGTAAATGGCCCCACCTTGATAATACTCTTGCTTGATAGAGTATTCTTGCTTGATATCGTTTGGTTGTTCGATGAGTCGGTTGTCATGTTACAACCTTACATGCTGGCTGATTTACAGTAATGCTGCACAAAATCATGGTGCGCTGGCAAGGTATCAACTTTACGTTTTACCGTTGCTTTAATGCTGTTTAAAAAGCTGGTTAATTCCGCTTCGTCCATCATGTCGACAATAGGATGATATTCTTTCGGCATTAAGCCTTGGCCCATCATCACTTGGATCCACGAGCTTTCACCAAACAATTCATTGCCGTATTTATAGACTTTGCCTGATTGGCTGAACATGTCGATACGATGTTGTAATGAGGCTGGAATTGGCATGTTTTTACAGTAACGCCAAAAGCGACTGTCTTCGCGATCAGTGACCTTGTAATGCAAAATAATAAAGTCGCGAATGTTATCCATTTCAACTTTCGTTTGTTGATTGAATTCAGCAATATCGGTATCTATAATGCCTTGTGATGGGAACAGCTGTAATAGGCGCACTATGCTGCGTTGGATCATATGAATGCTGGTGGACTCTAATGGCTCTAAAAAGCCGGCAGCTAACCCTATTGCTACACAGTTTTTGTTCCAATGTTGACGACGAGTACCCGTTTTAAACTTAATCACCCGAGGTTGATTGATCGGCGCGCCTTCAATGTTATTGAGCAATAATTCAGTCGCATCAGCATCAGAAATGTATTTACTGCAAAACACTAAACCATTGCCGGTGCGGGTTTGCAACGGAATACGCCATTGCCAACCAGACTCTCGGGCAATCGAGCGAGTATATGGAATTGGTTTTTGAACCGCTTCAGTTTGTACTGCTATCGCACTGTCACACGGTAACCAGTGGCTCCAATCTTCAAAGCCAGTGTTTAAGGTTTGCTCAATAAGCAACGCTTTAAATCCGGTGCAGTCGATAAATAAATCGCCTTCAATTAACTCACCATTTTCAAGCTTTAACGCGCGGATATTACCCGTGTCGTCGTGTTGTAATACGTCGGCGATTTTACCTTCGATGCGGGTCATGCCATGGTGTTCGGCAAATTTACGTAAAAATTTAGCGTAAAGGCTCGCATCCATATGGTAAGCATGGTTGTAGTCTTGATTGGGTAATACGGCAAATCGGCCTTGGCGAGCAGCTAAATGCTCGGTGCAATAGTCGCCAATGTCACTGACTAGGCCTTGTTGCTTGCCTTTAAGCCAAAAGTGCTGAAAGCCACAAGCCCAGCAGTCTTTACCTAAAAAGCCAAATGAATGCAGGTAGTCTTTGTTGACGTCATGCCAGTTTTCAAACTGGATACCGAGTTTGAAGGTGGCATTAGTGGCTGCCATAACGTCTTGCTCTTTTAACCCAAGTAAACGATGGAAAATATGCAAGGTTGGAATAGTGGCTTCACCGACACCAACAGTACCAATTTCGTCAGATTCTACTAGGGGCTGTTGATCTTTGTTTGAATTTTGTGCGAAGAAGGTAATCTCGTATAATTCACTTCGCCAAAAACAAATACAACGAGATTACCATGCCCCGATTAATGCTCACTGATGAGATGTGGTCGAAGCTAAAAGCTATTCTGCTTGATGATAGAGTTTATAACAAGCAAGAGCATCGATTTACGATAGGTATCCTTTACCGATTGCGTGTTGCTGCCCTATGAGATTTACCTGAATATTTTGGCTTATGGAATACCATTTACCGTCGATTTTACTGTGGTCAGAAAAGGTATTTTACTTAGCTGTTCAAAACATTATCGACTAATAGTGATACTGAATGGGAATTTATTGATGGAAGTTGTAAAGCCATCAACACAGTTCAGGTGCATCATCTGATGAAATCAGCAATTGGGTTAAGTCGTGGTGGTAATACAAGCAAATCCATCTCGCGGTAGATAGCTGGTTTACCGATGAATTCATTGTTACAGGTGGAAAGTTCATGATAGCAAGCAGCTAATGCCCTTATTGAATTATTGCCACAAAGTCATTTATTATTGCAGACAGCTACGACAGTGAAGCGATTAGAGATAAAGTGCGTGAATGTGGTTCAAAGCCAGTGATCCCTAGAAGACAAAATTCGAAGCAAGGAAATGGCGATATCGATTGGTGTTTATACAAATATCGGCATTTAGTTGAAAATGCTTTTGCTCGGCTCAAGCATTTTAGAGCGATAGCTACCCGCTATGATAAATTGAAAATTAATTTTGAAAGCCTGCTGGCTCTAGCTTGCTCTATAATTTGGCTGCCAATGTGAAAGATCAACAGCCCCTAATACAATTTCAAGATTTTTGCCCAACAGTTTGCTAAAGGCGGCTGCGGCCATCCAACCTGCGGTTCCACCACCGGCAATGACAACTTTTTTGATTGATTTATTCATCTTGGGCATCCTGTTTGGCTTGATATCTTGCTGTGTTCAGCATTATCGTTTTAATTTATTGATTAAGTCTGCACGTATTTTGCGGGCCGTTAATTCGTCTAATGGCTTAGTTTGCATGCCTTTCACATTGTCGGGAATATGACTGTCATCAACATCGTCATGATCGAAAATGTAGTGTTCGAATATCGATTTCCATGCTTGGCGCTGAGCTTTAGGCAGAGAGCGTAAGCTTAATATGCTGTGCAATAAGGCATTGTTAGGGCGGCCTAAAAAGCCAGGAGTATCGCGCCACCAGTGGGTAATGAGTACGTTAAAGTCATCGACGCCACGAACATGGTGCCACCATATGCTGGGAATAAATAACACATCACCAGGGCTTAGCTCTGCTGTTAGGCTGGCGTCTAATGCCTGCTGAAAACGTGGGAAACGTTCAAAGTCGGGGTTCGCCATATCAACGAGACTGATGTCTTGGCCACCGGGTGCCAGTTCCATGGGGCCAACATACAAATTACTAATTTGCTCGGGTGGGAATAGGGTAAAGGTACGCTTACCAACCACGTTACACGCCAGATTTAGCGGAAAGTCATAATGAGCAGCCACCTTGGTTTGGTTACCTAGCCAGATGCTGGTTAACGGTTGCATGGGCGCTAAATCTAAACTGTTTTGTGCCCCTAAACCGGGTAAACATTGGTGGATATCCGTCGAGCCCATGTACATTCCCGCAGGCATGTCTTTAATCATTTCTTGGCTTAATCGGTCTAGCAGCTGATTAAAGTCCAATCGGCCGGCTTGATAATTAAAACCATCAAGTTTTTCATTGTAAAACACTCTACCTTGTTGCTCTGGCGGTAAATAATACGCTGTTACTGGCATGCCTTGATAAAACTGGCGCAGGTAAGTCATCGCACTTTGTGCCGACTCTAATCCTGCCTGGACCAACGGCCAATGGCGACACAGCCCTTTAAATACCATGGGTTTGTCGGCTTCACGGATTAAGTCTATGACGTTCTCTAATGTACATTCATTGATACGTTCGACTTGCTGCAGTGTCTTGACCGTTGTCATCACTATTAACCTTGCGCATTCTTGAGGTTAAGTAAGTCTCTTACATTGCTTTGCGAGGCTAATGTCATGTAAATGGCTTGCAAGTAACCTTGCTGGTGCAGCTTTGCTAATGCGTCAGCAGACAATCCGGCTAAGGTTTCTTCATTGATGGTATAAAAACCGATCATCTGATTTTTTTGACCGTTGTCTAACTCAATATCTAAAGTGAATGATTCCAGCAATTGATGTTCAATCAAGGCATCGACAAAGCGTTGACCATCTTGTAAACCATGATGTATGACCTCAAGAATTTCGCCGACATCATCGAGTAATGGCGTGTTACCGCCGTAAGGTAAAAATAATGCTTCACCTTCGGTTTCGCTGACTCTAGGGTGGTCTAAGTCCACATGAATAACGCGTTGCTGACGTTCTACACCGTCTTCAAGTACGGTTTGTTGACCGATTAAAAAAGGTTGGCGACGCACAGTAAGCGGCACGTATGATGCGCTCCAGCCTTGTTCACTTAAAAACACGTTATCATTTTGCTGGAAACCAAATAGTGCCACCGCGTAAAACTGACCTGTGGCAGTATCTTTATGAAAAAAGATCGGGTAATGGGCTTGCACGCTGCGAAACTCTTGCGGAAATGTCACGCTATACCAAAGGTTATCGCCTAGTGCAGCAGAGCGATGAGTCATCACTTTTACGTCTTTATGTTCAATGCTGTTTAGTAATACATGTTGGCTCATTTTGATGTCCTATCTTGTTCGTTCAAATACGTCGTATTTTTATGATTATTGTACGTGAATTTTGTCTGTAATCTTATTTGCGTTGTTATCGTGATTATTTATGTCATGTCTTAAAGCTTAGGGAAACCATATTGCGCAACTTTATCGAGTAACTCTCGATTACTCGGCAGGTTTTTAGCAAGCGCTTGGGTGCGCTGTTGATTGTCATTAAACAGTCGCTGTGCCAATTGTTGCATTGACGGTTTCACATGATTGGGCAATTGGGTGTTATAGCCCATGCCATAAAGTACATATTGAAAACTGGCTGCCGGAAATAAGGCTTCTTTATAACTAATATCTTGTTGGCTCGGTGTTTGATAACGCCATAATTCGAGCATGGCTTGTAAGCTGTCGGGGATTGAGTTTGACTCACGATGGTCACGCCAATAACCATCAGCTTCACGTCGGCTTATCACATAATGCAGCTTTAAAAAGTCGATAATTTGTTGCCAGTGTAGTTGATAGCGCTCGTTAACACGCTTAGCAATCGTGTCCATCACCATACGATTGGGTGGTAATTGTTGGGCTAAGGTAGACGCAGTCCATTCTATTAATGCCAAAGCCGACGCTTCTAATGGTTCGATAAAGCCTGCTGCCATCCCGATAGCAATACAGTTATTTTGCCAGCATTTAGCACGATACCCAGGGTTAATCGTCAGTTGTCTCGGTTCCAATTTGTCAGCTGCAGCGCCATCAACACCGAGATAATTAAACAATGTTTGCTGTGCATCTATGTCATTGGTATGGCTTGATGAATATACATAGCCGACACCTTTACGCGTTGGTAGGCCTATATCCCAAATCCAACCGTTTGACTGTGCAGTTGAGTGGGTGCAAGACGCAATAGGGCTATTTGCATCAGGGTAGGGGACTTGTATCGCGAGCGCGCGATCATTAAAAAGCACCGATTTTTGACATAAAAAAGGCACTTGCAAGTGTTCACCTAACAGTAGAGATTTTGCGCCGGTGCAGTCGATAAATAACTGGCCACTGATTTCGCCATGTTGTTTAGTGATCAGCTTGTCGATGTCGCCATGATCGTTATTAATAATTTGACTGACATGGTCGCGAATATGGGTGACGCCGAGTTTTTGAGTGCAATGCTCTGTGAGTAACTGACTAAACTTAGCCGCATTAAGGTGGTAGCCGTAGTTATTTTGAAAATGATACTGAGCAGTGGCAATGCTTTTGGGGGCTAAACCAAGCTGAGTTAATACTTGCTGGCTACAAACGGCTTCGGCAAAGCTGACTTGTTCGGCATGAGGCAGCCAATATTGGCATAAGTCGAGTTCTTGGTGACCGTGGGGCAAACTAAATGGATGTAAATAGCTGTCAGTGACCTTGCTTTGTGGGTCTGCACACCAATTGATAAACCGAGAGCCCTGTTTAAAGCTAGCATCACATTGGCGAATAAAGTCGTTCTCATCGATACCAATTTTGCTCAGGGTTGAGCGCATTGAAGGCCAAGTGCCTTCACCTACGCCAATAGTGGCCACATCCGGTGATTCGATTAAAGTAATATTGAGTTTGGGAGAGTGAGCTAAAACACCGTTATCAACATTATGTTCAGCGGCCAACAAACCGGCAGTTATCCAACCAGCGGTACCGCCTCCAACGATGACTATTTCGGTTATTGGTTTTTGCATCATCTTTACCTACGCTTTTGGCGTGATTATTATTTTTATTCTGATGAATCTAAAAATCTGATTGCTTAAAGAACACATTAACTAGCATTCAATAAAATGTCTGCACATTCAAGTAATAGTTTTTTTATGTTTTGCGTGTATGGTTTCAAACAACTAGGCGTAAAAAATAGTAACGTCCTTGTTACTCAATATGTTGCAATAAAAGGAGGTGACAAAGGCTGGCACCTCAACGACCTGAAAGGGAACTTGAGTGAATTCCGTCTAACACTGGGGTATTAGCCGAAATATCACTCAATGACTATTGCATTACGCTATAGGCTAGAAAGTGTAGCGAGCACCTAAACTATAACGAGCGCCGGTTTCGGTTAGGTTTAACACTTGCTCTTCTGCACGACCGTGAACACGGATGTACTCTTCAGTAATGTTAAGTCCTTCGAAAAACACGGTTAAGCCTTCAACAGATTCGACATCATAACTAACAGACAAATCGATTTGCGAGTAAGCTTCTGTGTACTGTGGGTTAGCGCCAGTACCTTGACCTGTAGAGTTTAAGAACTCATCACGCCAGTTGTATGCGATACGAGCTTGGAAACCATAATTCTCGTACACCAATACCGCATTAGCAGTGTCACTGATACCGATTAATGCTGACTGTGCATCAAATGAGAAATTGTCGTAAGCCTGATCACTATCAACCAAGGTGTAGTTGGCTATTACACCAAATCCGCTTTCGCCGAAGAAGTGTTGAGCCGCAAACTCCCAACCATCAATGACTGAGTTATTAGAGCTATTTGATGGCGTTGAAATATTAAAGTTCAACAATTCATCATTATTAGCTGCACTGCCGCTAATAATTTGATTGGTGGCATCTACAGCAGCATTATCAGCATAATTTGCGAAAATATAATCACGAACAGCGCCAGCTTCAGTTGTCCCCGTTGCGGCCACAGCAGCTTTATATAAATCACCAGATGCTGGGTTATAAATGCCGTTAGTGGTTTTAACTGTTTCAGAACTGATAAAGTTCTTAGTGTCTTTACGGAAGTATCCTACCGACACGTAGCTCGATGGCGCGTAATACCACTCTGCCGAGAAGTCGATATTTTCAGACTCGAGCGGCAATAATGTAGGGTTACCAGCAGAACCACCACCATTACTACGATTGGCAAGGGTCGCTAATACCGTACCGCCTTGAATATCTGTGTAGCTAGGACGACCAATAGTTTCGCTGTATGCTGCACGAAGCATGACATCTTCTACCACTTCAATATTAAAGTTGAAGCTTGGAAGTAAATAGTCGTAATCACCGGTTTTGGTTTCAAAAACTTGCTCACCAGTACCCACTAATGCAATTTCAGTTTCAGCAATCCAATTTGCGCCATCATAACCAGCAACGGCTGCGGTCGAGGTGACATCAGTTTGCTCATAACGAAGTCCAAAATGCACGTCATATGGCATGCCAGCAATTTCATTATCGTAGTTGTACTGTACATAAACGGCTTGTGATTCTTCTTCAGTGTAACGGTCTGTTTCAGCTGCATAGTTTGTTGAAGGGCAGAAGCCATTACCACAATCACCGCTTACTGCAGAAGCATAGTTTGCTGCTGCAAAATCACGTACTGACGCAAAGTCCCACATGAAAATGGTATCTAAAACATCGAAGTTACCGTCTGAAAGTGAGAAGTCACCGCCATTGGCGTCAAATTTGTCATGAATGGTGTCAGCTGGGAACCATGCGTCTTCAAAGTCACCTGCAGAGCCTACTCCACCCCAATCGTTACGCTGAACGTTGACGCTTTGTGAGTGATTGTTTACGTTCGTTAACGCAACACCAAAGTCAATGCTGCCAGCATCTTCAAATAAGTATTCACCGTCAAATTGGTATTGATCAATTTCAGACTTATTACGTGCGTTACCAAAAACAGAACCGGTAAGCATCATGTCTGCAGGTGTCACTGCATTACCACCACCAACAGCAAGCACTGGTAAGTCACCGCTAAAGTCAGTTGCCGCGCTGGTACGCACAAACGCTGCAGTACTTAAATTGTTGTTTGAACCATAAAGGTTGTTTGGTTTGTTTTCCGCAACCGAGTTGTGCGCATCAAATGTCAGCTTTAAGTTATCTGTTGCTTGCCACTCAAGGTTAAAACCTAAAGAACCACTTTCGTTACGTACGCCATAATCACCAGCCGCCATAGATAAATCAGCAGGTGAACCATAAGTTTCAGAATAAATAAGTGGTGAGGCGATAGGGCCATCAGACCATACGTTTTCAGACGGAACGAAGTTAAACCATGCTGATACGTCATTCGATTGAGTGTCGATGTCGTTACGCATGTAGGTATAATCTAAGCTTGCGACTACGCTATCAACAGGGCTGTACTGTAATACTAACTGGCCGTTAGTACGGGTACGTTGTTGTTCTTCAAAACGATAAACAGTGGTTTGCGGAACTGAATAAATATCGCTATCACCAGGACGATTAACTTGGGTGCTGTCTTTAGCAACGCCGCCCCAATCACTGTTGTCAGCAGAACCTGGGAAGCTACGCCAGCCGGTGCCGACCTGTGCTTGTTGGTTGCCACTTTCACGCTCTTGATAACTGGCCGAGAGTGAAATACCAAATTTATCATCAGCAAACGTGTTTGAGTATAAACCTGATAACTCAGGGGTAACTGAGCCATTATCGGTTGATTGATCATCAACTGCTTTTACACCAAATGTGGCTTTTAAGCCCGGAGAGCTGAATGGCTTATGCGTTAAAATATCAATAGTAGAACCAATACCACCGGTTGAATCTGAAGCTTGGCTAGTTTTGTGTACTTCAACACCACTGATACTTTCAGAAGCGATGTTAGCAAAATCAAATGAGCGCGAACCTGTAGTCACAGGCATTTGACGACCATTGAGGGTGATCAAGTTGTAGTCTGGACCAAAACCACGCACGGATACTTTACTGCCTTCACCGTTAGAACGGTCAATCGATACACCAGTAATACGCTGTAACGATTCCGCTAGGTTGGTATCAGGAAACTTACCAATGTCTTCAGCTGAAATAGAGTCAACGACTCCACTTGATGAACGTTTCACATCCATTGATTTAATTAAACTGCCACGAATACCAGTAACCGATATTACTTCGATATTTTCTTCACTTGCTTCATCAGCAGCATAGGCTGGTAACATACTGCTCACACCAAGCACTAGCGATAAACTGGTCGCAAGCTTAGTTTTTGTAAATTTTGTTGTTTTCATCTAGGAAATCCCCATTGACTAGATTTTACTTCTCTCAATATTGCGGGTTAGGCGCAAATCGTTTTTTTAATTCTCTATCCACGCAGTAATCATTATTTATAATTGTAGGGTTATAAAACATCTAATGTAAGCGCTTACATAAAACTAGTGTAAAATGTGACCGCAGTCAACAAAAACAAGTTCGAATTATTACATTTCATTAACTCAGATGTAGATTTATTTATACTTAATGTTGTTATTTATTGTTTTTAAACGTTTTTAATTTAATGTTTGTTTCCGCACTAAAATGTAAGCGCTTTCTTTTGTGGGTTAGATTGTTACCAATTATATTTATGACTTATCTTATTATTGGGCTCGAATAAGGTGTGCTCAGAGGCATAAGCTAAGGTGTTGTCATGTATTTGGGTGGCATGGTTGTCAATCAATAGGGTTAACACTCACGCCTTTGACTTCATCCTATTACTATCATCAGCGCTGGCTCGTTCAATATAGATACCTTGTTAAAGCAACAATGGTGGTGAAGGTGTTACATTGAATGTTAGATACGTTGAACTATTATATTGTCTGGTGAAAAGGGGAGCTGATAAGTGACTTGAACATGCCAGTAATCACCTAGCTCAGGTAATCGTAATAATGTCAGTCGTGAGCAGGTATTGGAGTTTCACTTAAATACTAAGTGTTATGTTAGCGGTGAATATGTGAGAGGCTTACTTTTTATTAGTGGGTCGTATCAAAAATCAAATGTTAATAGTTATTCATACACTGGACCTTAAGCATTAAGGCCTGCAAAAATTCCATCTAACGTTATGTCTTTTCTAGATTTTCTTTGTTGTGACTTTTTTGCGTTTATTGTTATATAGCAGACCGCCCAGTCTATCTTTTCTGTTATTTCTGACCAAGCCCGATGACAGATACACTCAAAGATTGGCAGCAGCCAAACGTCCACATTCTTTGCCGCTTTGAACAGCGAAACTGAAGGCATGATACGCATCGCGGTGCTGCGTCTGATGATAAGTGCCAGCAGGCTGGCCCATACTAGGCCGTCAACTATCGCTTTCTGCGCGGTGGCAAATCTCTGCCAGTTTGTATGTGATTTCAACTCTTTGAACAGCAGCTCAACCTGCCAGCGGCAGCGGTAAATCGCCATAATGTCATCGGCTGAGTAAGACTCTGCCGGTAAGTTGGTTAGCCAGATGCAAAATCTCTTTTCTTCTGCAAACCAACGCCTTATCACTCGAAATTCCTGCGTTCCCCGCTGGGCTTTTAGGTCAAGCACTTCTGAGCGATTGGTGCGACGCGTGATGTCTTTAAGTTTCACTCCGGCAAGCTTAGGCAGCACACGGCCCTTGCCATTTCTAGCTTCAACTATTCTTGGGTTGAGTGACTTTGTCCCCCGAAAAATATAGAAACCATTATGGCGTTCCACATTGGCAAAATATTCGAAATCAGGATAGCCCGCATCAGCCAGAAGCAGTGTATTTTTCATTCTAAAGGCCATGGGGAGATAGGTTCTTTCTGAAGCGGTATCAGCACTTATCGCCATTGCTGTGGGATTAAATGTGCGCAATGACATGGTCATATGGCACTCTATCGCGGCGGGATTACGCTTAAAGCGGCTTGGGTACACGTCAGCTAACGCCTTGTGAACATGAAAAGAACTGCCGTCCTGAAGCAAAATATCATCAAAGCCTGACAATTTCTTCGGAAGCGAAGCGCATTGTTGGCGAGCAAACTGAGCGATAGCCAGCTGAACCAGTTGCTTCATAAAATCAGCAAAGGCGGCTTTGCGGAGCTGATTATGAAAAGGTTTGTAAGCCACATTATCATTTTCTGTCAGACACATACCATTAAACTGACGATGTAAGTCAGCAATGGCATGGCAGTTCCCTTTGCTCAACGCAGAGACCAAGCTCGGCACCAGTAACTCAGGTAGTACAGCGCGATTTCGCTGTATAAACCCTGTGCGCTTAGCCATTTTTTGAAGGATGTCTGCATTGAAGAATTGCATAAATTGCTTTTTTAAGGTGATAATTGTCATTGGCTTTATTTATTGTTCAGGTTGATTTGTTTGGCGACAATTATCAGATCATAAATAAGGCCTTTTTTCTATCTAAAATATAGGTTTATTGCTAAAGATCCTGTCTATGAATAGTTATTACACTCGTTAATAGTTGCTGTATTAGCTAATAGCGACTGCATTATGAGCCAATACCGTTGCTAAATAACATGAACAATTAATGATATATGCTCATGTTATCTGCCTTGTAAATTCAGGTTATTGACTTTTTAGGTTAACCGCTTTGGCTGAATCACGAATAAATAATTCTGGCTGAAATGAGCGTTCAATTACCACGTCTTTATTGTTGTAAACTTGTCGAAGTACCCAGCGAGCGGCCATTTTACCCATCTCGTTAATGGGGTTACTGACGGTAGATAATTTAGGTGAAATATATTGCGGGAAAGGGATATTATCGTAACCGATAAATGAAATATCTTCCGGAACACGCAATCCATGCTCCAAACACACAGCAATAGCGCCTGAGGCCATCTGATCATTAGCACACACTACAGCTGTGATCGGTTTGTTCATCGACAATAAACGTTCCATCGCTTCACAACCGCCAGCTTCTTTAAAGTCACTTTCAACGCAAAGGGTGTCATCAAAATCGATATTGTATTGTTGCAATGCTCGTTTATGTCCTTTTAGGCGATCTCTCACATCGAGCTTAAACAATGGCCCTGAAATGTATGCGATATCTTTATGGCCAAGTGATAAAATGTGCTCGGTAGCCATGAAGCCACCTTGTTCATTTTCAAGATAAACACAGCGTTCTTTGATAGCGTCGATATAGCGGTTAATAAATACCACCGGCGTTGAACCTTTACTGAGCTCGATTAGGTAATCGTCCGATACAGCCTCAATGTCCAAAATAAGGGCATCACAGCCGCGACTCATTAAAAACTCAACCCCTTCTTTTTCTTGTTTCTCGTCACTATGACCAGCAGCAATAATCACGTGCTTGTTAGCTGTTCTAAGGGCTGTTTCAATTTCGGTCATCATGGGACCGTAAAAAGGACCGTCAAGCTGAGACACCAAAACCCCGACACTGTTTGAACAGTTCGAGGCGAGTGACTGTGCAATGGTATTAGGTCGGTAACCTAACGCTTTCATTGCATCGAGTACTTTTTGTTTGGTTTTATCGCTTACTTTGGTGTTGTTGTTCATGACTCGGGACACAGTCGCCAGAGACACACCAGCCATCACTGATACATCGTAAATAGTTGCCATATAATGAGTATTAAAAAGCCGTCTTGGAGCACATGGCTCCAAGATTAACATGCTTTTATTTTGCTTCTCTATTTAATTCTAAGTGAATTTGGTCCACTTTTTGATTATCTAAAGTGTACCAGCGCATTACAAAAGCCACGACTAAAGATCCAATCGCAGGGTAAATAGTGAATGATAATAATATACCTTGCTGAGTATGCTCCGTTTGCATGGTATCAGGCTGATAACCATAACCCGCTAATAACCACCCCGCAGAAGCACCACCAATGGCAACACCCAGTTTGATAAAGAAAATCACTGAGGAATAAATCATCCCGGTAATGCGTACGCCATTTTTATATTGGCCATAATCGACAACATCAGCCATTTTTGCCCAAAGTAATGGGGTGGCCATGTTGAACGTAAAGCCCCAGATAATAAACATTCCAAAGGCGAGCACGACTTGATCGCTAGGTACAAAGTAGCTCACTACGCACATCGCTGCCGCAAGCAGTTGCAAAGTGATATAAGCTTTGACCTTACAAAAGCGTTTAGCCAAAGGCTCAGCTAAAATACAACCAAATATATTACCAACCATAGCCAGAGTGATAAATAGGGTGATGGAGTCCGGCATGTTAAGGAAATATTTAACGTAGTAAATCGCTAAGCTAGTGCGTAACACCATGCCTGATAATAAACACACTGCCGCAATAGCTAACACACGCCATTGGTCATTTTTGAGCATATCGGTAAAGTCTTTCTTAAAGCTAGACTGTTGATCCGCTGGCGGGTGTAAACGCTCTTTAGTACCCCAAAAACAGGCAAGAAACATCGCAACACCCAAAACGCTCATGGCGGCAATAGTCAGTTGGTAACCTTTGGCTTGATCGCCTTGACCTAAAAATTCGACTAGGGGTAAGGTTAAACCTGACACCAATAAACCACCGAGCATTGCAAATACAAAACGGTAAGATTGTACTGACACTCGCTCTTTTGGGTCGGCTGTTAACACGCCGCCTAATGCACAATATGGGATATTAATGGCGGTGTAGACCATCATGAGTGCGGTATAAGTAACGAAGGCATAAATCATTTTGCCGTCTTCAGTTAAATCAGGAGTAGTAAAGGCTAAAACACTGATAAAACCAAAGGGTAGGGCAAACCATAATAGGTAGGGTCTAAACTTACCCCAACGGGTATTGGTTCTATCTGCCAACGCGCCCATCAATGGGTCGGTGACCGCATCAATTAAGCGTACAGCTAGAAACATGGTGCCGACAAATGCTGGCGAAATACCGAAAATGTCGGTATAGAAAAAGGTTAAAAACAGCATAACAGTTTGGAAAACAATATTACTGGCAGTGTCCCCGAGCCCGTAAGCTATTTTTTCTCTGGTGCTTATCATACATGCCTCAATTGTTGTTATTTGTTAAAATGATGCAACTGTTTGAATAGAACAAAGCCGTTTTATACAACGGCTTTATCTGGTTAACATATTATTTTCTTAAGTTTATAAATTCTCGATACGCATAGGCGCTGGCTTTCAGGGTGCGTTGTTGAGTTGTATAATCAACATAAACAATCCCAAAACGTTTTAAATAGCCTTCAGCCCATTCAAAATTATCCATTAAACTCCACGCAAAATATCCTACAACATTAACGCCTTGTTCAATGGCATTATTTACTGCATTTAAGTGAGCGTTATAGTATTCGAGTCTGTCTTGATCATCCACTTTACCGTCTTGCAATTTATCATCCATTGCCGCACCGTTTTCAGTAATGTAGATCGGCGGTAAAGGATAAAGTGCATGCAAAGAGGTTAATAAGTCGGTGAAGGATTGTGGGTATATTTCCCAGCCAATATCTGTTTTAGGTTTGTCGACCATATCGATTTGGCTAAAGCCATTTACTGGGTCTGCTTTATAGACCGCACGGGTGTAAAAGTTAATGCCTAAGAAGTCGATAGGTTGAGCAATAATATCAAAGTCGCCTTGTTCAATAACGGGCATATCTTCAGCGGCGAAGTCATTAATAATGTCAGGGTAGCAACGGTCAAACAGTGGTTTGATGTACCATTGATTAAAGTACTGATCGGCTTTACTTGCGGCGTTAACATCTGCTGCAGAGTCTGTCGCGCTATAGCAAGGCGTGAAGTTAAGTACGATACCATTTTGGCTATTAGGACTGTTTTTTTGCAATACTTTCATGGCTAAACCATGAGCCAATAATAAATGGTGTGCAGATTGACGACCGAACGCTTTGGTTGCTAATCCAGGCGCATGAACGCCAATTTCGTAACCTAAGTAAGAACTGCAAAATGGTTCGTTAAAGGTTGCATATGAATAGACTCTGTCACCGAATGCCTGAGTGATTTTGTCGGCGTAGTCTGCAAATAAATAGGCCGTTTCGCGATTTAACCAACCACCATTATCTTCAATATGTTGTGGTAAATCCCAATGGTATAAGGTCACAAAGGTTTTAATACCACGACGATTTAATTCATCGAGTAAGTCGGTATAAAACGTCACACCTTGCGGATTGAGGCTGCCATCTTTATGCATTACGCGTGGCCATGAAATCGATAAACGGTAGGCGTCAACGCCTAGCGATTCAATTAGATCGACATCTTCACGCCATAACTTTACATGCTCGCATGCTTGCGAACCGTCAGAACCATCACGAATTTTGCCTGGAGTCGCACAAAAGGTATCCCATATACAAGGAAGACGAGAATCCACTGCGCCTTCAATTTGAAAAGAAGCAGTCGCCACACCAAAGGTGAACGCTTTTGAATGCATTTTAGAATCGGCTGGTAACATAATTTTCATATTTAAATTCACTTAGTATTATTTAATTGTGTCTATTTTTATGACTAACTTATTACGTTGAAATACCCTGATAAAAGGCCTTGCCGCCGTGATAGATACGCAGTAAAAAATAAGCTCTCGCGTTTAAAAATCGTTGACATCAGTTATCGATATGTTAAAAATGAAAGCGCTTACATTGAGATTAGTGATTAATTATCCAAAGGTCAATAATTGATTTGGTTAATTATTGAATGCTTATCTGCTTGCTCAAGTGTGGAAATTATCACCAGTCAAATGTCTAGGGTTTACGGGGAATTAACTCTTGGCGTGAGATTATTGGTATCCATTCAATGGCGTTATGTACTGCAACCCAAGATAACTATTAACAACAATAAGGGAATGTCATGGCGACTTCACCGCTTCAACCTGAGTTGGCAAATGCCGATTCGACTCACCAGCAAGGCAACTTTCGTTTTGCTTTGATAGCGTTAACCTCGTTATTTTTTATGTGGGGCTTTTTAACCTGTTTAAATGATATTTTAATCCCTTATTTAAAAAACATGTTCGACCTTAATTACACCCAAGCAATGCTGGTACAGTTCTGCTTTTTCGGAGCCTATTTTATTGTGTCTATTCCGGCAGGAGCCCTAGTCGGTAAAATTGGTTATCAAAAAGGTATTATTACCGGATTGGTTATTGCATGTGTAGGGTGTTTACTGTTCTATCCATCGGCCAGTTATGGCTCTTACAATATGTTTTTATTTGCTTTTTTTGTACTGGCTTCGGGCATTACCATCTTGCAAGTATCAGCAAATCCATATGTGAGCGTATTAGGTCCAGCCGAAACCGCATCGTCTCGTTTAACCTTAACCCAAGCATTTAATTCATTAGGCACCACGGTGGCGCCATTTTTTGGTAGTTGGTTAATTTTATCGACCGTTGAACATGACAGCAAAGTCACTGAGGTTGGCGAAGTGATTGGCCAGCTATCGATTCAGCAACAAGCCTCTGCAGTACAAACGCCTTACCTTATTTTAGCGGGTGCGTTGTTTGTATTAGCATTCATTTTTATGTTGTTAAAACTGCCTTTACTGGGCAAACGAGACACTCAGTCTAATGCCGCTGTAAAAGGTAGCGCATGGCAATACCCGCATTTGGTGCTGGGTGCCGTGGGTATTTTTGTTTATGTGGGCGCTGAAGTAGGGATTGGCAGCTTTTTAATTAGTTTTTTAACTCAAGATGATATTGGAGGCGTGTCTGAATCGGAGGCTGCGCATTACATTGCTTACTACTTTGGTGGCGCGATGGTTGGGCGCTTTATTGGTGCTGCAGTCATGCAAAAAATTAACGCAGGCAAAGTACTCGCGTTTAATGCGCTATGTGCGTGTGTTTTAGTGGCAGCAGCCATGTTGAGTGCCGGTACCGTTGCCATGTGGGCATTGTTGCTAGTCGGCTTGTGTAATTCAATCATGTTCCCAACCATTTTCAGTTTAGCGCTACAAGATTTAAAACAGCACACCAGTCAAGGTTCGGGTATTTTATGCTTGGCCATTGTCGGAGGTGCTGTTTTACCATTATTACAAGGCATGTTAGCTGACAGTTTAGGCATTCAATTAGCCTTTATTCTACCTCTGTTATGTTACGTATTTATTGGTTATTACGGTTTGATTGGATGTGCTGCAAAACGTCCAGTATTCGCAGATAAGGTATAAGGGAAGACCATGAGATTAACTCAATTACAGTGCATGCATAAAGTCAGCACACCGACAAAAACAAGCTTGATAGCCTTAGGCGTATTGCTTGGCTTAAGTGGGTGCGGCGAGAACAACAACGCCACTCAACAAGATAAAAAAACTGCAGTTACCCCAGCCATGGTTGGTGATACAGCAGCTAAGTCGTCATTAGCCATTTGGCCGGATCTTAAGCCTGCTATCGCCAAAGATGATGCTTTAGAAGCCAAAATTGATGCGTTAGTGGCTAAAATGACTATAGATCAAAAAGTCGCGCAAATGATCCAACCTGAAATTCGCGATATTACCGTTGAAGATATGCGTAAATATGGTTTTGGCTCGTATCTCAATGGTGGTGGTGCATACCCTAACAATGACAAACATGCTACGCCTGCAGATTGGATTGCACTGGCGGAATCTTTGTATCAAGCATCGGTCGATGACAGTGTTGATGGGATTAATATTCCAACCATGTGGGGCACCGATGCCGTACACGGTCATAACAATGTTATCGGCGCGACTTTGTTCCCGCATAACATTGGTTTAGGGGCGGCTAATAACCCTAAGTTAATTGAAAAGATAGCCGCTATCACGGCAAAAGAAGTGATGGTGACCGGTATCGATTGGGTATTTGCACCCACAGTTGCCGTAGTGAGAGACGATCGCTGGGGTCGAACTTATGAAGGTTATTCAGAAGACCCACAAATCGTCAAAGCCTATTCTTACGCCATCGTTGAGGGCCTGCAAGGCTCAGTTAATGGTGACTTTTTATCTGATCAACATGTGATTTCAACGGTTAAGCACTTTTTAGGCGATGGCGGCACTGAAAATGGCATCGATCAAGGCGATAATATTGCCAGCGAACAAGACTTATATGACATACATGCACAAGGCTATGTGGGTGGACTCAATGCTGGGGCACAAAGTGTTATGGCATCATTTAATAGCTGGCATGGGGTTAAAAATCATGGCAATAAATATCTGTTAACCGATGTACTTAAAGATAAATTAAATTTCGATGGTTTTGTGGTAGGTGATTGGAACGGTCACGGACAAATCGAAAATTGTACTAATGAGTCGTGTGCGCAAGCCGTCAATGCCGGTTTAGATATCTTTATGGTGCCAACTGCCGCTTGGAAACCGTTATATGAAAACACCATTGCACAGGTGAATAATGGCGAAATAAGCCAAGCGCGTATTGATGATGCGGTTAAACGTATTTTACGGGTTAAGTTCCGTGCAGGTTTGTTTGACAAACCTAGCCCTGCCAATCGGCCGTTATCGGGTAAAACTGAATTAATTGGCCAAGCAAGTCACCGTGAGGTGGCACGTCAAGCCGTTCGTGAATCTTTAGTACTGCTTAAAAATAATCAAGGTTTATTGCCTTTAGCGCCTAATGCAAAGGTGTTGGTTGCAGGTGATGCTGCGGATAATATCGGTAAACAATCGGGTGGCTGGACCATTACGTGGCAGGGTACTGATAACCAAAATAGTGATTTTCCTGGTGCTACGTCAATTTACGCTGGTATTGATAAATTGGTCACTCAAGCTGGTGGTACAACAACATTAAGTGTTGCGGGTGAATTTGAACCACAGCAAAAGCCAGATGTTGCGATTGTTGTGTTTGGTGAAGAGCCGTATGCAGAAGGTAACGGCGACATTGATAACTTAGAATATCAACGTGGAGACAAGCGTGATCTTGCTTTATTGCAGAAGTTAACAGCGCAAGGTATTCCAGTGGTATCTGTGTTTATTAGTGGCCGTCCTATGTGGGTTAATGCTGAGTTCAACAGCTCTGATGCATTTGTCGCAGCCTGGTTACCGGGTTCTGAAGGGCAAGGCGTTGCAGATGTGTTATTTACTCAGGCTGATGGCAAAGTTGCTCATGATTTTGTCGGTAAATTGTCATTCTCATGGCCTGCGACACCTCAGCAAACTCAGATTAATGTGCCATTAGCCCAATACAACACTAAACAAGCACAAGCTGATTATCAGCCGCTTATACCTTATGGCTATGGCTTAACTTACCAATCTACTGCCAGTGATGCGGTTGTGTTAGACAATTTGTCGGAAGACAATTTAGCTGCAACTCAAACACTAGAAGATTTACCTTTATTTGAGCGCGCAGTAAAATCGCCTTGGTCAATGTTCATCGCTAACGCTTCTGAGCGCCAAGGGTTAACCAGTAGCGTAGCGCAAAATAGCGCATTAACCATTCGTACTATGGATCGTGTGGTTCAAGAAGATGCGCGCTTAGTATCTTTTAATGGTAATGAGCTGGGCACTGTAGGGTTAATTAGTAATTTCCCTCGTGATTTAAGGGCTTACAGTAATAGTGATGCCACGTTATCAGTGAGTATTAATGCAACACAAGCACTGCAAAAGCCGTTATGGCTAGGTATGGCATGTGAAGGTGATTGTCGTAAGCAAATCGATATTGCCAAGCAGGTGAATACTCAATTAGGTGAATGGCAACGTTTAAGCTTTTCATTGGCATGTTTTGCTGATGAACCAATGGATTTTGCTAAAATTGTGATGCCATTTTACCTTGCCACCGACGCGGCAGTGGAAATTCGTTTCAGTGATGTGGTCATTCAAGCTGCATCAGCAGAAAACACCATCAAATGTAACTAATTAAAAGCGAATTAGCCCTATTTGAGTCATCTGATAGGGCTAGTTTCACTAACGTTATATCGTAATAGTTGGCGACGTTTGTTGTTTGTTTTACTACAGCGTTAGGCAAAGAAAAAACGGTAAATGGGTAAGAACAACAATGCAAAATCTCAATAAACATCATTCATTTGTATCCAGCTTAACCGCGTTAACTTTGTCGGTCATATTTCTGTCTGGCTGTAGTGCTGATGATGCAACAGAACAAGCAACAGATACCGTGATAACCAATATCGAAGCTTCAGGTTGGCAACTGGTTTGGCAAGATGAGTTTGAGGGTAACCAAATAGACACAACCAAGTGGAGCTTTGCTGTTGACTGTTACGGTGGCGGCAATGATGAGGCTCAGTGTTATACCGCACGGCCTGAAAATACTGCAGTTAGTAATGGTTTGTTAGCGATTACGGCATTAAGAGAAACCTTTTCTGGGCCTGCAGTAAATGATTCTGATCCAAGCTATGACGTAAACGGTACCTCGAAAACATTAGATTACACCTCTGCTCGTTTAGTATCGAAAAACAAAGGTGATTGGAAATACGGCCGTTTTGAAATTCGCGCCAAATTACCGCAAGGTCAGGGGACTTGGCCGGCGATATGGATGTTACCGACAGATTTGGTATACGGTCCTTGGGCTGGATCAGGTGAAATTGACATTATGGAGGCCGTAAACCTTAAGGTTGTTAACGACGATAAGGCGCCAGAATCTGCAGTACATGGCACATTACATTACGGTAAACAATGGCCCAACAATGTTTATACGGGCACAGAATATCGTTTACCACATGACCTCAATCCTGCAGACGACTTCCATGTGTATGCTGTTGAATGGCAACAAGGTGAAATCCGTTGGTATGTCGATGATGTTCATTTTGCCACTCAACGAGCATCGGGTTGGTTTAGCCAGTATGTCGATGATAATGGTGATGTGGTCAACGCACCTGATGATGCACCGTTTAATCAGCCATTTCACATGTTACTTAATCTTGCTGTGGGTGGCGCATGGGCCGCGAATGTGAATAAAACCGGTATCGATGAGTCGATTTTTCCGCAGTCGATGTTAGTGGATTACGTGCGTGTATATGAATGTGCTAAATCACCTAAAACAGGTGCTGGATGCGAAACAATTGATGGCAGTGTTGACGTTACCTTAGGCAAAATAGCACCAGAAATTATGTCACTAGACTCAGCGCTTTAACAGTGGATTTTGTTTTATGTAGTCAATAATCATCAGCTAGCACTGTGAGTGACGATGGTTTTTTACTGTGATATCCCAGCTAAATAGTGTCATTTTATGATGTTGATTTTTAACTGAATACGAATGCAAAAATGCACTGTTTGCTTTGAGTGGTGAGTGGTTTAGCTTAGTATCGAGCAAGTTTAGAGGTGTTGTCAGTATGTTGTAAGCATGTAATGGCATGATCAGAGTGTTTTGGTTTAAGTGCGATCAAATGATTATATAAATTTATGATGTCAACAATGGCATAATGGAGCAAATGCACCTTAATGGTATTGAAGCCGTTATAGATTTTAAGGAATTGATTTGTCGAACATTACATTTTCTCTAGCTGAGCTAGAACAGGTAGTCGCCATTGCTAAAGATGCAGGTACTGCGATTATGCAGGTTTATGCTCAAACTGATTTGCAGATTGAGGTTAAACAAGACGATAGCCCTGTTACTGCAGCCGATATTGCCAGCCATAATGTGATTGTCGCTGGCCTTAAACAGCATTTTGCTGATATTGCTGTAATGAGTGAAGAAGCGGCTGATATCAGCTGGGCAGAGCGACAAACGTGGCAAACGTATTGGTTGATCGATCCGCTAGATGGCACCAAAGAATTTATTAAACGTAATGGCGAATTTACCGTCAACATCGCCCTTATTCACCAAGGTAAAGCCATTGCCGGTGTGGTATATGCACCAGTATTAGACAAATGTTATAGCGGCATTGTTGATCAAGGGGCATGGCTTGAATATAACGGACAAATATCGTTATTAGATATTCGTGACAGAGCATTGCAATCGCCACCTATTGTAGTCGGAAGCCGCTCTCACGTAAGCCCTGATGTTGCCGCTTATTTACAGACTATTGGCGAACACCAAATGTTAAGTGTCGGCAGTTCATTAAAATTTTGTATGGTGGCCGAAGGGCAAGCAGATGTGTATCCAAGATTAGGCCTAACCAGTGAATGGGATACCGCCGCAGCGCAAGCAGTATTAGAAAGTGCTGGTGGTCAGGTTGTTGAATATCCAGCGCTTACACCGCTGCAATACAACCAAAAAGAAAATATTTTAAATCCGTATTTTATTGCTGCTTCATCGGCATGGTTTGCACGCAAATAGCGCTAATCGTTATCAGCTCTTGCAAGCCCAATATGGAACCCCAATTAATAATAAGCAAATGGAGTGACAAGTTATGATGCGCATGGGCGTCGATCTCGGTGGTACAAAAATTGAAATAGTGGCTTTAGCCGATGATGGATCTGAAATTTTCAGAAAGCGCATTCCAACGCCAAAAAACTATCCTGGTACCATAGAAGCCATTGTCAGCTTAGTGGCTGATGCAGAATCAGCAACGGGCCAAACCGGCTCTGTTGGGGTTGGCATTCCAGGTGTTGTGTCACCGTTTACTGGCTTGGTAAAAAACTCTAATTCAACCTGGATTAACGGTCATCCGCTGGATAAAGATTTAAGTGAAGTATTAAGCCGTGAAGTACGTGTAGCTAATGATGCGAACTGTTTTGCAGTATCAGAAGCCGTTGATGGCGCAGCTGCTGGTAAAGGGGTTGTATTTGGCGGCATTATTGGTACCGGTTGTGGTGCAGGTGTTGCGATTAACGGTCGTGTCCATGGCGGCGGTAATGGCATTGGCGGAGAGTGGGGACATAACCCATTACCGTGGATGACAGCAGATGAGTTTAATACCACTACTTGTTTTTGTGGTAATCGTGACTGTATTGAAACCTTTATTTCTGGCACAGGCTTTGTTCGTGATTTTCGTGAAGCGGGTGGTGATGCCACTAGCGGTATTCAAATTTCTGAGATGATGCAACAAGGCGATCCGTTAGCCACAGCCGCATTTGAACGTTATATCGATCGCTTAGCGCGTTCACTCGCACACGTGATTAATATGATGGACCCAGACATGATTGTACTTGGCGGCGGCGTCTCTAATATTGAAGCTATTTATACTGAATTACCTAAAGTGTTACCCAAATATGTTGTTGGCCGTGAATGTGGTACCCAAGTGGTTAAAAATAAGTTTGGTGCATCATCTGGTGTTCGCGGTGCAGCATGGTTGTGGGGCAAAGACGAGAAGTAATCACTTCTTACGCGATATGCAAATACATTAAGTATTACAGTAGATTAAACGGCACTTAAAGGTGCCGTTTTTGTTTTGAGTTTGTTTTAGTGCTCGATAACGATAAACTAGCCGCAATAATGATAAACGAAGTGAATAATTAATGTTTTGGCTTAAAAAACTGTTGTCACAATTGGTGATGCCAATTCCTTTTAGCATAATGTTGTTCGTTCTGGCTGCCATTTTATGGCGAACGAATCGTGTAACGTTACTGCAATTTGGCCGAGTGCTCTTGGTTACCGCTATCGTGGTGCTAACATTAACAAGCCAATCGCAAGTGAGCTATTTTTTAGCAGATTCATTAGAATCACAGCATAACGTTAATCATCAACCGATTACTGGTTCTTGTGTTGTGATGGTATTAGGTTCAGGCAATCGTGAGCAACAAGGCCATACTGCAGTGCAGCAACTATCATCAACAGCACTGGCTCGTTTAACCGAAGGCGTTCGTCAGTTTAGGTTGGGACAGCAATGCACTTTAATTGTGAGTGGTTGGAGTGGCGGATATCTGAAGACAGCTCATGCGACCATTATGGCTCAAGCTGCAGAAGAGTTAGGGATCCCCAAAGCCAGTATTGTGGCCTTTAATGAACCCAAAGATACCATTGAAGAGGCCTATGCTTTACAACAGCGAATTGGGCAGCAACCATTTCGATTAGTCACTTCAGCAACTCATATGCCGCGGGCGATGATGATATTCACCTCATTAGGGATGCAACCCCAGCCTGCACCGAGTGATTTTATTGCACATCAAGGTTTCTGGTGGCGTTTAGATGCAGAGCAACTGCTAGCTTCGCAAAAATCTATCCATGAATATGTTGGCATGCTGTGGCTTAATATTAAAGGTATGACTGCTGATTAAATGTATTAGCCAAAAGACGCAAAGCGA
Source organism: Shewanella sp. BF02_Schw (assembly GCF_014596695.2). NCBI lineage: Bacteria > Pseudomonadati > Pseudomonadota > Gammaproteobacteria > Alteromonadales > Shewanellaceae > Shewanella > Shewanella sp. BF02_Schw. The sequence goes on from NZ_JABKAW020000001.1 coordinate 802,773, forward strand.
TATTAAAAACCTTATTTATTATATTTAGTTTAAAGGACAAACCGTGGTCAATGATGAGTTACTAATTAGCCCTTTTACCAAACGAAATGGCATAACCTTAACGGTGGTTGGTGCCATCAGTTTAACGGCTAGCTTGATTATTTTTATCGGCCTTAACGGTTTTTTTGCCGTAGGAATGTTGTGCTTTGCATTAGGCTCAGTGGCACTCATTTTAGGTGTCGCTAAAGTGCATCAGCCGGCGGTTAGTTTTAAGCTAACTGCTGCAGGTGTGGCATTTTTTCATCGCCGCGGCCAAGTGTTTATTGAATGGCATAACATTCAACGAGTCGATTGTGCCCGAGTAAATCAAAACTTGCAGTTGATTGAGCTACCTTATATTGGCGTTAAGCTTAAACAGATTAATCCCATTTTAGACTGTATTTCACCCCGTCTTGCCACTGGTTTACTGACCGAACAGCGGCCATTACTCATGACTGCGGCCACCCAAGATGAAGATTTACAAAGTTTAGAAGGTTATTTGGGGGCTGAATTTACGCCGCTAGTGGTCAATGGTGAACGTTACCGTGGGGTATTGGCAATGTTTGGTCATCGCTGTCAAACGTTAAACGAACAGTTGGGTTACCATGTGTATTTATCGATTGATAATTTAGATCGAGAACCGAAAGAGTTTGTGACTTTGTTGCGTCAATGGCAACAGCAAGCCCAACTACAAACTCAGCAGCACACAACATCTGCGACAGATATCGAATGACACGACTAACAATCAAGTAGCAGGTGTTCAAATGGCATTACAAGGCGGTTGTTTATGTGGAGCGATACGTTATCAAGTTAACGGTATGCCATTTGAAGCCGATCATTGCCATTGTAATCAATGTCGTAAAAGTGTTGGTGCGGTAGTCATGAGCTGGATGGATTTTCATACAGACAAAGTGCAGTGGTTACAAGGACCGGTGACTGAATTTGCCTCTTCAGATAACATTCGACGTGGTTTTTGTCAGCGCTGTGGCTGTTCATTGACTTACCGACATTTAGATTATCCACAATACACTTCATTGTCGATAGCCTCTTTAGACCAACCAAACCTAGTACGACCGACTTATCATATACACACTGACGAGCAGGTTAGTTGGTTAAAGATAGATGATTCTTGCCCGCGCTATAAGGCAGGTAAAACAGCAGCTAAAAAACCAGATTAACTTTCTGAGGAAGTACTCGTAAGAGGCTCTCTGTGACGATAACCTAAAAACTGGCCACCATCTAAAATTTCAATATTTTCACAATAAGCATCGCCTTCAAAAATCCCTTGCTCATGGAGGGTGATTTTTTTACAACGCGCTTTACCTGCTAATTGGCCAGCAATCATTAACTCGCGACATAAAATATCACCATCGACAGTGCCACTAGTTTCAATGGTTACATTGCCCTGCGCTTTGATGTCACCACTCACATGACCTGCAATTAGGACATCACCACTAAAAATGAGCTTACCGGTTAAATGGCATTCTTGGGCGATAAAACTGAGTGGATTAGCCGGTTGCTTTTGACGAAACATCTTAGTGCTCTTAAGTTGGTATTATGTCGGTAATATAACGTGATAGGTTGATAAACAACACTAAAATCGCTAACTGTATTTATAACATCTTTCTACATTTTGGAGGATAAATCAGTTTGAATTGCCAATGAGTATCGCATCGGCGGGGCAAGGAGACACACAAGCACCACAACCAGTACAGGCCTCAGTATCTATCATGGGTTTAGGCACTTGTCCTATTGCCATAATAAAGCTAATTGCGCGAGGGTCGCAGGCATCTTTGCAGCTCTGACACCAAACACCTTCATGGGTTAAACAGTTGTCTTTTATCGCTGCTGTAATTGACCAAGGTAAGGATTGGTCGCGATCAAATACAGGCTCTGGGCACACATCAACGCATTGCTTACAGAAGGTACATTCATCTTTAGTGAAATCTATTTCAGGAAAACCACCTTCACCGCGTTTAATTATTTGGGTTTCGCAGGCGGTAATACACTTGTCACAGCGTGTGCAATTGTCAGTAAACTCTTGATCCGTTTTGCTCCATGGCGGGCGGGTAACATTGGATTTTCTGCGACTAAATAGATTACGGCGACTTTGATTAATACCTTGGTTCATTTCGGTTCCAATTGAGCTTAAATATATTTGCTGCAATCAATATTAGCATTAACTGCAGCACAAAATTGTTAAGCGCTTGGCAATTCATACCAATTCCAATAATTATCTGGTCATTCAAAGAGAATCGGCATCTTCTAGGCAAGCAATTCTTCTAGGCAAGCAATAGGATTGTAGGCATAGTTGCTCTCGGCAACAGCTCCTACATTGCTCTATCTCGTGCATCTTGCCGCCATGGATGGTGGCAATATCTTATTTTTTATAGAAAAAAATAGACCATGCAGTCGTACGTCAAAATACTATTAAGCAGCATAGTAGGTGCATAAATTCGTCCTGAGTGACTCTGATAGATCACCTAATTAATGGCGTTGGTATTGTAACCATCAGGATTATTTGATTGCCATTTCCAACTGCTATTTGCCATATCTTCAACTGTATGGGTTGCACGCCAATCCAATTCTGTAGCGGCAAAGCTTGGGTCGGCATAACAGGCTGCAATATCACCAGGGCGGCGAGGACTAATTTGATAAGCAATGGTTTTGCCACAAGCTTTTTCAAATGCCTTGACCATGTCTAACACGCTGTAGCCTATGCCCGTACCGAGGTTATAAGTCACCAGCCCAGGTTTAGTTTGCAGCTTTTTAAGTGCTTGCAAGTGACCCATAGCTAAATCAACAACATGAATATAATCACGTACGCCTGTGCCATCTGGTGTGTTGTAATCATCACCAAAAACGCTTAATTGTTGGCGTTTGCCAACAGCAACTTGGGCAATAAATGGCATCAAGTTATTAGGGATATCGTTAGGGTCTTCGCCAATCAAGCCACTTTCGTGAGCGCCGACTGGATTAAAGTAACGTAAACGAGCTATATTCCAGCTGTTATCCGAGTTATGCAAGTCAGCTAAAATATTCTCAACCATCAATTTTGACTGGCCATAAGGGTTGGTTGCGCCAGTAGGAAAATCTTCTTTAATGGGTAAGCTAGCGGGATCGCCGTAAACCGTGGCAGATGAGCTAAAAACTAAGTTTTTGACGTTATTTTCAGCCATGACTTGGCATAAAATGATGGAACCGGTGACGTTGTTTTCGTAATATTTCAATGGTTTTTCGACCGATTCACCGACAGCTTTTAATCCTGCAAAATGAATGACGGATTCGATGCTGTGATCTGCAAAAACTTTTTGCAGTAAGGCTTTGTTTAGAATGTCGCCTTGATAAAACGTGACATCTTTACCGGTAATGGTTCTAACTCGAGCCAACGCTTCAACACTTGAGTTTGATAGATTGTCTACGATGACCACTTTCTGTCCGGCCTTTAATAGCTCTACTACGGTATGTGTACCAATATAGCCTGCGCCGCCGGTTACCAAAATTGTCATAGTTTAATCGTCCTGTGAATTAATGAGTCAAGTTATAGGGCTGGTTGATTTTTGGCGATCAACTTTTATCCGGTCAGTTAGATAAATAGCCTCTCATGTATTGTAAATTATCACAGTTCAATTGCCATTTAAATTATTGATGGCACGTTCAAATTAATACCGGTCAGCTTTCCTATAAAGTGAGTCAAAAGTAGTTATAAAAATGGGCGCAGAGTGAGAGCTAAATCAGTAGTTGTATTTATTTGTTTACGATTAGCACTACATTATGGCAAGACAATAAACTGTGAAGGAGTTAACAAAACATCACCCTTAGCACACTATGTAGGGAGTGAAGTTGACGTAAAGTGGAACCTATGAGTACAGCAACAAAGTATATTGCACACCAACCTGATGCCCAAGGTTACATTGATTACTCAGAGCATGAGAATCAATTATGGCAACAATTGTATCAGCGCCAAGTGACGAATATGCCGGGCCGCGCATGCCAAGCCTATTTACAAGGCTTAGATGCATTAGGCATGTCAGTTGATCGCATTCCACAATTGCCTGAAATCGATAAAGTGTTACTTGATGCAACGGGTTGGAAAACTGCTGCAGTGCCTGCACTGATTTCATTTGGGCGTTTCTTTGAGTTACTGGCCAATAAAGAGTTTCCAGTCGCGACGTTTATTCGTAGCAAAGAAGAGTTTGATTACCTGCAAGAACCTGACATTTTTCATGAGATATTTGGCCATTGTCCGTTATTAACCAATCCATCATTTGGGCATTTTTCACATATGTATGGCCAGTTAGGGCTGGCGGCATCAAAAGAAGAGCGCGTGTTTCTGGCGCGATTATATTGGTTTACTATTGAGTTCGGTTTGGTTCAGGCGAAAAATGAATCACTGCAAATATACGGCGGCGGCATTTTAAGTTCACCGGGTGAAACCATGTATGCATTAAGTGACAGCCCTGAACGTAAGCCGTTTGATTTACTCGACGTACTGCGCACACCGTATCGTATTGATATCATGCAACCTATTTATTATGTTATCGATCATATTGACTATTTAGACGAAATTGCCCGTATGGACATTATGAGCATGGTGACAAAAGCACGTCATTTAGGCATGTTTGAGCCTAAATTTGCTCTAAAAGTCAAAGCCAGTTAACGATTTATTGCAGATGAGCAACCAATAAGTTAGCTCAACAACCTGCAAGTGAGACACTATTTAATTAAGCCAAGGAGTACAAATGAACGCATTAACCGAGATGAAATGTGAAGCATGCCAAGCAGATGCACCAAAAGTAACGGATGCAGAGTTAGCAGAGCTTGTCGGTATGATCCCTGATTGGGGCGTTGAAGTTCGTGACGGCATTATGCAGTTAGAGCGGGTATATAAATTTAAAAACTTTAAGTTAGCGATGGCCTTTACCAATAAGTTGGCCGATTTAGCTGAAGCAGAGTTCCATCACCCAGGTATCTTAACCGAATGGGGCAAAGTCACAGTGACGTGGTGGTCACACTCAATTAAAGGCTTACACAAAAACGATTTCATTATGGCTGCCAAGACAGACCAGTTGTTAGACTAGTTACTATCGTCATCCATTTCAGCATGTTACGTTAACGTAATGTGCTGAAATAGTTTCTCTGTTACAATTCTGCTGTAAACTTCACTTGCCACTGAAGCCATATCCCTCTAACGTTATGCCAAATTTCCGCAATAAAACATTAATAAATAGGGAATCGTTACATTATGCGTTTGGAAGTCAGCTGTATCGATCGCGTGGGTTTAGCGAAAGACATCCTCGTCGTGCTTGAAAAACATGGTATTAACTTAATTGCCATTGATGCTAGTAATAAAGGTTTCCTGTTTTTGCAGTTTGCAGAAATCAGTTTCGAAACCCTGCGTGAGCTAATGCCACAAATTCGTAAAGTCGAAAGTGTGCACGATGTCCGTACCGTATCTTTTATGCCGTCAGAGCAAGAACATTACGCCCTAAAAACCTTACTTAAAACCTTACCCGATTCGGTGTTTTCAACAGACGCGAAAGGGCGGATCCGCATAGCCAATGAGTCGGCATTATTGACGCTTGGTATGGCTGAACATGAAGTGGTGGGCGAGTCACTTAATCATTGGGTACAAGGGTTTAACTTTGCTCGTTGGATGAGTGAAATACCGGTGTTGGCGCAAGCCACACGAGTTCAAATTAACTCGAGCGAGTATTTGGCTGAAATGCTGCCAATTTACTTACCCGATGACGATGAAAAAACTATTTTGGCGGGTGCGGTTATCTCGCTGAAATCACCCGCTAGAGTGGGTAAACAGTTTAATGCTCTGCAAAATCAAACCACTGGTTTTGATAATGTATTGGCTATCAGTGACAAAATGAAAGACATACTCAAGCAAGCCAAGCGTATGGCGCAACTTGATGCACCGTTACTTATCACCGGTGAAACAGGAACGGGTAAAGAGTTGATGGCCCGTGCGAGTCATGATGCCAGCATGCGCCGTGAACATCCTTTTATCGCAATAAACTGTGCGGCTTTGCCCGATAGTGTCGCAGAGGAAGAGTTGTTTGGCTTTGTTAGCAATGGCACCGTCGTTAAACGCGGTCTATTTGAAGAAGCAAAAGGCGGTACGGTGTTTCTTGATGAAATTGCCGAGATGTCTAAAACCGCACAAGTTAAATTATTGCGTTTATTACAAGACGGAACTTTTAGACGGATTGGTGGCGATGAAGAAGTACGCGCCGATGTGCGGATTATTTGTTCAACCCAAAAACATTTGGCTGAACTTTGCCAATCCGGTGAGTTTAGAGAAGATTTGTACTATCGAATCCATGTCTTAAGCTATCACATGCCATCACTGCGTGAGCGTCGTGTAGATGTGATTCCATTAACTGAGATGTTTTTAGAGCATTATAGTCAGCAGTTATCGAGTCCCTTAAGACGTATCTCGGCAAGTTGTCGCGATTACCTATTTACCTATGCATGGCCGGGTAATGTGCGCCAATTGAAAAATGCGATTTTTAGAGCGGTATCAATGTGGGATGGCTCAACAGAATTGACCGTTGAGCAACTTAAATTACCTTCATATGCTGAAGGCTTTGGCTACTTCGATGAAGAGTTCGAAGGCACGTTAGACGAGGCGATGAAAGAATATGAAGCCAGTTTATTACGTCGGTTATATCCCGCGTACCCAAGTACACGCCAATTAGCCAAAAAGTTAGGTGTGTCTCATACCGCTATTGCTAACAAGTTGCGTGATTACAGTATTAGTAAGAAAAAGTAATGTAACGATTTAATGCCAGCCAAGTGCTGGCATTTTGGTCATTTTAACGCTAACAATCAGTGTTGACGTGGCCTTTTATATTTTGTAACGAATAATTTACAAATCACGATTAGCACCGCAAAAATGTGATTTAGTACCTACTATAGGATTTTCCGTCACGATCGGTTATTTCTATGGTTAGATTGAGAGTCTTGTATCGAGTAGGACGCAGATCTCACCCAGAATTTAGGAGCAGTAATGAAACTTGCAAGTTATCACAACGGACGTCGCGACGGCCAATTGATGTTAGTCAGTAAAGATTTGACCAAAACAGTCGCGGTACCCGCTATTGCCCATACTATGCAGCAATTATTAGATGCTTGGGATTTGCTATATCCACAACTTAATGAGTTGTATGAAGCACTAAACGCCGGCCAGATGGACAATGCAGTAGATTTTGATGAAGCACGTTGTTTATCTCCTTTACCAAGAGCCTACCAATGGGCCGATGGCAGTGCGTATGTTAACCATGTTGAGTTAGTACGCAAAGCTCGTGGCGCTGAAATGCCTGCATCGTTTTGGACTGATCCTTTAGTGTATCAAGGTGGTTCTGACTGTTTTATCGCCCCTAAAGCGGATATTCAAATGGCCAGTGAAGAATACGGTATCGATTTCGAATCAGAAATCGCTATTGTTACTGATGATGTTGCCATGGGTGTTAACAGCGAAGATGCAACTAAGCACATCAAATTATTGATGTTAGTTAACGACGTATCACTGCGTAACTTAATCCCAGGTGAATTAGGCAAAGGCTTTGGCTTTTTCCAATCTAAGCCATCGAGTGCCTTTTCACCCATTGCGATTACCCCAGACGAGTTAGGTGACAAATGGCAAGACAGCAAAGTACATTTGCCGTTAGTGACTCATTTAAACAGTGAGTTGTTTGGCCGCCCGAATGCCGGCGTCGACATGACGTTTAACTTTAGCCAGTTAGTAGAGCACGTGGCTAAAACACGTCCATTAGGCGCAGGTGCAATTATTGGTTCTGGTACTATTTCTAACTACGATCGCAGTGCTGGTTCAAGTTGTTTAGCTGAAAAACGCATGCTTGAAATCATTGCCGATGGTAAAGCATCAACACCCTTTATGCATTTTGGTGACACTGTTCGCATTGAAATGTTTGATGATAACGGTGTGAGTATCTTTGGTTCTATCGATCAAAAAGTGGTTGAATACAAAGCTTAAGATTATGAAAGCGATATAAATCGAAATATAAAGGCAATAGCGGTTAATCGTTATTGCCTTTTTGTTAGGCAGATTAAAATAAAAATAAGGGAATTGACATGAAACTCTATGGCTACTGGCGTTCAAGTGCGGCATATCGCGTGCGTATTGCGTTAAATTTAAAGCAGTTAACGGCTGAACATATTTCAGTTCATTTGGTTAATAATGGTGGTGAGCAACATTCTGAGGCTTACCATCAACTCAACCCCTCGGATCTTGTGCCGACGTTTATCGACAATAATGAGTCAGGCGAGATTAACTTATCGCAATCGTTAGCCATTATAGAATACCTCGACGAAAAACACCCTCAGCAACCGTTACTTCCCAGCAATATTGAGCAGCGAGCTATTGTTCGCAGCATGGCTCAAGCCATAGCATGTGAAATTCATCCTTTAGATAATCTTCGAGTATTACAATATTTAGTTAACGAAATGGGTGTATCAGAAGCTGATAAAATGCGTTGGTATCACCATTGGATACACCTTGGTTTTGCTGCTTTAGAACAGCAGTTAAGCCGATATTCTGGACGTTTCTGCTTTGGTGATACGCCTTCGCTGGCCGATATTTGTCTGATCCCGCAAGTGTATAATGCCAAACGCTTTAATTTAGAGCTTGCTGCGTATCCTAATATTGTCAGAATTTGGGATGAGTGCCATAAGTTACCTGCATTTGCTGATGCCGCGCCAGAACAACAGCATGACGCGACGTAATCAAACCTTGTTTAATCAGCACCAGTTAAATCCGCCCCTGTTAAACCAAGTGGCCATTGATCAGCTGCAACATGGGCAGGCTAAGCCATTGTTCTTGTTGTGGCAGTGGTTACAACAAGATGAACTTAGAATGGCAGCCTTAATGACGTGTCAGAAAGTGATGCAACAACAAGGGATCACAGATTGGTTAATTAGTGCGGGTTTTATACGCAATTTGATCTGGGATAATTTGCACAGCATGACCTCACAGCCCTTAAACGACATTGATGTCATTTACTGGTGTGATAACACCCCATCTTCTGCAGAAGACCAGGCGATTGAAGCTTTACTCGTTAAGCAGATAGGTCTGCCATGGTCGGCGAAAAACCAAGCCAGAATGCATCTTAGAAATGGTGATATGCCCTATAGTTCTTGTGTTGATGCCATGTCATTTTGGCCAGAAAAACAAACGGCTATTGGGGTTAAATTAGTCCCCTCTGATGACCATACAACAGCTGAGTTTCAATTACACGTGACGAGTGTGTTTGGTTTAGGCTGTTTGTTTGACTTGTCATTAAGTCCAAACCCAAAGCGTGACAAAGCTATTTTTAACCATCGCGTGTCCCAAAAGGGATGGTTAATGCATTACTGCAAACTATCTGTAACAGATTAATCATCAATAATAATTCACCTGTTCAACCTCACAAAACCTAACTGTTAAATACCTCTTTCATCTCTTTACCGCCTCACTTTGTGATCTAAATCATGTGTCTGGGATCTAATTAGGTACCTCTATAGGGGTACTGCTGTTTTGTTGATCTGAATCAATGATGTTAACGATTAACTTCAGTAGGTTAACCGCAAATGTTAAGGATGCACAGAATTGCATCTAGTTGTCATTGCCAAGGAGTGTTAAAAAATGAATAAGAAAATTACCCTAAGTTTAGTTGCTGCTTCTTTATTAACTGCTGGTTTTTCATTTGGTGCTGCGGCCCATCAAGCAGGAGATATTATTGTTCGTGCTGGTGTGGCAATGGTTGCTCCAAATGAGTCAAGCCCTGTAGTCGCAAATATTGCTGAATTTAGCGTAGATAACGATGTCCAATTAGGGCTAAATTTTGGTTATATGCTAACTGATAATATCGGTATTGAATTATTAGCGGCATCGCCTTTTAGTCACGATGTGTCACTGGGTGAACTCGGTAAAATTGCTGACTCAAAGCAATTACCTCCAACACTGGTCGCACAATATTACTTTGGCGATTCACAGTCTGCTTTACGTCCTTATATTGGCTTAGGGGTTAATTTTACCAATTTTTATGACAGTGAATTTACTCAAGAGGCGAAAGATCTTGGCTTAGATAATTTGAGCCTATCGAACTCTTGGGGCATGGCGGCTCAAGTTGGGCTTGATTATCAAATTGACAAGAAATGGTTGGTTAACGCGTCTGTTTGGTATGCTCAAATTGCAACGGATGTGAGCTTTGATATGGGGGCAGATCATGTTGTGGTTGATACAGACATTGATCCTTGGGTTTACATGATCAGCGTCGGTTATACTTATTAAGCTAGGTAGAATACGTTAGTGAAAAACGAACATATGAAACAGGAACCTACGGGTTCCTGTTTTTGTTGATGGCACTTATGGAGACTTTTTACGCGGTTTCCAATGGCGAGTATTGTAAATGTACTCTGGTAATAAACGATTTATCCACGCGACAATGCGCCAGCGTTTAGTTACATACACTCGGCGTTTACCTTTTTGCAAGGCTGAGATGATTTGTGTAGCCACTTTATCGATAGGCGACAACAGCAATTGTGTATTCAAATGAACGGCTTTATCAAATAACCCTAATTGAATATCACTAATGGTAATAGGCAGCTTTAATCGTTGTGCATGCATACTCAAGCCTTGCAGGTAATTTTCAGCAAAGGCTTTGGAGGCATGATAAGCCACATTAGGCCCTCCACGTTGACCGGCTATTGAGTTAATGGCGGCTAGTTGGCCGTAACCTTGCTCGCACATTAATTTAAAAATACAGTTATTTGCCGCAGCAAAGCCCATTACGTTAATATCGATAGTGTGCTTATCAATTGCCCAAGGCAGGGTAGAATCGTAGTCATTAACACCGGTATTAACAATCACCAAATGGGCGCCATTATGTTTGCTCCAAGCGGCATTCAGCTGTGCTATTAGTGTGTCAGGTTGATTAATTACTAACGGATATACGCTGACATCGCCAGGCAGACTTTGACTAAACTCGTTAAGTGATTCAGGGTCGTTAACAAAGAGCACCAGCGAAACTTGCTGTGCAGATAACTGTCTGGCTAAGGCTTGGCTCAGTTGAGAGCTGGCGCCAATAATCATCGCTGTCGCTGTAGACATGATTCATCTCATCAAAAATAATGACTCATAATAGAAATAACATCAGTTGATAACAAGTAAGAAAAAAATTCAACTTGAGACGTGTAGACTTCTAGCCATCCAAGTGTATGATGGTTATCTAACAGATTGACCGATATTAACGTTAGCAATAAGCCATTCTGTCGCGGTTTAGGCTGGGTGAGTAGGTTAGTTATGTTTGCAAACGACATTTGACAATCGATGATGACCGCTGTTTTTAGCGCTAAACTGAATGTTGAAACTGTGACATAACAGACATTAACGTTATTGTGAAAAGGCTGGTTGGTTAACCGAACGTTGGTTAATCAGGTACATGTGTTTAATTAATCTAAAGGTGAGACGTATGCCGGTTCGAATTCCAGATAACCTGCCTGCAGCAGGTATTTTAGAGTCAGAAAATATCTTTGTGATGTCTGAAACCCGAGCTGCTAATCAGGACATTCGTCCAATGCGGGTATTAATCTTGAATCTAATGCCTAATAAAATCGAAACTGAAACCCAGTTGTTGCGATTACTGGGCAATACGCCCTTGCAAGTTGGGGTCGATTTATTACGCATTCATGATAAGGAATCAAAGCATACATCAGTGGATCACATGAATACTTTTTATCGTGATTTTGAAGACATTAGAAATAACAATTACGATGGTTTGATTATTACAGGTGCACCGTTAGGAAAAATTGATTTTAAAGATGTGGTGTATTGGGACCACATTCGCGAAATTATTGACTGGTCACAACAACATGTCACTTCAGTACTGTTTTTATGTTGGGCAGCTCATGCTGGTTTATATCATCTTTATGATTTACATCGTCAGTTATTAGCGAATAAACGTTCAGGTGTATTTAATCATCGAAGAACCAGCGACCCACACCCACTACTGCGCGGTTTTGATGATGAGTTTTTTGCACCGCACTCACGATTTGCTGAAATGGATATTGAACAAATTCGTCAACATCCAGATTTAGAAGTGTTGGCTGAATCAGACGAGGCTGGCGCGTATATTGTGCTCAGTCGTGATAATCATAATGTGTTTGTTATGGGTCACCCTGAGTATCAAAAAGACACCTTGAATGAAGAATATGTGCGCGATGTTGGCGAAGGCCTCAAGCCAGATATTCCGCAAAACTATTACCGACAAGATGACCCAACACAAGATACTATTGTTCGTTGGCATAGTCATGGCAGCTTATTAGTCAGTAATTGGCTTAATTATTATGTTTACCAGTTAACGCCATATGACTTGTCTGACATGAATGCGAAAACACCATGGGAAAGTAAAAAGTAAATTTGAATATAGTTTCACCAGCGTTTTAACGTTGACTTCGTTTCGATAAAAGCTATTGTTAAACTTAGATGTTTTTATTGTAAGGTCGAGGTTAAATGGTTAAAACCAAGTTGATGATAATATTGGTGTGTGCAGTAAGCTGGCCGCTAACTACCTGGGGGGCCGGTGACATTTTTAGTGACGCTAATGGCACTATTATGAATGGTGCCAATGTTAGCGACAATACCGTTAGCAACAATACTGTTAGCAACAATACTGTTAGCGATAATACTGATAGCACAGAAATTACTGATAGCACAAAAATTACTGATATCAAACAACAGTTAGCCACATTAAGCTCACCACAACAACGCATTGACTTTTTACAACAACAGCGACCACAAAGTGCTCAATGGCCGATTGAACAGCAAGGCCAGTTATTGCATTTACTGGCAATAGAGCAAGAAGTTAACAGTGATCTTGTTGCTGTAATTAACAGCTATAGCCATGCCATTAAATTACTTACACCACATCCTCTTAGCAAAGAACTGGTCAAAAGCTATCTCGAACGCTCATTCATACTTTACCTTCAAACTAACGACACCCAAATTTATTGCCCAGATCGTGAAGTGGCGATTACATTAGCCCGTCAGCTTGGAAACGTTGATATCTTGGCCGAAGTGTTAGCGCAAAGTGCGTATTGCCATAATAAACCAAGTGATTTTGGCGAAGGTCTCAAAAGGTTAAATGAAGCTTTAGCGTTAGCGCAACAACATCAATTAGGACTGAGTCGTCAAGCGATGATATTCAATGCCACGGCTGCTATCTATCGTGATAATGGTTTAAACCGTAAAGCCTACGAATACTTTAACAAAGCCTATGACTTTTGGGAGCAAGCCCAAGATAAACAAGACATGTTTAATATGTTGCATAACATGGTGGGCGAATCGATTAAATTGGCCTTGTGGGGGGAAAATAAAGCTCATTTAGCCCAAATGCAGCAACTGGTAGGACAATCGCCAGAGTTTGCTGACTTTGATTTTTTCTATCAATTTAATACGGGTATTAGCTGTTGGGCTCAAGGTTTATTTCAAGAAGGTATAGATCATTTTTTGCGCGCACTTGAAGTGCAAGATACAACCCAAGAAAAATACTTTGTCGACGCTACGCATGCATGGTTGGCATTGAGTTATTTTCGCCAAAAACAACCAGATAAAGCTTTTAAGTATGCTGAAATATTTTCTGGTTCGGCGACTTATGACGGCCATTCCAATGAACTGAAATTGATGATTGCGGCCATTATTGATTACGCCAATGGATCGAGTAATCTGGGCATGAATAAGCTTTTGGATACCATCGATTTACAAAAAAAGCACTTTGCTAACATCATAAATAACGATGTGGTTAATTCATCATTAGACCATAATCTTACCGTGGCTGAGTTCAATAATCGTCTGCTCGAAAAGCAATTGGCCATCAATAAGTTGAATTTAGAGGCTGAAATAGATTCTCAAAAAATTACTAACTTATCAATGGCAATCGCAGTGCTAATTGCATTGGTGTTATTGGTGGTGGTCATTTTCTTGTGGCAATCTCGCCGACAATTTAAACGCCGCTCTCAAACGGATTATTTGACGGGGATTGCTAATCGACGTCATACTTTTGAACAGGGTAAAAAGCGCTTTTATCAGGCTAAAAAACATCATCGATCACTAGCCGTTATTATGTTCGATATCGATAACTTTAAAGCCATTAATGACCATTAATGACCATTATGGTCATGATATTGGCGATTTAGCCATAAAAGCGTGTGGTAGACGAGCACGCAATTGGCTCAAGAAAAACGATATTTTAGGTCGCATCGGTGGCGAAGAGTTTTTAATTATTTTACCTGATACCGAGCAAGCACAAGCCGTTGAAATAGCCGAGCGATTGCGAACCAGTATTGAGTCAAACCAGTTTGTGTTTAACGATGTTAAAATGAATTTCACCATCAGTGTGGCTGTTGCGATGTTAACCTCGCAAACTCATGAGCTTGTCGACATTATTAAGCAAGCCGATTTAGGCTTATATCAAGCAAAAGACAACGGTCGCAATCAAGTCGTGGTTGTCGATCATTAACCCTGCCTAAGTGCCGATGCAGTTGTTTGGTCGCTGCGGCTACTTTCTACTTAGACTAAAGTTTTACGCTCAACAAATCACTCAACAGTAATCATGTTACTGATAAATAGATATTGATATGTATCATAAAAACAATATCTTACATCAAATTTAAACGTGACATTCTTAAACTGTAAATCTTCACTGACAATTCCTATTAATTAACATCAGTATTTAGACCATTTTTTACTTGCTTTACGTTCGCGTCAACGTCAAAGTGATATGCATATTATTGATGTTAATTTTTCAAGCGCAGTAAATTGGAGTGGTTATGAGTACAGAGCAAACAGGTCAAGATATCGTTTTTGTTGCCGCGAAACGTACACCAATGGGTGGGTTTCAAGGCGCATTGTCTGAGGTAGCTTCTCCAGTATTAGCTGCAACCGCTATCAAAGGTCTTATCGCCCAAACGGGGATCAGCGTTGATGCTGTTGACGAAGTATTGATGGGTTGTGTATTGCCTGCCGGTTTAGGCCAAGCACCTGCTCGCCAAGCAACTCTAGGTGCAGGTTTACCGTTAAGTGTTGGTGCAACAACAGTCAATAAAGTCTGTGGTTCTGGTATGAAAACCGTCATGTTAGCCCACGATTTAATTAAAGCGGGCAGCAGCCAAGTTGTGGTTGCGGGTGGCATGGAAAGCATGAGCCAAGCACCATATTTACTCGACAAAGCACGCAGCGGCATGCGTATGGGGCACGGCAAAGTCATGGACCACATGTTTTTAGACGGCCTTGAAGATGCTTACACTGGTGGCGCAATGGGCACATTTGCTCAAAAAACCGCTGATGACTTTGGTTTAACTCGTGAGCAAATGGATGCTTTTGCATTAAGTTCGCTCGAAAAAGCCAATGCAGCGATTAACTCTGGCGCATTTAAAGACGAAGTCGTGCCAGTAACCATCAGCACACGTCGTGGCGACGTGACGGTTGAGATAGATGAACAACCGGGTAACGCCCGTCCTGAAAAAATCCCAACATTACGCCCTGCATTTACTAAAGACGGCACGATCACTGCCGCCAACTCAAGTTCTATTTCAGACGGTGCTGCAGCGTTAATGTTAATGACGCGCGAAAAAGCCCAGCAACTTGGCTTAAATGTTTTAGCCACCATCAAAGGTCACACTACTCATTCACAAGAACCGTCAATGTTCACTACCGCACCGGTTGGCGCGATGCAAAAACTGTTCGATAAAGTGCAGTGGAACAAAGATGATGTCGATTTATATGAAATCAACGAAGCGTTTGCCATGGTGACCATGTTAGCGATTTCTGAACTTGGCTTAGATGCCAATAAAGTTAACGTTAATGGCGGCGCATGTGCAATGGGACACCCAATTGGTTGTTCTGGAGCGCGTTTGTTAGTCACATTAATTTATGCCTTAAAAGCACGCGGCCTTAAGCGCGGCGTGGCATCGTTATGTATTGGTGGCGGCGAAGCCACAGCAATGGCGATAGAAGTGTAAATAGACAATACAAGTTAAGTTCGACAAGACCACCGCACAGGTAAATGTATACGCAGCCACTTAATATGTGCGACTGACAAACATAATAAATCGCATTACCTGCGCAGTAACTCAATACGAGTGATGTTATTCACTCATAAGATGTTCAAGGATCGAGGAAAACAACATGATCACACAAGTTAAGCATTATATTGATGGCGAATTCACTTATGGCAGCGGCGATCGCAATATTGATGTCACCAATCCAGCCAATAATAGCGTTATTGCTAAAATTAACTGCGCTACTACTGCCGAAGTAGAGCAGGCCATTCACAGTGCCAAAGAAGCGTTTAAAACCTGGAAAGAAGTCCCCGTGTCTGAACGTGCGCGCGTCATGTTGCGTTATCAACATTTGCTCAAAGAGCATCACGATGAACTAGCAACTATTTTAGCTCACGAGACCGGTAAAACTTTTGAAGATGCTAAAGGTGATGTATGGCGCGGCATTGAAGTTGCTGAACATGCTTGTGGTGTTGCCTCGTTAATGATGGGCGAAACCGTTGAAAACGTCGCTCGTAATATCGATACCTATAGCTACACTCAACCTTTAGGTGTATGTGCCGGTATTACTCCGTTTAATTTCCCTGCGATGATCCCATTATGGATGTTCCCGTTATCTATCGCTTGTGGTAATACGTTTATTTTAAAGCCGTCAGAACAAGATCCTATGACGCCACAGCGTTTAGTTGAATTGTTTGTTGAAGCAGGCGCGCCAAAAGGCGTGTTACAACTTATTCATGGCGACAAAACAGCAGTCGACATCTTGCTAAGAGACCCAGCCATTAAAGCGATTTCGTTTGTTGGTTCTGTGGGGGTTGGTCAATACATTTACAAAACCGGTACCGACAATCTAAAACGTGTGCAAGCGTTTGCAGGAGCTAAAAACCATTGCGTGATCATGCCTGATGCGAACAAACAGCAAGTGATCAATAACATGGTTGGTGCCTCTGTTGGTGCTGCTGGTCAGCGTTGTATGGCGATTTCAGTCGCTATTTTTGTCGGTAAAGCTAAAGAGTGGATCCCTGAATTAAAAGAAGCGTTAGCTAAGGTTCGTCCTGGTTTATGGGATGACAAAGATGCTGCTTACGGCCCTGTTATCAGTCCTGCAGCAAAAGAGCGTGTACTCAAACTGATTGCTCAAGGTAAAGCTGAAGGTGCTGATTGCTTACTCGATGGAACCGATTTCACCGTTGCAGGTTACGAGTCGGGTAACTGGGTTGGCCCAACGATGTTTACCAATGTCACCACCGACATGAGCATTTACAAAGAAGAGATTTTTGGTCCGGTACTGTGTTGTATGGAAGCGGATAACTTAGACGATGCTATCGAACTGGTTAACAACAGCCCTTACGGTAACGGTACCTCAATCTTTACTGCATCAGGCGGAGCTGCACGTAAATATCAACATGAAATTGAAGTAGGCCAAGTGGGTATTAACGTGCCAATTCCGGTGCCATTACCATTCTTCTCATTCACCGGTTGGAAAGGCAGTTTCTATGGTGACCAACACGCCTACGGCAAGCAAGCGGTACGTTTCTGCACAGAAACCAAAACTATCACCACTCGTTGGTTTGACTCAGAAGCCGTTAGCGGTCCTAACATGAGTATTGATCTTAAATAGAAATGATGTTTATTGCCGTGACGCTGTCACGGTAATATTTTTCGCTAAACAACAAGACCACCTTACCTCCCATTGCCGCTAGTAATGAGTTAACCGCTTAAAGCGGTATGCGGCTAAGGCAATAAATGACCCAAGAGTCATCCAAGACAATATTAGGAGTCCAGCATGGATTTTAATTTAAACGAAGATCAGCGTCAGTTTGCTGATTTAGCCCGTCAATTCGCTGCCGAAGAACTCGCGCCATTCGCCGCCAAGTGGGATGAAGAACATCATTTTCCTAAAGACGTTATTCAAAAAGCCGGGGAACTGGGCTTTTGTTCTTTGTATTCGCCAGAATCAGAAGGCGGCATGGGCTTATCCCGGTTAGACGCTTCAATTATTTTTGAAGAATTAGCCCATGGTTGTACAGCCACCACAGCAATGTTAACTATTCATAATATGGCAACCTGGATGGTGACTACGTGGGGTACAGAAACCTTGCGTAAGCAGTGGTCAGAAGGCTTAACCACAGGGCAGTTATTAGCATCTTACTGTTTAACAGAACCTGGTGCCGGCAGCGATGCCGCTTCATTGCAAACTAAAGCTGTGCGTGATGGTGATGATTACTTGATCACCGGTTCAAAAATGTTTATCTCTGGTGCCGGTGAAACCGAGTTACTCGTAGTGATGTGCCGTACCGGTGAATCTGGCCCTAAAGGGATTTCAGCGATTGCCGTACCAGCAGATGCAGTAGGCGTCACTTACGGAAAAGCAGAAGATAAAATGGGCTGGAACGCACAGCCAACAAGAATGATCAGTTTTGAAAACGTGCGTGTACCGGCTGCCAATTTACTTGGTGAAGAAGGCCAAGGTTTTACCTTTGCGATGAAAGGCCTAGACGGCGGACGTATTAACATTGCCACCTGTTCAATTGGCACCGCGCAAGCTGCACTGACTCGCGCAACTCAATACATGAATGAGCGTAAGCAATTTGGTAAACCGCTGGCGGCATTCCAAGCATTGCAGTTTAAACTGGCTGACATGGCAACCGAATTAGTGGCTGCCCGTCAAATGGTACGTTTAGCAGCTTTTAAATTAGACACTCAAGACCCTGAAGCCAGTGCTTATTGTGCTATGGCGAAACGTTTTGCGACCGATGTAGGTTTCCAAGTGTGTGACGGTGCGCTGCAAATTCACGGCGGTTACGGTTATATCCGTGAATACCCTTTAGAACGTCATTTCAGAGATGTGCGCGTGCACCAGATTTTAGAAGGCACTAATGAAATTATGCGCCTGATTATTGCTCGCCGTTTGCTCGCTAGCGATGCTCATCCGATCCTGTAATTAGCGGTTCCACTCGTGACTCACTAGCTTTAGCATAAGGACATAGCATTATGACTACACACCCTGCAATTCTAAAACATATAGTCGGCCACACGGCCATTTTGACTCTGAATAATCCGCCAGCTAATACTTGGACCGCTGACAGTTTGCAAGCGCTGAAACATATCGTGCTCGAACTGAATCAAAACAAAGATGTTTATGCGCTTGTGATCACTGGTCAAGGTGACAAGTTTTTCTCAGCAGGTGCTGATTTGAATTTGTTTGCTGACGGCGATAAAGACAATGCAGCTTCCATGGCAACACATTTCGGCGAAGCGTTTGAAGCCTTAAGTGCGTTTAGAGGTGTATCTATTGCGGCAATTAATGGTTATGCCATGGGCGGCGGGTTAGAAGTGGCATTAGCTTGTGATTTACGAATTGCAGAAGCGCAAGCCCAATTGGCATTGCCTGAGGCCTCAGTGGGTTTACTGCCTTGTGCTGGTGGCACCCAAAACTTAACCGCATTAGTGGGTGAAGGTTGGGCAAAACGGATGATTTTATGTGGCGAGCGTATTGATGCTGCGAAGGCTGAAAAAATTGGCTTAGTGGAAGAAGTCGTTGAACAAGGCCATGTCTTAGATGCCGCAGTGGCGCTAGCAGCGAAAGTGGCTAAGCAATCACCTAGCAGTGTCAGCGTATGTAAAACCCTTATTCAAGCTGGACGAACTATGCCGCGAACTCAAGCATTACCGCTTGAGCGTGAACTGTTTGTTGGCTTATTTAATACCGAAGATCAGGCTGAAGGTGTGAAGGCCTTTTTACAAAAACGCGCCCCAAACTGGAAGAACTGCTAATGACTCAAGATGTAATATTTCAAACCTTAGGCACGTTATCAGGTCAATCTATTGGCGTGGTAACTCTGAATATTGAAAAAGCACTTAATGCATTAACCCTCGACATGGTTGCAGCAATGCAAGCACAACTCACTAAATGGCAACAAGACGACAGTATTGCGTGTGTTGTGCTTGATGGCGCCGGCGAAAAAGCCTTTTGCGCTGGTGGAGATGTACGTGCCATTTACCATGCATCCATCGCCAATCCGAACAACATGACCACAGAGGCGTGTGAGTTCTTTACCCAAGAATACCAACTTGATTATTTACTGCATCAATTCGGCAAACCCGTTTTAGTGTGGGGTGACGGCATTGTTATGGGCGGTGGACTCGGGCTAATGGCGGGCGGGAGCCATCGTGTTGTTACCGAGCGTAGCCGTATTGCAATGCCTGAAGTGACCATTGGTTTATACCCAGACGTTGGCGGTAGCTACTTTTTAAACCGTATGCCGGGAAAAACAGGGTTGTTTTTAGGCTTAACCGCTTACAACATGAACTGTGCAGATGCGCTGTATGTCGGTTTAGGGAATCATCTTCTTAATAGCGATGAAAAAGAGCCGTTATTCGATGCCATGGCTGAACTGGCTTGGAGTCAAGATAGTGAGATAAACCATCAACTGCTAAGCGGATTGTTGACCAATATGAGTCAGCCACACTTAGCGGCATTATCCGTTAGCCAACTGCAACAATTTCAAGCACAAATTGATTTGTTGATGGCGGGTGACATCCTTGATGTGCATCATCAATTATCGACATTAAACACTGAGCTTGATTGGCTAAAACGAGCCCAAAAGACCGCGTTAGCTGGCAGTCCTATTAGCTGGCACTTGATTTTTGCTCAGGCAGAACTTGGCACAGAACTTAGCTTAGCTGATTGCTTTAAGTGGGAGTTAGGTGTGAGTGTCAATTGTTGCTCTATGGGTGATTTTTGCGAAGGTGTTCGCGCCTTACTGATTGATAAAGATCGCCAACCTAAATGGTTATTTGCAGATGTAGACGCAGTGGATGCGAATAAAGTGACCCAATTGGTTACCTCGCCTTGGGCTGAAGATAGACACCCATTAGCAGACTTTACTTAAAAAGGATTAACGAAATGGCAACAGTAGCATTTATTGGTTTAGGTAACATGGGTGGCCCAATGGCGGCCAATTTAGTTAACGCGGGTATGACAGTCACTGTGTTTGACTTAAACCCTGTCGCAGTAGAAGCGTTAACGGCGCAAGGCGCACTCAGAGCTAAAACCGCGTGCGGCGCAGCGGCAGCCGCCGATTTTGTCATTACCATGCTGCCAGCAGGCAAGCATGTTCGCAGCTTGTACCTAGGCGATGACAATAATAAAGGTTTGTTAGATGTCGTGTCTAAACAGGCATTACTGATAGATTGCTCAACCATAGATGCCGACAGTGCGCGTTTAGTGGGTGCAAAAGCCGCCGAAAAGGGCATTGAGTTTATGGATGCGCCAGTATCAGGCGGCACAGCAGGCGCGGCAGCCGGTACCTTAACCTTTATTTGTGGTGGTAGTGAAGCAGCCTATCAACAAGCGCAAACGGTATTAACGGTTATGGGCGGCAATATTTTTCACGCTGGTGTAGTAGGTGCAGGTCAAATTGCTAAAATTTGTAATAACATGCTGTTGTCTGTGTTAATGGTGGGTACTAGCGAGTCATTACAACTTGGTTTGGATAATGGTTTAGATCCTAAAGTGTTGTCTGATATCATGAAAGTCAGTAGCGGCGGTAACTGGACGTTAGAAAAGTACAATCCATGCCCAGATGTGATGGAGAATGTGCCGTCGTCAAAAGATTACCAAGGTGGCTTTATGGTTGACTTGATGGTTAAAGATTTAGGGTTGTCGCAAGAAGCGGCGGTCGCCTCTAATTCAAGCACACCAATGGGTTCTCTGGCTCGCAGTTTATATGTTAATCATGCTCGCCAAGGCCATGGTCGTCGCGATTTTTCGAGTATTTTTGAACAATTTTCAAAGAAAAAATAAAGGATTCAGTTGATGGAATTAAAAGATAAGGTTGTCGTCATTACTGGCGGAGCTGGTGGGTTAGGTCTAGCTATGGCGCATGATTTAGCTGCCCAAGGTGCTAAATTGGCGCTTATCGATGTTGATCAGGCTAAACTTGAACAAGCTTGTGCTGATTTAGGTTCTGTAACTGAAGTTCAAGGTTACGCCCTAGACATTACTGATGAAGAAGATGTGGTCTCTGGCTTTAAATTTATCGTTGAAGACTTTGGTAAAGTGAATGTGTTAATTAACAATGCCGGTATTTTACGTGATGGGCTAATGATTAAAGCCAAAGATGGCGTTGTCACCGATCGCATGTCGTATCAGCAGTTTCAGTCTGTCATCAATGTTAACTTAACTGGCACTTTTTTATGTGGCCGTGAAGCCGCAGCAGCGATGATTGAAACCAAGCAAGCAGGGGTAATTATTAATATCTCTAGCGTTGCTAAAGCCGGTAACATGGGGCAATCTAACTACTCAGCGTCTAAAGCAGGCGTTGCTGCAATGTCGGTTGGGTGGGCAAAAGAGTTAGCCCGTCATAATATTCGCAGTGCCGCTGTGGCTCCTGGTGTTATTGCTACCGAAATGACCGCAGCGATGAAACCTGAAGCATTAGAGCGTTTAGAAAAAATGGTCCCAGTAGGGCGCTTAGGTCAGCCTGAAGAAGTGGCTGCAACCGTACGTTTTATTATTGAAAACGATTACGTTAACGGCCGTGTATTTGAAATTGACGGCGGTATTCGCTTATAAGCGATAGAGTATATACATTGTGCTCATTATCTGTTCGCCCAATGCAATATAACGCGTTGCGCACTTTCATATAATGAATGTGATTGGTGTTACCCACATTCAGTTTGTTATGATGCTGTCACGCCGAGCTTATGCTCGGCGTGGCTTTTTTACTTTTAAGGATTAATGACGTGGCGAAGTTAGAATACCTGCTTAAAAAAATCATGCTAATCGTAGGCATTCTGGGCGTGATTATTATTTATGGCGGTTTTTTGTATTTATTGTTTTCAGGTCGTTCGACTGCGGCGCTCCCGTGGTTTTTACTCATTTCACCGTGGATTTGTGTTTACTTTGGCTTAACCCACGTACAGCAAGTGGCTGTAATACAGTGGTTTACTCATAAATTTAGTTTCAAAAAATCGACTAAGTAGCTCTGTTATGTCTAGCTTATCCGCATTTTTATCAAGGTTTTCTATCGCTTTGTATACCTTAATTGCCTTGGTCGCCTTTGCTGCCAATTCAGTTTTGTGTCGTATGGCATTATCGACCCAACAAACTCCGGCACTCATTGATCCCAGTAGTTTTACTGCGATTCGTTTAGTTGCTGGTGCGTTGGTATTGTGGTTATTAAAGCTGTTGCGAGGTACTAAAACCACAGTGAGTAACTCTGCTAGTCGTGGCAGCATGTTTGCGGGTGGATTACTGTTTATCTACGCGGTGACTTTTTCATACGCCTATGTGCTACTCGATACCGCCACTGGTGCGTTGATTTTGTTTGCCGCGGTGCAAATTAGCATGATGTTAATCAGCTATGTTCAAGGCCAACGCTTAACCCTACTTGAATGGATTGGCGCATTATTGGCTTTCAGTGGTTTTGCTTATTTAGTGTTGCCCGGCGTGAGTGCGCCTTCGATGACCGGCTTAGTACTAATGGCGATCAGCGGCTGTGCTTGGGGTGGATATACTTTGCTTGGCAAAAAGTCAGTTAACCCATTATTTGATACAGGTTATAACTTTATTCGCAGTTTACCTTTGGTCACGGTGATGATATTGGTGGTGTGGCTCTTACCTCAATTAACATCAGCGTCGCAATTAGTCTCAATACCACAAGCAACGGTATTGTCTGCCAAAGGAGTGTTGTTAGCCGTCTTATCAGGTGCAATTGCTTCGGGTATTGGTTATGCGTTGTGGTATCAAGCATTGCGCGGACTTACATCAACCCATGCTGCTGTTTTACAACTAACCGTGCCTGTTATTGCCGCTGTGGGTGGCATTCTCTTTTTAGATGAAGTAATCAGTTTTCATCTAGGTGTATCGGCTGGCATTATCTTTGTTGGGATTGCATTGGTTATCTTTGCCAAAGCCCATCCAGTTAGCCAGCGAAATGGTCAGTAAAACGGTATATAAGTAAACAAATAGTTGAGCAATAAACATCAGTTAAAACCAAGTGACTTACACATACATAACTCAATAAAATAAATGATTAACGAGGTAATATGAGCAATTCAACACCGTATCCAATTGGTACTCCAGGTCAAAAATGGACCGATGCAGATAAAGCACAATGGTTAGCACAAGTTGCCATAAAACGCTCATATCAAGATGAAGTGGTGAGTAAACTGGCTCAGATTACTGGTCCGTTTGAACAAGTACAATACGGCGCATTATCTTATGACGCTGATAAGTATCCACTGTTTGCATTTAAATCTCAGCAGTGGGATAGCAATAAAAAAACCATTCTTGTGACCGGTGGCGTACACGGTTATGAAACCAGCGGCGTACATGGCGCGATTCAGTTTTTAACCACTAAAGCACAGGATTATACTCAGTATTTTAATGTGGCCATCGCGCCGTGTGTTAGCCCGTGGGGTTATGAGACCGTTAACCGTTGGAATCCGAAAGCCATTGATCCTAATCGCTCTTTTTATGCCGATAGCCCAGCAGAAGAGTCTGCTGCATTGATAGCATTTGTCGCGAGTTTGGGAGATGTATATGCCCATATCGATTTACATGAAACGACTGACACTGATGAGTTAGAGTTTAGACCTTTGCTGTCTGCACGTGATGGCGTTGAATACGATAAAGGCATTATTCCTGACGGTTTCTACCTAGTCGGCGACAGTGATAACCCAACTCCAGCGTTCCAAAAAGCAGTGATTGACTCTGTGGCTAAAGTGACTCATATCGCGCCTGACGATAATGGACAATTAATTGAAGTACCGATTGAGCAATTTGGGGTGATTAACTATCCGGTCAAAAAACTCAGTTTATGTGCTGGTATTACTGACAATCACTTCAATACCACCACAGAGGTTTATCCAGACAGTCCAAACGTGACAGCACAAGAATGTAACGATGCTCAAGTCGCCGCTATCACTGGTGGATTGGATTATCTTATTGGTTATTTGAAGCTCTAAAAAACGTTAAGTGATATAGACGATTACAAGCGATGCCGTTGTCGTCTAGACATATTTTAGTATAATGGCGGTGAGTCGCTGTTTGAATGGAATCTAAAAGACTCATTGCTGTTAAAACCTGTGGTTCCTCGGTTATTGATTAGCCTCCTCGCTAGTCACCTATTTTTTATTAATAAAGGATTAAAATGAAAAATACTCTGTTGCTATGTCTATTCTGTTTATCGATGACGCCCCATCTTGCACACGCCAAAGCGGGTTTAATCTCTTTTGGTGGTGAAAACATTGTACCTGTTGTGGCACTTCCTGATGATCCACGTTTTCAAACACAAGATGGTGAATTCATTGATGTAGGTTATATCTATAAATCTGTTGATATATTGTTTCTACCACTGTGGAATTATGATGGCCGTTTTGCTGGAATGTTGTCACAACAAGACCTGTATATAGACTTAACCCCCTTGGAAGTCACTGGACTCGTTTTAGAGGCTGGCGTGGTATTACCCAAAGCTCCATACCTCGATTTCTGGCATCGTATCGGTGGGAAAATAGTTTTTTTACTGCTTTGTGGCTCATTAGCACTTTACGTTGGACAGCGCATGCAAAAAAAGGCGGCTTATTTTAGCTCGTTAGCGACTGGACGTGAGCGATTGAAAGATATCTTAATCAATAAATGACTTTACTGAGTTAGACCTATCTGTTATCGAGACAGAAGGTAAACCCAAAGTTGAAGGCATAGCATTTATTGCGGCGAAAAAGTATTTTAACAATATTATTTCAATATCTGTAATTGATATGGGTAAGGTGTCAATTGAGCAAGTTCAAGCTCAGCATGAGCAGCTATTTACTGCGTTACTTGGGTTGAAGAAAACCCTAGGGATGACGTCTCAAAGTACGATTCATTATCTGTATTTTACTTTCGACAACACTCCATCAAAAGCAGACATCAATATATTGAAAGCATTGAGAAAACGTCAAATCACCAAAGCAACTAATTTAATTCCAATTATTATCGATTTTGATGCGCAGATGATTGATAGTGCTGTGGGTGTATATCCGTCTAAAAAAATTCTACAAAACTGCTTTACTCAAGCTGAAAATCTCTCAGATGATGTGGCTGAACCTGCAAAGGTATAATGTAATTAAGATTTTTACTAAACGGTTCACAAGGTTATGGTTGATGCCGAAAGCTGCTCTAGGTTTTCGGCATTAAATCAACGCTGACGCATTATCGCTATTTAGACATTTATAATGACGCGCAAATACTTCTTTCATCACAGTCACATCTCAAAACGGGCAGTATTTGTATCATTGCTAGGTTGATAATTAGGCCAAAAATCCTTACACTGTCGCGCTTCGTATTTACCTCGGCTCTGCCGTATGCCAGTTTCAATATCATTTTTGCTTGCTTGAGTCATATAGATGTCAACTCGAGCAAGTAGACTACAATTTGATATGGGCTTTAACACACAACACGATTTGGAATTTCATTTTGATTACAACAGCTAACATCACGATGCAGTTTGGCGCTAAGCCACTGTTTGAAAATCTCTCAGTAAAATTTGGTGGCGGTAATCGCTACGGTTTAATTGGCGCGAATGGTTGTGGTAAATCCACCTTTATGAAAATCCTTGCCGGTGATTTAGAGCCATCAAGCGGTAACGTCTCTATAGATGTTAACGAACGCATGGGTAAATTAAACCAGGACCAGTTTGCCTACGAAAACTTTTCAGTAGTCGATACTGTGATCATGGGCCACAGAGAACTGTGGAAAGTAAAGCAAGAACGTGACCGTATTTATTCTTTACCTGAAATGAGCGAAGAAGACGGCATCAAAGTGTCTGAGCTTGAGATGGAATTTGCTGAAATGGACGGTTACACTGCTGAATCCCGCGCAGGTGACTTACTACTAGGTGTAGGTATTTCCATTGAGCAACACTTTGGTTTAATGAGTGAAATTGCTCCAGGTTTTAAATTGCGTGTGTTATTGGCACAAGCACTATTCTCAAATCCAGATTTACTGCTACTTGATGAACCTACCAACAACTTGGACATCGATACTATTCGTTGGTTACAAGACATGTTGAATCAACGTAACAGCACCATGATTATTATTTCGCATGACCGTTATTTCTTAAACTCAGTGTGTACTCACATGGCTGACTTAGATTACGGTGAGCTACGAGTGTTCCCTGGCAACTACGACGAATACATGATGGCTGCACAGCAATCACGTGAACGTTTAATGAGTGACAACGCCAAGAAGAAAGCGCAAATTGCTGAATTACAAACCTTCGTCGCCCGTTTCTCTGCTAACGCATCTAAAGCGAAACAAGCTACATCACGCGCTAAGCAAATTGATAAAATTAAGCTAGATGACATCAAAGCATCAAGCCGCGTCAATCCGTTTATTCGTTTTGAACAAGAAAAGAAATTGTTCCGTAATGCATTAGTGGTTGAAAACTTAGCCAAAGGTTACGACACACCATTGTTCAGCAAACTTAACCTAATGGTTGAAGTGGGTGAACGTATTGCTATCTTGGGTCAAAACGGTGTGGGTAAAACCACCTTGTTACGTACTTTAGTACATGATATCCCGCAAGACGATGGCACCATTAATTGGTCTGAAAATGCCAATATTGGTTACTACGCCCAGGACCATGAAGCAGATTTTGCTAATGAAATGACCTTGTTCGAGTGGATGAGCCAATGGCGCAAAGAAAATGACGATGATCAATCTGTACGCGGTATTTTAGGCCGTATGCTGTTTGGTGCAGATGACATTAAAAAGTCAGTTAAAGTATTATCTGGTGGTGAGAAAGGCCGTATGTATTTCGGTAAACTTATCATGCAAAAGCCGAACATTTTATTACTCGATGAGCCAACCAACCACATGGACATGGAATCTATTGAGTCATTAAACAACGCGCTTGAAAAATACGAAGGGACGTTAATGTTCGTGTCTCATGACCGTGCATTTGTATCGTCACTAGCCACTCGTATTCTTGAAGTGACTCCTAACGGAATTAATGACTTTAAAGGCACTTACGACGAATTCTTAGTGAGTAAAGGTATTGACGCGTAATTCTGGTTTTATAACCAGTACTGTCAGTAACCAGCATTGTTTGTAACCAATGCCCACTGATAAACACCATTAGCCCTGAACAATTGTTCGGGGCTTTTTGTTTTTATTTATTCGGCTAGGCCATATACTCTAGTGATATAAATCAATGACATTCTCCAGCACAGGCATCTACTTTATGAGCATCACCCTTGAACAAGTCGCATCAACCTTGAATGAACTGCAATGTCGTACTAATTTTAATATTAAGAATGTCACCGAATACATGCTACCTGAGTTAAAAGAGCCGGTTTATTTGCATGTAGAAGGAAAAACGCCATTACTGATCATTCGTCCTGCATTTGAAGTTTTTTCCACTGAGCTGGCTACGATTGACGGGGTACACGCGAAATATGATTACTATCACAATGCTCAAATGACCCGATTTCCAACTCGTCGCAACAAAGGCTTAAGTGAAATTCATTACGGTTTAGCATTTCGGTTTGATACCACAGATGCAATCAAATTATTTATTAATAGGTTGATTGAAATAGTAAGAGGATAAATAACCTCATTAGGAGTGCCGCATCATGACAGAGCAATTTAATATCAATCAATTTAATTGTTCCATTAATGGTAAAGGACAAACTTTGATTTGGGCTCATGGGTCAACCGGCAGTATCCAAAGTGAAGATGCGATTGGTTTATATGCCTGGCATCGGTTTCCTAAAAAATTACAGCTTATTCGCTATGATGCCGTCGGCCATGGCTTATCTTCTGCCGGTAAGTGCGTAGAAGACTATTTATGGCCAGAACTGGCCAATGACATGATAAGTATCGCGACGCACTTTAACGCAACGCCATCGCTTATTTTAGGTGGCCAATCAATGGGCAGTGCTACGTGTTTGTTCGCAGCATTAAAACATACGCATAAGGTAAAAGGGTTAATCTTGATGAACCCGCCCACAGCATGGCATGCTCGTGCAGTACAAGTAGGCGAATATCATAAAATGGCCAAAGCAGCGCGCATTTTTGGTGGTAAAGGTTTAGCTAAAATAAACGCTAAACATTGGGATAAATTACTTCCAAGTTGGCTGATTAATGGTCATGAACATAGTGTATTAGGCATGCTCGACGGATTAAAACTAATGACACGTCAAACGCTAGATCATTTGTTTCGCGCTGCCGCCCTTAACGATCTGCCCAGTAAGCAGCAACTTGCCGAACTGACCATGCCAACCCTGATTTTAGCGTGGCACGGCGACAAGACCCATCCCATAGAAACTGCCATTCAATTACATGCCACAATACCTAATTCGACCTTACACATTGCAGACTCGATAGATGAGGTTAATGAATGGCCTGAATTGATCAGTGAGTTTTGCCTCTGTTTATAAGTAGTTATTGATGGTCTAAAAATAGTGTTTAGTTTGTTTATCGCTGCAACCATTCACGATAAAAACATTCATTGATTTTATTGTCCGACAATGTCGTAAGTATGGCGTTAACGCAGGTGGAATAACTTTCACTATTCAATTATATGTATTTAAAGCATTATTAAATTAAAAGAAACTAAATTAGCTGTGAGCAAGATCTGAGTTTGTTGTAAATAACTTACTAAAATCTATTAATCTAGTTTATGGTTCAGTGAAGAAAAATTTACTTATCGCAAGTGTTTTAAAAAGGATGATGTATGAATTGGCAATGGATTAGCAACCTCAATATTTCGCGTAAACTGGCCTTACTTGTCATTCCCCCTTTATTAACCAGTATTTTATTCGGTGGTATGTACCTTAATAATGAGTACAAAACTCAGCATCAGTTAGCACTGGTTATTGATTTAACCCAGGCTGCCATTATCAATAGCTCCTTAGTACATGAACTGCAAAAAGAGCGAGGTATGAGTGCCGGTTTCCTCGGATCTAAAGGACAAGCATTTAAAGACAATTTAGTGACTCAACGTGCTCAAACAGACATACAAATTCAACGTTTTAATCTTGTTGCTCAGCAAGACGATTTTCCGCAACAATTACAATCCACATACAATGAAGTTGCTTCAGCATTTAATCAGCTAAGCCAAATGCGTAATAATGTCACGGCCCTTAACATCAGTGTCGCAGAGCAAGTTAGTTATTATACCCGCATCAACACCCTATTATTATCTATGGTCGATAATGCAGCTAGTCAGAGTGTAGATAGCCAAATAGGTATAACACTCAAAGCGTTCGCAGCATTTTTACAATTAAAAGAACGCGCAGGAATAGAGCGAGCAGTACTCAGCACAACTTTTGGTCGCAGTGAATTCCCCCCTGGGTTATATCGAAAGTTTGTCACTTTGGTGGCGGAACAACAAACTTATGCCGAACGGTTTATTGCCGCAGCTAGCCCAGAAAACATTCGCATTTTTAAACAAGCCCAACAAGACAGTGCTATGGCAAATGTTAGTCAACTTCGTGAAATTGCTTTTGCACAAGACAGCGCTGCAATGGCGCAGCAAAGCCCTGAAGATTGGTTTAAAATCGCAACGGTACGTATTGAGCTGTTAACTCAGCTTGAAAAACAATTCAGCCAAGATTTGTCGCAATTAAGCCAAGACAAATTGTCACAAGCAACTGAGCATATGTATCTCACAGGCGCGGTGTTATTGCTGGCTCTGATTTTTGCTATTGTGATGAGCATGGTTGTTTCTCGCTATTTGCATCGTAGTTTAAGTCAGCTACACAAGCAGATATTGCATGCTGGTACTCAGTTTGATTTAACCACTCGCTTAAGCCATCAATCTGATGATGAGTTTGGCCAAATCTCGATAGCATTTAATCAAATGATGGCAGAATTTGAACACGTTATTACCCACGTACGTCGAAATGCATTGAGTTTGGTTCATGCCGTTGAACAAATGAATGGCTTTACTCGTTCAATGCAAGCCGATGTTGAACAAGGTTCGTCAGAAGCCGAACAAGTTGCATCTGCTATGACAGAAATGAGCGCAACCGTCCATGAAATTGCTGCCAATGCGGTACAGGTTTCAGAAGCTTCAGCCAATGCCAATATCGAAGTGCAGAGTGGCAACAATGATGTCAGTAAAACTAGCGATGCGATTCAATTGTTGGCTAAAGAGATAGCTAATGCCGCACAAAGTATTGAACGTTTAGATAAAGATGTACAAGATATTGTGACCATTTTAGCGGTCATCAGCTCTATTGCTGACCAAACTAATTTACTCGCATTAAATGCGGCAATTGAAGCTGCTAGAGCGGGTGAGCAAGGAAGAGGTTTTGCCGTTGTTGCAGATGAGGTTCGTACTTTAGCTCAGCGATCACAACGTTCAACAGAAGACATTAAAGCGATGACCGAGCGCCTTAAAGCGGGTGCAGCCACTGCCGTCAGTGCTATGCAGCGAGGCCAAGTACAAGCACAACAAAGCGTTACAGAGTCACAACATGCAGGCAATGAGCTTAAATTGATTGCTCAACACGTTAGCGTGATTGACAGCATGAACCAATAAATTGCCGCTTCAACACATGAACAATCGGCCGTAGCAGAAGAAGTAAATCGTAATGCCATGAAAATCAACGATATTTATCACCATACGCAGGAAATATCACAACAGATTGCTTTGCTCAATGACAACCTATTAAGTGATGCCAGTGATATGTCACAACAAGTCAGCAAATTTATCCTTTCTAAAAGCTAAGGCGATAAATCGATAACGAACGGTAACGAGCGATGACAAGCGAACGAGCCTAGATGCTAGAACGCTTCGCTGCTAGAGGCTATAAAAGCTTGAGCGACTAAGTCTGAAGGTTTTTTGGTACACCACGGAGCCAACTGTTATCTGCTCTTATAGCCGCGCAGCGTCTAGCAGGACGAAGTCCGCCCTAGTCTCTAGGCTATAAATTGATAACAAGCGGTAAGGGCTATGACAAGCGAAAGAGCCTAGATGCTAGAACGCTTCGCGGCTAGAGGCTATAAAAGCTTGAGCGACTAAGTCTGAAGGTTTTTTGCTACACCACGGAGCCAACTATTGTCCGCTCTTATAGCCGCGCAGCGTCTAGCAGGACGAAGTCCGCCCTAGTCTCTAGGCTGTTAATCGCTTGTCAGCGCTCTTTATCGCCTGTGACCTTTCTCAACTCATTTAGTGCAATGTTGCAGTAATTGGACAAAGAAATCGCTGCCTTTACGTTCCGCAAAAGCTATATTTCGCTCAGGAATGGATTCAGGATCAGTATAGTTGGCTAATGCCATTTCCATGCTGGCTTCACGGATAATATGCAAACAAGGGTAGGGGGAGCGATTGGTAAAATTAGCCGCACTGTCTTGTGGTTCACCTTCAAAACAATAGTCCGGATGAAAGGTCGCTAATTGATAAACACCTTCATAGCCTTGCTCAATTAACTCATCGGTAGCGTAATCGACTAAATCTAAATAAGGGTAAAAACCTTCAAAACCTCGCGGCAAAATAAACAGCGTGGTTTCAGTTTCAGGATGATTATCTAAGTATTGGCACTCTTCAATTAGCGTCTTTAACACAGACTTTGTTTTAGTTTCTTCAATGGCAACATAACGAATGCTAGCGCGTTCGACTTCTCGACGGGCAAACGGACAAATGTTGTATTTCATAATGACATCTTTTACCCAATTTTCAGTATGAGTAAGACATTCATGTTGTTCCATTAGTTAACCTTTTAACGCTAAAAAATTGATTAGTGGGTTGCTGGCGGTAACATCATTGGAATGATCGATGCCACTAATAATAAAGCCATTGTGATATTAAAAATACGTTGCTGACGCTCATTTTTAAGTAAACGTTTAAGTGCCACGCCAAACCCTAACCAAACAATCGCACACG
Organism: Shewanella sp. BF02_Schw; assembly: GCF_014596695.2. NCBI lineage: Bacteria > Pseudomonadati > Pseudomonadota > Gammaproteobacteria > Alteromonadales > Shewanellaceae > Shewanella > Shewanella sp. BF02_Schw. Next base: position 835,742 of record NZ_JABKAW020000001.1, read on the forward strand.
GAAATGCCACGCATAAAAATACGCTGGCAATGGTCACGACTTGGCTATTGATCTCTTGTTGTACTGAGGTAAATGTAGCAATGGCACCTACCGCCATAATCCATCCCTTTGGATTTACCCATTGAAATGCTGCCGCTTGTAAAAAGCTAAACGGTTTGCTTACTTTTTTACCTTCCATTTTACTGCTGCTATTGGCAATTAACCATGACAGATAAAGTAGGTAACTAATACCAATCACTTTAATCACAATATGAATAAAAGGATAAGCTTGAAATATTGCACTTAACCCAAGCCCGACCGCTAATATCATGGTCGGAAAACCCAAGCTAATACCCATTAAGTGCGGAATACTGCGCTTAATACCAAAATTAACCCCAGAGGTCATTAGCATAATGTTGTTAGGGCCAGGAGTAATACCGGCAGAAAAAGCAAATAAAGCAATAGCGAATACTAACTCCATGAAAGGGTCTCTGTAGTGAATTAATAAGATATTTTTATAAATCGAATTCTAGGGGAAATGAGTGATTCACCATAATGATTTTTTTAACGCTTGGTTAAATTTGTCATTTCAAGACTAAAAAAACACTCGTTTTACTGTTAACGGTTTGATATTTATCAAATAAATTATTAGTTACTAAGTGTAATTCTAGTTGGTCATTTTTACTTAACAAGTTCAAGTTTTACCTTTGAACTCGTTATTTCGGCATGTAGACGGTTTTTAGCGATTAAGTTACAAGTCATTAGCAAGTTAATCGCTAGATAGTTTAATAACTAACGTCTACTTCATAAGATGAAAACTTACGAATATTAATTACCCCAGTATCAAAAATAAGGTATTGACCTTTTATGCCTTGCAAAATACCAGTGACTTCAGCAATTTTATCAAAGTTGTGTGATTTAACTTTCACCGGAAACTGCGTAATTGGGTAGCTAATCGCTTGAATGTTGGCATCAAGGCGTTCAATAACAATGTCTTGGTATTCGACTGCGAGCGCTTGCAGTTTATCTTCAATTAGCGGAATAAGTTGGGCTGCTTGTTCAACCAAATCGACATCATCATTATGGCCTTTTAGCATAGCTTGCCAATGGGTTTTGTCGTTAATGAATTTAGCTAATTCAATTTCGATTAAGCCCGACATTTTACGCGTCGACACTTTAAAAATCGGTAAGCCCTGAGTCGCCCCTTGGTCTATCCAACGGGTTGGGATTTGAGTATGGCGAGTAATGCCGACTTTAATCCCTGATGTATTCGATAAATACACGTAGTGGGGCACAAAGCAATTTGATATGCCCCATTCAGGTTCGCGGCAAGTGCCTTGATCAAAATGGCATGTTTCTGGTTTCATTATACACAAGTCGCAACTGGCCAGTTTTGTCATGCATACGTAGCAGTGACCTTGAGAATAACTTTTCTTGGTCTTTTTACCGCAGTTGCTGCAAAAAATATTACCTGTATGAGTCATGGTTAATGACTTACCAATAAGCGGGTTAAGCGCCAAACGCGCTTCACCAACAGGTAAATGATATTCCACCTCATGGTTATCATTGAGGTGGGTTTTCAGTTTTGATAGCGTTCCAAACATGGTTAATCCATTTTTATCATCATTATTTCGTGGCAGTTTAACAGAGGATCAAAACGGATTTTAGACTTAATTGGTTTTCAATGTCTAAATTAACTTATGCTGATTTACTCAGTTTATCTAATACAACATCATCACCCATCTCATACAGTGATGCTGTAATTTGCTCTTCTTGGCTCGGATCGGTTAATCCTAATGCCATAGTAGCTCTAAATAATGCAATGCCCGTGTGACTGGCGGTTTCATATTGGCTACTAAATTGTTCTATATTTACGCCTAGGGCATTCATTTTATTAGATATATGCAACACAATCCCTGGGCGATCATATGCGACTAAGTTATAGTGTAAATGTTTAATAGGTTTAGCACTTAAGGTTGTTTTAGCGAAGGTTAAAGTTAAGCCGTCAATGCATTCCAAGGCGTCAATTAACTCATCCCATTTTAGCGCAGGCACTTCTAATTGTAATATTGCTGCAAAAATACCGTCTATATGGCGCATTTCAGAGTCTAGCCAGTTACCACCATGGCGACTAACTACATTAGCAATTTGTTCTACTAAACCTTTTCTATCAGGTGCTTGAAGAGTAATAAGATAACGCATCATTCGATATTTCTCCTATAAATAATGTCTGTAACACAAATGTCATATTTACGTCATATAATCGCAGCCACTTAAGATTGTGTTATTGTTTTACTGCTGTTTACTTTCATATATTTAGTCATAAATATTTATTGTTAGCATAGTAGACTACACATTCAAAGCGCTAATTATGGCATCGATTAATTATTAGAGGTTCTTAATGGAAAGTCAGGTCAATAAACCTGGTTCTGCGGAAAAAAGTCTACTCGTTGATAGACATGCAACCCGCAGAGCATTTAAGGATAAAGCAGCAGAGATTGGGGTAACCGTTGGCGGCACATTAGTGTTTGTCACCCTGTTATTAATATTTTTCTATTTGCTGTATGTCATCAAGCCCATTTTTGATGGGGCACATATAGAACCTGTTACGAGTGTGAGTTATCAACATGCTGATGTTAAAACCTTAACTGTTGGTAGCGATGAACAAAACGAAGTGCTCTATCGCGTGACCGAATCGGGTATAGTTGACTTTTATTCAGCCGCGAGCGGTGAATTGATTTCATCTTTTAAGCCAAAAATTCCTGAAGGCACAACGGTCACCAGCAGTGCTAAATCGAGCCCAAGTGAGCAACGTTTTGCATTAGGGCTGAGCAACGGCCAAGTGATTGTTGTCGGCATTGAGTTTGGATTAACCTACCCAGACAATAAACGCTTGATTACGCCGACTTTACGTTATCCGATGGGAGAAACGCCATTAACGATTAATAGTGAGGGCGCTGTTTATAATCTGGTGTTTGATTTTAGCGACAGCCGCATGAGCTTTGCTTACCAAAATGCCAATGGTGCTTGGAAGCTTAATCGCCAAGAAGGCGAAGAAAACATGATGACTGAAGAAGTTGAGTGGTCATCTATTGAAGTGTTTATAAGCGATGCTCCTAGTAATGTTATATCAGCAATAATGACTCCTGATCATCGTCAGCTTATTTTGAGTACCAATAATAAACTATTTATTTATAACACTCGCGATGCCGACTCTATTGAGTTACTACAAGTTGTCGATGTTAAAAAAGTGAATGCTGAAGTTAAGCAAGTAAATTTACTTGCCGGAGCAAGCTCTATATTGGTGAGTTATGACAGCGGTATTGTGAGTCAGTACTTCCAAGTTAATAGCGAAAAAGGTCGTTTATATCAGCAGATTCGTGAGTTTGATGATCTTGCTCCTGTCAGTGTAATGGCGACAGAGTTTTATCGTAAAAGCTTTGCAGTGTTGAGTGCAGATGGCGAATTAACCCTGCTTTATACAACCAGTGAACGTCAGTTATTTGACGAGAAATTTCAGTTAACTAACCCAGGTAAAATGGGCTTTAGCCCGCGTTCAAACGCCTTGGTGATTGAAGCCGATAACAAACTTAACCTTTTCTCTGTTGAAAATGATCATCCAGAAATATCGTGGAGCGCTCTGTGGGAAAAAGTATGGTACGAAGGTTACCCCGAACCACAATATGTGTGGCAGTCCACTTCTGGTTCTGACGACTTTGAAGCCAAGTTGAGCTTAATGCCACTGGCATTTGGTACCATGAAAGCGGCATTTTACGCCATGCTATTCGCTGCGCCATTGGCGATTGCGGGGGCGATATATACCGCTTACTTCATGACACCTAAAGTGCGTAATGTAGTAAAGCCTACCATTGAAATCATGGAAGCATTACCGACGGTTATTTTAGGTTTCTTGGCTGGTTTATGGTTAGCGCCACTGATTGAAGATCATTTGCCCGGCATTGTGGTGTTGTTGATGTTATTGCCCACATCAATACTTGCCACTGCATTTGCTTGGAGTAAATTGCCAGAAAAATGGAAGCAGCGCTTACCTGAAACCTATCAAGAGCTAATGCTATTGCCAGTGATTCTATTTATTGGTTGGTTCTCCTTTGAAATCAGCCCAATAATTGAAGTGGCGTTATTTGACGGCAATACTCGTCAATTTATTACCAATGATTTAGGCATCACATTCGACCAACGTAATGCGCTGGTTGTGGGTATTGCCATGGGATTTGCGGTAATTCCAACCATATTCTCGATTGCTGAAGATGCGATTTTCTCTGTACCACGTCATTTATCAAACGGCAGTTTGGCACTGGGTGCAACAAACTGGCAAACCCTGACCAAGGTGGTATTGCTTACCGCCAGTCCGGGTATTTTCTCGGCTATCATGATGGGCTTAGGCCGTGCAGTGGGTGAAACCATGATTGTGTTAATGGCTACCGGTAATACTGCAATCCTTGAGTGGAGTGTATTTGAAGGTATGCGTACCTTAGCGGCAAACATTGCCGTAGAAATGCCTGAGTCGGCCATTGGCAGTACGCATTATCGCGTATTGTTCTTAGCTGCCTTTGTATTGTTCGTGTTCACCTTCTTCTTTAATACCATTGCTGAAGTTGTTCGCCAACGTTTACGCGAACGTTATAGCTCACTGTAAGGAAAGATGATGACTCAATTAATGATTAATTCGCCAATCGCCTTGAGAGGTTTGTGCAATGGGTAAGTGGTTTAAATCAGGTTCACCGTGGATTTGGATGACCGGTGGTGCCGTTAGTATCAGTTTGATTGCCGTTTTAGGCTTATTACTGTTAATCGCTTGGCGTGGCTTGAGTTACTTTTGGCCTGCTGATGTTTATGAATGGCAACTCGAAGACAACAATGGTGTTAAAAGTACCTTAATTGGTGAGATTTACGACCGTGAAGAGGTGCCTACAGAGCGCTTAATTTCAGCTGGTCATAAATTTGCCAAACACCCTGGTGAGTTTGTTACTCGTTACTTGGTAAAAACCGGTAACCGTGAGTTTGTTGGTTTAGATTTTCGTTGGATTTTAGGAACCGATATCGTTAGCCGCTCTATGCCTGCTGATGTCGCTAAACTTGAACGAACTAAAAACGGTAATTTTTACGGTTATCCTGTTGCGGTAATCGAAGACGGTAAACGTTTAGAGTTAACTAATGAAGCAGACATAGAAGCGTCTTTGTTTGACCATATCGACCGCGCAGTGGCAATTTCTGACGAAGCCTTGGCGTTGCAAAAAAGCGATATTGGCTCGATAAATTATCAAATGGAACGTCTACGTTTGAAAGAGCGTGGTTATGAGCTTGATGGTGAGTTAACTGCTGAGCGTAAAGCGGATATCAAGGCGCAAATTGAACTGCTTAACCAAGACTACTTAGTGCTTGAAAAAGACTTGTTTGCCCTGCGTGATAAAGCGGCGCGTGATTCTGTGGTGATTAAAGACATGCGCGGTGTTGAAGTCACCTTGCAACTGGACTCAATTTTAGACGTAAGTTATGTCAATCACATGAGTTTGCTAGGTAAAGTGGGTCACTGGTTTGTGGGAATAGGTCGCTTTGTGAGTGATGACCCGCGTGAAGCCAATACTGAAGGTGGTGTATTCCCCGCAATTTTTGGCACGGTATTTATGGTGATGCTCATGGCCGTTATTGTGACCCCATTTGGAGTTGTCGCTGCTATTTACTTGCACGAGTACGCCAAGAAAGGCCCTATTACTAAGCTTATCCGTATTGCGGTGATTAACTTAGCCGGTGTACCGTCAATTGTTTATGGTGTGTTTGGTTTAGGTTTCTTTGTGTACATGATGGGCGGCTCAATTGACCAATTGTTCTTCCCTGAGGCGTTACCAGCTCCGACATTTGGCTCTCCTGGGGTGATTTGGTCTGCATTAACTTTAGCCATTTTAACCTTGCCGGTGGTGATTGTATCAACCGAAGAGGGTTTAAGCCGAATTCCGAGTGCGGTACGTCAAGGCAGCTTGGCATTAGGCGCGACTAAAGCCGAGACCTTATGGCGCATTGTTATTCCAATGGCAAGCCCAGCAATTATGACTGGTTTGATTTTAGCCGTGGCACGTGCTGCCGGTGAAGTGGCGCCGTTGATGTTAGTGGGTGTAGTAAAATTAGCCCCAACATTACCGATTGATATGAACTTCCCGTTTGTGCATTTAGAACGTAAGTTCATGCACTTAGGTTTCCATATTTACGATGTAGGCTTCCAAAGCCCTAACGTAGAAGCTGCACGCCCATTGGTGTACGCAACTTCGTTCTTATTAGTATCTGTAATTGTTGCTCTTAATTTAACCGCTATCAGCGTGCGCAACCATTTACGTGAAAAATTCCGTTCGCTAGAACATTAATTAGCGATATCCTGAGGAAAGATAAAATGATTTCTATTGATAGTTCAGCAATGCAAACAGAAGCCGTTGATTTAGCTAATTTACCGGCACAGGATACCGCACTTGAAATCCGTAATCTTGATTTACGTTACGGTGACAAACAAGCGCTATTTGATGTGTCGATGAAGATCCCTAAAAAACAAGTTACGGCATTTATCGGCCCAAGTGGTTGCGGTAAATCAACGCTGTTACGTTGTATTAACCGCATGAATGATTTGGTTGATAGTTGTAAAATTGAAGGTGAAATCTTACTTCATGGGCAGAACATTTATGACAAGAAAGTCGATGTAGCGGCACTACGTCGTAACGTCGGCATGGTGTTTCAGCGTCCTAACCCGTTCCCTAAGTCAATTTACGAAAACGTGGTGTATGGTTTACGTTTGCAAGGGTTAAGTAATCGTCGTGATTTAGACGAAGCGGCAGAGCGTTCATTGCGTGGCGCAGCGATTTGGGACGAAGTGAAAGACCGTCTACACGACAATGCATTTGGTTTATCCGGTGGTCAGCAACAACGTTTGGTGATTGCCCGTGCCATTGCCATTGAGCCAGAAGTACTGCTGCTCGATGAACCAACTTCAGCACTTGACCCAATCTCAACCTTAACTATTGAAGAATTGATTACTGAGTTAAAGCAAAAATATACCGTGGTGATTGTGACGCATAACATGCAACAAGCGGCACGAGTGTCAGATCAAACGGCCTTTATGTACATGGGTGAATTGGTTGAGTACGCTAATACCAACACCATTTTCACGACCCCTAAAAAGCGTAAAACAGAAGATTATATTACTGGTCGTTACGGTTAATCTTGCTTAAAACGCTTTTAATTAACATACAGAATTTAGGTGGGTATCATGGAAAAAATGAATTTAAGTAAACACATATCAGGTCAGTTTAATGCCGAGCTTGATGATATTCGTAATCGCGTATTAGCCATGGGCGGGCTTGTTGAGCGCCAGCTTGAGCAAGCATTGGATGCGCTAGCAACACTTGACTCAGAATTAGCGCAACAAGTGATTGAAGGCGACCACAAAGTCAATGGTATGGAAGTGGCTATTGATGAAGAGTGCACCCGTATTATTGCTAAGCGTCAACCTGCTGCCAGTGATTTACGCTTAATTTTGGCTATTTCTAAAACCATTACCGATCTTGAACGCATTGGTGATGCTTGTGTTCGTATCGCCAAAGCCGCGGTAGAAAAGCGCGCTAACAGTCAACAGCCTTTATTGGTGAGTATTGAAAACATGGGGCGTCACGCCACACGTATGTTGCACTCAACGTTAGATGCATTAGCACGTATGGATGCTGATCAAGCATTTGAGTTACACAAAGAAGATGCGAAATTAGACAAAGAGTATGAAGGTATTATTCGTCAATTAATGACTCATATGATGGAAGATCCTCGTTCAATCCCTGGTGTGTTAGACGTATTATGGGCTGCGCGTGCAGTTGAGCGTGTCGGCGACCGTTGTAAAAATATCTGTGAATACGTTATTTACTATGTGAAAGGTAAAGACGTTCGCCATATTTCTTACGAAGAAATGGAAAAAGAGCTGTAATAGGTCTTAGCGACTTTAGAAACGCCCTATGTTGCACTGTTTATCTAACAAACAGCCCCGCATAGGGCGTTTTTGTTTAGCGGTTTTGATGGATATTTGTTATCTTTGGCGCCTAAATCTGATGTAGAAGAAATCGTTCATGAAAAATACCCTTGCTCGTGGTTTAACCAATTTATTACCTATGGTGTTGTCTATTTGGCTATTTTGGTCATTGTTTATCTCACTCGATGGCTTAGGTAAATTATTGCTTGATATTGTGGGGGTAAAATCGGCTTTTGTTGGCGCAGGATTTTGTTTGGTGGCGAGTTTAGTGTTTGTAGCGGGATTATTATTTTCCGTTAGTCCAATTGCTTGGGTGTACAGTTGGGTAGAAAACCAACTGATGAAGTTTCCTTTGTTTAAATCTGTTTATGGCAGTATTCGTGATATCGCCAGTTTAATGAACCGCGACGGCCAACCTAAAACCCAAAAAACGGTATTAGTCAAACAAGCCAATGGTAGTTTTGTCGTGGGCTTTATTATGAGTGACTCAGCACCACAACCCCTTGCCGATGCATTGCCAGAAGGTGATTGGGTGCCAGTATTATTCCAACTCAGTTACCAAATAGCTGGGGTGACAAGTTTGGTTAAACGCGACGACCTTATTTTTGTCGATTGGTCATTTGAAGATGCAATGCGCTTTAATTTAACCGCTGGAATATCGAACAGTAAAGCAACTTAAATAGGCTGGAAGACGGTTTGAGCGATAACGCTGATAAAAGCGGTATCAAGCGATAGCGGCGATAACAAGCGATAACGGTGCTAACAAGCGATAACGGTGCTAACAAGCGATAACAAACCTATAGACTAGAGCGGACTGCGTCCTGCTAGTTCGCTTCGCTGCTATAAGAGCCTGTTGAAGCGGAAACAATCGGTATCGAGCAGTATCAAGCGATAACGGCGATAACAAGCGATAACAAACCTAGATACAAGAGCGGACTGCGTCCTGCTAGTTCGCTTCGCTGCTATAAGAGCCAGTTGACGGTAACAATCGGTATCAAGCGATAGCGGCTCTAATAAACGATAATGGCGATAACAAGCGATAACAAACCTAGAGACTAGAGCGGACTGCTAGTTCGCTTCGCTGCTATAAGAGCCAGTTGACGGTAACAATCGGTATCACGCGATAACGGCGAGCGATGCGCTTATCATCGTTTGTTACTTTGCTTGTATAGCATCTAGCAATGCTAAGTTCTAACCTGTAGTTAGTCAGGCAGAGATTGGTTTTAGGCTTTAGTTTATCTTTGTTGCATTGTCAGCATAGTTTTAGTATAAGTGCACAAAATGGTAACTATCATCTAGTTAACCAACAATATGTGTGAATAACGTCCGTTATTCTTTATAAAGCAAGCCATTTTTATTAGATAGAATTTCTTGCACTTATTTCGGTATTTTTGATTTTCGAGTGTTTTTCACTCGAAAAGGAGAGTTTGTGGCTATAAAGTCGAGTATCAATCCACCTGTTTTTTTCTCGTCGGTGGTGATCATATTTTTAATGGTGTTGCTCTGTGCTGTTTGGCCGGAAGGTGCCAGTCAATTTTTTAAAAGTGTCCAATCTTGGGTTGAAGTAAAAGTCGGTTGGCTTTATATCCTCAGTGTTGCGATATTTTTAATCTTTATTATTTTTGTCATGGTTAGTCGCTTCGGTGACATAAAGCTTGGCCCAGATCATTCCGTACCTGACTACAGCTATAAAAGCTGGATAGCGATGCTATTTTCTGCTGGTATGGGGATTGGTTTGATGTTCTTTGGTGTAGCAGAGCCGGTGATGCATTATTTAGCCCCACCAGATGCGACGCCAGAAACCATCCAAGCAGCAAAAGATGCGCTTAAAATTACCTTTTTCCATTGGGGTATTCATGCTTGGGCTATTTATGCTGTAGTCGCCTTAAGTTTAGCGTATTTTTCCTACCGTCATAAGTTACCCTTGTTACCTCGTTCTGCGCTTTATCCGCTGATTGGTGAGCGCATATACGGCCCAATAGGTCATGCGGTCGATACTTTTGCGGTTATCGGTACCATGTTTGGTGTGGCAACGTCATTAGGCTTTGGTGTTTTACAGGTTAACTCTGGCCTGAGCTATCTAATGAGCGATATTCCAAACAATACCACAGTGCAAGTTTGCTTAATTATTGTTATCACCTTAATTGCAACTGTATCGGTATTTTCTGGCCTTGATAAAGGGGTTAAACGCTTAAGTGAGTTAAATCTTGGTTTAGCATGTTTGTTATTACTTGCAGTGTTATTACTTGGTCCGACCGTAATGTTATTGCAAGCTTTTGTACAAAACACAGGTAGTTACTTAAGTGATATTGTTGGTAAAACGTTTAACTTATACGCCTATCAGCAAAAAGACGACTGGATCGGTGGTTGGACTCTGCTTTATTGGGGCTGGTGGATTTCATGGTCACCTTTCGTCGGTACTTTCATTGCCCGCGTAAGTCGTGGTCGTACAATTCGCGAATTCTTAATTGGTGTGTTGTTTGTACCTAGTGCGTTAACATTCTTATGGATGACGGTATTTGGTAACACAGCAATTGATGCCATCATGAATCATGGTGCAACTTATTTGGCTGAAGCGGTATCAAGTGACGTATCAGTGGCATTGTTTATGTTTTTTGAGCATATGCCAATGTCAAATTTGTTGTCTGTTATCGCCTTATGTTTAGTGGTAACTTTCTTTGTTACGTCATCGGATTCGGGTTCATTAGTGATTGATAACCTCACATCTGGTGGCGATGCTTTCGCGCCTGTTTGGCAACGTATTTTTTGGGCTCTGTTACAAGGTGTTGTTGCTTCTGTATTGTTAGTTGCTGGCGGATTACAAGCCTTACAAACCGCGGCAATTGCCAGTGCATTACCATTTTTAATTGTAATGTTATTTATGTGTGTTGGTTTGTACCGAGCATTGCAAGATGATTGGCTTAAAATCAACAGTGTGCAGTCGCATAATACGAGTGTGCAATATGTTAAAGCTAACATGAGCTGGCAAGATCGCCTTGACGTATTGGTGTCACAACCAAGCCATCAAGATGCACAGGTGTTTCTCGACACCATTGCTCGTCCTGCACTTAATGAAGTCAAAGACACCTTTATCGCAAAAAATATTAAAGCTGAAATGATACTGAGTGATGAGCGTATACGTTTGGTGATTGGTTCAGATGAAGCTCTGGCGTTTGCGTATGGTTTACGGATTCGAGCACACAACATGATGGGTGCTGAATTAACTGTCGAAAATGCTGAACAAGCTTTCTATCGTGTTGAAGTGTATCTTGAGCACGGCGGTCAGCAATATGATGTGATGGGTTATACCCAATCACAGATAATTGCAGATATCGTGACTCAATATGAGCGTTATTTACATTACCTTTATTTATCGAATTCTTCGCCTGTAGCTGAATAATCGTAAAATAAGATCTAGCAAACAATTGCCCCAAGCGATAACAGTGATTATCCTTGGGGTAATTTTTTTTTACGAGTGATAAATTAATGTCAGCCAACGAAAGTAAATTAGATAAAGTATTAGCTGAAGCCAGAGACTACAAAGCCTCTCGTGAAAAAGGATATCGTGAGCAAGCGCTTAAGCTCTATCCTTGGGTATGTGGGCGTTGCACTAGAGAATTTACTCATAAAAATTTATCTGAATTAACTGTGCATCACCGTGATCATAATCATGACAATAACCCGTCAGATGGTACGAATTGGGAGTTGTTGTGCCTGTACTGTCACGACAATGAACACTCACGCTTTGAAGAGCTTATTCGTTACGGTAGCACTAAAGAAGCCAAACAAGATGCTGCCACTTTCAATCCGTTCGCAGACTTAAAAGCGATGATGAAGAAGTAGAGCTGAGACGGTGAAAGTCGGTAAGATCGATGAAAATCGATAACAAGCGATGGCGAGCGATAAAAAGCCTAGGAACTAGGACGCTTCGCGGCGAGATACTATACAGGCAATGTCAAAGCTGGTAAGAACGATAAAAATCGATGACAAGCGGGAAACCGCCTAGACGCTAGGTCGCTTCGCGGCGAGATGCTATACAGGCAATGTCAAAAGCTGGTAAGAACGATAAAAATCGATAACAGGCGATGACAAGCGGGAAACCGCCTCGGAGCTAGGTCGCTTCGCGGCGAGATGCTATAAAATCAAATTCAAAAGATAAAAGCTTAGGGCTAGGTCCCATCATGGAAATACTTCTGAGCTGGATCTGCTTGATGCTTTACCGTTGTTATAGAAGCGAAGCGCACTAGCTGGACGAAGTCCGCCCTAGCATCTAGGCTCGTAATCGCTCGTAATCGCTCGTAATCGCTCGTAATCGCTCGTAATCGCTCGTAATCGCTCGTAATCGCTCGTAATCGCTCGTAATCGCTCGTAATCACTTATTACCGTTTAATCCGCTTTTCAGCTTCTAACCATTTTGCCCGTGACAACGTTTGGTTGTTGTTGTCGCCTAAATACAGCTGTTTTCTGCCTTCTAAACTATCAAAAATTTGTTTCTTACGTTCTTCACTGGCTTGTGACCACGTTACAATTTCATCAATGTGACGAAAACAGCCCATACAATAATCGTCAGCATTTAAGCCACAACGGGCGACACAAGGTGAGTGCATAGTTTATAATTCCAGTTCGGTGATTTAATGACTCGCATCCTATCATTTCAATCGGCTAAGGTTAACTACAAGTCTCAATATGTCCGTAATCAAATATCAACAGACCTTTAATGCCATAGACTCACTTCTTGAGGCTCTAAAACCCTTATGGCAGCTGGTCGCGTTTGAGTGTGACCACTTACCTTGGCAGCACGATTTCCCACAATTAGCCCAAAAGGTGTGGCAACTTGATGATGTAGAAATTGATACTATTGATATGGATCAGCAACAGCTTGTAGAGTCGTTGTTGCCAAGTCTGATTAGCGATATCAAGCAAAGCAAACTGCCGCAGGTTGATCAGTTAATTAGCCAATTAAGCTTGTTAGTCATCACTTTGCCTACAAGTACGATTAACAGTGACGATGCTCAAGCTGTTTCTGACACTGAAACACTCGTGAATGATCACCTAAATAGCGATTCAGCGCATTTTAGTGCCCATATTAAAGGTCGAAAGTGGCAACAGATTACCGCGTTCTCGGAGCAAGTTGATCCACAATCTCAACCCCAACTACCTCGGTTACCTATTTTAGAGTGGTGTGCTGGTAAAGGGCATTTGGGCCGCTTGGTGGCTAAGCAGCAAAATGTTGAGGTAACAAGTATTGAGTGGCAAGCGAGTTTATGCTCACAAGGCCAGGTTTTTGCAGAACAATGGCAATTACCGCAAACTTTTATTTGTGCCGATGCTTTTGCGCCAATCGACCCAGGTAAACCGCTTTTGTTAATTGATCAACATGCAATCGCATTGCACGCCTGTGGTGATTTACACATTCGTTTACTCCAACTCGCAGTATCGGCAGGCACTCGGGTGATGTCTATTTCACCCTGCTGTTATCATTTGATTGAACATACACATTATCAACCGCTATCGGCCTTAGCCAAAGTCAGTGCGGTCAAATTGTCAAAGCATGACTTACAGCTGCCATTGCAACAAAGCGTTATTGCAGGCACCAAAAAACAAACATTACGCAATCAAGAGATATCATGGCGCTTAGGTTTTGACAGTTTGCAACGAGAAATTCGCGGCATCGATGCTTATTTATCGGTGCCGACCATTAAAAAAAGCCAGCTTAGTGGCAGTTTTAGCGACTTTTGCCAATGGGCTGCAAATCAAAAGCATTTAGTTATATCCAGTGAGATTAATTTGAGCCATTATTTGCACCGCGGAATTGAGCGACAACGGCTTACTAAGCGAATAGATTTAGTGGCCCATCTATTTCGCCGAGCTTTGGAGCATTGGCTGTTGCTCGATCGAGTGTGTTTTTTACAAGAGCAGGGATATCAAGTGGCTTTGACTGAATTTTGTGCAAACAGTGTTACACCACGAAATGCGATGATCCAAGCAATTAAAACAAACTAATAGCAGCCTTTGTCACAAAACTGTAAATTAAACCTTTGTTTATACTAGTCTATTTGCCCTAAAACTGTGAAAATCAACAAACTAGTTAATCAAATAATAAAATCTAACCACAATATATTATCCAAATTACCGCATTAGCTTGCTGTTTTTGATTGAATAATTAAGCCATTCTTGTTCAAATGGCGGGTTAATAACGAATAACAACTATTCTAGTGGCTTTTGTGCTTGCTAGAGCGAAGCGAATTATACGGTTTAATGAAATATTCACGCGTCTTTATCAATAGTCTGGCTTATGAGCTAGCACCCCAAGTAGTGTCGAGTAGCGATTTAGAATCTCGCTTGGCCCCGCTTTATCAAAAGTTTCGTATTCCTATGGGGCAACTTGCCGCATTAACCGGAATTACCGAGCGTCGTTGGTGGCCTAAAGGTCATCGTTTATCAGACGGCGCTATTGCTGCTGCACGTAAAGCCGTGAATGAAACCGGTATTAATGTCAGCGACTTAGGTGCTGTGGTTTACACGGGTGTGTGCCGTGACCAACACGAACCAGCAACCGCTTGCCGTATTGCTGCCGAACTTGGCGTGTCTAAAGACACTGCCATTTACGACATCAGCAATGCTTGTTTAGGGGTGTTGTCGGGTATTTTAGATATTGCCAATCGTATTGAACTTGGGCAAATCAAAGCCGGCATGGTTGTGTCGTGCGAATCTGCACGAGATATCGTTGATGCCACCATCGATCACATGCTAGCCGAACCGACAATGCAGAATTTTGCTCAGTCATTGGCTACGTTAACCGGTGGTTCAGGTGCGGTAGCAGTCATTTTAACCGATGGCACTTTGCCACTTACCACCACACGCCAGCATCAATTGCTAGGTGCGAGCCATTTGTCTGCACCAGAGCATCACCAATTGTGTCAGTGGGGCCTACAAGAAGCAGGGCACTTATTGTATCGCGAGTTTATGCGTACCGATGCAGTTACCTTGCTCAAAGAAGGCGTAGAACTTGCTAAGCACACGTGGGAGCACTTTCTAGAGCAGCGTGATTGGGTTGTTGAGCAAGTTGATAAAGTGATTTGTCACCAAGTGGGCGCATCAAACCGCCGACAAGTGCTAAATGCATTAAACATCCCCCACGAAAAAGAATATCCCACCTATCAAACCTTAGGCAACATGGGCACGGTTTCACTACCGGTTACTGCTGCAATTGCCCACGATGAAGGTTTTTTACGTGTTGGCGATCAAGTCAGCTTTTTAGGGATAGGCAGTGGTTTGAACTGCATGATGTTAGGAATTAAGTGGTAAGCCTTGGGCTGCACTGAGTTTTTGCATATCATTATAAAAATAGTTAACAGGATGCATCATGCTAGACAACTTACTGCCATTTAAAAGTCATTATTTAGACCGTAACGGCAATAAACTACATTACATAAACGAAGGCCAAGGCGAGCCCGTCGTTATGGTGCACGGTAATCCTAGTTGGAGTTACTACTACCGTAATTTAGTGAGCGCGTTGAGCGATAAGCATCAGTGTATTGTGCCAGACCATATTGGTTGCGGCTTATCAGACAAACCCGATGATCCACAATATGATTACACCCTAAAAAACCGTATTGATGACTTAGAAGCCTTGCTTGACAGTTTAGATGTAAAACAAAACATCACCCTAGTGGTACACGACTGGGGCGGTATGATTGGAATGGGCTTTGCGGCTCGTCATCCTGAGCGCATCAAACGCATTGTGTGTTTAAACACGGCAGCGTTTCATCTTCCTAAAACTAAGCCTTTTCCGTGGGCATTGTGGATTTGCCGCGAAACCTTACTCGGCACCTTGTTGGTTCGTGGTTTAAATGCATTTTCATCAGCCGCATCCTATGTAGGTGTTAAACGTAAACCCATGTCTAAAGAAGTGCGTGAAGCTTACGTAGCGCCGTTTGATTCGTGGAAAAACCGTATTTCGACCTTACGTTTCGTACAAGACATTCCACTCAAACCTGGCGACAGAAACTACGACCTAGTGACCAGTATTGGCGATAGCTTAAGCGAGTTTGCTGAAGTACCGACATTGATTTGTTTTGGTTTACAAGATTTTGTATTCGATAAGTATTTTTTAGAAGAATGGCGACAGCGAATGCCTCACGCCACGGTGCACGAGTTTGCTGACTGCGGTCATTACATTCTTGAAGATGCCAGCGATGAAGTGATTGGCTTAATTAAAGACTTTATCGCAAAAAATTAATTACACCCTAAAAGGCTCATTTGAGCCTTTTAGCTATTTAATCGTCTAAAATTATCTATATATTGGCTCGTTATTGTCGTTAGCCAGCATATGCGTTATTCACATTAGCCCAAAATGAAGCCACATGACTCAAACCTCTGCACTTGCTAATGCCAATATCTGTCAGCACCTTAAAACGGCTGCGCAAACTATGCCTGCCGGACTTGCTGTTGCAGTGCAACACGTTAAGCAAGGCCAATTCAATTATCAAGAAATCGACTTTGTGACCTTACACCGTCAATCGGACATGATTGCCAAAGGGTTAATTCAATACGGCATCAAGCGTGGCATGAAAGCGGTGTTAATGGTCACCCCAAGCATTGAGTTTTTCTCGTTAACCTTTGGCTTATTTAAAGCGGGTATTATCCCTATTTTAGTCGACCCTGGTATGGGCATCAAAAATCTTAAGCAGTGTTTTGAAGAGTCTCAGCCCGATGTATTTATTGGCATCCCTAAAGCACATATTGCCAGGCGCGTACTGGGTTGGGGCAAAGGCAGTGTTAAACAGGTTATTAATGTCGGTGGTTCAGGTTTACAGCGTTGGCTAGCCAATGCCACCAGTCTTGAAACTATTATAGAAATAGGCCGAAATGAGGCTTATCCCTTTGAAATGGCCTTGTTAAAACCAGATGATATGGCGGCCATTTTATTTACCAGTGGCAGCACAGGTACCCCAAAAGGCGTGGTGTACAGCCACGCCATGTTTGAAGCACAAATCAGTGCCCTAAAACATGATTATGGCATTAGCCCAGGTGAGCGCGACTTAGCAACGTTTCCGCTGTTTTCATTATTTGGCCCTGCGCTTGGCATGGCATCGATTGTGCCAGACATGGACGCCAGTAAACCGATAACGGCAAATCCTGCGCATTTGTTTGCCGCAATAGAGCAATATCAATGCAGCAACATGTTTGTTAACCCAGCCTTGTTAGAGCGCTTAGGTCAAGCAGGCGAGCAAACTCAGCATAAACTCACTAGCGTTAAGCGAGTGATATCAGCTGGCGCACCGGCAACCATTAGTTCTATTAAACGCTTTAGCCAAATGCTCAATCCACAGGTTGAAGTGCTTAATTCTTACGGTGCGACTGAATCTTTGCCCATCAGCATGATCGGCAGCCACGCATTGTTTGCGACCAGCGAATTAACCGACCAAGGCAAAGGCATTTGTGTCGGCAAACCAATATCGTCGGTAAGTGTGGATATTATTGCCATCACAGATAAGGCTCAGCCTGATTGGGTCGATGTTAAAAAACTTGTCGCTAACGAAATTGGCGAAATAGTCGTCAGCGGTCCAATGGTCAGCCAGGCCTATTATCAACGTCAACATGCAACTGATTTAGCTAAAATGAGCGACGGCCAACGTATTATGCATCGTATGGGTGACGTGGGGTATGTAGACGATAACGGCTTACTGTGGATGTGCGGTCGTAAAGGCCATATTGTTGATGCTACGCGAGGCCAGCAAAAAATAAAGCGCTTTTATACATTACCGTGTGAGCGTGTATTTAACACCCATCCACAAGTAAAACGTTCGGCTATCGTTGGTGTGACTATCGCTGGTGATAGAGTGCCAGTTTTGTGTATTGAACTACAAAAAGACATAGTGTGTTCAACCTCTAAAGCCCTTTATCAAGAGCTATTAGCCATCGCAGAACAATATCCGCATACCGACGGAATAGGGCGCTTTTTAATTCATCCTCAATTTCCGGTCGACGTGCGTCATAACGCAAAAGTATTCAGAGAAAAACTGGCGGTTTGGGCACAAAAGCAGTGGAAAGAATAAGCCTCGTCTTAAAGTCGTCTCAAAGTATCAATAAGGTCATCAGCATGAATCTGACAGAGTTACATTCTCTAGAGCAAACCGCGCTTAAGCAATTAGCATTGTCGGTGAGCAAAGTGTTGGTTACCGGGGCGGGTGGTTTTCTCGGTTTGGCTCTTTGTCAGCGTTTATTAGCCGCCGGAATTGAGGTAGTTGGGTTTGCCAGAGGCCACTATCCTAAACTAGTCGAACTGGGCGTCGATATGCGTCAAGGCGATATTAGTGACTACAAA
Source organism: Shewanella sp. BF02_Schw (assembly GCF_014596695.2). Lineage (NCBI taxonomy): Bacteria > Pseudomonadati > Pseudomonadota > Gammaproteobacteria > Alteromonadales > Shewanellaceae > Shewanella > Shewanella sp. BF02_Schw. The sequence goes on from NZ_JABKAW020000001.1 coordinate 854,068, forward strand.
AGCGTTAAACAAGCCATGCAAGGTTGCGACATGGTATTTCATGTAGCATCAAAGGCAGGTGTTTGGGGCAGTAAACAAAGCTATTACTCGCCCAATGTCGATGGTGCAAACAACATTATCAATGCTTGTAAAACGCTTAATATTAAACGTTTAGTCTATACCAGCACCCCAAGCGTGACGTTTGCCGGACGTGATGAAAACGGCATCAATGAGTCTGCACCTTACGCAGACTCATACCTCAATTACTATGGTGAATCTAAAGCCATAGCAGAGCAACATGTGCTTGCGGCTAATTCCGCTCAACTTTACACTACCGCTTTGCGGCCACACTTAATTTGGGGACCAAACGATCCTCATCTTGTGCCTAGAGTGATTGAGCGTGCACGGGCAGGGCGATTAAAGCTCGTGGGTCATGAAGATAAACGGGTCGATACCATTTATGTCGACAATGCTGCTTATGCCCATGTTTTAGCAGCGTTAGATTTAGTCACTAATGCTAAGTGCGCAGGTAAAGCATATTTTCTCAGTAACGATCAACCTATTACCATGGCAGATATGCTTAATCGTATTCTCGCGTGTGTTGATTTACCACCCGTAACCAAACGTGTTCCTGCAAGTGTTGCTTATGTCGCAGGTGTGGTGCTCGAAACAGCATATGGTTTACTCAATAAATCTCAAGAACCTATCATGACGCGTTTTGTCGCAAGACAACTATCAACCAGCCATTACTTTGACATCAGCGCTGCCAAACAAGATTTAGGTTACCAACCGCTAGTGAGTATTGACCAAGGAATGGACAAGCTTAAGCAATCGCTCTCGCACTAACGGTTATCGTTGCTATTTAAGCTAGTTGTTTATGTTAGCGGCTTAAGATAGCAACTGGCTTTATCCGCCTGTTAACGATAATTCTAATGGCAAATCATCATTACTCAGATAACTTAACTGACCTTAAGCACGCCTGTGGGTAGCTCAAATATATTCACGATTGCCCCAAAGTAAATGATGCAAACAATTGTTTGTAAAATTGTTTGTAAAATTGTTTTTACATCAGTTGCTGTAGTTATTTTTTAATAATCACTTGGTTATATTTTATTCCACTGTATCTTAAATTCCGACCACCACAACAATAACCCCAAAGAGGGTAACAACTCATAACAAGGTGGCGCAGGGAGAAGCAATGCAAGATAACAATCAGGGTAAATGGAACTTAGCCACATTAGCCATTCATGGCGGACATCAACGCGAAGCCTTTGGCTCACTCACCACACCTTTGTATCAAACTGCCACCTTTGTATTTGATACAGCCGAACAAGGCGGAGCACGTTTTGCCGGAGAAGAACCTGGCTATATTTATACTCGTCTCGGTAACCCAACCACCGCAGAGCTCGAGCGTAAAATGGCGCTGCTAGAAGGTGCTGAAGATGCCGCAGCAACTGCATCTGGTATGGCGGCAGTATCCAGTGCATTATTAACTCATCTGCATGCAGGCGATCACTTAATCGCATCTAAAGCGGTTTATGGTTGTACCTTCGCGCTCATGACCACTCAGCTAACGCGCTTAGGCATTACATCAACATTGGTCGATTTTTCCGACATAGCTGCAATCGAAGCCGCCATTAAACCAAACACCAAAGTGTTGTTTTGCGAAACACCAGTAAATCCACATTTACAAGTATTCGATCTTGCTGCTATGGCCAAAGTAGCTAAAGCACATAATCTAGTTTCAATCGTCGACAACACCTTTATGACACCACTTTTGCAGCAACCGCTAGCGTTAGGCATTGACATGGTGATCCACAGTGCCACCAAATACTTAAACGGTCATGGCGATGTCATCGCAGGTATTGTGTGCGGCAATGCAGAGCACATGCACAGATTGAAATACGAAATCCTAAAAGACTTCGGTGGCGTGATTTCACCTCACGATGCATGGTTAATTTTACGCGGTTTAAAAACCCTCGACGTACGGTTAACTCGTCACTGCGACAATGCAGAAGTGTTAGCCGAATATTTAGATAAACACCCTAAATTCAGCCAGGTCTTTTATCCAGGCTTAGAACACCACCAAGGTCATCGCTTCATTGGTAACCAAATGAAACGCGCCGGCGGCGTTATCGCATTTGAGTTGGCGGGTGATAAGCAAGACGCAATCAACTTTGTTAATCGTGTAAAGCTATTTACCATCGCCGTAAGCTTAGGTGACGCAGAATCGCTGATCCAACACCCTGCATCAATGACCCATTCCCCTTACACCCCAGAAGCCCGACTAGCCGCAGGCATTACCGACAACCTACTACGTATCTCAGTCGGATTAGAGAATGTAGAAGATCTTATCGCGGATATAGAACAAGCACTGCAGTAAAAAATTATACAAGCGGTAAGTCAAACAAAACACCTGGATCCCTGATACAAGCACTCAGGGATGACGGGCGGGTGGGACGAAACCTAGAACCTAGTACCTGATTTTAAAGAAACACCTGGATCCCTGATACGAGCACTCAGGGATGACGTGCGGGGGGGGGTAAACCTAGTACCTAGAACCTAGAACCTAGTACCTTCTTTTACAAACACCCACAAAAAAGCCCAATTTAATGGGCTTTCATTATTCTTCAACAATCTAGAATACGATTAATTGCTAGATATTGTTCCAGCACCGCCGCCTGAACCGCCGCCGAAGCCTGGGCCGCCTGGTGATGGTGCAGCACCAAATGCGCCACCACCTGCTGTTTGCGCATCTTCAAGATTCGCAGCAACAATTGCAGGGTCAATACCGTTAGCAACAGCAACTGCTAAAATTTCATCAGGAGTCATACCTGCTGCAACAGCCGCTTGTATCGCTTCGATAATCAATGCTTCATCGCCATTAGCAGCAACAAAGGAATTAGCTAACTGTGTAGCAGCTTCTGATACAGGAACCGTTTGAGTACTAGCCGTTAAGGTTTCTGCAGCTATCGCACCGGCAGACATGCCCGCTGTCATTAATGCTGAAACTAATAACAAGGTAAATTTATTTTTGCGCATTATTCTGCCTCGTGGTTTGGTGAATTACTAAAGTAGTTCAGCTGCAATGCACTGATCCATGTACTTGTTGCGTTTGCAGGGATTATTGTACTGAAATTTCGTACAGCATACAATCCATTACCCTGCAAACCATCGATGTTCATGAGTGAAAAGTGTTCACCTATAACAGCCGATTCTACCTGTGGTGCGATGATTTTAATACCAATACCATGACAAATTTGAATCACTGTTTGCACAAAAAAGCGCGTATCAGCTTCTGCTATATCACGCACGTAACTAGGATCAATCTTAATATAATCAATGTTTAAGTTTCTAATATAGCAAAACGAACTCAAACTAGACCCAAAACGTTCAATGGCAATATCAATATCTAATTGTTTTGCTCGGCGAATAAAACTCTCTGTCGATTCAAGCGAAAGCATTGCGCCAGACTCGTTAAATTCATACAAAAGTGGTGGAAGCGTTTTATGCATTTTTTGGTATAAATCAAACAACCAATCGGTAAACACCGGATTATGCAGCGCACGATTACTAATATTAATGGCTACGCGGGTGTGTTCAATGTGTTGCAGCTTATAAAAAATAAAGCACACAACAGCTTGTTCGAGTTCTTGTAACACGCCCAATCTTTCTGCCATGGCAAACACATCTAAAGTCGATAGTGTTTCGCCCGCTATTTTAAAGCGCACAAACGACTCAACATACAAAATAGATTGATTTTCATCCACCACAGGCTGCAACATTAAATCGAATAATTTATCTAACGGAATACACTTAATCGCAAAATCTTTGCTATTTGAGTGATTAATTTCGTCTTTAAAATACTGAGTAAATTGGGTCAAAATACCCACCCATTCCTCACGTGAATGATTCTTTTGCATGCCCTTAGCAGAAACCAACCCCATAGGGTTATCAGCATATTGATTATGCACCAGTTGGTTATCTAAACGCATGACCACATCAGCAAAGTCTTCTTGGTGATTTACACGGGTGAGACTATGTTTTGCAAAGCCATTACTAAAACGCGACGAGCTTTCTATTAAAATACAAGAGGCTATTTGCTGATCGACTTCTTTGGCGGCATCTTCAGTAAGTAAGCTTAAAAAAGCAAATTCTGAGCCTGAAATGCGGTATAAGGTTGCTTCTTGCAAACTATTCATTTGTTCACTAAAAAGCTGCGCACCAGATAAAATATAGTCATCTCCGCTGCCATAACCATCGTTGTCATTAACCTGCTTTAAAGAGGTCATCGACAATAAGCCTAAATAAAAACGGTTACCGTGTTGCTCATATTCAGCTTGAATTGACTCAAACTTCTTTAACAACGCGCGGCGATTAGGTAAACCAGTATGCGAGTCAATATAAACCTCCTTCGACAAGGCTTCAGCCAATTGAGTTTGTTCATTAAACGAGCGCTGAATGTTCTCAATCATGCGGTTAATCGCATTCACTAGCGTGCGTAACTCAGAGGTGAAAGGCTTAATAGGATTAAGCTCAAAGCGCTTTTGAATGACCGACTCAGCCTGTTTTTCAATACTACTCAGTGGGGTCAACACCGCTTTTAGAATAAAGTAAGCACATAACAGTGCAATAACCAGTTGAAATAATGCAGAGGTTAAATTATTAACCGCGTGATCCCATAAACTTTTATATGAGATACCCGCATGCGATTGCACTTCTAATTTACCTGCAATACGCCAACCATCACTCACTTCACTTGTCATTATCGGAGGATGCAGGGTAAACCAGTTAATAAACCACTGTGGAACAGCAAAATTACCTTGAGGATTATTGCGCTCAAATAAGACTTTGCCGTCCAAGTCGGTAAAAATAATATGTTGGTAATAGCCTGAATCGAAAATTGCATTAGTCATTGTCTCGGCAATCACCAAACCTTCTTCATCCATATAAGGTGAGATAGATAAACCTAAACTGTGCGCTGCTCCTTGCGCATGAGATGCTAACTGTTCATTTAAATAGCCACGCATGTTCGATACGTTATTATATAACGCGGTACCGAAGCTAAATAAAGATAAACAACCTATCAGCAGATAAAGCTGTAGCCGCAAAGACATTCCTTTTGTAAACATTGTTTGCTCCAGATCATTTTGTAACGATTACTCACCGTTTTCAATTCGATTAACTAAATCAGTCCAACTTTTTGTACCGCTGCTAGTGGGTTTGTTACTGCCCAACCCTTGTGCCTTTGCTAACCATAGCCCTTGACCATTAAATGAATAAATTGGTTTTAAATCTCGGCGCTGGCTAGCGGGTAAAATTTTGGTTTTTAAATTATCCAACACTAAAGGCATCGCTTTAGGGTCTTCAAAGTAAATCAACACCATATGAGGCTCATTAATCAATAACGCACGCACATACATCAAGCGCATTTTGCTCTCATCAACACCCATGGCCTTTAAAGTAAAATACTTAAAGATGGCAAAGTCTTCACAATCGCCGCCTTTAGTGCCTAAGGATTCAAGCGGCGTGGCCCAATAATCACTTTTATGCCAATGGTCGCTATCACTCACAAATCGAATCCGCCTATTAGCAAACTGATTGGCTAAATTAAGCTTGTCGTAATCGTTCAATGTAACGCCATCATTTATAGTGTCTTGCCAGTCACTAAAATCTTCTACTCGATCAGAGCCATAGCGCTGCTCTACTTGTGTAAAAAAATCAGTGGTAAATAAATCGTCAGTTATGGTGGCAACACACACAGCCGAAAACACCAATGACGTAACAAGCCAGTGGCGATATCTATCTATGCAACACAAAACGAGTTTAATACGCAAATCTCACTGCAAATGATAGTTAATGATAACACTGTAATAATTTTACAGAATTTATGCGATAACGATGCATATCATAAGCTAGTTAGTCGTAAAACGACAATAAAATGACGACACATTCTTATTTTGAGTGTTTGAATTTACAAACTAATTCCCCTCTAGTATGAAAGTGGTATTAAGCTAATCCGTTAAAATGGGCTATCTAGACGATCTCATATCATTATTGAGCTTTGATAAGGTCAATTTATTGGCATGCCAATTGTCATATAAACAGTAGTACTAGCTTGTTTGCAGGCATTAATGGGATTACTTGAATTAAAAACGATTAAAAAATATCGCATGGATCGAATAATTTTGTTTCAGCCATATCTAAATAGAATTTACAAACAGTTACTTATGGTTGATTGTTTGTTTTTTGATGTTGGTTAGCTTTTTTTTAATTGATTTGCGATATAACTTGGTGGTTTGATGTTTTATCAGCACAAAAAAAGTGCAGGTGAACTATAAAGTGGCATTTTGGTGTGCAAAAGTAGTAATCAGAAAGAGACTTATACAATCACTGGTAGATTATTTAATGAACAAATTAATCGTAGTAGGCCTTTTGTAAACATACTTCTTGCAACTAGTACTAAAGGAGTAAATATATGCCAATTTACGTTTTAATTGGGTTGAAACAACTAAAAAGTGACACTTAGCAAAAAAACGTCAAAAAACTGTCATTAAATTACTGTATACATTATAATTACCAACTAATTAATGAGGATTGACGTAAAACAGAAAGTAGAAAGGGAAATTTTAAGCAAGGCATGACGCCAACGATAACTGTATTGAAGCCAATAAACCTATAGTTTTTGCTTCATTAGCTTACCGATGCAACCTCATATCATTGTTTTTTCCTGCAGTATCCTACTACATCAATTCAGGAGTAAAGCCTTGTGCTAAATCACCTGTTAGATGCAATAACTGGTTATGCTTAACAATCGACAAGCTCGATATAGAAAGCTAAACAAACAAGTTGAAGATGTTTAATTAACATCTTGTGGGAACCTATCTACAGTTTCGTTCTGAAACGTCAAACTCCAACAGAGTAAAAATTTGAAACGTGTCTCAGCAATCTGGAAGCTGTAATCTAGTGGCGGTAGCGTGTCTTTTTTCAGCTAACCAGGCGTCATCGATGGATTAATCAAGTCGTTATCAATAGATCCTGCTTCAGCTTTTGATCTAGCTCGTAATCTCTTCTTATCAAGCTCAACAACGTTTTCTATCTTTACTCTTATATTAAGAATCACCAGGACGTTTATTTATATGAAAATTGCCATCGCAGGCACAGGCTATGTAGGCTTATCTAACGCTATGTTATTGGCACAACACAATCAGGTTGTCGCAGTCGACATAGTAGAAGAAAAAATTGCCTTACTTAATGACCAAATCTCACCAATAGCCGATACAGAAATCGAAGACTTTCTAGTAAATAAAAAACTAAATTTTACTGCAACGTTAGATAAAGTATCAGCTTATAAAGATGCAAATTTTGTTATTATTGCAACACCAACAGATTATGATCCAGCGACTAACTATTTTAATACTTCATCGGTAGAGTCAGTCATAAAAGACGTTATGAGCATAAACCCTAATGCGGTGATGATCATAAAATCTACTGTGCCGGTTGGTTATACCGAGCGCATAAAGCAACAGTTTGATTGTCCTAATATTCTGTTCTCACCAGAGTTTTTACGCGAAGGTAAAGCTCTGCACGATAACTTATATCCGTCACGTATTATTGTTGGCGAACAAAGCGAACGTGCACAAACCTTCGCTAACTTGTTACTGCAAGGTGCGATTAAACAAGACATTGAGGTTTTGTTTACCCAATCAACCGAAGCCGAAGCTGTAAAATTGTTTTCAAACACTTACTTAGCTTTACGTGTTGCTTACTTTAACGAGCTAGACACCTATGCAGAAGCACACGGACTCGAAAGTAAACAAATTATCGACGGAGTCTGCTTAGACCCTCGTATAGGTAATCACTACAACAACCCATCGTTTGGCTATGGCGGATATTGTTTACCAAAAGATACTAAGCAATTGCGTGCAAACTATGCCGATGTGCCAAATAACTTAATTAGTGCAATTGTTGATTCCAATACCACTCGTAAAGATTTTATCGCTGAATCGATTCTAAAGCGTAACCCTAAAATAGTCGGTATCTATCGTTTAATCATGAAGTCAGGCTCAGATAATTTTAGATCATCGAGTATTCAAGGGATCATGAAGCGCATTAAAGCCAAGGGCGTAGAAGTCATCATTTATGAACCTGTACTAGAACAAGACGAGTTCTTTAATTCGAAAGTATACCGTGACCTCGAACAGTTTAAAGCCGATGCGGATGTAATTGTCTCTAATAGAGCCGCTGATGAGCTTAGTGATGTTACCGATAAAGTTTATACCAGAGATTTATTTGGTAATGACTAAAAATCAAAGGAATTTATAATGTTGAAAGTATTATCTGTATTTGGCACAAGGCCAGAAGCGATAAAGATGGCCCCGTTGGTCAAAGCCTTAGAAATTGATAACGGTATCGATGCAAAAGTATGTGTTACCGCTCAGCACAGAGAAATGCTTGATCAAGTATTAAACTTATTCGACATAAAACCAGATTTCGATCTAAATATCATGAAGCCGGGTCAGACACTTTATGACGTAACGACTAATATTTTGCTTGGTTTAAAACCTGTATTAGAAGAGTTCAAACCAGATATCGTTTTAGTGCATGGCGATACAGCGACAACGTTATCAACCAGTTTAGCTGCATACTATCAACAAATCCCCGTAGGCCATGTAGAAGCTGGATTAAGAACCGGTAATATTTATTCTCCCTGGCCAGAAGAAGGCAATCGTAAATTAACTGGAGCCATTGCAACTTTGCATTTTGCGCCTACCGAAGCTTCATTAAATAACTTATTAAATGAAGGTGTAAAACAAAGCCAAATAGCAACAACGGGTAATACTGTCATTGATGCTTTGTTCATTATAAAAAATAAACTGGATACAGATGCTGACCTAAATGCAGCTTTGGCGGCACAATACCCAGTAATTGATAAAAAGAAAAAAATGATCTTAGTAACTGGCCATCGTCGCGAAAGTTTTGGTGGTGGATTTGAACGTATATGCGAAGCTTTAGTGACAATAGCAAGCAATCATCCTGAGTGCCAAATCATATATCCGGTACATTTAAACCCAAACGTGCGCGAACCGGTTAATCGTATCCTGAAAAATGTTAATAATGTCCATTTAATCGAACCTTTAGATTATCTCCCTTTCGTGTATTTCATGAACCAAGCTCACATTCTACTAACTGATTCTGGTGGTATACAAGAAGAAGCCCCATCACTGGGTAAGCCTGTTTTAGTCATGCGCGATACAACAGAGCGTCCTGAAGCTGTCAACGCAGGTACGGTAAAACTGGTTGGTACAGACAAGCAAGTTATCATTGATGCAGTTGAAAGCTTATTGGTTAATAAAGATGAATACCGCGCAATGAGCCGAGCACATAACCCTTATGGTGATGGTAAAGCTTGCGAGCGGATTATTGACAGTATTAAACAGCATTTTGCTAATAAAACTAATTAATCAAGCTGTTTAAATATTAACTACATTTTCATACATATCAAATTCGTTTTAAGGAATAGTCATGTCGTTCAAAAAGGTTTCTGTTATTGGTTTAGGCTATATTGGTTTACCAACTGCTGCAGTTTTAGCATCTCGCGGTTTAGAAGTAGTTGGTGTTGATGTCAATCAACAAGCCGTTGATACAATAAACGAAGGGCGTATTCATATTGTAGAACCGGATCTAGACATCGTCGTTCGTGGTGTAGTGACTACCGGAAACCTTCGCGCGACAACAATCCCAGAGCCAGCAGAAGCATTTATGATTGCCGTGCCAACTCCCTTTAAAGAAGGTAATGCGCCAGATCTTAAATACATAGAAGCGGCGGCAAAAGCGATTGCGCCTGTATTAGAAAAGGGCAACTTGGTTATTCTAGAATCGACATCACCAGTTGGTGCAACAGAAAAACTATCAGCTTGGTTAAAGGAGGCTCGTCCTGACTTAACTTTCCCACAAGACTTAGGTGATAGTGCGGACATCAAAATTGCGCATTGTCCAGAACGTGTTTTACCTGGCTATGTATTGCAAGAATTAGTTTCTAATGACCGTGTTATTGGTGGAATGAGCAAAGCCTGTAGTTTGAGAGCGGTGGAACTATATGAAACATTTGTCCGTGGCGAATGTATTATCACCAATGCGCGTACAGCTGAAATGGCAAAACTTACTGAAAACTCGTTCCGTGACGTCAATATTGCTTTTGCTAATGAATTATCTGTTATTAGTGACAAGCTTAAAATCAATGTGTGGGAGCTGATTAAACTGGCTAATCGTCATCCTCGAGTCAATATCTTAAGCCCTGGTCCCTGTCTCTTGATCAGATCTCATAAGCTCTCGCCATCAGCAATCATTTCTTTCGCGACTCGGTAGCCTACAACATGAGACTGTAATGTACTCCAACCTTCCCAAACCGCCGTCCAGCTTGCGATCCCTGTTCGTTTGGTATCGGTGAAACCACCCAACTTTGCGATTGATTGATACGCCCATTTCAGACTCGGCGCGCCTTTATCTTTATGCCCTCTAGGCTTATTAAACCGCATTAGCACCTTCCATTCATCTTCTTCGAGTACCGTGTCACAGCGTTGAGCCTCCACTGCTTTGGCCTCCTCAACCAGCCCTTTTTTACGTAAATAATAAGGGATGGTGATGGCTTCTCTGAGTTGCAGTAAACGGACGCCGATAAAAGCTAAGATTGAAACCGCTCTTTCTAAGTTCTTAGGCTCTGTCATTCTTTGGCGCTCAGCTCCTGCACCCGTTTTCCATGCTTTATGAAAATCCTCAATTCGCCATCTTGCGGTGTAAATATCAATAATATGAAGTGCTTGAATTAACGTATCGATTGGCTCTGTTGTTAATAGCACCCAGCGCAACGGCTCAGTAACGCTTTTTGATGTTTTTTCTTGAGCGTACACCACGTTTACTGGCTTAGTCTCACCTTTCGTTTTGAACGTAACCTGTGCCACTTTAATTGTTAGCTTGGCTTTTCTTGCCACGCGGTTTACAGGCTTCCCTTTACTATTTTTTGTCCCTTTCTGGGCGATATCGATAGTGTATTCACCCAGTTCGGCTTGTGATTCAAGATGTTCAAATAACGTAGCGTCAGTCTCTATCAGCGCTCTAGAATGTTTCGCTCGAACAACGAAACGTTCATTATGCTGCTGTTTATCTTGAATATAACTCAGTATGTCTGCTTCTCTATCACACACTGAAATTACCCGTGACATGATGTCTCCCAAGCGTTGACGGCAGAAATAGGAGGCTTCTGACCACTTACCACTTTCTTTTTCGTCAGCATCTTCAGGATTATTAGGACGAAGCCAGTATTCTTGATGAATGAGCCCGATAGTCTGAGTCGTGAAGCTGTCTAATAGCAGGGTTGAATGAACCCACCAACCACGTGATTTATCTGTTGTTGTCCCCAGTTTGCCAAGCTCTTCTGCTACTTGATGTTTGTAACTCAACGCAGTGGTGTCATCAATGGCTAATATCTCAGCATAGGGCTGGGCAAGCTCTGCAGTATGTTGAAAACCAGAAGCTCTAATCACTTCTGGAGAAATGTTGTCATTACGGATCAATCGATAAGCCCCTTCAAGTTTAGCTTCATTACCTCGACATGATAAAGCGATTGACTTACCGCTACAACGCGCCATGTCGGCAGCGACTTCGATGACACGGTCAGTGCGACGTGAGTCACCAAATGAACCGTTTTTAAAGTGATTGTATGACCATTGCTCTGGGTTAAAAATTGACATCATTAATCTGCAAGTTGATTGAGTTACCAGATCTGATCATCGATTTGTCACAAAGTTCATTTTTGCTTCAGATTTGTGTAGAAGAGTCAGCCCTGGTCCTGGTGTTGGAGGCCACTGTATCGCGGTTGACCCATGGTTTATTGTGGATAGCTGCCCAGAAGAAGCTAATATTATTCGTCAAGCTCGTTTAACTAACGACGCAAAGCCTCATTACGTTATCGCGCAAATTGAAAAAGCGGCAGACGAATTTAAACGTCCTGTTATCGCGTGCTTAGGTTTAGCATTTAAAGCTGATATAGACGATCTTCGTGAAAGCCCTGCATTACAAATTGTTGAGCAATTAGCATTAAAAAATATTGGCCAACTTATTGCGGTGGAACCAAATGTACAATATCTACCTGAAAAATTAATAAATGCGGGTGTTGAACATGCAACGTTAGAAGCTGCACTAGAAAAAGCAAACATCATTGTTGTGCTTGTTGATCATAAGCAATTTAAAGCTGCCGATAAAATGCAGTTTGCAACTAAGGTTGTAATTGATACTCGCGGTATTATTTAGTTTTATAAATAAATAAACAAAATCCTTAAATTATTTTGTTGCTTTATATTATTACTAGGGTATTAATTTATGAAGGTTAAAACCAAAAAGAAATTAGCAATTTGCATTTGCACTTTTCGAAGAGCTGAACTTCTTACCGATTTATTAAGTTCAATATTTGAATCTGAAAAGTCAGATGTATTTGAGTTGTCAATTATTATTGTCGACAATGATGAGTTTGAAAGCGCTAAACATGTTATTGATAAATTCATGAATCGAGGGATTGATATTAGATATAATGTTGAATTATCAAGAAATATATCAAATGTTCGAAATCGATGTGTTGATCTCGCAAGAAATGTTGATACTGATTATATATTGTTTTTAGATGATGATGAATTTATAAGTAAAAATTACTTTTTGGGTTTGGCTTTATTATATGTAAAAGATAATCCAGATGTAATAATAGGTCCTGTTGTTACTTGTTATTACCCTGAAACTCCGAAATGGATTATCCAAACAAGAATTTTTGAACGGTCAAGACGCAAAACAGGTACGATACAATCGACAGGGAATACAGGTAATGCTTTTATCTCTTTAAAACTGATAGATAGAGTGGGCGGTTTTAATCTCGCTTATGGTACAAGCGGAGGTGAAGATTCTGAGTTTTTTTACCGGTGTAAATGTATAGGGACTAAATTTGTTTGGTGTGATGAATCAGAAGCATTTGAATATCTTGCTATGGATAGAGCCAATCTAAAATATGCTGTTAAACGAGCTAGGAGAGGCGGACAAACCTATGCAAAAATTAGGTGTTCGGAGTATTCATCCTTACAAAAAGTTTCAATAGCAATCACTAGATCTGTTTACGGTGGGTTAGGGGCAATATTTGCAATATTATTAATATTATTTTCTGCTAAGCGGGTTGGTCCTGCTCTTTTGATAAGATCAATAGCACGGCTTGGTCAAATAGAGGGCCTTTTTGGTAAAGCGATAAATATGTATGGTAAGTAAATTAATAAAGTCAGTATACAAGCTTTGTGGTGTTATAGATGTTGGTACAGTGAGTGCTGCTAACTTTTTAATTTCATTCTTTATTATTAGGGAGTTAGGCACTAAAGACTACGCTCTATATATGAATCTTTTTTCTATATTGATGTTAGCATCTACATTGCAAAATGCATTTTTTAATACAACACTTTCAGTTAAATACTCAAAAATTGATGATTCAAGAGAAAAAGAAACTAAAGCTCAATCCTTGTGTCTATTAGCAAACTTAGTTCATTTGTTTTTTGTTCTTCCTTGCATATACTTCATCGGAAAAGTTGACGCTGTTTTTGTTTTTTGTGTCTATTTATCATTCGTTTTATATTTGTCCCGCGAAGTTTATAGAGTATACAACTATGTATTCAACCTTAGAGGTATCATAATATTTTCGGCAATGAGTTCCCTTATTTTTACTGCAATTGGTTTATTATTACTGCTATTTTTTGACATAGAAGGCTTAACTCTTACTAATGTTTATGCTGTTACTATATTTTCTGGATTAATTTCGCTGTTCGCGTTGTTAAAAAGTATTAAATTTAAACTACCTTCATTAATGGATATAAAGGTATCAATTTCAGATGTGATATCAGTTGGGAAGTGGTCGTCTATTGGTTCTTTATCCACATGGGCTCAAAATAATAGTTATACATATTTAGCAACATTAGTTATTGGACTCGAAGCTACGGCTTCATTAGCGTTAGCGAGATTAATTATTATGCCCATAAATCTAGTAGCATCTGGGATCTATATGGCTGAAAAGCCTAAGTGGGCAAAGTTATATAAAGAAAATAAAAATAATTTTAAAAATCTTAGTAATAGAACATCTAAAATCATGTTCGTTTTTATTAGTGTATATGCCGTTGTAAGTATATTGCTATTAAATTATATAGAATATTTTTTAAAAGCAGATGTTAAAGTTGAACTTTTACTATGCTGGTTAGCAGCTTGCATTATTCAGGCTTTTAAGTTTGCTAACAGTAATATATTAAATGTTGCAGAAGAATTTAAATATCTTGCATTTATTGGTGTCATAATCTCATCAATCGGCGTTGTCGCGTCTGTTCTTCTTGGTTATACATTTGGTGCGATAGGTATTGTTTTTGGTTATGTGATTGGAGAATTACTACATTTACTTTGTACCAACTTTAAGATTCATCGAGGTGGGATCTTCAATGAAAATTAGTTATCGGGAGTTCATATCATTTTTATTATTAATTTTTTTGCTCAATTCTGCAGGAGTGTTTTCTCCATCTCTAACAATCAGAGACAGTGACTTTGCTTCTGAAGTGGAGGTGTCATCTAACATCATTAATAGGTTAGTGATGTTAGGGGCTTTTTTGGTATCTGTATTTTTTATTTTTAAAACGGAAAGAAAATATTATATTAAAATTGTTGCTAGTGCATGGCCTCTTTGGCTTTTATTATTTTATGCTTTTTTATCTTGTATATGGTCAGATGTAACTCTGACATCATTTACCCGCTTGACTCAACAAGTTTTTTTAATATCTTTTCTATTGTTTGTAATTACTTATTTAAGTCTTGATGATATTTATGGTGTGCTAAAAAAATTTTCAATAATAATAATATTAATTGGTATTATTTGTTTGCCATTTTCGTTTGCTTGGCAAGATATAGGTTTTAGATCAATACATGGTCATAAAAATACAGCTGGCTATATTTTTGCTTTAGCGGGATTGTTTTATCTTTGCGAGATATATATAAGAGGCTATAAGAATAAATCGAATTATATTTTCTTGCTATTGATATTTTTCCTGCTAGTTATTTCTAAATCGAAAACGTCATTAGCATTAATGATTTTTTCATATTTATTTGTACTAACGTTAAAACTCAACCAACAAATTAATGCTAAAACAATAATTTCTTTTATTGGCGGCGTAGCTAGTGTTGTTTTCCTATCTCTGTTATTAACTGACTCCAGTACATTAACAGATTTAGGTTTAGATTTTACTGGTCGAGCAATTATTTGGGATTTTGTTTTATTTGAAATGAAAGACTACGAATTACTTGGTTTTGGGTATCGGGCTTTTTGGGGGGTGGGAGAACAAGGGTTTAGTGTTCTTTATGGTGGGGATTTTGATTTCTTTATTACTAAATTAAATCAGTCTCATAATTCATATTTGGATATTTGGGTAATGTTAGGATATATAGGCTTAGTAACTTTTATAATATTTATTATTCATTCTATTATCGTAATCAATAAATTTAATTATTTGTTTGTTTCTATGTTTTTATTTTTTACAATTCACTCTTTCATGGAAACTGATTATTTTCGAAGTAATAATTTGATTTGGGTTCTGTACATTTTAATCTATTTATCTGGAATAAAAGAAAAGGTTAGTTTAAATGACAAGTAAAATTTTATTTGTTTCTAAAGATGCATCTTGGCAACGATATAGAAATGAAGTATTAATAGAATTAACGAAAAGGTTTGATTGTGAAGTTGATATTATAACTCAATGTAAAATAAAGCCTGATATTAAGTCTACAGATAAACTTCGTTATATAAAAAGTATGAATTTATTAAATAATATAGCTGGTTTGAGTTTTTTTCCAAAGACATATTACTATATTTTAAAAGAAAAACCTTTTGCTGTGCTGGCCCTTCCTAATAGTTCTAATATAACTGAGTTAACATTAGCTATATTTTGCAAGTTTACTAGTTCTAAATTAGTCTATTGGACTCATGGATATGATCATTGCCAACGACCTAAAAGTGGTATTAAAAAATACCTTGAAAAAATTAGGGTTGCTGTTATTAACTGGTGTGTATCACAAGGCGACTCGATTATTACATTTTCTAACTCAGGTAAAACTTATCTTACCTCTAAAGGAATTGATGATGCTAAAATATTTGTCGCACCAAATACACTTAATACCGAAAAACTATTAGCCAGTTACGATACTGTTAAACCCAGTAGTATTGATGCATTCAAAGCACAATATGATTTATGCAATAAGACGGTGTATTTGTTCTCCGGACGTTTGAGAGCAGGTAAACGTTTAGAACATTTTATTCAAGCACTTTCTATGAGTTCTAAAAAGTCTCAGTCTGCACTTGTTGTCGTAGGCGACGGTGATATGTCAGGAGAATGGCAAAAGCTAAGTCGAGAATATGAACTTAATATACATTTTTTGGGTGAAATATTTGATGAAGAAAAACTTGCGATAATTTTTAAAAGTGCCGATTGGTTCATAATGCCTGGATATGTAGGATTAGCCATTGTTCATGCGTTTAGTGCCGGTCTGCCGCTACTGACTGAAAATATTTCTTTTCACAGTCCTGAAATTAATTATTTGGAAGAAAATATCAATGGAGTGATGTTTAACGAATTTGCTATTAATGAGTGGGTAACGTTTATTGATGGTGATGGTGAAAATGAAGCAACTAAACTGCGAATGTCTACGGAAGCGTTAAGAACTGTTCGGAATGAAGCCAGTATTCAAAATCAATTGACTGCGATGGCCCTTGCTTTGGACATTTCACCTAATGTATAAAAGCAAGTTATATAAGTATTCTCCCATTATTTTTCAAGAATTATTGATTAATGCTAAAGCCATAGTGTATAGGTTATTAAGAGAAGGTCGGTCTTACAAATTAAGAGTAGAGCAATTATTACTTAATGCCGAATTGTCACGAGAGGAACTAATTTCTTTAAGTAAAACTGAACTTTCAAAACAACTATTTAATGCAAAAAATAACTGTGAATACTATAAGAATATAAATGGTTTTGAGCTAACGGATTTCCCCATTATTGACAAAGAATTGGTCAGGGGGAGCCCTAATAAATTTTTGAGTTCAGTTAAAACTAGCTTATGGACTTTCTCATCTCAGACTGGCGGCACTACTGGCAAACCATTAGAGTTATATGCTGACTTAGATGCAATTATAGAAGATCACGCTCAATCAGCAAGACAACTACACTGGGCTGGATTTAAGCCTGGTGATAAACGTATTTGGTTAAGGGCTGATTTAGTGGTTCCAATGGAACAAAGTATGGAACCCTATTGGCGCCGCAATATAGTTGATGAAATGTTGATGATGTCTGTTTATCATATTAATGAACAAACGGTATCTGATTATGTCGACCGTATAAATAAGTATAAACCAGATGTTATACAGGCTTACCCATCTGCTTTATATTTACTTGCTAAGTTGATCGAGAGTCAGGGGCTGGTTATTGATGTCTCAATTAAAGCCGTTATTTTATCTTCGGAATCTTTCGAACCTAATCAAGCTGAAATTATAGAACGGATTTTTAATGCTAAAGTATTCAGTTGGTATGGATTGAGTGAAAGAGTCGCAACAGTTGGAACTTGTAAAGAGGGTCAACTTCATTTGATTGAAGATTATGGCTATTATGAGTTTGATGACAAGAATATATTAATTGCAACTGGCTTCCATAATAAAAAAATGCCTTTAATTCGGTATAATACCGGAGATCAGTTTGTTGGTGTTGAGAATGAAATTAAACCATGCGATTGCGGTTCATCATTCAGAAAAGTAAAGGCGATTCGAGGTCGAGTTGGGGAGTACCTTGTCTCAGATAAAGGTTCAAAAGTTTCTATATTTAACCACATTCCCAAAGGTGTAGTTGGTTTGGTTGAACTTCAATTAAAGCAAGTTGAGCCGCTTAAAATTCTAGCTTTAATTGTAACAGGTAAAGATTTTAAAAAATCTTCTGAGATAAAGTTAATTAACAATATAAAAGATTATTTAGGATCTGGCATGGTGGTTGAAATTATTTATCTTGACCACATCCCGAGAACTAAAAACGGTAAGTTCCGACAGGCTATTTACGAAGTGAGAGATTAACATGTTTACTAGGCAAATCTTACTTAGTCATTCAAGTAACAGTGATTTAAATATACCTAATGGCTTCGATCGCTTTTATTTTGATGACTATATCGTGTATTACCATCATTTGAATGCTATTTATTCTTATCAGTCTGATAGCTTTGAATGTCTGATGGTAGGCGTAGTGGTGCACCCAGATTTAGCTGAATTTAACCTAAAAGACTTATTTAGTGGCGAAATCTTAAATCCTACTTTTTTACAAATTAATAAAATTTTAGAAAGAGTCTGCGGTCGTTATTACCTTTTGTACAAAGGTGATGACGGTGTTTTTGTTCGCTCAGATGCAACTTCTTTAGCACAGATTAATTACTGTAAAATGAAACAAATAATTGCTACAGATATTAATTTACTTAAATATTCAGGTGTAGACGTTAGTATTAACTCTGAAGCAGAAGGCTTTTATAAAGAAGTGTTTCCTCGGAAAGGTAATGGCAATGCTTGGATTGGGACCGACACTATATATAACGAGATCTGCAAAGCGTTACCTAATCATACTCTTAGTTTGTCAAATTATGAAGTAACCCGTTTTTGGCCTTGGAGAGACTTTAACTATATAGATTTTAATATAGCAGTTAGTGAAATAACTAATGAATTAAAGTTGACATTAAAAGCATTTTCTCGGTTAGCCCCACTTTCAATTGCGGTTACTGCTGGTAATGATAGTAGGGTTATGGCAGCAGCTTCTAAAGATGTATCCGAGTCCTGTTATTATTTCATCGACAAATTGTCATCTATGAATGATAGTCACCCCGATTTAGTTGTTGGCGCGAGGGTTTGCGAAGTTTTAAATGTTTATTTTAATAAGCATGATAATTTCGAGTCTATTTCTAATATCCCTTTAGAGTTTAAGAACTCATTTTCTGGCTCTGTCTTTTATTCATTACCAAAAAGATTGCCCGAAGTGTATAATTATTCTGTCAAGCTTTCTGGTCATATCAATATTTGTGGTGTCGGTGAATTTGGCCGCTCAGTATATGGCCCGTCAAAATTTAAAGTTGAACCCAACTATCTTTGTTATAAATATCAGTGCGCTAACTCTACTTATGCTAACAAAGTAACCACGAGTTGGCTTAATGAATTAAAACATCATCCCTATGCTTCACAGTATCCTATTAACACTTTATTTTATATTGAGCAGAAGCTTGGAAATTGGGGCGCGGTCGGAAATGCAGAATCAGATCTCGCGTTTGAAGAGGTTAACCCTTTTGCATCTCACTATTTAATAAGTAAAATGATTATGCTTAATAGTCGATATACCAGATACACTAATAATAAATTATTTTTACGTTTAGTTAGTAACATGGCCTCTGAATTGGACGGTATACCAATCAACCCAAAACATTCATTTTCTTCTAAACTTAAAACAGCTTTAAAATCTAGTTTTATTTTTTCTATTGTAGATATAGCCAAGTATCATTTAATCAATAATTTAGGGAAAAAAGTTTTGTAATGAACTTATGCCTGACTCTTCTACACAAGTATAAAAAATATTGAACTTCTGGGGTGAACTGTGATCAGATCAAGTAACTTCAGTTACTTAGAGAAAAACCATGTCAATATTCAACCCAGAGCAATGGTCATACAATCACTTTAAAAACGGTTTCTTTGGTGACCCGCGTCGCACAGATCGTGTCATCGAAGTCGCTGCAGATATGGCACGTTGTAGTGGTAAGTCTATCGCTTTATCATGTCAAGGTAATGAGGCTAAAGTTGAAGGGGCTTATCGATTGATCCGTAACGACAACATTTCTCCAGAAGTAATTAGAGCTTCTGGTTTTCAACATACTGCAGAGCTTGCCCAGCCCTATGCTGAGATATTAGCCATTGATGACACCACTGCGCTGAGTTACAAACATCAAGTAGCAGAAGAGCTTGGCAAACTGGGGACGACGACAGATAAATCACGTGGTTGGTGGGTTCATTCAACCCTGCTATTAGACAGCTTCACGACTCAGACTATCGGGCTCATTCATCAAGAATACTGGCTTCGTCCTAATAATCCTGAAGATGCTGACGAAAAAGAAAGCGGTAAGTGGTCAGAAGCCTCTTATTTCTGCCGTCAACGCTTGGGAAAGCTCATGTCACGGGTAATTTCAGTGTGTGATAGAGAAGCAGACATACTGAGTTATATTCAAGATAAACAGAAGCATAATGAGCGTTTTGTCGTTCGAGCGAAACATTCTAGAGCGCTGATAGAGACTGACTCTACGTTATTTGAACATCTTGAATCACAAGCCGAACGGGGTGAATACACTATCGATATCGCCCAGAAGGGGACAAAAAATAGTAAAGGGAAGCCTGTAAACCGCGTGGCAAGAAAAGCCAAGCTAACCATTAAAGTGGCACAGGTTACGTTCAAAACGAAAGGTGAGACTAAGCCAGTAAACGTGGTGTACGCTCAAGAAAAAACATCAAAAAGCGTTACTGAGCCGTTGCGCTGGGTGCTATTAACAACAGAGCCAATCGATACGTTAATTCAAGCACTTCATATTATTGATATTTACACCGCAAGATGGCGAATTGAGGATTTTCATAAAGCATGGAAAACGGGTGCAGGAGCTGAGCGCCAAAGAATGACAGAGCCTAAGAACTTAGAAAGAGCGGTTTCAATCTTAGCTTTTATCGGCGTCCGTTTACTGCAACTCAGAGAAGCCATCACCATCCCTTATTATTTACGTAAAAAAGGGCTGGTTGAGGAGGCCAAAGCAGTGGAGGCTCAACGCTGTGACACGGTACTCGAAGAAGATGAATGGAAGGTGCTAATGCGGTTTAATAAGCCTAGAGGGCATAAAGATAAAGGCGCGCCGAGTCTGAAATGGGCGTATCAATCAATCGCAAAGTTGGGTGGTTTCACCGATACCAAACGAACAGGGATCGCAAGCTGGACGGCGGTTTGGGAAGGTTGGAGTACATTGCAGTCTCATGTTGTAGGCTACCGAGTCGCGAAAGAAATGATTGCTGATGGCGAGAGCTTATGAAATCTGATCAAGAGACAGAACTTATGCTTTACGGAATTTAAAGCGGGGTGTAATTAATATATATTTATTAAGTTTGTTAAGTTAATCTATTTGTTATTGTTTAATTAAGTCGTTCCAAACTCTGTTTCAATAGAACGAGGTTCCTGTTTTTATTTATGGTGGAATTGGTTGCGTTATTCATAAACGATCTATAATTGGCGAGCGTGGATGTATCGAACAAGGTATTACTATCGGTCGTAAGCCAAAGATTCATGCCCAATAATTGGTGGTGATATATATTGGTGCAGGTGCACGTATACAGGGAAAAATAACCATTGGAGATAATGTGATTATTGGTGCAAACTCCGTTGTTGTTAACGATATACCGAGTCATTGTGTTATTTCCGGTTAGCCAGCTAAAGTCGTTAAAAAAATTTGATGTTTTATTCGGAGTGAACTAGGAGGTTTTATAAAGTGGGGTATATTGAAATTTCTAACCAAATATTAGTAAATGCAAAGTTTCATAATTACAAAGGTCAAGACCCTTTTGATGGATTAAACAGTCCTATATTCGATTTTTTCCCATTTTTGAAGCATGGTTTGTTTGGCCTGATTTGGATTCAGTTCCATAAACGTTCTGCTATTAATTTTAGGCCTTTGTGTTTGGTTCCTAAAATGCGTAATCCCAAAGGAATCGCTTTATTCATATTGGGGCTACTTGAGGACTATCGCATATATCAAGATGTCAATTACCTCAATGAAGCAATAAAGCTTGCCGATTGGTTATTAACTCAACAAAGCGATATATCTCTTTGGAAGCATAGTTGTTGGGGATATCATTTTGATTGGAATGCAAGGGCATTTTTCGTTCCTAAAGGTAAACCAAATATTATTACCACTATTTATGTTGCGCAGGCGCTGTATGCTCTCAGTGAGGTAACTGGTGATAATAAATATCGTGTTCATGCGCTGGATTCGGCACATTTTATTGTAAAAACACTATATAGCGAGCTTGAAGGGCGTCAGTTTTTTGCTTATATTCCGGGTGAAACCGCCTTTGTACATAATGCTAGTTTATGGGGCGCTGCATGGGTTGCTAAAGTTGCCGTGTTGACTAATAACCATAACTACAAGCAATTAGCTTTGAATGCCGCAAGGCAGTCTGTGTCTGAGCAAGGCGTTGACGGTTCTTGGGTGTATGGTGCTCGCCATCATCATCAATTTATTGACGGTTTTCACACCGGTTATAATCTTGAAGCGCTTAGAATGCTTAGTGATGTATTGATGATTGACGATTTTGAACCGGCTATTGATCTTGGTTTTGCATATTATAAGGAGCACTTATTTGAGGATGATGGTACTGCCAAATATTATAATAAAAACCGTTATCCATTAGATATGCACAGTGTATCACAAGCAATTTTTACACTCACAAAAGTAGGTAAAACTCCGGCTGATTTTGCTATGGCAGATAAAGTTATTAAGCGTGCAATTGACACCTTATATTTATCCAAACAGCAACGCTTTATTTATCAACAGAATAAAAAATTCGCAAATAAAGTTGATTATGTGCGTTGGACACAAGCATGGGTTTATTATTCCTTTGCTTATTTTAATCGTATGACTGTTGAAAGTAAGCAACCTAATAGTTGAGTAACTATTAGCCTAATATAAGCATGGATTGATCACATAATGAAACGTATTGAGTTTTTAAAATCTCCCATGGATATAGCATCCATGTCTGGAACTGTTAAGTTTATCGAAACCAAAATAGTCAACGGTGAATTTCTACAGCACGTAGTCGTCAATGTTGCCAAAATAGTCAATATGCAAAAAGACCCTGTTTTGGCTGCGTCGGTCAAAGCATGTGATGTAATCAACATTGATGGAATGGGGGTTGTGTTTGGCGCTCGATTCTTAGGCCATGACGTACCTGAAAGAGTATCAGGGGTAGATTTATTTCATGAATTATTAAAAATGAGTGCTCGTTGCAATTTTCCTGTGTTTCTTTTGGGGGCGACAGATGAAGTGGTCACTAAAACTTCAGATAATGTTAAAGCACTTTATCCAAACTTAACGATTGCAGGCTTTAACGACGGTTACTTCTGGGAAAATGAAGAAGCTGTAGTAAACAAGATCCGCGCATCGGGTGCTAAGTTATTGTTTGTTGCTATAACATCACCAAAAAAAGAAAACTTCATCAACAAATGGCAAGATAAGCTAGGTGTCGATTTTGTGATGGGAGTCGGTGGCACTTTTGATGTGGTTGCCGGCAAGGTAAAACGTGCGCCGTTATGGATGCAAAAAAGTGGCTTGGAATGGTTATATAGAGTAATTCAAGAACCAAGAAGAATGTGGAAAAGATACCTGATTACAAACTCTACTTTTGCTTTTTTGCTTTTTAAAGAAAAGTTTTTTACTAAATAAGAACATAAATTATGGATTCGCGAAAAACTTTGGATGTTGAAAAAGACAGCTATACATTTTTGTATCGTCTTATTGATATCTTAATTATTATTATTTGTTTCAATGCAGCACTTCTTTTATATGGTGCAGTTTTTTCTAAAGATTACTTAATTGTATTAATATTTACTTTACTTGTTTATTCCTATTTATCAGAATCATTTCAATTGTATCGTTCATGGCGAGTTGGGAAGTTTTCAAGAATGATTAGTTCATTGTTTTTGGTGAAACTTTTTTGCTTTTTTATTGTTGCATCTAGTTTATTTCTTCTTAAAGAATCTGAGACATTTTCCCGTATTATCATTGTTGGCTGGTTTACGTTATCAATTATATGTTTAATGACCTGGCGTTTTTTAGCTAAATGGATTAAATCATTGCGTAGACGGTCTGGATTTGGTTTTCAAGATGTTGCCATAGTAGGTTTAACATCATCAGGTATAAATCTTTATCGTGAAATATTAAAAAATTATGAATTAGGTTTTAAATTTGTTGGTTTCTTTGATGATAGAGAACCGAAACGCCTTGGTGGTATGCAAACTACTCTCATTGAGGGGGGGGTTAATGAAGCTGTTGCTTTAGCTAAAAATGGAAAAATACAAAAGTTGTATATTTGCTTACCCATGGTAGCTGAAAAACGTATTGCTGATATTATTGAGCAGCTTGGAAATACCACTGTCGATGTATTAATCACTCCTGATTTTCTACTAAAAAACTTAATGCAGGCTCGAATCGGTAGCGTCGGTGACGTTGACACTATAAGTGTATTTGAGTCTCCAGTAAACGGTATGAGACGTTTTTACAAGCGAACTTTCGATATAATATTTAGCTTAACTGCTATTTTAGCCCTATCGCCTGTTTTGGTGATTATTGGTGCCGCAATTAAACTAAATTCACCAGGCGCTGTCATTTTTAAGCAAGATCGATATGGCTTAGATGGTCGCAAGATTAAAGTATGGAAGTTTCGTTCGATGACGGTAACCGAAAACAGTGATGTTGTTACACAAGCTACCAAAGGCGATACCCGCATTACTAAAGTGGGTGCTTTTTTACGAAAAACATCTTTGGATGAGTTACCGCAATTTTTTAATGTGTTTAAGGGCGATATGTCAGTAGTGGGTCCTCGTCCACATGCCGTGGCTCACAACGAGGAGTATCGGAAATTAGTCACTTATTACATGTTACGCCACAAGGTGTTACCAGGTATTACTGGTTGGGCACAAGTGAATGGCTGGCGCGGTGAAACCGATACTTTAAATAAGATGGAAAAACGAATTGAGTACGATCTAGCTTATATTCGTAACTGGACCTTGTGGTGGGATATAAAAATTGTTTTTATGACTATTTTTAAAGGCTTTGTTGGTAAGAACGTTTATTAGTGAGGTTATGCTTATCCTTTTGTAGGTTCTTTTCTTTACGATAGGTTTTTAATATTAAGTTGCGTTTATTTATTAGTCTTTCGGATGATGTTTAGTTGTTTGTCATTCTGGTAACGTTTTAATTTTATGATACTTATTAAGAGCTTTTACTTTACCTTGTATAGGTTAGGTGTTCGCTGCGGTATCTGCTTTTGTTAAAGGTTTAAAGGCTGGATTCCCGATAAGATATCTTGGGGATTACGGCGAAGAAAAATTTACTCACTGACGTGATAGCGTTGGTGTTAATTATTTCCATGTATTTATTTTATAAGGATATAAATCATGAATGTACCGTATAAGTTGAGTTGCATCGCTACAGTGGTTGCTGCAATAGTGATAACAAACCCTGTGTCTGCTGCAGATGAAAAAGCCGGTGTTATTCGTACTGAGTCTGGTATTGATTTCACCCCTGGTTTAAACAGTGGCTTGAAATATGATGACAACATTACTAGCGCAAATGCTTCAGTTGATAAGTTAGATAGTTGGATACTAACTGTGACTCCTGCAGTTCAAGCCCAACTAATTGACGGCAGCAGTGTTTTTACACTTGATGCGGGCATTGAGTATGGTGATTACTTTTCTAGTAGCGATGATAATTATTTAGATGCTTTGATCAAGGCCAAAGCAGAGGTTGATGTTAATCAGTCTAGACGATTCGGCCTTGAGGCAACTTATATTTCTGGTCATGAAGACCGCGGTAGCGGGATTTTCGAAGGCAACAGTGGTGCTGATCAGGATGAGCCAAATACTTATGATGTTTCAAGTGTCGGCGGCTTTTATGAATATGGTGCTAAAACTACCCCCGCACGTATCCGAGCTAATGCTAAGTACTTAAGTAAAGAATACAGTAACTTTGAATCTATCACTCAATTTCGTAATTTTGATGACACCACATTAGGTGCCACCTTTTACTATGATACAAGAGCTTCTACCAGTATTTTTATTGACTTTCAAAACGTAGGCACTGTTTATGAAGTAGTCGATCCTACTGGCGATCGTGATAGTACTACTAATACTGCTAGAGTCGGTGTTGAATGGCTCGCTTCTGCGTCGACTGAAGGTAGCATTGGTATAGGTTATCAACGGAAAGGCTTTGACAATGATACCCGTGAAGACTTTAGTGGTTTATCGTGGGACGCTAAAGTGACCTGGACTCCGTTAACCTATTCTGCTTTTGATTTTTCTACTGGCAGAACGAGTCGAGACCCTAATGGCGCAGGTGACTTTATTAGAGGGACTAGTTATGGGGTCAAATGGCATCATGAATGGAGCGAACTGTTTACCTCCTCTGTTGGATTCAAGCAAGTAAATGACGACTATACTGGTGTCGAACGTGAGGACAAAAGTAAAATTTACCAATTCGGCCTTAATTATTACGTCACCCGTTGGTTAACCTTAAACACTGGAGTCGATATTATTGAGGTTGATTCTACTGACAACCAATATGCTTTTGATCGAAATGTATACTTTATTAAAGCAGAAATGACACTCTAGGAAGGCCATGAAGTATTTAACGCCAATTTATTCAGTCATACTATTTTTGTCATTGGCGCTATTGCCAATGACAACCAGTGCTGAAACACAGAATTACCGTTTAGGTGCTGGTGATACCATAGTGATTAAAGTATATGGTGAAGAGGCATTAACTCTCGAAACCCAAATTACCAATAGTGGCACCATCAACTATCCTTTTCTAGGCTCGTTAAAATTAATTGGTTTAACCATTAAAGAAGTTGAACAAATTGTTTATAACGGCTTAAAGGGCGATTATTTTGTTGAACCTAATGTATTTGTTGGCATGATATTATATCGACCCTTTTATATACACGGTGAAGTTAAACAACCGGGAGGCTACCCTTATCAGCCTGGGATGACGGTAAACCAAGCCATTGCATTAGCGGGTGGATTAACCGAGCGAGCCTCGCAAGAAAAGATTTTAATTTCACGTGAGGGCAGCAAAGTCGAGTCTGAGCGCGGCACGATTAATAGTGCGATTCAAGCAGGCGATACAATTACCATTGAACAGAGATTTTTTTAATGAGCTTCCAAGAAAGACGACAAAGTGCTTCCCCTGGTAATTTACTGAGTCCTGCTGTGACGCAAATGGATCAGCTTATTGATGTAAAAAAACTGCTTCTACCACTATTACGTTTTAAGTGGCGCATTTTAGCATTTGCTTTATTGGTCACAGCGTTAGCCGTATTTGTGGTGTTAAGCATGACACCGATTTATAAGGCTTCATCAACGTTATTGATAGAATCCGAACAAGCTAAAGCGATTAAAATAGATGAAGTGTATGGTATTAATTCTGGGCAGCAAGAATACTATTTAACCCAGTTTGAGATTATTAAATCGCGCAGCATTGCCGAGCGAGTTTTTAATGAATTGGATTTAATCAATCATCCCGCTTTTAACCAGCCTCCAAGTTGGTTTTCTGAGATTAAATCGCAGTTAAATTTTATCCCTGAAGAAATTGCTACGGCTGCTGATAGCCAAATTAGCCAAGATATAGCCAAGCATAAATTAATTGATAGTTTCGCTCAAAATATCAATGTATCTCCAGTGCGTAAAACCCAACTAGTGAATATTAGTTATGAAAGCTCAGACTCTCAGCTTGCAGCACAGATAGCAAATGTTATCGGTGATACTTATATTTTAAGCCAGTTAGAAGCCAAATTGGGTATGACTCAAAAAGTGAACACGTGGTTAGGCGGTCGCTTAGAAGACTTGCGTATAAAGCTGGATGAGTCAGAGAAACGATTAGAGCAATTTAAATTAATAAATGGATTAATTGACGTTGAAGGGGTGACAGCATTAGATGCCAAAGAGTTAGAGCGCTTAAGTGACGAGATTACTGTGGCAAGGTCGCGCAAAGCCCAAGCTGATAGCTTTATAGCGGTGGTGCGGCGTTACGGTGCCACTGACATTAGTCGTCTAGAAAGTTTACCCGAGGTGACCTCGCATTTATCGATTCAAAACGTTAAACGTGAGGTGGTATTGGTTGAGCGTAAAGTGTCTGAGCTACAACAGGTGTATGGCCCTAAACACCCAAAGATGATAGCAGCACAAGCCGAACTTAATGCGGTGCAACAAAATTTACACAAGCAAATAAGCCGGTTAGTTCAAGGCATAGAAGATGAAGCACAAACTGCAGCGCAAACACTGCAAGCGTTAGAAGCGCAATTTAGTAACGCTAAAGGTGCGTTTCAAAATTTAAGTACCACAGACACCGATTATCAACGCTTATTGCGTGAAGTAGATACCAATCGACAGTTATTTGATACTTTTTTAGCTCGTCAAAAAGAAACCGCTGTTACTGGTGATTTTGACTCACCTGTCGCACGTTTTACTGACCGTGCCGTAGTTCCGTTGTTGCCAGAAAAGCCTAAAAAGAAAATGATTGTTATTTTAGCTTTTATGGCCAGTTTAGGTTTTTCCATGGTATTAGTGTTGGTGTTGGATGCATTAAATGACACTATAAAAACCAGCGATGATGTTGAAAAGCTTTTATCGCAACGAGCGTTAGGATATGTGCCGAAAGCTAAAAAAGGCACCAGTTATGATGATATTAACTTTGCTTTTTACGATGCGAGTTTACCCTTACATGCAGAGGCTGTAAGGACGATACGAACATCGATGTCGTTAATGGCTATGGGAAGTGAACTTTCTACGATTGAGGTGACATCTTCTAACCCTAATGAAGGTAAAACCACCACATCAATGAATATAGCATTTGCCTATGCCACCATGGAAAAAGTGTTAATTATTGATGCTGATTTACGCAAATCAAGTTTAGGTCTGCGCTTTGGTTTACCTACTTACCAACCTGGGCTTGCTAATGTGTTGTCGGGTACCGATAGCTTACATAACAGTATTGCAAAAGAGGTTAAACCTAACGTTGATGTGATGCCTGCTGGTGCAGTGCCGTTAAATCCGCAAGAGTTACTAACATCTCGTCATTTTGCAGAACTGTTGACTGAACTGAAAACTCAATACGGTAAAATTATTATCGATACCCCACCAGTTCATGCGGTAAGTGATGCACTCATTATCACCTCGTTGTGCGATGCTACTGTATTGGTAGTCAAAGCTGGTCATACTCGTAGCGAAGCGGTTAAGATGACATTAGCTAAGTTAAACCAGGCGCGCAGCAAAGTGTTTGGCGTAGTGTTAAATCAATTCAACACTAAAGATGCCCAGCGCTACCAAGGTGATTATGGTTACTACCAGGCCTATGGTGCCGACTATGCCATTAAACAGCCAGCCGGCAATAACAAAGGTAATAGTAAAGGAAACACTAAGGAAAACACCAAGGCATGATTGATTTGCATTGCCATATATTACCCAATATTGATGATGGGGCTAAATCAATTGACGAAGCCATTGCTTTGGTGGCTCTAGCCGCCGAGCAGGGGGTGTCACGAATGGTGGCGACTCCTCATATTCACTTGGGTATTTATGACAATAACTTACAATCAATCAATGCTGCTTATCATTTGTTGTGTGACGCGTTGGCGTTTACCAATATAGATATACAATTGCGCGCAGCTGCAGAGGTAAGGATTTCACCCGAAATAATGCTGTTTATTGAGCAGCAGCAATTGCCTTTTTTAGGCCGTTACCAGCAAAAAGATGTGTTGCTGCTAGAACTGCCTAGCAGCCATATTCCACCTGGTACCGACAAGCTGATTAGTTGGCTATTAGCAAAAAATGTATTACCCATGATTGCTCACCCAGAGCGAAATCGTGAGTTACAATCCCATCCAGAACGGATAACCCCTTTCGTACGTGCGGGTTGCTTATTTCAGTTAACTGCAGCGTCATTGATTGGTGACATGGGTGAGGCACCAAAGCAATTGAGTGAATATTTTATTAAACAAAAGCTGTATTCTATTATCGGGTCCGATTGCCATTCGTTAAACCGCCGACCACCTAAGTTGTTAAAAGCACAACATGCTGTGACTGCTCTGACTGACCAGGAGTATGCCTTTGCATTAACCACTTCTATGCCTGGTAGTATTTCGAATGTGCTATTTGCCGAGAGCAGCGACTAATGAAACGGATAAGTTGGTCTGCCCGCAATATTGTGTATGCATTGATGATGTTGGCACTGTTAGCCTTACTGCCAGTTTTACTTCAAAAAGGCTTAGCTAACGCGTACCACTTCAAATCTCGCTTTTACATTGACCAATGGCAGCAAGGTGCTAAGCCGACTTCGTTACAGTATGCCAATGCGTTGTTAGCTGCTGATTATGCCTCTAGTATTGACGACCAAAATCCACACTATTTATTAACATTAGCTAAAGTGATGGAATGGGGCGTTTTTTCTCAATTGGCTCAACCGAATAAGACAGTGTTTAATCAACTGTATATAGATGCCATTATCCAGCGCCCTAATTGGCCAAATGCTTACAGTGACTATGCCTATAATTTGGCCTTTATTCAGAAAGATATTGTTCAAGCTTGGCCGTATTTACAACAAGCATTGCATTATGGTCCTTATACCCCCGAGGTGTTACATCAAACCTTAGCCATTGGATTTGCTTATTGGCCGAGTTTAACCGTAATCCAAAAGCAAACTGTATTTAGCACCGCACATATTGCTGCCAGTGCCAATTGGAAAATGCGTAACGATTTAAAGCAACTGGCCTTGGAGTATCGATTAACCTCTGTTATGTGTACTTACCTTACTTATGCAACTCCAGTTAGCGCCAACGTTGATAAATGGATTAAACAGGATATGTGCCGCTAATGGATATCAGGAGCCCCCACACAATAAAATCTTTTGGGTTCTTTAATCGTTTTATGCTGTTGGGGCTATGTGCGCTGATTATTTGGATGCCTATCCCATTAGGTAGTAATCGTATTTGGTCGTTAGCTATTTTAGAGTTGTGTATTGTATTACTTGGCGTTGTGCACATAGGCTACTGCATTAAGCAAAATGCGTTATTGTTACGTTATCATTGGCAAAAGTATGCATTAATCCCCATTGGATTAATGCTAGTTTATTTATGCTTACAATTACTTAACTGGATCCCTGTAATTAATACAGTTGATGGCTATCAAACGGCACAACAACTTTTAAAAACCTTCTGTTATGGCGTGTTTATTTTATTGTTAAGTCAATATTGTCAGAGTTCACAGGCGATTCGTTGGCTGTTAATTGCCATTATATTATCTGGTTGTTTACAGGCCTTTTATGGCACCTTGCTGAATTTGTTGCAACTGGATGTATCACCTGTATTTGGTTATTCCGATGGCGATAGGGCCCGTGGATCGTTTGTGTACCAAAATCATTTTGCTAATTATTTAGCATTATGTCTTTCTATTGCGTTTGGTTGGCTGTTATCCGAGCTAAAAACCAGCAAGAAAGAGTTCGATTTGCGTGCAATGATGATTGACTTACTATCGACATTATTCAGTCGAAAACTGATCCTTCGCTTAGCCATTGTGATTATGGTGATAGGCTTAATCTTAAGTCGCTCACGAATGGGCAACGCTGGCTTCTTTACTGCACTGGGTGTTGTATCACTATTGTCGATGTTTATTTATCGTCGACCGCCAACGTTATTTAAGCCTTTAGT
The DNA here is from genome assembly GCF_014596695.2 of Shewanella sp. BF02_Schw. Taxonomy (NCBI): domain Bacteria; kingdom Pseudomonadati; phylum Pseudomonadota; class Gammaproteobacteria; order Alteromonadales; family Shewanellaceae; genus Shewanella; species Shewanella sp. BF02_Schw. The sequence continues at coordinate 885,677 of NZ_JABKAW020000001.1, forward strand.
ACTGAGTATTTTCATTCTTGATTTGCTCATTGTCGGCTCAATTTTTGGGGTCGATAAACTAAAACAGCGTTTAGACGATACCTCTTTTAGTTCAGAAACTCGTGATGAAGTGGTAATGGATAGTCTTCCCATCATCCAAGAACACTTGTTCACGGGTACTGGGGGAGGGAGTTTCTATACTGTTTTCCCACAATACCAACCTCAGTTTTATTCTGGTTTTTATGACCATGCCCATAACGAATATATTCAGTTTGTTGTTGAGTATGGGATTGTAATGACAGCCATTTTAGGCTTATGGGTGTTGTACGCGTTTTGGTTAGCGTGTCGAACCATGTATTTGCGTAATAATAAACTTTATAAAGGGGTCGCTTTTGGTTGTGCAATGGCCATAGTGCACATGCTATTGCATATTTCTGTTGATTTTAATCTGCAATCACCTTCGAACACTTTACTGTTTTTAACCATCTTAACCCTATGCTGGTTAGTGCGTTATTTACCTGCTGATACTCACAAAATAGCAAGATAATCGGAAACCCGGTGTTTCTCTATTTCGTCATCCTCGAGTGCTAGTTATATGAAAGCAAAGACGGATAACGGTTTACGGGACGCTTCGCCTACAGAATCAAGGTCCTAGGTTCTGCGCCCGTCATCCTCGAGATCTGTTATCGGGCATCCAGGTGTTTCTTTGTAAGCGTCCGGGCAAGTACGTCTTCAACTGCGCTCATCGAGCCTTTATCTTAACGACTGATAATGACATCAGGAGTTAACATGGCTAAACGTTCACATCAAGATTGGGCTGCTTTGATACAACAGCAATCCGCTAGCGGCTTAACGATTTCAAATTTTTGTCGTGTGCACAAGCTTAGTCTTAGTGGGTTTTACGCCCGCAAAGCGGACATGGCTAAAACGGGCACCCAACAGATAGCGCCGTTTGTTAAGGCTACCGTGACATCGCCGACAGCGATGACAACCCAAGCTCAACCTTCCGCTTCAGGGCAGGCTATCCATTTTCAGCATCAAACCGGTTTATGGACTTTCCCCAGCACCTTGCCTGCACGATACCTGCTGGAGATTATAAAAGGCCTACAAGCATGTTGATGTTTCGTGAGCTTCCGTGTGTTTATCTGCACCGTGCACCGGTGGATTTTCGTAAATCGATAAATGGCTTAGCTGTTATCGTTGAGCAGCAATTATCCTTACAGGCCAGCGACGGCAGTGTGTTTGTCTTTTGTAATAAAGGCCGTGATAAATTAAAAATCCTCTACTGGGATAACACCGGCTTTGCACTGTGGTACAAACGCCTCGAGCAGGATAAGTTTAAGTGGCCGACGAAAAGTATTGATGAGTGCCTGAGTTTATCTGAGCAACAGTTTCATTGGCTGTTATCTGGCTTTGATGTCCTGGGTCATCAGCATGTGAACGGCTTGAATTACAGTTAATTGATCGCCATTGCGAAGGCTGTTTTCGATAATTAGATCACTGCTTTAGCCTTATTTAATGGGATATTTGATATAATAACACCATGAAATTAAGCCCTGATAACTTACCCAATGACGTTGATTTACTTAAGCAATTATTGCTTGAGACGCTGGCGGCTAAAGATAATGTTATCGAGTTGAAAGACGCTGAAATCGCCGAACTTAAACACTCTGTGCAGCGTTTGCTTGAACAATTTCGCTTAGCCCAGCAACAACGTTTCGGCGCCAGCAGTGAAAGCCATGACTATCAAGGTGAGTTGTTTAACGAAGCAGAAGTGACGGTTGATGAGCCTGTTGAATTAACAGCAGATGCTGACGCGCCTGTGTCACCTAAACAGCGCGCCAAGCGTAAATTACTGCCTAAAGACCTGCCACGTGAAGTGATTATCCATGACATCAGTGATGAAGATAAGCAGTGTGAGTGCTGTGGTCATGAGCTGGCGTTAATGGGCCAGGACAGTAGTGAGAAGCTGAAGTTTATTCCGGCGCAAATCAGTGTGATTGAGCACGTTAGATTAAAATACAGCTGCAAGCATTGTGAAACCAAAGGAACCCAGGCCAATATCAAGCAAGCGCCCGTGCCAGCTAGCCCTATCCCTAAAAGTGTGGCGACACCAAGCTTACTAAGCCAACTCATTACCAGTAAATATCAGTACGCATTACCCCTTTATCGGCAAGAAACACTGTTCAAACAACACGGTATCGCCTTAAGCAGGCAAACCATGGCAGATTGGATGATGAAATCTGCAGCGCTGTTCAAGCCCTTATATGATTTACTCCACCACCATTTATTAAGACAAGATGTCATCCACGCCGATGAGACCACGCTTAAAGTGATTAACGATGAGCGGGTGAAATCCTACATGTGGGTGTATTGCGCTGGCGCGGATAAACCAAGCACTGAGCCTCGATATCAAGGTTTGCGCAATATCGTACTGTACGACTACCAAGACGGTAGCCGCGCGGGCACCTGCGTGAGCCGTTTTCTTGCCACCGAGCAAACGGTATTTAATGGTTATTTACAAGTCGATGGCTACGCAGCGTATCAGCAGGCAAGTAATAAGCTTGTAGGTTGTTGGGCTCATGCTAGGCGCAAGTTCAAAGAAGCGCTAATAGCACAAGGCAAACCCAAAGCAGGCAAAGTCAGTAAAGCGGATATGGCATTGAGCATGATAGCCAAGCTGTACCGTATTGAAACCCAAATACAAGCACTGAGCCTGGAAGAGCGATTGTATTTTAGGCGCACCCATTCATGTGCCCAATTGGCGTTATTTAAGCAATGGCTGGATAAATCAGTGCAGCAAGTGTCAAAAGAAAGCCCACTAGGCAAAGCCATCCATTACAGCCTCAATCAATGGTCAGCGTTGAGCCGTTATACAGAAGACAGCCGACTCAATATCGACAATAATCGCGCAGAGCGGGCAGTAAAACCCTTTGTGATAGGGCGTAAAAACTGGCTATTCAATCACAACCATCGCGGCGCTGAGGCGAGTGCAATTTTGTACAGCATCATAGAAACGGCTAAAGCGAATGGACTCACCCCGTTTGATTACATCGAACACTGCTTAGAACAATTATCCTACCCTAAATGCGATCTCAACAGCCTTTTACCCTGGGAGGTTAAACTAGACAAGGCGTAGTTCGCCGGACGCTTACGTTTCTTTTGACTTTTGTCTTGAATATTTAAACTCAACACCTGGATTCCGGCTCAACAGCATTGCCGGAACGACGTGGTAGGAAGCAAAACCGGAATTACGTAGTAGGCGTTGCTGGAATTGCGTAGTCGCTGCGGTTATCGATTGCTTGTCTCTCGCTCGTCATCCCTGAGATCTGTTATCAGGGACCCAGGTGTTTTCTTTTGCTTTTGAGTTAGGTGTTTCTTGTCATTTTTACCTTTTAATTTTTTGCTATTAGCTCACGCTAAATAAGGATCTTCATGAAAGTTGTTATTCCTGTTGCCGGTTTAGGTACTCGTATGTTGCCTGCTACCAAGGCTATTCCGAAAGAAATGTTACCTTTGGTCGATAAGCCGCTGATTCAATATATTGTCGACGAATGTGTAAGTGCGGGGATTAAAGAGATTGTATTGGTAACTCATGCCAGTAAAAATGCCATTGAAAACCATTTTGATAAATCTTACGAGCTTGAATCTACTCTAGAGAAACGTGTAAAACGTCAGCTATTGCATGAAGTACAAGCCATTTGTCCTAAAAACGTCACCATTATGCATGTGCGCCAAGGCGAAGCTAAAGGGTTAGGACATGCGATTTTATGTGCAAAACCATGTATTGGCGATAATCCGTTTGCGGTTGTGTTACCCGATGTCATCTTAGATTCGTATTCTGCTGATCAGCGCACCGAAAACCTAGCCTCAATGTTAATTCGTTATCGTGAATCTAATGTCAGCCAAATAATGGTTGCACCAGTACCAGATGACCAAGTTAATAAATACGGCATTGCAGATTGTGGTGGCGAAACCATAAATCCTGGTGACTCGACTAAAATATTTAAAATGGTTGAAAAACCAGAAATTGGCCTGGCACCGTCAAATTTAGCCGTTGTTGGTCGCTATGTGTTGTCTGAAAAGATATGGGACTTACTGGCAAAAACACTTCCTGGTGCAGGTGATGAAATTCAGTTAACCGATGCCATTGACATGTTAATTGAGTCTGACACGGTTGAAGCGTTTAATATGACCGGTAAGTCACACGATTGTGGCGACAAGCTTGGCTACATGAAAGCATTTGTTGAATACGGTTTACGGGATCCTAAATTGGGTAACAGCTTTATGAAAGAGGTCTCTAGTTTGTTAGAAGAGTATAAATAGACTGTAGTTTACTTTTAAACGCTTATAACCACTATACGTTGCACCGGTAAAGTGAAGTCTAAATGTTTCAGTTGGGCTATTAATGTTTGCACTAGATCGTAAGTATTAATCTGAAAAGCCTTAATGTTTACGCGATAAGATACATTATTTAATGCAACTCGCTTAATAACTAGTGGCATTTTTTATTGAATAGGCATTTAGGCAACGAAGGCTTATTCTGCCTCACTGTCTACTGCCCATGCTCGTCATCCTCGAATTTTCGTATCCCGGCTCAGAAATGCTACCGGGACGGACCCAGGTGTTGCTTGGTTTTTTGCATGCGATCTGTAAAGCGCAAGAGATTAACACCTGGATTCCGGCTCAAAAGCGCTTACTTCACCGCTCGTCATCCTCGAATGCTCGTATCGGGGATCCAGGTGTTGCTTGAGTTTTTTGCATGCGATCTGTAAAGCACAAGGGATTAACACCTGGATTCCGGCACAAAAGCGTTACCGGAACGACGTGATAGTGGGCGTTCCCGCAATGACGTGATAATGAGCGCGACAGGATTGACGTGGTACTTGGCGTTCCCGCAATGACGTGAATGAGATCGTTACCTTAATGGCATAGATGCTCATCGTTTTCACCTTCGAGTAGTTTGACAATCACATCAACGCTTTTCCTTTAAGCAGTTTACGCAGCCACATTCTGTTGGGGCTAAGCAGTGCTTGTAGCTCTATGCTTAATGGTGACAGTTCACCGCATAAGTTCGCTGCTAAGCATTCGGCGACTAATGGGCCTGAGCTTAGGCCGCGTGAGCCTAGTCCTCCTAACACATATAATCCGTCATAAATTGGTGCTGGTGTTATTTGCCAATAACGTTGCCATAGACTGGGTTTGTCTTTCGATTGCTGCTGAACAGCATAGCGTGTAAATAACGCTTCAACATCAGGCGCACAACCCATTACTGGGAAGTGATCGCGACTGACCATCCTTACGCCGACTCTGGCATCGTTGTTTGAAACATCAATATCGTTAGGCCAGTTTGAATTAGGAAAGCTTTGTTGCATTTTAAGGCTGTTTTCATGCTGCTCTATTGGGCAAAAATCAAGATGTTGTGGGTCTTTTACATAACTGGCTCCAACGCAATGTAGTTGGTTATGTTGTGGGGTTAAATAACCATTAGCGCAAATAACAGTATTAAGTTTCGCTAGCTCACCTTGTGGCGGTACATGGCTAACTTGACCTCTAAAACCAGTGATTTGCAGGTTTTTTGTCTGTTTATACTGGGTAAGTTTAGCTCCAGAGGCGATGACGACCTGTTCGTGAGTTGCTATAGGGGTATTATTCCCGGCACTAAACAGTTGCCAGCCTGATGAGTGTGATTCAAGTGAGCTAATGTCGCTATTATAAATAACGCGAACCTTGGTTAATGTTTGTGCTTTGGCAATGCTAGCTTGTGCGAATTCAAACGGACAAGCCCAGCCTCCTAATGGGTAGTAAAAGCCAGATTTATCAATCTCGACGTTAGCAAGTCGTGTGGCTTGGTTTGGACTTACTGCAAAAGCAATTTCAGTTGGCCATGCTTGGCCATCAATAATTTTATCCAATCTTGTTTGGCTACGTTGATCGAAACCTGTATGTAATACACCGCACCACTCATGTCCTATTTCATATCCATTATCAACTAATGCCTGAATTCTGCGTCGACTGTATAGGAAGGCTTGTTGGAAAAATTGGCTTAGCGATCCATTTTCTGGGGTAAGTAAGGGATAAATGGCACCTTGTTTGTTACCAGATGCGCCTTGTCCTAGAGTGTTATCTTTGCAATAAATAATCACATCTTTGCCGCGCTCAGCCAGAGATAAAGCAAGACTTGCAGAAGCGATACCGCCCCCTATAATAGCTATAGGGCTGTTGTTATTAGAATGTAACGGTGGCAATGGGTTATAAGCAAACTGTTGCTGTAGCTGTTGTCTTAGTGCGTTACGTTCTGCGATAGCAATGTCATCATTGGATTTTGATGATGTGGTTGATAAAAAACCGCATAGTGCTAGTTGCTTTTTGATAGCCGGAGCGACATCTGCATTATTTGTGCTGGCTGCTAAAAATGTTGCATTATCAACACTGAGCCGACCATATTGCCAAAGTGAACTTTGATTAAAATAATGATCTGAATAAGCCTCTTGGTTCGTATGGGGTAGGGCAAACCAATGTGTTATCCTTTGTTTACCAGGCGTGGCAACGACTTTGGCTTGCGCTAGTGGCGAGCCTTGATACAGGTCTATGATAAGTTGGTTTTGAAGTAGGCCTAGCCGCTGACAACCTTCGATGGCTGCAATTTCACCATTGAGTAGTGCTTGGGTAAAATCGAATAAATGATGGTCTGAATTAAGTAGCCCTTGTTGTTGCCATTTGTATTCTAGTTGCTTACGATTTACTGGGCTTTGTTCAAATACACTGATGTGAATTCGAGTTTTTTGCTGTTTCAAAGGGTTTTGCAGGTTAGCCTCTTGCAAGGCTGCCAGTAATAGTATTATTTCGTGGCCATCGCCAAAACCGAGTTGGCCTAGCGTTAATAAATGTGGTTTAGTATTTGTGGCTGCTATTTTATCGTCACCGCTTTGCAATACTTCGGCAATATACTGCTTAAAAATGTGGGGATATCGGCTATTTTGATTGACGTTATTGCCCAGTAATTCACAAATATGCAACTCGTGTAAATTCGGGGATACAGATAATAAAGGTGTTTTATTCAAAATATTTTACTCAGGGCCGATAACTTGGCATTATTTTACCTGCGTTTATGGAAAGCTGACCACTTAATTGCTTCAAAGCAGCTATGATTGCCGCAATTAAGTACCGACATGTACCAAATGGATAGCATAAAAATGAAAAGAGTCGTGATCACCGGAATGGGTGTTGTTTCAAGTATCGGTAATAACAAGCTAGAAGTGACTGATTCACTTAAAGCGGGTCGTAGCGGTATTACTCACTCGGCACAGTTTGAAGAAATGCAATTACGTAGCAAAGTTTGGGGTGACATTAAAATGAACCCAGCTGATCATATCGATCGTAAAGCACTACGCTTTATGGGCGATGCTGCTGCATATGCTTACATTGCTATGCAGGAAGCGATTGCTGACGCTAACTTAACAGAAGAGCAATATTCTAATTTCCGTGTCGGCTTGATTGCTGGAACGGGTGGTGCATCTTCAAAAAACCAAGTTCAGGCTGCTGATACACTTCGTGAAAAAGGTGTTAAGCGTGTAGGCCCTTATATAGTGCCTCGTATTATGTCGAGTACTGCAAGTGCTTGCTTGGCGACACCATTTAAAATTAAAGGCACGAGCTATTCAATCAGTTCAGCTTGTGCTACTTCGGCTCATTGTATTGGCCATGCCGTTGAACTTATCCAAATGGGTAAGCAAGATATGGTTTTTGCTGGCGGTGCTGAAGAAGTCGATTGGACACTCACTATGGGCTTTGATGCTATGGGAGCACTATCGACTAAGTACAATGACACGCCTGAAAAAGCGTCACGTACTTATGATGCCGATCGTGATGGTTTTGTTATTTCTGGCGGCGGCGGTATCGTTGTTGTTGAAGAATTAGAACATGCCTTAGCACGTGGTGCGAAGATTTATGCTGAGATTGTTGGTTATGGTGCCACATCTGATGGCTACGACATGGTTGCTCCGTCTGGAGAAGGTGCCGTACGTTGTATGCAGATGGCATTAGCTGATGTCGATACGCCAGTTGATTACATCAACACTCATGGTACTTCTACTCCTGTAGGTGACATGCGTGAACTTGAAGCATTGCGCGAAGTGTTTGGTGATAACATGCCTCCTATCGCATCAACTAAATCAATGACAGGTCATGCTTTAGGTGCTGCGGGTGTTCATGAAGCGATTTACAGCTTAATCATGATGGAAGACAGTTTTATTGCTCCAAGCATTAACATTGACAACCTAGATGAAAAAGCAACTGGCATGCCAGTAGTTCGTGAAATGCGCAAAGCAGAATTGAACACCATCATGAGCAATAGCTTTGGTTTTGGTGGCACTAACGCAACGTTAGTCATGCGTAAGTATAAAGCATAAAACCTCATTAGTGGGGCAACCCGCGAATGATTTGAAAGCCAGCTTGGGTGACTATGCTGGCTTTTTTGTTGCCTTAAAAAGAGCAAAGGCCAAAACGCTAAACCCTATTAGGAACCCACTCGTACGTCATTTAATTAACGCCCACTACTACTTCATTTAATTAATGCCCATTACTGCGTCATTTTGATAACATCCACTAATACGTCATTCCGGTAGCGCTTTTGAGCCGGAATCCAGGTGTTAATGTTTTACGCTTTAAAGATCGCATGCAACAAACCAAGCAACACCTGGATCCGTCCCGGTAGCGTTTCTGAGCCGGGATAAAAGCATTCGAGGATGACGGGCTGATTGCTTCATTTAATTAACGCCCACTACTGCTTCATTTCGATAACATCCACTACTACGTCATCCCGGTAATGCTTCTGAGCCGGGATCCATTCTTTGTTTTAGCTTTTCATTCAATAGAGCTTATGTCGCTTTGCTTTTAGTGGCTATAACATCCAAGTCAACAGCTGGACTCCCAATAACAGATCTTGAGAATGACGGAGTGGGTGAGTTTGGTATAAGATACTAGTTATAAAAAAACGCGATGTGATGTCGTTAAACTCGCAGTGAATAAGATACCCAAATGAAAATAATTGCCGATGAAAACATGCCTTATGTTGATGCCTTGTTTGGCTATTTAGGCAAGATTGAATATGTAAATGGCCGAACCTTGACTGCTAAACAAGTAGAAGATGCTGATGTGTTATTGGTGCGTTCGGTGACCAAAGTAAATGCAGCGTTAATTAAAAATGCGCATAAACTTAAATTTGTGGGTAGCGCGACAATTGGTACCGATCATATCGATGTTGATTATCTTTCGTTGCGCAATATTTATTTTACTAATGCCCCAGGGTGTAACGCGACTGCAGTAGGTGAGTATGCATTTATTGCCATGCTGGAGTTAGCGCAACGTTTCGGTGAGTCTCTAGCCGGTAAAGTGGTTGGGATTGTGGGCGCGGGTAATACCGGCACCGCAGCCGCGAAGTGTATGCAAGCTTATGGGCTAAAAGTATTGTTATGCGATCCCATTAAAGCATCGCAAGGTGATACCCGAGAGTTTGTGTCGCTAGACACTATTATTGAGCAAGCCGATATTATCAGTCTGCATGTGCCTATCACTAAAGACGGTGAGCACAAAACCTGGTACTTGTTTGATGAAACTCGACTGAATAAGCTAAAGCCCAATACTTGGTTACTAAATTGCTGTCGAGGCGAGGTTATTGACAACCGAGCGCTGATCAAGTTTAAACAACAACGTGATGATGTAAAGCTGGTACTTGACGTGTGGGAAGGTGAACCTAACCCAATGGCCGAATTAGTCGCCTTGGCAGAGTTTGCTACGCCGCATATTGCAGGTTATAGCCTTGAAGGCAAAGCCCGCGGTACGTTTATGTTGTATCAAAAGTGGTGTGAGTTACTTGATTTTCCGGTAAAAAAATCATTAGAGAGTTTATTACCGGCATTTCAATTTAATCAAATTGTAAATCGAGGTGATTTAACTGAAAGCCAATTGTTGAAATTGTCGCGTTTGGTCTATGATTTGCGTGATGATGACTTTAGTTTTAGAGGGTGTTTTTCAACAGCGACAGGTTTTGATTTAATGCGTAAAAACCACACTTATCGTCGTGAATATAGTGCTATCTCGTTAGCTCAATCTGTGGACTATTTATCTGATGGTACGATTAACCCACCGATGTTGAGTGCTTTAGGCTTTAATTAATTAGTTAAAGTATATAAGGCCGATATTGCCAATAGAACGACAGATTGAAGCTAAAAAACAGTAATTTTAGCCAGTTGAGAAAAAATCACTTCAAAGTCGGCTTTTTTAGTACATTAACCCTAGTAAAGCATAACTAAACTAGGGTAGATTGATTGTTCAAACTGGATAATATGGAGTCGAGCGTTAATTATGTCTCAGGAATTTAATGTAGTCGTTTTAGGTGCATCGGGCGCAGTGGGTCAAACAATGATTGAGATCCTCGAGCAGCGTAATTTTCCGGTTGCTAAGTTGTTTCCATTAGCGAGCAGTCGCAGTGCTGGCGAAACAGTCAGTTTTCACGGTAAACAAGTTGAAATTCTTGACGTAGAAACGTTTGATTGGACCCAAGCACAAATTGGCTTCTTTTCTGCTGGTGGCGATGTGTCTGCTAAATGGGCGCCGATTGCGGGTGATGCAGGTTGCGTCGTTATCGATAACACCTCACATTTTCGTTACGACGTAGATGTGCCCCTGGTGATACCTGAAGTTAACCCAGAAGCCATTGCTGATTTCCGTAATCGCAATATCATCGCTAATCCGAATTGTTCAACGATTCAGATGTTAGTGGCTCTTAAGCCTATTTATGATGCTTTTGGTATTTCACGTATTAACGTGGCGACGTATCAGTCTGTGTCGGGAACCGGTAAAAAGGCGATTGATGAGTTAGCGGGTCAAAGTGCTAAATTATTGCAAGGATTACCGTCTGAGCCAACAGTTTATCCAAAGCAAATTGCCTTTAACGTATTGCCTCAAATTGATGTGTTTATGGAAAATGGCTACACCAAAGAAGAAATGAAAATGGTGTGGGAAACGCAGAAAATTTTTGGTGATGACGAAATTGTGGTTAATCCAACGGCTGTGCGTGTGCCTGTTTTTTATGGTCACTCTGAGGCTATTCATATTGAAACTCGTCAACCTGTTGATGCAGAAGATGTTAAAGCCGTTTTACGTGATGCACCAGGCGTAGAATTGTTTGATGATGATAGCGAATATCCAACCGCGGTAACTGAAGCTGCAGGTAATGATCCTGTTTATGTTGGTCGTGTTCGTAAAGATATTTCACACTCTCACGGTATAAATTTATGGGTTACTGCCGATAACATTCGTAAGGGCGCAGCATTAAACAGCGTACAAATTGCCGAGATTTTGATTAGAGATTACTATTAATTACGCTTTAACAATGTGTAATGACTTAATCAACAACGCGATTTAGTTTAAAAAGCCTGCAATGCGCAGGCTTTTTCCGTTTTACTGAGCCCAATAGTAGCAGGTGTGGTGAATCTAGTTTATAGTCGTAAACATATCATTTTTAACATCAATAACATCGAAATTGCCTGTAAAATTGGCTCACGATTGATGTGACTAGATACAGTTAACGACCATAATACTAACGATAAAAATTGCCTAAAGCCTGTTGCCAAATCGGTAACTCAATAGCGCTAAAAGGGAAGGATGGGATGACTTTGCGTACTTCATATATTGTGGGTTTGATTGCCTGCACAGCGGTTGGTTTAACCAGTGTACAAATTATTGAGTCTGCACAGGCAGAAACGCTCAAAATTACTGGGCCCAATGGCGAGGTTAAACAACAAGCGAAACGGCAATATGGTCCGACGACATCAAGAGATACGTTTTGGAGTATTGCGCAAAAAGTCAGACCCAGTGATAAGGTCAGTATTTATCAAGTGATGGCGGCGTTATTTGACGCGAATCCACATGCTTTTAGTGGTAATAATTACAATACACTAGAGCGAGGGATGATATTACTTGTTCCTTCTGTAGATGTGATAGCCGCTATACCCAATGATGTTGCTAAACGCCGTGCTGAACAAGATGACCGCCGCGCTAACAGACAAACCCAGCCTCGTCCCGTTATTAATAAACTTATTCAATCCCCTATAGTCGAAACGCCTAAAAAGCCTACTGCTGCAAAACCACTGCAAATAGTTCAGCAAACACCTGCTGTGGCGGTTCAAACCAAAGCGATTAATGAGGCTAATGCTGTTGTCGTAAATGATCTCAATAGCACCTTAGATAAAGCTAATGCAAAAACGTTGATGGTCACGGATGAGCTAGCGCGCGCGCAAGATGAATTAATGGTCAGTAATAATGACAATCAAGCGTTGAAAAACAAAATTGAACAAATGTCATTAAACATTTCCTCGCTTGAAGAAGATCTACAACTATTACGCGAGAAATATGAAGCTTTAAACTTAGAAAATAAAAAACTCGTAGATCAAACCGAAAATGCGGAACCCGTAGTAGAAGAACCCACTGACTTTTGGCGTAGCCTAATGGATAACACCATTTTGTTGATCCTTGCCGCCTCGATTCCTCTGTTAATTATCTTCGGGCTTATTTTCTGGTTGCTCAGTCGCCGAAATAAAAAGTCTCAACAATCTGAAGTGAAAACAGCAACCCAGTCTGAACAAGAGTCTGCAGCTGCAACAGGCAGTGATGACTTAGATGACTCTGATGATATTGTGGTCCATTTAGATTCAAGTGATGAAGATTCAATTGATGATTTATTGGATTTGGACAGCGTAGATTTACAGCCTGAAATCCAAATGGAAGATGATGCCGAGATGGATATGGCGTCTGATATGTTTGTTAGTGAAACAGAAATAGAAGATGAAGAAGGGACCTCATTAGACGATTTATGGGCAGAGGCTATGGAAGATCAAGATTCTGATCTTGAACCTCTTGAAGATGATGATGATCTCGATAGTCTACTTGCTGGATTAGATGATAAGCCTGCTGCAACCCTAAATTCTGCTGCACCAGAAGATGATTTAGACAGTTTGTTGGCGGGTTTAGATGAAGATACTGGAAAAGATGAAACTGATGATCTAGATGCTTCAGCAGAAAATGATATTGATTCGCTATTAGCTGAGTTTGATATGCCTGCAGAGCCAGATGATGTGGCTGCGGCAGCAGTAAAATCAGCAGACACAAGCGCGGATGACGATATCGATGCATTGTTAGCTGAGTTTGATATGCCTGCAGAGTCGGATGATGTTGCCGCTGCCGCAGCAGTAAAATCAGCAGACACAAGCGCGGAAGATGATATCGATGCATTGTTAGCTGAGTTTGATATGCCAGCGGAGTCGGATGATGTTGCCGCTGCCGCAGCAGTAAAATCAGCAGACACAAGCGCGGAAGATGATATCGATGCATTGTTAGCTGAGTTTGATATGCCTGCAGAGCCAGATGATGTGGCCGCCGAAACACCGGTAAAATCAGCTCAAGCAAACGCGGAAGACGATATCGATGCATTGTTATCAGAGTTTGATATGCCTGCAGAACCGGATGATGTGGCCGCCGAAACACCGGTAAAATCAGCTGAAGCAAAAGCGGATGACGATATCGATGCATTGTTAGCAGAGTTTGATATGCCTGCAGAACCGGATGATGTGGCCGCCGAAACGCCGGTAAAATCAGCAGACACAAGCGCGGATGACGATATCGATGCATTGTTAGCTGAGTTTGATATGCCTGCAGAGCCAGATGATGTGGCCGCCGAAACACAGATAAAATCAGCTGAAGCAAAAGCGGATGACGATATCGATGCATTGTTAGCTGAGTTTGATATGCCTGCAGAGCCAGATGATGTGGCCGCCGAAACACCGGTAAAATCAGCTGAAGCAAAAGCGGATGACGATATCGATGCATTGTTAGCAGAGTTTGATATGCCTGCAGAACCGGATGATGTGGCTGCCGAAACACCGGTAAAATCAGCTGAAACAAACGCGGAAGAGGACCTTGATTTATTACTATCAGAGCCTGATTCGGAACAAACTGATGTTGATGCTCCTACTGCAACGGACGAAGATATAGATCAACTCCTAGCCGGCTTATCTGCAACCAAGGATGAGAACGAAGAAGATAGCTCAACAGATGATGGGGATACAGACCTTCAGCCGCTAAACCGTGATTCAATTGACAACGATGATGACATAGCCGCGTTAATTGCAGCTGAGTTGCAAGATGATACTAACGAAGATATCCAAGATGTAGAGTCGAGTGATGATGACATTGACGCATTGCTGTCTAGCTTGAATGAGCCTGTTATTGAATCAGTGTTTGATGAAAAAAATGATGAACTATCAACCGGTGAACAGCAAACTTCCGATAGTGATGATTTAGCGGCGCAAATTGCTGCAGAGTTAAGTGATGATGATGTCGTAGATTCCATTGATGATAATGAAACCAGTGATGATGACATCGATGCATTATTAGCGAGTCTTAACGAGCCTGTGATTGAGTCAGATGCCGACGTTCAGGAAAAGGCTGCCGTCCAAGCACAGATTGCTGCTGAATTAGATGATGATATTTCCGATGAAGAATCAATATCTGATGATGAGTCCCTCGATGATGATATTAATACTTTATTGGCAAGCTTTAAAGAAGATATAAAAGACGATACTCCATCAGAAAATGACACTGAAAACCCACAGTATGGCAGTGCTCCGCAGGTTGACAGCACTCAGCCTGACAATGAAAGCATCGACGATAACGCATTATTCGATGAGTTTGATGAATATCTTAATGATACCGATTTAACTAACACAGTTGATACCGCTGATATTGAAACGAACAAGTATATTGAGCCAGAAGCGGATGCTGATAAAGCAGCAGACAGCGATGACGAAGATAACCGCTGGCTAGATGCTGAACTTGAAGCTGCGTTAGCGTCAACGAGCAGTAATGATGTTGAGACTGATCAAGAAACTACAGCTGCACAAGCTCCTACATCAGAAACGGATGATGGTCTTGATGCCTTGTTAGCGCAAATGGATGATGAAGAGGCTGCTTCGTCTAGTGCGAAAAGTAAAATCAATAAAGATTCAGGCTTCTTTAATGACCTAAAATCAAGTAAACCAAAGCCTGAACTTTTAGATTGGGAAAGCGATTTACTTAAAGCTGCCGAGTCAGCCGCTGACGAGAGAGAAGTTGATGAAGCAGATGTGAGTGACGATGATTTACTGGCTGCATTTTCACAATCACTCAATGATGATGACAACGATGATGACTTTACCTCAGAAGATGAGTATATCCTTAGCGATGACAACTTAACTGTTGATGAAGCATTGGCTGCACTCGATCAAAAAGAACGAAGCCAATCAACAGAATATAAAGCCAGTGACGATGATTTAATGCGTTTTGAGCGTGAAAACGGTTATATCGACATTGATAAACTGTTGAACGATGCTGATGAAGATGACGATAAAACCGATCAGTATAAAGACGTTAATGTTGATATGGGCTCTGCAAGTTCATTAATGGGCAATCTGAATATGGTTGATGTTGATGATGAAGAAAACTCCGTTAATGCAAAACTTGATTTAGCTAGGGCGTATATTGAGATTGAAGATCAAGACAGTGCCCGAGCGTTATTAAAAGAAGTGCAAATGGACGGTAATGAACGTCAGCAATTAGAAGCCAAAAATTTACTAAAAAGTGTCAGTTAAGCCGATAATTTTTTGCCTGCATAGGTAAAGAAATAGGCTTATGTTAACCACATAAAAGCAAACGGCGCAGATACATGCGCCGTTTTTTTGTGATAAACTGCGCGCCATTATTGAGTAGAGGATATAGGCATGCGGGTCGCGTTAGGTGTTGAATATGATGGTAGTGGTTTTTGTGGGTGGCAGCGCCAACTCGAGGTCGATTCAGTGCAAGCCCAGATTGAAAAAGCGTTAAGTTATGTGGCTAATGAACCTATAACCGTTTTGTGTGCCGGAAGAACAGATACTGGTGTACACGGTACCGGGCAGGTGGTTCATTTTGACACCGATGTTCAACGTCCAATGACGGCGTGGACACAGGGCGTTAATGCTAATTTACCCGACAGTGTGGCGATACGCTGGGCAAAAGAAGTCGATGACAGTTTTCATGCTCGTTACAGTGCTACAGCCAGACGTTACCGCTATGTGATTTATAATCATAAACTGCGCCCGGGTATTTTAAGTGCCGGAGTGAGCCATTATCACGGTGATATTGATGAAACCTTGATGCATAAAGCGGCACAGCTTTTTGTTGGCGAACACGATTTTACCAGTTTTAGAGCATTGCATTGTCAATCTAAAACGCCGTTTCGAAACGTACATCAAGTCAATGTGACTCGCCAAGGCATGTATGTGATGGTCGATATTCAAGCTAATGCATTTTTACATCATATGGTGCGTAATATTGTTGGTTCATTACTGCAAATCGGCTTAGGTAATCAACCTATAGAGTGGATAACAGAATTGTTTGCACTAAAAAATCGTAAGCTAGCGGCACCTACTGCTAAACCGAATGGATTGTATTTGGTCGATGTGACTTACCCTGAACAATATCAATTGCCTAAGTTAGCTTTGGGTCCATTGTTTATGCTCGATTAAGTCTTGTAAGTTATCTTTATTGAAATGTAAAACCCATGTTCTGTATTCGCAGCGCCGAGTAAGGTTTGAATAAGTTAAATGGTATTGAATTATGTCAATCGTGTCTGAAATTACTGTACCCAATCAACAGTCAAGCTTAGCTCAATGGCTGGATTATTTGCTGGCAATTCATCCTAGCGAAATTGACATGGGCTTAACTCGAGTCAGCGCTGTTGCCGAGAAATTAAATGTGCTTGATTTAGCGCCAGCGAAAGTCATTACCGTAGCCGGTACCAATGGCAAAGGTACAACCTGCGCTATGCTGGCTTCGATTTTACATCAAGCTGATTTGTCCGTCGGCGTTTATAGCTCGCCTCATTTGCTGCATTACAATGAACGGGTACAAATAAATCAACAAGATGCCAGTGATGACTCCCTTATCGAAGCTTTTTGTGCGATAGAGACGGCGCGAGGTGATATTTCATTAACCTTTTTTGAATATGCCACCTTAGCAGGTTTATATTTGTTTAAAGCTGCTAAAGTCGATGTGATCATTCTTGAAGTGGGTTTAGGTGGGCGATTGGATGCAACCAATATTATCGATTCCACTGCCACTATTTTGACCTCTATCGATCTTGATCATCAAGAATATTTAGGCGATACCCGTGAACTGGTTGGCAGAGAAAAAGCTGGCGTGTTTCGCTCAGATTGTGTCGCTATTATCGGTGAGCCAGATTTACCGTTGAGCGTCACTGAATATGCTAATCAACTCCGGACAACTCTTTATCGTGTTGGGCATGAGTTTGATTACCATAAAGATCAGACTCAACCAGCATTATGGCACTTTGAATCTGCGCAGCAGTCATATACTGGCTTAACGGTGCCAAGGTTACCGTTAGCTAACGCTGCAAGTGTTGTTGCGCTGCTAAGCCATATTTGGCCGCAAATAAGCCAACAGCACATTAATCGAGGATTACAACAAGCTCAACTGGCTGGACGACTAGAGCAGGTGAGTCAGCAACCATTAGTACTATTAGATGTTGCGCATAATCCCCATGCAGCCAGATATTTAGCACAACAATTACAGGCGTACCAAGGTCGGCGTATTGTAGCCTTGTGTGGCATGCTTAAAGATAAAGACATTAAGTCGGTATTGGCGACATTAGATCAACAAATTAGCCATTGGAACTTGGTGAGTTTAGATAATCCACGCGGCGCATCAGCACAAGCATTGCGTCAAGCATTGCCCAATGACAGTAGTCGTGAGCATGTTAGTGAGTTTGCTGACATCGCTAGCGCATGGCAAGCCATACAAACTACGGTAAATGCCGATGATGTGGTTATTGTCTTCGGTTCTTTTTATACTGTTGCAGGCTTTAAATCTTTATAAACACTATTTATGTCCGACGTCGGTTGTACAAGCCATCATTAACGTCATTTGGTTAAAAAAGGGAATTAGCTTTGAATCGTCAATTTCAAAATCGTTTGGTGGGTACCATCGTATTAGTGGCCTTAGGCGTGATTTTTTTACCCGACTTATTAGACGGTAAAAAAACGCAAGTGGTTGAGGAGTTCACTGAAATTCCTTTACGTCAAACTCAGCCAAGTGCTTCCAATAAAGTTAATTCTGACAATACCGCTGAACCAGTAGAAGAATTCCAAGTGTTAACGATTGCTGAACCACAAGATCTCAGTAACGATATCGTTGCATTAGGGGGAGCTGAACCGAACAAAGAGCCGACCAAAGAAGTCAGCCAAGCCGTTAAGCCGCCAGCTCCAGTGGCAGTAGCAGTGGCAGTTAAAAAGCCTGAAACCCAGGTTGCAAATAAAGTGAAATCACCTATTACTGCTGGTTTTACATTGCAGTTAGGCGGGTTTAATAATATTACCAATGTAAAAGCGTTGATTGCTCAACTGCGAAAAGCGGGGTTTAACGCTTATACACTGCCTAAAGTACCCGTTGAAGGGAAACTAACCCGAGTATTTGTTGGCCCTGAAGTTTCAGAAGAAAAACTTAAAGCTCGTCAGCAACCTATATTCAAATTAACCGGATTAAAAGGCAAAATCGTAGCCTATAATCCACAGGAACAATAACCTCTTCAGACGGTATTTTGCGTGCGTGATTAATATTTACAATTTGATTGTTCTTAATCACGCAAGAATAATTTGTGCAATCAGAGGTGAGAAACATCTCTGTCTCTGCTAGAATCCCGCCGTCTTGAACCCTATACCGGATCCCCATCTCCATGGTTTGGATTGATTACGCAATAATTATTGTCATCGGGTTATCAACTATTATTAGTTTGATCCGCGGATTTGCCAAAGAAGCCATGTCTCTTGTGGTTTGGTTTGCCGCTTTCTTTATCGCTAGCCAGTTTTATCTTGATCTTGCAGCTCATTTAACCCAAATGCAGGACGAGTTAGTTAGAAACGGTGTGGCGATTGCTATTCTTTTTATCATTACCCTGATCATAGGGGCTCTCGTTAATTATTTATTAGGCCAGTTAGTGGCTAAAACCGGATTATCGGGCACAGACCGTGTTTTAGGCCTGTGTTTTGGTGCCATTCGTGGCGCGTTAATCGTTAGTGCATTACTGTTTTTTATGGATGCTTTTACGGCATTCCCTGACACTAAATGGTGGCAGGACTCTGTTCTTGTACCTGAATTTGGCGTGGTTATTCAGTGGTTTTTTAACTACCTTGAAAATACCTCTAGCTTTGTACCCAAAATATAAACATAAAACACTTTACAGTGAGGAACCTTACCCATGTGTGGTATCGTCGGAATAGTAGGAAAATCAACAGTTAATCAGACCATTTATGATGCGCTGACTGTGCTCCAACATCGTGGTCAAGACGCAGCAGGTATTGTGACGGTTGACATGAATGCGTTTCGTTTACGTAAAGCAAACGGCTTAGTCAAAGATGTGTTTGAACCTAAACATATGCAGCGTTTACAAGGCAATGCCGGTATTGGACATGTTCGTTATCCTACCGCTGGCAGCTCGAGTGCATCAGAGGCACAACCGTTTTATGTTAACTCGCCATTTGGTATTTCGTTAGCACATAACGGTAACTTGACTAATACGATTGAACTGGCTGCAAGCTTGGTCACAAAGCGTCGTCATGTTAACACCACCTCAGACTCAGAAATCTTGTTAAATCTGTTAGCCGATGAGTTACAAGAAACGCGCAGTTTAACCTTAAGTGCCGATGAAGTGTTTGATGCAGTTGCTAAAGTGCATGCGCAAACTCGTGGTGCTTACGCGGTAGTTGCGATGATTATTGGCCAAGGTTTAGTGGCCTTTCGCGACCCATTTGGTATTCGTCCTTTGGTATTGGGTAAACACGAAACCGCAACGGGTACTGAGTACATGGTTGCTTCTGAAAGTGTTGCTTTAGACGCTGTTGGTTTTGAAGTGATGCGTGACGTAGCACCTGGTGAGGCTGTTTATATTTCACTTGATGGACAATTGTTTACCCGTCAATGTGCAGCAGACCCAAGCTATGCGCCATGTATTTTCGAATTCGTGTATTTTGCACGTCCCGATTCGAGCATTGATAAAGTGTCTGTTTATGCAAGCCGTGTAAACATGGGCGCTAAGTTAGGCGAAAAAATTAAGAAAGAATGGGAAGATCACGACATTGATGTTGTTATTCCTATTCCTGAAACTTCGTGCGATATCGCATTAGAAATTGCACGTTGCATGGATTTACCATACCGCCAAGGTTTTGTGAAAAATCGTTATATTGGTCGTACGTTTATTATGCCTGGTCAGTTAGAGCGTAAAAAATCTGTACGTCGTAAACTGAATGCGATTAATACCGAGTTTAAAGGTAAAAACGTATTATTGGTTGATGATTCGATTGTACGTGGTACTACGTCTGAACAGATCATTGAAATGGCGCGTGAAGCCGGTGCAAAGAAAGTGTACTTTGCTTCCGCTGCACCTGAAATCCGTTTCCCGAATGTGTATGGTATTGATATGCCGACGTCTAATGAGCTTATCGCTCATGGTCGTGATGCTGACGAAATTGCCAAAATCATTGGTGCCGATGGCATTATTTTCCAAGACTTAAGCGACTTAATTGAAGCAGTAAGAATGGAAAATCCAGAGATTAAGCGTTTCGAAACATCTGTGTTCGACGGTCATTATATTACCAACGACGTTGATCAAGCTTACTTGGATCATTTAACGCAATTACGTAATGATGATGCTAAAGCCAATCGCTCAAAAGACATTGGTACTAACTTAGAAATGCACAACGAGTGTCATCCATAAGTTAACCGGCCTTGTTAGCAATATTTGTTAACAACAAAAAACCAGCATGAAAATGCTGGTTTTTTTATGGGTTTAAATCATTAAATCAAAAGTCAAAAGTCAAAAGTCTAAAATGGATCCCTCCCAATAAGGCATTTAAGCCGAGATCTAAGCTTGCGCGGATAATGAAGACGAAGGGCAAAAGCTAAAATAATGATCCTGACTACTACGTTATTCACCCTGTAATATTTTTAAGCAGGGACCTATATATTTTTTGGGCTTAGTGAGTACTACTCTTGAATAAAATCTTCCATAAACCAGGCGCATAGGGTGTGGCGGCCGTCAACTTGTGCCTTGCTGTAAATTGTTGATGCTTGTTGGCGGACCGTTTTTTCTTTGGTGAGTCGTACCTCGGCAATTTCTTTAAAGCTGAGGCCTTTCAACAGTAATAAAGCGACTTGTTGTTCACTTTTTGTAAACTGCCATGCATCGAATTGTGTTGCGATTGTTACGCTATATTCTTGTCTTGCTGATCGCATTTGTGCTGACATGTGATCGATTTCTTTATCCGCTTTTTTAAGTTTCGATTTGAGTGCTTTGACTTGGCGAGAACTGCGGATCAGGTCATAACCTAAAAAAATACTCGCTGCAATCGTTAACAATACCAGCATGGCTTCTTGGGCAATGTGCCAAGCGGGAATGTCCAGTTGAAAATCGGCAAATATGTCGAACAACTTAAACAAGGTGATTAGCAGTAGCAGTATAATAATGAATACATCTTTTCTCATGACAGCGGTCCAAAAATGAGTGTGTTACGTAAATAAAACTAAAAAGGGTAAATAATTACGCATTAAAATCATGAGTTTACATTATGGTACATATGTACCATAGCGACATTTATGATACATACTCCCCATGTGTTCTCTACCTAAAGATAATAGTCTAACTATATCTTTTGGGTTAGTGAAATCACATATGTCTGCCGTGAAGTTTAGTATCAAAATATGTCTTATTATTGCGCTAGCGATTAGCTCTTATAGCTATGGCGCTACAAGCAATGACCTGTCACCACTGTTGCAGTTAAGTCAAACTCGATTAAACAAGACCACCTTTAATGCCATGCCACTCAACGATAACCGCGCAGTACAATTGAGCAGTTCGACTTGGTTGACGGGCTTACCGAGCATTAGTTTAAGTTACCTAGGCGATCTTGATAATAGTAACATTTATGAACAAGAAGTATCACTTAACTTACCCATTAAATCTTTTAGTTTGCACCAAAGCGATAACAAATTAAAACGGTTAACAAGCTCTCTGCTTGAGCAACAGGTGGCACTTCAAAAATTATATTTATCTGGTTTGCTTAGACAAAGCATGTGGGATTTTCGCATCGCTTTAGTTAAGTCTAACCAACTGCAACGTAAAGCATCACTATTAGAACAGTTACATGTGCAGCAAAAACAACTGTCTGCTGTGGGTGAGTTTCCTAAAGTCAATTTATTGCTATTAGATCGTGAACGCGTGGATATTGATTTAGCGCAGATTGAACTAAAACAGCAACAAGATGAAGCAATGGCATTATTTCAATCACTCACTGGTTTGAGTGAGATCCCCGAAAATATAGAAGAAAGTGGCCATAATATGGCTGAATTAGACGTGCAATCTATTCATGGTGCTGATGTGGTATTGATGCAGCATCCTTTGTGGCAATTACAGTCACTGCAACAACAGTTTCAAGACGTCATGATGACAAGCCAGCAAGCGGGTGAACAAGATCCGTGGACTGTGTCATTAACCGCAAAGGAAACGGCTGGTGATATCTCTAACGACCAACATTTAGGTGTTGGGATCAGTATTCCACTCGGTTTTGGCTCTGCTTTATCTCAACGTGAGCTGTCGGTTTGGCAGAAAGATTATCAAGATCAACGCATCAATAGCGAAAGACTGTATCTGGAACTCAAAAACCAATCACAAAAGCTGTTATTACAGCAGCATAATCTCAGAAAACAGCAGGCCTTGTTACAACGAGGGGTATCACTGAGTCGCACCATCACTGAAGATTTGGCTAAGGTAAAAGACCAAAACCAAATGGGTTATGAAATTTGGTTACGCCGCTACATGGATGCATTGGATACCGAATCGCGTTTAGCACTTAACCAAGTGGCCCAGCAACAACTTCATTCTCAGCAACTGCAAGCTTTAGGGATTTCATTATGATGGCCAAATTTGGCACCAGCCTTTTATGTATCACAATCGGTTTATCATCGGCGTTTGTTCGTGCTGAAACCATATCTCTTAGCGAGTTAGGTCACTTAGACGTGAGTTATATGTCGCCTAAAAAAGTGGCCAGTTATGAAGGTAGTCCTCTTCCTGCACAAATAGCCCGTTTACCCGGTAACGATTATTGGGTTATGACGCCTGAAAATATTCAGCAAGTCACGTTTTTAGTGGGACAGGGGCAAGTTGTCACCAAAGACCAAGCCATTGTCAGATTAACTGGACCGGAAGTGTTTCATTTTTTAGCTCAAATAGAGGCGGCCAAAAGCCTATATGATCTAGCTAAACAGCGTTATGACCGTAATTTGCCTTTATTAAAAAATGGCAGCATTGGCTCTGATAAGTGGCGCGAGATCAGCCAAGATTACTTTAGTGCTCACCTTGAGTACGAACACATGCAGCACTTCATGGAGATGGTGCAAAGCATTGATGCAGATACTGAATCGCTGGTGGTCATGGCTCCTGTGGCGGGCATTGTTAATCTTAATTATCTCAATAGCCCCTACAGTGCTGGGGTGCAATTATTCTCGCTTATTCCTACCGAGAGTATTCGGGTGAAAGTCAGTGTGCCTATGAGTCAGTCAACCTCGTTATCTGCGGTGAACATTAATCAATGTCATATTGCCATTGATGAAGTGTCTGCAATTGCTGATGGGGTATTTTTAACAGCTTGGTCTACCCCTGTACCACAAACGTGCAATTTACTCTTAGGGCAACAAATTACTGTGATACCTGAATATCAAAAAGCCGTGTATTTGGTGCCTAAAATTAGTGTGTTCACTTGGCAACAAGATAGCCAGATTTTTACCCAAAAAGACCAAACATTGTCTTCATTGAGTATCGATGTATTAGGCTCTACTGTAGATGATTATATTGTCGCGAGTGATCAAGATTTGAGTCAAATTAAAGTATTGTCTCAATCTGTCGCGGCAGTGAAAGGTATACTGCTTGGTTTAGGAGGCGAATAATATGCTCGCTTCTGTGATTCGTTTTTCGCTAACTCAGCGCTTGTTTGTGCTGATCGTAGCGTTGATTTTAATGTTAGCGGGTACTCGTGCCTGGTTTAATATTCCTCTTGATGCCTTTCCTGATATTTCGCCTACGCAAGTGAAGATTATTTTAAAAGCGCCGGGCATGACGCCTGAAGAAATTGAAGCGCAAATTACTGTACCGGTTGAAACAGAGCTTTTAGGGATCCCAAATCAAGCCATTTTACGCTCCACTACTAAGTATGCCATTAGTGATATTACCTTAGATTTTACTGAAGGAACTGATATCTATTGGGCTAGGCAGCAGGTCAGCGAGCGACTAGCGGCGGTATGGGACAGTTTTCCTGAAGGTGTCTCTGGTGGTGTGGCACCGATGAGTACGCCGTTAAGTGAAATCTTTATGTTTACACTTGAAAACCCTAACTTATCGTTAATGGAACGTCGGCAGTTGCTGGAATGGGAAGTCAGACCCTTGCTGCGTACCGTTGCTGGTGTGGCTGATGTGAATATTTTAGGCGGCTATGCCAAAAGTTTTAGTGTTAGCCCTAATCCTTCTGCCATGGCTGCCGCTGGCGTCAGTTTTGCAGATTTGCAACAGGCGATTACGGACAATAATCATAATGAAGGTGCCGGTAAATTAACCATTGGTACTGATACCATTATTGTGCGTTCAGAAGGGCGAGTTGATGATATTGATGAACTAAAACAGTTAGTGATTAAGGCGGATGATGCGCAAGTTTATCGCTTGATAGATTTAGCTGACGTACAGATTGGCCATTTAGCCCGCTATGGCGCGGTATCAAAAGACGGTGAAGAGGCGACTGAAGCCTTAATTATTGCACTTAAAGATGCCAATACTGCCCAAGTAGTCACCAATATTAAAGCAAAGTTAGCGCAAATTAATACTTCGTTGCCTGAAGGCAGCGAGCTTAACGTTTTTTATGATCGTGCTAATTTAATTAATACCGCGATTGATACCATTTCAAGTGCGTTATTTGAAGCCGTGTTGTTAGTGATTGTATTACTAGCGCTGTTTTTAGGTAATGTCAGGGCCGCTTTAGTTGTGTCATTGTCTTTGCCTCTTGCGGCATTAATGACGTTTTTGATGATGGATTTATTTAATCTGTCAGCAAATCTAATGAGTCTAGGTGGCTTAGTCATCGCGATTGGTATGTTGGTTGATTCATCTGTGGTAGTGGTTGAGAACATGGTCAATCTTATTGCGACTAAGCAACGTTTGCCGCGTTTACACCTTATTTATCGTGCGACTAAAGATGTGGCTATTCCAGTTGTATCTGGCACTGTCATTGTGATGATTGTATTTTCTCCCTTACTGACATTAACCGGCTTAGAGGGCAAATTATTTACGCCCGTGGCTGTCACGATTGTCTTTGCCATGTTATCGGCATTGGTGTTGTCGCTTACGGTTATTCCGGTCATTGCATCTTATCTGGTTAACGAAAAGTCTGCACAAGAGCCTAAAGCGATAGAGAAACTAAAAGCGGCTTATTTGAGCAGTTTAAAAAAGACGTTTACCTATAAAAAGCCGTTTATCATCGTGTCGTTTACGCTGTTAGTGGTGAGTTTAGGGCTATTTAGTCTTGTCGGTAAAACCTTTATGCCGACATTGGATGAAGGCGATATTATTTTACAGCTAGAAAAATCACCTTCTATTTCGCTTGAAGCGTCGATTGCTATCGACAAGCAAATTCAAATTACCTTGCTTGATAAGGTGCCAGAAATTAAACAAATGGTTGCGCGGACCGGTTCTGATGAAATTGGTTTAGATCCTATGGGGCTAAATGAAACCGATGTATTTTTGGAACTCGCACCGCGAGACGAGTGGCGCTTTGCTGACAAGACGCAACTGATTGATGCTATTCGCACTGAACTGCTTAATTTTCCTGGAGTAAATTTTAATTTTACTCAACCTATTCAGATGCGCGTCTCTGAAATGCTTACTGGCAGTATTGGTGATGTGGCCATCAAAGTCTTTGGCACCGATATTGATACACTTGGGCAATTAACGGCCCAAATTGAGCAGCTTGTCAGTGACACCAGTGGCAGTATCGATGTAAAAATGGCCATGATTGAGGGCAGTCCATTTATTAACTTAACCCTAGATAATGAGCTGGCACGTGGCTTTGGCATAAGCACCATGGAGTTTTCGCGGTATTTAAAAAGCCAACTTGAAGGTGTTGTTGTGACCGAAGTGCTGCAAGGTAAAAAGCGTACCCCAGTATTGATCGCCAATAATCAAGGCGGGTTGAGTAGTATTAATGAGCTGCAGAATCAGTTGTTGGTGATGCCTGATCATTCATTAAAACGCCTTACCGATATCGCTAAATTAACCTACAAAGAAGGCCCTATTTTAATTGAACGCGAACAAGGTGATCGTTTCTCGGTGATTACGACTAACGTGCAAGGTCGAGACATAGTCAGTTTTGTTGAAGAACTCAACGCGAAAATTGACGCTGAGGTTAAGTTACCTAGCGGTTACAGTGTCAGTTTTGGTGGCGAGTTTGAAAATCAACAACGTGCCACTAATAACTTATTACTGGTTATTCCCGTCGCCATTGCGCTTATTACTCTCATTTTGTTTACCACTTTTGGTTCGCTTGCTAAAGCGGGCTTGATTTTGGCTAACGTCCCCTTTGCTATGATGGGCGGGATCGTGAGCTTGTATGTTTCGGGCGAGTATTTATCTGTGCCTGCTTCGGTTGGTTTTATTGCATTACTCGGCGTCGCGGTACTTAACGGTGTGGTGATGGTGAGTTATTACGAGCAGACCAAACATGTCTTTAGCAGTTTATTGGCGCGAGTCGAGCAAGGTGCAGCAAGACGTTTACGGCCTATTTTGATGACCGCCACGACAGCCATGTTTGGCTTAATGCCATTGGTGTTTGCATCGGGCCCTGGTGCTGAAATCCAAAAGCCATTGGCCATTGTTGTTATTGGCGGTTTGCTGACATCAACCATTACAACCCTTTATTTGTTACCAATCCTTTATTACTGGCTGGAGAAACGTCAATGATCACGGAGCAATTGTTAGTGCTGATCGCCCAAAATGATATTAAGGACGACATCGTTGATACCTTGATTGAGCTTGAGTTTTTATCTGGTTTTAGCCTAGGTAATATTTGCGGTTTTAGCCGCGAACACAGCCATTTTAATATCAAAGAGCAAGTTGAAGGCTACAGGGAGTTTTGTAAGTTTGAAATTATGCATCCTGTGGATCATCAAGATGCGTTATTAGGTGCCTTGTCTGCGGTTTGTAAACATAATCCGTGTCGATATTGGATTACACCCATCATTCATACAGGCACTTTGTGCTAGCCGCAAAAGAAAAGTACTAAGTCGATAAAGGAAATCGTTGCTGTGTTTGGACCATGCGGTCAGCTCATTAAATTTAGTTATAAGAAAGGATATTGAAATGAGAGTTTATCGCTACCTAACCATGATCTTTTTCGCTTTGCTGGTATCAAATAATATATATGCTAGTGAGCTTTCTGCGAAGAATAGCGATGTGACGATTGAGTTTATTATCGAGCCTACGCGATCTTTGAAGGTAACGTTTGAAAGTAGTGTGACTTTGCATTCAATAGTCATTAGAAATAATGATGGTTATTTACTTAACTTAGATGTTCAAGTGCCAAAAGATCCTGGGACTATTTTTTATTTTAATCTTCCTAAGTTACCTCCAGCTAAGTATCTTGTTAGATGGAAAAGTCAGCTTAATGGTGGCCCAATAAGCCTTGGTGAAGCAACGTTAACCTTAAATGATGACACCTATCCACGGCCTTCTACTAAAAAACCAAAGTACGATATTTTACATAGAAAACTACATGGGTAGTCATACTGCAATTACGTCATTCCTGAGATGCAGCTGATCGGGAATCCAGCTCTTTATTGCAGGACGAAGTCCGTCCTTGTCATTTGCGGCATAGCGTCCTTGATACTTTATATACCAAAAAATGGACTGCCAATTGAAGCGTTTTAGGCATTATTTTAAAGCGATGTTTACCTGTTGATACTCTTTTAGTGCTTGAGAGGTGTTTCCTGAACGAGATTGATTGATGCGACTGTAGTGCGCAATCGTTTTAGCTAAATAACGCATAGCAATGTCTTGCTGTACAGCATCACTCGCTTGCCAAATTACACTGCCTATAGGGTCAATGTCTGTAAGCGAATCATTAGCAACATTCGCGGGGAGTTTGGGATCACGTCTGATATAAAGGATTTCGTAGAAACGACGGTTTTCTTCAATCAGTTTTTCGTCAATTAATTCACAATCAAGCTTGATAAGTTGTTGGCGTAACTCATATTGATAATGAACTGGACACAAGATAAAATCGATTTTTCGGTTCGAATATTGCTGGCAAAGTGACCTAACAAACTCGATCATCAAATCTCCACCCACTCCGGCAATAATCACTAAGGGTGTATGCTCATCTTGATCCAAAGGGATCGCTGACACATCAACACAATGTACTTGCCATTTTGGTGGGTTTTGCTGTGGGTAAAAACGTTCGAGCTTGGCGGTTAACTGCTGCATCAATGCTGGCACAATGTCGACAAAATGGATTATAGCAGCATGTCTGTCTAGCAACGCGGCGCCGAGTAATCCATGGTCGCAACAGCAATCCCAAATATGAGTGTAACCATTGGGGATCATCATGTTGATATGTGCTAAGCGGTGGCCGAGTTTCATCTGTTTGTCGTGTTTGGAAGTGAACCTGCGCATTGTAATGATTTAAGTGACTAAGTGGTTAATTATTTCATATTTGCAGCTTGGCGTATTTAACGCTAATCTATACTGTAAATTTATACAGTTAAGTGGCGCGGTTCATTTCATTGAACATTAGCGACCCAACAGTGGATTATGATTTTATATATTGCTGAAAAACCCAGTCTAGGTCGTGCTATTGCCGATGTTCTGCCAAAGCCACACAAAAAAGGTGATGGCTTTATCACAGCCGCTAATGGTGATTGCGTCTCATGGTGTATTGGCCATTTATTAGAGCAAGCCGAACCCGATGCCTATGACGATGCATTTAAGTCGTGGAAACTCGAACACCTTCCCATCGTGCCACAAACGTGGAAACTACAGCCAAAACCTAAAACGCGCAGCCAACTTACGGTGTTACGAAAATTGGTCAAGCAAGCATCATCGATCATTAATGCTGGTGATCCAGACCGTGAAGGGCAGTTGCTGGTCGATGAAGTGATTTCTTATTTGGGTGTGAAAGGAGACAAGCTGAGTCAAGTTCAACGTTTGTTAATCAGTGACTTAAACCCACAAGCGGTAAAACGTGCTTTAGGGCAATTACGCAGTAACCGAGAGTTTATTCCATTATCGACCTCTGCATTGGCCCGCAGCCGTGCTGATTGGCTATATGGCATGAACATGACCCGAGCCTACACGATTCAAGGTCGTAAAGTGGGTTACCAAGGTGTGTTGTCGGTTGGCAGAGTACAAACACCTTTGCTGGGGCTCGTCGTTCGTCGCGATGATGAGATTGCCGATTTCAAACCTAAAGCTTTTTATGAAGTCTTAGCGCATTTACTCACCGACCAACAACAAGCATTTACTGCCAAATGGCAACCTAGCGAAGCATGTCAGCCATATATGGATGAAGACGGACGAGTATTAGCTAAAGGTTTAGCCGAAAATGTCGTTGCCCGTATCAATGGGAAACCAGCGGAAGTCACTAAAATTGAAGCTAAAGATAAGCGCCAAAACCCACCATTACCTTACAGCTTATCGGCACTGCAAATAGATGCAGCTAAACGTTTTGGCCTGTCAGCGAAAGAGGTACTGGATACTTGCCAAAGTTTGTATGAGCGCCACAAATTGATTACTTATCCGCGCTCAGACAGTCGCTATTTACCTAAAGATCAGCATGCTTTGGCGCCAAAAGTATTGGACGCCGTGCTCAAAGGCGCTTCAGGCTTAATTGAGGGTTGTGAGTCTCCTAATAGTAAACTTAAATCTAAAGCGTGGGATGACACTAAAGTAGATGCTCACCATGCGATAGTGCCAACTGAAAAGGTGGCTAATTTATCGACATTATCAAGCAACGAAGCTAAGTTATATCAACATGTGGCAAGGCAATATTTAGCCCAGTTTTATCCCGCCTATATTTATGCAGAAACCGCCGTTGAAGTGACCATTGCCGGTGGCTTATTTACCACTAAAGCACGTCAAGATAAAACCTTAGGTTGGAAACAACTGTTTAAGCGTTCTGCCACTGCAAATCAATCTAGTTCTAATTCAACTAGCAGCGACGACGACAATGAAGACGCGGTACAGTCTTTGCCGCCACTGGTTAAAGGTCAAATTTTGCATTGTCAGCGTGGTGAATTACTACAGAAAATGACCCAAGCGCCGAAGCATTTTACCGATGCCACTTTATTAGGTGCAATGACCGGCATTAGCCGTTATGTGACAAACAGCGAGATTAAAAAAATCCTTAAAGAAACCGATGGTTTAGGTACAGAGGCCACACGTGCCGGCATTATTGAATTGCTGTTTAAACGCGGTTATTTAATTCGCCAGGGTAAATCGATATTGGCCACCCCTGTGGGTACTGGCTTAATCCGCAGTTTACCCGAATCAGCAACCACACCCGACATGACTGCTTTATGGGAAAACAGTCTCGATGCCATAAGCCAAAAACGCTTAAAGTACGATGCCTTTATGCAGCCATTGTTGAGCCAATTAGATGGTCTTATCACTCAAGCATCGAGTCAATTACCCTCAGCATTACAAGGTGTTGCCAGTACTGCACCGAAACGCAGTTTTAAGAAATCGTATAAAAAGAAGGCTAAAGCGAAAAGCTAAATTGGCAAGAGTTACTTGCATTACAGTCTAGGTATTTCGGAAATATAACTGTGTTAACTCACCATTAGGAACTTTGTAAATGTCATTGTGAACTTTTAAACCATTAAGTTCATATAGTAGATATTTACAGACAAACATACTAATAACCTAGGAAAATAAAGGAGAGTGTTATGAAAAGCACACTAGCGTTAACGATATTTGCAGCAAGTTTATTGTCTTATGCATCTAATGCCACAGCAGATAAAACCATTTTAGCTGGTGGATGTTTTTGGTGTATGGAATCAGATTTTGAAAAGCTTGATGGCGTAACCGATGTGGTCTCAGGATTTACTGGCGGAAACATCAAAGACCCTACCTATAATGGTAACCACCGTGGTCATTATGAAGCGGTTGAAATAACATACGATCCTAGCAAAGTGAGCTATACAGAGCTGTTAGAACATTACTGGGTCAACATTGACCCTTTTGATGCAAGCGGACAATTTTGCGATAAAGGTTCTAGCTATTTAAGTGCTGTTTTTGTGGCAAACGACACCGAGCGACAAATTGCCCAACAGTCTAAAAAAAAAGTAGAAAAGCAGTTTCCGAATAATAAAGTGGTGACGCCAATTTTAAATGCGTCTACATTTTATCCAATAAAAGGTGATGAAAGTTATCATCAGGATTACTATAAGAACAACCCCATTCGCTATAATGCTTATCGCTGGAACTGCGGCAGAGACAAAAGATTAAATGAAATTTGGGGTGATAAAGCAACACATTAGGCTTAATTTATGGCCGCAGCTACTTGTATTATCACTATTCAATTGAATTATGATTTTATACTGAATCAAATAAAACAAGGAATAGAATTAATGAAAGATTCAAGGAATGAAATAGCGAAATACGGCATAACCTTTGGAACAGCGTTATCTATCGCTATTTCATGGAGTGTAAACAAGTCTGTTTTATGGGCGATTTTTCATGGTTTTTTATCTTGGTTTTATGTCATCTGGCACGTCGTTACGCGATAGTCTTTTGCTTTTCCAACGCTGGAGTTAGCGAACGTTAAAACGTTAATGCCGTAGGCCAGAATTGAATAAGGTTATCGGAATAATAATGAATAAGATGTCATAGTTAGTCTTGTCAATCCAAAACGCTTTTATCGAGTATGCCTTTCTCTATTAGTTGCAGTAAAATACTGCGAGTTTTGTCTTTAAGCATGTCACGCAGTAATCGCGCTGCGGGTGTAATAGATTGTCTGCTGGGAAATACCAACCAGAGTTCAGTGGATTTAACGGGATAGTCCGCCATTATCCTCACTAGGTTATTGGTCAGTAAGTCATGTGACATGTCTAAGCATGACTTAGCTGATATTCCTTTGCCATTAACGCACCAACGTCTAACTAAGTCTGCATCATTGGCAACCCGGTCACCGGATACTTTTACTTTAATACTGTTGTCAGCTTGGGTGAACTCCCAGATGTCGTGAGTTAAGTTTTGTAATTGATATAGCAGGGCATTATGTTCTGCCAATTCTTGTGGATGTGTTGGGGTGCCAAATTTATCAAGGTAAGTTTGTGATGCACAAATTAGCCTTGGCACATTACAAATTTTAAAGCCGTATAAATTAGCATCATTAGGTGAACCATAACGTAAAGCTAAATCGACAGCGTCGCGATAAAAGTCAACGTTGGCATCACTAATGCTGACTCTCAAACTCACTTTTGAATGAGTATCCATAAATTCATCAAGCCAAGGGATTACAATATTACGCCCCAGATCCGATGATATGGCTAGGCGTAAGTCACCATCAATAATGTCCAGCTCACCTTTCATGTTTTGCTTTGCTTGCTCCAGCATTAACATGGCTTGCTCACACTGCGGTATATACTTTTCGCCAGCGCTCGATAAACGAAGTTGCCGGGTGGTGCGAATAAAAAGTTCAACGCCTAAACTGGCTTCAACCCGTTTTAATGCAGCACTAGCGGTGGCGGTGCGCATGTCTAGATTGGTTGCCGCGGCAGTGATGCTGCGAAACTCTGCGACTTTAAGCACCACATAAAGGTCTTCTAATAACATGATTATCCATTTTTAATTGATAATGTTTCAATTATTATGCTGTTTATGGGAGATAAAACAAGCGCTAATATAGCTTCATCAAGTTTGAGCAACCTTATTTTATATATCACAGGAACAATCTTATGAAAGCTATTGGATATAAACAGTCTCTTGAAATTTCGAACCCAGAATCATTAATCGATGTGACATTGGATCAACCAATTGCAACAGGCCGTGATTTATTGATTAAAGTTAATGCCATCGCCGTTAACCCTGCCGATTATAAAGTGCGCTTAAACATGCCACCGGCAGACGGTGAAGTAAAAGTGATTGGTTGGGACGCGGTTGGCGAAGTCATTGCAACGGGTGATAAGGCAAGTCAATTTAAACCGGGTGATGTGGTGTACTATGCTGGTGATATTACTCGCACAGGAAGTAACGCTGAATATCAGTTAGTAGATGAACGCTTAGTGGGCATGAAGCCTAAGAGTTTATCGAATGCAGAAGCTGCTGCACTACCTTTAACGGCGATAACAGCATGGGAATTGTTGTTTGAACATTTATCGATTAAGCAGCAAAGCCCTGGCGCTGTAGAGAAATCAAACGAAGTGATTTTGGTTGTTGGCGCAGCGGGTGGTGTGGGTTCTATATTTGTACAATTGGCTAAAGCCATTACGGGTGCAACCATTATTGGTACCGCATCACGTGCCAGTTCAAGTGAGTGGGTTAAGAAATTGGGTGCGGACTATGTTGTCGACCACACTAAACCGCTTGTTGCGCAAATAGCGGCATTAAACATTGGCCCTGTTACTCATGTTGCGAGTCTAAACAGCACCGATACTTATTTTGACAGTTACACAGAGTTATTAGCACCGTTTGGTAAGATTGCGATGATTGACGATCCAGTTGCGCTTGATGTGACTAAATTAAAGCTAAAGAGTTTGTCATTACATTGGGAGTTTATGTTTGCTCGTTCGATGTTTAACGCAGTCGATATGGATGAGCAGGGACGTTTACTTAACCGAGTAGCGGATCTTGTCGACCAAGGTTTTATTCAAACTACGTTAGGCCAGCGCATGGGCGCAATAAATGCTGCAAATCTTCGTGCTGCACATGAGGCGTTAGAAGCTGGCCGTGCGATTGGTAAAATTGTGTTAGAAGGGTTTTAATTAAGACCTTAAATTATATTATTGAGTAATGTTAAATACTTATATTATCGAACACTTATATTATCGAACAGGAATCAACATGTCACATTTAACGATTGTAGCCAATATTAAAGCCAAAGCGGACAAAATTGAATTGGTGAAAACTGAGTTACTGAAGCTGATTGACGTTACACGCGCTGAACAAGGGTGTATTAGCTATGAATTACACCGAGACAATGACAACTCTGCTCACTTTATGTTTTATGAGACTTGGCAGACCCGTGAATTATGGCGTGTGCATATGGAAAATCAGCATTTAGCCGATTTTGTGGCTGCAACTCAAGGCGCTGTTGATGAATTTACGTTGAATGAAATGACCGTTATCGACTAGTTTTATTCAAGTTGGCGATTCAATTGAATGACATCCAAAAGCAGAACATAAAATGTTCTGCTTTTTTGTCGATTTTTTTTAGTCTCTTATGAGACACTCAAGTGATAAATCGACTTGATTAAACCTAGTTCAGGTTAAATATTAGGATAAGTGGCAAGATGGAAATCAGATTTACGCAGTTGCAGTGTTGTTCATCGAGTGTCACTGTCGATATTGATGATTGGGTGATTGAATCACAACAATCTTGGGGGGTATTTAGCACCGAAGGTGATGTCGGTGCATTACTTGGTCAGTTATTAACCCAGCAAGTTGATGCACAAACCTTAACGTATAGTGGCGATATTACCGGTGTAACGCCAGCTTGTGTGGCATTAGTGTCATTGCTTGAGCAACAATCACTGCTTGAAGCTATTTTAGAGCAAGATGACAGCGAGTCACTGGGATATACCGATCCTAAAACGACCGTGTTTGGGGTTGTTTTTAATCAATGCCATGACAATGACTTAACCCATCAATTGCTGCAGCAATTAGATTTAACGCATTTAAGCTTAAGTCCTTTTGCTCAATTGTCTACCGGTGAAGGCCGCCGAGTAATGCTTGCCCGTGCAGTAGCAACCCAAGTGCCTTTTTTAGTGCTCGACGAGCCTTATGCAGGCCTTGATGTTGCGCACAGACAGACCCTGACAGAATATTTACAACAATTATCTCAAACCAAACAAATACTGGTCGTGGTGTCGCGTGAAGAAGATATGCCAGATTGGATTGAACATGTTGCTATGTTTAGTCATGGTAAATTAGACACTATGATGACCAAATCACAGTGGGATAACCATCCTGTTATTGCCCAGCTAACGGCGCAAGCGGGTCAACAAAGCGATGATATGTTGGCGCTTATTCGTCGTCACAGACACAAACCATTATTTGCTAACCCGGTTTTTCAGTTAAATAATGGACGAGTGGCTTACAGCGATAAAGTGATTTTCTCGGGTGTGAACTGGCGTATTGATAATGGCGTGCATTGGCAGGTCAAAGGGCCTAATGGCTGTGGTAAGAGTACTTTGCTTGGGCTTATTTTTGGTGACCATCCACAATGTTACAGTAATGACATTGATATTTTTGGTAACAAAAGAGGTTCTGGCGAAAGTATTTGGGAAATTAAAAAACACATCGGTATGGTGTCTTCGGCATTACATCTTCAATACCGGGTTAATTGCAGTGCACTGGATGTGATTGTTTCTGGCTTTTATGATTCTATTGGTTTGTACCAAAAACCGACGGCACAACAAATATCTGTCGCTACAGAATGGTTGGCCATTTTACACATGGGCCATTTAAGTAAAACCGCTTTTCGACAATTAGAATATGGCCAACAACGCTTATTACTCATTGCTCGCGCCATAGTGAAACAACCCACCTTATTGATCCTCGATGAGCCTTATCAAGGTTTGGATTATTTGGGACGCCGACTGATTAAAAATGCCCTTGAACTCATTGCCAAAGAACACTTAAGTCAATTGTTGTATGTCTCGCATTATCAAGAAGATAGCCTAGACAGTATTCAGCATTATATTGAGTTTGTGCAAGATGAAAACCAAGATGGTTATCGGGCGGTGGTTTCTCAGGGGTAATTCCATCGTGTTTAAAGAGTCTCTAAATAGCTAACTTAGGTTGGCTATTTTTGTTTGTGAGTTTATTTTCTAATAATAATTGATAATGTTTCAATTATTATGCTGTATATGGCGATTAAACTTTTGTATATCATAACCACATTAACGCCGATAGCCTTGAATATTGAGTGAATTGAGCTGTAATAGGGCTATAGACATACAGCGACACGCTTAAGGAAACTGATGCTACTTGATACACCCATTTGCGATTATGGCTGGAAAGCCCCAGATTTCACCTTGAAAGATGCCAATGGTAATGCTTTTACCATGAGTGAGCACTTAGGAGAAAAGGGCTTATTAATTATGTTTATTTGTAATCATTGTCCTTATGTTAAAGCCGTTGCGACGCGTTTAGCTGCGGATACAAAGCAATTAATGGCTGAAGGCATCAATGTGTTAGCGGTTATGTCTAACGATTATCATGATGTTGAGGCCGACTCGCCACAAAATATGCTGCGTTTTGCCAAGCAACATGGTTTTGAATTTGCTTATTTAGTGGACGAAGATCAGCAAGTGGCTAAGCAATATGGTGCAGTGTGCACTCCTGACTTTTTTGGTTTTAATCATTTCGGTGAATTGCAATATCGTGGCAGGTTAGATGATGCGCGTTTGCAAGATGCGCCGAACAGAGAACCTGAACTACTACAAGCCATGCAAATGATTGCTGCAATAGGCAAAGGGCCTAAACAACAAACAGCCAGCATGGGTTGCTCTATTAAATGGCGATAAGCCATTTTAGTTAGCTATAAATTTAATGAGCTATAAACCTTGAAAAATTGTTTTTAAGCACAATAATAATGCAAAGAAATTTTTAAGTTAACTGTGTTGTTAACTAATTGTATTTATTGTTAATTTGTATTTATTGTTAATTTGTATTTTGTTTTTTGTTTTTTGAGTTTAGTTTGAGTTTTAGATTTAGATGTTATTTACGACCAATGGTTGTGACTAACAAGGTTAGTTACTCGATGATATTAATCAACAGCATTAATCAATGTCGTTAACTGCCAGTCCTTTTAATGATTGTTAACATCGAGATATCACATGACCAATGCCATTATTGCTGATTTAGAAAAACGTTACACTGCCAAACGCTATGATGCGACTCAACGCGTGCCTAAAGAAGATTTAGCCGTGATTTATGATGCTATGGTGTTATCGCCGTCATCAATTAACTCTCAACCATGGAAGTTTATCGTGATTGAAAGTGACGAGGCCAAGCAACGTTTACATGACTCTTATGCTAATAAGTTTCAGTTTAATCAACCGCATGCTAAAACGGCCTCACATACTATATTGTTTGCATATAACCCTAAGTATACCCGTGAAGATTATGCCAAAGTGGTAGATCAAGGCATTATTGATGGCCGTACTAAGCCTGAAGATCGCGAAGCTGCATTTGGTGGATACGCATTTGTTGACTTAAACACTGATGAAGCGGGTAACAATGCGGCTTGGACTAAGTCACAAACCTATTTAGCATTAGGTAACACTATGCATACGCTAGCGCGTCTTGGTATCGACTCTACGCCAATGGAAGGTGTTGATAGTGAAATGCTAGGCCAAATATTTGCTAAAGAGTTGGACGGTTATGTGTGTGAAGTTGCATTAGCATTTGGTTATCATCATTCAGATGAAGACTACAACGCCAAGTTACCAAAATCTCGTTTAAACATTGAGCAAGTATTACAGGTTTTATAATTGATCCGTCGCTATTTACGCGACTGATATTAATGAAAAAGGGGGCATAAGAGTAATCTTATGCCCCCTTTTTTAAGTTACTGAAGCTGAACACGTTGACCAGTATTGAGTCATTAGCGCAAACAGTGGCCACGATTGAGGCTTATCAATTTATCGAGTACGCGTTCGCCGTCCATACGAATACCATTGTGCTCATATTCTGATGTGAGCCAGTACTTAAGGTTAGCCACTTTTTTAGTGGTTTCTAAACTGTATTGCATTTCGACAAACATATCTTCGCTGTATATCGCGGCTGCAACCGGGACTTTATTATTCGCCAGTTTCTCTAGGTCATATAATGCAGGCCAGTCTTTTTTCGCTGCGATAAGTTCAGCTGCATGTTGCAGTGGAATGAGTTGTTCAAATTGGGCAAACATCCACGGATAGACCATTTCGCCAGTGAACAATAATGGTTTGTCAGGACGATAGTTAAATTGGCTGTATTGTGCTCGTACTCTGTGTGCGGCCCAAGTTGATGCTTGTTGCTGACAATAAATAGACTCATGCATTAATGCAAAAATAGGGTTGGTGTTATAGTCGAGAAATTGACTGAACTGATGTAAAAACAGTGGATTAATGTCGATACCATGCGGCGTTTCAATTAAGGCTTGCTCAAGCAGATAGTAAACCGCTTCAGGGCCTTGTTCCATACCGATATTAATGCCTAACAACTGCAACATTTCGACCGTGAGTTGCTCGCCAGTGGCTAAGTAGACTTTGTTTTCGTAAAGGTATTTTGCTAAGTCATCGACTAAGGTGCGTGCATCACTAAAACGCTTGAAAAAGTCATTGTTTTTAGCAATGACACGTTGATAAGTGGCTTGATAAACCTCTTCGGCAGGGCGGTCTAGTGAAGGAATACCACCAGTAATGTATGCCTCTTTTAGGCCTTCTGGCGCAGCAGACAAATAATGCAATACACAAAACCCACCAAAACTTTGGCCTAAAATACTCCAAGGTTGGTCTGGCGATAATTTTGCGCGAATATACTCCGCATCTCGAACAATATTGTCTGCACGGAAAAAGCTTAGGTAGTCCGCTTGGTCTGTTGAACTCATGTAGCTTAAGCTGGTGGCATTAACTGGGCTTGATAGTCCGGTGCCCCGTTGATCGAGTAATAATACTCTATATTCAGTTAACGCACGTTTTATCCAACCGTTATTGCTGATCGGTCTGACGGCACCAAATCCTGGCCCACCTTGAAAAAACACTAAATAAGGCAACTTTTTATGTTGGTTCTCAACGCTGACAATTTCCCGAGCGAAAACTGTAATCTGTTTACTTGGACTTTGTTGATAGTCTAACGGCACAGAGAAAAAGTGCTTACGAGCAACAATGTCTGCTAAGGTGAGTTCTGTGTGCATAAAATGCCTATTCAGTGTTGATTAATGGGACAGCAAATTTTTTCAAACTCTGATGTACCGGTGCTATTTTTTGGTGCTAGAGGCGCATCTATATGGTTTGACTCATACGGTGTTTGGGCACTTATTTAGGCGCGAATGGTACTATTTTATGAGCCATCTTAACGATTAACAATCGGTAACTCGATGGAAATCACATTAAATAGGTATCTAGATCAAATCTGCCTAGGTAAAATTAACTGATAATTAACCGAATGATCATAAAGAACGAGGTTGTCGATGAAGTATCAAATCATCCCCGTAACGCCTTTTCAGCAAAATTGTAGTGTTATATGGTGCGAAAAGACCTTAAAGGCTGCGGTTGTTGATCCTGGTGGCAATATTGACCGAATTTTAGCTGAGGTGGCTAAGTTAGGGTTAAGTGTTGAACAAATATTATTAACCCATGGTCATATAGATCATGTTGGTGGTGCAGCTGAATTAGCCAAAAAATTAGCGGTGCCGATTATTGGTCCGCACATAGCGGATAAATTTTGGTTAGAAAACTTAGTTAAACAAAGTCAAAACTTTGGTTTTCCACGCGCTGAAGCTTTTGAGCCGAATCAGTACCTTAATGAAGGTGATGAAGTGAGTGTAGGAGAACAACATTTACAGGTGTTGCATTGTCCAGGGCATACACCCGGACACATTGTTTTTTATGATAAAATGGCTGATTTAGCTTGGGTTGGCGATGTGCTTTTTAGAGGCTCAATTGGTCGAACTGATTTTCCGCAATCTAATCATCAAGATTTACTTCACTCCATTACCACCAAATTATGGCCATTAGGGCTCAATGTCAGTTTTATTCCCGGTCATGGGCCTATGTCGACCTTTGCTGATGAGCGACAACATAACCCTTTTGTTGCCGATCAGTTATTTGATTAACAATTTGTTATGTGATCAGGTCATTGAGGTTATTTATTAATAAGTTGAAACCATTGATTCTTTGCATTGTAAACGCAGTCTGTTAGCTTAAGATAATGCGTTTACAAATGATGGACAGCCAACATGGTTCAACACCTCGTTGATTTACTCGATACCTGGTTACCTTCTTATCAAGAAGACTGGGTACTCGCCGTTCTTACCCAAGTACAAGGGTCTTCTTACCGCAAACCTGGCGCCATAATGCTATTTCATCCAATGGGTAAAAGCCTGGGGATGTTAAGTGGTGGTTGTCTTGAGGCGGATTTACGTCGTCACGCCCAACGTGCGATTCAAACTCAGCAAGTTATTCAGTTAACCTATGACGCAACCGATGAGTCTGATACCAGTTATCAGCTGGGTTGTGGTGGTATTGTTAATATCATGATGGTGTCGTTAAATAAATCGAACAATTATCTTGGTTTGGTGAGTGTCCATGACGCCTTAATGCGTGGTCATGCAGGTGTGTATCAAATTGATGTTGTTGCAGATGGCACGCCGATCAATAAACTAAGTGGTCACTTTGTCGAACAAGGCGCCGAGCTATCAACATCTGTCACTCTCAAGAGTAAAACTCGCGCAGTAGTCGATCAAGATACTACTGTGTTGCATATTCCAGTTAGACCACCAGTACACATTGGTATTTTTGGTGGTGGCTTAGATGCACAACCTATTGCACAAATGGCGCAAACACTTGGTTGGAAAGTCAGTGTGTTTGATGAACGTACTGCTTATGCGCGTACTTATGATTTTCCTGGATGTCAGATCATCAAGAAACCAACAGCAGAAGTGTCTACAACACTTTTGGCTAGTTTAGATGCCGCCTTTGTGATGAGCCATAATTTACAAATTGATGCTAAAACATTACAGGTACTCCAAACCATACCTTTGGCTTATATTTCGTTATTGGGCCCTACCCATCGCCGTGACAAGGTGTTGAGCATGGCTGAACTCAGTGTCGACGACTTTAGTGGCTATTTTTCGGCACCTGCAGGGTTAGCATTAGGCGGCGAGCTGCCTGGTTCGGTTGGGCTCAGTATATTATCCCAATGCCATGGAGTGCTGTATCAAAGTCAGTTAACCAGCCTTGATACGGTGATGTTGTCATAAACTCTCAGAGTACATGCATTCATGAAGCCTAAAATTGTTACTGTAATCTTAGCCGCTGGCGCTAGCAGTCGTTTTAACGGTGCTAAAATTGTCGCTAAAGTGCAAGGCGAACTAAGCTTACTTGAGCATTGCCTGCAGACTCTCGATCGCGTCACCACCGCAGTGGGTATCGCCCCAGCGGTGGTAATGTTAGGTGCACATCAAACGGATGAAGTATTGGCGATCACCGCGGATCATCATCGGCTCATCAATGATAATTGGCAGTTAGGCTTATCAAGCTCGGTAAAACTTGCAGGGCGATATGCTCAAAGCCAACAAGCAGATGCAATGTTAATCGTATTAGCCGACCAAGTGGCTTTGCAAGAGACAGAGTATTTGCAATTGATAGAAGCCTATATTCGTAATAACTTAACTACTTGCGCTTTTTACCTGCAAAATGTGGGTGTTCCAGCTATTTTTTTAGCTGAAGATATTAATGTTTTGATGTCGATTGATGGCGATAAAGGTGCTAAAAGCATTTTAAAACAACATGATAAAAATAATAGCTTGAACGTTGTTCAGATGGAACAAGCGCAATTTGATATTGATACACCAGCTGACTTAGCTCGTTGGTTAGATAATAAGGATTAATTATGACAACCCCAACACAAAAACTGATGGTAAATGGAAAGGATTTCACCCTCGATGCTGACCCTAATATGCCCGTTCTTTGGGCATTGCGTGACATATTAGGCCTAACTGGCACCAAATTTGGTTGTGGCGCAGGGCTTTGTGGGGCATGCACTATTCA
The DNA here is from genome assembly GCF_014596695.2 of Shewanella sp. BF02_Schw. Lineage (NCBI taxonomy): Bacteria > Pseudomonadati > Pseudomonadota > Gammaproteobacteria > Alteromonadales > Shewanellaceae > Shewanella > Shewanella sp. BF02_Schw. The sequence continues at coordinate 927,812 of NZ_JABKAW020000001.1, forward strand.
TGTTGACGGTAGTCCTATGCGCGGGTGTTTAACCAGTTTAAAACAAGTACAAGGCAAGCAAGTTACCACTATTGAAGGTCTTGAGGCTGAAAAGTTAAAGCAAGCTTGGTTAGAGCATAATGTACCGCAATGTGGTTATTGTCAGGCGGGGCAGTTAATGTCTGCTGCTGCGTTATTAACCTCGACGCCCAAACCTACTGAAACACAAATAGCCGATGCCATGTCGGGTAATATTTGTCGTTGTGGGACTTATCCACGGATAAAAGCCGCTATTCAATCGGCTTCGGAGGCGTGATCATGACCACATTCACAGCAGTTGAAAATATTAGTCGTCGTAATGTATTAAAGATATTTGGTGCAGTCGGTGGTGGATTAGCGTTAGGCGCAACAGGCTTAAGTTGGAGCCCAATGGCGTTAGCTCAAGACAAGCAAGCAATGATGAACTTGTTTGTGGCCATTGGGGAAGATAATAAGGTGTATTTGACTTGTCATCGCTCTGAGATGGGACAAGGGATCCGAACGGGCATACCACAAATTTTAGCTGATGAATTGGAAGCTGATTGGGATAAGGTTGTCGTGGTTCAAGGTTTAGCAGATAAACGTTACGGCAGCCAAAATACTGATGGTAGCCGCAGTATCCGTAAGCATTATCAACGTATGCGCCAAATGGGCGCAACCGCCAGAACCATGCTTGAACAAGCCGCAGCACAAATATGGCAAGTTCCAGTGACTGAAGTGTACGCTAAAGCTCATAAAGTCCATCACAAAGGCAGTAAAAAGAGTCTTACTTACGGTGAGTTAGCACTAGTTGCAGCGACATTAGCGATGCCAGAGTTAGATTCGGTTGTGCTCAAGCCCGAAAGTGAATTCACTCATATCGGTCAATCCCACACCATTGTCGACATGGATGCGATGCTAACGGGTAAAGCAATATACGGATATGATATTAAACTCGATGGAATGTTGTATGCCAGTATCACTCGTCCGCCAGTATTAGGCAGTGATGTGGTTAGTGTTGATGATGCAAAAGCCCGTAAGATTGCTGGGGTGGTTGATATTATTACTTTGCCAGTGCCTAAAGGTGCGCCATTATTCCAAGCTCTAGGTGGGGTTGCCGTGATTGCAACAAACAGCTGGAGTGCAATTGAAGCACGTAAAGCGTTAACCATTACTTGGTCTAAATCGGCTAATGATAGCCATGACTCAGAGACATATTTGCAAGGCTTGGTTGAGCGAGTTAACCAACCGGGTAAAGTGATGCGTCAATTAGGTGAGTCTGTTACTGATTGGCCACAAGCTTCTACGGTTAAGGCCGTTTATACCGTTCCGTATTTAACTCATGCAATGATGGAGCCGCCAGTAGCAACGGCGAATGTGACGGCTGAAGGTTGCGAGTTGTGGGCTTCGAGCCAAACACCACAAAGTACCCAGCAAAATGTGGCAGGTGCGTTAGGCCTTAAAGAAGAGCAAGTTACGGTTAATGTGACCTTGTTGGGCGGTGGTTTTGGACGTAAATCAAAGCCGGACTTTAGTGTTGAAGCCGCTATTTTATCGCAAAAACTCAATAAGCCGATCAAAGTCTGCTGGAGTCGAGAAGACGAAATTCAAAACGGTTATTACCATGCGATCAGTGCACAGATGTATCAAGTTGCATTAGACAGCAATAAGATGCCGACAGCATTATTAGCGCGTACTGGTTTCCCTTCAATTAGTTCAACATTTGCCGAAGGTGTTGAATATCCTTCAGCTGGCGAACTTGATTTAGGTTTTAGCGATGTACCGCTAGCCCTTAAAAATATCCAACTTGAAGCCGTTAAAGCTCCTGCACACACTCGTATAGGTTGGATGCGATCAGTATGTAATATTCAACATGCTTTTGGTATTGGCAGTTTTGTCGACGAAATAGCGGTAAATGCTAACAAACCCTGTGTGCAAATGTGGCGTGATTTATTAGGTCCGTCTCGAATTGAGCCGTTTGAAAATCAAGCTTTTACTTATGGTAATTACGGTGAGGAGTTAGCGGATCATCCCGTTGATGTGGGCCGTTATCATAAGGTGTTAGATAAGTTAGAAGCGGTAATGGCAGATGCGCCTAAAGCGGCTGAAAACCAAGGTTGGGGTATGGCTGTTCATCGCAGTTTTGTTAGCTATGTTGCGGTAGCAACATTAGTTGAAGTGGTGGATAAACAGCTTAAAGTATTGAAATCCATAGCGGTGATTGACGCCGGTAGAGTGGTTAATCCTGATCGGGTTAAATCACAACTAGAAGGCGCAATCATTTTTGGGTTAAGTTTAGCCATGATGGGCGAAATCAGCTTTAAAGATGGCAAGGTTGAACAATCTAACTTCCATGATTATCCGTTATTGCGTTTACCGCAATGCCCAGATATTGAGACCTATATTATTGAGTCTACGGCAAAACCTGCCGGTGTTGGTGAGCCAGGCGTACCGCCTGTTGCACCGAGTTTAACCAATGCAATTTTTGCGGCCACGGGGATCAGATATCGCGATTTACCGCTTAATAAGTTTTTATCGATCTAGCCATTTTCGTGAGCTATAGCACTTAAGTTTTATTATCTTAAGCCGATAATAAATAAGCCAAATGCCTAAGTGTATGCGCACTTAGGCATTATTATTGTGTGCAAACAAAAAAATTTAAAAATGTTGGTTATTGAATAGTAATTGAATCTGAATAATCAGACTCTTCTATAATATTAATTGGCGTTTGTGTGGGTGTTATTCGTTTATGTCGTTTTGTTCTCACTGTTGAGATAATGGCCAATTGCCTTAGGAAGCTTATATGAAGCAAATCCAGTTTAGAAAAATTGATGCAATCTTGATTAAATTCAGCCTAAATGGAAAATTTTGGGTGGTTTGTTCACTTGTGGCATTGATCACCAGTGTTGTAGCGCTAATGAATTACCAACAAACAAACGACTTAATTGAACAAACATCGTTACAACGTGTTAAAGCAAGTATTGAAAGTTATGCTTCGGTTGCTAATAATCAAGGTTTAGCAAATGATGCCCTCAAGCAATTTGCCCAAGAAAATCAATTGCAGCTATCTGGGCGCGACAATACGTTACGCAGCGGCGATGTAGTGACGGCATCGGCGAGTGTGGGCAACCAATTTTTAACGATGAGTCAAAATGTACAACCGTCGGAACAAGAGCCGTTAAGCCAAACTAGTTTTATGTTAATAATCGCATTGGTGGGTTTATTACCCTTATTTCAGTTGAGTTACTGGATCTCAACCTCATTAGGGGGAGGTTTATGGGAAATGTACATGGCAATCAAGCGTCTAGCTGACGGTGATTTAACCATGAGGTTAAATTTTTTTGGTACAGACGACTTCAGTTTAATCGCCAAAGATATTGATCGTTGCGCCGATAATATGAGTGAAATGGTCAGTGCTATCCGCAGTAATGCTGAAACCTTGGCTGTTGCCGCTAACGAGTTTAATCATCAAGCCAGTACCAACGACGAGCTGATAGATCAGCAACATCACTTTTTAGACTCAGTGGCACACGCCATGGATCAAATGACGGCCGCCATAGCCGATGTGTCACATCACGCGAGTGATACATCATTAAATACTAAGCAAAATGCAACGCAAATGGATCAAAGCCAAAGTAAGATTAACGATGCCGTCAAACGTATTAGCTATTTGTCTGAGCGTATCGCTGAAGCGTTTTCATCTGTCGAGCAGCTCTCCCGCGATGCGACCCAAATTAATGATGCTGTTACTACCATTGATAGTATTTCTGAACAAACCAATTTATTGGCATTAAATGCTGCCATTGAAGCGGCGCGTGCCGGGGAGCAAGGTCGTGGTTTTGCTGTGGTGGCGGACGAAGTGCGAACCCTTGCGGGGCGTACCCAAAAAGCCACCGTAGAAATTCAAAACATGATTGAAGGGTTGCAACAAGGTTCTAAAAAACTGACCAGTATTACCAATGTGATTGTTGCTGAAGCAGACCAAGGGAGTGCGAGCATTAAGGCGGTCGGTGATGATATTACTCATATGGCTGAGTCTATTAATGCGGTGTTCGATATGAGCAGCCAAATAGCCGCATCCGCGGAACAACAAAGCATGTCTGCGAGGGATATCGCCTCACAACTTAATCAAATTCGTCATCAATCGGAAACGATTCGCAGTACTTCCAAACAAGCTGGTGTATTAGCTAAAGATTTGAATCAATCGTCTAAAGGTTTAGCTGCGATTTTAAGTCAATATAAAATCTAGCGCTTACAGCCTTATCATTAAAGAGGAGATCGTTGATATATTTTTGATTAGCTTGAAATAAAGTACTAAGGTATCTGGTCTGTTACTAAGTTGTTAAGTGGTGGTTTAAGTGTATTGACTCTAATTAGTCGTCGAACACCACTTGAGTTAGTCGCATTACACTATTAGATATCTGTGAATAGCATGGTGTATGTGTCATCGCCACCTTATTGCGGCGCTTTATTGTGTTATTCGGCAAACATCATTAGGAGTATCAATGATTATTATCTCTACGCGCGTTGTTATAGCGCTGACCTTAAGCTGTGTATTATTGAGTACCTCTGCCGCGATCGCAGCACCGCAGAGTATTGCGGTGTTAAATGCCCAAGGCCAACCAGCACAAAACATGGTGGTGTATTTACTCCCCAGCGACCCTGCCAATATTGTTACCACCGTTGCTCCGCCAAAAGCTGAAGTTCATCAAAAAGATAAGCAGTTTTCTCCCTATATTACTGTTGTACAAAAAGGCAATGATGTGGCTTTTGTCAATGAAGATGATATTACTCATCATATTTTTTCTGCATTAGGGCCGAAGCGTTTTTCATTCAAACTTCGTCATCAGCAACAACAGCAAATATTGAGATTTGAGCAAACAGGACATGTGTCTATGGGCTGCAATGTTCATGACTGGATGTCTGGACATTTATTGGTGGTCGACACCCCATATTATGCTGTGACCAATTTAGAAGGGATAGTAGCATTTACGGATTTACCTGCTGATGACTTCAAGCTGGTTGTGTGGCATCCACAGCTAAAAATGCCTGATAATCAGCAAGTGAAAACTGTTCATTTCCCTAGAGATAACGCTATAACTATCACCTTACAGGCAGAATTTGATAATATTCCCAGCCAGCAAAGTTTAGATGAATTTGAATTTTTAGAAGGATACTAGTATTGCTATTTTTTAATCGGTTGCAAACTCGGATTTTTGCTTTTTTTGTATTGCTAATCATTGCCGTACTGAGTTTGTCTTTTTGGTTAACGTATCAATCTAATCAAAGGTTAGAGCAACAGTATGTGGCCAATCAACTTGAAGTAGCGAGTTTAGTTTTCGAGTCGCAATATGATAACCGAAATTATTATTTGGCTGCATTTGCCGCGACGGCCGCAAAGGATTTTGGTTTAAAAGATATCTTTATTGATGGCGATAATCGTAGTTTTCTAGTGGCGTTAAATAATCATCGCAGTCGGATTAATGCATCTTTAGCAATGGCGGTGTCTGCTGAAGGTAAAGTTATTGGCCAGCTGGTGGCTTCACAAGGTGAATTAGGTCGTGAAGCCGTTGCTCTGGGCTCGGAGCAGAACGAGGTGTTTCGATACAAGTTAGGTTCTGAATTTGAAACACTAAGTCCATTCTATTTATTAGATAATAAACTGTATCAAATAAAGTTTTCACCACTCACTAGTGGCGGTAATAGCGTTATCGGTTGGGTGGGTTTTGGGTTTCTTATTGATGATACCTTAGCTAATTCGTTGCAGAAGCTCACCGGCTTAAACAGCGGTTTTATGTTAACAACTGAAAGTAAAGTCACTGAAATTGGTCATTCAGGTCTGTCGTTGCCTGAAGATGAAAGCTCATTATTATCACGTTATATTATTGAAGAGAAAACCAACCACGATTATATTCTCTGGAAGCAATCTTTAGGTGAAGTCGATGGTCAGTCTTTACATGCCTATATGTATAAATCCCGCTCTGATTTATTGGCATCAATAGAGTCTCAGTGGTTACAACAAGTTGCTGTGTTAGTCATGATGTTACCGGTGTCCTTACTGTTGGCGTTTTGGATATCGGGCAGTATCACTCGACCTATTACACAGTTAATTGCCCAGGCACGTTTTATCGCACAAGGTAATTATGATTCTAATGTGAGTGTCGATTCCAGTATTGAGCTACAGCAATTAGCCAATGAATTTACCTCGATGCAGCAAGCTATTCTACAACGAGAAAAAGCCATTGCTCATCAAGCCTATCATGACCCATTAACCAATTTAGGCAATCGTAATGAATTACAGCGCATGATTGAACCTTGGTTAGTATCGGGGTCAACCATGGGGCTGTGTTTAATTAATATTCGCCGTATGACTGAAATTAATGTCACCTTAGGTCACGCTGTAGGTGATGAAGTAATTAAAGAAGTGGCTAAACGTTTATGTGAAGTTAATCCCGATGCCTTAGCTTATCGATTGTCGGGTGATGAGTTTGTTTTAGCATTTAAGCATTGTGAACATCAATCGTTTGATGTGCTTCTCAAAAAGCTCCAAGATCAGATTGGCCAAGATTATCACTATCAAGATGTAATGTTACATTTGCAGTTTACTGCTGGTGTCAGTTTTTATCAGCCAAACGTAGATATTGTTACCCTGCTAAGACAAGCTGACACGGCTTTGCAGCACGCTAAAATAAATAAGCGTGATTATCAAATCTACGATGCCAATATCGATAAAAATAGCATTGAACGTTTTCAACTCATTAACGAGCTTAAAGTGGCGATTGAGCAAAATCAGTTAGTGCTTTATTACCAACCAAAATTAAACTTAGCCAAACAAAAAATTACCCATGTTGAAGCGTTAGTTCGTTGGGATCATCCCGCTAGAGGCATTATTCCACCGGATACGTTTATTCCTATCGCTGAAAAAACTATGCAAATGGATGCATTGACCCGCTGGGTGATTACCGAAGCGATGGCTCAATATCATCGTTGGCAATTACTGGGCATTGATATGTGTATAGCAGTAAATATTTCGGCTGAAAATTTAAAAGACGAGCAGTTTTGCCACTGGGTCATTAATGCCCTCGCTGAGCATAATGTACCTGTTACCGCGATGACGTTAGAAATAACTGAAGATGCGGTGGTATCTGATCCCGAGCTGGCAATAAAACAGCTCACGTTATTGCGTCAAAATGGACTCACGTTATCAATAGATGACTATGGCACTGGCTATTCTTCATTGGCACAATTGAAACAGCTGCCGGTCGATGAACTTAAAATTGATAAGTCGTTTGTGCAAAAGTTACTTGAAAATGAAGCAGACCAAATCATTGTGCAATCGACGTTACAATTAGCTCATAATTTAGGCCTTAAAGTGGTTGCCGAAGGCATTGAAGACAAGGCTACTTTAGAATGGTTAACCAATCTAAACTGCGAAATGGGCCAAGGCTTTTATTTGTCGCGACCATTGCCTGAACAACAGTTTAATGACTGGTTAGGGCAATCTGATTACCTGTAGGAGAATTGATTATTTGCGGCTTACGTACAAGGATAGTGTGTTGCTTACTGTGTGTGAGTAGCAGTATTTATGCCGAACCATTGGATAATGACGTGATTGGTCATGCAGATGTTGAGCATGATTTCAGTGGCGTGATAGATGTCCGTGTTGGTTATACCGATAGCATCGATTCTTATTTGGATGGTGGATTGGGCAAGTTTGGCGTTGACAATGGCGCGCACTTAGCTTTATCACAACTGGGGTTAAGTTATCACAGCCAATGGGGCGATGCCTGGTCGAGTCGTATTGTGGCGAATGGATATGTTGATGGTATCAATAATGGGTTAGGTATCACTGAAGCCATTTTACGTTATCGAGACATTCCGAGTGAGCAAGGTATTCGGTTTGATGTTCAGTTTGGCTTGATGTATCCGCAAATATCGTTAGAAAATGTCGCTACCGCATGGGCATCACCTTTCACCTTAAACTATTCAACCATGAATAGTTGGCTGGCCGAAGAGGTTAGGCACATTGGCCTGTCGACAACGGTTGAATCATTAGGGAAATATCGGCAATCAGAGCATGATTTTTCGTTAACTGCAGAAGCCTTTATGTTTAACGATACCACCGGCGCTATGCTGGCCTGGCATGGCTGGACTCAAACCTCAAGACAAACATTAGTGCAAGAAACCATTCCTATCACTGCCATTCCTGCAATGGAAGAGGGGGGTATGTTAGAGGCCCAAGCCACTAACTCAGACCCTTTTACTGAACTTGACGACCGCATTGGTGGACATGTACTCGCAAAGTGGACTTGGCGTAATAAAGGCAGTGTTCAAGCCGGTTATTATGACAATAACGCCAATACGCATATTGTTAAGCAAGGTCAATATGTGTGGTTGACCCAGTTTGGTCATGTTGGCGCAAAATGGCGTTTGCCTTTTGGTGTCAGTTTAATCAGTCAATTTATGCAAGGAACCACCTTAATGACCAACACTGATGGTTATCCTGTGGTCGATAATGATTTTCAATCGGGTTACGTGTTATTGAGTAAACGTTGGGACAAGCACAGATTAAGTTTAAGAGTTGAAGACTTTTCTGTTACCGATAATGATCTTACTCCTGAAGATAATAATAATGAAGATGGCCAATCATTGACCCTTGCGTATCAATATCAACTCGATAGACCGTGGTTTATTCAATTTGAGTACAATGCTGTCGATTCAACTAGACCTGCTAGAGCGTATCTTAATGAATCGGTTGAACTGCTTGAGCAACAATGGCAACTATCTAGCCGTTACTTTTTTTAGTTAAGCCTACTGCAAGTTAATTCAATAAAGTTAGCAAGATAGAGGGCAGTTTGAAAGGTGTTTATTATTCCACGTTTAGGTTAGTTAACGGCTAATATGCGTTAACTACAAGCATGGGTTAATGGCTAACGCAGAGTCAACAATCATAAAAAAACGCTATGCTGTTAGGCATAGCGTTTTTGTTCAAGCATCATATCGTTTAATCTAAGGGTCAGTTAACATCCACTTCGATTAACTAAATGTGCTCCAAATTGGCGCATGGTCTGATGGTTTATCAATACCACGTAATTCGTAATCTACATCTGACTCAACTAAACGTGGCAACATTGACTCTGTGACCAGAATGACGTCAATTCGAAGTCCACGGTTATCATCAAAACCTTTACTACGATAATCAAACCATGAATAACGTTCAGTGCGAGTAGGGTGTAATTGACGGAAACTGTCGATAAAGCCCCATTGCTGTAAACGTGCTAACCATTCACGTTCTTCTGGTTGGAAACTACATTTACCGGTTTTTAACCAACGTTTGGCGTTAACCTCACCAATACCGATGTCTAAATCGGTTGGCGAAATATTAATGTCGCCAATAATCGCGATGTCTTCACTTGGATTGTGATGTTTATCTAAATGCAGCATTAAGTCTTGATAAAACTTGCGCTTAGCTGGATATTTCGTTTCGTGATGGATACTTTCACCTTGTGGGAAGTAACCATTAAAAACGGTTAATATACGGCCATTATCTTGTGTGAACTGACCAATAATAAGACGGCGTTGCGCGTCTTCATCATCGGTTTCATACCCTTTAATGATTTCAAGAGGTTCTGCTTTTGACAGCATAGCGACACCGTAATGTGCTTTGCCACCATGATAATGGACTTTGTACCCCATAGCCTCAACGTCAGCAACAGGAAAAGCTTCGTCATGTACTTTGGTTTCTTGTAAGCCAATTATATCGGGTGAATGACTGTCGATGAGAGCTTGCAGTTGATGCAAACGAGCACGAATACCATTGATATTAAAAGAAACTATTTTCATTAAGGAAGCACTCGTTTAAATGGCTTAACGATAACGCTTTTGTACACGCCAGCACCAATATAAGGATCCACATCTGCCCAAGCTTGTGCATCTTCTAATGAAGGGAAATCAGCAACCACTAATGACCCTGTGAAACCCGCTTCACCAGGATTTTCATTATCAATAGCAGGATGTGGTCCAGCGGTTAATAAACGGCCTTCATCGGCTAAAACTTGTAAACGGGCTAAATGTTCAGCACGAACAGATAAACGTTTTTCTAAACTGTTTTCAATATCTTGAGATGAAATCATATACCACATATAGCTGCTTCCTTTATTTGATTTTACATAAACAATTATTGGTTATCAGTAGGTTGCGAGTTGTCATCTTGCATATTTTTATACAGATACACTACCGTTATCACTGTGTTAATTAAGGTAAGGGCGGTTAAGCCAAATACTTTGAAGTTGACCCAGGTTTCTAAAGGTAAATTAAACGCAATATAAATATTGGCGAAACTACATAATACAAAAAATCCAACCCAATACCATGTGACTTGAGTCCATATTCTATCGTCTACTTTCATTTCTTTGCCTAACATGCTCTTAAGCGCTGATTTCCCCATGATTTGTGAGGCAATTAACCCTATAGCAAACAAGGCATAAACAATACTGACTTTCCATTTGATAAAAGCATCATCGTGGAAAAATAGGGTGAGTGAACCAAATACAGTCACCATGGCGAAGGTGGCTAAATGCATTTTTTCAATATGTTTATAAATCAGATATGTAATGACGAGTTGAATAGCCGTGGCAGCAATCAATACTCCTGTTGCGGCGTAGATATCATAGAATTTGTAAACGGCAAAAAAAATGACCAGTGGTAAAAAGTCTAACAGTTGTTTCATAAAAATCTCTTGCAGAAAAAGGACAACAAACAGCTGTCACTACGACAATATACGCCGATTGTAACATGATGAGATAGTGTTTATGAACCATAAGCAGTTGTGCAATTGCAACCTTAGTGATCATTGTTGTTTTAAGGTGAGCCATAACTGAGTTTCACTTAGTAGATCAGCACTTTTTTTAGATAAAAAGGGATTATGCAGCACAAATTCGGTGCGGTTATCTAATTCGGATTTACTGAGCATACCTTGAGTGATTGGGTGGTTATAGAATAAGTCATCGAAGCTACCGTCATCGATAGCTTTTCTGAGGCCGTATTCGATGCGCTGAGCTAAGGATGTGTTGTCTTTACTGACAAAAAAATAAATGGGCGCGGGATACTTTAATAAGATTTTTTGTTCAAGTGCTAGGTCTGGATAACGGTCCAAGTCTCGCCATGGTTCGTGTATTGAGCGGGGATAGTAGTCAAAGCGACCTTTCAGTAACATGGCTATTAAACGACTATCACTGCCAGATGTGACGGTAAAACCATTACTGTGCAAAATAGGTACATCTGGCCAATCAGCGCCTTGGCCAATTAAGGTCTTTTTGATGTCTTCTATCGCGTTTATGTTGTCAAATTTAGCTTGATCATTTTTACGGATTAGCCCAATTCGGTAACCCATTAGTCCTTTAAGTAATGGCACATAAATAGCTTGTAATTGATCTTCTCGTTCAATGCTGGTCATGGTCCAGACAACATCAATAATCGTGTTATCAGCCACCATTTTAAGTGCTCGACCCTGCGGCATTTGGATCATGGCGGCATTCATTTGAAAGTCGCCATATTTATCGCGACTTTTCTCTAACGCAAGTTCAAGTAACGACACAAAATATGCCTGTTTTGGATCAGTGCCTTGAATTGCAGCATTATAAGTGACAATAATTTTAGGTTGTTCAGACGTCGCCACAGTTTTAAAACTGCAGATAACAGATAGAATGGCAATCGTTAAAATCCCTATTAACGAACTTTTCATATAATACCGAATTGGTTGATATTTATCCTAGTATAACGGACATAAAAAAAGGAGCAATAAAATCGCTCCTTTTTCAACCTGAAAGTGGTCGTTATGTAGCCGCTTTCATTGCTGCGGTAAATTCGGCGAGTTTGGCCAATAATGTCACTTCATCATGTTGATGCGCTTCAATGATTTTAACCACGGCAGAACCTGAAATAGCACCCGCGGCTCCAGCCTTGATGGCGGCGCGTACTTGCTCCGGTTCAGCAATACCAAAACCTAATAGTGGCGGTGGGGCATTAAATTCGACCAGTTGCGCCAGAATATTCTCAATTGGCTCACCCGCTTTGGATTCTGTGCCCGTTACGCCGGCACGAGATAATAGGTAGGTATAACCTTCACCTTGTTCACTAATCAGTTTTAAGGTGTCAGCATCAGCATTAGGCGGTGCAATAAAGATAGGCGCGATACCATGTGCTTTTGCAGCCAAACTAAAGGGTTTTGATTCTTCTACAGGCACATCGGCAATCAATACAGAATCAACACCAGCAGCTTGTGCTTTGGCATAAAATGAATCGATACCATTAGCAAATACTAAGTTGGCATATAGCAATAATCCGATAGGCAGTTCAGGATATTGCGCACGTATTTTAGCGATAATGTCAAAGCAATCACTTTGTTTAGTGCCTGCCGCTAATGAGCGCAGGTTAGCACCTTGTATCACCGGGCCATCGGCTAATGGATCTGAAAAAGGAAAACCTAATTCAAGTGCATCAGCGCCATTATCAACTAAGGTCTGAATGATTTTCATCGATAATTCAGGACTTGGGTCGCCAATGGTCACAAAGGGAACAAATGCGCCTTGATGTTGTGCTTTCAGTGCAGCAAATTTTGCTTGATAACGGTTACTCATTGCCGCTCTCCTGTTGTTTTTGTTTGGCCTCTAAAATATCTGCCACTGTGAAAATATCTTTGTCACCACGACCTGATAAATTAACCACTAAAATGGTTTCTTTAGTGGCTTCCTTTGCCATGCGAACGGCGTAAGCAAGTGCGTGGGCTGATTCTAATGCAGGAATAATGCCTTCACAACGAGCGAGTGTTTGGAACATTTCAAGTGCTTCATCATCGGTTGCAGACTCATAACGAGCACGACCAATAGCGTTTAAATGTGCATGTTGTGGGCCTACCGATGGGAAATCAAGTCCGGCAGAAACTGAATACGATTCTTCAATTTGTCCGTCACTGTTTTGCATTAACGGTGATTTCATGCCAAAGAATATACCTGTTTTACCGTGTTTAAGCGGCGCGCCGTGCATTGCCGTATCAAGGCCTTTACCTGCAGGTTCAACGCCAATCAACTCAACCGATGCTTCGTCAATAAAGTCAGCAAACATACCAATAGCATTTGAGCCTCCGCCAACACAGGCAATAACGGCGTCGGGTAAACGGCCTTCTTTTTCAAGAATTTGTTTTTTAGTTTCTTCACCAATAATGCGCTGAAACTCGCGCACAATTGTTGGAAATGGGTGCGGTCCAGCTGCGGTGCCTAATAAGTAATGCGCTTTATCATAGCTGCCCGACCAGTCGCGCATGGCTTCGTTACAGGCATCTTTTAGGGTTGATGAACCTGAGGTAACCGGTATAACTTCAGCGCCCATTAATTTCATGCGGAACACATTTGGCGATTGACGTTCAATGTCTTTAGCGCCCATGTAGACTCTACATTTTAAGCCTAAAAGCGCACAGGCTAGAGCAGTAGCTACGCCGTGTTGACCAGCACCGGTTTCAGCGATAATTTCTTTTTTACCCATGCGTCTGGCTAACAACGCTTGTCCCAATACCTGGTTGGTTTTATGGGCGCCGCCATGAAGTAAGTCTTCACGTTTTAGGTAAATTTTTACCAACGGATTTGGACTTAAATTACGGGTCAGTGTTAGCGCTGTTGGGCGGCCAGCATAGTTCTTTAGCAGGTCGGTAAATTCAGCGATAAAGCTTTCATCTTGTTGTGCTTCAACAAAGGCCGTTTCGAGTTGTTTTAATGCAGGCACTAAAATCTGCGGTACGTACATCCCACCGTATTCGCCGAAATAAGGGTTAAGCTTGAGCTCGGTCATAAATATTCCCTTCGAGTAATCATGTTTTTAACTAAAAATGGTGTCGTAAATAGAAAATTAATTACGGCGTAATTGAGTAAATGCAGCAATCAGTTTTTGATGGTCTTTATGGCCAGGGGTAGATTCTACTCCTGAATTTAAGTCGACCCCATAAAATCCTTGTTGGCTTGCTAGATAAACATTGACAGGGGTTAATCCACCGGCCAACATCGCATCTTGTTTATCATCAATATTGGCTTGCCAGTTGAATGTTTTTCCGGTGCCGCCAAATTGTTGTGCTGATTTGCTGTCGTATAAATAACGATCGGCGCCAGCAGGTTGTTGACTCACTTCGTCGCTGTTGCTGTCAATTGCAACGGCTTTCCAAATCTCGGTTTTTAGCTGCTGTTGATTCAATAACGCTTTTAATTCGGTGATTTCAAGTTCAGTTTCATTGCCGTGTAATTGCACTGCAAAAAGATTCAGTGTTTGGGCCAATGAAGCGATATCTGCAACGGGGTGGTTAACAAACACACCCACCATATTTAAGCCAATATTACGTTGTTGCATTTGGGCGACTAATTCACTTGCTTGTGCTGGTGTTACGGCTCTAGGTGATTTGGGATAAAAAATTAACCCACCAAATACCGCCCCTGCTGTTGCTACCGCCTCAATATCGTCAATTCGAGTCAAACCACAGACTTTATTATTACCAAAAATAAGTTGTCTGCACGCTAAATCAATATCGTCTTGCGCCATAATTGAACTGCCAACAAGATAACCGTCAACCAATGGATTTAGGCGGCAAACTTGTTGATGGTTATAAATACCTGATTCGCTAATAACGACTCTGTCTGCTGGGATCTGTGGCGCTAATAACTCAGTTGTCGCCAAATTAGTACTTAAGTCGCGTAAATTACGATTGTTAATACCAATTATTGGGGCAAGAAGATCAATCGCTCGGATCAATTCCTCTTGGTTACTCACTTCAGTTAAGGTATCTAATTGATACTTAGCCGCTTCGTTGGCTAATAAACGATATTGCTCATCATCAAGCACTGACAACATGAGTAAAATAGCATCAGCACCTTGATGGGCCGCCAATTTCACTTGATACGGGTCGACAAAAAAGTCTTTACAGATAATGGGCTGAGTCACTCTGGCGCGGACTTTTGGTATGTAGTCCATGTCACCTTGGAAAAATTGTTCATCGGTCAGTACAGAGATGCCTGCAGCGTAATTGACATAAATATCTGCGATGGCTTCAACATCAAATACAGGGCGAATAAGCCCTTTAGAAGGACTGGCCTTTTTACATTCAAAAATAAACTGAGCATTAGGTGCTTTCAGGGCATCGTATAAGCTACGGTCAGATATTTTAGGCTGTAGACTGGCTTCAGGGAAACGCAGTTTTAGCGCGGCGATATGTGCCACTTTAGTATCAACGATACGGGTTAATACATTACTTTCTGGCTTACTCATGGTGTTCTCCAGCTTGGCTCGCGGCAGCTAAATCGGTTAATAAGGTAAAAGCTGTACCGCTGGCGAGTGTCGTGAGCGCTAGCTGAGTACCGGCTTGAACTGAGTCGCAAATACCACTGATATACAAAGCACAACCTGCATTAATCGCCACCGCATCTCTATGTGCTGGTAGACCTTTACCTTGTAAAATGGCTTGGGTGATTAAGGCATTATCAGCTGGTTCTCCACCCGTTAACTGCGATATGTCTGCACGGTTAACGCCGAGATCTTCAGGGCTCAGTTGGTAAGTACGCACCACACCGTCTTTTAGTTCTGCCACATGAGTATTATCATGAAGCGCCACTTCATCTAAGCCACTGCCATACACCACCATTGCGCGTTTAACGCCAAGGGCATGTAACACTTGTGCAATAGGTTCGATGAGTTCAAGTGTATATACGCCCAACAGCATAAATTCTGGGCTTGCAGGGTTAATTAATGGGCCTAACACATTAAAAATAGTACGGGTTTTTAACGCTTGCCTTACAGGCACAGCATGTTTCACCCCGCCATGGTAATGCGGCGCAAATAGAAAACATAAGCCAAGCTTATCTAAACACTGGCTTGCTGCGTCTGGCGCCATGGTGAGCGCGATACCGCAATGTGACAGTAAGTCAGAAGAGCCAGACTTGCTTGAGACGCTGCGGTTACCGTGTTTAGCTACTTTTGCGCCTGCTGCTGCTGCAACAAACGCGGCAGTAGTAGAAATGTTGATGGTGTTATGGCCATCGCCGCCAGTACCGACAATATCAACAATGCCAGTTTGCTTTGAGGCATCACTTCGTGGAAAGGGTTTAGCTGCTTGGCGCAATGCGTCAGCCGCTCCGGCTATTTCATCAATGGTTTCGCCGCGCATTTTTAGCGCCACTAACATACCCGCCATGGTTGCAGGTTGCATATCACCTTGAATAATAGCGCTAAACACTTGTGCCATTTGTTCACGAGTTAATGGCTTACCTTGATACAGATGGTCGAATAACGTTTGCAGATTATCCATTATTCTCCTCCAGTAAAGGCATGGTCTTGGGTTAAATACGCTAATGTCTGCGTGAGTAACTGGCTGCCTAGGGTGGTTAAAATTGATTCTGGATGAAATTGAAAGCCCATAGCTTGATGTTGTGGATGTAATATTGCCATTGGCATGTCATCTGTGGTGGCAATAACGTCTAAGCAGTCAGGTACCTTAGTCGCAACTAAGCTGTGATAACGGGCCACCGGTAATGGTGAGGGTAAGTTTGCAAATACGCCTTGACCATTATGGAAGGTCGGGCTGGCTTTACCGTGGACAACAAACGGCGCTCGCTCTACTTTGCCGCCATAATATTCAACCATGGCTTGATGACCTAAACAAATGCCAAGCATCGGGACTTTACCAGCCACTTTGCCAATGAGTTCCATCATGCAGCCCGCCTCGTGAGGAGCTCCAGGTCCGGGTGATAGCACTAATGCCTTTTTACCCGTTTCATTCATGAGTTTTTCAGCAACATAATCGGCACTGACATCATTACGATAAATGACAACTTCACAGCCAAGGCTGCGGAATTGATCGACTAGATTGTAAGTAAACGAATCGAAGTTATCGAGTAAATATATTTTCATCCGTTGATCGTTTTGTGTGGTTGCGGTGCTCATAGCCCACCTCCCATTTTTATCGCAGAAATGACCGCTTGGGCTTTTTGACGTGTTTCATCTGCTTCGGCTTGTGGATCTGAGTCAAACACCACTCCAGCACCTGCTTGTATATGAGCAACATCATTTTTAACAAAAGCTGAACGGATAACAATGCAGGTATCCATGTCGCCGAGACCATTGAGGTAACCCACTGCGCCACCATAACTGCCGCGACGAGCTTGCTCCGCTTGGCGAACTAATTGCGATGCACGCACTTTTGGCGCACCCACTAAGGTTCCCATGTTCATGCAAGCTTGATAAGCGTGCAGGGCATCTAAATCTAAACGTAATTGACCAGTGACGCGACTCACTAAATGCATCACGTGCGAGTAACGATCAACTTTTAACAGTTCGGCCACTTTACGACTACCGCTTTGGCTGATGCGAGCAATGTCGTTACGTGCTAAATCGACCAGCATTAAATGTTCTGATAATTCTTTCTTATCTAAACGCAGCTCGAGCTCTATACGGCTGTCTAGGTCAAAATCAATCTCACCTTGAGCATTTTTACCGCGCTTACGCGTGCCAGCAATGGGATACACTTCAACTTGGTTACTGGCCGCATCGTATTTCAGGGCACTTTCTGGCGACGCACCAAATAAGGTGAAATCAGGACCTCTAAAATAGAACATATACGGACTTGGATTAGTTAAACGCAAAGCCCGATAAGCCCCGAGTGTATTTGGGCAAGGTAAGCTGAAACAACGAGATGGCACTACTTGGAAAATATCGCCGGCGACAATGTGTTCTTTTAAATCAATCACGGTTTGCTTAAATTGCTCGTCGGTGATGTTAACTTCTTCGTCGGTTGTCACTGGTGTTAATTGAGCAATGTCACCTAGATCGGCACATTGTTCGATAACGTGTTGCAGTTGCTGAACTAATTGTTCTGCAATCATTTCATCTTGACCGAATTGGTGGCTAACAATCTCGGCTTGCTGAGTTTGATGGTCAATTAAAATAAGTGTTTCAGCAAGATAGAATAAATAATCTGGGCAATCATTGTGAGCGTTGGGCGCTGCAGGGAGTGGCTCGACAGTATCAATTAAGTCATAGGCTAATACACCACCTAAAAATAAATCTTCAAATTTAAGCGGATTATTGGTTTGAATGTGTTTAATAAACATTCTTAAACCATCAAGAGGAGATGTTGACTTTAAACGTGCATCTTCATCTTGTAACTCGGTGGCCTTTTGCAGCGTCACGATGAGAGTATTATTATCTCGTTGTTGCTGTGCATCGCTGAAGAAGTTGGCTATTGGCGTTAATAACGCTGCACCATTTTGAGTTAATGCGCTGAAGCTGAGCTGATAACCGTCGCAACGTATCATCATTGCCGCATGAGTGAGTACGATGCTTTTTAAATGGTCTTTACTTTCTACCTCTGCTGATTCTAACAGCATGGTATGAGGCGCATTATTAGTCACTTGCTGATACAGTTTTAATGGATCAGTATGGTAGGTTAATGCCTGCTTTTGCGTGCTAACCTGAGCGAGTTGGTTTGGTGTGGTCACTGTTGTCATCACTATGTCGCCGCTCCTTGTATCATGTTTGTTTATCATCTGTTGGCCTTTAATATTATGTAACCCGAGTGACTAAAGTGAGTGGGCCAAATAACAAGAAAGCCCACATCTCTGCGGGCTTTTTGGTAAAATCTTGTCTCTTAAAAATGAGCACAACGCTTCACACCACCCGTTAATTTGGGAAGTGCCACCACCAAGTAATGTGTAATGAAGCTAAAGAGTGTGTCATTGTTAATCGCTATGTTGTGTCTGTGTTTAATGCCTATAGGAAAACCCAGCTGGAGATTAATGTCAATTGAATATTTCTCAAAAGCTAACAAAAAATGGCAATATGGACAAATCTAGTCTACTTATTGAGCCCTCTAACTAACGTATGCATAAATAATTCATCAATTGCCATCATTTATTCATAAATCCAAGCAGTATTTTAATCGCCACTCTAGTACAATAACCACATGATTACAGAGACTCTCTTGGCCGATCTTCACAGCCACACGACCGCATCAGACGGTCAATTAACACCGACAGAATTATTAACTCGCGCTATTGAAAAAGGCGTTGAGATGTTTGCTATTACTGACCATGACACTGTCGGAGGGTTAGCGGAAGCGCATCTTGCTAATCAAAACCATGCCACGCCATTAGTATTAATTAATGGTTGTGAGATTTCGACTCGTTGGAACAGTTTTGATATTCATATCGTCGGATTAAACTTGGATATCGCTCACACGGGATTATTGGATTTTTTAACTCATCAACGTGAGTTGCGTGAAATCCGAGCCCAAGAAATTGGTGAACGTTTAGCTAAAGCGGGGATAGAGGGTGCCTATGACGGTGCTAAAGCTATTGCCGGCGATGCAGCGCTGAGTCGTGGCCATTATGCTAGATGGTTAGCCGATAATGGTCATGCGACAGATATGCCTAGTGTGTTTAAACGCTTTTTAGCTCGTGGCAAAACAGGTTATGTACCCAATAATTGGGGCGATATGGCCAATGCGATAGAGCATATTCATCAAGCCGGTGGTGTTGCAGTATTAGCTCACCCTAGCGGTTATAAATTATCGGCCAAATGGCTTAAGCGCTTAGTGCGTGAATTTGCAGAGGCCGGTGGCGATGCGATGGAAGTTATTTTAGGCCAGCAAACATTAGACGACCGTAATAACCTTATCGCATTAAGTAAGCAAAATAACCTACTTGCTTCTGTGGGGAGCGATTTTCACTTCCCGAGTAATTGGATCGAGTTAGGTAAAAACTTATTCCAACCACAAGGTGTGGAATGGGTTTGGCAATCACAACATTGGACGAAAAGAGCATGAGTCAATTTTGGTATATTCATGATGAGAACCCACAGGCACGATTAATTAACCAAGCTGTGGCGATTCTTAAACAAGGTGGAGTCATTGTTTATCCCACTGACTCAGGTTATGCATTGGGTTGTATGATTGGCGAAAAAAATGCCATGACGCGTATGGCGCGCATTCGCCAGATTGAAAATGACACTAATTTTTCATTAATGTGTCGTGATCTCTCTGAGCTGGCCAATTTTGCCCGCGTTGATAACCAAGCATATCGTTTATTAAAAAGCTGTATGCCTGGTCCATATACGTTTATTTTCAAAGCCACTAAAGAAGTGCCACGTCGTTTACAGTGTGACAAAAAGCGCACCATTGGCATTCGCGTGCCTAATAATGTCATTGCACTTGCGTTACTCGAAGCATTGGGTGAACCAATGATGACCACCAGTTTAGTGATGCCAAATGAGCAATTTGCTGAATCTGACCCTGAACATATTCGCGATATACTCGATAACTTGGTAGACGGTATTATTCACGGTGGTTATTTACCTGAAAACCAAACGACAGTGATTGATATGTCTGAAGATGAGATGGTGATATTACGTCATGGTGCTGGCGATACCAGTGCATTTGAATAAACCAACGTGATACCCGCAGACGAATCATCTAAGATAAACATGCCAGGCAGTCAGCAAAGCCTGCCATTAGCAATGGTTCGTGGCCAAGCGCTTAATAGCATGCCCCTAGACTTGTTTATTCCGCCTGAGGCCTTAGAAGTGTTTCTTGAAACCTTTGAAGGCCCATTAGATTTATTATTATATTTAATCCGCAAACAAAAATTAGATGTGGTTGATTTGCCTATTCAACAAATCACCCAACAATATTTACTCTATATTGAAATTCTCACTGAAGCGCGCATTGAACTGGCTGCCGACTACCTTGTGATGGCGGCAACATTAGCGGAGATTAAATCCCGATTATTGTTACCTAAAATGGCCAGTGAAGATGATGAGGAAGAAGATCCTCGCGTGGTGCTTATACGGCAATTAAAAGCCTATGAAGTGATCAAACAAGCTGCTGTGGATATTGATACGTTACCGCGGATTGAACGAGATGTGTTTCAAGCATCTGTTAGCGCAGCCCCAGACATTAAACCGGTGACGGTACCGCCAGATGTTTCGCTGGTGGATATAGCTCGTGCGTTTGGCGAAGTGCTAAAACGCATTGATGCCAACGAAGATCATCATGTAAAGCGTGAACATTTATCTACCCGTGAACGCATGAGCCAAATTTTAGCTAAATTATCCAGTACAGAATACATTGGTTTTGAGTGTTTGTTTGATGTCAGTGAAGGTCGAGCTGGTGTAGTGGTGAGTTTTTTGGCACTCATGGAGCTGGTTAAAGAGTTACTCGTTGAGTTAGTGCAAAATGAACCGTTTTCACCCATCTATGTAAAAGCGTATTAATTAACGATATTCGAAGAGATCCATGAAGCCCATTAATCCTATTCAGTTAAAACAGCTTATTGAAGCCAGTTTGTTTGTCTTAGCTAAGCCGTTGTCGGTAAAAGCCATTAAAGAAACGGTGTTAGCTGACTTTAGTGTATCGCGCACGCGCATTCAGGAAACGCTTGATGAATTACAGCAAGATTATCAAGAGCGGGGCGTACAGCTAGTTAAAGTCGCTAGTGGTTATCGTTTTCAAACTCAAGAAATACTCAGCCCTTATTTACAACCTCTGTGGCAAGACAAATCCCCTAAGTACTCTCGTGCAACGCTTGAAACGTTGGCGGTGATTGCATATCGGCAACCAGTAACGCGTGGTGATATTGAATATATTAGAGGCGTGGCGATTAGCAGTAATATCATAAAAAGCTTAGCGGATCGGCAGTGGATTAAAGTGGTTGGCCATAAGGAAGTACCTGGTAAACCAGCATTGTATGCGACCACCCCTGCATTTCTGGATTATTTTAATTTAACAAAACTTGCCGATTTACCTGCATTAACCGATGCCGCATCACTGCAAGGGTTATTTGATAAAGTGCAAGTTGCTCTCGATGAGCCTACAGATGATGCCAGTAATATTGATGACCAAGACGATGATCACCAAGACGATGATCAACAAGTCAATGACGAGCAAAACGATAGCGAAAACAGCAGTGATACAACCACAAATGAACTTGATGATGTAGACGACGAAGCCGTCGATGTTGTTAAAAACAGCCAAAATCTAACCCATTAAATCCACACTTTAGTATTGTTTGCCGCCCCTTTGTCGCTAGTTTGAACAGGGAGCTGGGCGAGCATGTAATCGAGTAAGCGCTGACCCGTTAGGCTTAAAAATCGTCTTGACGGATACACTAGAAATACCACGCCAGTATAAGGCGCTAAATCATTAAATAAACGCACTAACGCCCCTTGCTCTACGTCATCCTGACATAATTTTTTGGGTAAATAACCAATCCCTCGGCCTAATTTTGTAGCTTCATAAGCCAGTTGAATGCTATTGGTGCATAAATTGCCTTTTACGGCCTGCATAGCGTCATTGGCGAGTGGCACTTCACTGAAGGTTTTACCATTTGGGAAGCGAAATAAAATTGAGTTGTGTTGTTCAATATCACTCAAGGTGACAGGCATGCCAGCTTTGGCTAAGTATTCTGGGCTGGCAAAGAAACACATATCTTCACTGATAACCGGTTTGGCCACCATGTCGAGCTCACTAAACGTTTCATTCACCATAAATGCGATATCAATATTGTTACGCACCATGTCTAAGGGCTCGGTACTGGTAATGATCTCAAGCGAAAACTTAGGATTTTCATCCATAAAGGCAAATATTTTACTCACAATATCCATTATCTGTGGGATAGGAAATATCAAAATCCGCAAGTGGCCAGTCAACTCTGCTTTGTTGTCGGTAATATCTGCAAGAGTTCGATCTAAGTCAGCTAACATTACTAAGGTTTTTTCGTAGAAATGACTGCCTGCAGAGGTCAGTGTTATTGCGCGACTTTGGCGATGAAACAACTTTAAATTTAATGACTCTTCTAACGATTGTAAGCGTCTGCTGACGGTCGATTTAGGCAAATTCAATAAGTTAGCCGCTTCAAGTATGCTGCCGGTTTCGACAATTCGATGAAATAATGCAATGTCTTCGGTTTTCATGTGGATTGCTCTGATTATGGCAAATAAGTCAAACTCAAATAATGGGATTGATGTTCCCAAATAAACCCATTTATTGCAACTATAATTCAGGGTATTGTTCGGCCCAATTGTGAATTAACTGTTATCCCTGAAAAGGGAAATATTGTTGTCACCACGTCTTTTTAATGCTTAGTTCCCAAGGATCATAGTCGATGAAATATCACTCAACATTGCCGTTGGCATTGCTTATTTCTCTTATTTTAGTCGGTTGTATGCCTGTTGAAAGCGCCGTACAAGATGTACTGGTGCGCCCAGTAAAATTGTTTGATGTGACACAGTCGTCAGGCAATACCATTCGTCAGTTTCCTGCAAGAGTCGAAGCAAATAGCCGTGCAGAATTATCATTTAGGATTTCAGGCCAACTTGTTAGACTGGATCTTGTTGAAGGCCAACATGTTAAACAAGGTTTTTTACTGGCTCAATTAGACGATCGCGATGCGCATAATAATTTAATGACTCGTGAGGCCGAGTATGACTTATTGCTCGCAGACTTTAGCCGTAATCAAACCTTATTAGAACGTAAATTAATTTCGCAAGCGCTATTTGACAGCAGTAAAGCCCAACTTAAATCGGCCAAAGCAGCGTTAGCTGCTGCCAATGATCAAGTCAGTTATACCCGTTTAGAAGCGCCATTTAGCGGCACCATTGCAAAACGTTTGGTAGATAACCACCAAATTGTTCAAGCAAACCAAGGTGTGATGACCTTGCAAAATAATCAGTTACTTGATGTCAGCATTCAGGTACCTGAAGCAATGGCGGCAGTATTAACTCAAGATATTGCCAATGGTTTAGCTGCAAAAGTTCGTTTTAGCGCATTAGATGACATGGTGTTTGATGCAAAATTTAAAGAATACTCAACTCAAGTGACGCCAGGCACACAAGCTTACGAAGTAGTGTTTTCATTACCACAACCTGACAATGTACAACTATTGCCAGGCATGAGTGCCGAATTAACTTTAGCGACGCTAAATGACTCCCAAAAAGGCTTTAGTACCATAGTGCCTATTTCAGCCGTAGACAAACAAGACCAAAATGGTGATGTAACCGTGTGGCGTTATCAGCCAGATAGTGGAGATGTTAGCCCGGTAAAAGTGACTCTCGGGCGGGTGAGTACTGACGGTGTCGAAGTGTTAACTGGGCTCCAAAAAGGCGATGCTATTGTTGCAGCAGGATTATCGCAATTATCTGAAGGCATGAAAGTAAAACCTTTACGCTGGCAACGAGGAGTGTAATTGATGAATGTTGCTGAGTATTCCATCAATCACAAAGTCATTAGCTGGATGTTCGCGTTTTTACTGCTTATTGGCGGCAGTGTTGCTTTTACTGGTTTAGGACAATTAGAATTTCCCGAATTTACCATTAAGCAAGCCTTGGTGATCACCGCTTACCCTGGTGCGTCGCCTGAACAAGTAGAAGAAGAGGTGACATTACCGCTTGAAGATGCATTACAGCAGCTTGATGGTATTAAACATATCACCTCTATTAACAGTGCTGGACTATCACAAATTCAGGTTGAAATTAAAGACAGTTATGACAAACATCGCTTACCACAAGTGTGGGACGAGGTACGTCGAAAAGTTAATGACACGACAGGCCGTTTACCACCCGGTACCGCAAAGCCACAAGTGATTGATGATTTTGGTGATGTATACGGTATTTTACTTAACTTGTCAGGTAACGATTTTAGTAACCGAGAACTGAGCAACTATTCAGATTATTTACGCCGCGAACTGGTGCTTGTTCCCGGGGTAAAAAAAGTCTCTGTGGTGGGTGATGTGACAGAGCAAGTGGTGATTGAGATTTCACAACAAAAATTGTCAGCGCTAGGCTTAGATCAAAATTACATCTATGGATTAGTCAACAATCAGAACGTGGTGTCTAATGCTGGCAGTATTGTCATTGGTGATAATCGTATCCGTTTACATCCCACCGGTGAGTTTAGTTCGGTAGAGGAATTGTCTCGTTTAGTGGTGAGTTCACCAGGTAGTACTGAGCTTATTTACCTTGGGGATATTGCTAATATTGAAAAAGACTATAACGACACTCCCAATGTGCTTTATCACAATAGTGGTGAGGCGGCGTTATCGTTAGGTATTGCGTTTTCTGGCGGCGTAAACGTAGTCGATGTGGGTCAACGTGTTAGTGAACGCTTAGTTGAGCTTGAATCACAACGACCGTTAGGGATGAGCCTTGATACCGTTTATAACCAAAGCTCAGCTGTCGATAATACTGTACAAGGTTTTTTGATTAACCTTTTAGAGTCGATTGCGATTGTTATCGCGGTATTGTTATTGTTTATGGGCCTTCGTTCTGGGTTATTGATGGGCTTAATTCTGTTGCTAACGATTCTAGGTACTTTCATTGTGATGAAAGTATTAGACATTGAATTACAGCTTATTTCTCTGGGCGCGCTGATCATTGCCTTAGGCATGTTGGTCGACAACGCCATTGTGGTGACCGAAGGTATTTTGATTGGCTTACAACGGGGTAAAACCCGTCTTGAAGCGGCCAAGCAAGTGGTATCGCAAACGCAGTGGCCATTGTTAGGTGCCACTGTGATTGCCATTATTGCTTTTGCACCCATTGGTTTGTCACAAAATGCTGCCGGTGAATTTTGTCGTTCATTGTTCCAAGTGTTGATGATTTCACTGTTTATCAGTTGGATAACGGCAATCACCTTAACACCGTTTTTCTGTAATTTACTATTCAAAGAGACCTCGCCACAAGCTGAGCAGGTAGACCCTTATAAAGGTTGGTTATTTACCACTTATCGCAGTATTTTGTACTTTGTATTGCGCTTTCGTCTCGTTACATTGTCAGTGGTGTTGGCGATGTTAGTCACAGCAGTGATAGGATTTGGTCATATTAAAAACGTATTTTTCCCCGCATCTAATACGCCAATATTTTTTGTTGATGTATGGATGCCAGAAGGGACAGACATTAAAGCAACTGAACGTTTTACCGGCGAAATAGAGAAAAAGCTACTGCAAGAAAGTGAGCTTAATGACACAGGTTTAGTGCACCTGACATCTGTCATCGGCCAGGGTGCCCAGCGCTTTGTATTACCTTATCAGCCTGAAAAAGGCTATCCAGCTTTTGCTCAGCTTATCGTCGAAATGCGTGATTTAGCAGCCGTTAAGGCTTATATGCCGCAAGTTGAACAGCTGTTAAATAGCCATTTTCCCCAAGCACAATATCGCTTAAAAAATATGGAAAATGGTCCGTCTCCCGCGGCTAAAATTGAAGCCCGTTTTTATGGCGAAGATCCTCAAGTGCTGCGCAATTTGGCCGCACAAGCTGAAATCGTTTTTAGAAATGAGCCGACAATGGATGGTGTTCGCCATAATTGGCGCAATCAAGTGCCACTCATTCGCCCGCAACTGCAAAATGCTCAAGCGCGTGAAACTGGCATCAGTAAGCAAGATTTAGATAATGCCTTGCTGGTTAATTTTAGCGGTAAACAAATTGGCTTGTATCGTGAAACTAGCCATCTGTTACCGATTGTTGCTCGTGCACCTGCAGCCGAACGTCTTCAAGCTGATAGCTTGTGGAAAATGCAAATATGGAGCACAGAGAACAATATATTTGTACCCGCAACACAAGTTGTTAGTGAGTTCAGCACTGAATGGGAAAACCCTCTCGTGATGCGCCGTGACCGAATTCGTATGTTGGCAGTATTGGGCGATCCCAAATTGGGATCTAATGAAACCGCAGACTCGGTACATAAAAAAGTCAGAAGTAAAGTGGAGGCCATTCAGCTGCCGGCAGGTTATCGCTTAGAGTGGGGCGGGGAGTTTGAATCAGCAGGAGAAGCTCAAACCGCTGTCTTTAGCTCGATCCCAATGGGTTATTTAGCCATGTTTTTAATTACGGTATTTCTGTTCAATTCAGTTAGGCAGCCTTTAGTTATTTGGTTCACTGTACCATTAGCGGTCATCGGTGTTTCTGCGGGATTACTGTTGTTCGATGCCCCATTCAGCTTTATGGCGCTACTTGGATTATTGAGTCTTTCTGGAATGGTGATTAAAAATGGCATTGTATTAGTGGACCAAATCAATCTCGAACTTGAAGAAGGTAAAGAACCTGGATTCGCACTGGTTGATTCGTGTGTGAGCCGTGTTCGCCCGGTGATGATGGCGGCTATTACCACTATGTTAGGCATGATCCCATTAATCAGCGATGCTTTCTTTGGTTCTATGGCCATCACTATCATTTTTGGTTTGGGCTTTGCTTCTCTACTCACCTTAGTGGTGTTGCCGGTAATGTATAGTCTTGTGTTTAATCTTAACGTGACTCGCTAAGCGCTACGTTTTATATTTAATCGTAATATCGAATTGTTTATTAAATGATTAAGGCTGCTGACGGATAATGTTAGCAGCTTTTTTTATGGGCTGAATAAATCTATTGGCTTGGGTTAGGCAGGCTGATAAAAGTATTAAGCAATCGTAACTCGATGTATGGACTCCACCACTCTACGGTCGTAGATTGGTGGAGTCTAAAACAAAAGGAGTCCATACATCGAGTTCAGGTTAAACAGCCTGATTTCTAAGCGTTTATGGCATCTGTTATCCTGAGTTAAGCTTAGTGATGGTATTTTTTGCTCACAAGCCCCATTCAGCGTATAATCTACGCACTTTTCTAATTGTATGCGCCATTGGCGGGTACAATCCTAAAAAGACAATAAAGCAAGAGTAATTAACCTTTTGTTTTTTATAAAATTTCTTTAAAGAGTCCCCGCTAATGAGTGAAAAATTGCAGAAAGTCTTGGCCCGTGCAGGCCATGGCTCCCGTCGTGAGATGGAGGCATGGATTGCTGCAGGCCGAGTTAGTGTTGACGGTGAAATTTCTGGTTTAGGTGATCGTGTAGAGGTTGACGCCAAAATACGTATTGATGGCCGTGCTATTTCATTAAAATCAGCTGACGACATTATTTGTCGTGTACTGGCATACCATAAACCTGAAGGTGAGATTTGCTCGCGCAAAGATCCTGAAGGCCGTACTACCGTGTTTGAACGTTTACCTAAAGTGCGCGATGCTCGCTGGGTTGCGGTAGGGCGTTTAGATATTAATACTTCAGGGTTGCTGTTATTTACCTGTGATGGTGAATTAGCTAACCGTTTAATGCATCCTTCAAATGAAGTAGAGCGTGAATATGCTGTGCGTACATTTGGTGAAGTGCCAGAAGCAGCTGTACAGCGTTTACGTACCGGCGTGACTTTAGAAGATGGTCCAGCACAGTTTGATACCATTAAAGCTGCTGGTGGCGAAGGCATAAACCAGTGGTGGCATGTCACCCTTCGCGAAGGACGTAATCGTGAAGTACGTCGTTTGTGGGAATCACAAGACGTGCAGGTCAGCCGTTTAATCCGCGTACGTTATGGCAAAGTTGAGTTACCAAAAACATTACCGCGTGGTGGTTGGATTGAGTTGCCAATGGACCAAGTTAACTATTTACGCCAACTTGCTGGTTTAGAAGCTGAAACACGATCTGTTTTAGGTTCGGATAAACACAGTGTTGCTCGTTCTAAAGTTAAAAGTGCTAAAATTCGCCGTGCAGTTCATAAGCATAAAGTAGTTGGTAATCACGGTAAACCAACTCGTCAGCGTAGCTAATATTGATATTTAGGTTACTTTATAGAAGGTCGCGGATGCGGCCTTTTTTGTTAGTTTTTTTCGATGAAAATTAATTATTGCTCACCTACTTGTCAAAAGTTTTTTCTCAGATATGATTCTCAAAATTTACGACTTATTGTGCTGTTTTTCGACGATTTATGCGCCGCAGCATTTACATTGGTTATTAGGACTGTATGAAAAAATTATTGTTAGGTTTGTTAGTATCGTTATTGGTAGCATGCGCGTCAGCTCCTAGCTGGCAAGGAATGTCTGAACGTGAGATCAGCCAATGGAAAGCAATAGGCTTTGATTCAACCCAAGCGCAAAATTGGCGCGTAAGAGGTTTTGGCCCTACAGAATCTGATGGTTGGATAAAAGCCAACTTCAATTTAGATACTGCGACCATTTGGGCTAAAGAATCGTTTAATGTTGAAGAAGCACAAGTGTGGAGCGAAGCAGGTTTTGAAATTGAGGAAGCTGTCACCAATCGCAGTAAAGGGTTAACCCCTGTTAGAGCTAATTAATCATTTTTGTGCTAAGCATCTTGTTTTGTTGGATTTTACATCGGATTGACGTTTTTTGAAGCGTTCAGTTCGATGTGATGAATATTTTAGTTGCTTGGCCAAAAAAAAACAGTAAAGTGTCACCAAGTTAAGCGGGACGCGAAAGTAACCCTGTTTATCTTATGCAAATATGAATTAAGTGATTTGATGTTTGTTATCAAGACACGCTCAGTTTGCCCGAGTGGTGGAATCGGTAGACACAAGGGATTTAAAATCCCTCGCTGAATAAGCGTGCCAGTTCAAGTCTGGCCTCGGGTACCATTATAATCTCTAGCAATAGAGAGTGGTGTAAAAAAGCCTCAACTTATGTTGGGGCTTTTTTACGTCTGAAATTTGGTAGTTAAGGGTAACAAACGCTAAAAAAGGTGAGAGCGATAAGAGCCTAGATGCTAGGGCGGACTTCGTCCTGCTAGTTCGCTACGCGGCTATAAGAGCGGGTTATTGGGAAAGTCGTTGGCTAGTTTCAGTTAGGTACAGTTAAACTGGATAACTGCAGGTATAGCCTCTAGCTACGATCTCTCTAGCACCTAGATTTTTAATCTCCAGACGTTGAGCCATCTACGCTCAGCATGCAACAATAATCCGCAAACCGTTTTCTCGTGACGCAGTTATAGCCTCTAGCCGCGAAGCGTTCTAGTACGTCGGCTTATAAGGTTTCTACCACTTTGGTTTAAGCGTTAATCAATGCTTTTAATGCGGGTGATACTTTAAAGCTGGGTTGATTAAATCCGTCAATTTCTATGGTTTCACCGGTTTGTGGATTACGACCTAGTTTTGGTAAGTAAAAACGTAATTCAAATGTACCAAATTGGGGAATGTAAATTTTTTCACCTTCTGCTAAACCTTGATGAATAACCGCTAGGATTTGTTCAAGTTGTTGCTTAGCTTGAACTTGAGGAATGTCCATTTTGTTGGCCATGGTTTGAGTGAGTTGTTTTTTATTCATGTGATTCTCTATTGCTTCAGTACTTCTTATTCACCTTATAACAATTCAGCATGGCCCTTCCTAGTTGTGTATTCATAAATTAATGTTAACTGGTTACTTTTCATCTAGATGATTAATTTTCACTGACTTAGGTAAGGCTTAGGTAGCGAATAGGTAACGCTTTGGTATTCACTTTTGTTGATTAATTGTTTCTTGCACCCAAGCACATCTATTATTAATCATAATGGCTATATTCATTTCACTTGCGTGAAAAAACATGACAATATCATTGTGTGGGGCCAATGGGGAATAGCATGTTCAGCAAACTGAAACTGTCTGTAAACGTTAGCATAATGGGTATATTGCTTTTGTGTGTGTCGCCATTTGTGTTGGCTAACACTGAAGAGCAATACGGCAATTTGACTCAACATCTGCAATTACAGTATTTGGCTGAGCCCACAGCACAGCGGGCACAATATTTAGCGATATTACAGACAGGGTCCGCTGCTGAACAATTAGAATATATCGACAACATTCAACAGAGTGTGGCCGCTTTTTGGCATAATAAACAAGTACCCCTGCCATTTGATTCAATAGCTAACACCACTTCGTTACGTGATAAAAACATTGCACTGGAGCCTGCTGCAGATGATTACCTTGGGGTAATAAATGATCTGCGTAAGTTAATGTGGTTATCGCAAACGCAAGATTGGCCAACCATCGCGCTTGAAGGGTTGTTGCGCCCTGGAGATAGTCACCCAAGCATTAAGCAAATTAATCAACGTTTGTGGTTGTTAGGTGATGCGTACGCATACCTTGCGGATGAAGATAAATATCAACCGGCTTTGGAGCAAAGTGTTAAACGCTTTCAGTCTCGGCATGGGTTAAAGGTCGACGCGGTTATTGGTCCTAAAACCTTATTCTGGTTAAATCAAACTCCACAACAACGAGCCTCTTTATTAGCAAAAAGCTTTGTCGAAAAAACGACCTATTTAAGCCAGCTCCCTCAGTCTTATCTGTTGATTAATATTCCGGATTTTCAAATGGTATTAGTCGATCAAAATGAAGTGGTGTTGACGTCGAAAGTGATTGTGGGTAAGCCATATCGACAGACTCCGGTGATGACGGGGCAAATTTCTAATATAGTTATCAATCCCACCTGGACAGTACCTCGACAACTTTTACGTAAGGATATTTTACCGCAAGTTAGATTAAATGGTGCTTACTTTACCGATAGACATTTTGATGTGTTTGATTATGAAGGTCATCGTGTCGATAAAACACCTCAACAGTGGCAACAGGCTGCAAAAGGGAAATTCCCGTACAGAGTAGTTCAGCGCCCCGGTAACGGTAATGCATTAGGCCGTTATAAATTCCACTTTAACAATGATCAGAGCGTGTATTTACATGATACGCCAACACCTGAAATGTTTGCACATGTGGAGCGGGATGTATCATCAGGTTGTGTGCGAATTGAAAAAGTACAACAGTTAGCCGACTGGTTTGCCAACCATTTAGTTATTGATAAGCGTACTTGGGCTCATTTGCAGTCTAATCACACTCAAACTCAATGGTTTGCCTTATCATCAACCTTGCCTGTTCACATGGTATATTGGCGCGCTTGGGTCGATGAACAGCATGTTGCGCAGTACCGAGATGACATTTATCAATTAACCCCAGTAGAGTCGATGAAGTTATTAAGCCATAAAGTCACCAGTAACGATATTGTGCAATAATCATAATTGATGAAACAAAGTTAATGAGGTTTTACTTCATCCCTAAGCACTTGAGCTATATCACACTCTTATGTAAGTTAGCGTGTTTAATGCACATCT
The DNA here is from genome assembly GCF_014596695.2 of Shewanella sp. BF02_Schw. Taxonomy (NCBI): domain Bacteria; kingdom Pseudomonadati; phylum Pseudomonadota; class Gammaproteobacteria; order Alteromonadales; family Shewanellaceae; genus Shewanella; species Shewanella sp. BF02_Schw. Next base: position 959,779 of record NZ_JABKAW020000001.1, read on the forward strand.
CAACATAGGTATACTTGCATTTATCAGCATTAATGGTTAATTTATTCGCCAGTTGGATAAAAAAGCAACAACGCAATAAAAAGCGCTGTGAAGATGAAATCGTGCTTTTAAAGCCGATAAGTATCGTAATTTAGATAATTTAAGTGGTGTATAAATGACAATAGAGTGCCTAACTCGTCGGCAGTTATTATTAGGCTTAAGCGGTGCCGCAGTGGTAACTCTGTTACCGAATACCGCGCAAGCAAGTCGTTCTACTCTTGGTGTTAAAGATTTACGTTTTTATAATTTGCATACTGGTGAAAGAAGCCAAGGAAGTTTTTGGGTTGATGGTCAATATCAATCAGAAACGTTGACTGAATTTAATCAAGTATTACGGGATCATCGCCAAAATTTAGCCGCACCGATTGATAAAAGATTATTTGAATATTTGTATAAATTACAGGTTACATTAGATAATCAAGATGAAATCCATGTTATTTCAGCTTATCGTTCACCCAAAACAAATCAAATGCTCGCATCGCGTAGCAATGGGGTTGCCAAGAAAAGTTATCACATGAAAGGCATGGCGATGGATATTGCTTTACCCGGAGTGAAAACTAAACACTTACGCGATGCTGCTGAGTCGCTTAAGTTAGGTGGTGTAGGATTTTATCCTCGAGATGGGTTTGTGCATATTGATTGTGGGCCAGTGAGGCGTTGGGGTTAATTAATACCAATCTCATTAAATATCTGGTCAGTTCAGAGTCTGTCAGGTTTTTCATTTCAAGGCGTATTGATGTAGAAATGGTTGTTCCCTTTTAAATCGATGCAACACAGAAGTGGCATACCTGAGAGACTCTATTCTGGCGGGTTTAAAAAGTACTTTATGCTTCATTAGATGCTTTCAAAATACGACTGCATGGTCTATTTCCATAAAAATAAGACATTCCCACTATTCATGGCGGTCAGATGCTAGCGGTTAGATGCTATAGGTAGAGTAACGCATGAGCTTGTCACCGATCATCACTATTCGTTTCAATTATCTGCCTTGCCTACAGCACTTTGAACTCCCGCTGAAATATCACATATTTAATAGGGTTGGTATATCTTCTTGTGGGTTGATAATGGCTGTGGTAATATCCGCGCGCTTTATTTGAGTCATCGTTGGTCGAAAATGATGACGCCTTCATACTTTATTAATTATTAAGTGAGTGACTAATGTCTTACACAATCAACGCAGTAACCCGCACAGAAATCGGGAAAGGTTCGAGCCGCCGCCTACGTCATGCCGGTAAAGTTCCTGCAGTAATTTATGGTCCAGGTAAAGAGCCTGTATCAATCAAGTTTGAACACAAAGACATCATTAACATCCAGTTAAATGATGACTTTTACACAACTGACTTAACCGTTTCTATTGAAGGTAAAGAAGTTAAAGTTCGTGTAAAAGCTATCCAACGTCACGCATTCAAGCAATTGGTTGAACACATTGACTTTATGTTTGCTTAATCGCAAATGTGAAAAAAAAGCGCCTTAGGGCGCTTTTTTTATGACTGAATGTTATCGCTAAATTTATTTTTATAATACCAAATACCAAATACCAAATACCAAATGCTAATCGATTTCGAAGCTATAGTAGATATCCAGTGATTGACTTAAGGTGCTAGACACACTCTCTAAATATAATTGTGAAAACAAATAATATCGTACGGTCATTTCATAACCGGGGTTAAATACTCCCACGCCATACTTAATCATTAAGTCTTCACCTATATACCCACTCACGGCCACTTTTCCGTCATCATTAGTATCAAGTTGTACATTCGAAAATCCAAACTTTTCAATCAGTCCTGTCGCAGTACTGCCAATGCTATTCATTGCTCCACCATCAAATTGTGAACCTAAACTGAGCGCGGCTCCCATCATTAGTGAGTTACTTTGTTGGTTGGTTGTACTGGTAAAACCTTTACCCGTCAAAATATAAGAAAGCACCTCGGCTTGCTCTTTTGCTGGATTAGAGAATAAGGTGACCACTGGGCGCATTGGGGTACCAGTGACTCGAACACCGGCGGTGATATCGCTCTCTTTAATGTCTCTAGTTGCTTCTATATTTAGGTTTGGCAATTCTGTTGGACCAATAAATTGGACTTCACCAGTATTAATACTTAAGGTTTGCCCCATAAACTTATAAGTCCCTTTGTTGACTTTAATATCACCAAATAACATGGGCGGCTTAAAAGCTTGCTGTTTTAGTACCAGATCGCCTTCTAGCCTTCCCTTAAGACCCATACCATCAATAGTAAGGCGTTTACCGACACTGATATTCAAATCGGCTGTAACGGCGTAAGGACTGGTTTTAACGGTTTGTTCAGACACTGAATCGTTAAATACCACATCGTTCGATACCGCAACGCCTCCTTCAGCTAACTGAGTAATTTTTATTTGTCCTGATGGCACGTTGACGTTGCCTTTTATCGCAAACAGTTGCTCATCAAAGGTCATATTAATATCTGGAGAGACATTTAATATTGCCATTGGTGGTTGAATTACCGCTAAATTTTCACCCTTAATATCAATGTCACCACTAAATTTCCCTTGAGGCCAAGCAAGGGTACCTGTCGTGCTCACTTGCCCGTCACCCATATGCCATTGGCCATTGAGTTGTCCTTGCTGACCTTCTAGAGCCAGTGACAAGTACAGTTTATCGATTAATGTTGGGTTAGTGGATAAGGCAAATGCACCTTCACTGAGTTTGATATTACCCGAGACACTCGGGTCCATAAGGGTGCCGGATAAATTTAATCGACTGGATAACATGCCTTCTAAGGTTTCTAGCCTTGGAAAGAACTCTCCAAAAGGCGCGAGATTAAGTTCATTAACATTAATGGTACCTTGTAAGGTCCGATCGGGCGTGATGTTGACACTTAGTTGGCTTTGCCAACTGGCGATTCCGGATGAATCGAAACTCAATGAGCTAGTAATTTGTTTCTCATCAAGCGATGCTTGTAATAGTAACTGCTGGTAGTCGATGCTGATGGTGTTGTTTTTGGCGCGGCTTAGCTTAATATTGCCCGGTAAAAGCGTAAACTGAACATTAGCAGTGGGCTTTTTACCTTTAGCCCAATTAACTTGACTGGTTAGCGCTGCTTCACCGCTCCAAGTGATTTTTTTAGACAACACAGGTGCCAATGATTTTCCGGGATTACCGGTAAAGGTGATATTGGCCTGGCCGGTGTGACCTAGATTAACATCATTGATTAAGCACAATTTATTGTGGGGATGCACTAAGCAAAAACGGCTCACACTGCCACTATGATTGAGCTGATCCCAGCTGAAGGTAATGTGTTTATCTTGTTGCCATTGCCCAAGAGCATTACTGATATTGAATTCTGTTAATGTGGCATTGATCTGTTGTTTATCAATATTACTACTACTGGCCATTTGAGTATTGATGACCACATCACCTTGAGTATTAAGTGTGCTTTGTTGTTGATGTTGATTGCCGTCACTGATGAATGCGATATCTGTCAGCTTATAGCTGTCCCATACAAGATTATTATTATGCAGTTCTATCCGATATTGATGCTGCGAATAAGGGCGATAATTAGCCAGTAACTCAAGGCTGTCAATTTTACTTCCTTGGTAACTGAATTGACTGATTTGCGCGTTAATATCCACAATTGGGTCGGCACTATTACCCGTAACATCAACTTTTGCAAAAATATTGCCGCGGCCGCCTTTTAGCCACTTACTGACATCGGGAACGCTAAGTTCGGCATCGATGTCCCATGTTTTGTCTGCTTGGCCATTGATGATTAATTGAGCGCCAAGGGCATTGGCCTGCAGGTTTGTCGCGTTAATCGCAAAATCTTGATTTAATGAAATATCGCCTTGCAAGTTCAACGGGTATCCATTTAATCGACCGGTTAAATCGGCGTCTTGAATGGCCACTTGCCACTGCTTATCGGCAATGCTGCCCGTGCTATTAAAATGGCCACTGAATTTACTTTTGATCGGATTTTGCTGATTAATATAATCAATATATTGCAACTGAATGTCGTTGGTAAGCACATTGGCTTGCCAGGTTATGTCATCTTTATATGATAGCTGCCCAGTTAGATCTAGGTTGCCCGCGATTGACTGTAAATTGAGTTTATTGATGGTCAACTTTTGATTGTTGTTAACAACATCTGCAATAACTGCCAAAGTAGGGTGGTAAGGTGTTGTCAGTTGCCCTTCAAACCGCGCCACTTGGTCTTTTATATTACCTTTACTGGCAAAGTGGATAATATTGCTGGTGTACAGGGGATTTTTTAACGGCCATTGCAAAGCGGCATCGGTCAGTGTTACTTGGTATTCAAGCGCCGGTGTAGTGAGATTAATGTCGGCTGCAAGATTGAAGTGGCTATCGCCTTTAGCGATGGCGTTGATATTTAATTGGCTTAAGTCTTGGGTAAGATCAACACGGAGTTGTTGCTGTTGAAGCCCTGGCAACTCAGGCAGGTTTTCGACATTGGCTAGTAGTTTTAATGTCAGTGGATAATGATCGTGTAAGCTAATATCACCGATAACACTCACATCACCGTCATCATGTTGAATGTCTAGTTGGGTTATCCCAAGCTGAAATTGACGAAAACTGGCAGCTAATGCGATATGGCTAAAATGGTCGTTGCGCTGGCCGATAATGAGCTGACTGTCGGTGGCATTAAACTGTCTCACATTGACAGGAAAAGGCATAAACACCTGTGGTAAGTTAGCCAATGGCCATGAAGTTTCATTGGGCGCGGCGGTTTGGTTTGTTGCTTTATTATTTGGCTGAGAACGTGTTTGGCTTGTTGATGTTGCATCTGGGATGTTGACGATTAGCCCTTGGCTGGTGAGTGATTCAACCACAAGGCCAGCGTTATTCCAGATAGCTTGAGTTGTTAAATTGTCGGCATAAAAAGTCATACCATTCACATCTACATTAATATTGGCCAATTGGGCGTGGCTAAGATTAATACTAATCGGTAATTTAAGCTCGGTAAAGGGATCGACGATATCCCCCGTTTCAACGGTATTTTTGGTTACTGGAATATCATCACTGATAATGTTCACATCAATACTTGATGCCAGCAGATTTGTGACACAAAGCTGTTTGTTAATCAGACATGTTGGCAGCCATTTTAAAGTTAAATCATCAGCTTCGACGCTAATCCCTGGCATTGACCATGACAAGTGATGCAACGTGATATCATCATTTAAGGTGCCTGAAGCATATTCAACATCGATATCACTGACAAATTGATTAACGAACATCACCCCCATTTTACTGCCAAATGGGGTGCCCATGATGATGGCAAACAGCATCAATAATACCAAAGGGACATAAATCAGTATTCGGGTAGATAGCTTAATACTGCGCCAAATTCTTGCAGATAGACGGGTTGATTTAGGTGCTTTTTTATTACTTGGCTTGAGTGATTCTTCTGACTGAGCGTTTTGCTCATTATGTTGCAAAGTACTTTGTTCAGTATGTTTATCTATCATAAGTCAGTTCCCATGGTTAAATGGAAACGATATGAACGTGCAACTGTCTCGGTTTCTTTTAAGCCAAAACCTAGGTCCATTCGAATCGGGCCAATAGGTGATATCCAGTGTAATCCTCCACCAACCGATACTACCGGTTCAAACTGTTGTGTATCAAAAGCATTACCAGCATCGACAAAGGTGGCAACTCGCCATGTCGGGGTAAGATAATATTGATATTCAACACTGCCAATCGCCAAGTAGCGCCCACCGACAACCTGTCGAGATAAGCCGCCTTCACTGTTGGTGTAGTCAATATAGGGACCTAATTCTTGGTAACTGTAACCTCGTATGCTTTGGTCGCCACCGGCAAAATATCGTAACGATGGCGGTATATTAGCCATATCGTTTTTATCAGCAATATTGGCTCCTAAATCGACTCGAGCAACAAAACGATGTTTATCGAATATAGTCTCTACCCATTTAAATCGGGCTTGTAAACGTGCTAGGCGGATGGTGGAGCCTAAGGACGGGTCGGCGTATTCAACACTGTAAGTTTGACGATACCCAGATTTGGGATCGAGCGTGTTGTCACCACGAACGGTTTTGGTGAGGTTGAAACCCAACAAATAAAAACGTGGATCGTAATCTGTATCGAGTTGATTATAAAACTCTCTAACGGATTCAATTGAATATCCATGTAACCAATTACTTTTAGATCGCCTTTGACGCGTTAAGCCAACGAGATACTTTTTAGACTCTAATTGCCCGGTATTATTAAATTGGCGTTTATCAGCGTCGTAATCTTGGGTGACACCATAGGTGTCGCGTAATAATCCGAGTTTTATTTTCAGTTGATCATCTAAGGGGTGAGTTAACGGAATAGTATAAGTGGTTAAAATCTTAGGTCGCTCAGGTGACCATTCAGCAGTGGTTTCTTGATAATGGCCATAGCGATTGATTTGCGGCGTGCGCCAGGTGACTCGCACACGAGGATCAACACTGTTTTCTGTACTATTACCTATATCAGCACCTAAACCCACTTCAATAAGATGGCTAGGTCGAGGGCTTAGCTCAACTTTAATCGGAACTACCCCAGTATCTATTTTGTTTAGCTGTGGCAATACTTTGATATTACTAAAATAACCAGTATCTAATAAATTACGATTAAACTCAGTTAATAGTTGTGTGGCGTAAGGTGCATCAGCATCAAAAGGAATCAATGATTCAACAACGTCATCATTGAGAGTACTGCCTTCAAAGTGAACATCACCAAATAAATAGCGTTTACCAGAATTAAACTGTAGGTTAATTTGGGCGGTATTTAAGTCACGATTAATGTTGATTTCTGATTTGGTGTATTGACCATCAAAATATCCTCTTGCCAGCGCTAACGTGATCAACTGTGATTTTATCGAATCATATACACCGTGGTTTAAGGTATCACCAGGTTTTATTTTCAATCTATTAAGCCACTGCGAAAAAGTATTATCTTGGAGCATGTCACCTTGAAAATTAATATCCACCCATTGAATAATGACCGGTTCGCCTGGGGTTATATTGAGGCTTAACTCCCAAGGGCCTTTATCATTCTCTTTGACATCAATATCTAAAATTGCATGGTAGTAGCCCATGGATTCAAGGGCATCATGGGTGTTATCGTCAACGGTAAATAAAAATGCTCGCCGCTGAACATCGTTATCTGGCAGTGTGCCTAAATGAGCCAAAATGTTCTTTTCAATTTTTTTCGGCACACCGGTAACGTTAATCGTTAACCAATTTTCGTCGGCCAGCACCAAGCCTGACATCAGTAAGGTCAACGAAAGCAATAGAAATTGGCTAATTTTAAGGCGTTTTGTCGACAAGTTAAGCTAACTTTTCCAAAATTGATGATGATGACCATTGTCGCTACAAAGTATAAAAGTCGCAAGGATATGATTGAAATTACAAACAGAAATGGTTACAAAGATAAACCACCTTCAAGGATTTTTCTAACATGAATAAATTATATTTAACGATTGCGCTATGTTTAAGCTTAACGTCCAATAGCAGTTTTGCTAAAGACGATACACCTTTTGCTATAGCAATCCATGGTGGCGCCGGCACTATTTCAGCAGCCAGTCTAAGCCCTGAGCAAGAGAAAGCCATTCGCGACAAACTTAAACAGGCAGTTGATGCCGGATATAAAGTGTTAGATAAGGGTGGTGACAGCCTCGATGCGGTTCAAGCTGCGATAAATGTGTTAGAAAATAGCCCATTATTTAATGCAGGGGTTGGCGCTGTTTATACTTTTGATGGTGGCCATGAACTTGATGCCTCCGTCATGGACGGTAACACTATGAATGCAGGTGCCGTCGCTGGGGTTAAACATATTAAAAACCCGATTGATTTAGCAAGAAAGGTGATGGAAAAATCACCCCATGTGATGCTTTATGGACAAGGGGCGGAAGAATTTGCGTTAACCCAACAATTTAGTTTAGTGCCTAACAGTCATTTTGATACCCCACATCGTTATGCACAGTTGCTTGATGCTAAGGCGAGTATCATTGAAGCCGAGCAAAATAATGGCGGAGATTATCAGGCGTCAGTAGAACAGTTAAAAGCCAATTATAAATACGGCACCGTGGGTGCTGTTGCACTTGATAAGCAAGGTAACCTTGCTGCAGGGACATCAACTGGCGGCATGACAGCAAAACGTTTTGGCCGTATTGGTGATTCTCCGGTCATTGGCGCCGGAACGTATGCTGAAAATGGTGTCTGTGCGGTATCTGCAACAGGGCACGGTGAGTATTTTATCCGTTATCAAGTGGCGGGTGACATATGCGCTAGAGTTAAATACCAACAAGTATCGATTATTCAATCGGCTGATGAAGTCATTAATCAACGTTTAATATCAGCTGGTGGAACTGGAGGCGTGATAGCAATTGATCAGCGTGGCAATATCGCAACGCCATTTAATACCGAAGGTATGTATCGTGCAACTCGAAGCAAAGGCCAAGCTGCCACAGTCATGATCTGGCGTGACAAGTAAGTCCTAGCTGTGATGAATAAGACCGATTAAAACAATCGGTTTTATTTTCTATCCACTGAGCCATTATTGACTAAACTTAAATTAAGTCAGTACTTGAATGTTGATTCATTTTGAATTGATTGACGAGATTTATTAAGCACGTAGTCAATTAGCGTGCATTTAGGGGGCAATATGGATTCAATAAAAATTAAAGATCACATGGATAGACGTCCGATACTGTTAACCGCAGATATGTCACTGGCAATAGCGGTTGAGAAACTACTCGAAAGTAATAAGAGCGGCGCGCCAGTTGTGGATAGTGTTGGAAAGTTAGTGGGGTTCTTATCCCAACAAGATTGCTTGTCAGTGATGTTAAAAAGTAGCTACCACTGTGATATGACCAGTACAGTGGCAGATTGTATGAAAACCCCTGTATTATCAGTTGCTCCCGATGAAAGTATATTGGAATTAGCTGAACAAATGTTAGGCTCTAAACCAAAAATTTATCCTGTATTGAGTGCCGGAAAGGTCATTGGAACCATTAATCGGACCAATGTGCTTAAGGCGATGAATATTTATATGCAACAGTGTTACTTATCTCCAGCTTAGCAATCGTTAAAATCAATACCATTCTGCTGTTTTCCTTGCTAGGATCGCTTTTTTTGATGTAAGCAAGGGAATCAGATTTGAATTCGGACCTTCACCCGCTATCTAAGGCGTATCTCAATCTTTGTTATCAAACCGATGCTGCTAAAATTCGTCGTCGTTTGTATCGTGTCAATAAAGAAGCCGAGTCTGAAAAAAAATCCCAAACGTTAGCGCAGTTAACGGATGCTGCGCAGCAAGCCTATCAAAAAGCGCAGCAGCGCTTGCAGTCTAGACCTATTATTAGTTATCCAGATGAACTTCCTGTGTCGCAAAAACGTGACGATATAGCTTCTGCTATTGCCAATAATCAAGTGGTGATTGTGGCGGGGGAGACAGGATCTGGTAAAACAACCCAGTTACCTAAAATCTGTCTTGAACTGGGTTTAGGAACTCGAGGCTTAATTGGCCATACCCAACCTCGTCGTCTTGCTGCACGAAGTGTCGCGAATCGTATTGCTGATGAACTTAACAGCCCATTAGGTGAAGTTGTTGGCTTTAAAGTTCGTTTTGCTGATGCCATGAGTGACAACAGTTATATTAAACTGATGACCGATGGTATTTTGCTCGCCGAACTCACCTCGGACCGATTTTTAAACCAGTACGATGCGATTATTATTGATGAAGCGCATGAACGCAGCTTAAACATTGATTTTATATTGGGATATCTGAAGCAGGTATTAAAAAAACGTCCTGATTTAAAAGTTATTATTACGTCGGCTACCATAGATGTAGATCGTTTTTCAAAACACTTTAATAATGCACCTGTTATTGAAGTGTCTGGTCGTACATTTGAAGTTGAAACGCGTTATCGTCCTTTAGTGCGCGACACTGATGAAGATTTAGATGTTAGTGATGGCATTTTTGCCGCCGTAGACGAGTTAATGGCCGCGGGTCCTGGCGACATATTGATATTTATGAATGGTGAGCGTGAAATTCGCGATACCGCTGATTTACTCAATAAACAGCAATATCGCGATACTGAAGTTTTACCACTATATGCGCGCCTTTCTTACGGTGAACAATCTAAAGTCTTTAAAAGCCATATTGGCCGTCGTATTGTATTAGCTACCAACGTTGCCGAAACGTCATTAACCGTGCCTGGGATCCGTTATGTTATCGACCCTGGTACCGCACGCATAAGCCGTTATAGTTACCGTACGAAAGTACAACGTTTACCGATAGAACCCATATCGCAAGCCAGTGCCAATCAACGTCAAGGACGTTGTGGTCGTGTAGGCCCAGGTATTTGTATTCGACTTTACGATGAAATGGATTTTATTCAGCGCCCTGAATTTACTGATCCTGAAATATTACGAACCAATCTTGCTTCAGTGATTTTGCACATGTTGGCAATTGGATTAGGTGACATTGGCGGATTTCCATTTATTCAACCACCGGATCAAAAACACATTCGAGACGGTTTTTTATTGCTTGAAGAATTACAAGCGGTTAAAAAGTCTGGTAATGACCTAGTGTTAACGCCATTAGGCAAAGATTTAGCGAAAATCCCACTCGATCCGCGTTTAGCCCGAATGGTCATTGAAGCGAACAAATTGGGTTGTTTACACGAAGCATTAGTGATTACTGCAGGTTTGTCGATTCAAGATCCGCGTGAACGTCCCGCAGAAAAGAAACAAGCAGCAGACGAGTGTCATCGCCGGTATGCGGATAAAGACTCTGACTTTGCCAGCTGGGTGAAGTTATGGGATCACGTAAAAGATCAAAAGCATGAGCTATCAGCCAGTCAGTTTAGAAAACAATGTCGTGACGAATATCTCGCCTATTTACGCGTACGTGAATGGCAAGATTTATACACTCAAGTGAAACAAGCCGTCCATGAATTGAAATGGCGTATTAATGACAGTGCAGCCAGTTATGAACAGTTACATCGAGCATTATTATCAGGCTTGTTAAGTCATGTTGGTTTTAAAGGCGAGAACAACGAGTATCTAGGGGCGCGTAACCGTAAATTCTTTGTGTTTCCGGGATCGCCTTTAGCGAAAAAAGGTCCTAAGTGGATAATGGCTGCTGAGCTGACTGAAACCTCACGCTTATTTGCGCGTTGTTGCGCCAAAATAGACCCTGAATGGTTAGAATCACTCGCCTCACATTTAGTGAAAAAGAATTATCTAGAACCGCATTTTGAAGCCAAAGCGGCAAGCGTTATAGCACTTGAGAACCAAGTTCTTTATGGCTTGACCATAGTGAATCGTCGTCGAGTGCAATACGGACCGATTGACCCAATAGAAGCTCGAGAAATTTTTGTTCGCAGTGCTTTAGCCGAAGGGCAGTTACAGACGAAAGAAACGTTTTTTGTTAATAATCAAAAATTGCTTAATGACATAGAGTCGCTAGAACATAAATCTCGCCGCCGAGATATTTTGGTCGATGAACAAGTGTTGGTGGATTTTTACGAACCACTAATACCCGTTGGCATTTATAATGGGCCACTATTTTTTGCCTGGTGGAAAAAAGCGCGTCAACAAACGCCAGACTTGCTCGATTACAGCCAAGCCTTATTAATGCAGCGTAGTGCCGACCATATATCTGCGCTCGATTTTCCAGAAATATGGCATAAAGGTAATCTCGGCTTAACTGTCAGTTATCATTTTGAACCGGGTAGTATTGATGACGGCGTGTCAGTGCATATTCCTGTTGCACTGATTAATCAAATTGATGACAGTGACTTTGATTGGCTAGTGCCTGGGTTACGACAAGAAAAGTTGATTGCACTGATTAAATCTTTGCCTAAAAATTTGCGTCGTAATTTTGTTCCCGCCCCAGATTATGCTCGGGCATGTTATCAAGCGATGAAGCCGTTTGAGTTATCGATGCTTGATACCATGTGTAAACAGTTACTGCGCATGAGCGGTGTACGCATTTCTGCTGACGACTTTGATGTAACTCAACTGACAGAACATCTTAAGATGAACTTTAAGATTGAGGATGACCATGGTCGTTTAGTTGCCCAAGGTCGTGATTTAGAACTATTAAAAGGCCAACTGCAAGGTGTTGTGGCTAAAGCAATACGTAAAGTAGCTGACAAAGGCATTGAACAACAGGCTATCACTACGTGGTCGTTCGGTGATTTACCCGCTCAATATCAGCAGCGCAAAGGTAATTACGAAGTTAAAGCATATCCGGCATTGATTGATAATAAAACCGATGTGGCGATTAAGTTATTTGATGATGAACATGAAGCAAAGCGTCATCATCGAGTAGGCTTACGCCGATTACTGTTGATAAACATTCCTTCGCCAGTGAAACATTTGCAACAAGCTTTGCCTAATAAAGCAAAGCTAGCAATGTACTTTAATCCATTTGGACAAGTGCAGATATTAATCGAAGATATTATTAATGCAGCGGTACAGCAGTTGTTAGATCAAAAGCAACTAGACATTCGCAATGAGCAGCAGTTCGAGCAAGCAAAAGAGTGGGTTCGCCAAGAGCTTAACCCAACAGCAGAGAGCATTGCGCTCAATGTAGAGCAAATTTTGACAATTTATCAACGTATTAAAAAACGTCTAAAGGGCAAAATTAGCTTAGATATTGCATTTGCAATGAGTGATATTCAAACTCAGCTTGATAGCCTTGTGTATAAAGGATTTGTCGAAGACTGTGGCTGGCAACGGTTAACGGATGTTGTTCGTTATTTAAAAGCCATTGAAAATAGACTCGATAAGCTACCTGTTGACCCAACACGTGATCGATTACACATGCACAGTATTGCAAAAGTACAAGAGGCGTTAACGGCTCAATTAGCCAAAGTGCCACGTTCACAACCGGTCCCAGAGGCACTCATTGAAGCTCGCTGGATGATAGAAGAGTACCGGGTATCTTGTTTTGCTCAGGTATTAGGTACCGCTTATCCTATTTCAGAAAAGCGAGTATTGAATTCCATCAGTCAAGTGTAACCTTGATGCATTGCTCCATCGCATGACAATGCGAATAAAACCGATATCACTTAGGTGATGTCGGTTTTTTATTATCCCAAATTGATTCAATTTCTAGTTATGCCTGTAAGACCTGTCATTTCCTGGCAACTAATCCGCTTTAACGATTAATTCTAAACCAAAAGCTTAGCCATATTCGTTAAATGCTTTGATAGTGCAGGCTGAGTGCAGGGCATTATTTTTGAGTGAGGCACTCAGGTATTTCATCATGTTGTTGCCTCATCTTTTAAGGGCATTATTCTTTCAATAAATAATCAGAACTATAGAGTTTGAGTTGCCGTTATAGGGGCATAGTAATAGGTGTTTAGCCTTAACAGCAGCAATGGAACCGTCGACTTGTATCGCAATGCGCTAGTACGTTGTCACGTCGAGTATGTTGTAATTTCTGAAAGACTTTCTGTTTTTTAGTGTAAAATCTCAATTTAAAGGCACATTCAGACCATCCGCAAAACAGAACTGAAAGTTTTTCGTAATTGTGGTTTGAAAGTGATCTGACTATTGATATACTTAGCGCCAAGAAGAAAGTGATTGGTACTCTTCTCTCTGTAAGGCAAATGTCATCCCCCCAGCATTAACACGATGTCGTCAGTATTAAGGATTCAATATCGTGTTATTGTTTATAAAAAGACAGGCCTACACCTACAAAACGACCTAAAAGATTGGAGTTATTATGGAAGTTCATGAATACGAAAACGCTTACTATCAAGTGAAAGATGACGTGTTAGAGTCTTTACCTTCTAACGAAGAATAAGACGATTGAACGAGCTTATTAATGCTTTGGCAACTCAGTTGATGCATTAAATACTCCGACAAAAAATAAAAATAGCAGCCTAGGCTGCTATTTTTATTGGTTATTGCTCATTGTTTATTTTATCAATTATTTATAATGCTTAAACATATCGCATAGTGGTGAGTATCTGAAATGAACGATAATTGTTTTTGATCTCCCATCATGATTAAACACTAAAATTAGCTAATTTTGGTAATCTGTTTTGACTCAATACTAACCTTCAATACGACCTTTTTCGGGTAGTATCTCAACAATAATCCAGGTATTGCCTTGTTTATGCAGACGAATGGTTCGATCATCAATCCATTGTCTTCCACCTTTTAATCCTTGCATTTTAACGATTACAGTCACGTCATCGGTAAATTTTCGGAAAAAATCGATATCAATTTCATCAATAGACATCGTCACTTGCTTCATGGATAAGCCTAATACGTGTCGTTGCACCGCTGATGCTATATGATAATGATCCATAACATCCTGTATATCAGGTGCGACAAACTTTTTAGCTTTCTCTACATCACGATCGACATAAATAGCTTCGAAGAAACCCAAAGAAACTTGTTCTGGTGTGAGTTGAGGTTGACCAAATTCATCTGATTGTCCGCAAGCAGTGAGAATGAACAGTAGAAATACAGAGAATATTTTAATGGAAGTCATTTTTAACATAAGGCTTTTTTACTGCTGATATTATAATTTTTATCTAGTATCTCGATTTATGCTATAGCTTACAAGGATAGGCTCGATTTAAATAATATCATTATCAATAATTGTAGCGTAAAGCCTTATATACTCAAGTGAATTCAAACTGCAGGTTTTAATTTCTGAAAGTTATCATTAATTGTATCACCGAGTGTATCGGCAATATCGGGGAGGGTGATGCTAAAAAAGTCAGTGATTTTTCGTCGGAATTCTTTTGTCGTTGCGAAGTATTGCCCATTCCTCGCATGCTTATTCATTACCTTCCACAATCGTTCTATTGGGTTTAAATTTGGACTATAAGGCGGCAGGTAATGCAATGTTATATTCAGATTTTTAGCCTCTTTAACTACTAAGGCATTTCGATGGTATCCAGCGCCATCAAGCACCAAATGGATAACACCACTTGTTGAGTAACGCGCTCTAATTTGGTTTAAAAAATCGATGATGGATGCACCGTTAACCGTTTTGCTATATTGCTCAATGACCGCTTCTGTTAAGTGACCAAGTCGGATTGCACCAACCACGTTAATACGGGTTCGGCTTCCCGTCGTTTCTATCGGTTTATCAACGCCTTTTTTTATCCAGCCTGCGGTGATTTTTGTGGCTTGGGTCGGATGAACCGCATCCATAAATAATAACGGTTCATCAGGGGTTAACGAGGATTTTAGTTGCTCATAATATTCAATGAAAGCCGTTTGTTTGTCTTCATCAAATTTGTGAGGAACCCCTTTAGGGTTTTTATAGCTGAACTGATGTTTATGCAGCCATTTATTGAGGCCTGACACTGTGTACTTAATCTGAAATTGTTCTGAGATATAAGCGACTATTTGATGGCTATGCAAGTAGGTCACCTCACACAGGTGTGCAATCAATAGTTCAGTTTGCTCTTGACTCAGATAACTTAAGGAGCCGCCACTATTACACGTGAGTTTTTGGTCGTGAGCATAGGCATCAATGTATCGAACTACGGTCGTTTCGTGAATACGTAACGCTTGGGCAATCATTGGCGTTGGCCAATTTTCATCGCGTAGTAAAATGGCTTTAATGCGATCACACTCACGCCTATCACTCGAGCTTTTATGTCGAGTTTCCAATGCTACTTTTTGTTCTGGCGAGAGTGTAATTTGTTTCATGGGGCTATGATGATCCCATTTGGGACAAAATCAAGCATTTTCAATGATCACGGGTATATGCTCATATTTTGTAATATATTGAAAGTATCAATGGTTCATTTCAGTTTACTGATAAGCTATTATTTGTTCGATTAACTACAAATGAGGATACTTTTGTAGTTAATGGCTTGACGCAATCAAAATGACATGTCATAAGTTAATTGTATCAACGCACAAGACTTGTATAGAAACAACGATAGAGAGTGTTTGTTCATACCGATTTATTATTGCTAATAAACATAGTGATAAGGAATGTCTCACACAGTTATCCACAGATTCTGTGGACAACTGTGTTGACGAACGTAAGTTATTTTACTAACTCACTGTATTACTGCATTTTTTATGTGTGGTTAAAAAATAACGCAGTTTTTATATTAAATAGATTTTGCGTATAAAAAAACCAAGCCTCCTAAGGAGACTTGGTTTTTTAGTTAGCGAATATAAAGATAATTACCATTTCTTTTTCGGTTGAAACAGCATATCAAGATCATCGCCTTCTTTTTTCGGTTTTGGAGCACTCGGTTCACTGTGTTTTTGAGCGCCCATTATTTCATCGAGTAACTGCTTAGCTTCATCGACTTTACGAGCAATAAAAGGATCATTTGGCGTTTGCGCTTTAATAGTGTGCAACGTGTTTAATGCTTTTGTGACCATTTGTTTACTGGAACCGTACTGCTTCATAAAGCATGCTGCACGAGCGCGGCTAATCATAGAATCAACATTAATCCTTAATTGCAGATTGTCGATACGCATTTCTTCTTCAGCAAAAATAGACGGATCAACTTTTCCCTTATTATGTTCTGCACGTAAAATAGCTTTAAGTTTCTTCAGTGTTTTTACTAATTCTAAAACTTGTCTATCATTATCAGGTAAACGAAAATTCTCAATTGCAGGGACTTGGCTTGGTGAATTCGATACTGTGGCTATTTGCATTTTAATGTCAGCTAGGCGACGCTCATAATCCGATTTTAATTGGCCTGATGCATGGATAACAGATTGTTCTAAAGCATCTTGAATGCGGCGATAGAGTACTAACATAATGTGGCTAGAAGACGGGGTCATACCTGTGTTGGATAATACTGCATCGGTTTCATCTATAATGGCGCGTTGGCGAGATACTTCTACTCGACGTTCAGCTTCAGCACGCTCTTTTTGTTGTTGGACAATACTAAAGCCGATAATCAGCAATAAGAGTGCACCAATAAGAATTAATACCAAAATTAAGGACATAAAGGTTCCATTTTATCTTTCATATCTCATGGTAAATATAGCCAAACGACAATGGCTAAAAGTTATTTTGATGCTGGAATAAATTGTTGCAATAAAACTGCATCAAAATGATTCTATATCTTAGCGTATGTTATCGCGGCTGTCGTTGAATAATAAGTCGTTTTGTTGATAAATCATTAAACATTTGAGTAAGGATGTTTATCAAAAGCTAAGTCAATTAAATTGCAGGTGATTTTTACTTGCTCGTTATTCCTATTTATATTACATTTCAATTGTCATATAACGTTTTATTATAGTTGAACAACTGTTCTTGCCATGTGAAACATAGATCGATTTGTTCTTATTTGCATATTTTGCTGATGAGTGCTGGTTAAATAAAGGATAAAACCATGAAGCTGCAACAACTTAGATATATTGCAGAGGTTGTTAAACACAACCTAAATGTGTCATCAACGGCTGAGAACCTCTATACCTCACAACCCGGCATTAGTAAGCAAGTTAGAATGCTAGAAGATGAATTAGGTATTCAAATATTTGGTCGAAGTGGTAAGCACTTGACTCACGTGACTCCAGCTGGTCAGCAAGTTATTGATATTGCAAATGATATACTTGGCAAGGTCGATAGCATTAAAAAGGTATCTGAAGAATATACTCAGCCTAATCAGGGTGATTTAAATATTACCACCACTGATACTCAGGCTCGATATGCTCTGCCACAAATTATTAAAGAGTTTATTAAACGATATCCGAAAGTGAATTTGCATATGCATCAAGGTACGCCATCACAAATTAGTGAACAAGCGGCTAGAGGTGATGCTGATTTTGCCATTGCTACTGAAGCAATGCACTTATATACCGATTTAATTATGCTGCCTTGTTATCATTGGAATCGATCAATTGTTGTGACTCGTGACCATCCATTCGCGACTCAATCGACAAAAATTAGTATTGAAGATTTAGCCAAATTTCCGCTGGTGACTTATGTGTTTGGTTTTGATAAAGCCTCTGAAATTGAAAAGTCTTTTAAGCGTGCGGATCTTGATCCTCGGGTGGTGTTTAGTGCAACCAGTGCTGATGTACTTAAAACATACGTACGTTTAGGGTTAGGGGTAGGGGTTATTGCTTCTATGGCTATCGATCCAGCAGTAGATAAAGATCTAGTCGCGATTGATGCGAGTCATTTGTTTGCTCATAGTACAACCAAAATTGGTTTTAGACGTGGTAGCTTTTTACGCAGTTACATGTATGACTTTATGCGACATTTTGCACCGCATTTAACCCGAGATGTGGTAGAAAAAGCGGTCGCGCTTCGTGATCAACAACTGATTGATGAAATGTTTGCAGACATGACATTACCGGTACGTTAGCACTGTATATCGACAATGTTTATAGCATAAAAAAACCTCGCGAATTAGCGAGGTTTTTTGTTTTTAACATAAAGACTTAGTCACTTAGTAATCGATATTAATCTGGTGCGTAACCAGATGGACCAATTAACTCGCCATCTAAGTAAGCTTTACCATCAGCCATCGCTAAACGACCTAAGCTGAACCATTTTACTACAAGAGGATAAATGGCATGTTCTTGTTCATGAACACGCTCAGCTAATACTTCAGCATTATCTTCAGGGTAAATAGGGACTTTAGCTTGTAATATTACCGGTCCGGCATCGAGCTCTGGAATAACAAAATGCACACTAGCGCCATGCTTTTTATCGCCGGCATCAATAGCCCGTTGATGCGTGTGAAGCCCGGTATACTTAGGCAATAATGATGGATGAATATTAATCATCTTTCCAAGGAAGTGACTTACAAAATCATCTGTCAAAATACGCATAAAACCTGCAAGAATAATCAGATCCGGTTGGTATTTTTCAATTGATTTCAATAAACGCGCATCATAATCACTGCGTACTTCATTGGTATAAGGAATAACGCAACTGGTATCAATCTCGCTTTGATGAGCGCGAATTAACCCATAAGCATCCGGCTTGTTACTAATCACACCAACAATGTCAGCTTTTAGGTTATCGTCACAGCCATCAATGATAGCTTGAAGATTACTGCCATTACCGGAAATCAGTACCACAACACGACAGCTTTGGCTCATTAGATGATCTCCACTTGCTCTTCGTCACCTTGACGCGTAGCAATTTCACCTATCAACCAAGCATTTTCGCCTTCTGCTGTTAATAATGCCAATGCAGCATCGACTTTGTCTGTTGGCAGCGCAATAACCATACCCACACCACAGTTAAATGTTAGGAACATTTCGTGTTGTGCTATGTTACCGTTTGTCATTATCCAATCGAACACCACTGGCCATTGCCAAGAGTCACCCTTGATTACAGCTTTACAATCATCAGGAAGCACTCGTGGGATATTTTCCCAGAATCCACCACCGGTAATGTGCGCCATAGCGTGAATGTCTGACTGTTCAATCAGCTTCAACAAAGGCTTAACATAAATTCTGGTAGGCTCTAATAAATGGTCAATTAATGGCTTACCAGCAAGATCTTGCTGAGGGTCTGCTTTGCTGACTTCTAATACCTTACGGATTAATGAGTAACCATTTGAATGAGGACCACTCGAACCAAGTGCTATGAGTGAGTCACCGGCTTTGACTTTGGTACCATCAATGATGTCTGCTTTTTCAACAACACCAACACAAAATCCGGCAAGGTCGTAATCTTCGCCTTCGTACATGCCCGGCATTTCAGCCGTTTCGCCACCGATTAATGCGCAACCAGATTGGAAACAACCTTCTGCAATGCCGCTAACAACTGAGGTTGCCGTTTCAACGTCAAGCTTACCAGTCGCGTAGTAATCGAGGAAGAAAAGCGGTTCAGCGCCAGAAACAATCAGGTCATTGACACACATAGCAACTAAATCAACACCGACGGTGTCATGCTTTTTGTAATCAATGGCTAATCTTAATTTAGTGCCAACACCATCAGTGCCCGAAACAAGCACTGGATGTTTGTATTTAGTTGGTAATTCGCATAATGCGCCAAAACCACCTAAATTGCCCATAACTTCTGGACGGCGAGTGCGTTTTACCGCAGATTTAATGTTGTTTACTAACGCATTACCTGCATCGATATCAACGCCGGCGTCTTTGTAACTTAGGGGGGTAGGAGTGGTCACGGAGGATCCTCTAGGGTACATCGTTTTATGGAATTTTATGCGGCAATATTCTACCAGTTTGTGCTGCTAGTCGGAAGCCATGTTTTTACTTTATCCTATAAAGAAAACGATGAATTGCCTATTTTTTATTGGTTTAGGTCACGATTTACTGCAATTTTGAAACTTTATGTTTTATAGAGAGGATAAATCGACTAACATTTGTCAAATTTGCCTGAAATAGTCAGAAATCTAGGAGAAAGAAATGAAAGTCGTTGAAGTAAAGCATCCACTGGTACGTCATAAAGTCGGTTTGATGCGTGAAGCTGATATCAGCACCAAACGATTTCGTGAACTTGCCACTGAAGTTGGCAGTTTATTAACCTACGAAGCTACCGCTGATTTTGAAACTGAAACGGTGACAATTGAAGGTTGGAATGGCCCTGTTACTATTGAGCAACTTAAAGGTAAGAAAGTGACCGTAGTGCCTATTCTTCGTGCGGGTTTAGGTATGATGGATGGCGTTCTTGAGCATCTTCCTAGTGCGCGTATTTCTGTAGTGGGTATTTATCGTGATGAAGAAACACTACAACCTATACCTTACTTTGAAAAAATAGTCAGTAATGTTGAAGAGCGTATTGCTTTAGTGGTTGACCCAATGTTAGCGACTGGTGGTTCAATGATTGCGACTATCGACCTGCTGAAAAAACGTGGTTGTACTTCAATTAAAGCGTTGGTTTTGGTTGCTGCACCAGAAGGTATTAAAGCACTTGAACTCGCGCATCCTGATATTGAATTGTATACCGCTGCGATTGATGATTGCTTAAACGAGCAAGGTTATATCTTGCCAGGTTTAGGTGATGCGGGCGATAAGATATTCGGTACCAAATAGTTCGTTATCCGAGATTATAGATACCTAGGCTCGATATGATTAATATCATGTACGAGACCATAAAAACGGGAGCCTTTAGTGAGGCTCCCGTTTTTATTTTTATCTTGATAAGCCGTAGCTATCTGTTAAATGTTAAAGCACCATCGCAGCAATCCAACCAAAAACAAGCAGTGGAATATTATAGTGAATAAACGTTGGGATCACGCTGTCGCGAATATGATCATGTTGCCCATCGGCATTAAGACCAGCTGTGGGACCTAGTGTCGAATCTGATGCTGGCGAACCCGCGTCACCAAGCGCTGCAGCGGTACCCACTAACGCAATTGTTGCTGCGACAGAAAAACCAAAACTGAGCGCTAAAGGCACGTAAATAGTGGCGATAATGGGAATGGTTGAGAACGAAGAGCCAATTCCCATGGTGATCAATAATCCAACAATAAGCATCAGTAATGCGGCTAACGCTTTGTTGTCACCAATGATGTCACCTAGAGAGGTCACTAGTGTGCCAACTTCCCCGGTAGATTTAACTACTGCAGCAAAGCCTGCTGCTGCAATCATAATAAAGCCGATGCTGGCCATCATGTGCACACCTTGATTAAACAGGTCTTTGCTTACTTCGTGTTTAATGATTCCTGAAAAACGAAAGATAATAAATCCACTTAATGCACCAAATATCATCGAATCAGTTTGTAATTGAACGATTAAAGTGACCACTATTGCTGAGAGTGATATCACTAGGCTTTTTCGACTTATCGTGGTTTCAATATTGTCGCTTACCACTGGTTCTTCAATCATGTATTGTCTAGGTTTGCGGTAACTAATAAATATTGCGGTGAGTAAACCTACAACCATGCCCATAGCAGGTAATAGCATTGCGTTAGGAATTTGTTCACGGATTGCATTTAGCCCATTTGTATTTAAATTTGCCAACAGGATATCATTGAGGAAAATACCGCCAAAACCGATGGGTAGAATCATGTACGTGGTGACCAAGCCAAATGTGAGAATACAGGCTATAAGACGGCGGTCGATATGTAGCTTTGAAATGACATGCAGTAATGGTGGAATAAGAATGGGTATGAAAGCGATGTGTATAGGCAAAATATTTTGTGATGAAACTGCCATCAATAATATTGTGACCAATAACAACCAACGTACAACTTGAGTATTACTACTATTGGGTTCTTTACCGAGTTTCTTTATAATTGAATGAGAAATCAATGTTGTTAAGCCTGAATGTGACAACGCTGCTGCAAATGCACCAAGCAATGCGTAGCTTAGGGCTATTTGAGCGCCGCCGCCTAGGCCATCATTAAAGGCTGCAATTGTTTGATGAATATCTAATCCACCGACTAAACCGGCGACAACAGCACTGATGGTTAGTGAGACCACAACGTTAATTCGAATAAAGCTTAAAAACAGCATTAAGCAAACCGCGATAACAACCGCATTCATAATCATTTTTCTTAAAAATAAGTGAGGCCGCTATTCTTGACTGTCTAGTGTCTATTTGTCCAGCGCATATCGCTTTTTTAGGTATTTTTTGCTGATAGTTAGCTCAGAATTATTTGCTGTTTAACATGTGGTTGTTGATAGTGATGAGTGAAATCTTGTTATCAAATCATTTTGTCATATTTGAAACTTATTATTTAATGGGTCATCATGTTTTATTTTTCAGCAAGTAAACCAACTTTCATCTGAAATGACTTATAAGTCCGTTAATTTAGATGTATGGTATACGACTGATATAAGTCCCAACGGTATGGGTAATTGCTTGGTGGATCATCATTTTGCGATACGCATATACCGTTGTTGAGTGTTTAAGCCATTAAATGGAGATAGATAATGAGCGTATTAGTAGGCCGTCCAGCCCCAGATTTTACCGCAGCAGCCGTTCTTGGTTCTGGTGAAATTGTTGACACATTTAACCTTGCTACCGCAATTAAAGGTAAGCCTGCAGTTATTTTCTTCTACCCACTCGATTTTACTTTTGTATGCCCATCAGAGCTAATTGCTTTTGATCACCGTATGGAAGAGTTCACTAAACGTGGTGTTGAAGTGATTGGTGTTTCTATTGATTCACAGTTTACTCATAACGCATGGCGTAACACTCCAGTAGACAAGGGTGGTATTGGCCAAGTTAAGTACACTCTAGTTGCTGATGTTAAGCACGAAATTTGTAAAGCATACGACGTAGAGCATCCAGAAGCTGGTGTGGCTTTCCGTGGTTCTTTCTTAGTAGACAAAGAAGGCCAAGTTCGTCACCAAGTGGTTAACGATTTACCACTAGGCCGTAACGTTGATGAAATGATCCGTATGATTGACGCACTTCAGTTCCATGAAGAGCACGGTGAAGTTTGTCCAGCGGGCTGGTCAAAAGGCGAAAAAGGTATGACTGCAAGCACTGAAGGTGTTGCTGCATATCTAAAAGATAATTCTGATAAGCTATAATCTAGCAAGTCAGAGATAATAAAAAAGCTGCTTCGGCAGCTTTTTTATTGGATAAAATTAATACTTTGTTATCGCACTAGCTGAGTGTAGATGGCTGGCATGAGATCAAAGGGCTGAGTATTCATTATTCGCTTGCTGAGTCGGTATCATCTTCCACAGCCGCTAATGGCCAACCACCCAATGCTTTCCATCGATTGACTATAAGGCAAAATAGTTCGGCGGTACGTTCGGTATCATATAATGCTGAATGGGCTTCATTGTTGTCGAAATCGATCCCTGCCATTTTACAGGCTTTAGCTAATACTGTGTGTCCAATAGCCAGGCCTGCAAGTGTCGCGGTATCAAAGCTAGCAAAAGGATGAAAAGGAGAACGTTTTAAACCATTTCGTTCAATAGCCTTGTTAACAAAACCTAAATCAAAAGCGGCATTGTGCGCGACAATGATACTGCGATGACAATCTGCTGCTTTTTGGGCTTTTTTTACTTCTTTAAAAATCTCTAAAAAAGCGACTTTTTCGTCTACTGCACCACGAAGTGGATTAGTGGGGTCTATACCATTAAAAGCTAAAGCTGCAGGCTCTAAGTTCGCGCCTTCAAAAGGCTCAATATGAAAATGAAGGGTTCTATCAAGTACAATGATCCCATCACTATTCATTTTTAGTAAGCTGACGGCAATTTCAAGCAACGCATCGGTATTAGCATTAAACCCAGCAGTTTCGACATCGATAACAACAGGGAAATAACCACGAAATCGGTGTTTAAACTTATTAGCGTCGCAAATATCAGTCATTACAGTTTTTATCCTCAATAGCTATCATTCATCGGTGCAAATGATATAAGCCGAGTATTATGCGCAAACTCAAGCGCAGTGTCATGTTTGATTGTGGTTTTTATCATCGATTAAACATGATTGTTTACTAAAGGAACTGACTTTATGGCCGATAGAACAAATGTAATCGGGTATATAAAGGGTGGTTTTATGTGGCGAAAACTGATGGTCCTCACAAGTTTGTGTCTTTGCTCAACGGCTAATGCCGATTTGAGGCACTACGTTGCGTCACTGGAAAACTCAGCATGGCGTATCGGTGAGAACAATCCGATAGAATGCCGTCTTGAACATGATATTCCTGACTATGGGCGTGCTGTGTTTACCAGTAATGCCGGTAAAGAGCTAAATTTACATTTTACGTTAGATATGTGGTTAAAACCTGATTCGGTGACCAACGCGACATTAATTAGTCGAGCCCCTAGTTGGCGTCCTGGACACAATTCTAAAGAAATCACTCAACTGACTTACAATAAGCAATTTAATGGTGAAGTACCCAAAAAAGCCGCTTGGTCGATGTTGAATGAATTGAGTCAAGGAATGGAGCCCACGTTTTATTATGCGGATTGGTATAATCAAAACGCTAAAATTGCCGTGGGATTGTCGTCAGCTAATTTTGGCGGTAAATACCGTGAATTTCGCGCCTGCTTGGCTAATTTACTGCCTTACAGTTTTGATGATATTGCTTTTACAGTGTTAAATTACCAAGAAGGCGGGGTAGATCTGACTCGTTTTTCTACCCAACAATTACAGAAAATACAGCGTTATTTGTCTTATGACCCTGAAGTCGAGCTTGTACTGATTGATGCTTACACCGACAGTTACGGTGGACGTTCGGTTAACCAAAAGGTGTCAGATAAACGTGCGGACTCAGTGAAAGATATTCTCATCGCTAGTGGTATTCCTAAGGATCGGATTCATACATCGGGTCATGGTGAAAAACGCCATGTAACAGGCAATGATCTTGCTGAAGAACGTAAGATTAACCGCAGAGTCGTGATTAAAATAACCAAGCCTATATAAACCCATTCATGTATCACTCACTGCTCAGCCATGGGCAGTATCCTTATTACTGGATATGATTGAGATATCAATTTACTTGAGTCACGATGTTGCTAGTAACTTGATTCAGCTATTTTTCTAATAAATAGTATTGATACGACAGCCAAAGTTCCCCTATGTTTATCAGTCTGCTTTACTCGGCATTTATTCAACATTCATAACACTAAATTGAGCCAAATCGACAATACTCTTTATAAATGAACCATCGTTCCTTTAAGAGCCTAATCAATAAAAAATGTAAGGGTATTTTGCGTGGTGATCATTTGAAAGGGTTCAACCTATCAGTAGCGCTCGAATTTACAATTTTTTTCGCAAAGCTTCTCATTTGGGTTTATAAAGATGCTAAAAAAAAGGTAAAAAAAACCCACTTAATCCAAGTGGGCTAAATAATTTGCAATCAACAAATTTAAGGAAGGAAGTCAAGCATAAGAACTAGGGATAACTGAGGTATTGGGTTACATCAGTTTGGAGTTCTTGGTTTTCAACATCTGAATCAGATGTGTCCTGAAAACGAGGCAATAATAGAATGTATACACTAATCTGACAAACTAGAAAAATTAAGCATTAGCATTAGTAAAACTAATGCTTTGTGGCTGTGGTGATATGTTATTTATACTCTAATCGTCTTATATAGCGCTTTATTAGGTTATTACTTATATTTTATGCATAACTATTCGGATTAGTTAATTAGGTAACAATAATATTTAACAAATAGTATATATCCCGTCATGCTGTAAAGTCTGCTTACTCCTTTTAATATGTTAAATATTACTCTATACCACTATGGATATGATTATTCTATCCATATTTAAGGTGGGATTTTACGGTTATCTCTTCTTGATGTTTAACACACAGCATATGGTCATCAAGACGAGTAAGATAATGCTATTAACTTAACAATTGATAATGTATTTGCTAAAAAGAGGTTGCTGAATTTTACCGGCTTAACATTTATTCACGTTTACATTTTGCAAAGTGTGCGATGGTAAGGGGGATTCGCAGTTTACTTTTACCTGATTATTGTCTTTTTGTGAGTTTTAGGCCGTAAAAGTATGCTGTTGTTACCAGGAACAATTCTATTTATATGACATGTTTTGTTTAATAAATTGTTAAATTTTTGGGTAAACACATTAATAAAGCTTCATCTCTTACAGTTCCTGAGGTTTTTAGTGTGTTTTAGCGCATTTTGAGCAAAATAAAGTCTGCTTTTCCCTCGGTACAATATTCACAAGCGTGTTGGTACTCGGTATAGTAAGCCAACTTTTACAACCTAAAAATTGATGTTCAGATTATGTTTGTTTGGCCTATTTCAATCTATTACGAAGATACCGATGCCGGCGGTGTTGTGTACCATTCGAATTACTTAAAATTTTTTGAACGAGCCCGAACGCAATGGTTAAAAGCAATGGGTGTTCGCCAAGCTGAACTGTTGGCAGAAGATATTGCTTTTGTCGTCAAACATGCAGAATTAGATTTTCGTAAAGCTGCAAAATTTGAACAGGATTTCGTGGTTGAATCCAAGGTTATAGAATTAAAAAAAGTGTCGTTGGTATTTCACCAGCGCCTAGTAGATCATCAAGGTGATTGCTATTGTGAAGCGACTGTTGTTGTCGCGTGTATATCTTTATCACGTATGCGTCCCCGTGCTATTCCCCTAAATATTGTTCAGGAGTTTGACAGTGCACGCTGAAATTTCATTTATTGGTTTGTTTTTAGAAGCCAGTGTGTTGGTAAAGTTAGTTATGCTGACCTTGTTGGCATTATCGATTGCCTCATGGGCAGTGATCATTCAACGCAACAAATTATTAGGCTCTGCAAGAGTTAAGTCATTACGTTTTGAAGAAACGTTTTGGTCTGGTGTTGATTTAAATCGTCTTTACAAAGAATTAATTGCGCGTGGTAGTGCTATCTCTGGTTTAGAATCGATGTTTGTGGCTGGTTTCAAAGAATATACTCGTTTGAGCAAAGTAAACAGTAAAGCTCCTGAAGCGGTTATGGATGGAACGTCTCGAGCAATGCGAGTGAGTTTGTCGCGCGAAATGGAGAAACTTGAAAACCATTTACCGTTATTGGCAACGATTGGTTCAACCAGTCCATACATTGGCTTGTTTGGTACGGTATGGGGAATTATGAATTCCTTTATTGCACTGGGCGCGGTAGAAAATGCCACATTGGCAATGGTTGCACCTGGTATTGCAGAAGCATTGATTGCAACTGCAATGGGCTTGTTTGCTGCAATACCTGCCGTTATTGGTTATAACCGTTTTACAACGCAAGTTGATAAAATTGAAATGAGTTATGCTAACTTTATGGAAGAATTCTCCAACATATTGCAACGTCAAGCGTATAGCGAGAAGGAAGCTGTTTAATGTATCAGCGTAAACGTCGTCGTCCAGTTGCAGAAATCAACGTGGTACCTTACATCGACGTGATGTTGGTGTTGTTGATTATTTTTATGGTGACAGCGCCTATTGTATCGCAAGGAGTCAAAGTAGAATTGCCTCAAGGTAATGCGGAGTCGTTGCCACCTGATAGTAAGCCTCCTATCGTTGCATCGATTGACGCAGAGGGACAATATTTTTTGAATATCGGCAGTAGTTCTAACTCTGAAGTTATGGACTTAGAGCAAGTATCAACTGAAGTTGGAGCATTAATCCAACTTGAACCGTTAAGGCCAGTGGTTGTAAAAGCGGACCGCACGATACCTTATGAAAGCGTTATTCAATTAATGATTAGCTTGCAAGGTGCTGGTGTGCCTGCCGTAGGGCTAATGACCGATTCACCAAAGGAGAAATAGGTGGCTGGAAATTCAGATTTAACCGTACCAGTTTCTATTTCTGCTGGTATTCATATTGGATTTATCGTCATTCTTGCTTTAGGCATTAGTTTTGATGATAAGCCCAAGCAAATGCAAACGGCAGCAGCAAGTGCACCTGCCGTTCAAGCAATTGTAATTGATCAACAGAAAGTGAATGACAGAGTTGAGCAATTAAAGAAACAAAAGCAAGATGTGGCTAAGCAAGAAAAAGCCCGTCAAGCAGAACTAGAACGTAAAGCATCGGAAGCTCGCCGTGAGCGTGAACGTGAGCAAGAAAAAATTAAAACTTTAGAGATCCAGCGTAAACAAAAAGAGCAGGAAACTCAAAAGGCTAATGACGCCGCTAAAGCCGCTCAGGCAAAGCAAGTGCTAGAAAAAGAGCGAGCAGATAAAGCTGAAGTAGTACGCAAGCAAAAAGAACAAGAGCAAAAAGCTTCTGAGGACGCAGCTAAGAAAGCCGCTGAAAAACGTAAGCAAGAAGAGGCTGCTGCGAAAAAAGCTCAAGAAGAACGTCAACGTGCTGATGACGAACGTAAACGTAAAGAAGATGCTGAGCGTAAACGTAAAGCAGAAGCTGATACTAAAGCGCGCCAAGAACGTGAAATGGCAGAGGCTATGGCTGCTGAACAAGATTCACTTTCTAAAACACGTAACAAGCAAGTGTTGTCAGAAGTTGATAAATATAAGGCCATGATTATTGCCACTATTCAACGAAATTTAGTTGTTGATGAGTCAATGCGTGGGAAAAGCTGCAGGGTCTTTATTCGTCTAGCGTCAGATGGTTTTGTCACAACAAGCCAAACGTTAGATGGTGATCAGGTAGTTTGTCGAGCAGCCAAAGCGTCGATAAATAAAGCGGGACGGTTACCAGTATCGCCTGAACCGGCTGTTTATCAGCAATTAAAAGAAATTAATTTAACCGTTTCACCGGAATTTAATTAATATCAATCGTATTTAATGATGGAATGGAGTTAAAAGGAGTCGCATGAATAATTTGGCTAAATGGCTAACACTGGTATTAATAGTGTTAACTACACCCGCTCGCGCAGCGTTAGATATTGTGATTACAGAAGGGGTTGATGCAGCAAGACCCATTGCTGTGGTACCTTTTGTATGGCAAGGTCAAGGTCCAGCTCCTGCATCTATTTCTGATGTGGTAGCATCTGATTTGTCTCGCAGTGGTACATTTAAGACACTTGATGTGCGTGCATTGCCACAATCAACTATTTCGTCTGTAAATGGATTTACTGCTCAAAATTGGGCTAATGTAGAAGCGGAAGCGCTTGTGGTTGGTACGGTTAAGCCATATGGCGCCGATCAATATTTAGTGAGTTTTGAGCTGATTGATTTAGTCAAAGCACAACTTCAAGCGGGTAAAGGGCCTCAGAATAACAATGAGTTATTACTTGAAAGCCGTGAAACGGTTATTAGTGCAAACCAATTTAGACAGTACAGCCACCGTATCAGTGATATTGTGTATGAAAAGCTCACCGGTATTCGTGGTGCATTTTTAACCCGTATCGCATATGTTGTGGTTAAACAAGGTCAAAAAGCACCTTACCATCTAATGATTGCGGATTACGATGGCTACAATGAACAAATGTTACTACGTTCACCAGAGCCATTGATGTCACCAACGTGGTCTCCTGATGGTCGTCGTTTAGCTTATGTGAGTTTTGAAAATAGAAAAGCTGAAATCTTTGTTCAAGACATTTACAGCCAAACACGTACATTAGTGAGTAGTTTTGACGGTATTAATGGTGCACCAGCATTTTCTCCTGATGGGAAAAAATTAGCTGTTACACTGTCAAAAGATGGCCAACCAGAAATTTATGTCGTCGATATTGCGACTAAAGCAACTCGACGTATTACAGAGCATTACGCAATCGATACTGAACCTTCTTGGTTCCCAGACGGTAAATCAATTTTATTTACCTCTGAACGTGGTGGGAAACCACAGTTATATCGCGTAAGTTTAGATACAAATAAAGTCTCGCGTATGACTTTTGAAGGTGAATGGAACCTAGGCGGTTCAATTAGCCCAGACGGTCGTAGTATGATTTTTGTAAACCGTACTAACGGTAAATTCCATATTGCTAGAATGGATCTTGCAACACGCTTTATGCAGGTGCTTTCATCAACTCAACTTGATGAATCACCAAGTGTTGCTCCAAATGGCACTATGGTTATCTACGGTACAACCCATCAAGGTAAACAAGTGTTAGCTGCTGTTTCTATGGACGGCAGATTTAAAGCAAGATTGCCTGTCGGCCAGGGCGAGGTGAAGTCACCAGCATGGTCTCCGTTTCTCTAAATAGATATTGATAAGGATTTAAAATGGATCTGAATAAGTTGTTTAAAGCTATGTTGGTTGCAGTTCCGCTTATGGCACTGGGTGCCTGTAGCTCAACTTCAGACTCTGAAACTGACGCTAACGGTTCTATGAGTGGTACTGGTAGTGAATACGGTAATGGTGGTATTGAAACTGGTGGTGTAGCTCCTGTACTGAGCTCTGCAGAACAGCAGCGTTTAAAAGAACAAGAATTACGTCGTCAAAATATCATTTACTTCGACTTTGATCGCAGTGAAGTTCAAAGTGAAAATGCTGAGATCATTCAAGCTCATGGTAACTATTTAGTTGAGCATCCAAATGTTCGAGTGTTGATTGAAGGTCATGCTGATGAACGTGGTACTCCAGAATACAACATCGCACTAGGCGAACGTCGTGCTAAAGCGGTTGCTAAGTATTTACAAGGTATGGGTGTGCAACCTAGCCAAATGAGCATCGTGAGCTACGGCGAAGAAAAGCCATTAGATTATTCACGTAACGATACTGGTTTTGCTAAAAACCGTCGTGGTGTGTTAGTTTACTAAAGCGTAAGAAGTGTAAGGCCAACCGTTATCGGTTGGCCTTTTTTAGGAGATAAAAATGAAACTAGCCATATTAGTTGCGGCGATGTTCTTTACAACGGCCACGGCTTTTGCTGCACCAGCACCGGTTTCGGATGCATCTGGTGGTTCAAATGATGACAGGATTTCAAGATTAGAACGCATCATTAAAGCAAAGCAACAAGGCGAATTCGACATGCAACGTCGTATGGATGCATTGCAAAATGAAGTGTTAGATTTAAGAGGCATTACTGAGCAACAAAATTATCAAATGAATCAGATGTTACAGCGTCAACGACAGCTGTACGAGGAAATTGCTAATCTTACTGCTAAGTCATCAACCCCAGCAGCGCCAGCTCAAGCTGATGCCACTACGGTTGCCGCAGCCAGTTCAACGTTAGGTGAAACAGGAAGCTATGAGGCCGCCGTTAACTTGGTTCTTAAAGAACGCAAGTATGATGAAGCCATTCCTGCTTTTCGTAGTTTTATATCGACATACCCAGAATCTAATTATGCAGCTAATGCAAACTATTGGTTAGGCCAATTGTTGTACAATAAAAGTGAGTACAATGATGCGAAACAAGCTTTTAGTACAGTTGTCAGTAAATTTGCAGATTCAAATAAGCGTGGCGATAGTTTAGTTAAGCTTGGCATGATTGCAGAAAAAGAAAATGACTCTGCGGGTGCAAGAGCACTGTATAACAAAGTATTAAAAGAGTACGCAGATAGTGCCTCCGCACGCCTTGCACAACAGCAATTATCAGCATTGAAAGGCTAATTAAGCCAAAAAACAGCCTCTTAGTCTGTTTTTCATGCAAACAACAAGAAATTATAAATTTGGGCTTGCATGAGAAATTGAAAAAGGTATTATAGGCGCCCTCAGAACGGCAGAGCCTTCTGGGGTGTGTTGAGGTGATAATAACTTAGTCTACAGTTACTGTAATATGAGTTGTTATTAACAAACAACAAAATGGGATGATAATTTAACAAGACTTGAAATATAGGCAGTTTGTTTCATTCCAGTAAGAACCTTAAGTTCTTGCAAAACAAAGATGGGTCGTTAGCTCAGTCGGTCTTGAAATAGAGACAGTTGGCTTTTGTTCCAGTAAGAATATCAGTTCTTGCATAACCAAAATGGGTCGTTAGTTCAGTTGGTCTTGAAATAGAGACAGTTGGCTTTTGTTCCAGTAAGAATATCAGTTCTTGCAAAACCAAGATGGGTCGTTAGCTCAGTTGGTAGAGCAGTTGGCTTTTAACCAATTGGTCGAAGGTTCGAATCCTTCACGACCCACCACTTTTTAAATCGTGGTTAAAGAATTTAAATGTTATAAAATGGGGCATTCACTCCAGTAAGAATATCAATTCTTGCAAAACCAAGATGGGTCGTTAGCTCAGTTGGTAGAGCAGTTGGCTTTTAACCAATTGGTCGAAGGTTCGAATCCTTCACGACCCACCACTTTTTAAATCGTGGTTAAAGAATTTAAATGTTATAAAATGGGGTATTCACTCCAGTAAGAATATCAGTTCTTGCAAAACCAAGATGGGTCGTTAGCTCAGTTGGTAGAGCAGTTGGCTTTTAACCAATTGGTCGAAGGTTCGAATCCTTCACGACCCACCACTTTTTAAATCGTGGTTAAAGAATTTAAATGTTATAAAATGGGGCATTCACTCCAGTAAGAATATCAGTTCTTGCAAAACCAAGATGGGTCGTTAGCTCAGTTGGTCTTGAAATAGAGACAGTTGGCTTTTGTTCCAGCAAGAGTATGAATATCGCAACACCAAGATGGGTCGTTAGCTCAGTTGGTAGAGCAGTTGGCTTTTAACCAATTGGTCGAAGGTTCGAATCCTTCACGACCCACCACTTTTTAAATCGTGGTTAAAGAATTTAAATGTTATATCAAGATGGGTCGTTAGCTCAGTTGGTAGAGCAGTTGGCTTTTAACCAATTGGTCGAAGGTTCGAATCCTTCACGACCCACCACTTTTTAAATCGTGGTTAAAGAATTTAAATGTTATATCAAGATGGGTCGTTAGCTCAGTTGGTAGAGCAGTTGGCTTTTAACCAATTGGTCGAAGGTTCGAATCCTTCACGACCCACCACTTTCTCTGTTATTCCCTCACTATTATTTCTAAATCATCACAGAATACCAGACTTATCATTGGCTAAAATAGCTCGGTATATTTTCAGATGTTTAAATCTCGATAGTTTGTTTTAACTTCAATAATAATTAGGTTTTGCAAAATCAAGATGGATCGTCAGTTCAGTTACTCTGTGTGAAATCAACTGCTGCCGTTGACTTTTGAATCATTTCCCCAATGTTTGAACCTTTCATCACCCACTATTTTACTCCTTTAGTTATGTCCTCTAATAATCCCTTTTATCAACGTTATATCTTATTATTACGTTACAAGATTTGAGTAGCGTTCGATGATTATATTCCAGCGAGCCTAAGATGCTATACGAAACCAATCCAGGTCGTAACTGGTCGATGTATTTTGTTATCAGCTTATTTAGCGTTTAATTTCTTATAAATCTTTAGTGTCCAAACTCATCAAGATCTACATTGTATTAAACAACATCTTGTTTTCGAAGTAGTCTATTTATTAGTTTTTGCTTGTCTACTTTTGTCTCATAGACCTATTGCTAATGTTACATGACTGTTAATTGGCTCATATTGCTCAAGATTAGAACAATATCAATAGGGAGATAATAATGAAAAAGCAAAAACTCAGTCTTTATGTTGCAGGCGCGTTATTGGCGATGAGTGGGGGAGCTCAGGCTGCTACAGATATGACTTTTGGTGGTTACATTAAAGCCGATGTGATGTTTAGTGATTATGGCAATGGGGCGCCAGATTCAGGTTCGTTATCTCGTCAGTTTTATGTGCCAGGCACTATTTATGGTACGACGGGTAATGGTAAGCAAGTAGTCGACTTTCAAGCTCGTGAATCACGTTTTAATTTTAAGACTGTTACTGATGTTGAAGGGCATACACTGACTGGTTTTATTGAACTGGATTTTATGACGCATACAGATGGTAATGAACGAGTTTCTAATAGTTACTCTCCACGTATTCGCCATGCATTTGTAAGTTATGACAATTGGACTGTAGGGCAAACGTGGACTACTTTCCAAAACCCTGGTGCTTTACCGGAAAACCTAGACTTTGTCGGTGCGGCTGATGGAACACCGTTTGTGAGACAATCACAACTACGTTATACCAGTGGCAATTGGCAGTTCTCAATTGAGAATCCTGAAACAACTGTGACGCCATTGAGCGGCGGTGGTCGAATTACTAGTGGCAGTGGCGTTGTTCCTGATTTTGTTGGTCGCTATAACTTTAGTGCTGCCAGTGGTTCTGCATTTTCAGTGGCGGCGATTGTAAGGCAATTAGATCTAGAGCAAGTTGTTGGTACCACAACGTATGACACATCAGAACTAGGTTATGGTGTCAGTTTCGCGGGTGTTATTCCTGTCGGTAAAGATGACTTCAAATTTACTGCAACTTACGGGGAAGGGTTAGGTCGTTATATGGCGCTAAATTATGCCAACGCTGGCGTGCTTGATACCAATGGGGAAATTCAAGCGATTAAATCATTTGGTGGTTTTGTGTCATATCGTCATTGGTGGTCGGAGCAATGGCGTTCTAGTGTGACGTTCTCAGGTTTTAGCGCAGATAATAATGTGGCGCTTACCGGTGGTGCAGTTAATAAAGAGGCTTACTCTGGTTACGTTAACTTATTGTTTTCACCTTCAAAGCCACTAACATTTGGGGTTGAGTTTATGCATGCCTTAAATGAACGTGAAGACGGTTCTGATGGCGACCTAAATCGGATTATGTTTTCGGCGAAATATGCTCTTTAGTATTTGAGCAGATAACAAAAAGGCAACCAGATCGGTTGCCTTTTTAGTTTAAATTTAAGAAGCTTACTTAATTGAGTAAGTTGTTTTGACGAACATAAGCTTCAAATTCGGTGCAACCACCAATAGGTTGTTCATCAACAAAGATTTGTGGAACAGTTTCTACCGTTTTACCCACACTTTTTGATAAATCCGCTTTAGTGATGCCTTCGGCATGAATATCAATATATTTGAATTTAAAATCTTCACTTTGCGCCGCTAACTTTTCTGATAATTCAACAGCTCGAACACAATATGGGCAACCTGGGCGGCCAAAAATAACTACAAACATGGTGACTCCTGTTTAATGATATGGCCAATTTATACCATAAGTACTTTTCAAATCATAATTCAACGCAATTAATTTTGTTTTAACTCATATCGATTTTATATTTGCCTTGATAGTCAAAAAATGAATCAACTAAATCCCAACGATGTTTGTTTTTTTTCAGTAATAATAAATCGGGTTTTCTGAATCGAGTTTGATCCGCCAATACATCAGTGACTTTCTTATATTGAGGATGGGGAATACCTGGCGTGCGGGTATGACTGAGAACATATACCGCATAAAAAGCTTTTCGTTGTGCTGGTGTCGCGAAGTTAAACGTTTGCTTAAAATCATTACCTTCAATGTCAATGTATTGAATAAGCAACTTATTGTCTTGATCGTGCAACAACATTTGCTCACATTTAAATAAATGATGATGCTGAGCATTAAGTACTTGTTTTAGGCGTTTATCGGGATCAATTAAGGTCGATTGGCAGCTATGACAAATGCGAGCCGCGATATCATTCTCCGCTCCACAGTCTGGGCATGATTTTGATCGAAATCTAAAATCACACTGTTGTTGCTCATTGATTAATCCTTGGCAGCGTCTGCCATAATGTTCAACAATATCACCATCGCCATCCACTAGGCCCCAAAAAGTATTAGCAAATTGACACACAGGACAATGCACTTGTACTGGCACTGATTTGCTATTGGGTTTGGCTTGACCGACTTCTGGGTAAAATAAGTCGTAACCATTAGCGGCATAATCAATGACTAAACAATCTGCTTTATTGGGAGCTAAACGTAACCCTCGGCCAATCATTTGTTGGAATAGGCTCACCGATGCAGTGGGGCGCAAAATTGCGATAAGGTCGACGTGAGGAGCATCGAAGCCTGTGGTTAATACGGCAACGTTAACAATGTATTTGAGGTTCTGGGCTTTAAAGCGATGGATGATGTCATCACGTTCGTTATGTGGCGTTTGAGCGGTAATTAAGGCGGCATCGTTGTCTAACAGAGTCATGATTTCATTGGCATGTCTGACCGTAGCTGCAAAAATTAAAATACCTTTTCGGCATTCGGCAAGTTGTTTTACTTGCTTGATAATTGCAGTGGTTGCTCGTCCCTGATGATGCAATAAAGAATCGATTTCCATTTGTGGGTATTCACCACTGTCATGCGCCACCAGTTCACTAAAATCATATTGTGCACTCAACCCGTCAAAAATGGTCGGTTTGGTTAGGTAACCTTTCTTGATTAATGGTCGCATTGGGAGTTCAAAAATGCATTTTTCGAATACAGGTTTATCAGTATTACCTACTTTCCCATGATAATGGTGCCGATAAATCCAGCCTAAACCTAAACGATAAGGCGTGGCGGTTAGCCCAAGCAGTTTAATGTCAGGATTACGCGCTTTAAGGTGCGTGAGCAGTTGTTGATATTGACTGGTAGACTCATTACTGACTCGATGACATTCATCAATGATCACTAGTGAAAATGCTTGAGTGAATTTTTCTAGGGCGCGAGCGGCCGATTGAACACTGGCTACCACGGTTTTGCCATTAGCCTTTTTTTGATTTAATCCTGCTGAATAGATATTGGCCTCTTGGGTGAGCAAACCCACTTTTTCAGCATTTTGAGCGACTAATTCCTTTACATGAGTTAGCACCAGCACATTACCATTAGCAATACGTGCCAGTTCGGCAATGACAATACTTTTTCCCGCACCGGTAGGTAACACTAACACCGCTGATTGTCGGCTGTGCTTGAAATGAGCGATAGCCGCATCGACTGATTGCTGCTGATAGTCGCGTAAGGTGATATTTCCGGGTTGAGTAGATGAATGTTTCACGTTATCGAGTAGTGTTATTTTGGTTTATACAAAGCTTAACATAGCCAATGATTGATAGACCATGATGTTTTAAATGCGTTAAATAAATCAATTGGTCATGGTTAAAGATGATAAATACACTGGGATGGTACTTTTTGCGTGTTAAGCGCTGTTTTTTTATATCAGTTGGTGTAGATTCATCTATTGAAATAAGATGATATTGATACTAATAAAAATGAAATTTATCACCATCAGGAAGAACACATTATGAAATTTTTATCGTTAGCAGCTCTGTTAATGGTTAGCCACCTCGCCGTTGCCGAAGAAGGTCTTGTCATTGGTTTATCTATTGAAGAAACGGTTAAGCATTCAGATGATGCAACTGCATCGGCTTCAAAAATTGTGATGGGATTAAATGAATCTGTGTCACTTAGTGTCGAAGGAGACTATGGCGTGACCATAGTGTCGACAGCAAATAGTGATAATAAGGTTAATTTGTTGATAAGTTTACGTGATGAATCTAATGACGGTGCGGATCTATTAGGTGACAAAGCCATAACGATTAAAGTGGGCCAATCAACGAGCTATAAAATGACTCTAAATGATCATTCATATAATGTCACCATTGATACTGCTTATGGCCCACAGCCTAAGGTTTCAGATAAATAAAAACGTCAATGAATCTTAATTTTTAGATAAAAAAAGCCCCTCAATCGAGGGGCGAAAAGAGAAATTGGTCAGGATTTCTCAGGGTGGATAGAACATCATAAGTTGATTTTATTACTCTGTTTTGTTTAAGCGAGACTCAATCAAGGTATCAATCACCGCAGGATCTGCCAGAGTAGAAGAATCACCTAAATTAGTGACTTCATTAGCCGCAATTTTACGTAAGAATCGACGCATAATTTTGCCTGAACGCGTTTTAGGTAAACCACTTGCCCATTGGATAAGATCCGGGGTTGCAAGTGCACCAATTTCTTTACGAACCCATTGACGAAGTTCTTGACGTAACTCTTCTGTTGGCTCAATGCCACGAGTTAGGGTGACGTATGCATAAATGCCTTGGCCTTTAATGTCATGGGGGTAACCCACAACGGCCGCTTCAGCAACAAGCTCATGCGACACTAAAGCGCTTTCCACTTCAGCAGTACCTAAGCGATGTCCCGAAACGTTGATGACATCATCGACACGGCCTGTAATCCAATAATAGCCATCTTCATCACGACGCGCGCCATCACCGGTAAAATACATGCCGCGGAATGTTTTAAAATACGTCAGCGCAAATCTATCATGGTCACCGTACACTGTTCGCATTTGGCCTGGCCACGAGTCAAGGATAACTAGGTTACCTTCACCAGTGCCTTCAACAATATCACCCATGTTATCAACCAGTGCTGGCTGTACCCCAAAAAATGGTCGAGTCGCTGAGCCAGGTTTGGTATCAGTTGCGCCAGGTAATGGACTAATCAGAATGCCACCAGTTTCAGTTTGCCACCAAGTATCGACGATAGGGCAGTTCTCATGACCAATCACTTCATGGTACCAACGCCAAGCTTCTGGGTTTATCGGTTCACCCACAGAACCCATAATGCGCAATGAATCGCCTTTATAGCTGCTAAAAGGTTCTTTACCTTCAGCCATTAATGCGCGAATTAAGGTTGGCGCGGTATACAGGATATTGACCTTATGTCGATCAATCATTTCACCTAATCGAGATGGAGTAGGGTGATTAGGTACGCCTTCATGAATTAATACCGTGGCGGCATTAGCAAAAGGTCCATATACCATATACGAATGGCCAGTAATCCAGCCTACGTCGGCTGTACACCAATATACTTCGTCTGCTTTATAGTCAAACACGTATTCGTGTGTCATCGAGGCATATACCATATAACCGCCGGTAGTATGCAGCACACCTTTAGGGTTACCTGTAGAGCCTGAGGTATAAAGCAAAAATAATGGATCTTCGGCGTTCATCTCTGCTGGTTGGCAAAATTCTGAGGCAACTTCCATGAGTGAATGCCACCAAACATCTCGGCCTTCAACCCAATCTACATCTCCACCAGTGCGCTTAAATACAATGACTTTTTCGACGCACGTAACATCAGGATTTGATATTGCTTCATCGATACTGCGTTTTAGAGGAATTTTACGGCCACCACGAACACCTTCGTCGGCGGTAATTAAGACTTTTGATTTTCCATCAATTACCCTTGCCGCTATCGAGTCTGGTGAGAAGCCACCAAATACCACTGAATGAACAGCACCAATGCGAGCACAAGCCAGCATCGCGACTGCAGCTTCAGGCACCATAGGCATGTAAATAGTGACGATATCGCCCTTATTAACCCCTTGGCTACGTAGCGCATTGGCAAACTTACACACTTGCGTATG
The DNA here is from genome assembly GCF_014596695.2 of Shewanella sp. BF02_Schw. Classification (NCBI taxonomy): domain Bacteria; kingdom Pseudomonadati; phylum Pseudomonadota; class Gammaproteobacteria; order Alteromonadales; family Shewanellaceae; genus Shewanella; species Shewanella sp. BF02_Schw. Next base: position 999,221 of record NZ_JABKAW020000001.1, read on the forward strand.
CAGTTCTGCGTAAGTTAATTTGCGTTGTTCGTTGGCGTCATCGCCTTCCCAAATAATAGCAAGCTTATCGCCGTGTTCTTCAAGGTGACGATCTAAACAATTGGCCGAGGCATTGAGCGTGCCATCATAAAACCAATTAATCGAAAGATTATGATCATCAAAAGACGTTTTCTTAATTTTGGTATAAGGTTTAATCCAATCAATACGTTTGCCGTGTTCTCTCCAGAAACCTTCTGGATTAATAATGGACTCCTGGTACATTTTCTTATATTGATCGTTATTAACCAGTGCGTTTTCTGCAATGTCACTAGGAACTTTGTAAAGAGACTGCGGGGTCATGGGGCTTCCCTTTCTAAAAATGGCGTGGTTAAAGTATCATCTGCAACGGGCTGTTTGCACTATTAGACCTTGGTCTAGTTTTAAAATATCCTTAATATTTAGTCTGTTGCACGTGTTAATATGGTAATGATTGCTGCAGATTTGGTCGATTATTTATATCGATTCTCTTATGTAGGTTGTTTTCTGCTCAATACATGATGTTTTAGATGAAAATAAAACAGATTTTTAATAATAATAAAGTGATAGCGGACGTTTCATGAACTTAACCTTAATCGTGGCCGTGATTGCGGTGTGTTATGTGTCATTGCTGTTTATTTTGGCATGGGGTGCCGAGCGATGGTTTAGTAAAATAAACCAAAAAGCTCAAGTATGGATTTATGGGCTCAGCTTAGCGGTGTATTGCTCATCATGGAGTTTTTTAGGCACAGTAGGTCAGTCTGCCAATGATTTATGGTCATTTCTACCTATTTTTGTCGGCCCAATATTAGTGTTTACCCTTGGGTTTGGCATGCTACGAAAAATGGTTGTAGTGTCTAAAGCACAAAACATTACTTCAGTTGCCGACTTTATTGCTGCTCGTTATGGCAAGTCACAGTTATTAGCGGCTTTAGTCACGCTTATTGCATTGTTTGGCATCATGCCTTATATCGCACTACAGCTTAAAGCAATGGTGTTTAGCCTTAACTTATTTCAACCTGATGATACCCCCTTAAGCCCAGTGGTGGTGCCATTATTGATCACCATGTTACTGGCCATTTTTGCCATTTTATTTGGTACGCGTAAATTAGATGCGACTGAACATAATCCTGGAATGATGGTCGCGATTGCGTTTGAGTCATTGGTTAAACTAGCGGCATTTATCTCAGTCGGCGTGGTAATTAGTTTTGGTGTTTTTGATGGCTTTGGCGATATTTGGCAGCAGGCATCAGATAAAGCATTAATCGAAAATAGTCACATTCGTTTAGAGTCGTTTCTCCCTGAACTATTTGTTGGAATGGCCGCTTTTTTATGTATGCCAAGGCAGTTCCATGTGATGGTGGTCGAGTGTGGCGGCGAGCATATTTTAAATAAATCACGTTGGATATTTCCGATTTATTTAGCCTTGTTTGGCTTGTTTGTCGCGCCATTAGCATTAGCCGGTAAAATTATTTTGGGTGATTCGGTATCTGCTGATACCTATGTGATTAATTTGCCTTTGGCACTAGACCAACCAATATTAGCGGTTGTTGCCTTGTTAGGTAGTTTATCTGCAGCAACGGGGATGGTGATTGTTGCTGTGGTGACTATCAGTGTGATGGTCAGTAATGAGTGGCTGGTGCCATTTTTGCTGCGAACGGGGCAAATAAGGGAAAAGAACTTCAGCCAATTTTCTCAATTATTGTTAAATGTACGCCGTTTATCGATTGTGGTTATTTTAGGCTTCGGCTATTTGAGTTACTTACTGTTTACCGACAGTGATTCACTTTCACATTTGGGGATGATGTCCTTTGGTGCATTTTCTCAACTAGCGCCCGCACTAGTCGGCGGATTATATTGGAAGCACGGCAATCGAGCTGGTGTCTATCTAGGCCTTGCTGTCGGTTTTAGCCTGTGGTGTTTTATTTTACTTCAAGGTGCCGGTGAAGCCCGTTTGATTGGTAGTGAGTCAGGCTTACTCAATTCGATAACCCCAAATGTTAGTGATACTTTGATTGCTTTGTTAGCGAATATATTTTGCTATGTACTAGGATCTATTTGGTTTAGAGCGGGTGTTGCTGAGCGCATTCAAGCGAGTAATTTTGTTAAACCTTGGTCATCAAAAAAAGATTCAAAAAAACGTCAAGGGCCTATTTCGCAACAAGATTTGTTAATTTTGGCTAGCCGATTTGTGAGTCCTACTCGTGCTTATGAGAGTTTTAGTCGTTTTTCAGCCGATGCAGTAAAAAGTGATAGTTGGTACAAAGCTGCCCCAGAAGAATTAATTGCCCACACCGAACATATGTTGTCGGGGGTTTTAGGTGCATCAAGTGCATCATTAGTGATGGACTCAGTCCTGCAAGGCCGCGATTTGGCGCTGGATGAAGTATTCAGTCTCGTTGATGAAGCATCCTCTAAAATTATTTTAAGCCAAGATATGTTACGTGGCGCAATTGAACATGCTTATGAAGGCATGAGTGTGGTCGATAAAGATCTTAATTTAGTTGCTTGGAATTATCGCTATGTCGAGCTATACCAGTACCCTGAAAGCTTTTTAGTCCAAGGAATGCCTATTGCTGATGTGGTGCGATTTAATGCATTGCGCGGCTTTTGTGGTACTGGAGACATTGAAAACCAGGTTGCTGTGCGAGTTCAACATATGCGTAATGGAACACCGCACACATCTGAGCGTGAACGCCAAGATGGTAAAGTGATTAAAATTCAAGGAAACCCAATGCCTGATGGCGGTTTTGTAATGACATTTACTGACATTACCCAATATCGCTTACAAGAGAAGGCGTTACTGGAAGCCAATGAAACATTAGAAAGTCGGGTGCAAGAACGAACCTATGAATTGGCAATGTTAAACAGTGAATTACTTGAAGCTAAAGCACAGGAAGAAATGGCACACGCGTCTAAAACTCGCTTTTTAGCCGCAGTGGGCCACGACTTAATGCAGCCACTAAATGCCGCGAGATTATTTACAGCATCGTTATCACAATATCCTAATCTGGATCTTGAAGCCCGCACCACCTTAACTCATGTGAATAGTTCGTTGAAAATAGCGGGAGAGTTATTGACCGATTTGCTCGATATTTCTAAGCTCGACTCTGGCATGGTGGACGTTAACCGCCGTGATTTTGCTATTGCTGAAGTGATTAATGGTTTATCGGTTGAATTTGATGCAATGGCAAGTGACAGCCAAATTTCTTTTTCGATGGTGCCCTCTACCGCGACGGTGAACTCCGACCCTTCATTGTTGCGGCGTATTTTACAAAACTTTTTAACCAACGCTTATCGTTATGCTCGAGGTGGTAAAGTGTTATTTGGTTGCCGACATCGAGGTGACTTTATCGAGATTCAAGTACTCGATACGGGTTGTGGGATTAATGAGTTTGATATACAAGAAATTTTTAAAGAGTTTAAACGTCTTAATCATCCCAGTAGTCGTAATGTCAGTGGTTTGGGACTGGGGCTAGCGATTGCCGATAGGATTAGCAAAGTACTTGATCATCAAATTCATGTAAGTTCGACCTTAGGCCATGGTTCTCTATTCTCTATATTCGTGCCATTAGGTGAAACGGTCAGCCAAATAAGCATTAAGCCTTTACCAACATTATTACAGCCTTTAGCTGGCATTAAAGTATTGTGTATTGATAATGAAGATGCCATTCTCGCGGGGCTAGAGTCGTTATTAAGTCGTTGGCAATGCGAGGTTATTTGTGCCAAAGATCTTGCTGATGCTCGAATTAAGTTAGGGCTTAAAGGGGTTGCCCCTGACATCATGTTAGCTGATTATCATTTAGATGATGATCAAAATGGCATTGATGCGATGAATGGTATTCGCAGTCGTTATGGTGAACATTTACCTGGAATATTAATTACTGCCAATACCAATAAAGAGTTGGTTGATGATGTCGAAAGACGCGGCTATCACTATATGGCTAAGATGGTTAAACCTGCCGCATTACGCGCGTTAATTTCTAGTCTGGTCAAAAAGTAAGTGAGTTATTTAGCGTTGAGGACAACTAATGATCACAGCCTATGGCGATAGCATGTCAGGTAATTGTTATAAAGTGCAGCTGGTGCTGAATATGCTAGGTGTTGAGCATCTATGGCAAGAAATGAGTATCACGAAAGGTGAAACGCAGACACCAGAGTTTTTAGCTAAATATCCAGCAGGAAAAATACCATCAATTGAACTCGATGATGGCAGAGTGTTATCTGAGTCGAATGCCATTATGGGGTATCTTGCAGAGGGCTCTGAGTTGATCCCAACTGATGTCTTTAGTAAAGCGAAAATGTACCAGTGGATGTTTTTCGAACAATATAGTCATGAGCCATATATTGCCGTTGCACGCTTTATTCAGTTGTATTTAGGGTTGCCTGATGATCGTTTAGTTGAATATCACTCACTGCACGTTAAAGGCCATAAAGCGCTTGCGGTTATGGAAGCTGAACTTGCTAAGCAACCCTTTCTGTGTGGTTCGCAGCTTACCTTAGCGGACATTGCTTTGTTTGCGTACACCCATGTAGCTCATCAAGGTGGCTTTGAGTTAGCCCATTACCCAAAGATTAATCAATGGTTAATACGCATAAAACAGCAAGCTGGGTTTGTGCCGATGGAGAGTTAATTCTTTACTATTTTTATGAATATCTTTTGATTTTCATGTGTTGTCTGTCGCTATAAATTTGTTGGTATTATTAATAAAGTATTAAATACTGAATAGGCGATAAAAAGCATAATTGTGCCGACTAAGACATCAATCACGCGTTGAACTTTCGGCACACCTAACCAAGGGGCAAGTTTAGCGGCGCCAAGTGCAATAGTATAAAACCGCAAAACCGACGCCAGTATGGTATCTATAGCAAATGTCCATTTTTCGTTACCATCAAAAGTGCCGCCCACGCTACCTAATATCATCACAGTATCTAAATACACATGAGGGTTAAGCAAGGTGACCGAAAATGTGGTGCCGATAATTTTTTTACGACTATTAGCTGCTGTAATATGTGTTGCAATTTGGTACTGATTTCGCCATACATTTTTGAACGATGTTGAAGGTAAAGATCGTACGATTAATAGGTTAAAGGATGGCCAAGCTTTTGGCGTCATTTCGGTGCTATCTACACCTATTAAAGGTTGTCAACTAACTCGATTAGGCTGTGTCGATTATCTGCTAGTCGCTTCACCTGAGTTTAGTCGTCATTACTTCCCTAATGGAATTAGTGCAGACAGTCTTAGAAAAGCTCGGGGTATTGCGTTTGATCACAAAGACAATATGCACACACGCTATATTCAACAGCATTTTAGTCTGATGCAAGGTGAATACCCATTACATGCTGTTCGTTCATCAGATGCCTTTGTTACCATTGCTAAACATGGCGCTGCCCATTGTTTAGTGCCAAAAACGCAAATTAAACCAGAACTAGCCACTGGTGAGTTAGTGCATATATGTAAAGACCATGTCATCACTGAAACGCTTTACTGGCAACATTGGATTTTACTTAAAGGTGTCTATAAAGACGTTTCAGATGCCATTATTGCCCACGCTCAAGAGGTATTAGATTAAGCTAAACTTTGATCTACCTAAACTGAGAATGACCAAAATTGAGACCTGCCCATGCAAAGAAAAGCCTAGCGTTGATTATCCATGGCTAATCAACGTTTGATTCTCTTCGGTAGGAACAAGGGTATCGGCAACTAACAACATGGCAGAGGTTAGTTCGGATAACTGGGCAGCGCTAATAGTATAAGGCGGCATGATGTAGATATAGCGGCTAAATGGCCTTACCCACACACCTAAGTCAACAAAGGCTTTTTGTAAGGCTGCGGTATTCACTGGCGAGTGCATTTCTATTACGCCGACACTGCCAAGTACTCGTACATCTTTAACCTCTTTTGACGTCATGGCAGCAGGTAAGGTACGCATTAAATGCGCTTCAATGTCTTTTACCTGCTGTTGCCAATCGCCTGCAAGCAATAAATCTAAGCTGGCGGTCGCTGCTGCACATGCCAATGGATTACCCATAAAGGTAGGACCGTGCATAAATACACCTGCAGGTGAGTCACTAATACCATTAGCTACTTCGTCACTGCATAAGGTGGCCGCGAGGCTAATATATCCACCGGTTAAGGCCTTACCAACACACAAAATATCCGCTTCAATATTGGCATGTTCATAAGCGAATAGGGTGCCGGTGCGGCCAAATCCAGTCGCTATTTCATCTAAAATCAGTAGCACATCGTATTGGTCGCAAAGTTGACGAAGTTTAGTCAGATACGCTGGGGAGTAAAAACGCATTCCGCCAGCGCCTTGCATGATGGGCTCAATAATTACGGCTGCAATATCTTGGTGATGTTGAGCAAATGCAGCATCTAAAGCCAGTGAATCTGTTTGATTAAGGGGGTCATTAAACTTAGACGTTGGCGCAGGGATAAAGACTTGTTCAGTGACATTATTACCGAACATGGTGTGCATTCCACCATCAGGATCACATACGCTCATTGCGGCAAAGGTATCGCCATGATAACCACTTTTTACGGTCATAATCCGCTGCTTTTGTGGTTGATTTCGGCCTTGCCAATATTGCAGCGCCATTTTTAATGCAACTTCTACTGCAATTGAGCCCGAGTCGGCTAAAAAAACCTTAGTTAAATTATCACTCGTCATCTGCACTAAGCGTTTTGAGGTTTCAATGGCTGGCTGGTGGGTTATGCCACCAAACATCACATGACTCAGTTGTGATAACTGCTTTTGCATAGCCGTTAAAATGGTCGGATGACTATAACCATGCACACAAGACCACCACGAACTGGTGCCATCTATAAGTACCTTGCCATCGTCTAAAGTCAACTCGCAACCTTGAGCGGAAACGACTCCATATACAGGCAGAGACTGGGTCATAGAGGTATAAGGGTGCCATATATGTTGTGCATCGAAAGCGTAATCGATAGTGGTATTTGTGTCGGGAAGTGCCATAATTATAGGTGCTCATCATTTGACCACTAGTAAAGCGCAAAGTGGTTGTTGCGTTGACAGTTTACGGGCTCAGGGTATCCTAGCCAACATAAAATCAAAATAAAGGAATGAACCATGTCGTTAGCTGAAGTTCGTCACGATTGGCAAAAAGCACAAATTGAAGCATTGTTTGCGCTGCCTATGAATGATTTATTGTTTAAGGCTCACAGTATTCATCGTGAAACGTTTGACCCTAACGAAGTGCAGATAAGCCGTCTTTTATCAATTAAAACCGGTGCATGCCCTGAGGACTGTAAATATTGTCCACAAAGCGCACGCTATGACACTGGCCTTGAAAAAGAACGTTTGCTTGAAATTGATAAAGTATTAACCGAGGCTAAAAGTGCTAAAGCTGCTGGAGCATCGCGTTTTTGTATGGGGGCAGCCTGGCGTAACCCGCGTGACAAAGATATGCCATATTTAACGCAAATGGTAAAAGATGTTCGTGCCTTAGGCATGGAAACCTGTATGACATTAGGCATGTTGTCATCTGAGCAGGCCGGGAAATTAGCCGATGCTGGTTTGGATTACTACAACCATAACCTTGATACCTCACCAGAATATTACGGCGACGTTATTACCACTCGCACCTATCAAAGTCGCTTAGATACGCTAACAAACGTACGTGCATCTGGGATGAAAGTCTGTTCTGGCGGCATTGTTGGAATGGGCGAACAAGCCACAGATCGTGCAGGTTTATTGCAACAATTGGCCAATTTAGAACAACATCCAGATTCGGTGCCAATCAACATGTTAGTCAAAGTGGCCGGAACGCCGTTTGAGAATATAGATGATCTTGACCCGCTTGAATTTGTGCGCACCATTGCTGTAGCACGTATTATTATGCCTAAGTCGCGGGTGCGTTTATCTGCAGGACGAGAAAGCATGAGTGATGAACTGCAATCTATGTGTTTCTTTGCTGGTGCTAACTCTATTTTCTACGGTTGTAAGCTATTAACTACAGCAAACCCAGAAGAAAACGATGATATGAATTTGTTCCGTCGTTTAGGTTTGCACCCGGAACAAGGCCCACAAGCCCACATTGAAACAGATAACGCATTATTAGCCAAAGCTAACGCCATACAAGATAAGTCGACCAAGCAGTTTTTTGACGCAGCAGCGCTGTAATTTAGCATGACGTCATTAGGCCTGCCTGCGATTGGGAAACACCCAATAGCTTTAAGGATAAGTGAAAAGCTTGCTGAACTAAACGCAGCAGGTCTTTTACGCCAGCGACATGTGGCAGCAACGTCGCAACAGTCAGTATTGATTGATTTTAGTCACAATGATTATTTAGGTTTAGCCCATGAACCAGCGTTAGCACAAGCACTTTACGACGGTGCAACGGTATATGGTGTGGGCAGTGGGGCATCACCGCTTGTAAGTGGTTATAGCCAAGCCCATGTAGCGCTGGAACAAGGTTTATGTGAGATTACCGGTCACCAAGCTTGTATGCTGTTTAGTTCAGGCTTTAGTGCCAATAGCGCGTTAATGAAAACCTTGTTTAACCCCGATGATACGGTCATTGCTGATAAATTGGTGCATGCCTCAGTCATTGACGGTTTAAAAGACAGCGGCAGCAAAATTAGCCGATTTTTGCATAACGAAATCAATAGCGCTGCACGCATTATTGAACGAAATCCCAATACCGCAGTGGTTACCGAGAGCGTATTCAGTATGGACGGCGACATAGCCCCCATTGTTGAGCTATCGGATTTATGTAAGCAACATGGCTGTTGGCTCATTGTCGATGATGCCCATGGTTTTGGGGTATTACCAAGCTCGTTTGTTAATGCCGATAATGTCGATATTCAAGTCGTCACCTTTGGTAAGGCGCTAGGCTGTCAAGGCGCCGCTATTTTAGCCTCCACAGAAGTGATTGATTACTTGGTTGCGACGTGTCGTGAGTATATTTACTCAACCGCTTTAGCGCCAGCCAATGCTCAATTAGCATTAGCGGCAATTAATTGGCAACAAACTCACCCAGAATTATTGGAACAATTAACGGCTAATATTGCATTGTTTAGGCAACTCGCATTAGTAAATAAATTGAGTATTACGTCTTCTACTACCGCAATTCAACCGATTATGATCGGTGATAATCATCAGGTTATCGCTATTGCGCAGCAGTTAAAACAGCGAGGTTTTTTAGTTGGTGCTATTCGTTCACCAACCGTGCCAAAAGGTCAGGCGCGTTTGCGGATTACCTTAAATGCACAGCATCAAATCAATGACATTCACGCACTAGTGAATTCCTTGACGCTGCTTATTCATCAATATAGTGATACTGACGCGAAGCTAGGTGCATTAGCGCCACAAACAGTGGCTAAATAAATCGTATCGATGAGACTCTCATGACGTTAGATAATCCAGTGGCAAGCAAATTTTCAATCGCCGCATCTCATTACAAGCAACATGATGTATTACAACGTATTACCGCTAAGCAATTATTAGACAATGCGCATCTATTTGGCACCTTACTTGATGTGGGTGCCGGTCCTGGTACGAGTTTTCATGCCTTTGATGTTAAGCAGGTCGTTGCGGTTGATATCGCTCATGGCATGCTTAAGCAATTAACCAAACAACACCCTGATTATTTACCGATATGCAGCGACGCACAGGCGCTTGGATTACAGAGTGCTTCCATTGACAGTATCTATTCCAATTTAGCCTTGCAATGGTGCCAAACGTTACCACAAGCATTTGCTGAGTTTCATCGAGTATTGCGACAAAATGGTGAGTGTCATCTTAGTGTAGTTGTTGATGGCAGTTTGGCTGAATTACAAACATTAGGCTTTAGAGTTAACCCATTTTATTCCGTATCGGCACTTAATGCCGCATTGAGTGCATCTCATACTACTGTGGATGATTGGCACAGCATTGATATCCATGTTGAGAGTATTAGCGTGTATTTTGATGATTTGCGCAGCTTGCTGTACTCAATAAAGGGTGTGGGTGCGTCGTTTGCTCAACAAGACGAAAACAATTCAACACAACATCAGCCACTCACAAAGCAACAATGGCAGCAACGCATCGTACTTGCAGAAACAATGCGTACCGATAAAGGCTTGCCATTAACTTATCAAATTGCGTATATCCGCGCCAAGCGAGGTTGAAACGATGTTGTACTTTGTGACAGGAACCGATACCGACAGCGGTAAAACCTTAATTTCGGCTGCATTATTATCCAAGGCTCAAGGCCATAAATGTGGCTTTAAACCGATAGCATCAGGATGTATATCCACCGACGTGGGCTTACGCAACAGTGATGCCTTAATGCTAATAGCTCAGTCGAATATGGATTTATCGTATCAAGTGGTGAATCCTATTTGTTTTGAACCCGCTATAGCGCCGCACATTGCTGCCAAACAAACTAATCAAACATTAACGGCTCAACGTGTACTTGATACTATGTACCATCCCGCGATGTTAGATGCAGATTTTGCCTTGATAGAAGGTGCTGGTGGCTGGCGTTTACCACTAGGTAATGGTGAGTATTTATCTGAGACTGTTAAATTATTACACGCCAAGCTACAACAAATTCAGCTGGTTCAAGGTCAACAGGCGATATCTCAGGTTGAGGTTATTTTAGTTGTAGGCATGAAACTAGGCTGTTTAAACCATGCGTTATTAACTCAAGAGGCTGTGTTGGCCGACGGATTGTCGATAGCGGGGTGGGTTGCTAATCAAGTGGACCCTGATATGGCTTTTATTGACGATAACCTCAACAGTTTACAGCAGATGATGCAGGGACCATTTTTAGGTTATGTGCCTCATTTAGCCAATGCAACAGCTGAACATGCCGCGAGTTATCTGCAATTACCGAAATAATTCGTAGTCGAAAATATTAAGCCCAACTTTGCCCGCAGTTAGCTTTTCAGTATGAGCAGGCAAAAGCGGGCGATCAATCAATTGATATTACCAGAATGATTAGTTTGCGATTGGCATCACTCTATTACGACCTAAGCGTTTTGCTTCGTACAGTAACTTATCGGTTGCTTCAATTAATTGCGATACATTTTGCTTAGGTTTCCATTCAGCAACACCAAAAGATGCGGTTATCGAATCAATAACCTTGTCACTTCGTCTGTCTTTGACACTGAGTTTTTCGAGCGCTCTTCGAATGCCTTCAGCTAATTGTCTAGCAACTCTAAACTGACTACTTGGCACAATAATGGCGAACTCTTCACCACCAAAACGGTACAATTTAATTCCGTCACGGCAGGCTTCTTGGATCCGTTTCGCAACGGTTTTTAGGACTAAATCACCAAGTTGATGACCAAAATTATCGTTGAAGGTTTTAAAGTGATCAATATCAATTAAAATCATGCAGGTACCCGCAGGGGCTGAACTTATTTGCGCTTCAATGTCAGTGTTAAATGCACGGCGATTTAACACATTGGTTAGGGCGTCAAATAGCATGTCTTTTTCAGATTCAGCTAAACGAGTTTTGAGAGTATCAATCTCTGATTGAGCTTTTTGGAGTTGTTCGGTAAAACTCACGGTACTAGAACGGATGCTGGAAGATTCTTTAACGATATTTCTAATAATACCAATCACTTGCTCGAGAGAAAAACCTTGATTTTCAAGATCGCTTAATTTTTTAAAATCTTTATCAATTTGATTTTGAAATGTCTCAGTGTCCAAATTAGTATCTTTGAGTGACTGAGATAACTCACATACCATAGCATCAAGGTTCTTACGCATGTCGCGCACATCTAGCTCAACCGGATCAGCCACATGTTTACGATATAACAATTCGCTGGTCACTGGTGAACAGGTTTGATTTTGTTTTACTGCAGTATCTAACTCTTGATTAAGTAACGGGTTTTGTTCTCCCACGTAAGCATACCAAAGCGCGTAGTTTGTTGGTGTTGTGGGTATTCTATATTTTAACATTAACGGAACAGCTTTTTTCAAATTGGCTGCAGCGGTTTGCAGTAGAGTGTTCGACATTAAGTGCCTCATGATCCGGGCTAAGGAAAGACTTTAAAAAATCTACAATTGAAGTAAATATAACAATAATAGCAGAGTTTGTACCATGATATTATAGTGATACAAATAACAAAAAAGCATCCGAAGATGCTTTTTTAGTGACTTGAATCATATTAAAAAACGTAAGAGACAGCAAACATTGGGCCAGTAAAGCTGTAGTTTATATTGTAATCAAAAGTACGCTGTTCAATATTACCGACATTACGTGTTTTTTCGATTGTGACATCAACATCATAATAGTTGTAAGCCAGTTTTAATGACCAATTATCGCAAACCTTAGCTTCAACACCTAAACGGATATCGATAAGTGATCCATCTACATCATCATATTTGATAGCAAAATATTGGGCGTGAGCATCAAATGTCCAACCAGGATAAAATTCGTAAGAGCCGTAAAGGCCAATGTCTGGTAGAGGCGCCGTTAGAGTATCGTCTATCACTTCAGGTGTTGCTACTGCATCGTTGCATAAACTGGTTAAGGTTGAGTCTGGCACGCAAATACCGATAGTGCCTTTAAAAGCGGTTTCGATAAACATGGTATGTATACCAACGGATACTCCAACAGCGTAGTGAGTTCCTTGCCATATGTCATAACCATAGCCAATTCGCAGAATATCAATATTGAGTTCGGTATTCAGTTTGGCGCCAGTTTCAATCAGGTAGTCTTTTCCATCAATATCTTCAAGAATAAAATCTTCTGATACCGTTTCAGTGTCTGCTTTGCGATCCAACGACTTCCAATCAATATAAATACTATGGCGTTGGTTAAAAGAGAATGTGAATTCAAAGTAGGGTAAGTATTGCTCTTCAGCAAGTAGCAGTTCATCTTCAAAGTCTACCGGGAATGTTCCGCCTGTTTTAGGGTTTGTAGCGATGAAGTTTGAATCTGAATTAGCATAAAACATACCGATATCAAGGGTATATTTATCGGTAACTGTTGAGTTGTTAGTTGATAGTTCCGTTTCTGCCGCAGCAGTTCGAGTACCTAATATCAACAACACTATACAAATAAAAGATCTTATCATTGAAACTCCGCATTTATTATTTTTTCTATATCACAGGATATGCGTCTTCATATGATGCTTTTGTCGAATTTAATACCTAACCTATTCAGCGCTGATATCCCAAATAAGGATTATCAAAATGCGCAGCCATAAACATTAAGTTAAAATAAAAACGACAAACTGTTCAGTGCATATACTAGCACCTTGCTACTAAATGTGAAGTATTTGTATAGAATTATTGCGCTAAATCAAGTTTTCGTTAATAGCTTGAACTCAACGGTATAAAAACAACCATTCCAGCGAAAAGTCAACACGGATAAAGGCGCCAGAGCATTGGCGTAGCGGCGGTGGGTGACAAAAATGTGACAGAACAAGAAAAGTAGAGCAGGATGTTGACTCTACTTTTACGACCAATGTAACAAATGTGTTACATGTTTAATGTGGCGACTTTAGCCGTTGAAAGATAGTTTATTCTGACTCATCGGTGTCAGAAGCATCTTCTTCTACATCGTCAAATTCAATTTCAACTTTAGAGCTTGCTGGCGCGTGAATTGTCCCAACAACAGCATAAAATGGTTTGCCTTTTGCTAGACGACAATATTTAGACCACAATAGCTCCATTGGTGTTGTTGCAGGTTTTTTACCCTGTAAAACGTTAACAAATTGGTCTTCGTCAACATGACAAGGTAACTGCGAGCCATCGGCTAAATTTTTCATTGCTTGACCGTGTTGTTCAAGCAACTCAGCTTCCTTATTGGTAAAATCACCACAACGTTTAAATCCTTTTGGGAAATTCACGTCATCATAGAAGCGTTTAGTAGATTGAAAACTGTTACTATGACCATTGGTGTTAGCATCAATACCTTGTTTTGCATTGATAAATGATTGCTGAGACATGGCTAATACCTTCTAGATTATGAGATATAAAGATTTGCAACTGGAGTATTGGCTAGTATTATCATTTTTTAAATCAAAATATTTTGTCCTTAATGGTAAAGAATTTTTATGGATACAGATTTATTAAAAACATTCTTAGAAGTGTCCCGTACTCGGCACTTTGGTAAGGCGGCTGAAAATCTATACCTCACTCGAAGTGCTGTCAGTTTTAGGATAAAGCAATTAGAAAATATTCTAGGTATAGAGTTATTTGAACGCTTACGTAACAACATTCAACCAACTCCGGCAGGTGAAAGAATGCTCGGCCATGCTGAGGCCGTGCTTAACGCCTGGGAAAGAGCAAAACAAGATATTATTTTAAATCAGCAGCACAGTGCTCAGTTAGCGTTGTCGGCTGGCGATAATATTTGGGATGCTTTTTTACAAGGTTTTTTACAGCCATTACATTTAGGCTTGGAAGGAGTGGCTTTAAGAACGGATGTGTTACCTGCAGCAGTAATGACTCGTCAACTTATTGAACGAACCTTAGATATTGCGATTACGTTTGATCCTCCAAAGCTTGATGGCGTTATATTAGTAAAGCTTGCTGAAGTAAAATTGTATTTAGTCTGCAAACAAGCAGGCGTCAAGCTTACTCAAACACCTACTTTACCTTATATAAAAGTAGATTGGGGGACTGCCTTTAATATCACTCATGCTCAGGATTTTACCATGTTACCTTTGCCGGTATTACATACAAGTTCTGCTCGTATGGCGTTGGACTTTATACTTAATAACGGCGGATGTGCATTTTTGCCTGAGGCACTCATACAGCCTTATTTAGATAACGGGACTCTGTATTTTGTCGATGATGCAAAATGTATCCATCGGCATGTGTATGCTGCTTATTGGGCTGAAAATGAAAGACTTGCTTATATTGAACAAGCCATTTCAATTTTGACTACCGCTAAGCACACTGAATGATATTCGTCTGGCTGTTATTAAAACAGTAATGGCCAAATAACGATGCCCCAAGTGATGGCACATAATACTAAACTGATAAAGACTGCAGCAGAAGCTATGTCTTTTGCCTGACCACTGAGTGGATGGATCTCATCACCAATCCGATCAACTACCGCTTCAATAGCGGAGTTCAACAATTCTACAATCAATACAATTAACACAGTCATGATAAGCAAAATACGATCAGTACTACTGATATTGAGTAGTAGTGCAATAGGTAGCATTAGGCAAGCAAGCACGATTTCTTGTCTGAATGCCGCTTCATTTTTCCACGCTGACTTTAGCCCTAGCATTGAAAATCCTGTCGCTCGAAATACGCGTTTTAGACCATGATTGTTCTCTGGTTTCATTTTGCTCATTATCTTTTTGATGTTAATTCCGTAGATTGTAACATTCTGTTCATATGCATCCAGCAGTTATTTCGATCTTATGATGTGCTGTAGAGCAGAGAAAATATTTATTTTTGTGCTGATATCTGCCCTCATCATGCATCGATTTATATCAAGATAAGCCCGACCAATGGATGGATAATTCTTCTGTTTGTACTAGGCTCACTTAACATTACAGATAATCATTTTAAACAGGCGTAAGTCTTTCGTCACGAATGGCAGGTGTTATAACAGTGTTTTGAGCGGTATTGCTCGGAAGTGACTTGATGCCCAATACAGTAAACACTTGAGGCATTGAAATAAACTTTTGAACAAAAACGAAAAGACACTAAATGGATTTTATTATTAGCAAGGATTGCATATGCGTAAGCTACCGTATATTTTAATTTTGGTCATTAGTTCACTGCATTGTTTTACGATAAAGAGTGAAGTGTTATCAATTCCTCCTATTCAGTTAGCAACAAAGTATCAACAAGATATCGACGTCACTGAATACTTAATCAGCGAGAAACTCGATGGCGTTCGAGGCTATTGGGATGGCAGTAATATGCTGACTCGCAGTGGCCGAAAAGTGACTCTACCTGCGTCGTTTACCCTTGGTTTTCCTAATACTGCTATTGACGGTGAACTTTGGTTAGGTCGTAATCGTTTCGAAGATATTTCTGCATTGGTTCGACGTCAGCAAGTACCTGATAAAGAGTGGCTGGAAGTCAAGTTTATGATGTTTGATTTACCACGGCATTCCGGCCCTTTTATTGATCGCTATTTAGCAATGAAAATGTTGGTAGAACAAACGGCCTCCATACATTTACAGGTCATTAAGCAGGGTCCAGTGGTTTCAACGGAAGCTCTGTTTACACAGCTTGATTCCGTCGTTAATGCTGGCGGTGAAGGATTGATGTTACATTATCAGCAAGCGCATTATGCTGTCGGCCGCAGTGAGTATATTGTTAAGCTCAAACCCAAATATGACGCTGAAGCTGTAGTGATTGGTCATACAGAAGGTAAAGGTAAATATAGAGGTAAGCTAGGTGCGTTAATTGTAAAAACACCTGCAGGGATCGTGTTTAATATAGGCAGTGGTTTAAGCGATAAACAACGAGAAAATCCACCTTTAGTTGGTTCGATAATTACTTATCAATATTTAGGCTTAACTCAAAAAGGGACACCAAGATTTGCTACTTTTCTACGCCAAAGGCCATCACAATAACGCTCAAACTTGCTGACATGTTGCGTGGTGTATTATTGAATAATAATGGTGAAACTAAATGTAGAACTAAGTGTGGAACTACAATGGGTAATGATCCTAACTTCGGTTAAGGCATTGGCAACATAATTAAGTGATGGTATAAAACTGGAGATAATGGCGGTTATCAATGATCGATGATAAATATCTTTTAAATGTTCGCTCGGTGTTGCTTGTCTGTATGGGCAATATTTGCCGTTCGCCGACTGCAGAGGCAGTGTTTAGGCAACAAATGAAACGTCACTCGCTTCAACTTGATATCGATTCTGCAGGGACTATTGCTTATCATCAAGGGCATGCTCCGGATAGTCGCAGTATTATTGCTGGCAACAAGCGCGGACTTGATTTTTCAGGAATGACAGCTCGGCAGGTTATCGACGCTGATTTTGAACGATTTGATTTAATTTTAGCGGCAGACTTTGCCAATTTAGCTGATTTGAAACAAAGATGTCCTGTCCATTTACGATATAAATTACAGTTGATATTAAGCTATGGTGATTCGTTAGTCGAAGAAGTGCCTGACCCATATTATGGTGGTGAGCGAGGATTTGAGATGGTTATCGATTTGCTTGAGGCCAGTTTAATGGCATTGGCGATTAAGTTAGCTAAACGTTGAAATATAATCAATTAACTAAGAAGATTTAACTAAGGCTACTTATCTAGGTTAATTAATTATGGTTACTTAATTCAGGCTACTTAAGCATGGCAGTTCACTCTGAATAATAAGTGCTAGGCCGGCATTGATGTTGACGACCTAGACTTTGTTCGGCTTAATCGTTATAACGTTTACCGGATCGTTTAAGTTTCTCTTGCTCTATTTTCTGCTGTTTAATGAGTTCTTTCTCAGCTAATTTACGTGCAACTTCCTCTTTTTCTACTTCAGCCATCGCTGGGGTTTCAAGGCTTAATAGTCCGATTTTCCCTGAGCGGTATTCATGTAGTAAGAGTTCAGATACTTTATGGTAATCAACTCGTGCGCCAGGGCGAAGTGCTCCGCGGGAACGACTGATAGCTTCGAGTAATTCGATATCGCTGGCGGGTAGCGATTGAAGCTTATAACGTTCGCAAATTTCGTCGGGATAGGCTTTAAGGAAATAGCCAGCAGCAAACATTGCCACATCTTCGTATTCCATAGCGGTATCTTTAATTGCACCAGTGACAGCAAGGCGATAGCTACTGGCTTCATTGTCCACCTTTGGCCATAAAATGCCTGGAGTATCCGATAGTACGATTCCGTTACGTAAGTTAATACGTTGCTGACGTCTTGTGACTGCAGGTTCATTACCTGTTTTGGCTATAGTGCGACCCGCTAAGGTATTAATAATTGTAGATTTACCAACATTAGGAATACCCATGATCATGGTGCGGATGTCTTTTTCCATAATGTCACGGTGTGGCACCAGTTTACGGCAAAGATCAGGAATGCTTTTTACCATACTGGGTTGTAAACTTGTGATTGCTGATGCCTGAACGCCTTGTTCACGTTCTAGGTATTCAATCCATTGGGCGGTAACCTTAGGATCGGCTAAATCAGATTTATTCAGTAATTTAATGCAGGGTTTATCACCACGTAGTTGTGACACCATCGGATTTTCACTGCTGTATGGAATACGTGCATCGAGCACTTCAATAACGAGATCCACTTGAGGCATTGCCTCCTCGATCTCTTTACGTGCTTTGTGCATGTGTCCTGGATACCACTGAATTGCCATGATGTTGCCTTATAAACCGGAGAGTAAATACAATAAATACAAAAGTGATATTCTACCTCGTTAGCAGATTAAATGCATAAAAAAAGCGCCCGAAGGCGCTTAGTATCATTGCTAAATGAAGCATTAATGTTTAAATAACGCCTAATTCACGTAATCTTTCCTGTAAATAGCTGTCAGCGGTATAACGCTCTGATAACACGACTTCTGGATTAGGATGCAAAAACAGCGGTAATGAAATCCGTGATTTGGTTTTGTCTGTCCCTTCAGGGTTGATAACCCTATGTGATGTCGAAGGGAAATAACCACCCGATGCTTCTTGCAACATGTCACCGATGTTAATAATGATGCTGCCAAAATCGCTAGGTACGTCAATCCATTCACCGGTTTTGGTTTTCACTTGTAGTCCAGGTTCATTTGCTGCAGGTAATATGGTGATGAGGTTAATGTCTTCATGCGCCGCTGCACGGATTGCGCCCATTTCCTCATCTCCGTTCACTGGAGGATAATGAAGAATGCGCAATAAGGTTTGCTGGCTTTGTGCAATCATGTCTGGTAATGGAATCGTATATTTTGCCGCAACATCTGCGGGTGTATATTTTTCAATCCAGCTGAGTAATTCCGCCGCTAGGGTGTTGGCATGCTCATAATATGCAAGAATATTGGATCTAAGTGAATCAGGAATACGGCCCCAAGGATACACATGATAATATTCTTTGATATCTTTTACATTGTTACCTTTGGCTGTTTCAGAAATCGATGCAGGAAAAAATCCATCGTGTGTTTCTGACTTGAACAAAAAGTCATGTTTTTGTTCAGATTGGAAGAAGTTGTACCACTCTTTATAAATGTCTTCGACAAGTTGCTTTTGAATAGGGTGATTCGATAGTACCCCAAAACCTGTTTGTTGAAGCGATTCAACAAAGCGCTCAGCGCTATCTGGTGCTAAGTAATCAATTGTATTTAGTTTCATTATATTTTCTTATTAGTGTGTTGACCCACTGCTAATGGTAACCTTAGTCACACTTTGTCGCAATTCTTTGCGTGTCTTCATGTTGTATTGGTTGAACTGATGCTGCGGATCTCACGTATCCTTTGTTAATATTTGCGACAAACAACTCAATGAGAGCCGACAATGAATAATTTAACCGAATTTGAAAAATATGTAATTGAACAAAAAGGTACAGAACGGCCTTTCAGCGGTGAATATGTTGATCATGATGCGCAAGGCGTTTATTTATGTAAAAAGTGCCATGCACCTCTCTATAACAGTGAACATAAATTTAATGCACATTGTGGCTGGCCTGCATTTGATGATGAAATCGAGGGCGCAGTAGAACATACTCCTGATGCTGATGGTCATCGAACCGAAATCACCTGTGCACAATGTGGCGGTCATTTAGGTCATGTGTTTGAAGGTGAGCATTTAACGGATAATAATGTTCGTCATTGTGTTAATTCAGTATCGATGATTTTTAAATCCCGTGATGAGTTAGCGCAATCAAGTTCGGCGGTAGCTTCTTTCCAAAAGGCCACTTTTGGCGCTGGGTGCTTTTGGTGTGTTGAGGCTATTTTTGCTCAACTTAATGGCGTGCTAAGTGTTAAATCAGGTTATTGTGGCGGTGAAGCAAAAGATGCAAATTATGACGCAGTGTGTTCTGGTAAAACAGCTCATGCAGAAGTGGTTCATATTGAATTTGACCCTGCGGTTATTCAATTTGACACCTTACTTAGCGTACTATTTGAAAGCCACGATCCGACCACACTTAATCAACAGGGTAATGATAAAGGGCCACAGTATCGTTCAGCTATTTTTGCCCATAATAGTGAACAAGTAGATGCTGCAAACCGATTTATTCATGCGTTAACTGAACAACAACTTTGGCCTAGGCCGATAGTGACCGAAATCAGTGCGTTTGACACATTTTATCCTGCTGAAAATTATCATGATGACTACTTTGCAAAGCATGGTGAACAACCTTATTGCCAATTAGTGGTTAAGCCTAAATTTGATAAAGTCATGAGTAAGTTTGCAGATAAGCGTAAAGTGTAAACTAAATTTTTTGCTCTTGTATTAGGGCTAAGCATAATAAAAAAGGGGTGATTGAATATTCAATCACCCCTTTTTTTATATCAATTCCATTAATTATGTGCTCAATCAGAGCCTCTCAGGTTTTCCAGTTTGAGGCGCATTGTTGAAAGAATGGTTGTTCCCTTGTAAAACAATGCAACAAAGAAATGGAAAGCCTGAGTAACTCCCGCTGAATGACCAGATAATTATTGGAATTTGTATTATGTCCGTTTAGTCTAATTTATCGTCGGCCACTTTGTTGTGCAGATCTTCAATAAGGTACATTTCAACCAAATCAAGTGCTTTAGGAGTAGGGCTTTACAATCTTGGCTTAAGTGACGTAAATGCAGACGTTTCCCCGCAACCACATAACGTTCAGCTAAAGTATCGATAGCCTCTAATGTTGAATGATCTGCCACTCGTGAATTTTGAAAATCAATAATCACATCTTAGTTATTATTTTCAGCATCAAATAATTCAAGGAAATTAGCCACTGAGCCAAAGAATAATGGCCCATTTAAGCGATATATTTTTAGGGGGGATTACCCAGCCATTTGTGTCTTCACTTATGTCAATGTTGATGTGTTTTGCATGTTGCCATGCAAACACCAAAGCAGATACGATAACACCAACAAACACAGCAAAAGCCAGATCGGTAAATGCCGCTTCACCGTGTTCAATCACTAATGACACCATGACTACTGCCATAGCACCTGTAGCGCCGGAAATCATACCTGATCGCCCGCAAACCCATAATGAAGGCAGCGTATAGTCCTACCATAGGTTCAACATGGGCGACGAACGCAAAGGCAACTGCTTCTGGGATTAGGCTAACGCCACTGTTAATCCTGACAAAATATCGGCTTTACTACTACTTGTTTTATGGCGAATGAGATCGAATATTTAACCTCTGGTTTTGTTTGTAAGTTAATAAAAAGGATGTTTGCTTTAACACAAAAAATTAACCGTTGAATGATAATGACATCGATTCAATGACACTAAATGTTAAGTTTTATATTAATATTTCCAATAAAAAAGCCATGCTTAGCATGGCTTTTTTATTAATGGGGCGAAGTTAGCCCTTTATTAAGGTTACTCTCCAGGGCGAGTCATATCAGCAGATGCACTGTTATTCTTCGCTACTTTCGGAGCCTTGCTGTCAGTCGCTTGAGCTTCGTAAGTACGTCCTTGAGGTACTGCTTTCTGCTCACGGACATCGACTGTAGGTTTAGTCATGTCAGATGACACCATAGAACCAAAGCGACTTACCTTTACAGGGGCTTTGGTTGATGGCGCTGCTTCAGTAGAAACCGTCTCTGCTATTGTCGCCGCGACTTCTTTTACGACTTCAGGTTTAGCTTGACGCACAATTGCAGCAGGCTTAGCCATAGGTGCAGATGAATTGGCCGCAACCGTTTTATCTTGCTTGCTAGTTAACGCTGCAGCTTTTTCAGCTTCAACAACTGCGGTATTTGCCACAGTGGTTTGTTTAGCTTCAACATCAACCGTTGTTTTAACAACTTCTACTTCAGCTTTAGGTTCAGGGGCCTCAGGTGCTTCCTTTATTTCTACTGGCGATTCAGTTTTTTCAACATTAACGGGCGCTGCATCAGCCTTGTTAACTTCAGCTTTAACTACTTCAACCGGCTTAGTAGCTGTTTCAACAGCCGTGCTAACCGCTTCAGTAGGTTTAGTAACGGATTCAACAATAGCCTCAGTTACAGGAGCTTGTGCTTGAGTTCTAGCTTGCTCTGCGTCTAATTGCTTCTCTAACTCATCATTAGGTGTGAAAACAGCTGGTTGTGTAGAGCCTGTTTCATCATCACGACGACGACGTTGACCTGCTGCACGTAAGTGACGAGGGCTACGACGGCTACGACGTTGACCTTCACGGCCTTCAGCTTCGCTGTCTGATGTAGCATCGTCAGCGCTTGAGCTTGACTCATCCGTTTCAGTTACAACGTCAGCGTTAGCAACTACCGTTTCAGTGACAGTATTAACATCTGCTTGAGTTGCTTCTGTTTTTACTTCAACGATATTAGTTGTGTCAGCTTCAACGGGTGCAGTAATGGTAACATTTGTTACTTCAGCTACTGGACCAGTTACTTGGTCTGTACCATTTTCTGTTGGTGCTTCAACCGTTTGTTCAGTCTTCTCTTTACGAGGTTGACGACGACTGCGTGGCGCTCTCGTTTCTGATGTTTTTTCTTCAGCTACTTTTGACTCTACCGCTTTAGGTTCTGATGTCATTACCTCAACTGATTGCTCAGTTGATCTATTATCATTAACATCGGTTGTTGGTAATGTTTCACTCTGTTCGCTTTCAATACGCACTTTACGACGTAAATTACGACGCTGGCGACGCTCACGAGCAGCTTCTTGTTTTGGAGATTTTTCCGTAGCAACTTTAGGCTCTGTTACTTTAACCTCTGTTGCTTTGGTTTCATTGACAGGCAATGGCTTGTCAACTTTCTCAGTTCTCGGTTTGTTTTTGGCGTTGTCATCTTGAACCGTATTTCTGCTATTACGTTCATTACGCTTATTCTGAGGACGAGCTTCTGTGCTGTCTTTTGATTTATCGCTGTCATTTCGCTGACGACGACTATCATTGCGTTTGTCATTACGGTTAGTGCTGTCGTTACGAGTGTCATTACGACGGGTATTACGACGGGTGTTAGTTTGAGCCGTTTCTTTCGTTGGTTCAGCTGCTTTGGTATCTTTGGCCTCAGCTTCATTACCTGAAAATAAGGCGCTAATTGCTGAGATCATTCGAGTGAATAATCCTGGCTGATTAGACGTTGCCACCGGAGCGACATCTGCAGGTATTGCTTTTACTGTATCTTCAGCTGCTTTTTGTGGAGCAGTAAAGCCTTTTAATGCAGGTTCAGGAGACGCTGCACGCTCAAGCTTACGAGGCTCATACAATTTGGCGACGGGTTGTTCTACTCGTTTATAGCTAGATTCACTGACTTCATCATCACTCTTACGACGTACAACGCGGTAATCTGGTGTTTGCATGTGTGCATCTGGGATGATGTAAACTTCAACTTCGTGACGTTCTTCGGTAATACGAATTGCTTTACGTTTCTCGTTTAATAAGAACGCAGCAACATCAACCGGTACAATCGCTTCGATTTGTGTAGTGTTCTCTTTAATGGCTTCTTCTTCCATTAAACGTAAAATCGATAGCGCTAATGATTCAGTACTGCGAATAGTGCCTTGGCCATGACAACGTGGACACAAGTGAGCTGCTGATTCTTCTAACGATGGACGCAGACGCTGACGCGACATTTCCATTAAACCAAAGCGAGAAATACGACCTAATTGCACACGAGCACGGTCATGGTGTACTGCATCACGTAAACGGTTTTCTACTTCACGTTGATGACGAACAGGTGTCATATCGATAAAGTCGATAACCACTAAACCGCCTAAGTCACGTAGACGTAATTGACGAGCAATTTCATCCGCAGCTTCAAGGTTAGTGTTGAGTGCTGTTTCTTCAATATCGCCGCCTTTAGTTGCACGGGCAGAGTTGATATCGATCGACGTTAATGCTTCTGTCGGGTCAATAACAATTGATCCGCCTGAAGGCAAACGCACTTCACGTTGGAACGCTGACTCGATTTGAGACTCAATTTGAAAGTGAGTAAACAACGGTACTTCAGAATCATATAGTTTTACACGTTCTACGAAATCGGGGCGAACTAAACCAATGTGCAATTTAGCTTCTTCGAAAATACGTGGGTGATCGATAAGGATCTCACCCACATCGCGACGTAAGTAGTCACGAATAGCGCGAACAATCACGTTGCTTTCTTGATGAATTAAGAATGGTGCGGCTTTACTTTGAGCAGCTTCTTGAATAGCGTCCCAATGATGTTGTAGTACTTTTAAGTCCCACTTTAGCTCTGTTGATTCTTTGCCTACACCAGCAGTTCGCACAATCAAGCCCATACCATTCGGTACTTCTAGCTCAGCCATTGCTTCTTTGAGTTCGGTACGTTCATCACCTTCGATACGACGAGAAATACCGCCAGCACGAGGGTTATTTGGCATTAATACTAAATAAGAGCCAGCAAGACTAATAAAGGTAGTTAGTGCAGCGCCTTTGTTGCCACGTTCTTCTTTATCGATTTGAACGATGACTTCTTGGCCTTCTTGTACCACTTCTTTAATGTTTGGGCGGCCTTGGAATGAATAACCTTTAGGGAAGTATTCGCGACCAATTTCTTTGAGGGGTAAAAAACCATGACGATCTGCACCGTAATCAACGAATGCGGCTTCAAGTGACGGTTCTACTCGAGTGATTTTACCTTTATAGATATTTGATTTTTTCTGTTCGTGACCTGGACTTTCAATGTCTAAATCATACAGTTCTTGCCCATCAACTAGGGCTACGCGCAACTCTTCTGATTGAGTTGCATTAATTAACATACGTTTCATGATGACGTGATTCTTCTAAATGAGGTCATCAAACAACACGATTTTTTCTGCATTACGGGCCTGAATTAATCGGTATAACCTCACGGCTAGATCCAGGCAATTAGGTGCTCATTACTGTAAAACGCAGTCACTGCGTGTCGCATCCTATTTATGGCTTATTTTCTAATGTTTACAAAAACAAGGAATTGGTTGACTAACAACCAACCCCATAAATTATGGTATTTTAATCCGTTAATGCCCAAGTCGAATCGGTTTGTTTGATAACAAGCTAAAATGTTGTTCGAATTTGGGGCGATTTACTACAGTTAAATTGAAATCTTTATTCAAAACTTACGGTTTAATTGCACAAACGGTTTTTGTCGTTTTTTAATTAATACAATTTGCAAATCAATGAGTTGCTACCGATTAGGTTCATTTTTTTAACTGCTAGTGTTTCGCATTTGGTCAAAGTTGTGAACACTTTATCCACTGTTTACTCTCAACCTGTGGGCAAATATAGCAACAAACGTTATTTTCAGCAATCAAAAGCCCATATTCTTTCATGTATTTATTTCAAGTCTGATGCGGCAATAGCCAATCATTTGCAAGATAAGGTACACTATTGGGGTTACCACTATATGGCGCATCATGAATACTGAAACTACCCCCCAAGTTGAATACGTGACTATCGACGAAGATCATTTTGAACAACGAATCGATAATTTTCTGCTAACTAAATTAAAAGGTGTTCCTAAAAGCATGATCTATCGGATTGTGCGCAAAGGGGAAGTGCGGGTAAATAAAAAACGCATCAAGCCTGAATACAAATTACAAATTGGTGACATCGTAAGAGTACCGCCTGTTCGTGTTGCCGAAAAAGACAATCGCAAGGCACCATCTCCTAATTTATCCAGAGTGTCACAGCTTGAAGATCGTATTATCCATGAAGATAATCATCTTATCGTGTTAAACAAGCCTGCTGGTATTGCTGTGCATGGTGGCAGCGGTGTCGATTATGGTGTGATTGAAGGATTACGCTCACTGCGACCACAGCAAAAGTTTTTAGAGCTAGTGCATCGATTAGATAAAGATACCTCGGGTGTGTTGCTTGTGGCCAAGAAGCGAAGTGCACTAAAGCATTTACATGAGCAATTGCGCAGTAAAACCATGCAAAAAGATTATTTAGCGTTGGTGCGTGGTGAATGGCAAGCAAGTGATAAAGTGGTTAAAGCACCGCTATTAAAAATTACCTTAAAGTCGGGCGAGAGAATCGTTCGGGTTAACAAAGAGGGTAAAGAGTCAGAAACCCGTTATAAGATCATGCAGCGTTACCAAGGGTGTACTTTAGTTAAGGCGAGTCCTGTTACAGGGCGAACCCACCAAATACGAGTACATTGTCAGTATGCAGGCCATGCAATTGCTTGTGATGATAAATACAGCGAGCAACAATTTGACGACAGCATGCGTGCTTTAGGGTTAGACCGTCTGTTTTTACACGCGGCTGAACTTAAATTCACTCATCCAGAAAATGATGAAATCATGCAAGTTAAAGCGCCTTTAGATCCAGTGTTATTGAGCACTCTTGATAAATTGAAGAGAGTATAACACCCACAGATATGTGCAAATGAAGTAGGGCATGATATTGAACATTAAAGATAAAGCTTATGAACTAGTCATTTTCGATTGGGATGGCACACTAATGGATACCGTAGGTAAAATAGTGTCTTGTATGCAAGATGTAGCACAAGAATTAATTTTACCTATACCCTCTGAGCAACAAATTAGAGATGTCATAGGCTTATCTTTACCTAAAATCATGCCGATTTTATTTGCTGGTCACCAAAACCATCAACAGATTATTGATTGTTATCGACGTCATCATTTTGCCAATGAGCAGCCTACACCTCTATTTGAGGGGGTAGAGTCGCTCATTATTAATCTACATGCGGCTGGTTATCAATTAGCTGTGGCGACGGGTAAAGGACGAGATGGTCTAGACAAGGTATTAGCATTAACAGGCTTAGGACAGTATTTTCATGCGACGCGTTGCGCTGATGACGCTAAGAGCAAGCCAGATCCTGAGATGCTGCATTCATTATTGAGATATTTTGATGTTGCTGCCGATAGAGCCGTCATGATTGGTGATTCTATTCATGATTTAACCATGGCCAATAATGCTGGCATGGCGAGTATTGGTGTGAGTTACGGCGCACATAATGAAGCTAGATTAAAAACGTTAAATCCACGCGCGATTGTCGACCAACCATCGGCGATACATGACTATGTTTAATTATTGTGGGTGATGTATTGCCAGATGTGTAATGCAGCGTCGAATATAAGTGTTCGACGCTGCATTACATACGCTTTATATGTTGCTTAGCTTATCTCGGTGTTACACCTGTTATCGTTCCCACATTAAGCGCAAACACCATTACCTTCATCAATGCACCTTTTTAGATTCGGTATCGACCTTATATTCGATATCAGTATTCGATATCAGTATTCGATATTAGTATTCGATATTAGTATTCGATATTAATATTCCTTGATTGAGCATTCTGCTGCTGTACTAAGAACATCTACACCGTGTTGTGAGAGTAAATCAATCAGCTTAATTAATGGTAGTCCAATTAAGCTATTTGGGTCGTCACCTTCTAAACGGCTAAATAAGGCAATGCCTAACCCTTCGCATTTAAAACTCCCCGCGCAATATAATGGCTGCTCTGCATCGACGTAATAGCGAATTTGCGCCGTAGATAAGTGTTTAAAATGAACCGTAAACGGTTCAACACAAGATATCATTTGTTGATTGGCACTATTGAATACAGCAAGACCTGTATAAAAAGTAATTGCTTGACCAGATGCTGAGCTTAATTGAGCTATCGCATTGTCTACATTATAAGGCTTACCGATAATTTGACCGTTAATCAGCGCGACTTGATCGGAACCAATAATTAATTGCGGCACAGATGTTTGATCAATTAAGTTCGCGCCAGCTAATGCTTTTTGCTCGGCTAAGCGCTTAACCAATGCTAATGCTGTCTCATCTTTTATTGGGGTTTCATCAATATCTGGGTTAACACAACTAAAAGGCAGCATTAATTTTTGCATTAGTTGTTGACGAAAAGGTGAGGTTGACGCAAGTACAAGATTGAATTTCATTGGTTTTGTTTCATTATTTATTGGCTAATAACAGAATATTAGTCAGTTTACTGTATTCATCTATGCAAATGGATCATTTTTCTTGAGTAATGCTTGTGTGATGGGGTTGGGTTCGGTAAAATTTACCAACTTTCAAATTCAATGCCGGATTTAAAGAGTACCTAAAGTTCCTTGTTAGGTGAGGTTACCGTATTTTTACGGAAATTTTCTTTGACTCCAGCGTTTTCAAACTATAATATGCGCGCCTTATGCAAACAGTAAAGATACCGGTTTCAATTGATCCTATACGCGCTGCCTCTAGCGGCCTTCGATATGAAGGTACCATTTTAGGTAAGCAACTTAAGCGATTAAGCGAGTTATGTGCCGGCGACTGTTCCGACGTAGTTGTGTCGTTGGAATGTGGCGTCGATTTACAGGGGATAGTCTACCTTCGCGGGAAGGCTGTGACGGAGCTCACTCTGCTATGTCAACGTTGCATGACACAATTTACTACTGAGGTTACGGTCGACTTTTGTTTTAGTCCTTGTAAGACTGAGGCAGAAATCGATGAGCTCCCGGATGCGTATGATCCAATTGAGTGTAATGAGATTGGTGAAGTACGTCTGCATCAATTGATTGAAGATGAATTGATAGTCGCTATGCCTATCATCCCGATGCACGATGATAATAGTTGTAAGTCTGGATCGAAAGATATAGTTGTAGGCGAGATCGAACCCGCTCATGAGGAGCGTCCAAATCCGTTTGCAGTGTTAGAAAAACTGAAGAGCAAGTAATCGTAGGAGACAGGTCCAATGGCTGTACAACAGAATAAAAAATCACGTTCAAAGCGCGGCATGCGTCGTTCACATGATTCATTGAGCACTGCTCAATTATCAGTAGACGCAACTAGCGGTGAATTACATCTACGTCACAACGTGACTGCTGATGGTTTTTACCGCGGTAAAAAGGTTATCAACAAGTAATTTGTTGATTATCTGATGACAAATCTGACGCTTGCGTTAGATGCGATGGGGGGCGATCACGGTCCCCACGTGACAGTGCCTGCAGCGATGCAGGCACTGAAATTTCATACCTCTTTAAATATTATTTTGGTTGGTAATAAAACCGAAATAGAAAAATACCTTCCCCAAGCTCACTCAGCTGATTTATCCAGAATTGAAATAATCCACACTACTGAAGTCGTGACAATGTGCGATAGGCCCATTCATGCTTTGCGTTCACGTAAAAACAGTTCTATGAGAATAGCGCTTGAACTGGTACGTGACGGAAAAGCCGAGGCCTGCGTTAGCGCTGGTAATACTGGTGCGTTGATGGCGATGGCTAAGGTGCTATTAAAAACATTACCGGGTATTGATAGACCCGCACTGGTTTCTTGTTTACCTGCAATGACTGGCAAGCCCGTTTATCTGCTGGATTTAGGGGCTAATGTATCTTGTGATTCCGAGACCTTATTCCAGTTTGCTATTATGGGGTCTGTCTTATGTGAAGCTGTCCATAAGAAATCCCGTCCCAAAGTCGCTTTGCTTAATGTCGGTATTGAAGCCATTAAAGGTAACGACCAGGTTCAACAGGCCGGACAAATTTTACAACACACCGAACAAGTTAATTATATCGGCTTTGTTGAAGGCGATGAAATTTACACTGGTAATGTGGATGTCATTGTTTGTGATGGCTTTGTCGGTAATATCACCTTAAAGACTTCTGAAGGCATCGCAAAACTGTTAGTACATCAATTAAAACGCGGCTTAAATGACGGTTTTTTTGTTCGTTTACTCTCCAAACTCATCGCTCCACGCATACAAGCAGTACTCAGTAAGATGAACCCCGACCACTATAACGGTGCAAGTCTGATAGGATTGCGCGGAATAGTAGTAAAGAGTCATGGTAACGCGGATGAAGCTGCATTTTTACAAGCATTAAATTTAGCAGCAACAGAAGCAAAACGTCGTCTTCCTGAAATGATTAAAGATCGTTTGGAGTCGATTCTTTTAGACATCAATAGCTGATCTCATATATGCACACAAAAATTCTCGGAACAGGTAGCTATCTACCTGTGCAAGTTCGTAGCAATCAAGATCTCGAAAAAATGGTTGAAACCAGTGACCAATGGATTGTTGACCGAACCGGTATTTCTGAGCGGCGCATTGCTGCATCAGATGAATCGGTTTCAACAATGGGTTATCAAGCGGCACTAAAAGCGCTTGAAATGGCAGGGATCGAAGCAAGCGATCTTGATATGATTGTTTGTGGAACCACCAGTGCATCAAACGCATTTCCTGCAGCTGCATGCGAAATCCAAGCCTTATTAGGCGTCAAAAATATCCCTGCCTTTGATATTGCTGCCGCGTGTTCTGGATTTATTTATGCACTATCGGTTGCGGATCAATTCGTAAAAACGGGTTCTGCTAAGAAAGTACTGGTTATAGGTTCTGACGTATTGTCACGGATGTGTGATCCTGCTGATCGCTCTACCGTCATTTTATTTGGCGATGGCGCAGGCGCTGCTATCATCGGTGTTAGTGATACACCCGGTATCATTGCGACGCATATCTATGCTGATGGCAGCCAAGGGGATTTATTAAAATGCTCTTTCCCTCCTCGTGCTAATGAAAGTTCTGAAGCCGTTGGTTTTATGACGATGAAAGGCAACGATGTGTTTAAAGTTGCAGTTACCCAGCTGTCTAATGTGGTCACTGAAACCTTACGTCTTAATAATGTCGATAAATCAGAAATTGACTGGCTAGTGCCACATCAAGCTAATTTCCGCATTATTAATGCCACGGCTAAAAAGTTGCACATGAGTCTAGATAAAGTCGTGCTGACTTTAGCGAGACACGGTAATACTTCTGCCGCATCGGTGCCTATCGCATTAGATGAAGCGGTGCGTGATGGTCGAATTCAGCGTGGACATTTATTACTACTCGAAGCATTTGGCGGTGGTTTTGCTTGGGGCAGTGCTTTAGTTCGTTTTTAATTTTCAAATTAATTTTATACAGGTAAGCGTTTATGGAAAATGTTGCTTTTGTATTTCCTGGCCAAGGTTCACAGGCTGTAGGAATGTTAGCGGAATTAGCTCAATCTAACGATGTTATCGGCAAAACCTTTGCTGAAGCGAGTGAAGCGTTAGGTTATGATTTATGGGATCTTGTTGCCAATGGTCCAGCTGAGACCTTGAATGAAACAGATAAAACTCAGCCTGCATTGCTTACGGCAAGCGTAGCTATTTGGCGTGCATATCAAGCATCTAACAAGCCCATGCCTTCTTTATTAGCAGGTCACAGCCTTGGAGAGTATTCTGCTTTAGTTTGCGCAGGTGTGATTGAATTTATTGATGCAGTTAAATTAGTTGAACTACGCGGAAAGTTAATGCAACAAGCTGTGCCAGCAGGTTCTGGTGCCATGTTTGCCATTATTGGTCTTGATGATGCTGCTATTGCTAAAGCATGCGCAGAGTCTGCTGAAGGTAGCGTGGTAAGCCCTGTTAACTACAACAGCCCTGGTCAAGTTGTGATAGCCGGTGAGAAAGCGGCTGTTGAACGCGCTGCAGCTGCATGTAAAGCTGCAGGGGCAAAAATGACAGTAGCATTACCTGTGAGTGTACCGTCACATTGTGCACTAATGAAGCCAGCCGCTGATGAACTCGCTAAAGCGTTAATTGAAGTGACATTCTCAGAGCCTACCATTAATGTCGTCAACAATGTTGATGTGGCCATGCCGACAGATTCACAGGCAATTAAAGATGCATTAGTGCGTCAGTTATATTGCCCAGTGCGTTGGAGCGAGTCTGTTGAATTTATGGCGACACAAGGTGTTACAAAATTAATAGAGTGTGGACCGGGTAAAGTATTAACCGGTTTAACAAAAAGAATTAATAAATCGATATCCGCTCAAGCGGTCAATGATGTTGCTTCATTTGCAGCATTAGTCGAATAAAGGAGTTGATATGAGCTTTAGCATTAATTTAGACGGTAAAGTTGCTTTAGTGACAGGCGCTAGTCGCGGTATTGGGCGTGCGATTGCTGAATCATTGGTACAAGCTGGCGCGATGGTTATCGGTACGGCAACCAGTGAAAAAGGTGCAGCGGCGATTCAAGCATACCTAGGTGACAAAGGCTTTGGGATGGTGTTAAATGTCACTGACTCTCAATCTGTTGCTGATTTATATAGCCAGATCAAAGAAAAAGCAGGTGAAGTTGATATTCTTATCAACAATGCGGGTATTACCCGTGATAATTTATTAATGCGGATGAAAGATGATGAGTGGCAAGATATTATTGACACTAATTTGACTTCATTATTTAAATTGTCTAAACCAGTAATGCGATCTATGATGAAAAAACGTTTCGGACGTATTATCAGTATCGGTTCTGTAGTAGGTACAATGGGCAACGCTGGCCAAGTAAATTACTCGGCAGCTAAAGCTGGTTTGATCGGATTTACAAAATCTCTTGCAAGAGAGGTTGCATCTCGTCAAATAACAGTGAATGCTATTGCACCTGGATTTATTCAGACAGACATGACAGATGAGCTGACAGTTGAGCAGCAACAAGCTATTATGTCGCAAGTTCCGATGGAACGATTAGGGCAAGCACAAGAAATTGCCAATGCAGTATTGTTTTTGGCCTCGGATTCAGCCGCTTACATCACAGGCGAAACTTTGCATGTGAATGGCGGTATGTACATGGTTTAAGGGCGATAGGTAGGTAACTACCTTCATTTGAGTCAGTGTTAGTGACAATTCAATGTTAATTTTTGTGGTTAGACCACAAAATCTAAGCTTGCATTGTTATCTAATTCGAATAAACTACTCGCAATCTTACGCAAGTGCGTAATTTGAATAGGAAAGAAAACTAATGAGCAACATCGAAGAACGTGTAAAGAAAATCATCATCGAACAACTTGGCGTTAAAGAAGAAGACGTTAAATCAGCTGCTTCTTTTGTAGACGATTTAGGCGCTGATTCTCTAGACACTGTTGAATTGGTTATGGCTCTAGAAGAAGAGTTTGATACCGAGATCCCTGACGAAGAAGCTGAAAAGATCACTACTGTTCAAGCAGCGATCGATTACGTTTCTAAGAATCAGTAATCAAGAATTCACAAAAACAGGCGGCATTTATGCCGCCTGTTTTTGTTTAAAGCATTTGTAAACGCTCGTTCCATTTAATTGCATTAGAACATCCCTCCTTATACTTCTTTAGCTAAATCGCAATAATGGCATCGTGGCAGATTTTATTTAAAGGTGAATAACATGTCTAAACGTC
This sequence comes from Shewanella sp. BF02_Schw, assembly GCF_014596695.2. Classification (NCBI taxonomy): domain Bacteria; kingdom Pseudomonadati; phylum Pseudomonadota; class Gammaproteobacteria; order Alteromonadales; family Shewanellaceae; genus Shewanella; species Shewanella sp. BF02_Schw. The sequence goes on from NZ_JABKAW020000001.1 coordinate 1,032,420, forward strand.
GTGTCGTCATCACAGGTCTTGGTCTTGTGACTCCTGTGGGTAATGATGTCGAGTCTACTTGGAATGCCTTATTGGCTGGTAAGAGTGGTATAGCTCCAATCACTAAGTTTGATGCTAGTGAATTTGGTACTCGTTTCAGTGGCTCTGTGAAAGATTTTGACGTCGAACAATACCTAACCAAAAAAGATGCTCGTAAAATGGATTTATTTATCCAATACGGCATGGCTGCGGGTATTCAAGCAGTAAAAGATTCAGGCTTAGATATGAGCCAAGAAAATCCAGCTCGTATAGGTACTGCTATTGGTTCTGGTATGGGTGGTATGTGGTTAATTGAACAAGGCCATTCTGCATTATTAAATGGTGGACCACGTAAAGTGTCGCCATTTTTTGTGCCAAGCACCATTATCAATATGATAGCCGGAAACTTGTCGATTATGTATGGCATGACAGGTCCTAATTTTGCGGTGACTACAGCCTGTACAACTGGTGTACACAATATTGGTTTTGCAGCACGTACCATTGCTTACGGTGATGCTGATGTGATGGTGGCTGGTGGTGCAGAAGATGTTACTAGCCCATTAGGCGTTGCAGGTTTTAGTGCTGCTAAAGCATTATCGACTCGTAATGACAATCCAACAGCAGCAAGTCGCCCTTGGGACAAAGACCGTGATGGCTTTGTTATTGGCGATGGCGCCGGTGTTATTGTGATGGAAGAGTATGAACGAGCTAAAGCTCGTGGTGCTAAAATTTACGGTGAGTTAGTTGGTTTTGGTATGAGCGGCGATGCATTTCACATGACATCACCTCCAAGTGATGGTGCTGGTGCCGCAGCGGCAATGGTTAACGCCATTAATGATGCCCAAATTGACAAAGAGCTTGTGGGTTACATCAATGCACATGGCACCTCAACTCATGCGGGTGATAAAGCAGAAGCTGCAGCAGTTAAATCGGTGTTTGGACCACATGCCTACGAGGTACTTGTAAGTTCAACTAAATCAATGACTGGACATTTGTTGGGCGCAGCTGGCGCTGTTGAAGCCATTATTACTTTGCTTGCACTGCGTGATCAGCACGTACCGCCAACAATCAACTTAGATAACCCAGACGAAGGTTGCGATTTAGATTTTGTTGCCCACACTTCACGTCGACATCAGTTTGACTATGCCTTATGTAATTCATTTGGTTTTGGTGGCACGAACGGTTCGTTACTGTTTAAGAAAATTTAATCGAGTTAATGCCAATAAGGGAAGATGAAAATCTTCCCTTTTTTATTTATTTGGTTTGTTTTTTTGTCACATTAGTATTTATCAATTCCCGTTAAATGATGATTTAGCGTAGACTGATAAGTAATGAAACTTATTTAATAGGATCTATTATGGCCGGTAAAGATAGACAACTTACATTACGTTTTCTGGCAGAACCTGCAGATGTCAATTTTGGCGGTAAGGTTCACGGCGGTGCAGTAATGAAATGGATCGATTTAGCCGCTTATGCAGCAGCAGCAGGCTGGAGCGGTAAATATTGTATTACTGTTTATGCTGGCGGCATTCGATTTGTTAAGCCTATCCATGTGGGTAATATTGTTGAAGTGACTGGCAAAGTTATTTATACCGGTACAACGTCTATGCACATTGCCATTGATGTAAAAGCAGGCGATCCTAAAGAATCTGAACGTCATCTGACAACCCACTGTATTGTTATTATGGTAGCAGTAGACGATGAAGGACATCCGACATCGGTTCCTGAGTGGATACCAGCCACCGCTGATGATGTTCGCTTACGTGATAGTGCATTGAGATTGATGGATATGCGTAAACGTATCGGTGCCGAAATGGAAGCTCACGTTAAACCTTCAGTTGAATAAATAAGGGGAAATCATGGCCAAGGTAGCATTTATTGGTTTAGGCGTTATGGGGTTCCCGATGGCGGGACATTTGGTTAAACAGGGTCATGACGTTACTGTTTATAACCGTACCGGGGCTAAAGCGACTCAGTGGGTTGAACAATATGGTGGTAAGAAGGCTGATACACCAAAAGATGCCGCCCAAGGCCAAGACATTGTTTTTACCTGTGTGGGTAATGATGATGACCTACGTCAAGTAGTATTAGGTGAACATGGGATTGTGCATGGTATGCATGCTGGTGCTATTTTAGTTGACCATACAACCGCTTCAGCAGATGTTGCACGTGAAATTGCCGCGTACATTGAGCCACTTAACATCGCATTCTTAGACGCGCCAGTTTCAGGTGGTCAAGCCGGTGCCGAAAATGGTGCGTTAACGGTGATGATGGGTGGTGACCAAGCTCATTTTGATACTGTTAAACCCGTCATATCGGCATACAGCCGCTGCGCTGAATTGTTAGGGCCAGTTGGGGCGGGGCAGTTGACTAAAATGGTTAACCAAATTTGTATTGCTGGTGTAGTGCAAGGCCTCGCAGAGGGACTTCATTTTGCTAAAAGTGCTGGTTTAGATGGCTTAAAAGTGATTGAAGTGATCAGCAAAGGCGCGGCACAAAGCTGGCAGATGGAAAATCGCTATAAAACGATGTGGCAAGGTCAATATGATTTTGGTTTTGCTATCGATTGGATGCGTAAAGATTTGGGTATTGCATTAGATGAAGCCCGTCGTAATGGTAGCCATTTACCGGTAGCCGCATTAGTTGATCAATTTTATTCTGAAGTTCAAGCAATGAAAGGTAATCGCTGGGATACTTCTAGTTTACTTGCTCGCTTAGAAAAGTCTCGCAGTTAATATAAACACTAAGTTGTTATATGTGTAAATGTAGCCCCAATATCGATTGGGGCTTTTTATTGGCTATAAGCCAATGTATTAGCCTTTGCTGTATTAGCTTGTTTCTGCACTTAAGATGATTTATTGACTAAAAACCATCGAGTTACATGATATAGCGCACATCTTCATCTAATTATCGCTGCTATTATTACTTAATCTAAATTAATTTTGCTTAAAGTGGATTGATTAACTACGTTTATATTGTCAGTTAATTTGAGATTGTTTATAAATCTTTGATAAACGGTTTATAAACAAAGTTGTTGAATAACCCTTAAGCAAAGTGTCGTGTTGCAGTGTGCTGATCCGCGTCAGATAAAAGAATGCGGACACACACTAAATTGGAGGAATGAATAGTGAGCAATAAACTACTAAGTGCATTGTTTGCGGCTGGTTTCGCGGTAATGATGATGTCTTCTGCATCATTTGCTGCTGATGAGACCCTCGCAGAGTTTCACGTTGAAATGGGTGGCTGTGAAAACTGTCACGCTGATGGTGAACCATCAAAAGATGGCGCTTATGAATTTGAACAATGTCAAAGTTGTCATGGTTCACTAGCTGAAATGGATGATAACCATAAGCCACATGATGGGTTACTTATGTGTGCTGATTGTCATGCACCACATGAAGCAAAAGTAGGCGAAAAGCCAACATGTGATACATGCCACGATGATGGCCGTACTGCAAAATAAGTTATCTTAGATAGCTTGAAAATACCGACATAATGTCGGTATTTTTGTTTTTATTCCTCAAGAGTATACATCTCACTTTTATTTTTATACCTCTTTATAGGTATTTAAAGTCTTTTGATTTCAATTAGATGCGCTACATAACAGCGCAGTTAATGCACTTTTGTTGCGCAAATGTTGTAATGCTTTATTTATCTAAATATCCATTTCTATTATAAATCAGTAAGTTAATTTTCTGGCACAGCTTTCGCAGTACCTTACCCATGAGATAGTCAAAGTGAAAGGGTAGATGTATGTCAGTGGTCCAATCAAGTTGTGCTTATTGTGGTGTCGGATGCGGTGTTAGCGTGTCTTCAAATAAACCGAATTGGACCGATGTCGATGCTGCAGATTTAATACTAGTCGGTGACAACAAGCATCCAGCTAATTACGGTCATTTATGTGCCAAAGGTGAACGCTTACTCGACAGTTTAGCCCAACCCAATGTACTGCGTTACCCTAAACTTCGTTCTGGTATGCCACTTGATTGGGACAAGGCGAGCACCTTAATTGCTGATACCTTTGCGCAAACCATTGCAGAACATGGTCCAGATTCAGTCGCACTGTATCTTTCTGGCCAATTACTCACTGAAGATTATTATGTTGCCAACAAGTTTGCTAAAGGCTTTTTAAAAACGGCTAACGTCGATACTAACTCACGCTTATGTATGTCGTCAGCAGTGAGCGCAATGCAGTGTGCCTTTGGTGAGGATGTAGTGCCAGGTTGTTATGATGACTTAGAACAAGCAGAGGTCATAGTGCTAGTCGGCGCCAATACCGCTTGGACTCATCCCGTTCTTTTTCAAAGAATTTTAGCCGCAAAAAAAGCTAATAATGCTCAGTTAGTGGTAATCGACCCGTTATCAACAGCCACAGCAAAACAAGCAGACTTACATTTAGCCATTAAACCGGGCGCTGATTTAACATTATTTCATGGCTTACTCGGTTACCTAACAGATCAAAATCGTGTCGACCACGCGTATATTGCCGCACATACAGAAGGCTTTGATACTGTGGTTTTGCAGGCGCAACAATTAAGTGCCAATTTAGCCGATCTTGCCACGCAAGTCGGTGTTTCAGTCACTCAGCTGACGCAATTTTATCAACTTGTAGCCAACAATAAAAAAGTACTTACGGCATCTTGTCAGGGGGTTAACCAGTCAACCATTGGCACCGATGCAACCAATGCGATGATTAACTGCCACCTCGCGTTAGGACACATTGGTCAAGCTGGCTGTGGATTCTTTTCGTTAACTGGGCAGCCCAATGCCATGGGCGGCCGAGAGGTCGGTGGGTTAGCCACTCAGTTAGCGTGTCATATGGGGTTTTCACAATCGGAGCAACAGTTATTAGCTGATTTTTGGCAAGTTGACAGTGTTGCAGATCAAAAAGGTTTAGCAGCAGTTGAGATGTTTGATGCCCTTGCCGAAGGTAAAATCAAAGCGATTTGGATTATGGGCACAAATCCTGTGGTGTCTTTGCCCAACAGTGAAAAAATTGCACGGGCATTAGCAGATTGTCCTTTTGTTGTCGTGTCTGAAATCAGTCCTGATTCTGATACCGCCAAACTTGCTGATGTATTACTCCCCGCGCAAGGCTGGTCAGAAAAGTGCGGTACCGTCACTAATAGTGAGCGCACTATTACGCGTCAACGTGGCTTTATCACAGCCAAAGGCCAAACTAAACCGGATTGGTGGGCGGTTAGCCAAGTAGCTAAGAAAATGGGCTTTGATGGTTTTGAGTTTGATGACAATGCCAGCATATTTAGCGAGTTTGCAGCCTTATCGGCGAAGGTTAAACAGGTTTTTCCAACTAAGGTGTTTGATCTCACTGGGCTAACAGAGTTATCCAAAGCGCAATATGATGCACTAGCACCGACGCAATGGCCTATTGCTTCGGCAACTCAAATTGGTCAACAAAACGTGCGTGTTTTCGGCCTAGGTGAATTTGCTACCGCGACGGGTAAAGCGCAGTTTGTTACGCCTGCGGTTGTTAGTGTTCCGCAACAATCATTACCGAGTAACACCTTGTTATTAAACACTGGCCGAAGCCGAGATCAGTGGCATACCATGACTCGCACCGGACATATTGCTAGCTTACGAGCCAGTATTCCTGAGCCTGTCGTTCACCTGCATTCATCACAACTCAGTGCATTGTCGTTAACAGAAGGTGGCTTGGTCCGCATTGAAGCTATTCAAAATCAAATTGAACAATACTCCACAGAGACCGCTAACCCCGACCTTTTTACCCACGCCTCATTCACGATGGCTCGCGCTGTTGTCGATGATGACATACCGACAAATATGGCTTTGATGTCAATGCATTGGTCTGCACAGTTTTCGCTGACAAAAGGCGTGAATCAAGCATTAGATGCACGTGTCGACCCAATATCAAAACAACCTGGGTTTAAGTGTCAACCCGTGACATTAACCCCTGTTGAACTTGCGCTGCAAGGGGTGGTTTTTGGTCAACACGACTCTTCTGCTCACGGGCTATGTTGGCAAGTTGCACAAACGCTAGAGAACGGAGTGTGTCATCACATTGGTTTTACCGATACCGACGACAGTTTTGCCTACCAAGCAACAGCGCATTCACTAAAATGGACTTTAACGGTAGTTGGCCAGCCTTTATATATCCAATGCAATATGGATAAAGGATTACTTAAGGCATTAAAAGTATTGTCTCATACTCAAGTGAATGTGGCCCTATATCAGATGAATGATTTTATTGGTAAGCCTGTCGATAAACAGTTAATTAAACAGCTACATCAGCAAATAAAAGCCGGAAATAGTCCGTTAATCTGCGCTTGTACAGGGGTAACCGAAGCGAACATTAACGACGAAATCAATCAACAATTTAACGACCAAGTGATGAGTGACGGTTTAGCGAATATCAGTTTTGAGCAGGCGTTAGATAGCACCCAGTTATTACTCGGTTGCGGCCGTCAATGTGGCAGTTGTCATAGTGAAGTTAAGCAGTGTGCCAAGCAGAGTTGGAAAGATGCCTTATCTTATTGCGAATCTTATTCCGACATTGACCATCAACCATCAGTAGCAGAGGACGTAGCCTAATGAAAACAGTAGAAGCAATGATAAAAGGTCATCAATCTATAAATGCTTTAGGGCATGCCGCAAATGAATTACACGCGGGTGATGTGGCTATTGTTGGTGCGGGTTGTGGTCAATTAGAGTTAATGACACTTAAGGCCGCTAGAATAGTGGCACAAGTTGAAGCGTTGGTGTTTGACAGCCTGGTGAGTAGTGACATTTTGACGTTAGTAACCCCTAGTTGTCAGCGTCACTTTGTGGGTAAACGCTGTGGTCAGCCGAGTAAAAAGCAAGACGATATTAATGAATTATTACTGACATTGGCGCAGCAAGGATTAAAAGTGGTGCGCTTAAAGGGCGGCGATCCGCATATTTTTGGTAGAGGTGCAGAAGAAGCGCTTTACCTTGCACAAAATGGTATCCGTTCGCAATTTATTCCAGGTGTTACCGCAGCGTTAGGTTGTGCATCAAGTACCGGCATTCCATTAACGTATCGTGGTATGGCCCGTAGTGTCACGCTGATCACCGGCACCAAAATGACCGATGCCGATAATGCCAATGCTCCAACTCAGTGGCAAGCATTGTTAGCGGCGCAATCTACGTTAGTGTTTTATATGGGTAAAGAACAAGCACCAAGCATTTCAATTGGGTTACTCGATGCTCAATGTGGCGCTAATCTGCCGGTAGCATTTGTTACCAATGGTGGAAGACCGAATCAAATTGTTACTTATGCCACAGTCGCTTCTATGGCCGATGCCGCGTTAACCATTAAAGACTCTGGGCCGACGTTAATCATCATTGGTGACGTGGTGTCTGTTGGTCAACAGCTGAATGCTTTGCTTGCCGATATTGATGTAGCTGCAACACAACCCCCATTAGAATATGGGTACGAGGCTTTATATGCCTAAAATAGGTGAGTTAACGCTGACATCCGTGGATGAGTTTGACTTTCGTTTGTTGATAAAAGCATTAGGTAAGGGCGAAAAAGGCTCTCGTGCATTAACGTTTGACGAGGCATGTTTGCTGCTTGAAGGTTTTGCTAAAGGAAAAGCAACGCGCGCACAAATGGCCAGTGCCATGATGCTCATGCGCGTGCGCGGCGAGACGACTGAAGAAATATCAGGCATGGTGGCCGGTTTACGTCGCACTGTAGACAAAGATTGGCATTCGCTTGAGGTCGATATCGACTGGCCTGTGTATGCGGGCAAGCGCGAGCAGTTACCTTGGCTTTTACTCGTCGCTAAGTTATTAGCAAAACAGGGTGTTCGAGTGATGTTACACGGTGACAGCCAAGCTCTACCTCATCGCCGCCATGTTGAATCATGTTTAGCGTCGCTTAATATTGCGTGTTGTACTACACCGCAAATGGCCAAAGCGGCGTTGCATTCAGATAACATTGTTTACGTATGCGCCGGTGACTTAGCACCAGTGTTAGATGAGTGTCGTCAATTACATCAAGAATTAGGTCTACGCAGTTTGATTCAAACCGCAGCGCGTTGCATGAACCCAACTAATGCACCAATAAGCCTTCGCAGTTATTTTCACCCTGGGTTAGATACGGTACACCAAGGAATATGCGAAATTTTATTTGAGAAAAGCGAATATCACGCCGGCAGTGTGGCTATTTTTAAAGGCTTACAAGGTGAAACCGAGTGTAATCCAAGAGTGGCTACCACGATAACTGTCGTCAACGGACAGACAGATAATATAGCGGTATCGAGCTTATCTATCCCTACGTTATTAGAAGGCTTTTCTGGTGCAAAAGTGGGTCAAGCTGAATTATCTAGCGACATTCTTGCGCTGTTATGGCGCGAAAAAGAGCCTTTTTCTGCTGATGCGCTGATATCATTAATGTCGCGCACCATGATTGAGCAGGCGCTTAGCAGTATGACGGCAACGTTGGCTGCAGTATTGTTATTACTTAACCACAAATTAAATACAGCGATTATTCCACAGGAATCAATTTCACCAGAATCCATTTCACACAAATCAAATTCACAAAAGATTATGGCAGCGGAGCAAGCCGTTTACTTGAGTCAACAATGTTGGGCAAACCGCTTCAGTTCAACAGACAATCCATTAGCCAAATGGCTGAACGAGGAGTGGTTATGCGCAGTTTAATTTTTTGTGACCTGAGTTTTTCAGCTGTGCCAGTGGTCGATTGTGAAGTTGTAAAGTACCAAGCTTGTTTGGCAGCGTTTGGACATGTCACGGTGTTAACTTCTGTGAGCCAAATTGAGCAACGATTACATCAACAAACATTTGATACCTTGTTGATATTAACCGACACATTGCACGCTCAAATCCAAGGACTTATTCAGCGTACATTAACCAATAAGCCAATGGTGATAGTTGTCAATGCCAAAACATGGCAGCAGACAGCATTAACCGAGTTACTTGATTGTGGTCGCATCACTTTTATTCCTGAGATGTTAAGTGTTAATCGTTTAACCAGTGTCATTAGTTTGGCCCAAGCACGTTTTAATGCAGCGAGTAAAACACTCGCCGAATTTAAGAAACTGGATGATGAAATCCGCAGTATAAAACTACTTAGTCAGGCCAAGCTTATCGTTATGCAGCAAGGGTTCGATGAAACCAAAGCGCACCAGATTATTCAACAACAAGCGATGCAAAAAGGTTTGTCATTAGCTCAAATGTCAGCGCAAATTATTGCTATTGTGACTCAGCATCATGGTAAGTCAAAATCACTAAACACCGCAGTGAACAATGATGGTGCGCCTCACTTTGGTGCGGTTGTGACCAAGATGGACAACAGTAGAGCATTTAGTAAAGGCTGTTGATTTTTTAAGGCTAATAAATCAATAGCTTAAGTCTTTTTTGTAGTTGGCTTAGAGCCTGCAAACAATACATATAATGAACAAAGTATCAGATTGACGATAGTGTGAATGGCAGCAATTAACGGGGTCGTTTACCTCAACAATTTATTTTAAAAATTTGGATCTCAACAGGCAATGGCGCCAACTCCTTAAGCGGAGTTGGCGCCATTTTGCTTTTTACGGTCCAAGGCATGAAGGAGTTGGATATGGCAGTCTCAAAACCCAAGTTAGTGGTCGTTGGTAATGGCATGGTTGGTCATCATTTTATTGAGCAAGTGTGCAGTTTAGGTCTCAATAAAACGTTTGATGTGCACGTGTTTGGTGAAGAGCCGCGTCCAGCTTATGACCGAGTGCAGCTGTCAAAATATTTCGAGACCGGTAGCGCCGATCCACTGATGTTAACCAGCGCGCAAGATTATCAAGATTGGGGCATTACGCTTCACTTAAACACACCTATTACGGCAATTGATATTGCCGCCAAAACGGTGACTAGCGCGCAAGGTGATCATTATTCTTATACCCGCTTAGTGCTTGCAACGGGATCATTTCCATTTGTGCCACCGATACAAGGTAACGATCGTGCTCAATGCTTAGTGTATCGCACCATTGAAGATCTTGAATCGATTCAGGCCGCAGCTCAAAACAGTCAAGTTGGGGTGGTTGTTGGTGGTGGACTATTAGGTTTAGAAGCCGCCAATGCCATGATGCAGCTCGGGGTAAAAACCCACGTTGTTGAGTTTGCACCACAATTGATGCCCGTTCAGCTAAATGATAAAGCGGGTGAATTACTGTGCAGTAAAATTGAACAGCTCGGCGTGAGTGTACATACTTCAAAAGCCACCACTGCGATTATTGACGGTGAAACGGCAATGCACCGAATGACCTTTAATGATGAGTCTTATCTTGAAACTGACATGATTGTGTTTTCTGCCGGTATTCGTCCACAAGATTCATTAGCTCGAGTTTCAAATATCTGTATCGGTGAACGTGGGGGCATTGAAATTGACGATTACTGTTTAACCTCAGCGCCCGATGTTTATGCCATCGGTGAGTGTGCGTTATGGCAACAAAAAATATTTGGTTTAGTTGCACCTGGTTACCAAATGGCCCGAGTGGTCGCTTCGCATATTGCTTCATTAACATCTAATAGCGTGTCGCAGTCATTTACCGGCGCAGACATGAGTACCAAACTTAAATTATTGGGTGTTGATGTGGCCGCTATTGGTGCTAGCCGTGGTTTTGATAACGCACAGTTTGTTGAGTTATCTGATAACCAAGCGGGTATTTATAAAAAATTATGGTTAGACGAAACCGGTAAATTTTTAAAAGGTGCAGTGCTGATTGGTGATAACAGCGATTACAGCCGCTTGCTTGATAGCTATTTGTCTCAAGACGAGATTGAAGGTTCCGCAGTTGAGTTATTGCTAGCCGGTGCAGAAAACGAAGCCGATTTAAAAGACACTTCTATAGTGTGTTCTTGTCATCAAGTAACCAAGGGCGACATTGTTGGGGCCGTGACCGCTGGCAACCATAAAATCGCCGAGATTAAAGCATGTACCCGTGCGGCATCGGGTTGTGGTGGTTGTGCGCCGTTAGTTCAAAAAATTATTGATCAAACCTTACAAGCTGCAGGACTCGATTTTAATGCCGGAATTTGCGCCCATTTTGATCATGACCGACAAGCCTTGTATCACTTATGCCAAGTCGAAGGCATTAATGATTTTAATACCTTAATCACTCAGCATGGAAAACCTTCAGCTAGTGGTCATACATATGGCTGTGATATTTGTAAACCTGCCGCCGCGTCCATATTTGCTAGCTTAGAAAACCAATATGTGTTGAATCAAGATAGCAGTCATGTGCAATTGCAAGACACCAATGATGCTTACTTAGGCAACATCCAAAAAGACGGCACTTACTCTATTGTGCCGCGAGTCGCTGGTGGTGAAATTACCCCAACTAAGCTGATAGCCATGGGCCAAATTGCCCAAGAATATGACCTCTATACTAAAATAACCGGTGGCCAACGTATTGATATGTTTGGCGCAACGTTATCGCAGCTACCCGAAATTTGGAAAAAACTCATTGATGCTGGTTTTGAAACAGGCCATGCCTACGGTAAATCATTGCGCACGGTAAAATCCTGTGTTGGCAGCACCTGGTGTCGTTACGGCGTGCAAGACGCCGTTGGTTTCGCGATTGATTTAGAAAACCGTTACAAGGGCTTACGCAGTCCACATAAATTAAAATTTGCTGTGTCTGGATGTACTCGTGAATGTGCTGAAGCACAAAGCAAAGATATTGGCATTATCGCAACCGACAAAGGTTGGAACTTGTATGTTGCTGGCAATGGCGGTATGCGCCCCCGTCATGGTGATTTGTTTGCCACTGATTTATCCACTGAAGATCTCTATAAATATATCGATCGCATTTTGATGTTCTATGTCAAAACTGCAGACAAATTACAACGAACCTCGACTTGGATGGATTCATTAGAAGGTGGTCTAGCGTATTTAAAATCAGTCGTTATTGACGATGCATTGGGGATTAACTCGACCTTAGAGCAGCAGATGGACCATATTGCCGCGACATACCAATGTGAGTGGAAAACCAGCCTTGAACAACCGGCCTTTTTGGCGCGCTTTAATGAGTTTGTTAATCCAAATGATGCGCCAGAAGCAGATACCAGTGCTTACCAACGAATTCGTGAGCAACGTTTCCCGAGTATTAAAGACGCAGGGGCAGGAACGATAGCTATTAACGATATTACAGACGATGCAGCACAACTCGCTGCGGAGGAATTAGCATGATTTGGGTCAATGTGTGTAGCGAAGCAAGCATGCCAAAAGGCACCGGAATAGCGGCTTGGGTAGCAGGACGTGCGGTTGCCATTTTCAATTTAGGGGATGACGGTTTATTTGCCCTTGATAATGTAGATCCTGCCAGTGGTGTGAGTTTATTGTCCCGAGGACTTATTTGTGAAATCGATGGTGAGCTTTGTGTTGCTTCGCCGCTTTATAAACAACATTACCGCTTGGATAGCGGACGTTGTATTGAAAATGTTGATTTAGTGGTTAAACCATTCGAAATTAAAACTGAACAAGGCAATGTTTTTGTCTTGGCTCAGTCATAAAGGGGTGCAATATGAGTGCTGAAAAATTTAATATTTTCTGTTTCCACGGCAAGATGAAAATCATGCATTTAAGTTGGATGGCGTTTTTTATCACCTTTGTTGTGTGGTTTAACGCAGCGCCACTTGTTAGCGTGATCGCCGACAGTTTAGGGCTGACTAAATCACAAATTAAGACCTTGTTGATCCTCAATGTGGCATTAACAATCCCGGCGCGGATTATCATTGGTATGGTAACCGACAAATATGGTCCAAGGATCACCTATTCTGCCTTATTGGGTATCTGTTCAATCCCTTGTTTTATGTTTGCGGTAGCCGACACTTTTGAGCAGTTAGCCTTAGCCCGATTTCTGATTGGCTTTATTGGTGCTGGTTTTGTGGTTGGTATCCGTATGGTGAGTGAATGGTTTCCGGCAAAAGAGTTAGGTACAGCAGAAGGCATTTATGGCGGATGGGGTAACTTTGGTTCAGCTGCGGCAGCCTTTACGTTACCTGCCGTTGCACTTGCTTTTGGTGGCCCAGACGGATGGCGTTATGCCATTGGCATTACCGGCTTAATGAGTTTGTTGTTTGCATTTGTTTATTATTTCAATGTGACCGATACCCCAAAAGGTTCGACTTACTTTAAGCCCAAAAAGGGCGGCGGCTTAGAAGTGACCAGTAAAAGTGACTATGTGTTACTGATCATTATGAAGGTACCAATGTATGCCACGCTAGCGCTGTTAGGTTGGAAACTGTCTCCTGCTGGTGTGAGTATGTTTACTCAAGATGCAACCTACCTTATCTATCTTGGGTTGGTGGTGGTGTTTTTGTTCGATTTTTACCAAACATACCAAGTGAATAAACATTTGTTTTCAATGGAAGTACCTGAGTTTGAACGCTATCAGTTTAAGCAAGTTGCTGTATTGAATGTGCTGTATTTCACTACATTTGGCTCTGAGCTTGCAGTGGTATCGATGTTGCCACTCTTTTTTGCAGAAACGTTCGAGCTTGGCATGGCACAAGCGGGTATGTTGGCATCAAGCTATGCCTTTATGAATTTAATGTCTCGTCCTGGCGGTGGCTGGTTAAGTGATAAGTTTGGTCGTAAAACCACCTTGTTAATATTAACTGCAGGGTTAGCGATTGGTTATTTGTCGGTAGCACAAATCGACTCGTCATGGTCATTACCTTTGGCTGTCGCAGTCGTTATGGCATGTTCATTCTTTGTTCAAGGTGGCGAAGGGGCTGTGTTTGCTGCTGTGCCGCTGATTAAGCGTCGCTTAACAGGGCAAATAGCGGGTATGACAGGGGCTTATGGTAACGTCGGTGCAGTGTTTTTCTTAACCGTATATTCTATCGTATCCACTCAAACTTTCTTTTATGTGATTGCGATAAGTGCCGTATTTGGTTTTGTGACATTATTTTTTATGAAAGAACCCAAAGGTCATATTGCTGAAGTAAACGATCAAGGCGAAGTCACTTTAATCAGCGTAAGTTAGTGCTCGAGTAAAGTAGCCAGAGCAACATAGTGCCATAAAACTCAAATTGTTTATGTTTAAGCAATTTGAGTTTTTATATTGATAAAACAGCTTAATCTTAGAGTGAGAGGTTTTATGGCTTCAGAGTCATTAGAACAAACGATGGATAGTGTAGATGCCATGCTTCCTTTTGCTGCAACTTTGCAGCTTGTTGTAGGCCAAGCTTCTGAAAAAGGACGTAAACTGCAAAATGAAGATGCCATAGGTATTCGTATTCCTTCAGGGATACCACTTACGTCGAAAGGTGTTGTTAGTGTTATCAGTGATGGTGTCAGTACCGCTGAAGGTGGGGCTCATGCGTCTGCCATTAGTGTTAGTAATTTTCTTGCAGATTATTATTCGACCCCAGAAACTTGGAGTGTGCAAACATCGAGTACCAAAGTATTAACAGCATTAAACCGTTGGCTGTATGGATTGGGGCAAGACTATCGCGATGCCAGACGTGGCTTTGTATGTACCTTTAGTGCATTGGTATTTAAGTCTTGTTCAGTGCACATGTTGCATGTGGGCGATTCACGTATTTATCGTTTTCGCCGAGGCGAATTACTGCAATTAACTCATGATCACAGTACTAATATTAACTCATCAAACCAATATCTTACTCGTGCTTTGGGGATGGATGTTAAATTAGATGTGGACTATAAAACCTTGTCAGTTGAAGTTGACGACCTCTATTTACTGACAACGGATGGAGTTCATGACGTACTCACTGAATTTGAAATACACCGAAAATTGACGGCTCTTTGTCAGCAACATCCAACGCTTAGCGATGATTTGTGTGAACAATTCTGCTTAGCGTTGAATAAAAAGGCGTTCGATTTAGGCAGTAAAGATAATCTCAGTGCGCAGTTATTAAGTGTCAGACAATTACCTAAACAAGCTATCGATGATGTGTATCAAAGCTTGTCGCGTCAACCATTCCCCCCCCCACTTAGCGTTGGAATGAAGCTTGATGGATATCAGGTAACTCATATACTTCATCAATCACAACGCAGCCAAGTGTATAGAGTCGTCAATGGGCAAAACCAAGTCTTTTGCATGAAAACACCTTCCGTCAATTACATAGATGATGCCGCTTACATAGAGCGCTTTATGTTAGAGAGCTGGGTAGGGCAGCGCATTAGCAGTGCTCATGTCGTTAAGGTTGTAGAGCAACATAACATAAAGTCCGCTTTGTATTATGTCACCGAGTTTTTATCGGGGATAAGCTTAGGTGAATGGTTAACTCAACATAAAAAGGCCCCAGTAGAAGAGGTGTTACTGTTGCTAAAACAAATCGAATTAGGGATAAGAGCATTTCACCGTCGCGAAACGCTGCATCAAGATTTAAAACCGGATAATATTTTTATCACCCGAGATGGCGTGGTTAAAATTATTGATTTTGGTTCTTGTTATATCAAAGGCGTGGCAGAAATTAGTAGTCCGTTAACTCGAGATCGTATTTTGGGTACGGCTGATTACACTGCCCCTGAAGTTATACTGGGTTATAAGGCCGATGGTCGTGCCGATTTATTTTCGCTTGCAGTGATTGCTTTTGAGATGTTGGCTGGGCAATTGCCTTTTAAAGGCAAACTCGAGAAATGCCGAACGCGGCAGGATTACCAACGTTTAGAATATATTAGTGTACATAAATTAAACCCAATGGTGCCAGAGTGGATTGACGTAGCATTAAAAAAAGCACTCAATGTTGAACCTAATTTACGCCAAGCGGATACCTGTGAATTAATTCATCAATTAACCACTGCCAAAGCGAATCACACAATAAATGATTATGTGCCCATTATAACTCGCAACCCAGTACGTTTTTGGCAAGTGATTTCAATCGTGTTGTTTATATGTTTAGTGGCTTCTTTGCTGAATAATTGATTATGAGAGTGCGTTTTAAACATAAAGCTTACAAGTGAGTAGTAAATTAATGCGTATAAATAAATTAACTTATTAATAAACAATTATATTTTATGTGATAACTTTTCACATCGAAATAATTATTTATAACCCTATCTATATCAATAGCACTATCTATATAAATAGCGCTATTCATATCAACTATCCGCCTACATCAAAAAAATGTAAATAGCATTAATTATTTTAAAAAACTCCATTATTCGAAAATAATTTTTTTGTCATATGTGTTGTTTTTTATTTTCAAAAAACTAACATAAAATTGATTTAGATCAATTTATTAGGTGAGCTATTGCAATTAAGTCTGGGGGTGGAATTAATATAACCTATAGGTCTATGTTGGTTTAATACTCAAGGTTGATTCGAATGTGGTATGACAGAGCCACAATATCGAAACAATGAATGTAAAAGTTATTAAGCGACATGAATAAGATGTTCTTGATGTTTAATAACCCGGGGACATGAATATGACCTTGAACAAGCGTAAACATCAATATTACCTTAATGCAACAACTGAGGTTCTTGCTATTTTTCTGTGTGTGATGTCGTTTTCTAGCCTTGGCCAACAAGACTTGAGTGATATTAATGAACTTGCCATAGGCATTAATAATACAGCCAATGTAACTCAGTTTGGTGATGCACTATCCATTAATTTAAATCAAAGCGGTTTCAATAATCAGTTTGATTCAAGTCAATTTGGCTACAACAATCAAATTTTTACTCATCAACAAGGCATATTCAATGGCGTTACTGTATTCCAGTCCGGGACGGATATTGAAGCCAGTATCTACCAATCAGGGTTTAGTAATCGAGTTATTGCCAGTCAGGCAGGAAGCAATTTGCTAATGGATGTGAGTCAAATTGGAACACACAACTTAGCAGTTATTCGTCAGACCGGAAGTGATAATACCATTATGATCCAGCAGAATGGTTATGGAAGTGCTGTTGGCGTTATTCAATGGGGAACAATGCAAAACGTTAGCGTGACTCAGAGTAATTAATTTGAGTTATTTATTTCAACCAAATGAAGGGAAATACAAAGATGAAATATTCTAAATTAGCTTTATTAATCTCAGCAGCTTTATTGACCTCTGCTGGTGCGTATGCAGGCAGTAACGAAGCCGATGTTAGTCAAGAGGGAGAGCTAAATACCGCGGTGGTTGTTCAACAAAGCAATAGTGTTGCTAATAATGCAACTATTGAGCAGCTCGGTAATAATAATCTTTCAACTATTTTACAGGCAGAAACGGCAAACTCCCAAGCTTCATCAAATCAGGAGGGAAATGATAATACATCTTTGATTGACCAACATAATGCAACAAGTACAGCTAGTGCCTTTGTAAAATCAGTTGGTGACCGTAACGAAGCAGATATAACACAAGAATTTTTTAATGGTGAAAATGCGCAAGCAACTGTTAATCAAATGGGCAACGGTAACTTAGCAACCATCACTCAAAATGATGGTGATGGTGCACAGTCTACGGTTAATCAAACTGGAAGTGAGGATACTGCTGAAGTTTATAATCATTGGTCAGATTATGCAGATGCAACCATTAATCAATCCGGCAACTCTAACAATAATGCTTATATTCAACAGGAAACGTCAGATGCTGCAAGTGCGTCGTTAACCCAAATTGGTTCAAACAACGATGGTGATATATTGCAAAATAACCAGAATTATGGCGGCTCAGGTAGCGATGATACGGTCGCAACATTAGAGCAGATAGGTAATGGTAACATAGGTTTAGTTGAGCAAGCAGGTTTGTCTAACATGGCTGATGTATATCAAAATGGTGAATCTCATGATGCACATGTGACACAAAATGGCGGTAATCATGAAGCTCAAGTTAACCAATATGGTTTAAATCAAGTCGCAACGGTAATGCAAATGGACTTTGAGCATGTTGCAACCGTCAATCAGTCCAATGTAGGCAACACTGCGACAGTGACTCAAAGTTCTTTAACTCTTGGGAATGGCAACGGTAACGGTAATTCAGGTTCTGGTAATAGTGCGACTGTAGACCAAGAGGGTATGGATGATACCGCTACGGTTGCGCAAGCGGGTTTCGCAAACGAAGCCGTAGTGTTTCAAGGGGAGTACAGTTTTGATAACACAATTACAATCACCCAGTCGGGTCATCATAACTATGCAGGTGCATCAACTGACGATGGCGGATTAAGTACCGTTACAGTAAATCAAACTGGGCATCATAATGAAGTTAATAGCAAACCCAATGGGAGCAACTTTTATGGTGAAGGGATCGGTGCTGGAACGTGGGGGGCCGATAATGTCGTTATAGTTGATCAAGATGGCCATCATAACAAGGCCTATGCTGATGCTGCTGATTTGTCATCAGTTATTGATATAGACCAGTCTGGACATCATAACGAAGCATATGCTGAATCTGAATGGGGCGAAGCTAACGAAATTGTTATCGATCAAACTGGTGGCAATCATTTAGCTGATGTATATGTCTCTGGTGATGGTAGCAATGTGGTTTATGTTACCCAAACCGATATGAATAACTCAGCAGTTGTAAGCAGCATTGGGTTTGGTAATACAGTGACCATTACTCAAGGCATGTAGTACTAAAGTAAAAGAAGGGTGTGTAAGCACCCTCTTTATTTACACATTAATAATTAAAGATATTGTGCCAATCTTAAAAATCTCACTTTGATATTTTTAAGATTGGCATTTTTTGAAGTCGTAATAGATACATTCGCTGATAGTTTTGCAAGCTCAATATTTAACAACAGATATCAAGGCCCTACGTTTACAAAGTGGAAATTGCACCAACAACCGATAATGTGACACCAAAATCAATTGTCTCAACAGCTCAAGAAAATTTGTTGAACGATCAAAGTTAGCCCGTTGGCGTGTCAATCATGCAAAACCAGAAACCGATCTAATGGATTATTCATGGAAGTGGGTTCTACTTAAATGACCTCTATCATGTTGTTTCTATGTTTAATCATTGCTTAAATAGATGAGTTACTCGTTAGCTTTATACCAAATTTTGATAAATATTTTTACCCGTCCTCAACAGATTTATCAATTAAAAATAGTCGCGGGTGAGAATTAAGGTGCTGTTATTTAATGATTATTTTTATTTTAATAGTACAAAGGTAGGGGGGGGCAGGTCATTTAGTCTTAAGGTCTATCACGGTTTAATACTGTGGGTTGATTCGTGCTCAATTGTAAGACGCCATAATATTGACACTATCAATGGCACAGCGATGATTGATGATTTATTCAATTTTTTAGTTAAATTGTCACCAACATCGCACAAGGGGCAGGAAGCATGACCTTGAAAAAGCGTAAAAATAATTATCGCTTAACGGCAAAAGCAGGGGTGTTAACTTTTGCTTTGTGCATATCCTCATCTCCTTGTGTTAGCCAAGATATTAGCGATGTTGATGAATTAGCTACGATTGGTAATCAAGCTAATGTAAATCAATTTGGCGATGATATGTTGGTTAATATCAATCAACTTGGTAGTAACAACCATTTTATTTCAACTCAATCTGGCTTTAATAATCAAACTCTCACTACACAGCAGGGCACAAATAATTATGCCATTGCAAATCAGTCAGGAAATGATATCGAAGCCAATATACTACAAGCTGGTTTTAATAATGTTGTTTTACTTAACCAATTTGGTTCTAGCCTGATGGCCGATGTTGGTCAAATTGGAACGGACAATTTAGCCATTATAAATCAGACAGGTAGTGAAAATGCGATTTGGATCCAGCAGTACGGCTCCGGAAATGCTGTAAGTGTGACCCAATGGGGTGTATCACAACATGTTGTTGTGACCCAGGGAAGCTTATCTAACTAAGAGTAAAGGGAAATACGAAGATGAAACATTCTAAATTAGCGTTATTAATCTCAGCAGCGATATTTACTTCAGCAGGGGCTTATGCAAGCGATAGTAATACTGCAAATGTGAATCAGAGTGGTGCGGAAAATTCAGTTGTCGTTAATCAGCAATTAAATAGTACTGATAATGATGCGACAGTTATTCAAAGTGGCGCGAGTAATAATGCATCTGTTAATCAATATAATACCTCAGATTCAGATTCTTTTATAACCCAACAGGGATCATTAAACGAAGGTCATATTGTTCAGCATAATACAACTCAGACCGCAACCGCAACCATTGACACAAATGGTATAGATAACGATGCAAATATTGAACAGCAGTTTAGTAATGGTGCAAATGCGGCAGCAACTGTGCTTCAAATGGGTAATTTAAATAGCGCTGAAATACTACAAGATGATGGTGATGGCTCAAATTCAATGATTGATCAAAATGGTAATGAACATATTGCTGAGATTCGTAACCATTGGTCCGATTTTGCCGATGCTACTATTATCCAAAATGTTGGGGGGGGAAATGATGCTTACATTAATCAAGATGATTCTGATTCAGCAAAAGCATCAATTATTCAAACAGGTGCAGGTAACAATGGTGATGTTTACCAAAATACTCAAAACACTAGTTACAGTGCTAATACAGATGATACTGTCGCAACGTTGACACAAACAGGCAATGATAATACAGGTTATATTGAACAAACAGCTCTATCAAATCTTGCTGATGTTTATCAAAACGGTAATGACAATCAAGCAGATGTTTATCAAACTGGTGAAAACAACGAAGCTGATGTTGATCAACAAGGTGATAATGATACTGCTTATGTAAGTCAATCAGGCCAGGATGGTTACGCTTCTGTAAGTCAAAGTGGGAACACCTTAAATACTGGTTTAGTTTATCAAAGTGGTTTTAGCAATTCTGCGACTATCGATCAAGTCGGTTCGGACCATATGTCAACCATTACCCAGTCTGAATATGACAACGTAGCAAATGTTGACCAAACTAATGTGGATAATAATGCAACTGTTACTCAAAGTGGTTCAGCCTCTGGAATGGGTAATTTAGCAACGGTTATGCAGGACGGTTTAGGTGATAGCGCATTAGTCGAACAAATTGGTAGTGACAATACTGCAATTGTTGAACAAGGAACAGATAGCCATGATAATGATGTATTCATTTATCAAACTGGTAACGAGAACTATGCTGGCGCCTCAACTGAACTAGGTGGTGATAGCACTGTTACGATTAATCAAGAAGGTAATAATAACTATGTTGGTAATTTGCCAGGAACAAATAATTATTATGGTCCTAATGTAGGCGCTGGAACATATGGTGCTGAAAACGTAATTACCATCGATCAAATCGGTAATGAAAACAAAGCTTATGCTGATTCATCAGACTTTTCATCAGAAGTAGATATCGACCAAACTGGGGATCTAAATACTGCTATCGCAGAGTCTTGGTTAGGTACTGATAATGATATTATGATTTCTCAAACTGGTACATTACATAATGCAGATGTTTTTGTTAATGGTGCGGGTAACAACATGGTATCAATTACTCAAACTGATGCGAGTAATACGGCTAATGTAACTTCAATTGGCTACGGTAACTCAGTTACTGTTGTTCAAGGGATGTAGTACAAAAGTATAATGAAGGGTGCGCAAGCACCCTTTTGACTAATTGTTATACGGTAATCCACTTGCTAAACTTATAAACATTGATACGGACTAGGTATCAATATTATTTATTGATATCACAGTTTATTCATACCACATGGAGTGTTAGGAATGTTTAAAGTTGAAAATTGGATGATTGTATCGCGTTCACAGTTGTTAATCGATTTACTCGATTCTCGCTGGCCACAAGAGTTTTTGGTTAAACTAACCAAGGCTCAGCCAGGTAATATGTCTAAGTTACTTTCCACACAAACCAACTCAATGGTGGTTTTCGATTTAGCAACAATTGATCTTCAGCAAGCATATCAACTACAACGCGTTATTGAACGTGAATATTGTGGTATTCGTACCGTTTTTCTAAATTTCCCTAAACAAGTTGATGCAAAATTTTTAATTCATCCATCGACCACAACAGGTGTCTTCTATACCAATGCTAATTTAGCTGATGTTAGTAGCGGTTTAAATGAAATACTAAAAGGCCGTAGTGTCATCCCTCAAGATCTCTATCAATCGTTAATGAGTGTTAACCATGACGATGACAGTGAGCAACTGACCATTCGTGAACGTGAGGTATTACAAACGTTGTTGTCTGGCAGCACAAATCTCGATATCGCTAATCAACTATTTGTCAGTGAATCCACCATTAAAACGCATCTCTATCGTGCGTTTCGAAAAATTGGTGTGTCTAGTCGTGGTCAAGCCATTGCTTGGGCGCAAACTCACATGCATGAGGTGAGAGTGTGAAATATCCATCAGTGATACTCCTTTGCCTGATGGCTAGTCAGGCAGTTTTGTTAAGTGATGCTATTGCTGATGATCGTAAAGATGTTGACGTTAATGTTCCAGAGTTTACTAAAGCTAATATTGCACCCACCACAGATGAAGTTATTCCAGAATCCTCCGCTTCAAAAGCCCAAGAGAATTTATTGCATTCAACTGAACCTGTAGTGAGTGTCAGTGATGCAAAACCTAAGCGTGAAGCTGATTTAATTGATGGGTTAATCTTAAATAGAGCCATGACAAGATTTGGCCACCGTTTTTATAGAGAATTTGTTAGCGCTTATCGTGATATCAATGGCATGAGCAACCACTCGGGGCTCACTGTTGTAGAGCAAGCCACAGCAAGAAGTGGTAGTAAAATTTTAGTGTTGCATAATCGCAAGCCGGTTTTTGTGACGTTTTTATCCCCAGCATCGCGAAATATTGATGCACAAGCGAACATGGCAGCAAAGCGGGTAAATGCTTCCTTGTTGCAATATCAACAACAGGCAAAATGGGCGGCATTTTCAGACCCCGATCTTGCTCCTGATGAGTTTTAGCAGGGAATGCATATGAAAAAATTATTATTAATCTTATCAATAACATCATTTAGTTTTCCCTTAGCTGCGACGCAACTGGTATATACCCCAGTTAATCCTTCTTTTGGGGGGAGTTACCTTAATGGTAGTTATTTACTGGCGAATGCGTCAGCGCAAAATGAACATCAAGGTGGCTCCTCTTATGTAGCCCCTACAGCGCTTGACAGGCTTGCAAGTTCATTACAGTCACGCTTAATGAGTCAACTGTTTAATGATGCTGCAAATGGTGGTGAAGGTTATTTAAAAACCGATGACTTTGAGATAAATGTGGTCAATGAAGATGGATCGTTACTGGTTCACATCACTGATTTATTAACCGGCGAGACGACCATCATCGAAGTTGGTGGTATTGTCGGCACAACAACAGGGGGCTAATCATGAAAAGACTAGTGCTTAGCTTATTTATTTTATCTTTGAGCGCGTGTTCATCGATAGAAAGTGAATTCGACGGTATTGAAGCAACCACGAGTTTAATGCCAAAAGGCGAAACTTATTACGATTTAGTGAGTTTACCATCTCCCCAAGGAAGTATGGTGGCTGCAGTGTATGATTTCCGTGATCAAACGGGCCAATACAAGCCGATACCTTCGAGTAACTTTTCAACCGCTGTACCTCAGTCTGGAACCGCTTTCTTAGCTCAGGCGCTCAATGATTCTGCTTGGTTTGTGCCTGTTGAGCGTGAAGGATTGCAAAATTTACTGACAGAACGAAAAATTGTTCGTGCAGGACTCAATGGTGACGCGAGTAAGTTGCCACAATTAAACAGTGCTCAAATTTTGATGGAAGGTGGCATAGTAGCTTACGACACTAATATTAAAACCGGTGGCGCAGGCGCTCGTTATTTGGGAATCGGCGTATCGGGTCAATACCGTGTCGATAGCATAACGGTTAACTTACGTGCGGTTGATATCCGTACCGGTCGATTATTAAGCAGTGTGACAACCACTAAGGCCGTTATTTCAAAAGAAATTACTGCTGGTGTATTTAAATTTATTGATGCGCAAGAATTATTAGAATCAGAAGTGGGTTATACCTCAAATGAACCTGTGAGTTTGTGTATTGCCGCGGCGATAGAAAGTGCGGTCGTGCATATGATTGCTGACGGTATTTGGAAACGAGCTTGGAATTTACTTGATGCAGCATCTGGAGTAAAAAACCCAACATTACAAAAATATTGGTTAGAGGCACATACTGAAAATCAAGTATTAGAACGGATTAAGCAAAGCTAGTCGTATTGATACATTTGTATATTAATAGAGAAGGTTAATAAAAAAGGATATCAAATTGATATCCTTTTTTGTTTACAGTTTTGATTGCGATTTGTGAATAATATTGAAAATATTCAGTAAATTAACTCTCAAATCGGTGAATTGTTTATCCGTATTAACCAAGCCATAATTGTGTTTTAGTCGCATCGTTGATGCTAAGCGAAATAGTGTCTAAAGCCGCTTCACTAATCGTTAATGTTCCTTGCATCAATTCATCTCGTCTAAACAAATGCAAAGTGATTTGTTCGCCAAGGGTTCGACTTTGCAGTTGCTGTTCAAATTGACTCGTTACCTGCAAGTTGTCTGCTGCAATCAATAAATCACCCGCACTTAATCCCGCTTGATGTGCAGGACTGTGTTGGCTAACCGTTAGAATTTTTAACCCTAATGATTCCACTTTTGTTTTAGCGCCAAAACCAATTTTATAACCAGTGGCTTCAGCACCACCCAAATCAGTTGTACCTTCACTGGCCCGTAAACTCATGTCTACACCCACTTGAGCCAGTAATTCTTTTAGCGGCAAATCGTCTGTGTTATCGAGATAAGTAAAGATATCGTCACAAGGACGATTTAATAGCGTTTCAACAATCTGTTGATGGCTTGACGATTCAGTACCAACACCCGTTAAACCATATTGTTGCCAAAGTTGACGCATAACATCATCAAGGCTATGTTTTCCTTGGGTTTCAATACGGATGGTTAAGTCTACATACAAGGCAAATAATGCGCCTTTAGTATAATAGCTGACGATGGCATTGGCGGCATTTTCATCTTGCTTATAAAACTTAGTCCAAGCATTAAAACTTGATTGCTTTAAGGTTTGTTTAAAGCGACCTTCGCCTCGGTATACTCGAGTCATAATTTGACTGAGTAAAGTAAGGTAACCTTTCTCATCAATACACTGAGATTTAAAGGTAATTAAATCATCGTAATATGACGTGATACCTTCGTACGCCCACAATTGAGAAGTATAAGACTCTTGTGATAAATCAAATGGCGTAAACTCAGCAGGTTTAATCCGTTTAACGTTCCATGAGTGGAAATATTCATGGCTGCACAGTGATAAATAAGTGCGATAACCTTTATCTACTGGCGCATCGAGTGACAAAGGTAAGTCGTTGCGAGAGCACATTAACGCTGTTGACGCTTTATGTTCTAAACCGCCAAAACCATTGTCCAAAACGGTTGTCATGAACACATAACGCTTAAAGGGTGCTGGAGTGCCAAATAAATTAATTTGATATTCGCAAATCGCTTGTAAATCTTTGGCTAATCGAGCCATATTTGCTCTTTGTTTGCCACTGAGTACGATATCGTGTGGCACACCAGCAGCGAAAAAGGTTTCAATGGTCAGTTCACCCATTTCAACGGGATGGTCAATTAAGTCATCGTAGTTTTCAGCGCTAAAATCACCAAAGCTAAATTGTTCACCTGATGCTCTAGTCATGCTGGTGGCTAGCGTCCAATGAGCTAATTCTGCAAGTGCAGGTTTAGCCATGGTGACGATATGTGGTTGAGACTCAAGACCATTAGCCGCTAGAAACACACTACTGCCATTAAAAAAGCCATGATTAGTATCAAGGTGTGCAGTGCGAACAGACAAATCCCATGCATAAATTTGATAACACAGAGTGATATCACTGCCTTGGTTATTCAATTGCCATGTTTGTTTATCTAATTGAGTGACTGCAAGCGATTGTAGATTCTCTTTGGCATCAATTTCAATAATATTTTTGGCAAAATCGCGGATCATGTAGCTGCCAGGTAACCATGCTGGTAATGAAAAAATCTGAGATGGATTGGCGTTTTTTAGCGTAAAGGTCACTTCAAATAAATGAGCTTTTGGGTCGACCGCATGAATATGATAATGCATAAAGAATTCCGAATGAGTGGCAAGTCGCAATCAAAACGATTGAGCTATAATAACCAATGCTGCCAAAATTGACTCACTTAAGCAAACGAATCCCATTTTAGGCAAAATATTACCCATAAAAAGCGTTTTTACTGGAGTGATAGTTCAAAGAGTTGATAGTATTATCAATAGCATCAATGCAGTTATCTAATGAGGGCATCCAAATGGCCGAAGAAACCATATTTAGCAAAATTATCCGCCGTGAAATTCCAGCGGATATTTTATACCAAGATGAATTAGTCACCGCATTTCGGGATATTGCTCCGCAAGCTCCTACGCATATTCTGATTATTCCCAATCATTTAATCGCGACAGCAAATGATGTTAAAGCGTCTGATGAATTAGCATTAGGGCGGATGATAACAGTAGCGGCCAAACTTGCCGATGAAGCCGGTATTGCTGAAGATGGATATCGCTTAATCATGAATTGCAATAAGCATGGTGGTCAAGAGGTGTACCATATTCATATGCATCTTTTAGGGGGTAAACCATTAGGCCCAATGCTGAGTCGTGGATAATGAAAATTAACAGTGATTTTTTCCCGTTAACTGAAGTTGCCACCCGTTTTGTCAACCAGTTAGCTCAGTGCCGTCGTTTAGGGCTTTCAGTGCAAGAAGCCAGTGAGCATCATGTGTTAATTGAGTTACCTTACAGTCAAGATATTATTGGTTACCCCGACACCGGAGTCATTCATGGTGGGGTGATCACAACCTTGATAGATACCGCTTGTGGCACAGCCGTGGTATGCGCCATTTTGAAGAAGTACCAATCGTTAGAGTTGTCTCCAACATTGGATTTACGTGTCGATTACATGAAACCTGCAGAGCCTCATAAATCAGTTTATGCCTTTGCTGAATGCTATCGTTTATCGTCAAGCGTTGCTTTTACCCGTGCGATAGCATATCAAGACAGTATTGATGAACCTATCGCTCACGCGGTGGGTTCTTTTATGCGAATTAGTCCAGAAATGGTCGGCGAAGAGTTTCGTCAAGTGTTAATGGGGAATTTACCGGGGGCGAAATCATGAGTGAGCCAACCCAAATAGAGACACAAAAGGGTTTAGATGTTCAAGATGTGGTTAAACGTGCCATTGAACTGAATGATTATAGTTACCTACTTGAGAAAGTACCTTACTCACAATTTATTGGCATGTCAGTGGCCCGTTTTGGTGATGAAATGGTATTTAGACTGCCGGCTAAAGATGACAACATTGGTAATCCGATTTTACCTGCAATACATGGCGGAGTGATTGCTGGGTTTATGGAAATGTCGGCAATTGTGCAATTAATGGTATTTATGCAAGCCAAGAAAGTACCTAAAATTGTTGATTTCTCAATTGACTATTTACGCGCAGGTTTACATCAAGATACCTTTGCAGAATGTAAAATTACTCGCCAAGGCCGCCGTGTGGCTAACGTCAGTATGAACTGTTGGCAAACAAACCGTAAACAATTGATAGCCACTGCCAGAGCACATTTTTTGATAGATTAAGTCCACGCTTTACATTAACAGCAAATAAGGAGATAGCATAAAAATAACGTCAATATTTGTGTTCGCATTAGCATTGTTGCTTAGCGCCTGTGCGCATAACACGGCAGGTATTTCGGTAGACTCAAGCGGGCAGGTTAGAGTCGATAGCAGCTCTTTTGCCAGTGATGTCAGTGTTGTGGATATTTCATCTGTCATGGTTGCTGACTTAATCAAAGCATCGGCGCTAATTCAGAGCAAATCGAGCACTGACCTACGTCTACAATATAAGTTCACTTGGTACGATGCTAGCGGATTTACAGTTGAGGATGAAGCAAGCAGTTGGAAGTCGGTTAAATTACATGGTAAACAGCAGTTGCAAGTGGGTGCGGTAGCGCCCAATACACAAGGTATTCGATTTGAGATTTATGTGCGCGAAGCTTTCTCAAATTAAGCCACGCTACAGAGAACTTGAAGAGACATGATTACTGAGATTTAATATAAAGTTAATCAATTATATTTTTGCGTTATCAAATTGTATCGCTGCTCGTGTATTCATGGTGAAGTTAGTTTATAATCGTGATCGCCAAGGGGTGTTCAGTAAAACCTGAACTGAGATGTCTGTATGACGAACCCTTAGAACCTGATCCGGCTTATACCGGCGTAGGAATGGGCCACACTATTTATGTGCACCTCTTATTCGCTACTCTTGCCGGATCTCAAAATCACTATTTGAGGTCCTATGTTCACGAAAAACTCTACTAGGTTACACCAAACACCAATTGCCTTAGCGGTAATGGTGGCATTTAGCTCGCCTGTGGTTATGGCTAAAACGGCCGATGTTGAAAATGTCACTCCCGAATATGAAAAAATGGAAGTGATTGTTGTTAATGCTGATTTTAGTAATATTAGCCTTGATAAAATGCCGTCAAGCGTGACGGTTATTGATGCCCAGCAATTAGAAGACGAAGGGGCGCAACATTTTGAAGATGTGCTCAATTCTATTGCCAACTTTAACTGGTCTGGTGGCAGTTCTCGTCCTAAATATTTCCAAATTCGTGGTGTCGGCGAACAAGAACAATATCAAGGTGCACCTAACTCATCAGTTGGCTTTGTGGTCGACGATATCGACCTATCAGGCCTTGGCATGGTGTCGAGTATGTACGACATGCAGCAAGTTGAAGTCTTGCGCGGTCCACAAGGTACTCAATATGGTGCTAATGCACTAGCTGGATTAATTTACTTAAAAAGTAATGACCCTACCGAATCATTTGAACATGGCGCAAAAGTCAGTTTAGGTGATGATAATCTTCGTACTCTTTCTGGTTTTAGCTCTGGTCCACTCAATGACTCAGGTAAATTGCTCTACCGTGTATCACTAGAACAGCACAATCAAAATGGTTACCGTGACAACCTTTATCTTAACCGTGATGATACCAATGAACGTGATGAGTTAACGGCTAGGGCTAAGTTCCGTTGGTACGCTACTGACGATCTTCAAGTTGATTTAACCTTATTGCATGCCAATTTTGATAATGGTTACGATGTGTGGACATTAGATAATAATCGCAGTAATACCTTAACTGACCAACCCGGTGTTGATACACAAAAAACGACTGGAGCAGGGGTTAAGTTCATATACACGGGTATGCAAGCATTTGACTTCACATCATTAACATCATTTGCGCAAACTGATCATCATAATGGATATGATGGTGATTGGGCCAATTCGGATTATTGGGCGAGTAAAGCATGTACTGTGTATGACGACGCAGGGGCGGCCTCAGGTACTGAACCTTGTGTTTATGATTACACCTGGGACAAAAAGGGCGATCGTAAAACCTTAACCCAAGAGTTCCGTTTATCATCCAAAGATGCAGGACGCATCTTCGCCGGTAGTACCGACTGGTTATTGGGTGTATACGCGATGAATTTAAAAGAAGATAACGACTTATACTCGGAATACAACACCTGGCCAGATGAAGTGTTGCAGTCAAATTATGAGGCGACAAACTATGCCATATTTGGCCAACTAGACAGCCATTTAGGTGATGATTACTTATTGTCGACTGGGTTACGTTTCGAGCGCCGCGATAGTGATTATAGTGACAGCAATAAAGATGACTTTGCCCCATCAGAAGATATGTGGGGCGGCCATATTGCGTTGTCAAAAGCCATTAATCCTAATCACAATGCTTATGCTCGTGTCGCCCGCGGTTATAAGGCAGGTGGTTTTAATATGACACTGCCTGCTGAATTGTCTGACAAGAAACAGTTCGACACTGAGATTTTATATAACTATGAAGTTGGCTTAAAATCGAGCTGGTTTGATGGCGAAGTGGATTCTACCTTGGCGCTATTTTATATGGACCGCCAAGACCAACAAGTTGCCGCCTCTTTACAAGACCCAGATAGCCCGCAGCGTTTTATTCTATTTACCGAAAATGCTGGCAGTTCAAGTAACTATGGCGCGGAACTCGATGCAAAATGGTATTTAACAGAAAATATTGAGTTCTATGGTAGTTTCGGTTGGTTGGAAACTGAATATGGCCAATATCAATACAGTGACAAATACGGTTCAACCGTCGATTTATCTGGGCGCGACTTAGCGCATTCGCCTAAATTTACTTACAGTGCTGGTATGACTTATGTTGCTGATTCTGGTTGGTTTGCAAACGTGAATGCCAGTGGTAAAAGCCAGTTTTATTATTCTGACAGCAATGAATCTCAGTCAGAAGCCTATACCATTTATAACGCCCGTTTAGGCTATGAAACGCCAACATGGTCGGCATATTTATGGGGCCGCAATTTGTTTGATGAACAATATGGTGTGCGAGGCTTTTACTTTGGCAACGAACCAGATCAAGATTGGGTCGATAAACAATATATTCGTTACGGTGATCCGCGCCAAATGGGTGTGACATTAGAAGTTCAATTTATGTAATGACATAAAATCGCTGTAGCCTTTGTTGCAGCGATTTTTATTAAGGAATAGAAATGAAGTTAACTGCAGAAATCAGTATGTATCCGTTCAATGAAAACTATCTCGATCCTATCCAATGGTTTATCGGCAGAGTGGATAGTTATGACAATATTCAACGAGTGACTAACGCGATGGCAACCCAAGTCTGTGGCGAGTATGCTGATGTAATGTCGATGCTAGCCGTTGAAATGCAAGCCGCACATCAAAAGTGGGGCAAAGCTGTTTTTGTGTGTAAATTTATCGGTGGTGAGCTCAACCTAGCTCATAGCGAATAACCACAATGAATGATCTATTTATAACGCTACAACAAGCCTTTAGTGAAGCGTCATTAATGACGTTTTGGGAGGCGGTTGCCGTTATGCTAGCGCTTGCTTACTTAATTCTTGCTATGCGGACTAACATCTGGTGTTGGTCGGCAGCATTTATTAGTACCGCCATTTACACTGTACTATTTTGGAATGTATCGTTATTGATGGAGTCAGTCCTTAATATTTATTATATGGGGATGGCGGTATATGGTTATTGGTTGTGGTTGCACGTGCCACCTTCTCGGCAAAGCAATTTGCACAATTCTGAGCTGCATAATGGTACTCAGCACAACATAGATACCAATCACCTTAATATTACCAGTTGGTCTTGGAGTACTCACGCTCGGCTTATCGGCGCGACATCATTAGTGTCTATGCTGGTGGGATATTTAATGGCTCATTACACGTCGGCCGCATTTCCCTATATCGATGCGGCAACCACTTGTTTTGCTATCGTTACAACCTATCTAGTAGCGAAAAAAGTGCTAGAAAATTGGCTCTATTGGGTCGTCATTGATTTTGTGTCTATTTACCTTTACTTCCAAAAAGGCTTAATGCTGACATCGGGTTTGTTTGTTTTATACGTCGCAATGGCAGTTGGCGGATACATGATGTGGCGTAAGAAATATCGTCATCATATAATAACGCAACACAATACGAGTCAAGAGGTGGTTGGTGCATAACCAACCATAATATCATTTTATTAGAGTAAATATTTGATGTCCCAGCCGTTGTTATCTCTACCTATCGATGTGCTTAATATAATCAACAAAGCCATACCAACCACATTATTTCAGCAGCTTGCTACGCAATGTACTGCGGTGTCTTTTCTTAACACAGGGATCAGTAATGTTAATATTAAGTTATCTTGTGAAGATGGCGATAAGGTCTTACGAGTAAATCAGCCTCACAGTAATTGGTGCGATAGAGCGCTTGAAGTTGAATGTTGGCAAGCTGCAATTGTGGCTAACATTGCACCTGCATTGATTTGGGTCAGTGATGATAAGCAAGTGTATCTGAGTGAGTTTATTGATCAACCAGAGACAGACTGGTCGATATTTGCCTCAATGCGCAGTCACTTATCACTTGGGCAATCGACAAATCAATCCATTGCGGCTGTGGATGCCGTTCCTTTGCTTAGTGCATTATTTTGTAAACTCAGTGTGTTGCCGGTGCCGGAGAAAAGCATTACCGTTAGTGAGCAATGGCAACAATATGCATACCAATTAGATTCATTAACGGGGTCGCAAACAGATCCAAAATGGCATGATGCGAGGCAGCAATTGTTACGCTTAAATGGGCTTGTTCGACATTGGTTATCGCAGTTAGAAGCCTGTGTGTTGCTGCCGACTTTTTGTCATAGAGATTTAACTCCACACAATTTACTGCTTAGCGGCAGAGCCCCTCAGCAACTGCTTTGTATAGACTATGAATATGCTGTGGCGAGCCATCCGTTGTTCGATTTAGCCAGCGTCGTGGCTAGTCATCAACTATCAACGAAGCAAGCTAACCAATTAATCGATAACGTGATTATGCAATACTGTCAGGTTGCAAGCCTCACCGATGTGTCTGCGGCCAAAGCGGCATTACCCGCTGCAATAAATTGTTTTTGGTTATTTTCGGCAATGTGGGCGTTATTAATGGCAGCCAAAGAACCGCAAAAATCTACACAATACTTACAATACTTTACAAAGTATTTTACATTAATCACTTGCTAATATGCTCTGATAAAGTACAAGCTTCTGATAAAGTATAAGTGAAGTAATACCAGTTCTAATAAATATCTGGTCATTCAGCGCCTACTAGACAAGTAATAAGATTATAGACATAGTTTTTCTACGTCAAAATCATATTAAGCAGCATAGAAGGTTCTGAAACCCGTCCTGCGGGAGTCATTCAGACTTTCTATTTTTTGTTGCATTGTTTCATAAGGGAACAACCATTCTTTCAACAATGCGTCTCAAACTGAAAAATCTGAGTGACTCTGATTGATCACATCATTACTGGATTTGATATAAATTTTGATAAAGGAATTATCTGTGTCTAAAAAATTGATTATCCTACTGTTAAGTAGCTTATTTTTTGTCGGCTGCTCAACCAAAGTAAGCTATTTCTTTCTGGATTGGGCGATAGAGTGGGAAGTTGAAGAGTACGTAGAGTTAACCTCAGAACAGCAAGATAAATTTGATATTATTATTGAATCGTTTTTAGTCTGGCATCGCCAACAAGAATTACCGCGTTATCGTGATCAACTGTCTTTATTATCGACATTGACTAATCAACAAACAATGACCCCAGAGCTATGGCTTAACCAAGTGTCAATGGCGAAGGCACATTGGTCCCGAATTTTCGATTTTGTTATGCCTGATCTGTTACCTATTATGGCGAGCTTATCTGATGGACAAGTTGATCAGATACTGGCGCAGCTAAAAAAAGAACAACAAGAATTAATCGAAGAATACGCCGGCAAAGATCAAGCTGAATTGATAAAAGACTCAGATAAAAGAATCGCCGAGCAATTATCTGAATGGACTGGCGATGCTACAGATGAACAAAAAAACATTATTCATCAAGCTAATACTCAGCGTTTAGCCACGTTAGACATGTGGCTTGAGTATCGCCATGAATGGCTAAGTCAATTTGAACAAGCACTGAAACGCCGTCAGCAAACTGATTATTTTACCCAACAAATGAAATTATTAATTATCTCGCCAGATGAACTGAAATCAGAGGTTTATCGAGATAATGTTACCGAAAATACCCGTAAGTTTGGCTCAATGTTGATTACGCTTAATCAAACATTTAGTCAAAAACAACGTAAGCACTTTGATAAAAAATTAGCTGAATTAGTAGAAGATTTAACTGAATTACACTTAGACAAATAATATCTATTTTTATCCGTTAGTCTCCAAAGCTGAAATATTTTTAATCTTCAGCGGGTCTATTACTACAACAACGATTTCAGCTAGGATTATTTATGCAGACACTAAGTGGATTTTATCAACAATTTTTAAATGTGATTAAACATACAGAAGGCTTAGCCGCCTTACTGCTAAGGCTTTATCTTGCGCCAGTGCTAATGCAGGCAGGATACAACAAATTGTCACATTTTGAAGACACCGCAGCATGGTTCGGCAATCCTGACTGGGGATTGGGTTTACCTATGCCAGAAGTCATGACTGCGTTAGCTGCAGGCACTGAATTGTTCGGTGGTTTTTTACTGTTGATTGGTTTAGCCACTCGAATCGTGGCATTGCCAATGATGGTCACAATGCTAGTTGCTGTTTTTGCGGTGCATTTACCCAATGGTTGGTTGGCTATTGCCGACCCAAGTTCGTGGTTGGCGAATGAGCAAGTGTTAGCTTCAGCGGAAAAGCTTTCTGCGGCGAAAGCTATTTTACAAGAGCGCGGTAATTATGAATGGCTAACCAGTTCAGGTAATTTTGTTATTTTAAATAATGGTATTGAATTCGCGATGACGTATCTAATTATGTTATTGGCATTATTTGTGATTGGTGGCGGCCGTTACACCAGCGTTGATTACTTTATAGGACGCCGGTTGTTAAAGTAACCTTGTTTACATCACCTGAACTCAGTATAAAAAAGGGCTGTTTGAGAGGCGTTTGTTATTTCGAGTTTAGGTTACATAGAACAACCCTAAAAAATCCCACCTAATACGTGGGATTTTTGTTAATATCGGCAGCATAATTTACTCAAAAGGATTGTATCTTGGACGCCAAACAACTGTTATTGACTCGCCAATCGACGCCTCGCCTAGTTGCCCCAGCACCAAATGCCGAACAACTCACTTTTTTGCTTGATGCAGCAGCAAGAGTACCAGACCACGGTGCATTAACGCCTTGGGAATTTATTATTGCGGTAGATGATGGCTTAGCTAAGTTGGCAGATATTTTTGTTGATGCGGCTAAAAAAAGTGGTGCAGATGATACTTTTCTGACTAAAGTCGCTAACATGCCTTATCGTGCGCCTATGGTGATTACGGTCGTCGCCAAAACACAAACGCATGATAAAGT
Organism: Shewanella sp. BF02_Schw; assembly: GCF_014596695.2. Taxonomy (NCBI): domain Bacteria; kingdom Pseudomonadati; phylum Pseudomonadota; class Gammaproteobacteria; order Alteromonadales; family Shewanellaceae; genus Shewanella; species Shewanella sp. BF02_Schw. Next base: position 1,067,260 of record NZ_JABKAW020000001.1, read on the forward strand.
ACCCGTTTTAGAACAGCATATAGCAGCGGGTTGCGCCACGATGGCAATGCAGCAGGCGGCATTTGCGATTGGGCTAGGTGCGGTATGGCGTACAGGCGATTTTGCTTTTGATGCTAATGTGAATAACGCATTAGGATTAGCCGCAGACGATCAAATTGTTGGCTTTTTATATGTTGGCACCCCAGCAGTGCTCGCTCCCACTAAACCGCTTAAAAGTGGCCAGCAATTTGCGCGATATTTGTAAGCATTGCAAGGTTGGGGTTATGACCAATGGGCCACGACGTTGGTGGCCGCAGGCCATAAGTACAAAGCAAAACAAACACCAAGATCTCGGCTTAAAAGCATTAGCGGGACGACGAGAAGAGGGTTAACAAGCTCTTGTTCAATAATATATTAAGAAACAATCAGACTTTATTCACTGAACTTCAAAGCAAAGCTCTAAAACAAATCTATTCGTAGAACTCGAGTGGGATCATGTTTTGATAGACATAATAGCCTAATGGTCCCATTAACAAACTCAGCATAGACCACACTACACGTTGACCATGTTTGATATGTGCTTTCGAGGTATAGGCTCGATAGCAAAAGTGAATATGTAAAATCAGTAATGCAATGAGCATTAATACTAACGTAATATCCATATTATTCATGTCATGTTCCTTTGCGTTCCAGCAATGACTTATCTAAGTGTAAGCTTAAAATTAAAATCTGCAGTAAAAATAATAGAAATCCATGTTCTTAAACGGCTATTCACTGCTAACACCTTTAATTTACGTTAAAAATTATCCGATTAATAGCCCGTAAACCATTAAATATTCATAATTTTTTAATTTTTGCACAAAGGTATTACTTGTCCATCATTACGTACTGAATGTTTGAGGTAAATCAAAGTTTTTTGTGGTAACCACAATGGATATTTGCACATGGTCACGTTAAATAGCGGGCTATTGATTAATGTGGTTAACCAAGCGTTAACTTTAGGGTATGGCATGGTGTCAAACCACGAAGGTTCAACATTAGCAAACTGTCGAATAAACGGAAAAATAGCAAAATCAGCTAGTGTTGGGCTGTCGGTACACAAATAGTTGTGTTGCAGCAACTGCCTTTCCAACAACTGAATAAACAGCTCTGCCTGTTGTCGATACCAAAGTTGACTGTATTCAGGGAACCTGTCGGCATACTTATATTTATCTAACCATGGTTTAAATTGATTATCATTGGCATTAATGAGCGATTCAGTCATTGATTTATCTAACCAGTATTGCAGGACTTGATACTCTTCTGTGGTTAAGTAATGGTTTTCTGGCGCTGGGTGTTCAGTTAATACAAAGCGCATAATATCTAGACTTTCACTGATCACTTGGCCGTTAGTAAACTCTAAAACCGGCACTGTGCCTTTGGCCGAAATGGCGATCAGCTCTGCGGGTTTATTTTTAAGCTCTATTTCACGCACTAACGGATTCAGTTGGCTCAAATGAAGACTAATACGTGCTCGCATAGCATAAGGGCAACGACGAAAGGTGTACAAAATGGCAGAATTCATTAGGTGTCTATAAAATGATGTCTTGCTAATAGAGTAACGTTTCTTGGCTGAAAACCCAAAATTAACCGCTACCAACATTGTAAAAAAGTACATCTGCTGGTTTTAGTATTTTTTTGACTGTGATTTAGGTATACTTTCGGCCGTTTTTTTGAGTCTGTGCACAGTGTGCAGACCTTATTTATATGCACAGTAATATGCACTGGAAATTAAGTTCCAGCCAGCGGAGACCTCATTTTTATGCAACAACCTAAACAAGCGTCTAAACAAGAGCCTAAACAAGAATCTATTCAAAAATCTATACCAGCTGCATCTCAAGCCCAAGTCGCTGTGTGCGCGTTATATAAATTCGTGGCATTACCGCATTTTGAGGCCGTTCGTCAGCCATTGCTGAGTGTCATGGAACAAAACGAAATTAAAGGCACTTTGTTGCTTGCTCAAGAAGGCATTAATGGCACTGTTGCAGGAACCTCATCAGCGATTGATATTTTATTGGCCTGGTTGGGCACTCAACCTGGTTTAGATAATATCGTGACTAAGCTATCTTTTGACGCTGAAATGCCCTTTTATCGCACCAAAGTGAAGCTGAAAAAAGAAATTGTGACTATGGGTATTGAAGGTATTGATCCTCGTAAAGTCGTCGGGACCTATGTGAAACCTAAAGACTGGAATGCGCTTATTTCAGATCCAGATGTGGTGTTGGTTGATACCCGTAATGATTACGAAGTGAAGATTGGTACTTTTAAAAATGCTGTTAATCCAGTAACCGAGACTTTCCGTGAGTTTCCTGAATATGTGAAGCAAAATTTAGATCCGGCTAAACACAAAAAAGTGGCGATGTTTTGTACCGGTGGTATTCGCTGCGAAAAATCTACTGCATATTTGAAAGAGCAGGGCTTTGATGAGGTATATCATCTTGAAGGCGGCATATTAAAATATCTTGAAGAAGTCGAGCAAGAGCAAAGCTTATGGGAAGGTGAATGCTTTGTGTTTGATAACCGCGTAGCGGTAAATCACAGCTTAGAAAAAGGTCAATACGATCAGTGTAATGCTTGTCGTATGCCAATTACTGAAGCAGAAAAACAAACTGAAGCCTATGTTCAAGGAGTCAGCTGTCCACATTGCATTGATAAGGTGCCTGAAGAACAACGTCAGCGGTTTATTGAGCGTGAGCGTCAAGTACAATTAGCCAAGCAACGCGGTGAAGCGCATATTGGTAGCGATGTAAAGCAAGTGATTGATGCTCGTCGCCAACAAAAAGAAGCTCAGCGTAAAGCACAAGAAAAAATGAATAACAAAGGCTAATGAATACCTTTGCTAAAACGAAAGCCCAATCTACATAAGATTGGGCTTTTTTGTTATGGGCACAGTATTAACAGTTACCCTATTTCAGGTTAGTTAGATTTTTATCATTTTAAACGCCATATACAGCGTTGCCTTTTAAGATAAGGGACTCGCTTTACCCAAGCGGGAGATAAAACAGTGATAAAGGGTTTAGCAAGTGTCATAAGTGTGTTATTTTGAGCGCTTTTTTCGATTAGATGACAGAAGGTAAGTCAATGTTTGTTGGATTTGATTACGGCAGTGCCAACTGTGCGATTGGGGTAATGATTGATGATGCGGTATCGTTATTACCATTATCAACTCATTCGGATTTTATGCCTTCAACGTTGTACGCAATGGATCGCGAGCTTATTGCCGAGGCGGTATACCAAGGATTACCAGAACACTTAAAAGCAGAGTATTCTCATTTACGCAGTTCTCAGTTAATGCGTGCTAAACAAATGCGCCATGAGCTTGATCTGTCGCCGAATGAACAAGCCGTATTTGTTGGCCAAGCTGCGATAGATGCTTATTTAGACATGCCTGAAGAAGGTTTCTATGTCCGTTCTCCAAAGTCTTTTTTAGGTGCCAATGGATTACGTGTTGAACAAATAGCCTTATTTGAAGACATTGTCACCTTGATGATGCAACATGTTAAAACACTAGCCGATAAAGCGTTAAACGCAAAATCGCTTAGCGCAGCGAGCCATGCGGTGATAGGTCGACCGGTTAATTTTCAAGGCATAGGTGGCCAAGACAGTAATCAACAAGCTGAAACCATTTTACGCCTGGCGGCTACTCGTTCAGGCTTTACTGATGTGAGGTTTTTATTTGAACCTTTAGCTGCAGGTATGGATTTTGAATCAAACCTTAGCGATGACAATACCGTGTTAGTGGTCGATGTTGGCGGTGGTACGACAGATTGTTCAGTGGTAAAGATGGGGCCGTCCTACATTAAGCAACAAGACCGCAGCCCAGACTGCTTTGGCCATTCAGGTCAACGGATTGGTGGTAACGATTTAGATATCGCGTTAGCGATGACTGGATTGATGCCAAGCTTTGGTGCAGACACGTTAATGATTAACGGTAAACCTATGCCAAGAACACCTTTTTGGAACGCGGTGGCCGTCAATGATATTAGTGCCCAACGTGACTTTGTTAGTTTACCTTCTCGTAAGTTAGTTGAGCAGCTAATCAAAGAAGCGCAGCAGCCTGAACTATTAGTTCGTTTACAAAAAGTACAAAAGAATCAAATGAGTTATCAAGTGGTACGCCAAGCTGAAGCGGCGAAAATTAGTTTGTCAGACAATGATACCATTCTATGTTCGTTAGATTTTATTGAAAAGGGGCTGTTAGTCCCATTAACAGCAGCACAGTTTGAGCAAGCCATTAATGATCCCTTAGCGAAAGTTGAAGCATTAATGAAACAAGCGATGCAAACGGCTATCGCTAAAGCGGAGCAACAAGATTGCGATATGCCAACCAGTCCTGATATTGTATATGTAACAGGCGGTACGGCCCGAAGCCCAGCTATATACAATAAAATTGCTAGTGTGTACCCCAATGCCAAAGTGGTGGTGGGTGACCATTTCGGTTCGGTAACCGCAGGTTTAACCCGTTGTGCTCAAAGTGCATTTAACTAAAATTCATTGCACTTAGCTCGCGAAGGCTGATGGTTATGTTAAAGGCTGATGGTTATGCTAAAGGTTGATTATTGTGCTAATAGTAGAATGATCAACAAGCATGCTTTGTCTGCCACCAATATGATTAATTAATTTGATTATCGTGCTCACCATAATGATGACAATGTTAGTTATTATTATGGCCTGCGGTGGCCGCGCGTCAGTGTGGACTTATTTGTCATTAAAGGCATAGCCATAATGGTTTACCTTTAATGACAGAACATCTCAATTTTTTATAACAACCTATTTTGATGATATAAACTCATAATATTAAAAGGTGTTACCGATGAAAAAAATGCTAATAGTGCTAGGGTTAACGGCACTTCTTACGGCTTGTTCTGACAATGAAGTCGGTGATGTATCACTTGGGATGTTTACGACACAAGACATAAAATTAAACATTTTAAAGGATGACATCGTAACAGGTGTCACTTGTCACATCGCCTCAATAGAAGAAAATCTTAGTTTTTCAGATCCAAGTGATAGTTCTATTTCTTGCAGACAAACAGGGGAAATCACCACCGATATGATTGCACAAATAGATAAAAGTAAATCTGGTGAAGTTGTGTTTAAAAAATCAAAAAGTATATTTTTCAAAACCATGAAAATCAGAAGAATATTCGATGCTGAAAATCAAACGTTAATGTATGTCTCTTACTCTACCAAAGAAACATCGGGAAGCTTCAAACACAGCCTTTCGACCGTTCCACTTTGGGGAACCAAAGCTTATGTTGACCTCGCACCAGCTCACTAAGGGCAAAGGTCTGTCTTGCTTCGGGCATATTCGTATGCATTTTCTACCATCTTGTTATCTGGTTTTGGTACAAGGGAAAATAGGTTGTTCGGTTAATTGATTTCACGATGAATCATTAACAGGTTAACTCGCCATTTAAGGCATACAAAAATGCCTGTTAGGTTCGCTAACAGGCATGTCGAATTGAGCAGATTAAATGAATACGTGAATTAACACTCGACGATATTCACCGCAAGACCGCCTTTTGCTGTTTCTTTGTATTTACTGCGCATGTCTTTACCGGTTTCCATCATCGTTTTAATGACTTTATCCAGTGACACTTTGTGATTACCGTCACCGCGAAGTGCCATGCGTGAAGCATTAATCGCTTTTACAGCACCCATAGCATTACGTTCAATACAAGGTACTTGGACTAGGCCGCCAACTGGATCGCAGGTTAAACCTAAGTTATGTTCCATGCCAATTTCAGCGGCGTTCTCAACCTGTTCCACGGTTCCGCCCATGATTTCAGTTAACGCACCGGCTGCCATTGAACAGGCTACGCCCACTTCACCTTGGCAACCCACTTCAGCGCCAGAAATCGAGGCATTTTTCTTGTACAAAATACCAATGGCAGCAGCGGTTAACAGATAGCGGCTGCACACATCGATATCGACTTCTTGCACAAACATATCGTAGTAACACAATACTGATGGGATAATCCCTGCTGCGCCGTTTGTTGGCGCTGTAACAACGCGGTCGCCTGCGGCATTTTGCTCGTTAACCGATAAAGCAAATAAATCGACCCAGTCCATAGCGGTCAATGGGTCAGTGTTATTTCGCCCTTCCGCTTTTAGACGACGGTAGAGTGCTGGCGCACGTCGGCGTAATTTTAAACCGCCTGGCAATATGCCTTCTTTGTGATAACCACGTTCAACGCAGTTTTTCATGGTTTGCCAAATTTTCCACAAACCTTGCTTGATATCATCTTCACTGGCAATGCTAAGTTCATTGGCCATCATTAATGATGAAATACTTAAGCCGTTGTCGCAGCACAATTGCAGCAATTGCAATGCACTATTAAAGTCGTAAGGTGCTTGTTCTATTGGCGTTGCTGGAGACGCATTACGTTGAGTGATTTCATCTTCATCAAGAATAAACCCGCCGCCAACTGAATAATAGGTACGCTGATATATGCATTCGCCTTTAGACAATGCATATAAGGTCATGGCATTAGCATGTGCAGGTAAGGTTTTACGTCTGTGGTAGGTTACCCCTTCTTCGCGAGTAAATTTCACCTGACGTCCGTCTGCTAAGGTAAGTTTTTGAGTCGTAGACACAATGTCTAAAATGGCATCAATCCCATCGGTATCTACGGTTTCTGGATCTTCACCCATCAGGCCTAAAATGACCGCTTTTCCTGTGCCGTGACCTTTACCTGTTTGGCCTAAAGATCCAAATAATTCTGCTTGTAACTCATCGGTATTCGCTAATAAATTATTATCAGCGACATGCTGTATAAAAATTTTACCTGCCTTCATAGGACCCACTGTATGTGAGCTAGAAGGACCGATACCAATTTTGAACATGTCAAATACGCTAATCATGTTGTTTAACCCTTGCTGAGTCGTTTATTGTTTTCGTTATAAGTGAGTATAATCGTCAAAAGTAATGTTGGCGGTTTATCTCTTATTCTTGGTAGAGTATCCCACACATTAATCAATGACAGTTCATTAGATTTTTTGATGCATTATTCTCACATTAGCCAGCCTTATACTTGATGCATAATGTGACTGGATTAACCTGGCATGATTGTCAGCTATATAGATAAGGGAAAGATTTGAGCTATTTAATGATGGATCTTGCAGGTTTAACTGTATCTGCAACAGAAACTGAGCAATTACAGCATCCGCAAGTGGGTGGTATTATATTGTTTAGTCGCAACTGTGAAAATAAAAGTCAATTAATTGAATTGGTTAAAAGTGTTCGCAGTATTCGCCCTGAATTATTAATTGCGGTCGATCATGAAGGTGGCCGAGTTCAACGTTTTCGTGAAGGTTTTAGTTTAATTCCTGCCATGGGTGATATTTTACCTGCCGCTAAAGGCGATTTAACATTAGCTAAACAATGGGCGAAAGAGTGTGGCTTTTTAATGGCTGTTGAGCTGTTAGCGTGTGATATTGATTTAAGTTTTGCGCCTGTCTTAGACGTAAATGGTATAAGTGAAGTGATTGGGAAGCGCAGTTTTAGTGCAAATCCTGATGAAGTCAGTGCATTAGCTCAGCAGTTTATCATTGGCATGAATGAGGCTGGTATGGCTGCGGTAGGAAAACATTTTCCTGGTCATGGCAGTGTTGCTGCCGATTCACATATTGCCATGCCAGTAGATCCAAGGACTAAAGAGCAAGTGGAAGCTTTTGATATGCAGCCATTTAAGCTCTTGATAGGTTCTCAGCAGCTACAAGGTGTGATGCCAGCACATGTGGTTTATTCAAATATTGATCCTAATCCCGCTGGCTTTTCATCTTACTGGCTACAAACTATCTTACGTCAGCAATTAGGTTTTGATGGGGTGATTTTTTCTGACGACTTAGGCATGAAGGGCGCCAGTTTTGCTGGTAATTACCTTGGCCGTGCTAAGGCGGCGTTAGATGCTGGCTGTGATATGATTTTGGTCTGTAATGATCCTGTTGGTGTTAATGCTTTATTAACCGAGTTTGATTGGCCTGCTGCAGAACCTACACATACCGCATTATCGCTAAAGGGTAATACTGCACAATCCTTGCAGGCGCTTGAGCAACAATCGCGTTGGCAAGCTGCGCAGCAATTGACGATGGACATTACTCGTATTGCACAATCATTGTAAATTGTCTCAATAACCACAGCTCGAGTTAAAGGGGCGTATTTATTCTCCCGGGCAGAGGTTGTCGAGTAAATGAGCAGGCCATTAAGCAAAAAAACCGGATCAATTGATCCGGTTTTTTAGTCTTAAGCTATCGAGCTGTTAACCAGTATAAGGTGCTGGTTGGCTAGTGGTAGCACGCTCGGTTAAATCAATGGGTTTAACATTAGTCGGTTGAGACATTTTTCGAATTTGCATCACAACACCCAATTGCGGGTGATCAAAGTAGTGGATCTCGCCACTGCGCACACGACGATTCTGGATAAGCGGGATGCTTTCTAAATAAGGTGCTAGTTGCTTTTTACCTTCTATTTCTAGAGCGGCATATTCATTAAACTCTAAAGGACTTGATTCAAGCATTTTTTGAGTCGGTTTACGCAAAGCCAGATTATTTTCAATATACAGATAATGGCTGAGATAAATGTTTATCGAGCCATCTAATTCCCATACAGGACCTATTTTTGGCGCTTCATAAGCGTTACCTAAGGCACCAAATTCTGTACTTGGCATGGCTTCTGTTTGAGTTGTTTTTTTGACCGCTAAGCCATGATATTCAAAACTCTTTGAAAAATCCTTACCACCAAATATACGCACTGGTTTAGCGCGTCTACGCGACTGCATATTTTGTTGCCAGGTTAAATGCACTAGGCTTTTAACATAAGGTTCGCGACTGATCGTTCGAATTAAGTCATTAAACTTACCTTGGCTTTGAGCCAGCAGTAATGGGCCTTGACCTAAATATGCGGTTTGTGGCTTGTTGGCTCCGATATTAAACGGAACTTCGCTTGGATGGGCCGCGATACTGTTACTGACTTTTGGGTCATTACAGTTACTGGCGCCATTGGTCCAGTCGGTTGAAGTACAACCATTTAAGCCAACTGCAACCCCGGTTATGTCGGTACTGATCACTGGCGTAATGATATCCACAGTGTCTTTACTGAGCTTTGGTGGTGTGGCATTGAGCCATTTTTCAACAGACGGCTGTTGGCGTTCAAATACAAACACTTCAACTTCAAACCATGATTCTGCATGGGCTGAAAAGCTGTGGGATAGCGCTGTGATAGCGGCGATAGAAATCGCAAGTTTACGAAGCACTATTTGTCTCCAAAATTTGATGTTTAGCGAACTGTTCAAGCAGGGTGTTGATTAACTCAAGACGCTCTTTGCTTGTGTCAGCAGGAATGTTGAACTTTAACTTATTTGGCCCGTCCATTCGATAGATTTGTGGTTGGTTTTGCAACAAACCAATAATAAACATCGGATCGACGTGATTTTCTTGACCAAATTCGACACTGCCACCTTTGGCGTGCATTTCTATTTTGACAATACCTAACGCGGTTGCTTGATGTTTATACAGAGTAATCGCCATTAAATTTCGGGTTGGCACAGGTAACATACCAAATCGGTCAATAAATTCGACTTTAAGTTCATCGAGCATGGTGTCGGTTTCGCAGTTAGCGATACGTTTATACAATGATAAGCGCATATTAACATCACTGACGTAATCTTCTGGTAATAACGCCGGAATGCGTAAATCGATTTCTGCTTTGGCACTCATCATATAGGCTAAAGAAGGCTCTTTCCCTTCTTTGAGGGCTTTTACGGCTGATTCCAGCATTTCCATGTATAAGCTAAAACCAATTTTTGAGATATGGCCGCTTTGTTCATCGCCGAGCAATTCACCCGCACCACGAATTTCTAAATCTTGGGTGGCGAGTAAAAATCCTGCGCCAAGATCTTCTAGGGCTTCAATGGCTGCAAGACGTTTACGGGCATCTGGGGTCATACGTTTAGGATGAGGCGTCATCATATAAGCATAAGCTTGGTGATGCGATCGCCCAACACGACCTCGTAGCTGATGCAACTGTGCTAAACCGAACATGTCAGCTCGGTCGATAATGATGGTATTAGCACTGGGTACGTCAATACCCGTTTCAATAATGGTGGTACATACCAACACGTTAAACCGCTGATGATAAAAGTCTGTCATGACTTTTTCAAGATCGCGCTCACGCATTTGCCCATGGGCTGTGATAACACGAGCTTCTGGAAGTAAATCGCGAATGTTTTGCGCGGTTTTTTCAATGGTCTCAACATTGTTATGCAGATAATACACTTGGCCACCACGCAAAATTTCACGCAAGATGGCTTCTCGTGCCGTGGCTTTGTCATATTCACGCACAAAGGTTTTTACTGCCAAACGTTTAGCTGGTGGGGTGGCGATAATCGATAAATCTCGCATACCCGACATGGCCATGTTCAATGTCCGCGGAATCGGTGTGGCGGTGAGGGTTAAAATGTCGACATTGGCACGTAATGCTTTAATTTTTTCTTTTTGACGCACACCAAAGCGGTGTTCTTCGTCGATGACTAATAATCCGAGGTTGTCGAAGTTAGCTTCTGATGACAGTAATTTATGAGTGCCGATAACGATATCGACTTTACCTTCAGACAGTTGTTCAACAACACTGCTTTGTTCTTTAGCGGTTCTAAAGCGTGACATCACTTCAATAACGATAGGCCAATCAGCGAAACGGTCTTTAAAGTTTTCGTAGTGTTGCTGGGCAAGCAGGGTAGTCGGCACTAACACCACCACTTGTTTACCGGCATTCACGGCGACAAATGCTGCTCGCATGGCCACTTCTGTTTTGCCAAAACCTACGTCACCACAGACTAAGCGATCCATTGCGCGTGGTGCTTGCATGTCTTCAAGTACTGCGTGAATGGCACTTTCTTGGTCGACGGTCTCTTCAAATGGGAAACCTTGACTGAATTGGGCGTATTCTTCTTCATCAATACTCATTGCATCGCCAGGACGAGCTTGACGACGGGCATAGACATCCAACAATTCAGCGGCCACATCACGAATACGTTCTATGGCTTTTTTCTTGGCCTTAGCCCAGGTTTCGTTACCTAACTTATTGAGGTGAGTATTACCATCGCCGCTGGCATTATAGCGACTGATAAGGTGCAGTGACGACACTGGCACATACAACTTGTCGCCACCTGAATATTCCAGTTTTAAATATTCTGCAACCAAACCGCCAGTATCAAGCGTTTCTAATCCTTGGTATAACGCAACACCGTGCTCTAGGTGGACAATCGGTTGACCGACTTTAAGTTCAGCCAGGTTTTTGACTAAAACATCGGTGCTAACTTGTTTTTGTTTTTCGCGGCGACGTTGCTGCGAAATACGCTGACCAAACAGTTCGGTTTCACAAATGATGCTTACTGCACCTTTTGCGGTGTCGGTTAGCACACAACCTCGCGCTAAAGGCGACACGATTAAGCCTATATTGTCTTTGGCTGCGAGGTAGTCGTTAAGATGAGCAAACTGCTTGGGTTTAATGTCAATTTTGGCAAACAAGTCTAACAGGGCTTCTCGGCGGCCTTCCGATTCGGCACTAAACACTAATTTTGGATGCTGCTGACAATACTCTTGTAACGCAATGAGTGGTTGTTTGAGTTTATGGTTAGCATTGATGTCAGGCAGTGTTTCAACGTTAGCGATGAGGGTATGCGTTGGAAGTGCAACTTCAGCTAGCGGCTCGCCGGCATTATTGGTGTCGGTGGCAATATATTGCTGTAATAATTGGGTACGAGTAAAAGATTTAAATGCCGCGAATAATTCATCATTAAGCAAGTAAAGTTCTTTTGGCGCCAATAACGGCCTTAGTGGATCAACTCGTCGGTCTTCGTAACGGACATTGACTTCATGTAAGTGCGCTAAGCTGGCTTTTTCAATATTGCCTAAGGTGAGCAGTTGACTGTTTTGCGGCAAATAATCAAACAATGTGGCCGTGTCATCGAAAAATAACGGTAAGTAGTTTTCAATGCCTGCGGGCATTAAATTACGGCTGACGAGTTGATAAACTGATTCGGCCTCTTTTGAAATTACTTCAAAGCGACGACGATAACGTTGTCTAAAACCTTCAATAGCATTGCTGTCGGTGGGGAATTCCTTGGCTGGCAGCATGCGAATAGCATCGCGAGCCATGCCTGAACGCTGAGTATCAACATCAAAAAAACGTATCGATTCAACTTCATCATCAAACAATTCTATGCGTAATGGTTGTTTTGAGCCAGTAGGAAAAATATCGATAATAGAGCCACGAATAGCAAACTCACCATGTTCGTATACTTGATCGACGATATGGTAACCGGTATCAGTAAGGTGTTGTCTGGCTTGCTGTAAACTGTATGTGTCGCCTTTATTAAGCACCATGACATTGGCAGTCATAAATGATTTAGGAGGTAGGCGAACCATTAAGGTATTTACCGGTACGATGACCACATTGTGCTGGCTTTGACCAATATTGGCTAAGGTTTCAAGTCGCTGCGATATTAAGTCTTGGTGCGGCGAAAAGCTATCGTAAGGCAAAGTTTCACGATCGGGGAACAAACATACATTCACATTGATGTGGTTTAATAAATAACTCAGTTCGACCTCAAGCGACAACGCACTAGGCGTATCGTGAGTGACAATAATACTGGTGCCAGGATGGTTATTGATTAAGTTGGCGAGGGTGATGGCTTGCGACACGCCACCCAATGTTGCCAAAGTTTGCGTTTGTTGGCCTTTTTTTACACTCGGCGGCGTGAGTACACTAAATAGGTTCATTGAAATCTTTGTCAGTTCCGTTTGCGATCAAGTCGTATTGAATGAGGCGAGGCTTCAGCTACGCTGTTTATCGATATTCTGTTTACGTTTTTTGAGCATTTTTTGTTGTACATTCAAGCTTGCTTTAACTAATTGCTCAATATCATCTTCAAGTATTTGGCTAAATTCAAGTTCACAGCGCCAATATGCGGTTTTGATGGCGTCATCTGTTGATACTGGGGTGCAGCTTTGTATTTGGCACAGACACAGCAATGCCACTAATTCTGTATGCAAATAGATGTGGGTCTTAACGTATTCATTTACAACTAATGGACGTGAAGAAAGGATACTAATTCCACTGCCACCAAATTGATCACCTTTAAATAACTCACCATCTTGAACTTCTTTTTCCAACACGTGTTGCAATACTAAATCGACTTTACGCGATTGTAGCTTTAAAAAATCCACTACGGCTTTAGCATCATTGTCTAAATTGCGCAGTTGCAGTAAACAATTTGCTTCAAGACTTTTCACTTCGGTCAGTAGTTTTAACCCAACAGATTGCATGTCGCGGAGTTCATCATCTGTGGGTAAAGCTTGGTTTGCATCCCACGAAGTTAAGTACACATTAAAGTGGTGAGGCACACTAAAATAAGAATTGCTGTCAGGTATCAAGGTTTGCCTCTTTATTTATCACACTAATAGCCCTATTATCGTGCCCAACTTAATGATTTAGCAAGTCATAGACGCTGGCTTGTTGTTTTCATATTCACATTTTGCCTGATTGTCTGACTTATACGCCCCAATAGGCGCACAGGATTAGTATTTTTTTATGAATTTAGGATTTTCTTTTTTTATTGGCTACCGTTACTGGCGAGCCCGAAAAGCGAATGCTTTTGCCTCTTTTATTACCTTCTTTGCGGTATCGGGTATTTTTTTAGGTGTTGCAGCATTGATAGTGGTCAGTTCAGTGATGAATGGACTCGAAGGCCAGCTAAAAAATCGCATTTTAGGGGCTGTGCCACAAATGACCCTGATCAGTGATATGGGATTTAGGGATTGGCAACAAAGTAGCCAAAGCCTGTTGGCGGACAAATATTTACTACAAAATATTCGTGGCATTGTGCCTAGTGCGACCACTCAAGCCATGATCCAATCGAGCAGTAACATTCAAGCTATACAAATGTATGGGGTTTACCCAGAGCTTGAGCAATCATTGTCGAGCATTGCGGCTCATACTTATTCAGATGCTTTTTCAACGTTACAAGCTGGCAAGTATTCAATTGTGCTCGGCACTGATCTAGCTCGCAAATTAGACGTTAAAGCGGGTGATAAGGTTAGAGTGTTAAGCGGTGACGGGGTGGTCTATTCACCCATGGGCCCGGTGCCGAGTCAGCGTAAATTTACCGTTGCTGGTGTATTTGAAATGGGCTCGCAAGTCGATTCCAGTGTTGCCTATGTGCATTATAATGATGCGCGTAAATTGATGCGCCAAGACAGTAATACCATTAATGAATTACGGGTATATTTGAACGATCCATTTTCCGCGCCAGCGTTAGCACCCAAAGTGGTTGCTGGATTTGCTAAGCAAAATATTGAAATCCAAACCAGCGACTGGCGGCAAGACTTTGGCCACTTATTCTCGGCCGTTAAGATGGAAAAAAACATGATGTCGTTGATGTTAAGTTTAATCGTTGCTGTTGCCGCGTTTAATATGGTGTCGGCATTGGTCATGATGGTGGTCGATAAAACCACTGATGTTGCTGTACTCAAAACACAAGGTGTCACAACCTCGTCTGTGATGGGCATATTTATTGTGCAGGGATTATTAAATGCTTTGTTAGGTTTAATTCTAGGGACGGTTGTTGGTATTGCTGTCACCTTGAATTTAAATGAAATTCTATCTGGTCTTGGTGTTTCTATTTTAGGTGTTGGGCAAACATTACCAGTGCAATTGTCGATAAATCAAATGAGTTATATTATTGTTGGCTCGCTATTAATTACCTTACTTGCCACTCTTTACCCTGCGCTATCGGCTGCAAGGGTTCAACCCGCTACTGCTTTGAGATACGAATAATGAGTCAAATACAAACCGCGTTATTACAAGTTAATCATGTCAGCAAGCAATATCATGATGGTGAAGTGACTACTCATGTATTGTCTGGAGTCGATTTAACGGTTTATAAAGGCGAACAATTGGCCATAGTGGGGAGTTCAGGTTCAGGTAAAAGTACCTTACTACACATTATGGGCACCTTAGATTCGCCAACGTCGGGTTCGGTATTACTTGATGGCGAAGACTTATATAAATTGTCTGCGGTACGCCAAGCACAAGTGCGTAATAACGATTTAGGCTTTATTTATCAGTTCCATCATTTATTACCCGAATTTACTGCGATTGAAAACGTCGCTATGCCTGCGTTTATCCAAGGTAGAGATAAAAAACAAGCTTTGGTTGATGCTAAAAGCTTACTAGATCGTGTTGGTTTGGGGCATCGATTACATCATATCCCAGCGCAATTGTCTGGTGGCGAACGTCAACGTGTTGCGATAGCACGGGCATTAATAAACAAGCCCAAGTTAGTGTTAGCCGATGAGCCAACGGGTAATTTAGATGCCAGTAGTGCAGATAATGTTTATGCGATGATCCGCGAGCTGGCTCAGCAATTTGATACTGCGTTTGTTGTAGTGACTCATGATCATAAATTAGCCGCTAAAATGGACCGTCAATTGACCATGAAAGATGGTGTGTTACAAGTGGTTCCTAATAGTGCAGGGCAGGCCGAATGAGTCAGTGGTTACCATTAACAATTGGTTGGCGTTTTTTTCGTGCCAGGCAATCAAATCGTTTTATCGGTTTTATTTCATTTGCTTCAACTGCGGGCATTGCGTTAGGCGTCGGTGTACTGATTGTGTTGTTGTCGGCCATGAATGGCTTTGAAAAAGAATTGCAACAACGTTTATTGGGCGTGGCATCTCATGGTGAACTTGTTGGTGTGAATGAACCCATCGCCGACTGGCAGGTAATTGCTAAAAGCGCACAAAACTTACCACAAATTACCGGTGTAGCACCGTTTATTCGCTTGCAAGGGTTAGTGCAAAAGCCGAGTGGTTTTCAAGGACTGGTGGTAACGGGTATTGATATTAACCATGAAGCTGATGTGTCGAGCATTAACCAATACATGTCTACAGAGGCATGGCAGTCGTTACAGGGCGATCAAAATAATATTGTTTTAGGCCGTAGTTTATTGACTAAATTAGAGCTTAATGTCGGCGACACGTTAGCTATGTTCACCCCAGATGCCAATAAGAGTCAATTAACCTCGGCTAAAAGTCATCGGTTTGTGGTCTCTGGTGTATATGATGTCGGCGGGGAAATTGAATCAATCCAGGCTTATACATCGATGGAGTATCTGGCTGATATGTTAACGCTAGGGACTTCGGTTAGCGGAGTACGCATTCAAGTCGCTAATGTACTTAATGCAGCGAGCATTACTCGTGATTTGGGGTTCGCCCAAGAACAATATTTATACATTAATGATTGGACTCGCTCACAAGGGCATGTCTATCAAGATATTCAGTTAGTGCGTATAGTGATGTACTTGGTATTAGCGCTGGTGATTGCTGTGGCGTGCTTTAACATTGTGTCGACATTAGTGATGGCAGTACGTGATAAAGCCTCTGAAATTGCTATTTTAATGACAATGGGCATCAGTCGTGGCGCTATAATGACCATATTTATGTTACAGGGTGCATTAAATGGGCTTATGGGGTGCACTATTGGCGGTGTGTTTGGCGTCGCTTTTGCCTATAACTTGAGCGCGATAGCAAATGGCTTTGAGCAATTGTTGGGTATTCAGCTATTGGCGTCAGATATTTATTTTATCGACTTTTTACCGTCGCAACTTCACGGTAAAGATGTGATAGTCGTTATTGTTATGGGATTGGTCATGAGCTTACTTGCGACTATTTACCCCGCATGGAAAGCCACTAAAATAGCACCAGCGACAGCATTAGCGGGCAGGTAAACTCTATAAACGAACGAGGTTGATATGGACAGTAATGCTAGTTTGGATTCACTAAAGTGTCCTACGTTAACCTTGGGTAGTTTAATCATCAGGCCATTTAGTCTTAATGATTTAACGGCATTTACCGCCTATAGAGCGGATCCTAGTGTTGCGCGATATCAGAGTTGGACCGATTATCACTATCAAGATGCGCTAAACTTATTCAATTCGACCCATTACCAAGATTTTGCTAAAGCAGGGCAATGGTATCAATTAGCCATTAGTGATCAGCATGAGTTGTTAATGGGCGATCTGGCAGTACATTTTATTGATGACAACCAAGTTGAAGTCGGTTTTACGATCGCTCCTGCATTTCAAGGGCAGGGAATAGCAGCACAAGCGTTAACGCGTTTATTGCAATATTTGTTTGTGGAATTATCTCGCCATCGAGTTATTGCTCAAACTGACTGCCTCAATCTAGCCAGTGCAGCGCTTTTAGAAAAGTTGCAGTTTCGTCGTGAAGGCCATTTTATTAACAATGTGTTTTTTAAAGGTGCATGGGGTGATGAGTATCTATATGCCATGTTGGCGAGCGAGTTTGATAATCAATATCCTCAGCATAAATGATAAAGAAAATTGTAATGTCCTGTAACCAATGTTCCGACTCTGTTTTTAGACAAAAAATTGGCCGCTGTAAACGTTGCATGTGGCAATTAACCCTACTGAGCATAATTGCATGGCCACTTTGGTGGTATTGCTATGCGGACACGCCTAAGACCGTAGAATCCATTGCATTACTTTTCTTTGCTCTTAGTTTCAGTGGATTACTTACACTGCATTTGGTGGTGTGGACTTATCGCAGTCTAAAGAGCCTCCGCTTGTAATCTACCGCGTCAAAACAGTCCTTTTACCGGCTAATTGTGTAGCATTTATTGGCAGTGGATATACTTTTGACGCAGCAAGTCATCAAATACTGCGCCTTGTTCAACCAAATTATTTACAGTCTCAAAAATAACAAGTTTGAATGAAAATCGTCAAATTTTGATTGTTATTTCCCATCACTTAATCAGTGCTTTGCTTAACTGAACAAAAGTCACTACAGCGGCTGCATCTGTTTTTGTTTACCAAAGGTGTCAGCATCAGTATTTCGCTTCCAGTACCCTGTAGCACTGATTGCACTTAATGGTAATTGTTGTTGCTCAAGCAAGTATTGCTTTACTAATCTCACTTGGGTAGCTTCTAAGCCGACAAAAACGTGTGTGTCTGACGGTAAATCACCAAACTGTTCAAGTTTATCTAACAACCAAGCTATCTGTTGTTCAGCAGTGATACCGTCATTAAGTACTAACCAATGGGTTTTCAATAATGGGTGCTGGCTGAGCAGTGTTTGCTCTTGCTGGCTATTCACCAACATAATGATATGCCCTTTAGCTGTAGCGGGGATCCGCTTTATCAATGCATCAACGGCATTGATAGACGTGGAATCCCCAAATAATAGGTAGTTACTAACATCAAATCGATTCATTTTTAATGGCCCTGGCCCTGCAATTGCCACAGTATCGCCAACGTTAGCTGATTTTGCCCAATCGGTTGCTGGCCCCGTGTGCTTATTTATCACAAAATCTAAGCTAAGTTGGCCAAGCACATGATCAAACTCCCTGATGGTATATGAGCGCTTAATCGCAGCATTAGGACCGGTTAATGTCATATTTACGCTTGTTGCACCGGGTTGCGGGATTAATACTTTTACATAGGCCCCTTGTTGATCGACAGGGAAATTGGCCAGTTGCTCACCACTCAACACCACTCTTCGTAAATAAGGGCTGATTTCAATGATGTCACTGATAAAAGTTAATCTGGCTGGTGATTTTTTGGCTGGTGGATTATTCATATTAACTGGCCTGTCGTATAGGTTAGCAAAACGTTGGGAGTAATTATTCGTTTGCTGTAACTGATAATTGCATTACCCTTGTCGTTAGTAGATAATATCAACTATATCAATAGTTGTTGATAAAGTCAACTAGTTGCTGTTTGTTGTAATTGAATTTGATGCTGTTTATGGGGTATTAAAATGAATTTGAGGATGTCTTATGTCTGAAAATATAAAAGAGCCGCTGTTTAATTTATTACACAGTGTAAAGCGTTCATTGCGTCATGCTATTGATAGTGCTGAATTTGGGTTAACGCCGTTACATTTGCGGGTATTAAAAATTATTGCTAATCAAGATAAAAAAGTAACAGCAAATGATATTGTGCAGAAAACATTGATTGATAAGGCGCAACTGGCGCGGTTGATCAAAGAGTTAATTAATCTGAAGTATGCTGAAAAGTCAAACAATCCTAACGATAAACGCAGCTATTTTTTAGGTTTAAGCCCTGCGGGAGTTAAGGTTGTTATGAAATTGTCTATTGCAGAATTACGTGTGAATGAGTTAATGAAAAGTGGATTAACAGACCAAGAAATTACGGATTTTACGCGTTTAGCAAAGAAGATGGCGCAAAATTTAAATCAACACCTTTAGCCCATAGAAAAGGCCGCTACAGCGACCTTAATACGAGTACATGGGTAAAGTAGCCAATCAATCGAAGACTTTCTAACCTTTACGCTTTTGCCATTTAAACAAAACTGAATAGCGCCACATACTTTTAATGACAATAAACCCAACTAGCGCACTGATAATGCCAAGAGCTAAGCAACCAACGAGAAAGGGTGGGCCGATGGTTGATACAGATGCTTCAATCCATGCCCAGCTGGCTTCAAACTGAAATGCTTGTGCTTTATGACCTAGGATTTTAGCGCCTAACAAGTAGGCACCATAAAACATTATAGGCATCGTCAGTGGATTTGTTATCCATACCAGCGCCACAGCAACCGGAAGGTTGACGTTAAATATAATGGCAAATCCAGCAGCAACGACCATTTGAAATGGCATGGGGATCCAAGCCACAAATAGCCCAACAGCAAAGGCTCCTGGCGCTGATTTGCGATTTAATGCCCATAAATTAGGTTTGTGCAATAGTGTGCCAAACATCCGTAAATACTTATGTTCACGAAGTGTTTCTGGTTTTGGCATAAATCTTTGTATTAATTTTTTTGGCATATTTGTCGATTAATGTCTTAACTAATTCATTATGAATCGATTTATCTATGGCTTTTGCGCCTGTTCTTTATCAGCGATGTTATGGCCTTCGCTGGCACCAATATGGTGTTTGCCCATTCTATTCTTGGCTATGCTTCTTTGCCTTCGCAAAGGGCCGCTTATGGCTGGCTGTTTATTCGCCGTCATTTGGCTGAGCCTGTTGTTTCATTGTCTATATATGCATCAATATGCTGAAAAGTCGCAACAAATCGAGTTTAAGGCGCAGATAGTATCACTAGTTAGCCAAAACAGCGACTGGATTAGTTTTGATGTGCGCGTCATGGCAAAACCTTATCAAGACGCTTTTTTAGAGACGTTGTCGCTTAATAATGTGGAGCGATATTACCGATTAACATGGCAAAAGCCAGATAAAATTGTTGTTGGCCAAATATGGCAATTTAGTGCAAAGGTTAAAGGGATTTCGAGTATCCAAAATCAAGGTGGTTTTAACCAGCAAAAGTACTTTATTAGTAAACATATTGTAGCCAAAGGTCGAGTTAAGCAAGCTGAGTTGCTTAGTCACAGTGGATCGATGCGTCAACAGATCATGGAAACATTATCGCCTTTATTGGCACACTTTTCTCAGGGCGATATTTTACAAGCGTTGATTTTTGGTGATAAAAGCGCGTTAACCTCTGAACGTTGGCAGCAGTTGCGGCAGACAGGGGCAGGGCATTTAGTCGCGATTTCAGGTTTACATCTGGCGGTGGTTTTCGGTTTATTCTATGGCATTTTGATTGGGGTAAGTCGTTATGTTTTCTCTTGGCAGCATTTGGCTAAAATTCAACTCGCAATGGTATTTGCGGCAGCATTTACCTTAGGTTATGGCTACTTATCTGGGTTTGCTATTGCCACTCAACGCGCATTGCTGATGCTATTTTTATTGATGATATTCAGCTTTATTAAACAATTTAGTCATCATTGGGATCGACTTGTATATGCATTATTTTTTGTATTGTTGGTCGATCCTTTTGCGTCACTAGGTGCTGGGTTGTGGTTATCTTTTGGTGCATTGGTGATTATTTTATTGTCGGTGAAACCTGATTCGGTAGATCAACGTTCTAGCTTAGGCACTGCTCTTGTTAACCCAGACATTGAAGTTTCTAAGTTCACTTTGAGGGACAAATGTATCCAAAAATCTATACAGCTTAAGGATAAAATTTTACATGGACTTATTATATTGTGGTCTATTCAATGGCGTTTAGCGCTGTTACTCGGTGTTTTGCAAGGGATATTATTTGGTGGCATTGCACCTCATAGTATCTGGTTGAATATGCTGCTGGTACCTTGGTTTAGTTTGGTGGTTATTCCATTAACCATGCTGAGTTTTTGCATTTGGTTACTGGCGTTGTGCATCCTATGGTTGTTAGCGATTGATATTGTTTCATTGCAAAGCCTAAGCGTAATGATATTTCAGTGGGCTAATTTTAGTTTGGAGCCCTTTGCGTGGTTATTGCAGTTGAGTGATCGCTTGCCGTTAAAACAACTGGTGTTAACCGAACAAGAGTTAGCTGCGGGAGTCTTTTTTGTTTTTGCGCTGATATTGTTGATGTTACGCGGTTATGTGCCGAGTCAGCGCAAGTGGAGTTATCGCGTTATAGTGTCAGTGCTTATGCTGCCAGTCATCATGAACAAGTTAGTGACCCATGAGATATTGTTATCGCCAGCGTCTTCGTTAGGTTCAACACCATGGCAGCTTCATGCCATCGATGTGGCTCAAGGAATGGCTGTGGTTTTACAGCAAGGGCAGCACGGGGTTATTTACGACACTGGCGCTGCTTATGGCGAGTTCAGTTATGCTCAACGTGCGATATTGCCTTTTTTGGCGAGTAAGGGGATTCGTTATATTGATTATATTGTCGTGAGTCATGACGATAATGATCATGCTGGTGGATTAAACGTATTAGTCGAACAATTTCCACAGGCGACATTAATTGCTGATTTTTCAATGTCAGTCTCAGCCTTAACTGAATCATCACATGGCGTAAAAACTTGTGACGGTGAATTATTTTGGCGCGGTGTACAACTGAGTTTTATCCCAAATCTGTTAAGCGCCAATAGTAATGATAATAACCGCTCCTGCGTGGTTAAATTGTTTGACGGTCAATCTACAGTATTGTTAACCGGAGACATTGAAGCTCCACGAGAGCAAGTACTTCTCGCGGTAAATGCAGATATTCAAGCCGATATTTTATTCGTTCCGCACCACGGTAGTCGAACCTCATCTACCCAAGCCTTTATTGATAGTGTTAACCCCCAATTAGCTATTTTTACCGCAGGTTTCTCTAATCAATATGGTTTTCCTAAACCGGATATTGTGGCGCGGTATCAACAACAAGGCAGTAAAATATTACAAACTGGCCATGTCGGACAAATAAGCATCAACTTCACTGATGAAGGATACAAAGTGACCACTTATCGTCAGCAAATTGCCCCATTTTGGTATAACCGTTTGTTTAGATTTGGTGAGTCACTTAAAGCAGAGTAGAATGTTATTCATGTTTGCTAGTTAAGTATTGGATTCAATGTCAGCATCACCTAAAAATGAAATGTGGGTCGTTTTCAAACGTTTGATGGCCTATGTCGTACCGATGAAAGCCATGTTTATTATGGCTGTTCTAGGTCTTATTACTTATGGCGCTGTCGATGCAGCGTTTATCGCATTTATTAAGCCGTTTATTGATGAAGGCTTTAGTCAAACTCCAGCGATAGTCGCCGGTGTCGACTTACCAACACACGGTGGCTTTAACGCCAATAAAGACATTATGTTAATGGCCCCAATAGCGGTTATTTTAATGTTTAGTTTACGTGGTGTGGCTAACTTTGTGTCGACCTATTGTGTGTCATACATGAGTGCTCAGCTCATTATGGATATGCGTCAACAAGTGTTTGAGCATTACCTACGTTTACCTGTGAGTTATATTGACCGTGAAAATAGCGGTAATTTGATTTCGCGCGTTACGTTTGATACCGAACAAATTGCTCGAGCATCAGGCAGTGCGTTAATTTCAATCGTCCGAGACAGCATGACGGCCATCGGTATGTTAGGCATTATGTTCTACTATTCGTGGAAATTGTCGTTATGCATTTTGGTGATAGGCCCCATCATGGGCGTGGTTATCAGTGTTGTCAGCAAACGCTTTCGCAAGGTTTCTAAGCAAATTCAATCTGCAATGGGCGGTGTAACCGCAACCACAGAGCAGATGATTAAGGGCCATAAAAACGTATTAGTGTTTGGTGGACAAAAAACTGAGGTTGAACGCTTTTTTCAAGTTAACGATCGTAACCGCTACCAAAACATGAAACTTGCGGTTGCGCAGTCAATCAGCCAGCCGCTCATTATGGTGATTGGTTCATTCGCATTGGCGTTTGTGTTGTATGCCGCTACTTGGGATAGCATGAGAACGGATTTAACCGCTGGTACTTTTGCTGCTATTTTAGGCGCCATGTTAGCCATGCTACAACCGATTAAAAACTTAACCCGTGTTAATGCGGAATTTCAGCGTGGTATTGCCGCTTGTACCACAGTATTTGAATTATTAGACACCCCGCCAGAACCTGATAATGGCGCATTTAGTATCGATAGAGTTGAAGGTAAGTTGACCTTTGATAATGTGACATTTGCATATCCTGGCCAAGAAAAGTCAGCACTTAATGGGATTAATTTTGAAGTTAAGCCGGGTAAAACGGTTGCATTAGTAGGCCGTTCAGGCTCTGGTAAATCGACCATTGCCAGTTTGATTACTCGCTTTTATGGTAATTTATCAACTGGTGATATCCGTCTTGATGACACCAGTATTTATGATTACCAACTAAAATCACTGCGTAATCAAGTCGCTTTAGTGTCGCAACAAGTTACCTTGTTTAACGACACTATCGCCAATAATATTGCTTATGCTTATCCAGGTGAAGTGACTCGCGAACAAATTGTGCATGCAGCAGAATTAGCCTATGCCATGGAATTTATTGATACTTTACCTGAAGGTCTTGATACCCAAGTCGGCGAAAATGGTGTGTTGCTTTCAGGCGGCCAGCGCCAACGTATTGCCATTGCTCGCGCCATGTTACGTGATGCGCCAGTGTTAATTTTAGATGAAGCAACATCGGCATTGGATACTGAGTCGGAAAAAGCGATTCAAAAAGGCCTCGATAATCTTCGTCATAATCGCACCTCTATTGTGATTGCCCATCGCTTATCAACCATAGAAAGCGCTGATGAAATTTTGGTTATCGATCAAGGGAAAATTGTTGAACGCGGTAATCACAGTGAGTTAATTGCCCAAGCCGGTATTTACGCTAATCTTTACCAGATGCAGTTCAGTCAATAATGATTAGGTGGTTGTGATGCAACAGCTTATTCATCGCATTTGGTATCAAGGTCATCAAGCTAAATGGTTATTACTGCCGTTATCTGGGGTATTTTGGTTAATATCCACTATTAGGCGGTTACTGTTTAGTTGTGGGCTAAAACAAGCGCAAGTATTACCTGTCCCCGTAATAGTGGTGGGTAATATCACCGCGGGAGGCAGTGGTAAAACTCCAACAGTAATTTATTTAATTGAACTGTTACGCCAACATGGTTACAAGCCAGGTGTGATAAGCCGAGGCTATGGAGTTAATATCGATGGTGTTGTTGCTGTCAATCCTAATGCAAAAGCTAATGATGTAGGGGATGAGCCTGCAATGATAGTGGCTCGTACTCAAGTACCTATGGTTGTCGGTGCCAAGAGAGTGAGCGCAGCGCATACATTATTAGCAGACTTTGATGTTGATGTGATTATTAGTGATGATGGCTTACAGCATTATGCCTTAGGCCGTGATATCGAAATTGCTTTAGTGGATGGTGAGCGTCGTTATGGCAATCACTGCTTGTTACCCGCAGGCCCTTTACGTGAAGGTTTGTGGCGGTTAAATTCAGTTGATTTTGTGATAAATAATGGCGGACCAGCTCAAACCGGTGAAGTGCTGATGGCACTAGAGCCCGCGCCGCTTTGTCAGGTTGACAATAACCTAGACGATAAGTTTAATCAGCAACACAGTGTCGTTGCGATGGCGGGTATTGGTAACCCGCAACGTTTTTTTAATAGTATTAGCCAGTTAGGCTATAAAGTAGTACAAACAGTTGAGTTCGCAGATCACCAAGCTTTTGACCAAAAGCAATTAAGTGACTTATCCGTACAGCATTCATTATTAATGACTGAAAAAGATGCGGTTAAATGTCGCGATTTTGCACAATCAAACTGGTGGTATTTACCTGTAAATGCGAAGCTTAACTCAGAATTTGATCACGCATTGTTGAGCCAATTACAGCAAGTGGCTCAAACTAAAAAAGGATTGTCTCATGGCATTTGATAAAAAATTACTCGAAATTGTGGCCTGCCCAGTATGTAAAGGCAAGCTAGATTACGACAAAGAGTCGCAACAACTGATCTGCAAGTTTGATAAATTAGCGTACCCTATTACCGAAGGTATTCCGGTATTGTTAGAAAATCGTGCTACAGCGTTAGTGACTGAATAACGGTTCGATGATGTGAAAAATGATTGAATGATTAAGCGCCCAAAAGGGCGCTTTTTTTGTTTGAGGAAAGCCATTATATTGAGCTGCAACATTTTTCTTATTCAGCTATCAACAGTTTGCTCTTAGCTCCGTTTATCTAATCATTTTTACCTTAGTCATTAATCATGGTCATTTATCGTGTGTTCTATTTAATGATGAATTGATCGGATATTCATACTGATTAATATCAATGGTAACCAAATGTATCGTTTGTGTTTTTAGTTTGTATACAAGCTATGTATGAAGTTTTTATATAAAGCTAATATTCTATCAAAAAGCACTAAAAACCATTGATTTAATTGAGTTCTATAAACGTTAGTAAGATAATTTAGTCATCAGTAATAGTGAGTCGATGACTAGGTTGTTTTATGACTGAGAATGATGGTTTTCAACAACATGTGGCTAAGGTTTATCGTGAACACCGTGGCGAACGTGTAGTGCCTTTCGAATACCAAGGTAAGCGATATTGGTTGAAGCAAGTAGAGCATCTTGCAGGGGCGATGCGTTTATTAAAGCAAAACTCCACAGCTGCATTGCATAAAGAAATTGGTGTATTAAATACGCTAAGTCATTTAGGTGCACCAGTGCCTGCGGTTGTCGATTTTGGTGACGGTTACATGGTTGTCGAAGACGCAGGAAGTACCATTAATCATCTGCTCGAGCGTACAAGCCAAACCTTATGGCAACCCATTTTAAATGATGTCAGCGTAGCATTAGCGAAACTACACTCTATGCAGCTTGCTCATGGTCGTCCAGCCTTACGTGACATTAGCTGGCAAGCCGGTGAGGTTAAATTTATCGATTTTGAGGCGAATCAACAGCATAAATCAGTTGTCTCACAACAAATTCGAGATGTGTTGGTGTTTATCCATAGCTTATATCGCTATATTGGACCCAATAATAATGTGATTAATCAAGCTATTGCTTGTTATCGTTTAGCGGGTGGTGAAGCAATATGGCAAAAAGCCAAGCAATTTTTAGCTTCCTGGCAATGGTTATATTATTTCGCGAGACCTTTTCGAGATATTGGTGGAAAAGATTTGAAGCCAGTGTATTGGGTGTTGTGGCATTTCAGGCAAGCGCCTTTAACACTGGCATAGTGTCTGTAATACCTTTAACTACGTTGGTATTTTATACAAAAAGCTTGCCTAGACAGCAAGCTTTTTGTATGCAGACCGGTAGTGATCTTGATTGATATACCGAAATGGATTATCTAGTTAAGATTTTGCGGCTAGGTCTTGATATAAAGTTTCAATCCATTTATCTGCCGAGATAAATTCCCAAGCCCAATTAGCATATTTTGCTGGAACGCCCTGTTTTTTGATGGTGGCTAAATCATGGCCCATTTCAATTTCACCACGCATCCAATTAATACTGTCATCAAGCATATGCTTGAATTTTAGCAGTGCATTTTTATCGGCTAACTCGCCATGACCGGGTATTACCTTAGTTTTATTGTCTAAACGATCGAGGATCAAACTGACGTTTTCACGATAGCCTGTTACAGAGCCTCCCGCCGCTAAATCAATGTACGGAAAGCGGTCTTTAAAGTATAAATCGCCCATGTGAATAATATTTGCTTTTTGCCACATGACGACACTGTCACCATCGGTATGGCCTGGACCTAGGTGGATAACCTCTAAAGTATCTTGATTAAAATGAATTGAGATATTGTCTTCATAAGTGATAACGGGCAATGCTGACGCAGGAGTACTGCTATCCGCTTTGAGACGTTCGAGAACATTATGATGAGCTAAGATAGAGCCTGTTTCACCAAAGTGGGCGTTTCCACCCGTATGGTCACCATGGTAATGAGTATTAACGATGTATTTAGGCAAGCCAGGTTGAATATCATTAAGTGCGGCGGTAATTTTATCGGCTAAAGGTGCAAATTGATCATCAACAATTAATATGCCGTCATCTCCAGCAGAAACCGCAATATTGCCTCCGGCCCCGATAAACATGTAAGTATTATTGTCTAGTTTGTTGGATTTAATGACCACATCACTGAACTTATCATCAGCAATGGCTGACGTTTGAGCTAATGCAAGCATCGCTACTGCACTGAGTCCGATGATGTGACGTTGAAATGTTAGTTTCATGACGATCCCTCATTGCTGTCATAGCAATTATTTTATTGTTATTAATACTGCCTAGCGTAACAAGTTGATCACTTATCGTGCAACAACATCCAGTGAATTAGCATCTGATTAAATAAAATCACGCTTCTCCAATGTAGCTTATTAAGCATTGACCGTAGCAAACATTGACCATAGCAAACATTGACGACTGTAAACAATAACGATGCACCAGCAGAACTGAAGTGTAGGACTATTTGGTCCAAGGCAGCAGTTTTTGAGCAAATGCATTGGCTAGCCCTAGTCTAATTGCGGCTTTATGGCGCACCAGATATAGTGCTTGGTAGCATAATGGTACCAAATACAAACTGGTGACGGTTGAAAAGGTTAACCCACCAATAATGGCAATGGCCATTGGCGAATACGGCGGTCCACCACCGCCTATCTGAGTATCTCCCATTGCTAATGGCACTAATCCCAGCACTGTGGTTGCAACCGTCATTAATACCGGACGTAAACGAGTAATACACACGTTAATGATGGTATCACTTAGCTTATCCAAATCGGGTGTCATCTGATTAATTT
The DNA here is from genome assembly GCF_014596695.2 of Shewanella sp. BF02_Schw. Lineage (NCBI taxonomy): Bacteria > Pseudomonadati > Pseudomonadota > Gammaproteobacteria > Alteromonadales > Shewanellaceae > Shewanella > Shewanella sp. BF02_Schw. The sequence goes on from NZ_JABKAW020000001.1 coordinate 1,095,407, forward strand.
GGTCTACCAGTACAATACCGTTATTAACCACAATGCCCATCAAAATAAGTATGCCAATCATCGACATTACCGACATTGGTGTACCTGTGAGCCACAATGCCCAGAACACGCCAGTAATTGAGAACATAATCGAAGTGATAATAGCTGTCGGTAGCAGCAGTGATTCAAATAACGCCGCCATGACGATATAAATCATTGCGATAGCCAAGATCATATTTACCGCCATGATGGACTGGTCTTCATCTTGGCGTTCAAAACCACCGCGTAACGAGTAGCCGTACCCGTAGGGGAAGTTCACTGAGTCCATCACCTGAGTAATTTTGGTTTGCGCTTCTTCGGTTGTGAGATCTTCAAGATTTGCACCAATGGATAAAGCCGTTTGGCGATTAAAATGACGAATAGTATCAAATCGAGGAACTACGGTTGCTTCAGCTAAACTGTCCAGAGTATAAACTCGGTCACCTTGGCGAATGATCGGCAGTTGCTTAAGTTTTTCTAAAGAGTTCTGCCAGCTTTTGTCATAGGCCAGTTCGATACGTAGTTCGCCGCTAGGATTATGGCGAAACGAACGTAACTGCGACCCTCTTAAGGCAATGGCAATGTTCGATGCTATATCGCTTAAGGTTAAATCCAGACGGGCAGCCATTTCTCGGTTGATCACCACCACCACTTCTTGTTGGGCGCCATTCACTTCCGAGCGCACATCGACTAAGCCCTCTATATTGTCGAGCAATGGCATCACTTGTTCACTGATGCGGATTAGTTCGGTTGTTGAGCGTCCCGTTAAGGTTACACGAATGCCGTTATTTTCATTGCCCCAACCAAATTGTGGCGTAGCAATCGAAAATTTAGGAAATCCTTCGCGGATCATTTTCTTTAACTCACCAATGTCTATTGGGATGTCTTTTTGTAATAAAATGGTTGATTGTGCATCTTGCGGGGCGTAGTAACTGTAAACCGCATCAATATAAAACGTGTCTTTATTGCTGTATAAATACGTTTCCATGCTATTAATCATGGCTTCGGTCACCGCTAGATTATGGCGACCTTCTAGTTGGTAATTAATGTATAAACGGTCATTACCTTCACCATCTCCCTGATCTTGTTGCACCATGCTTAATGGCAATGCTGTTGATACCAACAATGCCACTGCGATGACACCAGAACGTTTTGGTCGGGTTAATATCCACGTGAGGCTGCGTTGATAAAAACGCCCTAAGCGATTGTTGTCATTAGCGGCCTGCACTTCAAAGTGAAAGTGGTTGAGCATCAGTGGGATTAATGTTTTCGCTACCAATAATGAAGCCGCTAGCGAGATACAAATGGCCACAGCAACATGTTCTAAAAAGATGGTCAGTTGCACTTTTACGCCAAAAATATTCGGTAAAAATACAATGGCGGTGGTTAATGTACCTGCTAAAACCGCCAAAGAGACTTTTTCAACGCCAGTTAACACGGCTTGTTGGTTGGCTTTTATCTGACAAGTGTCGTCAATGTGCCCAGCTTGTTTCTCTTGTAGCACGCTTTCGGTGACCACCACCGCATTATCAATCAACATGCCGACGGCTAATAACAATCCCATCATCGATAAAATATTTAAGCTGTAGCCTAAAAAATACATACCAGCCAATGTCATACATAATGAAATCGGTACCGATGAGATAACCACTAAGGTCATTTTAAGGTTACGCAAAAACAGAAACAGCACCCCAAATGACAGTACCGCACCCATTAAGCCAGACAGTAATAAGTCTTTGAGTGAGGATTTAACCCCATAGGCTTGGTCTTCCATGATAAACAGTTTGATGCCATTAAATTGCTGATCTTGCTTAACCTGTTCGATAACGCTTAGTACACGGTCAGACAACTCAACTAAATTGGCACCAGATTCCTTAAATACATCAATACCCACCGCATATTTTTGATCTAAATGTCGGCCTTCAATTTTCTCGGGCAGGGCATAGCTCACCATCGCAATATCTTGCAGGCGAATACCCGGCACTATCACCAGATTATTGATATCGTCAAGGCTGGTAAATTCACCTTTTGGTGAGACTTGATACACCCTTGAGTTTTCTCTTAGGGTACCTGCACTGATGACAAAGTTTTCTGCCAGTAAACGCGATCGTAAATCGAGGATATTAAGGCTTGATGCGACCAATTTATCTGCATCAAGTCGGATTTCAATCTGCTTTTGTTCAACGCCATAAAGGGTGACTTTTGATACGCCGTCAACGCGTTCAAGCGGCTTACGAAGCTGTTTGTCTAACAAATCAAATGCATTAGAGAGTTCGCGCTCGCTTGATATGCGAATGGTTAACACCGGCATATCGGCGGTTGAGAACTGTTGGATCATGACGCGCTCAACATCTTTTGGTAATAAATGCCTTACCGAGTCAATTTTCTCGCGCGCTTCTAGGCTTTTGGTGGCAACATCTTCACCCCATTTCATGTTGAGCTGAATAAACGCACCGTCTTGGGTTGAATCTGATCGCACCTCTTCTATGCCGCTCATGGTAGCAAGTGACTCTTCCAGCACTTTAGTGATGTCGCGTTCAACTTCTGCAGGGCTGGAGCCTTTGTACGGAACTTGCACCACAATTTGTGGAATATCAATTCCTGGAAACATTTCTAATGGCAGCATTCTACTGGCCGCCATGCCAAACAACATAATGGCCAAGAAAAACATGCAGGTGGTGACGGGGCGCTTTATCGCCAGTTGAGTTATGTTCATGCTGGCGTCTCCGCTGTATTAAACTCAACGTCGCTTTGGGTATATTGTTTACGATCAAATAGCGCATATAGAGCTGGAATAACTAACAATGTAAGCAAGGTTGACATGCTTAATCCGAAAATGACTGTAATGGCCATTGGCGCACGAACTTCACTGCCATCGCCAATGCCTATTGCCATTGGTAATAAACCTAAGGTAGTGGTTAGGGTTGTCATCATGATAGGACGTAAACGAGATTGTGCAGCATCATTAATCGCAGTCAGTTTATCCAAACCTTCTTGGCGCAATTGATTGATACGGTCAACTAACACAATCGCATTATTGACCACAATACCTGCCAGCATAATTAAACCAATGAATACCACCACGCTTAAATGGGTACCGGTAATGAATAAACCAATAATACTGCCTGCTACAGCCATCGGAACGGCAATTAAAATAAGCAGTGGATGCAACAATGATTCAAATTGGCTAGCCATCACTAAATACACTAGGAAGATAGCTAGGACGAGGGCGATTATCAATGAGTCAAATGAGTGCTCCATTTCTTCATTTTGGCCGCCAAATCTTGCTTGGATTGAGCTAGGAAACTGTTGTTGAGTGAGTATCTTCTGGGCTTCAATCACCGCTTCGCTTAAATCACCGTATGCTAAATTAGACGACACAATGGCGACTCTCTGTTGGCTGATACGATTAATCGCCGAAGGACCAATTTGTAAATCGATGGTAGCAATAGCACTTAAGGGGATCGGCTGGGCGCTATTAGGATTAATAATTAACGATTCAATGTCGCTAATTTGATCGCGTTCGCTTAATTCACTGCGCACCAAAATGTCCACTTTACGATCGCGTACCGTGAACTGGCTGGCAATAGTACCACCGACACGTTGGGCAATACGGTTAGCTACTGTGGGAGCGTCCATCCCAAGGGCGGCTAAACGGGCATGGTCAAAGCGAATGCTGATCTCTGGTTGGCCATCTCGTAAGGTAGTATTGATGTCACTAAAGCGATCAGACTGAGATAAAGCATTAACCAGTTGGTCAGCGCTTTGTTTGAGTTGAGCTAAATCATAACCCGATAGCTCGATTTCAAGTGGGGTTTTAAAGCTGAATAATTCTGGGTGTTCAATTTGAGCTTCTAATTCAGGAATATTTTTTGCTGTATTACGCAGTACCTGACTAACGGCATTAAAGGCTAAAGGGTCAGCTAGTACCACTTGTAATCTGCCCCAGTTTTCACCACCTCTAGCAGTATCCGATGTCATTAACCCACCGCTACCCGCTTGGCTATAGGCGTGTTTAACATCGTCACTGTCTTTAATCGACAGGGCTAGCTGCTGTAATACGGCATCAGTTTCACTGACTTCGGTGCCGGGCGGTAATAAAATTTCGACATAAAACTCACCTTGATTCATCGGCGGAATTAATTCGACCCCTAACTTAGGCAGCAAACTGGTTGACGCTAGGGTCACCAATAGTGCTAACACAATGGTTAATACTTGGTGGCGAAGAGCGTGATGTAATACACGGAAGTAGATTGATTCGACTATGCGATATAAGTAGTTAAAGCCAGTGCAGATGGGTTTGAGTAACATTCCAAATACACTACTTACAAAACGGCTAATGACAATAATGGCGGTTAATAATCCTGAAGGCAAATAGCTAAACAAGAGTTTAAATGGAAAGCTCAGCACAGCCAGTAAGTAATAGGCCACTTTTCCTTTTCGGCTAGTAGGTTTAGGCTTTTGGGCGACTTCAACTGGTTGCGGTAGGTTAGTAAAACCTTGTCGCGATGCCAACATAGGAATGGCTGTTAAGGCAACAAATAATGAGGCGAGTAGGGCGAACGTGACCGTGAGCGCTTGGTCGGCAAATAAGGCTCCTGCAATGCCGTCGACAAACACTAAAGGGACAAATACCGCCAGAGTGGTGAGTGTTGATGCAAAAATGGCGCCTGAGACTTCTTTACATCCTGTGACGGCAGCTTCAACTTTACTCATGCCTTGAGATTTATAACGGTCTATGTTTTCTAATACCACAATGGCATTGTCGACCAATAAACCAATGGCTAACGCAATACCACCTAACGACATAATGTTTAAGCTGATATCGGCAAAGTACATCATGTTAAAGGTGGCAATAACCGAAAAGGGAATCGAGATAGAAATAATTAATGTGGCAATAATGTCCCGTAAAAACAGGTAAATTACCAGCATCGCCAGTAAGCTGCCAAATAACGCTGCCGATGTCACTTCATTGACAGCGCTTTCAATAAACTCAGATTGGTCGTAAATAACTTTTAACTTATTGTGCTCATTAGCTTGATTGATTTTTTCAAGTTCAGAGCGTAGCTTTTGCGCAACAGCAACGGTATTGGCATCACCTTCTTTGTATATGGCTAATTCAATCGATTCTACTTCGCCGATGCGAGTAATATCACTGCGTTCTTTGTAGGCATCACTAATCACCGCAATATCAGATAATCTGACTAACGTTTGGCCATCGCGGTAGATAATCACTTGACCTAATTCATCTAATGAATTGAATTGATTTAAGGTTCTGACCAAGTATTCTTTATCACCCTGAATCACTTTACCTGCTGAAAGGTTGATATTTTCTTCATTTATACGGCGCTTAACCTGGTCGGCATTAAGGTTCAATTGGCTTAGTTTTTGTTGATTTAATTCAATATGAACTTCTTGCTCTAACCCGCCTGATAGCCTTACGGCGGCAACACCGGATAAGGCTTCTAAACGTCGTTTTAACTCCTCATCTGCAAAGGTTCGCATTTGCTTTAACTGCTCCGCATCGGCATTGGGTACAGAAAAAGCTAAGCGCATGATGGGATCAAGATTGGGGTTAAAACGCAGTAATAATGGCTTATTAATGTCTAAGGGCAGCTCGATAGTGTCGATTTTTTCACGCACTTCAAGGCTAGCCATGTCCATATTTGTGCCCCATTCAAACTCGAGCACAACATCAGACATGCCAGAACGTGAAATTGAACTTATTTTCCGCAGTCCTTTTACCACCCCAACCGCTTCTTCAATTGGTTTTGATACCAGCTGCTCAATTTCAACCGGAGCAGCACCGTCATAGGCTGTGCGTATGGTCACGCTGGGATAGCTTAAATCGGGTAACAGTTTTACCGCGAGGCGAGAAAACCCTACCATGCCAAAAAGCATCACAGCTAACATGAACATCCATACAGTGACGGGGCGTTTAACCGAAGTGTTAATTATTGACATTATCCCGCTCCGTTATCGAATAGCTGCGAAGCTAAGTGGGGTAATAATTTCCACTAATGATTGATCTTTGAGGTTTTGTTGGCCCCTGATGACAATTTGTTCGCCATCTTCAACACCCGATAAAATTTCAACCGTGTTATTTTCACGATATCCTAAGGTGACTTCACGTCGTTGTGCCTTCGTGTCTTTTATCACATACAAAGCTTGAGTGTTGTCTTGGTTGATTAATGCGTTATAAGGCACGGTAAGTACATCAAGGTGGGTGTCGTATTTAAGTTCAACCCGAGTAAACATACCCGCTTTTAATGTTGCATCTTGATTTGGCACGGCTAACGTCACTTTAAACGTACCGCTTTGAGCATCCACTATCGGACTAATACGCAGCACTTTTGCATCGATAATATTGGCCGCTGTACCTTGGTGTTGTTGAATAATACTGGCTTGTTGACCAATCCGTAAACTAGCAAGTTGTTGTTCTGGTAAGTGTAATATGCCGTGAAGTTGGTCTTGATTAACAACATAAAATAACTCTTGGAACTCTTTTGCCATATTGCCTGTTTTAACATAGCGTGAAGCAACGACACCATTAATGGGTGAGGTGATTTGGCTTTCTTTAACTTGTAGCTCTGCTAAGTCGCGCTGTGCTTTAGCAGCTTGTAGGTTGAACTCGAGCTTGGCCATTTGGTCTTGGCTAATAAACTCTTTGTTGTTCATTTTATTTAAACGATTTAACTCTTGCTGAATAATCTGCACTTCGGCTTCTGAACGATTGAAATCATAACGTTGACGCTTGGCATCAATTACCGCAAGTATTTGCCCTTTGGTAACCCGATCGCCTTCTTCAACGTTAATCTTTTCGATTATCCCAGCAATGCGGCTCATCACATGAGACTCTTCCGGTGCTTCGAGTGTGGCGGTGGTGCTGTAAAAAGACGATACATTGCCTGTGGTGACCAGTGCTGTTTCAACCGGAATAGCAAATTTATCATCTTTTTTTGCTTGCTCTTCTTCGCCGCTGCAACCACTCAATACTGCAATACAAAGTAAAGGAATTGCCATTTTCTTCATGCTGATGAACCTATCCATGGGGTACCTGCTAGTGTTATATTTTTTGAATTAAATGACGCTAATGTACTTATTGTTATTCTTAAGCGAGTTAACGTCACGTTATCATTTGTAACTAATGTTAATTAAATACATCAAAGCACTAACTGTGCCACTTTTTATAGTGTATAAATAACAAAGGTTTATAGTATTTTTAGTTAAGGGTTAGCGAAATTGACAATGTTAATGTAGTGAAAATAATTAACATTTGGTGTGATTGGTTATTTATGTATTTTCGTGTTGTAGAAATAAACAGATTCATTGATATCAATAAATGGAAAATAATTTAAAAGGAAGCGTAAATGAAAACAACAACATGGTTGGGCATGATGGCATCAGTTTTTTTATTGTCTTCATGCAGTATGTTGGTGAGCCAGCAGTCGGGGAAACAGTCTGTTTCGAGCAGTCTGATGGACTTTTTGTATCCTAATAAAGAAGCCCGTGCAGTACATAGCGCCGAAGTTCCATTGCTCACATTACCGGTAAAAGTCGGTATTGCCTTTGTACCGTCAACAGGCTTTCAAAAAGAGGCTGTGCATAGTAAAGATCAATACGAATTACTTGAAAAAGTGAAAGCGGCTTTTGTTCAATATGATTATATTGACCGCATTGAAGTCATTCCGAGTACTTATCTTGCTGGTGGTGATGGTTTTAACACATTAGAACAAGTTGGGCGTTTATATGATGTCGATGTAATGGCGTTGGTGTCTTACGATCAAGTGACTCAGTCTGTAGAGAATAATGCCGCGTTATTGTATTGGACCATCGTGGGTATGTATGTGATTCCGGGCAATGAAAATACCGTACAAACCTTTGTCGATACTGCAGTGTTTGACATTAAAAGTAGGAAAATGCTCTTTAGAGCACCAGGGATCAGTAAGCTCGAAAAGCGCACAACCGCTATTGGTATTGACGAAACATTAGCTGAAAAATCGATGCAAGGTTTTGACCTGGCAGTTACTGATATGACTAAAAACTTAGACGATGAGTTAGCTCGTTTTAAAGTGAGAGTTAAAGAGGAAAAAATTGCCAAGGTGGAACATAGCAATAATTACAGTGGCGGGACTATTGATATTCAGTTTGGTTTACTATTATTGATAATGTTATTCATTCGATTAAGACTCAGTAAGGATGTTGAACGCTAACCTTACTGTGGGCTATGTTCAATTGACTATGCTCAAGTATCTATTTTCAATGAGCAGTGATTAATCGATGAGTCACGTTGTTCGGTTAATCATTTTTATACTATCATTTTTTAGAAGTCGTTTTATCTGTGATGCGCGTTAACGCAGCACAATTATCTTCAGTATGGGCTCTGTCGTGTGTCTAAAATTTCCAAATAAATTTAGAGAATCCATGTTTAGTCCAGATATTGACAAAAATATAAGTAAGCAGGTTTTTTAGATGGAATAAGGTGCGATATAACTGAGGGTTTGTTGATAAATTATTGAATCTCAGCTTTGTAATAAGCTGAGATTCAATGATAAATATAATAAATACACTTGAATTACAGTATGTTATTAATACTTTAATTCATTTTTTATGAAGATTTATTCGTAATGGAAAAGTTAACCCGACGAGTCTTAGAACGCTCAGAACTGGTTAATTTTACACCGTTATCTTCAATGACTTTAGTAGTCGAAATTAATTGGTCGTTAGATGTGCCCAAAGAGATTAAAAACTCCACTAAACCATCAGCACGACGTTGTGCCAACGCTTTATTGTATTTAACTGTGCCTTTGTCATCTGTAAAGCCCTGAACATTTAGTTCTTTATCAGAATTATTGGCGAGGTAAGTCGCAACGCAAGACATGTGAGTATCAAGCTTACTGTATGACTTATCACTATTAACTTCGAAATACACAGGTGTGAACCCAATAATCATTTCATTATCTGTTTGTAATGTATATTCAATACACTCTGGAGAAATAGAAAATGTTTTGATTGGTTCAGATACAACGACAGGTGCTGATTGACAACCCGCAAGTGTTAATAACGCAATAACAGGTAATGAAAGATTGACGCGTTTCATATTTGTTTAATCCTTTAAAAATGTGGTCCATTAAAAAGAAATCGTAAATTACCGATAATGTTTTATTGGGTCAATAGAAAAACTGTTTTTTAGTTAATTAGATGTTTATTTTCATATTAAAAACATACTTTTTAATGTTTTTAGATTTTAATACATACTAATGGGTGGTTTATTTTAATGAATTTATTTAAAAGTTATTAAGCAAGTTTTTAAATGTTGTTTTTTGCATTTTCTTGCTGCAACATATTGGGGTAATTTTGATTCACTAGGAAGATAGTTTACATACTTTAGGATAATATTAAGGGATTAACCTGTACTTATGGATAAGAGTAAAGCACCAAATCACTTTGCTGAAGATAAAACAGTTGTGGCAGGATTTGAACATTCTGGAAATAATAATAAAGTTAACTTGATTGGGAAGTGTTTCAAAAATCGCTATTTAATTGAGTCGAAAATTGGTCATGGTGGTATGAGTGATATATACCGCGCCAAAGATCTCTATTTGGAGTCATTAAACGTAACAGAACCTTTTGTTGCGATTAAAGTATTATTATCTCAGATATCGGATATACCCGAAGCTCAGCAAGTCCTTATCAAAGAGTCAGTACAAACTCAAAAACTATCTCATCCAAATATCATCAGAGTTTATGATGTAGATACCGATGATGGCTTTCACTTTATGGTGATGGAGTGGTTAGATGGCGAATCATTAGACCAAGTGATCAAACGTTCAAAACCATTAGGCATCAACTTCAAAGGATCAATGAAAATCATTGATCAGATTGCTTCTGCATTATCGTATGCTCATCAACAAGGTATTGTCCATACAGACTTAAAGCCATCAAATATCTTCCTCACTCGCCAAGGGAACATTAAAGTTTTTGATTTTGGCGTTGCGAAAAACTTACAGCAAAGAGAGGACCGATACGCATTTGCCGAAGTCGACCAAGACTCTCCTTTAACAGGTTATACCCCTGCTTATGCTAGTTTTGAGCAGTTATCTGGAGAAGATGCCTGCGCGGCAGACGATATTTTTGCTTTTTCGTGTATTAGCTATGAGCTACTAACAAGTAAACATCCTTATAACCGTGTAGCTGCAAATGAAGTTGATATCACCAACAATAAGTTGATTAAACCAAAAAATATTAGTTCACGATTATGGCCTATGTTGAAAAAAGGTCTCGCGCTTAAAAAAGTACAACGTGCGCCTTCCATCGAGCTAATTATCAATAAGTTCCACAGTAAAAGTTGGCCACTACTCACCGCTATTGCTGCGGGTGCAGTACTTGTTATCGGTGGATTTCAAATTCAACAATATTACCAGATTCAATTAGACGACTTACAAAATAAAGTCGCGCTGACAAATAAGGCCAAAAGCGAAGTTCAAGCATTTGAATTTATTCCTGCTTCAGCATTATTAGCCCAAATAGAAGATATTCCAGAAGATAAAAAGCTGATTAAGAATGGTTTGTTAAAGACACATCAATCTGAAGTGTTGGATATTGTGGAACAACGTATAGCTTCCTTACCGAAAAGCGATAATGGTCTGTATCAAAATTATGAAAAAATAGCACAAATTATTAATGACATAGAACGTTTTTATCCTGATTCAGTTCGTTTGCTACAAATAAAAAACCAAGCAGAGAGAAGTAAACAATCAGTTGTAGATGCACTGTCTGAACGATTGAGCCTGTTATTATCTCAAGCCCGTTACAATGAACAGGGAAGTAATAATATTCAAGCCATTGTTGAAGGGTTAACATTTGTCGAGCCTGGATATGTTTATACCGCGTCTAATGAAGAATATGCCCTCTATGCAAGCTCATTTGATAACGCCTTAAAGAAACATGATATTAATCAAATAAGTGCACTCATTACAACTGGCGAAAATATATTTTCAAACTATCCGCAGGCTAAGTCATTAATTACATATGGCGCCGAATTGAAAGTGGCTGTTAAAGGCTTAAATGACTATCACGATTTAACGGCAAAAGGTAAAACGGTCGTTTATCCATACGAAGCTGCTGAAGTTTATTATCGAGATACATTTAATCAATTAACCGTGAGGTTAGATGCAATAGATAACCCAAAAGATCTACACGAGTTTGATAAAGAAGTTAGGGGGCTCGCCACGAATTTACCCGATGATTTTGAGCCCCTGCTAACGCTTGATAAACGTTTAGCCGCCTCTTTTTTACGCCAAGCAAATGTGTATCTTGATAAGCAATATCTGAAAACAGCCAGAGAGTTATTTGCCAGAGGGAATGAAATGTATGAACGTCTAAATGGTGTTCAACGCTTATAACGCAATGGGTATGATGGCTAGTCAACAAGTTGATGAAGGAAGATGTAATAGAAATGGAATTATTGCTAGAGATTGTGAGTTATCACAGGTTATCCCCTGAGCAGGTCATAACAAAAGATGTCACAGAATCCTTAACGTTAGGGCGCTCTGATGTATGTGATTGGCATATGCCTGATCCAGAAAAAGTGGTTTCTGGTACTCATGCTCGGATCACCAAGCGCAGTGATGATTTTTTCATTGAGGATTTATCAACCAACGGATTATATGTCAATCGCGCAGTCGAAGCGTTAGGCACCAATCGTGAGCATAAAATTGAACACGATGATCTGTTTACTTTTGGTGATTATGAGATCAGTGCGAAGTTACAAATGTTACATGTGGCCTCTAATAGTCAACCTCAACAAGAGATACATGACGCCCCACATGTTGCTACTTTGCAGCAAAATAAACTCATTCCAGCTTCTTCCTCATCAATGCTTGATACTGGGTTTGAATCTGATTTAGCAGGATTTGATTCTGCTATGTTACTGAACCAATCTCGACAACAATCAGCAGGTCTCTCGCAGATGAATGCTGATTTACAAGACCATTTTCAACCACCAGTAGCCATTCCAGAAGAATGGGATAAAGATATTTTTGGACAACATTTTCAAGCTCACGCAAAAACTGATATCCGATCTGTTGTTCCACAAGAGCCCGAGCTTCTGGTTGCTAAAGCTCCAGTTAACCCTATAAAAGTGCCTGAAACGGTAAAAGCGGAGGTGAAAAAAGTGGCCCCCGTGTCACCAAATACCAAAGTACCCGTTAGTACACAGGTAAGCCCTTCATCTGCATTAAGCAAAGCGTTTTTTCAGGGTATGGGAGTCAATGAACAAGATTATGTCAATGTGCTAACTGAAGAGTTGATGTTTGAACTGGGCCAAAGTATGCAGTTTATGTTGACTGGCCTGATGGAATCACTACGTCAACGTTCAAAGCTGAAAACTGAGTTTAGAATCAATCAAACAACATTCCAGCAGCGTGAAAATAATCCATTGAAATTTTCGGCCAATATTGATGATGTATTTCAAAATTTATTTTTAAGGAAAAGTGCGAGTTTCTTGTCATCTCAACAAGCGATTACCGAAGCTTTTAATGACGGTCGAAAGCATGATACCGCGTTAACTGCAGGCACATTAGGCGCTATCCGTGGATTGCTAAATCAATTAGATCCTGAATTTATTGAAGCCAAAAGTCAAAACCAGTCGCTTACAGACATGTTAGTGCCGGGACAGAAACAAATGCGCCAATGGAAGGTATATAAAAGCTTACATTCCAATTTAAAAACAGAATTTATGCAAGACAGTGCTGCCGCATTATCAGATGATTTTGTTAAAGCATACGACAATAAAATTAAAACATTATAAATTATTAAGGGCTAATAAATGAAATTGAAGTTAGGTCTATATCAAATTGTATTAGTAAGCTTTTTATTACTTAATTCTGGCTGTAAAACGATTAATGCTGTCGTCCCGCCATCGACAGATCTTACCTTTAATGCCAGTGCAGACATCAATCCTGACATTAACGATCGGCCATCACCAGTGGTGGTGAAAATATTTGAATTATCATCAAGAACTATCTTTGATACTCAAGATTTTTTTACCCTTGATGAGTCAGCTGAAAGTGTACTTGGTCCAGATCTTATTCGTAAAGATGAGTTGGAATTACAGCCATCAGAAACGCGTGAATATGCCATGACACTGGGACAAAACACCCGATTTGTTGGTGTTATTGTCGCATACAGAGATATTGATTCATCTCGTTGGCGTTCAGTCGTCGCTGTCGATCCTACTGGTTATGATGATGTCGTTATCAACATCGAAAAAATAGCTGTGTATAACTCTGAAAAATAATTGTTGTGAATAAATAGGGAAATTATGAGCGATTTTAGCCCAATAGCATGGACAGAGGGCATGTTTCTTCGTCCGCAACATATGCAGCAGCAAGAACGTTTTTTGCAACATCAACAAGCGCGAACTGCCAAGAATAACAATCCACTTGCTTGGGGGGTTGTGAGCTATGAAGTCAATTATGGCCTACTACCACTGGGGCAATTTGGGTTAGACCGCATCGATTGTGTTTTTCCTGATAACACCTTGGCTTGTCTTCCTGAGCAGAGCCCGTTACCAACGGCTATTACTGTTCCAGCAGGTACATTGGATCAGCTTGTTTATCTTGTTCTTCCCGTTGCGAAAAGCAATGGGATGAATATTTCATCTTCTGAACAAAATCAAATTACTCGCTACAGCTATGAAGATCACAACATTGTTGACACAAGCGTTGGCTCTGATGCTATGGAAGTGCTGCAAGTTGCCAAATTAGATTGTCGGTTAAAGTTACAAACGGAAGATCGCTCAGGCTACGTCTCAATTGCGATCGCTCGGGTTATTGATGTGTCTGAAGAGGGCGTGATTCGATTAGATAAAAAGTTTATTCCGGCATGTATTGGCATTGAACACATTAAAACCTTAATGAATATGACAACTGAAGTCACTGGCATGATTAATCAGCGTGCAGAAGCCATAGCCGGTCGCTTAAGTCAATCCCAAGGGACTTCCAGTTCGATAGCAGACTTTTTAATGTTACAACTTTTGAATAAGTATCAACCTATTTTTGAACATTATGGGGTTGTTAGTCATATTCATCCAGAATTGCTATTTCGCACACTCATTAGTTTTTCTGGTGAGCTTTCAACGTTCAGTGGTCCCAACAAGCGACCGCCAAAATTTCCTGTATATCAACATGATAATTTAACCTATGTGTTTAGTAACACTATGGTAATTGTTAATCATGGCTTAAGTAGTGTATTGGAACAAAGTGCCACAGAGCTGATCCTAGAGAAGACCAAATTTGGTGTGTATTTCTCGACGATTGCAGACAAAAGTATGCTTGATAATGCTGAATTTATTCTCGCTGTTAAAGCAAATGTTCCGCATGATGAGCTTCGTCAACGCCTACCTTCACAAATTAAAATAGGGTCAGTTGAAACCATTCGTGAACTGGTTAATAACCAATTACCCGGTATTGGAATATCCAACCTCCCAGTCGCGCCAAGACAGGTGCCATACCATGCGGGTTATCACTATTTTCAATTAGATAAAAACAATAGCCATTGGATAAAGCTTAAATCAAGTGGCGGTGTAGCAATGCATATTTCTGGAGCATATCCAGAGTTACAAATTGAACTTTGGGCTGTGAGTATTTAACGCCAAAACATTAAGGATAATTTTGTGAACGATAAAACCATCGTTAAACCTCGCCCAGGGAAAGGGTCGGGTATGGCTGGCAATAAAACAAAGGTCGATGATGATAGTCAGAAAACCTTGATTCAAGATCATCGTGCCGATAATCGCGACAACCGATCGCAACTAAGCTTATCGCAAAACCCAATCGTTGATTTTGCGGGTACGCTTTTATCTATTTGTACTCAGTTACGAAATAGTACCGAGCATGATGATGTCAATACTCTACGGGTGCATTGTGTCGAACTCATCAAGAATTATGAGCAACAATTACGTAATGCAAATTTAGCGTCAGATGACATTAAGTCTGCTCGATATTGCTTGTGTTGCTTTATAGATGAGGTGGTCCTCAATACGCCTTGGGGAGAGCAAAGCTATTGGGCGTCTGACAGTTTACTTTCTACTTTTCACAATGAAACCTTGGGTGGCGAATATTTCTATACCTTGCTTGACGCCTCACTTCGTCATCCTTCTGAAAAGTGTAATTTACTTGAGTTGATGTATTTATGTTTAACTCTTGGTTTTGTTGGCAAAATGAGAGTTGAGCCTCAAGGCGATCAAAAACTAGAAGCATTACGTGAAAAAACGTATTTAGCCATTCAATCTTGCAAAGGCGATTTCCATCGAGAATTATCACCAGGATGGCGACAGAATATTGTCCCTAATCTAACCTTCCAGCAGCCATTTCCTTTATGGGTTATCGGGGCATTATTTGGGGTGGTTATTTTATTTATCTATATGGGTTTTAGTTATAGCATCAACAATTACTCATCAGAGGCTTATAAAGAATTGACCTCGATTGTGCCTTGGGAGAAAACCATTGATGCGCAACAACAAATTAGTCGTGATGAAGCATTATTACTGCAACAACTTTTACAAACTGAAATTGGCAAGAATCTACTCGAAGTAGAACAATTAAGTGATCGTGTGAGGATCCGCATTGGGGCGACTGAACTGTTTGCTTCTGGTAACACTCAACCTCGTTCAGATTTTGAAGCTATTTTAGCTAAAATTGCTCTGACGCTAGAGAGCACAAATGGCAAAATATTGATCACCGGTCATACCGATGATGAGCCAATCTTTACGTCTAAATACCCATCAAATTGGCATCTTTCATTAGCAAGAGCAACGTCGATTGCGAACGTTCTCGCTAATAACGCATCGCTAAGTGGCCGCTTGTGGCCCGAAGGCCGTGGTGAGTCTGAGCCCCGTGTGGTGAACGACAGTGAACAGAACCGCGCGTTAAATCGTCGAATCGAAATCGACTTATTGTTTTAGTGTGACACAAAGGAATCGCATCAATGTCTTTAAAATCAATTGGCAAAGGAATTGTCGACACACTTAAGTCTAAATGGACAATTACCATAATAGGTTTTTTATGTTTGGCTTTACTTATTTGGTTTGGTGGCCCTTTAGTGGCTATAGCGGGGTATGAACCGTTAGCATCAGCAGCCACACGGATTATCTTACTACTGGTTATTGTTATTATTTTTGGTGCCATTCACTTTTCTCGACAACTCAAGAATAAAAAACAAAGCGAGAAAATGGTTGATAGCTTAATAAATGGTGAAGAGGGTAGCTCTGTGGCCAGTGATGACTTAGCAAAAAGTGAAATCACTGTTTTACAAAATAAAATGACCCAAGCGTTAGATATTCTTAAAAATACCAAGTTAACTAAAAATAAAAGTATTTACGAATTACCTTGGTACATCATGATTGGTCCACCTGGAAGTGGAAAAACCACAGCGATTCAGCATTCAGGTCTTGAATACCCATTAAAAGAAAAAATGGGTGTAGATATGATTGAAGGTGTTGGTGGCACAAGACATTGTGATTGGTGGTTTACCAATAAGGCAGTATTAATTGATACGGCGGGTCGTTATACGACTCAAGATAGTCATGTAAAACAAGACTCTCGGGCATGGCAAGGTTTTCTGGGTTTATTGAAAAAATACCGCCCAGTTCGTCCTATTAATGGGGTGATAATCAGCATGGGCATGTCTGATTTGTTAAACCAAACCAAGACAGAGAGAAATTTACACGCACGCGCAATTAAGCAGCGTTTACAAGAACTGCAAAATCAACTGGGTATGACTTTTCCGGTATATGTTTTATTTTCGAAATCAGATTTAGTTGCCGGGTTTAATGAATTTTTTGATGATTTAACCATAGAAGATTGTGAACAAATTTGGGGTATTACCTTCCCACTCAATGCCGATACAGAAGACACTGATATTGTCAGTTCATTTAATAAAGAATTTCATGATTTATTATTAAATTTAAATGCAAGATTAAATAGCCGTTTAAAAAACGAACGCGACCTAGAGCGTCGTGCGGCCATCTATGAGTTTCCAAAGCAGCTTCGGTTATTACAGAGCTCAGCCGATGATTTTCTGAAAGAAATCTTCGCGCCTAATGCATACGAAGAAGCACCGCTATTGCGTGGTGTTTACTTAACCAGTGCAACTCAAGAAGGTACCCCAATTGATCATCTTTCTAGTCACTTATCCAGTGGTATTAAGAGTAAAGCTAAAACCTTCGCCGCCAATAAACAACGCAGCTATTTTATTAAACGCCTGCTAGAAGATGTTATTTTTCCGGAGAAAAATTTAGCATCAACCAATCGCAAGCATACAAACCATAATAAACTTTTACGAAAAATATCAGTAGGCATTGCTGCAGGTGTCACTTTGTTTGCGAGTTATGTTTGGTGGCAAAGTTATGATTGGAATAGACAATTGATTGATGATACTTATCAAGGTGTCACAGCATATAAAACGGTTACCAGTGGTGGGTTAAATGCTAAGTCTGATGTCATTACATTAACCAAAGGCTTAACATTAATTCGTGATCTCCCTGTTGGTTTTGGTACTGACAAGCCTGAGGATGCATATACCTTTGGTTTGTATCAAGGAGATAAGCTTAAACAACCTGCTACAGCGGCTTATCACCGTGCTTTAGAAACACATTTAATGCCTTACCTACAAGGTGTGCTAAGTGCAGAAATGGACGCTAATGGTGGGCACCTTAACTACCTCTATGAGACATTAAAAACCTACTTAATGTTGTATTTTCCCGAGCATTTTGACAAAAGTGATGTGCAAGTCTGGTTCTCGGCTTATATCGATAGAAACCTGGTTGGTGATGTAAATGGTGAGGTTAGGAAGGAGCTAAATAAGCATATAGATACATTACTGTCTTTAGGGATTAGAGGTCATCAATATGACAGTATGACAGTGGATAGTGCCCGGATTAATTTGACCATGTTACCTCTGGTTGAGCGCGCATATCAGCGTTTAAAAAGTGATTTTTCAAACAGCAGTATCCCAGATTTTAAACTGGTTGATATTCTGGGTGTAGACAGTTTAGATGGCCTGGTGTTCATCAGTGGTCGCCAATTTAATCAAGGTATTCCTGGTCTTTATACTTTTAATGGTTTTCATGGCATTTTTAGTATAGAAAAGAATAAGATAATAAAAAACCTAACCGCAGACAGTTGGGTTTATGGTGATGAGTTAGTTGATTTAGATGAACAAGCGAAAGCGCAGATTACCCAAGAGTTAGAAAACAGATACATTCGTGATTATATTTTCTATTGGGAAGATTTCTTAAGCGACCTTGCTATCAAACCATATTCAACACGTGAGGAAGCTGAGAGTGTTACTGCAGCGCTTGCGAGCCCAGATCAACCGATCAAAACCATTATTACCGCAGTTCAGAAAAATGTGAATTTAACTAAGCTTCCTGCCGATTCAAATAATTTAAAGGCCGCGGCGGAAGTGGCCGGTAATATTTCTGATGTTGCATTTCGGTCTAAAAAAGCACGATTAAATAGACTGTTACCCGATACAGCAATAGAGTTAGATATTGATTTGCCGGGCAAAGATGTGGAATTTGCTTTTGCAGAATTGCTCAAAATAAATCCTGCTGACATTGATAAAATTCAAACGACGTTGCGGGCTCTTAATCGAAACTACAATAAATTATCAATGCAGTCAGAAGGACAAGGTAACGTTGTTAATCAAGCCACAGAAGAAAGCTTTGCTCAACTAGGTTCTAGTTTATCTGAGCAATTGATGGATCTACCTTATCCAGTAAAAAATTGGTTAAGTGAAGTGGCTTATCGTACTCGCTCGTTTGCTAAATCCAATCAAAGTCAGCGTTTCAATGGTATTTGGCGTTCGCAAGTGTTGGCTGAATTCAATCGAGCGATCGCAGGGCGTTACCCATTTGACCGAAAATCGTCAGAAGATGTCAGACTAAAAGACTTCAGTAAGTTTTTTGGTTATGGCGGCACCTTAGATAAATTTTGGGATCAATACCTCGCTTCACATGTCGATACCAGCAAAAAACCTTGGCGTTTTAAGCGTAATATCGGCATTCGTAATGACATTTTAGAAATGTATCAACGCGCAGAAATTATTAAAGAAGCATTTTTCGAACCGGGATCTAAGCAGCCTATTGTTAACTTTTCATTAGAACCGGAATTATTAGATAGAAGTGTGAGTATGTTTTTATTCGAAATAGATAGCCAACAGCTGAAGTATCGACACGGTCCTACTCGCAAAGAGTTATTTACCTGGCCTGGCCCTGGGGCAAATAACGAAACACGAATTGCATTTTCACCTCCTAACGGCGGGCGCTCTATCAATAAGAAATATGAAGGTGAATGGTCATTCTTCAAATTATTAGATGAATTAAGTAAAAAGCGTCCACAAACTAAAAAAGATGGCAAGTTACTCATCAATCTCAAAGGCTACAATGCTGTACTGAAATTGACCGCAAACAGTGTTAACAATCCATTTTGGATGGCAAATATGGAGAAGTTTAGATGTCCTGCGAATCTTTAACATCAGTAGGTTACTGTGGCAAAGTCCCCTCAAAAGGGGATTTTATTCAGCAGAACTTAAATGTTGATTTTCTTAAAAATTGGAATGACTGGTTACAAGCTGTTATTGCGGTGAGTAAAGAACAAACCGAACACAATTGGTTGGATTATTATCTGACGAGTCCCATATGGCATTTTTCGTTATCTGCCGGTGTGTGTTGCGACCAAGCTGTTGTCGGGACCGTCATACCAAGTGTTGACCATGTTGGTCGCCATTATCCATTCACATTAGCCGGATTACATAATCAATCGGCTTTAAGAGGTTGGAAAGACAATCAGTGGGTTGAGGTTTTTGAACAGAATATATTACAAGTGCTTGAAGATGATACTGTTCTTAGTAAATGGTTCGATGCCATTACAAAAGAGACTTTAACGGTTGCCGCCAATAACGACAAGCTACTCGAGAGCGAATCGTTGGATCGCAACAAGAAAGCGTGGGTATTTCAAGGCGACAATTCTCCTGATGTACTTTTATTACTGGACCAGCAATACAGAAAACGCTTTGATCGTTACAGCATTTGGTGGACAGAAGGCTCTGACGATGTTGAACCATGCACGATTATTACTGAAGGTTTACCACAGATCAGTCAATTTATTTCTATGTTAAATGGCCAATGGCAACAGCGTGGTTGGAATACTGCAGAGCTCATTAAGGATCAAACATCATGCACTTAAGTCATGCATTAACTCATCGAGGCACCGTAAGAGCAATCAACGAGGATGCATATCTTGAATTACCACATTTAGGTATTTGGGTGGTTGCAGATGGTATGGGTGGACATGCAGCAGGAGATGTCGCAAGTCAATTAGTGATTGATGGCATCCAGCAGGCCGTTGAACATTTACAACCAGAGACTATTACATTAGATGTTTTAAAACAGTCGCTTATTACGAGTAATCGTTTTTTGCAACAAATGAGTGAGCATGAATTTGATGGGAAGGTGGCTGGCAGTACTGTCGTTGTTTTGTGGTTATACCAAGATAACTATCACTTGTTATGGGTAGGCGATAGTCGAATTTACTTGTTACGAGATCAACAAATGAAGCAAGTCACTAAAGACCACAGTCAAGTTAATGACATGATTGATGAAGGGTTACTTCTACCTGAAGAGGCTGAATCTCATCCATTAGCGAATGTAATCACTCGGGCTGTCGGTGTTGACTCACAATTAGACATAGATTATCGCACCGATAATATGAAAGAGGGTGATGTCTTTTTACTTTGTAGCGATGGTTTAAATAAAGAATTAAATGATGTTGAAATTGAACGAACAATAAAGTCTGGCAACATCATTGATTCCGGTATGGCACTACTCCATGCCTCTTTAGTCAGGAATGCACGAGATAATGTCACCTGCATTCTTGTTAAAAATACACCTAAAAAAATAAATATCATTGATGATAGTGATAAAACAATTCCAATATTTGGTTAATGTTTTGATGAATTAAACTCATATAAGTGTTTTTGTTTGATGAGTTTAATTGTCGATAGCCATTAATTATAAATGTTGTATTTAGATGTGCTGTAACATTATTTAAAATGTAATTATATTGGGTGTAATCACATGGGGTGTGTTTGTTTTTTTGTGATTATCCATTGTAATTAGTTATTGGCATTATATTGTATTTTGCTTCTATTAAAGGGCAATAAGTATTGTTTTTGAAGTTCTATACTTTTATTATTATAAATTAATCGTTTTTATTCAGGGATTGAATTAGATTGAGTAAGCTAAAGAATTTAACAATTGATGAATTAATTCTTCCCATTACCATTGATGCGGAGTCAGGAGTTGATCCTCGTGAAGATATAAGTCCGACATCAACTTATTATCTACTTAAAGATGTGCGAAATATTGCACGTTCTAGAGAGCGTAAAGCACTAACTGACGAAGAAGATGTATTGTCCGTTGCAGCTGAATGGCGACCGATTTTCGAACAAGTTCCGGGTATCTTAAAACAACAATCAAAAGATATTGAATATGTTGCTTGGTTTATAGAGGCAGCTTGCAGGTTATATGGTTTTAAAGGACTTTGTTTTGGTTTCACTCTAGCTACAGAGCTCGTTGAGCGCTATTGGGACACTATTTACCCAACACCTGAACCAAATGATTTGGCAGAGCGCATTGCGCCGCTTATTGGTTTAAACGGTATCGAAAGCGAAGGTTCTTTAATTCATCCAATCAGAACGATTCCGATCACTGATGGTGGCGTCATTTATTCTACTTGGCAATATGAGCAAGCTTTAGACACCAGTCGTCTAGATAAAGACAAACAAGAAAAACGTTTTGATTCAGGTTCAGTGTCACTTGAAGATGTCGAACATAGCATAAGAGAAACCTCTGACAGTTTCTTTATTGAATTAGACCGTGATGTTCAAGATGCCATCGCTGCTTTTAGCAAACTATCTGCTGCCATGGATGCTGCCATGAGCGGTGAGCCACAGCCTACCAGTTACATTCGCAAGGCATTAGAAGCATGTGCGCTACAAATCAGCGCTATCACGGCTCCCATTATTGCAAAAAACAAAGCAAACCTTGAACAAGAACAACATCACGAAAAAGAGCAACACAGCGACCCTAATGACCACAGCACAACGTCATCAGGTGTTGATGGGCAGCTTAACTCGAGAGCACAAGCCATTAATAATCTTGAAACAATAGCGGACTTTTTTAGACGTACCGAACCACATTCGCCTATGTCTTATGCCATTGAACAAGTTATACGTTGGAGTGATCTCAGTTTGCCTGAGTTGTTACAAGAATTAATCCAAGATGGTGAAGCAAGGAATGGTTTCTTCAAGTTATCTGGAATAAAAACGGAAGATTAATCTGTAGTTGATTACTCAACATATTATTGAAAGGAGTTCATATGAGTGTACATGATAAATTAAAGCGAGTAAGAAAACCTCGTGTCCATATTACCTATGATGTCGAAACTGAAGGTACAGTTGTAAAAAAAGAACTGCCTTTTGTTATCGGTGTTACAGGTGATTTTACTGGACACAACACCGCAGATTTAAAACCATTGAAAGACCGCCGTTTTGTGCAAATCGATCGTGAAAATTTCAATGATGTATTAAAACGTATGAGTCCCCAATTAAACATTTCAGTGCCTAACACGCTTGCCGGTGACGATACTGAAATGAAGGTTGCATTACAATTTAGCAGCATCGAAGACTTCGAGCCTGCTGCCATTGTTAATCAGGTTGAACCATTAAAAAAATTAATGGAAACTCGTAACAAACTCCGTGATTTGATGACCAAAGTTGATCGTTCTGAGAATCTCGAAAATATCTTAGAAGAAGTGTTAAATAACACTACTAGCCTAGATAAATTAGCTGGTGAACTTAACCTCAAAGGAGCGGAATAATGAGCATGGAAGCCGCGTCATTAGATGCTGTATCTGAAGAGCAAGCACAAAGTGTTTCTATTTTAGAGCAAGCAATTTTTGCAACCAAGCAAACCGATTCTTCGCGTGCTGAAGAGCTTATTCGTTCGTTAACGGAAGAAGCCTTGAAAGGCACTGTACAGTGGGATAAAAACCTCACAGTGACTTTTAACAAGGCGATTACTCGATTAGACGACATTATCTCTAAGCAATTAGCTGCCATCATGCACAATGAAGAACTGCAAAAACTGGAAGGCAGTTGGCGTGGATTGCATCATACAGTGAAAAATTCTGAAACAAATGAAACGCTTAAAATTCGTGTCATGAGTTTGTCTAAAAAAGAACTTCACAAAGATTTGAGTAAAGCAGTTGAGTTTGATCAGAGTCAAATGTTCAAAAAAATCTATGAAGCAGAATTTGGCACCCCGGGCGGAGAGCCTTATGGTTGTTTAGTCGGCGATTATGAGTTTAGTAATCATCCTGAAGATGTTGAAACATTATCATTGATATCTAATGTTGCAGCCGCTGGCTTCTGCCCATTTGTTTCTGCTGCTGGTTCTTCTTTATTTGGTTTTGATGAGTGGACTGAACTCAGTAAACCACGCGATCTTGAAAAAGTATTTGAATCTTTAGAATACACTCAATGGCGCTCTTTCCGTGACAGTGATGACTCTCGTTTTGTCACATTAACCATGCCTCGAGTGCTTGCCCGTCTTCCATATGGTGAAGCAACAAAACCTGTTGAAGAGTTTTGCTATGAAGAATTCGAATTAGATTTAGAAAGTGGCCGTGCTAAAGTCGCTGATCATGATGACTATTGCTGGATGAATGCCGCGTATGTTATGGCAACTAATATGGGACAAGCATTTAGCAAATATGGTTTCTGTACCGCAATCCGTGGCGCCGAGGGTGGTGGTAAGGTTGAAGGATTACCTGCTCATGTATTTACCAGTGATGACGGTGATCCAGATTTAAAATGTCCAACAGAGATAGGCATTACCGATCGCCGCGAAGCTGAATTAAGTAAGTTGGGTTTCTTACCACTATGTCATTATAAGCATACTGATTATGCCGTGTTCTTTGGTTCTCAATCTTGCCAAAAACCTAAAATAATGTCTAACCATGATGCTACCGCGAATGCGGCCATTTCTGCACGTTTACCTTACCTAATGGCAACATCACGTTTTGCGCATTATCTTAAAGTGATGGCTCGAGACAAAATTGGTAGCTTTATGGAAGCTGAAGATGTCGAGTCTTGGTTAAATCGCTGGATTTTATCGTTTGTTAATGCTTCAGAAGGTGGTGGGCAAGAGATACGCGCCAAGTACCCATTAGCAGACGCAAAAGTTGAAGTTAAAGAGATCCCTGGTCAACCTGGTTCATACAATGCAGTTGCATGGTTACGTCCTTGGTTACAAATGGAAGAGCTTACAGCCTCTTTACGTTTAGTCGCGAAGATCCCTAAAGTAGGATAATCACGCGCTAATGCAGTGACCCTCATTTGTTTTCAAGGATAGAAACAAACGATGCAGCATGAAACCATTTCATTTGTAACAAGTGAAATTTTCAAAGAAGATACTGGTGTTAACAAACCAGTATCTTCGACGACACAGGCACTAAAAAATAAACACCTAGTCGAACGGTTCTTACGAGAGTCGGACTCGACTAGGTCGTTATTGCTGTGGCTTGAAAACTCAAGCCATTCGCTTGAACAATTCGATAAAACATCTGTTTTACCTTTCCTACTTAAAGCCATTGAACGCATTGATAGACAATTAGAACAACAGCTTAACGCTATTATTCATCATGATGCATTTCAGGCGTTAGAAGCCAGTTGGCGTGGGGTGCTTTATCTTGTTCAACAGCAGGATTTGCATGATAAAGACCAGAAAGTGAAAGTAAAAATGCTCGATTGTTGTTGGACAACGCTGTCTAAAGACATTAATCGGGCCATTGAGTTTGATCAAAGTGATTTTTTTAAACTGATTTACAACAATGAATACGACATGTCTGGTGGCGAACCCTTCGGCACATTAATTGGTGATTATCAAATCACTCATAAAAGCCGTCCTGGTGTCTCTACTAATGATATTGATATTTTAAAAGAAATATCCCGCACTGCAGCCGCCGCTTTTGCGCCCTTTATTACCTCGGCTAGTCCTTCTTTGTTTGGTGCTGATGATTTTTCCGATTTATCTGCTCATATGAATATCGCCAAAATTTTTGAACAACACGAGTACATTAAGTGGAATTCGTTACGTAAAATGGACGATTCTCGCTTTATTGGGTTAACAATGCCTAATATTCTCATGCGTTCTCCTTATCTCATTGATGGTACTCGTAGCGAAGGGTTTAAGTTTAAAGAATCGATTAAAAACCCTAAAAAAGATCATTTATGGGGCAATGCTGCTTATGCATTCGGTGGGGTATTAATTCGTGCATTTAGTGAATCTGGCTGGTTTGGCCATATCCGTGGGCTAGAGCCTGGGGCTCGTAAGAAAGGATTAGTTTGCGATCTTGCTGTGAGCCAATATGAGCCAGATTTGTATCGGAAACGCATGAAGCCATCGGTGGACTTATTAATCAGTGATCGGGCAGAGAAGTCTATTTCAGACCAAGGTTTTATACCTTTATCTCCGGTATTAGGTTGTGAGCATTTAGTTTTTTACAGTAATGCTTCTGTTCAGAAACCACCTAAATATGAACTGTTGGAAGACAGTATTAATGCAAAGTTATCATCGATGTTGCAGTACATTTTGTGTGTTTCACGTTTTGCTCATTACATCAAAGTATTAGGTCGTGAAAAAATAGGCTCACTTCATTCTGCAGAGGCTTGCCAGCGAGAGCTACAGCTGTGGCTGCATAAATACACTACCGCTTCAGATGTGTCTTCAGATGATGTAAGAAGTAAATACCCACTGCGAAGTGCCCAAGTACAGGTAAAAGAAATTCGCGGCAAGCCTGGGCATTTCTATTCGATTATTCAGTTACAACCACATTTTCAATTAGATCAGATGGTGTCCAGTATTAAATTGGTCACTGAACTGACATCAAGAAATTAAGATAAAGGTATCAAATGAAACAAATTCAACAAATGCTGCAGAGCGGCCAACTACAAGATGCAATTCAGTTAGTTGAGGCACAGTTAAAAGACGACCCGATGGATATTGACTTAAAAGGTCAACATGTTGAGTTGTTGTGTATTAATGGTGAGCTTGAACGTGCAGACAAACAATTAAACTTTTTAGTGCAAAAGCATCCCGACTTTTTAATTGGCGCAGCAAATTTACGTCAGTTGATCCGTGCTGAACAAGCCCGACAAGATTTTATGGCAGGCAAAGCAGTGCCGCAACTTTTTGCTGAGTCTGATGCACATGTTGAAGCATTAATGAAATTACGCTTAGCAATGGTTGATGCTCAAGATGATGTGACTCAGTGTGCGAGCAGCCTTGAAACTCTGCGTCCCGAAGTTAACTTAGTGTTAAATGATATCACTCATCAAGAAATTCGTGATTTAGATGACACTTTAGGTGGTTTTATAGAAATTTTTGGTACTGACGGTAATTTCTATTTAGCGCAGTTATCTGAAATTGACTATATCAACTTTAAACCTGTGACCTCATTACTGGAAATGGTTTGGCGCCGGGTTGATCTAGCCATTAAAAATGGACCGAGTGGAGAAGCGCATATTCCAATGATTTATGGTGGCAGTGAAACTGATGCGCAAAAATTGGGACGAGAAACCGATTGGCATGAAATCGCAACTAATGTTGTTGCTGGCAAGGGCTTAAAAATGTGGTTTGTCGATGATAATGCTATTGCATTAAATCAAATTACTAAAGTTACCACTCCAGTGTTGCAGTAGGCCCTGTGTTGAGCAAAAACCAACAACCGATAATGGCGTCAATTCTAGATAGATTGATTGATGATGCGCCAAACGAGCAAGATGTCAAAGACAGCCATCGTGGTCTAAATCTACGTCAGTTAAGGTCTAATGTTCGGCGCGATTTAGAAAACCTACTCAATGCTAAATTGCAGTGGCAAACGTGGCCGGAACATTTAACTGAGCTTGATAATTCTTTGATGAATTATGGTTTGCGTGACTTTTCTTCTATGCCAGTCGCGAGCTTAGACGGGCGTCAGCTTTTATGTAAACAAGTTGCCGATACCATAAAACGATTCGAACCGAGATTTTTAGAAGTGATGGTTGAAACAGTCGATAATGAACAACCATTAGACCGGGTTTTAAGATTAAAAATCAATGCATTGTTGTATGCAGAACCTGAGCCTGAATATATTTCGTTTGACTCTGAAGTTGAGCCAGTCCACTTGGCGATGATAGTTAATGAGGGAATTCTGTGAATCAGGAATTATTGGAATATTACAATCGTGAGCTTGCTTTCATTCGTCATATGGGAGCGGAATTTGCTGAGCAATATCCTAAAGTTGCCGGGCGTTTACGCTTAAGTGATGAACACGTTGAAGACCCTCATGTTTCACGATTAATTGAAGCATTCTCTTTGCTAACAGCACAAATTAGGCAAAAACTTGATGATAGTTTTCCTGAATTAACCGAGGCGTTATTAGGCCAGTTATATCCCGATTACCAAGCGCCAATACCGTCTATGTCAGTTATCAAAGTCACCACTGAAAATTTGTCGACGACTGGCGTGTTATTACCCCGAGCAACTCAGGTAGACACTCAGGTAGAGGGGATGAAAACGTGCCATTTTCAAACGTCATATGACATGAAATTATGGCCAATTGAAGTGCAGAAAGCCCAGTTTCAAAATGCACCGTTTAATGCCCCTGAACCGCAATGGCCAGAACGTGCTAAGGCTATTATTAAGCTTGATATCGCCTGTGAGTTTGACGAAATCAGTATGCCAAGCCTCGGTGTTGATAAATTACGCTTTTTCTTGAATGGCCAAGATCATCAAACGTTTCAACTTTATCAATTGTTATTTGAACACAGCCTCGGTTTTGCTTTAGTGAATGAGCAGCAAACTGTTTGTAAGTTTTTAACCAAAAGACATTTAAAAGCGGTTGGCTTTGAAGATGAACAACAAGTGATACCTTACAGTCAGCGTACCAGTTCTGGTTATCGATTATTATTGGAAAACTTTATTTTCCCAGAAAAATTCTTGTTTTTTGACATCGATGATTTAGACGGCAGCTGGCAAGGCATCGACAATAAGTTTTCACTTTATATTTATTTAAAGGAAGGCTCTCAGGATTTAGAGAAGCAAGTTAGTGCCAATCATTTTCTGTTAGGTTGTACGCCGGTGATTAATTTGTTTGAACAAAAATTAGAACCGGTGAGCATCGATGCGTCTCAGTATGAATATAAATTGGCTGCCCGTTATTCTGACTCTGAAGTGACTGAAATTATCAGCATTGAAGATGTTATTGCGTATGATCCTAAGGACAATAAGGTAGACGTTACCCCATTTTATGGTGAATCACATCCGCAATATTTAGGTCATAATAATTTATTTTGGCATGTTAGGCGTGAATCTGCTAGTTGGTCTGGTGGTTATGCTGAATTAGGCACTGAATCGTTTTTATCGTTAGTCGATCATAACTTTAAAGGATTTAAGTCTGAAGACGACTATGGCGCTTGGATATTAAGTATTACCGCTCAATGCAGCAACCGTAATTTGCCGGCACATCTTCCGTTTGGTACTAATGAGCCCAAAATGTTCGTACCTGAACGTGCCGACATTATTAAGCACGTTAAATGTTTGCTTGCGCCTACGCTACCTGTGCGTGCATCGCTGAGTGATGCTTCGCGATGGCAGTTAGTCACCCATTTATCTATTGATAGTTTTAGCGGCAAAGATGCACTGTCTAACTTAAAAGAAACCCTTAAATTATACGATTTTAAGTGTTCGCCAGAAAATAAAAATTTAATAGAGAATATCCATTCTGTTGAAGTGAGCCCAGATACAGCTAGGGTCAACCAACATGGCCGGATTAGCTTTTGCAGTGGCAGTCATATTGAAATTACCTTTATTAAAGACCATTACTCTGGCAGTGGCGTGTTTTTCTTTTGCACTATTTTAGATCACTTCTTTGCGCAATTTGCTGCAATCAATAGTTTTACCCGCTTGAGTATGCGCTTTAAAGATCATAATTCGATAGCCTATACCTGGCCAGCACGAGCTGGACAAAGGCCGCTGCTATGACCCAACAAGTAATGAATAATCAGTTACAAGCGATAATCGATACGCCATCTGAATATGACTTTTATCAAGCCGTTTATCAGTTTCAACAACAATTATCTCAAGGGCGAGAGCAAGGTTATAAGGTGGGTTATGACGCCATTCCAAGCCAAGAGTTGTTACGTTTTAAGTCTGATCAGCATCTTGGTTTTCCAGGACAAGCAATCAGCAAAGTAGCGTCTACATCGACAAGTCAAACTGATAAAGTTGCCGCCGATATGCATATTTCATTTATGGGATTAACCGGACCGAGTGGTGTACTGCCTTCACATTATACCGAGTTGCTACTAGAGCGCTTGCGACTTAAAGATAATGGGATGCGTGACTTTTATGATTTATTTAACCATCGGCTTATCTCACTATTCTATCGGTCATGGGAAAAGTATCGTTTTTCGGCAAATTATCAATCGCCAGAAACAGGCGTTACCGACAGCTTTACCCATGTATTGAGTTTGCTTAGTGGTAACAAATCATTAAATCGCTATTACGCAGGTTTTTGTCACACTAAAACGCCGAGTGCTGAGTCATTACGAAAAATGTTAAATGATTTTACTGGCTGTAATGTACATATTTTATCTTTTCAAGGGCGTTGGCAGTCCTTAGCGAAAACAGAGCAAACCCGAATGGCGAGTAGAAGTATGCCAGAAGGGCAATACGCCCGTTTAGGTGTTGATGCCAGCATAGGCAGCCGGGTATGGGATATTAATTCTAGTGTCAGTATTCATATCAAGCCGAAGGAAGGTGCATCGGTTAACGCTTTTATGCCTGGAACAGCCAGTTATCAATCACTTAAAAAACTGGTTTCTAACTATTTAGGCCAGTCAGTGAAATACAAAATATTTCTAGAAATAAAACAACAAGATGCACCTACAGCTCAATTATCAAAGTCCGCAATCGGACTAGGGTTAGGTTGTGGCCTAATGAGCCGTGCAGAGAATGGACAACAAATAAAAAGCTTAATGATTTAATTAATAAAGGACTATGAATATGTCAGCGATGACTTTAAGTAAATTGGTAGGAAAACTTAACCCAGTATGTCGACAATCTTTAGAAACTGCTGCCAGCGTATGCCATAGCCGCAGCCAATTCAGCGTTGAGATTGAGCATTGGCTATTAGCGTTGCTAGAAAATGGTTCAGGTGATTTAGACATCATCATGGCCAGTTTTTCAGTACAAAAAGATCAGCTGATTAGTGATATCCGTCAGGGATTAGAAAAGTTTAAAACAGGCAACAGTGCAGCGCCAAGTTTGTCTCCACATATAGTGAGTTTGCTTCGTCAAACTTGGTTAAATACCAGTATTGAATTCAACGATAGTGAGATAAGAACTGCCTATCTGATTTTTACCTTACTGACTGACGATTCATTAAACTCTTTGGTTTCGCGCTCTGCAAAACAGCTTCTTAAAATAGATCCAGCACAGCTGAAACATGCATGGCCTCAGCTTGCTCGTCAATCTACCGAGCATAAAGTGTCAAGTAGCGATATTGAAGAAACTCAGGCGATGCAATCAGCGCCGAGCAAAACGCCAAATCTAGACCAATTTACCCAAAATTTAACCGAGCAAGCTGAACTGGGGAAAATAGATCCTATTCTTGGACGTGATAATGAAATTAGGCAGATGATCGACATTTTAACCCGTCGCCGTCAAAATAATCCTATTTTAACGGGTGAAGCCGGTGTTGGTAAAACCGCTGTTGTGGAAGGTTTAGCGCTTAAAATTGCCCAGAAAGAAGTTCCGACTGCATTACAAAATGTTCGTATTCACGTACTGGATTTAGCCTTACTACAAGCTGGAGCCGGAGTGAAAGGGGAATTTGAGAATCGGTTAAAAGCTTTAATTAAAGAAGTAAAACAGTCTGTTAAACCTGTTGTTTTATTTATAGATGAAGCTCACACCATGATTGGCAGCGGCGGACAAGCTGGACAAAATGACGCGGCAAATTTATTAAAACCTGCATTAGCGCGTGGTGAGTTACGTACCATTGCGGCAACAACATGGGCAGAATATAAAAAGTTCTTTGAAAAAGATGCCGCATTAACTCGTCGTTTTCAAGTGGTTAAAATTGAAGAGCCTTCTCCTGAACAAGCTATTGCAATGATGCGGGGCTTGTTACCTGTAATGGAAGGGCATCATAAAATTCTTGTTTCCGACCAAGCTTTATGTGCTGCAGTTAACTTATCTCATCGATATATTACTGGCCGACAACTGCCAGATAAAGCGGTAAGTTTATTAGATACTGCATGCGCGCGTGTCGCTATGAGTCAAGCATCTACCCCTGGAATGGTTGAATCCTTACAACGACAAATTCAGCAACTAGACACACAAATTAGCATTCTTACTCGTGAGCAAAAAACCGGTTCAGATCATAAAAAGTCGATTACAGAGTTAACCAAAAAACATAAATTGCTTTCAAAAGAACTCGCTCCTTTGACAACACAATGGCAGGACGAATTAGTTACCGTTCAAAAAATTGCTGAATTAGTTGGCCAGATTCAAGCATCAGAAACAGATACCGCACCTTTGTTAGCGGAGTTAACGGCGTTTAAGGCAATATTGTCAGCCAATAAACAGCCTATGGTGCATTGGCAAGTTGATGAACAATTGATTGCTGAAGTCATTTCTGATTGGACTGGCATTCCGGCAGGTAAAATGCAGGATGATGAAATAAAAACAATTTTGAACTTAAAAGACACCATGGCCAAGCGCGTTATCGGCCAAGATCATGCCTTGGATTTAATCGCCAAAACAGTGCAAACATCCCGTGCACAGCTGGGTGATGAAAAACGTCCCATTGGTGTGTTTTTACTGACGGGCCCTAGCGGTGTAGGTAAAACAGAAACGGCATTAACATTGGCTGAGCAAGTTTATGGCAGTGAAGACAATGTGACAGTCATCAACATGTCCGAATTTAAAGAAGAACATAAAGTCTCATTACTTTTAGGTTCACCTCCAGGTTATGTTGGCTATGGTGAAGGTGGAGTGCTGACTGAAGCCGTTCGCCGTAAACCTTATAGTGTTATTTTGCTGGATGAAATGGAAAAGGCACATCCAGGCGTTCAAGATATTTTTTATCAAGTTTTTGATAAAGGCACCATTAAAGATGGTGAGGGGCGCGATATAGATTTCAAAAATACTATTATCATTATGACCTCAAATGCTGGTACAGAAACCACGATGGGCTTATTTGAAGATGAACAAATTGCGCCATCAATTAAAGGTTTACGTAAAGCACTTCAAGATGATTTATTGAGTTATTTCAAACCGGCATTTTTAGGCCGTTTGAATGTCATTCCTTATATTCCACTGACACAACCTATGCTTAATGAAATCACTAAATTGCAATTACAGCGAGTTGCTAATCGTTTAGCTGAGCATTATCAAGCTAAGTTCACTTACAGTGATGATGTCGTGAGCCAAATTGTGTCTATGTGTCAGGATGCTGGTTCAGGTGCTCGCAATGTGCATAATATTTTACAAAATACGATGTTGCCTGACCTTTCGATCAAAATCTTACACAATATGGCTAACAATAAGAAAACAACCAATGTAAAAGTAAACGTAGTAAACGATGAGTTTATTTATAAAATTTAAATGAATATAAAACCGTGACATTAATAACTAATTAGTAAGTATTAGTTTGGTTATTTATAACATCATATTTGAGGGGTATATAATAAAGTATATACCCTTTGTAATGTCGTGTAGTTATTATTAATGTATAAATTATTAGTCTTGGTTGTATTTTTTTATTTATATAAACGATTAGTTGATTATCAAAAAACCTTTGATATAATCCGTTGGCTTAATTATGAGGACTCACTATATTTAAATGGATAATGCAGTTGAGTATTATTTGTTGGTAAGTGCATTTTTAATAAATTGAAATATTAAGTTTGATTATTGAACTTATAAAACTGTCCATTAATGGATGACATCCACGCAAAAGGAGCATTAATAATGCAAGCGAATACATATTTAAATTATGAAGGGATTAAAGGCGAAACCACTGCTGAAGAATTCAAAGATCTGATTACTGTGTTATCAGTCGATTGGAATATTAGCCGTGAGATCACTTCTTTCACTGGTACTGCAAAAGACCGTGAAGCTAGCTCAACTCGTTTAGGTGATGTGACCATTACTAAATTACAAGATAATTCTTCTACTGACTTGTTCAAAGAAGCGACTATCGGTAAAGGTAAAAAAGCGGTTTTCCACATCACTAAGCAAGGTGACAAAATCGAAGAAATCATGCAAATCGAATTAACAGATGCAATGATCTCTAGCTACAGTGTTTCAGTTCATGGTGACCGTCCTGTAGAGACAATCACTATTAGCTACACTGAAATGATGATGGCTGTTACGCCAACTGATGATAAAAACAACATTACTGCAGCGCTACGTTATGGCTACAGCGGTGTTAAAGGTCAACAAATGTAAGTTGTTTGTGATCTTATATCTTGGGGAACTTGTTCCCCAAGATCTTTACTCTTAAAGACTGAGGCAAGGAATGCTTAAGGCCACTCAAAAAAATAATATCATCAGTATCACAACGCCATTAGGTAAGGATACTCTGTACCTAACGCATTTTACTGCCACAGAAGCCATCTCTCAGCTTTTTTCAATCAGCGTCTCCATGTTCACTGTTGGCACCCAGATTAGTCTCGACAGTTTAGTGGGTAAAAATGTTTGTATTACTTTACGTAATGCCGAAAGTAATGGTGCAGTTCGATACTTTCATGGGGTGGTAAGTCATCTTGAGTCTGCTGGAATGCGGACCGCAGCGTCAGACGATGCACAGAATTATATAGATTATCAAGCCGTTATAGTGCCTCAGATGGCATTGATGAAAAAACGCAGTAATTGTCGGATTTTTCAAAACAAGTCAGTCATTGATATTGTTAAAGACTTATTTGGTCAACATAAAGTTGAATTTCAAAATAAAACTACCAACACATACCCTCAGTATGAATACTGTGTGCAGTATTTAGAATCAGATGTCGATTTTGTTTGTCGTTTATTACAGCAAGAGGGGATTTTCTTCTTCTTCGAGCATAGTGTTGGTGCTCATACCCTCACACTTGCTGATGATATAAACGCCTACAAACCTTGTGCAGAAGAGAAGGTTCGTTGTTTCTCAGGCCATTTAGCCGAGTCGCACGTGTCTCATTGGCAAGGCGGCATGAGTATGGTGAGCGGCGGTTTTATTCAAAAAGGTTACGACTACGAACAACCTAAATTATACCCTTCAGGTAATCATACTAACGCAAATCTTCCTGAGCAAAGTGCACTTGAGGTGTACGATTATTTAGGCGAGTCAGAGTTCAACAAGCGCGCTCAACCGTTTGCCAATAATCAACTTGAAGCCCTGCAAAAAGACATGAATAAGTGCAGTGGCCAAGGCGATTGCCGTAGTTTTATGGTGGGTAAGTTTTTTACTTTCAAAGATCATGAAAACGCGAGTTATAAAGGTAAGAGCTTTGTTCTAAGCTCGCTGAGAACGTCGGCTACTCAGCCTAACCAGTCAGGCACAAGCCAATCAATGTCTGGCAGTGTTTATCAAAATGATTTTGAATGTGTGCCTAAAAGTACTCCTTATCGCTCACAGCTTCATTTACGTAAACCATTAATTAATGGCGTACAAACAGCGGTAGTGACTGGTGAACCTGGTGATGAACAACATATTGATAAATTTGGCCGTGTAAAAGTACAGTTTCATTGGGATCGTGAAGGCGAGTTCAATAGTAAAAGTTCATGTTGGATCCGTGTCGCTCAAAGCTGGGCTGGCAACAAGTGGGGTGCATTCTTCTTCCCTCGCGTAGGCCAGGAGGTGTTAGTTGAGTTTATCAATGGTGACCCTGATCAACCGATTATCAGCGGTGCTGTTTATAACGCCGACTTAATGCCTCCTTATGCATTACCGGCTAAAAAAACTCAGTCTGGGATTAAAACCCATAGCACTAAAGACGGTGGAGCCGACAATTTTAACGAGTTACGTTTTGATGATGAAAAAGGCAAAGAGTTATTATTCCTCCAAGCAGAAAAAGATCATCTATTGAATGTAAAACATGATCAAAAAGACACTATCGGAAACGACCGTTTCACTGACATCGTTAATAACGATAACGTTAAAATTGGTAATGATCGACTAGAAGACATAGCCAATAATGACAGCTTAAAAGTCGGTAAAGTGCTTAATATTGAAGCGGGTAATGAAATTGTCATTAAAACTGGCAGCGCATCAATCAAAATGAGCAGCGACGGTTCGATATCTATCGAAGGCACCAACATTACTATTAAAGGGACAAACGTTAAGGTTAATGGTACCAGTATTGCCTTAAAAGCTGCTCAAATTAAGTTGAACTAGCCATGACATTATCTCGTTATCCTGGAGTCGGTTTAGCTGGGCCATTTTGTCGAGGCCATGAAATTGTCTGTCAATTTGGCTATCGACATTTAATCTGCAAACCGGTCGATAAGCCACATGACCCACTCCTTAATACACCCAATATGACGTTTTGGGTCAGTGCTACATTTGGAGAGCAGTTTTTGGTTAATAGGCATAGTTGGAAGAATTCTCCTGAACTGTTAAACCAAGTTTACTGTTATCTACATAATGATACTTACGCAGCCGTTCAACAAGCTGAAGCTGCAATGATATGCACTCTTGCGATGTCGTTTGAACAGCGTGCTTTGCTGGTCATCCCGTTAGACAGCCAGTAAGCTACCGGTATCAATGCGCTACAACAAATAAAGGAATATTTGATGGGAATGCCAGCAGCAACCATTTCGTGTATGCATCTTTGTCCGAAAATGAATCCCGGTCCCGTTCCACATGTTGGTGGTCCCATTGTGATGGGCTCAGGTAATGTCCTTATTGGTTCGTTACCTGCAGCGCGCAAAGGTGACAAGTTAATTTGTGTCGGCCCGCCTGATACCATTAATGCGGGGTCGAGTTCGGTACTTATTAACGGAAAACCAGCCGCCAGAATGGGTGATGGTACCGCACATGGTGGAAAAATTATTGTGGGTAATCCAACAGTAATGATCGGCTAGTATAAACAAGGATTGTGGTAAATGAATTTGATTGATAGTTTTAATCTTCTGTTGGCACAACGACATGTCATGTTGTCGTCGTTTCAGTGTATGCCAAAAAATATTGAAGATAATACTCAATCGCTAATGGTCATTTTAAAGATGATCCAGCAAAGAAAAGATGCTGAATGGCCATTACTTATTGCTAACACCTGTGATGAAATTGTCGATGCATTTGAAACAGATGTGTTTTATTGCCCAACAGACAAAATGGTGATCTTATCTTTACTATTGCAACTGCACTATAAGGCTCAGCCAGTTAAGCAATCAGGTATCGTTCAAGCTTTGTTTGCCAGTACAATTATAGATGTTGGCCACTATAGCCCTGCATTTGCATTAATGGCCAGCCAACTTAATCTTGATAAAGTTAATTTTACAGCCAGCAACAAAACGCCTGAACAAATCCAGCAATACATCTTATTCTGCATCTATCGAGGTAAACGTTTAAAGCGTGCCGACGGAATTGACTCCCTCAACATTTCTCGGTCATCACTGACGTCTTTGTATATTGAAATGTTGATGATCAACATTAACGAACCGTTAAAACTCTATGGGGTATTTTGTCAATTAGACTATTGCCATAGTGCGCTTTTTGAAGTGTTTATTACTTCGTTAGACGAAGCAATATTGAGCCAAATATTTAATTTAATGAGTGAGAATGCAGATTTAACCCTAAGAGTCATTGAGTTAATGGGTTATTCAGGTTTTAGTAAATTCGTGCCTTTTTTAGCTCGAGCAATGCAGCAACCTAGTCAAACATTAATGGCTTTTCGAGCACTTCGAACTATTTTAGGGCCAGAGTTGGATCAAGCGGTGCCTTATCAATGGCAGTTTGAAGAAGATGAAGTCGAACGTTGTGAATACCTACAGTTTTACAGTGCCAAATTATTACATCGGTGGATGTTATTGGCGCTTAAAATGCCAGATGTCAGATTGATTGATGGTGTTGAAGTTAATGGTACCAGTATTGATAAGATCATTAGTCATTCAAGCCCCGTGCACCAGCGTATTGCCTTTTTACATAAGCTTCGGCTGAATAATGTGGTTAGTTGCAGCCCACAACGTGTGAAAGTGGCCTTATGATTATGCATGCAGAGGCCATTAATATGGTCGTAGGGTCATACGAAAACCCACAGCAGTTAATTAACTTACCTTTATCCGAAGGGGTCGATTTCAGCTATCAATTATCTGATGGTCAGCATGTGGCAGCGGTCATGGCGCACGAGCTTGCTACAGACACTCAATTAAACCGCCTAATTGATATGTTGCATAAATTACCTATTCAAAATAAAACTCAATGGCAACCGTACTCTCACCAAGCGATTTTTTGGATTTTACCTCACCTAGAAAAACAACAACTTGTTGATTGGGTCACTCGTTTACATGCACTTTTTCCGCATTGTTTTGTGCATCCCAATAGCCGGTTTTTTCCTATGGGCAGTGCTGGTATTTTTTCTGCTTTGAGCGCATTAAAGGCAATGCCGGTCGACAATCAAAGTGCAATATTTATTGCCGTAGACAGCTTGTTCTTCGACCTTGTGGATTTTAACCGTGACCAAGATCTGATTACTCAACAACAAGAGACAGGACGTTGTCCTGCTGAAGCGGTCATCATGGCCAGCATCAATGTTGCAAACGAAGGCATGGAAATAGTGGATTTATTTCAAGATTCATGTAGTGCTGTTCAACAAACCCAAACAATAAAAGCTTTGTTTAATCGTGCCTGCCAGATTGAAGACTTGGATGTATTTGCTCAATTGTATTTACCCGGCAACCATGCCGCTGTAACAGATAACTGGCTTAATGCTTATGAGCAATTAGCCGGCAGAATCGATCAAGAGACACAAATTTCCCAATCTAGTTATTTTACAGGCGATATCGGTTGTGTGGCGGGGTTATATAATTTGCTGCACATCTATAACCGTTACCAACAACAAAATGCTACTGGAACAAGCTTACAACTGGAAGTATCTCAACAACTTCACCTTGGTTTGGCAATATACTCATGGATAGAGAAGGCATAAACGAACATGACGGTCAGTAATTTCAATTTTAAAGGTCATAACCGTTATATCGTTATCGTGCCTGCCAGTGCGTCAACGCCAGCTGGATTCCAGTTATTAACGTTTGAGCAAAACAATAATGTTAGTGAGATAATTAATGAAATCTCGCCTCATTTAGTTCGTGATCGTAATGCATTAATTTATGCGCGCAGTCTAGTGATGAATGCGGGTGTAAATGCTAGCTTAAATCCAAGAGATATTACCCGTAAACTCTGTGACATTATTGAGCGCAATTTACTCAGAGTGTATGGTGAAACACCCAAACAACAAATTCAGCATTCAACTGAAACAGGCACTCTAGGCGCGAGTTCAACCAATACCAAAGCACCCAAAACCAATAAGGGTAAACAAACTTCTGCGTCAGTTCAATCCGGTACTGTGGCGAATCATTCCCCGACGGAAGTGGCTATTGATCAGCAAGAGTGCCGCAGCGATCCCGTATCAATGTTAAGTGGCGAAGAAATTTTACCGTTAGTCGATTTTGAGCTTAATGGCTTAATGCCGCTAACGTGGCGTCGTTTGTATCGTTCGAGCAAAATTCTTAGCAATGTTGGTATGGGTTACGGCTGGCGACATAACTTTTGTGTGCAGCTGGATCATCAATATCAAGCGCCAGCGAAAGTTGGGCCTAAAAAACCCGGTAAATATTGGTTTGAATTAACCGACGATGAAGGCCGAGTGCATGTGTTCGACTCTGTTAAACGAGGGCAAACCAGTATCCAACTTTCAACAGGTTGGTCGTTAGTACATCAAGCTGATGGCCGCCATGTGTTAATAAAGCCCGATGACAGCCATTGGGCATTTATACAAAAACAAGTTGCAGGTAAAGATGTTTGGCAACTTGAAACCATTAGTAATCATCAAGGCCAATATTTTCAGCTGTATTATGATCAGCAAGGGCGTTTAACCCAAATCACCACAGGCCCAAAACGTGGCGTATTGTTATTTTACAATGCACAAAGCAATTTGTTAAAAGTCGCTTCGTACATGTTAGATAACGAAGGCAACAAACAAATTCACCAAAATTTGTTAGCCAGTTATCAATATGATGACGCTCAAGCACTTATAGCCGCCACAGATAGTAATGGGCGAGTAGAGCGTTACAGTTATGTTAAGGTCAAGTCAGCCGACATAACATCTGACAGTGATCATCAATACAATCCTAAAAGTACCACCTATCTATTACAACGCAGAACTCGTGCATCAGGCTTTAGTCATCACTTTTCGTGGGACGGACAAGACCAGCGCGCTAAATGTATTGAGCAATGGGGTGATGATGATATTTATCATTATCACTTTGAATATACGGCACTCGTTAACGGAATAAAAAGCAGTTGTACAGACTCTTTAGGTCATCGCGAGACTTTTATTCACAATGCACAAGGGCTTTTGACTGAGCATCACAAGCCTAATGGCAGTGTGATACGTCATCAATATGATGCTGTTGGTCGCAAAGTGGCTACCGTTGATGCGTGTGATAATAAAATACAATACAACTATAACGAGCAAGGGCAGTTACTGGCTGTTATTCAAGCGGACGGTGGTACCACAAGGTTTGAATATAATCGCCTAGGCCAACGAATTGTTACCATAGATGCCATAGGCCGAACGGCTAAAAGACATTACGATGCCACGGGACGATTATTGTCTGAGAGTGGTTTTGATGGCCGTCAAAGTCAATTTCAATACAATGATGCTGGGCAGTTAACTCAAAAAGTCGATGTTAATGGTGTCATTCATCGTTACCATTGGGACCGCGATGGCGAATTGCTGGCAACGCAAGTCGGTGATGCGTTAACCCGTTTTAGCCATGACAGACTGGGGCGAGTTAACGCCACGATTAATCCGCAAGGTTTGGTCACTGAATTTATTCGTGACAACAAAGGCCAAATTGTCGAAAGTAAATCTTATCCACAAGACAAACAAGATCAACAAGATAACTCTGAAGAAGCCATTAGTCATTATTATCAATATGATGATGCCGGCCGTATTATTCGCCAGCGTCAACAGGCTGATGTTGTTGGTGAGCAAGAGCTCAGTAACGATAGCGAGTACATTGAAAACATTATCGACTATGACGGTTTAGCTCAACCACGCCAACAAACTTTTGCAGATGGCAGTTGGCTGAAGTTTTTTTACGATAAAGAACGTAACTTAAATCGCATCGAGCGAAGTGACGGTGCTCAGTACCGTATTGAATACACGCCAACAGAGCAACCTAAAACCTTAATTGGTTTTGATGGCCGTGAGCAACATTATCAATATGACGCTAATGACAAATTAGTGGCAGTGAACGACAGTGATATTCGGTTTGTTGAGCTAAAACGTGATGCTATGGGGCGAATTTGTCAGCAAAGTAGCCATGTCAAACTTGAGCCCAGTGCCACATCTGCATTACTGAATACTCAGAACTTTTATCAATATAACCCGATAGGGCAAATAACTCGCGCCCACAACCAACACCGCACAGTGCAACAACACCTTGACGCTCAAGGGCGTATAAATAGGGTATTACAAAGCCAGTGGCAACTTGAATATCAATATGATGATTCAGGCAATCGCAGTGGTTTAACGTTACCTGACGGGCAACAAATTGACTATCAATACACTAAAAACAGTCAATTAAGTGGCATTAGCGTTACAGGTAATGGATTTGCAGTCAATGGCCCATCGAAACAACGTATACCGCTGGCGGATTATCACTATCTGCCATCAGGGTTATTGCACAAAACAATCCAGGGTAATCAGCTTGAACTCACTCATGCCTATGACAGCCATTCAAGATTAATTGAGCAGACATGGCGACATACACAAAAAGAAACTCGATTATTTGAATCAAGGCGTTATCAATACGATAAACAGCACCAATTACAACGCTGCGAAAGTAAGCTTGGCAACGATAGCGCTGTGGATGGTCAATCTTCTGAGCATATTAACCACAAGCCAGAGGTTAAAGAGTTTAGCTATAACAAAATTAGCCAATTAATCAGTAATAGTCATACTGGCGTATCTGGCGAAAACCCAAATATCGCTGATAATGCATCTAATGCTCGACAGCAATACCAATGGGATGCTTTTGGTAACCCATTACAGGCTATTCGTGCTAGTGATATTCATAGCCATACCCATACCCAAGATATAAGTAGTAATCATGTTAGCGCTAATGAAACAGCTAGCAGTCAATCAGCTGAAACAGTTAGGCCCAATAAAAACCTTAACGATGTAGTGGTTAACAACGACCGCTTAATGAGCATGGCGGGCATCGATTACCGCTATGACGCCAGTGGCAACCAAATCAGCCAAGTGGGTAGGGGTGACAAACAACAACGCAGCTTTAATGGCTTAAACCAACTGGTTCAAATCAACGTTAATGGCAAGCTGACGCAATACGAATATGATGCCCTAGGCCGTCGCAGTGCAAAAATCACCGAACTCGGTCGCACCGACTTTATTTGGGATAATCACCAGCTGATTGGCGAATGCATCTTAGGTGAATACAGCTGGTATATCTATCAGCCCGACACTTTTACACCAGTGGCACTGATTAAAGCAGGGAAGGTTTATTATTATCACCTAGACCAACTCGGCACACCGATTTGCTTAACCGATGAAAATACTCAAATAGTCTGGCGCAGACAACAAGATGTGTTTGGTCAAACAATTGAAAGCACATCTATTAAAGATACAGACATTGAAGATGCGGGTAATGGGCATGCTGATGTTTATGATGCAGCCAAGCAAGAAAAAATTACTAACCCAATCCGTTTTCAAGGTCAATACTTTGATGACGAATCAGGGTTACACTACAACCGCTTTAGGTACTACAGCCCTCAACAAGCGCGATTTATTCATCAAGACCCAATAGGATTGATAGGCGGCATAAACCATTATCAATATGCTCCTAATCCAGTAAATTGGGTGGATCCATTTGGGTTATGTAAAGAAGACTCGCAGACCTATGCTGCTCGTAAAACAAAGCTAGCAAATAGCAATGGTACCATGACCACATTAGATGCATTTACAGATGATAGTGCAATGGGAGAGTCCTGGGATAAAGCTGCAGTAGATGAAAATTGGCTTGATGAAAGAAGGTTATTACATGCGGATATCTTAAATAGAGTTACAGTCGAAGCTTTATCTAAAGTACAAACACTTGTAGGTTTACCTGCTATTCATGCAATGAGAGGTAATACCGGAGCGGGTAAATCAAGGCTAATGAAGTC
Source organism: Shewanella sp. BF02_Schw (assembly GCF_014596695.2). Taxonomy (NCBI): domain Bacteria; kingdom Pseudomonadati; phylum Pseudomonadota; class Gammaproteobacteria; order Alteromonadales; family Shewanellaceae; genus Shewanella; species Shewanella sp. BF02_Schw. Next base: position 1,137,994 of record NZ_JABKAW020000001.1, read on the forward strand.
TGGCGTTATCCCTGAACTGGCCTTAGGAGATATTCCTGTAATAAACCCAGATAATATTAAACCTTTATTGATTGATGAAGCGAAAAAGGATAATACAACGCTAACACATGATCAAACGCATTGGGAAGCGGCAATGCTTTCGGATAAACTTAAAGCTGAGTTGCTTAAACCTGAGAATAAAGACAAAGTACCGTCTATTATCGTCGATAAAAGGCTTGGTGGGCTTTATGAGATAAAAGCGCTACACAAAGAAGCACTTGCAACGGATCGTCAAGTAAATGTATTTGATGTAGATGCGCCACTTGAAATGTCATTATTAGGCGTGTTAATGCGGAAACCGGGTGGAGATGATCCTATTGTACCATTTCATATTGTTGCAGGAGGGTTCCAAGCGGCAAGAAAGAATAGAAAACACTTCGTAAGTTATTATGAAGAGAATCCATCTCTTGGCAGATATGAACTATACGGCACAGCCTCTAACGGTGATAAAGTATTGGTTGCGAAAGTATATAATGGCGAATTAGTTATTAGTGACATTGAACAATGGGAGACGCTAGCCATAGATCCTACAGAGGACGTTAAGCTATTATCAAGTACTATTATAGACACTAAAGAAATTGAAAGAGTTACTTCTAGCCTGCCAGAGGGGGAATTTAAGTTTAATGCAATCAATACTCTGAAAAGTCATAAAGGCATGACGTGGAAACAGGCGATAACTAAACACGGTGAGATCAACTAACTATGGATAAAAACAAAATTTCTCAAGAACAATTAGATAAAAATAAACGAGGTAAAGAAACTCTTGAAAGAGCATTTCGTGAAGAAGAGGATAAGTTTCAACGAAACAAAGCTGAGGCCCCCTTAATAGGTAAGGAATTATTTGACTTAAGCGAGCTTAAGAAATACTGGAGCTACCGCTATGAAAAAGCGTCTTCACCAGAAGAGATAAAAGATGCGATTAATGAAATTGAAAGAGATTATTATTTGGCAGGTAAGCAGTTTTTGACAATGAGAGCATACGGGGAATACTTGATGGAAATGGAATTATATCGCTAAATTGTGAAAAGAATGATTTGTCGTAAAATGAAAAAGTTCAGTCATTGAAAGTGATTTACTAGAAATTAAAAAAAAGAAAATAAAGTGGTAAGGATTCTCTATTATGTTAACTAAAGGAAATAGTTATGAAAAAATGTCCAGCAATAGTAGGCTTAAGTTTTGATGAGGAAAGTAAGAGGGGAATTGAAGAGATTAATGAGATATATGATCTCACAAAAATTGGTCGGTTTGCTCTGTTAATTGGTCAGTTTTATTCAATATTTGGAGGGCTTGCCGTTAAAGGATCTTCTGGTTCTGGTGTAAGATTTCTGGATGATTCTTTGGCATTTCAAATTGCAGGTTCTGACGCGGCGCAAACTGAGTATGCTGTTAGTCAAGCCAATTGGGAATATTTTTTTGAGTCATTTAGTGCTTTTGATAAGATAGCCATGGAGTCTATAAGCAAAATTGCATTTAAACAGGTTATGGCTCATAACGGAAACCCAAAGGAATACTTGTTTTGGAGTTCAATAGTGAAAGGATGTAAGCCCAATGTTGAATAAATGTATTGTGATATTTGTTTTATTCGTATCTTTTATGGCTAAAGCTGAAATTTCAGAAGATGGGAAATATGCAACACTTATGATGCAGGTTAACTTAGCTAAATATGAGAATAAAAGTAGCCATTGCTTCAAGCTAGTAACTGATTTCATTTTACCAGAAACTGATATGTTGAAATTAAAACAGATGCCTCGAGAAACCGCTGGTGTTCTGGGTAAGCTTTTTGATGATGCGTTATATAATTGTGCTCAGCCTGAAGTCTTTAATTTAGCTCGCGCTATACTGACATTGCAAGAGCAGAATAAGATTGAAAAGTCCCAGGCTATAAGTGAGCAAATTAAAAATATACGTCTTTTAGTTTTTCCTAAATCTACAGTAGCTTCTGCTCGAGAGTATGAAAACCTTACTGAAAATATAAAAACTCAATTGGAAAGTATCGAATCATTAAAAAAACCATTTAATCCGATGGTCATTATTGAGCAGGTTTGGGGAGATCCTCAGTGATGAGGGTATTTAGCCTCTAGCCCAACACAATCTAGGTGCGAAAAAGTTAATTACTATCAGAATAATAAAAGTTAAATATGTAGATTTAACCTTTTCTTTAAATCAACAATGACAAGGATAATACGATGTCATCAATAAAAATAACTCAAGCTGTCGGGCTGGGTGGAGCTAACAATTTAAACGATGTAAAAACAGTACAAACCGGTTTAAACAAACTACTTAAACTCATTCCCCCTACAAAACCTTTAATTGTTGATGGCTGTTTAGGCTCTAGGCCTGAAAGCTCTAAAACTGTTGCAGCGATTAGATTATTTCAAAGCAAAGTACTTAATATGGTACGTCCAGATGGCAAAATTGACGCTAATGGTCGAACTCATCGAAAGATGAATGAAAAACTGTTGAGTGTAGCCGTACTTCCTAATGTAAACACCTCTTTAAAAATGCCTGTAACTAATGCTTTTTGGATGAAAACAGCTGTTAATGAGGTGGGTGAATCCGAAGTTGCAGGTACTAAAGCAAACCCTCAAATTTTAGAATATTTTAAAGCTTCTAAGTTTTGGGGAAGTGATGACAGTGGTGGTCAAAATGCCTGGTGTGGCTCTTTTGTTGCTTGGGTGATGAAACAAAATAATATTGAACCTGTAAAAAATGCTTTTAGAGCCAAATCGTGGATTGATTTTGGTAAACCAATAACTCAACCTGTTTACGGTGCTATAGGCATCAAATCAAGACAAGGGGGCGGGCATGTTGCTTTTGTAGTAGGGCAAAGCGTTGATGGTCATTATTTATTTATGCTCGGAGGTAATCAAAGTAATAGTGTGAAAGTTTCTAAGTATAAAAAAGAGGTGTGGGATCAGGGCGAGATCGTGAACGTTTTTTAGACAATTAGAATTTTTCGTAAATATAATTCTTTGATTTTAATGTTAGATGTGATCTTATACTCCCTTTTGTGGGGCCTTTATGTATCTCGAAGCGTTTACGACTCATTTCAGTGCCATTGCCGATCAACGTCAATCAGCTAAAGTTACCTATCCCTTGTGTGATGTGTTGTTCGTCACCCTTTGTGGGGTGATAGCAGGCGCAGAAGGTTGGTCTGAGATATATGATTACGCTGAAGGTCACCACGACTGGTTCAAGCAACAGGGTTTTCTTATCGATGGCGTACCTGTCGATGACACAATTGCCCGTATTATCTCTAAAATTGAACCTGAGCAGTTCCGCCAATGCTTTATTAACTGGATGCAGGCAGTGCATCAGGTAACTGAAGGCGAAGTGGTCGCCATCGACGGGAAAACCTTACGTAGCTCGTACAAACGCGGTGATAGGCAATCTACTATTCACATGGTAAATGCCTTTGCGTGTGCCAACAAAGTGGTGATGGGACAGCTTAAAACCGAACAAAAATCGAATGAAATTACCGCTATCCCAGCACTCATTAAGCTATTGGAGGTAAAAGGTGCGCTGGTATCCATTGATGCGATGGGCTGCCAAACAAAAATAGCACAGCAAATAATAGAGAAAGAAGCAGACTACCTATTAGCCGTAAAAGGTAATCAAGGCCAGCTACATCAGGCGCTTCGTGATGCATTTATTGATGAGCATGCAGCACCGCTGGATGGTTTGGCGATAGAAACAAATCATGGACGCATAGAAGCCCGCGTACATTATGTCAAAGATGCCAGCGAACTGGCGACCCGCTTCCCGCAATGGCCTAATCTGCGCAGCGTTGGCTTGAGCATCGGATTCCGTCAAGTTAAAGGTAAAGCACCACAACTGGGTTATCGATATTACATAAGCTCCGCCGAGCTTAGCGAAAAAACGTTAGCCGAAGCTGTACGAGCCCATTGGTCCATCGAAAATAGTCTGCATTGGGTACTGGATGGTGTGCCACAGGCACATAGGTTTGCAGCATAAGGATATGTTAAAAGCTTATGGCTAAGCTTGAGAAGAGATGATGGTTTGGCCCATCGAAGTCTGCTGTCGGAAGCTGGCTTCAAACCGCTTCAAGCTGCGAATATTAAGAGTGTTCGTGGTGAGCGTTGAAGAAACGAGCATATTTAAATGCTCAGGTGAGAAATGAGAAGACGAGTTATCGAACCCATGATGACGCATCGTAAACCAAAGACTCGACATCAAAAGCCAGTAGCGTCTAAGACTGGTGATAAATTTACAGGTTGCTCCGAAGGCTGTGTAAGTGGTGTCCGGTGTAAAGTGGGCGTGATCTCATTTTCAGGCTCTTTTCAGGAACTGTGGGAACCAGTCGTCAGAATGTTAAGGGAGAAATACAAATCACTAAAATGGTAAGTATGAGAGTACCAATGTCTGGCACTGGGGCGGAACGACCTGTAGTAGTGAAGAAGCATTTGTAATGAATGTGGAGCGAAGGGGTCGTGTTAAACAGTATTCATTTTATATCCAACTGTTAAGCAGGAGGAGATATCTTGACGAATGCACATCGATTCAATATTGATAAATGGCAAGTTGTTAAAGCCTATCAATTAGTAAAAGCGAATAAAGGAGCCGCAGGCATTGATAAGCAATCAATGGCTGATTTTGAAAAAGACTTAAAAAACAACCTTTATAAAATCTGGAATAGGATGTCTTCTGGTTGCTATTTTCCACCCGCAGTTAAAGCTGTGGCGATACCAAAGAAATCAGGTGGTGAGCGGATACTCGGTATCCCTACGATCCAAGACCGTATCGCCCAAATGGTAGCGAGACTTTCATTTGAGCCTTTGGTTGAACCTGAGTTTCTTAATGACTCATATGGTTATAGACCAAAGAAATCAGCGATAGATGCAGTGCGGGTGACAAGAAAACGCTGCTGGTATCAAGACTGGGTTCTGGAATTTGATATAAAAGGGCTGTTTGACAACATTTCACACGATTTGCTAATGAAAGCAGTACGCAAACATACGGGTTGCAAATGGTTGCTGCTGTATATTGAGCGATGGCTACAAGCGCCTATGATAAAAGCGGATGGTGAAATAATTGAGCGAGCGCAAGGGACGCCACAAGGTGGTGTCATTAGTCCAGTGTTAGCCAACTTATTTCTCCACTATGTTTTTGATAAATGGATGCAAAAGAATCATGCCAATGTTAAATGGTGTCGATACGCAGATGATGGGCTTGTTCACTGTGATAGTGAGAAGGAAGCTCAACAAATGTTAGTAGAGCTTAAAGAGAGGTTTGAAGCCTGTGGGCTTGAGCTTCACCCAACGAAAACCAAAATTGCGTATTGCAAAGATGGTTCAAGAAAAGGTAAGCACGAGAACATCAGTTTTGACTTTTTAGGGTACACTTTCAGACCACGTCTTTGTCGGAATAGACAAACACAGGGTATCTTTATCAGTTTTACGCCCGCAGCGAGCAGAAATGCTCAAAAAGGGATGATGAAGAAAATTAGAATGCTAGGTATCCGTAAGCGAACAGATTTAAGTCTTGAGCAAATAGCCCGGTGGATCAACCCAATCATCAATGGTTGGATAAACTACTATGGCAGCTTCTGTCGTTCTGAGTTGTACAGGGTCTTCCGCGAGGTAAACAAAGCGTTAATCTGGTGGGCGAGGCACAAGTACAAGAAACTTCAACGACGCAAAACGAGAGCCGGTAAGTTTATGGAAAACCTTGCCTGCACTCATCGTTACTTGTTTGCCCATTGGCGAGCAGGAATGAGAGGGTCGATGGTTTAATGGGAGCGGTATGAGTCGAGAGGCTCACGTACCGTTCTGCGAGGGGCTGCTGGGGAAGTTCCAGCGGTCTACTCTCCTCAGCTTGGGAGAAGACCAATGCCAAATTCATCATCAAAACGGTGCTGAAAATTGGGCAATGTTAAGGCAACTCTCTTTAAATATGCTCAGGGCAGAGTCTTCAAAAGGGAGTATTAGTGCAAAACGCAAACGAGCATGGATGAAACCAACCTTCTTAGAGGCTGTTTTAAAAGCGGGATTTAGCGAGATGTGTAAAAATTAAGCACTCATGCGGTTGCCCTGGGTGTGGGATGCTTTTGTTGTTCCTTCTAACTTTGACTCATCGTCTGCCAGTTTACCTGTTTATACTCAAAAGTCATCGATTGCAGGAAGTGAAGCATAATGAAAAATATCATAGTTCTCCTATTCTTGTTAGTAGGTGTTATCCATCCAGCGCTCGCTCAAAACGAAGCCTCATCAGAATTAAACGGCTTTATACAAGCTATAAAAAATGTACATTATCTTGCTAAATTAAAAGTCACTAAAGTGGAAGTAACGGTTCAGAATGATGGATTAGAAAAGCAGGTTTTTTTTGCTGAAGTCCTCGATACTTATAAAGGTGAATCTCACAAAAACATAAACTATGAAATGCTTGTCGAGCAAGGTGAAGATGTCGTTTTTAATTCGACTCCAGTTTATGTCGCGCTGTGTTTAGATAGTGCAGGGAATTACTACTGGCCGGGTACTGGCTCTGAATTCAAACCTTCAACAGCGATCGATGTATGGTTAGCTGAAAATAAAGAAAAGTTGATGGGTATTGTTTCTGTAGCAGATTGGTGTAAGTAGTATTATTTCAAAAATTAGACTGTTAGTTTTAATAAAAATCACGGACAAATAATGAATAAAATTAACACGGATGTAAATTACAAAACGATTGCAGGTAATGCTCGCTTAGTTATGCTAGGTGAGTCTAATCACAACACCGCTGGTTATAAATATGAAGCGATTAGAGCGATCAAACAATTAAAAGCAGCTGGCTTTACCCATTTTGCTATAGAGATGTTACCACAATCAATGAAGGAACAAGTGGCTTTTTATCAACGTACAGGTAAGGGATTTGAAGTTATTCAGCGTTACTTTAATGAAAATTGGGCATGGGGATATTTGGTTCCTCATGCATACGGTGAACTTGTTAAAGCAGCAAGAACTGCAGGTTTGAAAATAGTTGCTTTGGACATGACATTAGAGCAAATGGCAAGTCTTGATGCAGCTTGCTCGTCTGACAATGCCGAGGCGGGTATTTGTAAGGATACTCATACGAAACGGAATGATAGCTGGACAAATAATATTCTGAGTATCATAAAAGAATCAAACCAACATCGTGTGGTGGCTTTCATGCATCGGTGGCATGCTGTTGAAGCTGCATCTTATCAAGAAGGTATTGATACTTTAATCCAAAAGCAAGGGATACATAATGTTGTCTTTGTAGACTTTATTGGAGGTATGTTGTGTCTAACCGAAAAGGATTGCAGAGAAGGTTCTGCTGAAGATACTCCGCTTAAGCTGCAGTACTTTTACCGTGAAGGATTTCCCTATAAGTCCGCTATTAAGTCTTTTCAGGTTCATATTCCTGAAAAACGAGTCAATTTAGATGGTGAGTTGCAATGGTAAGGATAAGTCTGTTTATATTCTTAACGTTAAACTCAATCTGCAATAATGTGCATGCAAACAGTCTGTGGCATGCAATCGATATGAACGATCCAAACTTAACAGTCGAACAGGCCGCGCAACAATGTGCGAAAAGTTCAATGTTTGCACCATACAGCCTCGAGGAATGGTGTGAAAAGGCTTATTCGATGGGCAGTTGGAGATCACTTCTATACATTGGATACTATACAGGTGATGGGACTCGCTATGTCAATGAAGCCAAAAAACATGCGCAAAGCGATGATGTTGAAGCTATCAAAGCATTAGCGTGGATTTATAGTACAGGGTCTTTCGTTGAAAGGGATCTTAATAAGTCTATTAATCTATATACCGATTATTTGAACCATAAGAAAAATAAATCACTCACAAAACAACAATTAGTTACAGTTCACAAAGCTATTTATACAATATACAAAGAATTACAAAACTGGCAAGAAGCCTTAGAAAGCTTGCAATTTATTATTGATAATGACGAAGATGATAACATTTTTTTCAAAAATGAAATGTTAGATATTAGCAAATAATTATCTAAATAAGCTGTGTGATAAGTTATGATTTATTACCTTAATGTCATAACACTGTTCGCAAGCTTTTCATATTCCCCAAATATATTATGAAGGCACTTTAAAATGGTAAAGCCATTTTTATTATCTTTTATCTTGGTGGCTATTTTCGCCAACGCAGCGGGTCCGAGGTGGGATGATTCAATTGATATAGATGATCCCAACTTAACAATTAATGTTGCCGCGGAACAATGCCAAAAAAGCTTAATTAATGCTCCTGAAAAGCTGGAACTGTGGTGTGAAAAAGCCATCAATATGGGTTATTGGAGAGGCTTAGTACCTCTTAGCTTGCACACTGGTAATGGAGAACGGTTACTTAAGGAAGCAACAAAAAGAGTTAATGCTGACTCTTCTACACAAGTATAAAAAATATTGAACTTCTGGGGTGAACTGTGATCAGATCAAGTAACTTCAGTTACTTAGAGAAAAACCATGTCAATATTCAACCCAGAGCAATGGTCATACAATCACTTTAAAAACGGTTTCTTTGGTGACCCGCGTCGCACAGATCGTGTCATCGAAGTCGCTGCAGATATGGCACGTTGTAGTGGTAAGTCTATCGCTTTATCATGTCAAGGTAATGAGGCTAAAGTTGAAGGGGCTTATCGATTGATCCGTAACGACAACATTTCTCCAGAAGTAATTAGAGCTTCTGGTTTTCAACATACTGCAGAGCTTGCCCAGCCCTATGCTGAGATATTAGCCATTGATGACACCACTGCGCTGAGTTACAAACATCAAGTAGCAGAAGAGCTTGGCAAACTGGGGACGACGACAGATAAATCACGTGGTTGGTGGGTTCATTCAACCCTGCTATTAGACAGCTTCACGACTCAGACTATCGGGCTCATTCATCAAGAATACTGGCTTCGTCCTAATAATCCTGAAGATGCTGACGAAAAAGAAAGCGGTAAGTGGTCAGAAGCCTCTTATTTCTGCCGTCAACGCTTGGGAAAGCTCATGTCACGGGTAATTTCAGTGTGTGATAGAGAAGCAGACATACTGAGTTATATTCAAGATAAACAGAAGCATAATGAGCGTTTTGTCGTTCGAGCGAAACATTCTAGAGCGCTGATAGAGACTGACTCTACGTTATTTGAACATCTTGAATCACAAGCCGAACGGGGTGAATACACTATCGATATCGCCCAGAAGGGGACAAAAAATAGTAAAGGGAAGCCTGTAAACCGCGTGGCAAGAAAAGCCAAGCTAACCATTAAAGTGGCACAGGTTACGTTCAAAACGAAAGGTGAGACTAAGCCAGTAAACGTGGTGTACGCTCAAGAAAAAACATCAAAAAGCGTTACTGAGCCGTTGCGCTGGGTGCTATTAACAACAGAGCCAATCGATACGTTAATTCAAGCACTTCATATTATTGATATTTACACCGCAAGATGGCGAATTGAGGATTTTCATAAAGCATGGAAAACGGGTGCAGGAGCTGAGCGCCAAAGAATGACAGAGCCTAAGAACTTAGAAAGAGCGGTTTCAATCTTAGCTTTTATCGGCGTCCGTTTACTGCAACTCAGAGAAGCCATCACCATCCCTTATTATTTACGTAAAAAAGGGCTGGTTGAGGAGGCCAAAGCAGTGGAGGCTCAACGCTGTGACACGGTACTCGAAGAAGATGAATGGAAGGTGCTAATGCGGTTTAATAAGCCTAGAGGGCATAAAGATAAAGGCGCGCCGAGTCTGAAATGGGCGTATCAATCAATCGCAAAGTTGGGTGGTTTCACCGATACCAAACGAACAGGGATCGCAAGCTGGACGGCGGTTTGGGAAGGTTGGAGTACATTGCAGTCTCATGTTGTAGGCTACCGAGTCGCGAAAGAAATGATTGCTGATGGCGAGAGCTTATGAAATCTGATCAAGAGACAGGAGTTAATGCGAAAGATCCTATAGCTTATTCTACACTCGCTTGGGTCTATGAGGGCGGTATGTTTGTAGACCAAGATATTAATTATGCTATTTCACTCCATAAAAAGTTGTTAGCATTGGATGTTGATCTACCTAAATCGTCAGTTACTGCTACCCATGAAGAGTTAGCAAAGTTGTATAAAATACAACAGAACTGGCTAGCGGTTAGTGAGCACGCTCAATACGTTTTTAATAATACTACGTTTGAATTTAATAAAGAATATGCGGCTCGATTGATGAAGCTCGCACAAGATAAATTAGTCGAGGAAGGCCATTCTAAACGTTAACAAAAATAAACTTATTGATAGGTGTATATGAAGTTACCATTTTCTATTGTTTTGTTACTTATGTTTTTGTCGTGGCTATAGTGGCACACTAACCAGCATCAAGAAGCAGCGAATAATAACCCTTTATTATTACGCAAAAAACTATCCACCTTTATGACTTATGCTGTCCTTCAACTCTTATTCAACACCTAATTCAGTTAAAGCGTTTGCTGCATAAATGGAGTTATTTTATAGTCTTGGTGATTAGTGGTCTAGTACCAACATTAAATCAATAAACTTAACATAATAATATCTGACGTCTAACTTCATAAAGACATTAGATGAGATCAACATTATCAATAAGGTAAAGGAATACTATGCACGATATATTTGGCGAAATTAGACGCGAATTTTACACTCAAACCATTTAGGAGTGGCTAGGTTGGATTGTGGGTACATTTTTGCTGGTGGTATTGAGGTATCGAAGAGTACCCAGAAATGAAAGAAAAGTTAGCAACATTGAATGCTGATTTAACCTCTAAAGAGGTAGATTTTACTTTTCCAAATAAACGTAATCGTAATGTAGAGTTTGATGGAACAAGCATTTGTCGTTGGGAAGCCGATTTTGATGTGTATGAATTAGATGATAATAACGAAGACTTCTTTAACTTCTAAGAATTAAAAACGTAACCCTCAAAGTAATCAGTTTTTCTGATCCAAATTATAATAGCGTCATCAGCAAAGACTAATTTGAGTTTAACTACCACCAACTCAATACTGATTACTGTCATACGACTTCAATCTGTTAAAAATTGTAAAATTAAATGTTCTATTAAACATCACCTCTAACCGATTATAAATCATTGAAGGTGTTTAGGACTGATTTACACACTACGTTGAATAGTCACTGACATCAAACTTTAGATAACAAAAAAGCGCCTTTCGGCGCTTTTTTAGTTTGGTTAATCAAAAGATTAACGCTTATCAACGCTCACAAATTCACGTGCAGACTCACCAGTGTATAACTGACGTGGACGGCTGATTTTGTGGCCTGGTTGATCTAACATTTCTTTCCAATGTGAAATCCAACCAACAGTACGTGACAATGCGAATAGCACTGTGAACATATCGTTAGGGATACCAATGGCTTTCATGATGATACCAGAGTAGAAATCAACGTTCGGGTATAGCTTCTTAGAGATGAAGTATTCATCTTCAAGAGCGATACGCTCAAGTTCCATTGCCACGTCTAATAATGGATCAACCACTTTAAGTTCTTTAAGGACTTCATGACAAGTTTCACGCATCACTTTAGCGCGAGGGTCGAAGTTCTTATAAACGCGATGGCCAAAGCCCATTAGACGGAATGGATCGTTTTTGTCTTTCGCTTTCTCGATAAATTCAGGAATGCGATCAACGCTGCCGATTTCTTCTAACATTTCTAAGCAAGCTTCGTTAGCACCACCATGAGCTGGGCCCCACAACGAAGCAATACCCGCTGCAATACATGCAAATGGGTTAGCACCTGAAGAGCCAGCTAAACGAACAGTAGATGTAGATGCATTTTGCTCATGATCAGCATGCAATACAAAAATACGGTCCATTGCTTTTTCTACAACAGGATTAACTTTGTACTCTTCACACGGAGTAGCAAACATCATCGACAAGAAGTTACCCGCATAACTTAAATCGTTACGTGGATAAACAAAAGGTTGCCCCATTGAGTACTTGTAGCACATCGCTGCTATTGTCGGCATTTTCGACACTAAGCGGTAAGCTGCAATTTCACGATGCTTTGGATTGTTAACATCAAGAGAATCTTGATAGAAAGCAGATAATGCACCTGTTACACCACATAGCATTGCCATTGGGTGTGCGTCACGGCGGAAACCTCTGAAAAAGAATGCAATTTGTTCATGAACCATAGTGTGTTCTTTCACTGTGGAAACAAATTGTTCGTAATCAGCTTTAGACGGTAATTCACCATATAATAGCAAGTAGCATAAATCTAAGTAGGTCGATTCAGTTGCAAGTTGTTCAATTGGATACCCACGGTGTAACAAGATACCTTGCTCACCATCGATATAAGTAATTGCTGACTCACAAGATGCAGTAGCTAAAAAGCCTGGATCAAAGGTGAAATACCCTTTTTTTCCAAGTGTACTGATGTCGATAACGTCAAAACCTTCAGTACCTTTCTTGATAGGTAGGTCGATTGATTCGTTTCCTGGTAACTCTAATTTGGCTATATTATCAGCCATACCCCGTTCTCCTTACTTCATTCTTCTATATGAGTGCGGCATGTTAAGCGGTCATTACTTTACAGTGGATCGGGATCACAGATCAATTTAAATAAGCGTTTAAATTTGTTAGACCATGGTATATGTGCCCTGTAAACCGCTCTGCGCTTGGATTAGAATAAAAAAATACTAAAAAAACTTATTTTGCATAATGTGAGGTTTGTATTTGACAATTCCCACGAGTATACTTGCCTGCGCCCCCAAGGGCGACGAACATCACAGTTTAGGAATGATGAATTTACGAACTAAATAGTGGTTTCTCAATTGATTAGATGTTTCAGAGTGGTCCGTTATTTGTTTTAAAACGTATGCCTAGTGTTAGCGTTAATAGTTAAACAAAAAACAGATAGATAACAAAAATAATGCTCGACGGAGCTGAGTGAGCAGAACGTGAAAAAGCAAAGACCTGTCCATCTAGACCTGCAGACGATAAGCTTTCCTGCGACAGCTATCGCGTCAATCCTACACCGTATTTCCGGTGTTATCATGCTATTCGCAATTGGTATTCTTCTATGGCTGTTAAATTCGACTTTAACATCACCAGAGGGGTTTGCTAGCGTACAATCCTTGTTCGATGGTTTCGTGATGAAGTTCATCATTTGGGGTATTCTAACTGCGTTGGGTTATCATTTATTAGGTGGCATTCGTCATTTGATTATGGATGCCGGACACTGGGAAGAATTAACTTCGGGTGTTGCATCAGCTAAGGCTACTTTTGTGTTAGCAGTAGTCTTTTCAATCATAGCGGGGATTTGGGTATGGTAACAAATGCAGCAAGTTTTGGACGCAGTGGTGTTCATGACTATATTCTATTACGCGCAAGTGCAGTGATCCTCGCTTGTTATACTATTTTCTTAGTAGGTTTTATCGCGTGTAGTGCCCCGTTAACTTTCGAAATTTGGAGTGGCTTATTTAGTTCACTTCCAATGAAAGTCTTTACCCTTATAACGTTAGTTGCTTTACTTATTCATGCGTGGATTGGTGTATGGCAAGTGTTGACTGATTATGTCAAACACACAGCGTTACGTGGTGTATTACAGTTTACCTTTGTTATGGTCGCGATCAGTTATTTAGCGTCAGGCATTGTAATAGTGTGGGGTGTTTAAGTGAGTATTCCAGTACGCGAATTTGATGTAATCGTAATCGGCGCCGGTGGCGCGGGTATGCGAGCAGCATTACAGATTTCTAAAGAAGGTAAGAGCTGTGCGCTGTTATCTAAAGTATTCCCAACTCGTTCACATACCGTTTCTGCTCAAGGTGGTATCACCGTAGCATTAGGTAATGCTCACGAGGACCATTGGGAACAACACATGTACGATACGGTTAAAGGTTCTGATTTTATCGGCGACCAAGAAGCTATTGAGTTTATGTGTAAAACGGGTCCGGAAGCGATTATTGAACTTGAGCAAATGGGTTTACCTTTTTCTCGTTTCGAAAATGGCACAATCTACCAGCGTCCTTTTGGTGGCCAGTCTCGTAACTTTGGTGGCGAGCAAGCTGCTCGTACCGCTGCTGCTGCTGACCGTACAGGCCATGCATTGCTTCATTGTTTATACCAACAAAACGTTAAACATAAAACTAACGTTTATTCTGAGTGGTATGCCTTAGATTTGGTTAAAAATGAAGATGACGTTGTAGTGGGTTGTACCGCAATTGAAATTGAAACAGGCGATATTGTTTATTTCAAAGCCAAAGCAACGATATTAGCAACGGGTGGTGCAGGGCGTATTTATGCTTCGACCACTAATGCTCATATTAACACCGGTGACGGTGTAGGTATGGCAGCACGTGCTGGCATTCAATTACAAGACATGGAAATGTGGCAGTTCCACCCAACGGGTATTGCTGGTGCAGGTACCTTGGTAACTGAAGGTTGTCGTGGCGAAGGCGGTTACTTATTAAATAAAGATGGCGAACGCTTCATGGAGCGCTATGCACCGAATGCGAAGGATTTAGCTTCTCGTGACGTGGTAGCACGTTCAATGATGACTGAAATTCGCGAAGGTCGTGGTTTAGACGGTCCTTTAGGTCCGCATTTGTTACTAAAGCTTGATCATTTGGGCAAAGAAACCCTTGAAGCGCGTCTTCCTGGTGTGTGTGAATTATCACGTACTTTCGCTCATATCGATCCAGCAGACGGTCCTATTCCTGTATTGCCAACATGCCACTACATGATGGGCGGTTTACCGACTAAAGTGAGCGGTCAAGTTATTCGTCAGAATAAAGATGGCAGTGAGCAAGATGTATTAGGTTTATTTGCGGTTGGTGAAATCGCTTGTGTATCTGTACACGGTGCAAACCGCTTAGGCGGTAACTCATTACTCGATTTAGTGGTCTTTGGACGTGCTGCGGGTCAACATTTAGGTAAAGCGTTAGACGCGACACCTGATCCAAAAGCGGCATCAGACATAGAAATTAGTGCATCACTTGCTCGTCTTAATCGTTGGGAAAGCAACAAAGACGGCGAAGAACCTGCGGTTATTCGTAAAGCGCTTCAATTGTGTATGCAGTTAAATTTCTCTGTTTTCCGCAGTGGTGAAGCCATGGCTGAAGGTCTAGAGCAGCTACAAGCTATTCAAAAGCGACTTGATAATGCTAAGTTATCTGATAACTCAAATGAATTTAATACTCAGCGTATTGAATGTTTAGAATTAGATAATTTAATGGCAACAGCGCTGGCAACTGCTTATGCAGCTAACTTCCGTACTGAAAGCCGTGGTGCGCATTCTCGTGAAGATTATTTAGATCGTGATGATGACAATTGGTTGTGTCATAGCTTATTTGACCCAGTGACTAAGAATATGAGCAAACGTGATGTCAACATGACACCTAAATTACGTGATGCATTCCCACCAGTAAAACGTACCTATTAGGCAGGAGTTGCAAAAGATGAAATTAACATTTGCATTGTATCGTTATAATCCTGATGTAGATACCAAGCCTTACATGAAGGATTACACCCTAGAAGTGCCTGATGGTTCTGATATGATGGTGTTGGATGCGTTAATTAAGCTGAAAGAACAAGACTCAACGATTGCGTTTCGTCGCTCATGCCGTGAAGGCGTGTGTGGTTCTGACGGTGTTAACATGAATGGTAAAAATGGATTAGCGTGTATTACGCCAATATCTACCTTCAAAGGGAAGAAAATTGAAGTCCGTCCTTTACCAGGCATGCCAGTAGTTCGAGATTTGGTCGTTGACCTAACTCAGTTCTACAAGCAATACGAAAAAATTAAGCCTTATCTGATCAATGATGAAAAGGCGCCAGCTCGTGAACATATACAATCACCTGAAGAGCGTGCTCATTTAGATGGTTTATACGAATGTATTTTGTGTGCATGTTGTTCAACTTCGTGTCCATCTTTCTGGTGGAATCCGGATAAATTTATCGGTCCAGCCGGTTTATTGCATGCTTATCGTTTCTTGATTGACAGCCGCGACACGGCAACTGAGGAGCGTTTATCTGATCTAGATGATGCTTACAGTGTGTTCCGTTGTCATGGCATCATGAACTGTGTTGATGTTTGTCCTAAAGGATTAAACCCAACTAAAGCGATTGGTCATATCAAGTCGATGTTACTGAAGCGAGCTGTTTAATGCACGACGAAGAGCAAAATAGTCTGACTTATTAGCTCTGTTAAGAGTCATCTTCATTATTGGAGATGGCTCTTTTGCGTGTTTATGTAAGACCTCCTGCTACTATCTTGCAAAGATAGTTTCAGTCTACGTGTGATGTAACTTACGTTACTCACTGTTATGTTTATGGCTAGCACGTGTATCAAGTTTGAAAGGAATAACAATGCACCAAGGCATCATGAAAGCCTGGCTCGAGTCGTCACATTTAAGTGGTTCGAACTCGACCTACGTAGAAGAGATGTATGAAGCCTATCAAGAAGATCCGCAATCAGTGACCCCTGATTGGCAGCTTGTTTTTGATAATCTCCCTCCGGTTAACGGTGCCTCAGTAGAAGTACCCGAAACTGCTCACTCTAAAGTTCGTGACTATTTCCGCAGTTTAGCTCTACAAGGTCGTTTAAAAAACGCTACCAGCGTCGGCGATCCAGAGTTAGATGCGAAGCAAGTTAAGGTTCTGCAACTGATCAATGCTCACCGTTTCCGTGGCCATCAAAATGCCAATTTAGATCCATTAGGATTGTGGAAGCGCGAGGAAGTTCAGGAGTTAGATCCTGCTTATCACGGCTTAACCGTAGATGACATGCAGCGTCAGTTTAATACTGGTTCATTCGCCCTAGGTGGTGAGACCATGAAACTGGCTGATATTATTCACGCACTAAAGAGCACTTATTGTGGCTCGATTGGTGCTGAATACATGCATATTACTGATACCGATGAAAAGCGTTGGATCCAACAACGTCTTGAACCCACATTAGGTAAAGCCCAGTACGATAACAGCGTCAAAAAGCGTATTCTTGAAGGGTTGAATGCTGCAGAAGGTATCGAAAAATACCTTGGTGCTAAATTCCCTGGAGCTAAGCGATTCTCTTTAGAAGGTGGTGATTCGCTCGTTCCGATGATGCGTGAAATCATTTACCGTGCAGGCGAAGCGGGTACTAAAGAAATCGTGGTAGGTATGGCTCACCGTGGTCGTTTAAACTTGCTCATTAACGTGCTAGGTAAACGTCCTGCTGAACTTTTTGATGAGTTTGCGGGTAAGCATGCCGACACTCACGGTTCTGGCGATGTAAAATATCACCAAGGTTTCTCATCTGATTTTGAAACGCCAGGTGGAAACGTTCATTTAGCACTTGCCTTTAACCCATCTCACTTAGAGATCGTTAATCCAGTGGTTATTGGTTCTGTTCGTGCTCGTCAAGATCGTCGTGGTTGTAAAGACGGTCTGCAAGTCATGCCAATTACTATTCATGGTGATTCTGCTATAACTGGCCAAGGCATTGTGCAAGAGACGTTTAACATGTCTCAAACACGTGGTTTTACTGTTGGCGGTAGCATTCGAATAGTGGTCAATAACCAAGTTGGTTTTACCACATCTAATCAGGCTGACACACGTTCAACCGAATACTGTACTGACATCGCTAAGATGGTTCAGGCGCCAATTTTTCATGTTAATTCTGACGATCCTGAAGCGGTTGCGTTTATCTCTCAACTTGCAGTGGATTATCGTAATGAATTTAAACGTGATGTGGTTATTGATTTAGTGTGTTATCGCCGTCATGGCCATAACGAAGCTGACGAGCCTAGTGCTACACAGCCGCTGATGTACGCTAAAATCAAAAAGCACCCTACGCCACGTAAAATCTATGCAGATAAGTTAATCGCTGAAAATAGTATTCCAGCCGATGAAGTGACTGGTTTGATTAACCATTATCGTGATGCATTAGATGCTGGTGATTGTGTGGTTAAAGAATGGCGTCCTATGACGTTACATACTGTTGACTGGACGCCGTATCTTAATCGCGAATGGGATGAAGATTACGCGGGTGCTATGTCAATGGAACGTCTACAAAACTTAGCCAATAAGTTAGTTGATATTCCTGAAAACCATACGCTTCAATCTCGTGTTGCCAAAATTTGTGCTGACCGTACTGCGATGGCTAAAGGCGAAAAGTTATTAGACTGGGGCTTCGCTGAAACCTTGGCCTATGCTTCTATCCTTGAAGATAACAAGCGTGTGCGGATTACTGGTCAAGACTCTGGTCGTGGTACGTTCTTCCATCGTCATGCTGTATTGCATAGCCAAAAAGACGGCACTACCTATTTACCTTTGCGTAATGTGGCTGATGAACAAGGGCCAATTGATATTATTGACTCAGTATTATCTGAAGCATCTGTGTTGGCATTTGAATACGGTTACGCTACGGCAGAACCCGGTGGCTTGACCATTTGGGAAGCGCAGTTTGGTGATTTCGTCAACTGTGCCCAAGTCGTTATTGACCAATTCTTATCATCTGGTGAGCAAAAGTGGGGCCGTTTATGTGGTCTAACGATGCTATTACCTCATGGTTATGAAGGCCAAGGTCCTGAGCATTCAAGTGCGCGTCTAGAGCGCTTCTTGCAATTATGTGCTAACCACAACATGCAAGTGTGTGTGCCATCAACTCCGGCGCAGGTTTATCACATGTTGCGTCGCCAGGTTGTGCGTCCAATGCGTCGCCCGCTGGTAGTCATGTCACCTAAATCTTTGCTACGTCATCCATTAGCGGTGTCTACCTTAGAAGAGCTTGCTGAAGGGACTTTCCAAAATATTATTGGTGAGATTGATACCTTAGATGCAAGCCAAGTTGACCGCGTTGTATTCTGTAGCGGCAAGGTGTATTTCGAGTTACTTGAAAAACGTCGCAAAGAGAATGTTACCAACGTTGCCATTGTGCGTGTTGAGCAGCTATATCCGTTCCCTGACGTGGAATTGCGTGAGGCATTAGCAACATATCAACATGTTACTGATTTTGTTTGGTGTCAAGAAGAGCCACAAAACCAAGGTGCATGGTACTGTAGTCAGCATCATTTCTGGGCTAATATTCCTGCAGGCGCTCAACTAACTTATGCCGGTCGTGAAGCTTCTGCTGCACCAGCATGTGGTTATCCTGGGTTGCACGTACAGCAGCAAGAATCATTAGTAAATAGCGCATTAAAACTGTCGTAATAGATAATTTATATAAGGGAAGCTTTCCATGAGTATCGAAATTAAGGTACCCGTATTACCAGAATCTGTTGCTGATGCAACTATTGCTACTTGGCATGTTAAACCTGGTGAACAGGTGACACGCGATCAAAACTTAGTTGATATCGAGACTGACAAAGTTGTATTAGAAGTGGTTGCACCAGAAGACGGTTCAATCTCTGAATTGTTATTCCAAGAAGGTGACACCGTTTTAGGTGAGCAAGTGATTGCTAATTTCGTCGCTGGTGCAGTGTCTGGCCAAGAAGTGACTAAAGCTGAAGCATCAGCGCCTTCTACTAATGCAACGACTGAAGTCGCTACTGATGAATCTAACGATGCATTAAGTCCATCTGTTCGTCGTGTTATTGCTGAGCATAATCTTGATGCCAGTAAAATTAAAGGTTCTGGTGTTGGTGGACGTGTGACTAAGGATGATGTTGATGCATTCCTTAAGTCTGCTCCAGCTAAAGCCGCAGCGCCGGTAGCGCCTGTTGCAGTATTAGAAGGCCGTAGTGAGAAGCGTGTACCAATGTCACGTCTTCGTAAGACTATCGCTAAACGTCTTTTAGAAGCGAAAAATTCAACGGCAATGTTAACCACGTTTAACGAAGTGAACATGAAGCCAATCATGGATATTCGTAAACAGTACCAAGACATTTTCGAAAAACGTCATGGTATTCGTTTAGGCTTTATGTCTTTCTATATCAAAGCGGTGACTGAAGCGCTAAAACGTTTCCCTGAAGTTAACGCCTCTATCGATGGTGATGACATTGTTTATCACAACTATTTTGATATCAGCATTGCAGTATCGACTCCACGTGGCCTGGTGACACCAGTATTACGTGACACTGATACCATGAACCTAGCTGAGATTGAGAAAGCGGTACGTGAATTAGCCATTAAAGGCCGTGACGGAAAACTGTCTGTTGCAGACATGACTGGCGGTAACTTCACTGTGACAAACGGTGGTGTTTTCGGCTCGCTAATGTCTACACCCATTTTGAACCTACCACAAAGCGCAATCTTAGGCATGCATGCCATTAAAGATCGCCCAATGGCAGTCAATGGTCAGGTTGAAATCCTGCCTATGATGTACCTAGCACTCTCTTACGATCATCGTATTGTTGATGGTCGTGAGTCAGTTGGCTTCTTAGTCGCGATTAAAGACTTCCTAGAAGATCCAACTCGTCTGCTACTTGATCTATAAGTAGTTAGATAAAACCCTCGTCGCTGGCTCATATTGAGCCAGTTGGATTTGATTAGAAGTATATGGATAGATCATCATGAATTTGCATGAGTATCAGGCAAAATCTTTATTTGCCGAATATGGTTTACCAGTCTCTGAAGGCTTTGCATGTGATACCGCTCAAGAAGCAGTTGAAGCAGCTGGCCACATTGGCGGGAACCTATGGGTTGTTAAGTGTCAAGTACACGCTGGCGGCCGTGGTAAAGCAGGTGGCGTTAAAGTTACCGGAAGTAAAGACGAAATCAGAGCATTCGCTGAAAACTGGTTAGGTAAGAACTTAGTAACGTACCAGACTGACGCTAAAGGTCAGCCAGTTGCTAAAATTCTAGTTGAAAGCTGCACTGACATCGCCAATGAATTGTACTTAGGTGCAGTTGTTGACCGTAGCACACGTCGTGTAGTGTTCATGGCGTCGACTGAAGGTGGTGTTGATATTGAAACTGTGGCTGAACATACGCCAGAGCTTATTCACACAGCTATCATTGATCCGTTAACAGGTCCTCAGGCTTTCCAAGCTCGCGATCTTGGCTTCAAGTTAGGTTTAAACCCAACACAAATGAAGCAGTTTACTAAGATCTTTATGGGTCTAGCGAACATGTTTAACGACCATGATTTTGCGTTATTAGAAATCAATCCACTTGTTATCACCACTGAAGGCAACCTTCATTGTTTAGATGGCAAAATTGGTATTGATGGCAACGCATTATTCCGTCAGCCAAAAATCAAAGCGATGCACGATCCATCACAAGATGATGCTCGTGAAGCACATGCTGCAAAATTTGAATTAAACTATGTTGCTTTAGACGGTAATGTAGGTTGTATGGTTAACGGTGCCGGCCTAGCAATGGGTACAATGGACATCGTAAACCTACACGGTGGCAAGCCAGCTAACTTTTTAGACGTTGGCGGTGGAGCAACTAAAGAACGTGTTGCTGAAGCCTTTAAGATCATTCTTTCTGACAGCAATGTTAAAGCAGTATTGGTTAACATCTTCGGTGGTATCGTGCGTTGCGATATGATCGCTGAAGGTATTATCGGTGCGGTTAAAGAAGTTGGCGTTAAAGTGCCAGTTGTTGTTCGTCTTGAAGGTACTAACGCCGAATTAGGTCGTGAAGTATTGGCTAAGTCTGGTCTTGATATCATCGCGGCTACAAGTCTAACTGACGCGGCTGAGCAAGTTGTTAAAGCTGCGGAGGGCAAATAATGTCTGTTTTAATTAACAAAGATACCAAGGTGATCTGTCAAGGTTTCACTGGTGGTCAGGGTACTTTTCACTCTGAACAGGCGATTGCTTATGGCACGCAAATGGTTGGTGGTGTTTCTCCTGGAAAAGGTGGTCAAACTCACTTAGGTCTTCCAGTCTTTAACACAGTTAAAGATGCTGTAGCGGCAACAGGTGCAACTGCAACTGTTATCTACGTACCAGCACCTTTTTGTAAAGATGCTATCCTTGAAGCAATCGATGCTGGCCTTGAGTTAATCGTTTGTATCACTGAAGGCATCCCAACACTTGATATGCTGCAAGTGAAAGTGAAGCTTGAAGAAACTGGCACTCGCATGATTGGTCCTAACTGCCCAGGTGTTATCACGCCTGGTGAATGTAAGATTGGTATCATGCCTGGTCACATCCATTTACCTGGTAAAGTTGGTATTGTTTCACGCTCTGGTACATTAACGTACGAAGCAGTTAAGCAAACTACTGATGAAGGTTTCGGCCAATCTACTTGTGTAGGTATCGGTGGTGATCCAATTCCTGGTACTAACTTCATTGACGTATTGGAAATGTTCCAAAACGATCCACAGACTGAAGCGATTGTAATGATCGGTGAAATCGGTGGTAATGCAGAAGAAGAAGCTGCTGAATATATCAAAGCACACGTAACTAAGCCTGTTGTATCTTACATTGCTGGTGTTACTGCACCAGAAGGTAAGCGCATGGGCCATGCTGGCGCAATTATCGCTGGTGGTAAAGGTACTGCTGAAGATAAGTTTGCTGCTCTTGAAGCTGCAGGCGTTACGACTGTTCGCTCTTTAGCTGACATTGGTAAAGCACTACGTATTCGTACTGGCTGGTAATATTTACTCGGCTTGAAAAAGGCGCTTAGGCGCCTTTTTTATTGGTTTTTTTTACACTATTTTTCATACTGTTATATTTTTCATATTATTATAATAGACAATCAGTTGGCATTTAGTTCGGTATTTGTAAGGTAAGTATGGCCATCATCAGTATTATATTTCCGTTAATTTTTATGGTGGTATTAGGTTTTGTATTAACCCGAGTGGGTTTCTTTAATAAAGAACACATTGCCGGGATCAGCAAATTTACTTTTTATGTTAGTATTCCGGCATTTTTATTTATCAATATGCTGGCAGCACCATTAGCGCAAAGCATTGATCCATTTGCATTGCTGGCTTTTTATTTACCAGTGTTGTTAGTGTTTGCTATAGGTTACCGAATTAATCGACACTTTAGTCCAATAGCGATGCAGGGGTGTGATGCCAGTGCGGTATTCGCGTTGGGCGCCAGTTATTCCAATACGGTATTGGTAGGTTTACCCATTATTATCGCGGCATTAGGCCCAGCAATGATAGGGCAGGTATTTATGATCATTACTTTTCATAGCGCCACCCTGTTTGCACTGACATTTATCTTAGCGGCATGCGCGCAAGAGCAAGGCTTTTCGTGGCGTCGATTTACTCGCTCTATGCTACTCAATCCGGTGGTGATGAGCATTAGCTTGGGCATTTTAGCTAATGCGATAAGTATTAACTTGGGGGATCAGCTTAGTGCAGGGCTAGCATTACTCGCAAAACCGGCATTAGCCTGTGCATTATTTGTTCTAGGCGCTAATTTAAGTTTCTATCGGATTGGCGATCATTGGCGTTTAGCATTAGTGGCAAGCAGTTTGAAAATTATCTTGTTACCCGCATTAGTGTATGTGATGGCGCATTTTGTGTTTCAGTTAACATTACAAAATACGGCCATGTTAGTGTTACTTAGCGCCTCGCCATTAGGTGTTAATGCTTATTTAATTGCTACAGAGCTTAAACAGCATGAATCAACCTTGGGCAGCACAGTGGTATTATCGACCTTGCTATCTGTGCTGAGTTTCAGTCTATGGTTAACACTGTTAATTTAAGCGTATTTATTTAATAAGACTTTACAATGCCATCCGCACTTGTGTGCTATGCACGACTCCCGGTTTTATACTTTTCCCCAAAAAAGTGATGCAGATGATAAATTTCAACCAATAAAAAACCAGCAAATTTGCTGGTTTGTTTGTTGCTCACATACTGACTATTCGTCAGCGTGATCACAAGTATCATTGGTGCAATGGCCATAAAGGTACAAGCTATGGTGAGTCAGCTTGATGTTATGACGCATGGCGATTTCATCTTGGCGACGTTCAATTACGTCGTCAGTAAACTCAATCACTTTATCACAGGTTAAACACACTAAATGATCATGGTGTTGTTGAGTCGACATTTCAAACACCGCTTTACCACTTTCAAAATGATGACGATTTAGAATGCCCGCATCATCGAACTGGTTTAATACTCTGTATACAGTAGCGAGACCAATTTCCTCGCCTATTTCGAGTAACTTTTTATATAAGTCTTCTGCACTGATATGCTGGTTGTCTGGGGATTGCATCAGTTCTAGAATTTTAACTCGCGGCAGAGTTATTTTTAATCCGGCTTTTTTGAGTGCTTGATTTCCATCTGTCATTGCTAATCTCTTGATTGCAGAACCAATCGGTTCATCGGTGGATATTCTAATCATTATATGTCTTGAGTCTAAAAACATAAACCTCTTAAGCTGCTTTATCAACCTATATAGAGGATATTTAGTAAAACAGTCACTTAAGCTGATATTATTTGTTAAGGATCTCTCAATAAGCTTACTTATACTAAGGGATTATTGTACCTATTCGGATATCCGATATTATTATCAAATCTATAACATGAATTTTATGTGAATTTTTAGACCGTGTAGTGACAACATTTTGTAACCTGAGTACGTATTTTTGATATTGTATTAAAAGTCATTACATTTTATTTTACATCATCACAATAAAGGACAAACAATGTACCGGCAAATTGTAGTGCTGACCGGCGCAGGTATTTCAGCTGAGTCGGGTATGAGCACGTTTAGAGATCAGCATGGTTTATGGGAACAGCATCATATTGAAGATGTTGCCACTCCTGAAGGCTATGCAAGAGATATCGAGTTAGTGGAGCGTTTTTATAATAGCCGCTGGCAACAATTACACAGTGATGATGTCATTCCAAATGCAGCACATTTAGCACTCGCGAAACTTGAAACAGAATTTACGGGTGAATTGCTAGTGATAACCCAAAATGTTGATGATTTACACGAGCGGGCAGGGTCTAAACGATTACTGCATATGCACGGCGAATTAGCAAAAGGTCGATGCCCACAATCATTACAAACCTTTGTATTACGTGAACCTTTTGGTGCTGAAAACTGTTGCACTTGTTGTATCCCGGGAAAACGCTTGCGGCCACATATTGTGTGGTTTGGGGAAATGCCTTTTGGTATGGACAGAATCCACGACGCTTTAGACCACTGTGACTTATTTATTGCGATTGGCACATCTGGTACGGTTTATCCCGCGGCAGGCTTTGTCGATAGTGCGAATCACCACGGTGCTCAAACTGTGGAGGTTAACCTTGATCCTGCAGACCGTCATAGTCAGTTTCAATATCATTTTACCGGAAAAGCGGGTGATATTTTACCTAAGTTAGTTGACGATATTTTAGCAGGTAAGGTGGTTGGAAGTGAGTGAAACGTTAGTTGATAGAGCGGTAAATGACGTGATGCCGTCAAAGCTGGCGATTATAATGCGTGGTTTACCTGGCAGTGGTAAGTCTTATTGGGTTGAACAATTTATTATTTCTCAAGGCATTGAGCAGGCGATTCATATCCGACAGCATGGTCTATTCTCTACAGATCGCTATTTTTATCAACAGGGACAATATCGCTTTAATCCGCAAAAAATTGGCCAATATCATCAGGCTAATTTAACGGCTTTTATTCAGGCGTTGGCGCGAAATGAACCAATAGTTATTTGTGATAATACTAATATCGCCAAGTGGGAATTTATGGCTTATGACGCAGCAGCAAAAGCGTTAGGCTATCAAGTTAAAGTGGTATTAGTAGGGAATCCAGATGATGACCAACATCAACAGCTTTGTGCACAACGAAATCAACATCACGTTTCATTAGTGCATATTCAAAAAATGGCGCAGTTGTTTGAAGAGTAATAGTTTGCAAACTCATTGTTTAAATAATGGTGACTGTATTTAAGTTGTGTGGCCATATTTTAGGCCAGAACTATAAAAATAAAGAAGGCGCATAAAGCGCCTTCTTTGTATTGAGTCCGCTAATAATTATTTAGCAGCAACAGGTGTCGTTAGGTCGATGCTATAAATCGCAAAGCCTGCGACAACATCAGCTGTTGTAGGTAACTTCACCATTTTACGTTGTTGATTATCAGCAACAAACTTGTCAGCAACATCGCTATCTTGAGTTTCAAAACGAATGTCTAATGCAACAGTTGCATTATCAATAGTTTTAAAATCCCAGTTGTAATCAGCTGATGGATCGACCATAGCATCATATCCGCCAGTTGCATTTGGTTGTGATTGCTCAGTAATATAAGCTGATAATGCATCACGGTTGGTATCTGGCAGTTCTAGCACTACGTGGTCAGAACCGGTGCCCGCAAATGAACCACCAAATGCACGGTAGTTATTTGATGCCACTACAAATGACATAGCGGCTAAATCATCACCCGTAATAACCGTACCATCGGCAGCAGTGTAAGCTAAGTCAACAATACGGTTAGCACCGGCGTTAACAACTTCACAGCTACGGTCAAACTTAGTTGGTTGAGTTACATCAATTTTGTAAGTTAGGCCATCAATAACGTCGAAGTTATAGGTTGGGTGGCCTGCGCGATTAATTAAATTTTGTGGGGCACTGATGGTTGGATCAATTTGATTAAACTGGTTGGCAGAACATTCTAACCAATCTTTTAATTCCGCACCGGTGGCTTTAACTGCAACCATAGTATTTGGATAAAGGTATAAGTCAGCTGCGTTTTTATACGAAAGGTCGCCAGCATCAACTTGTACATATTGGCTTGCATCTCCTTCAGCATAACGTCCACCGGCTTTAAATGGTGCCGAAGCTGACAAGATTGGCAAATCTTTTAAATCATCAGTAATTAATGTTTTAACACGCGCTATTTGAGCATTAGATACAATCTGAACCGTTGGATCATCTTGAACTAACGTTAAGAAGCTGTACATGTTAGCGGCAGCAACCCCAATAGGTTGGCTAACATATTCGATAGTACCATTATGTTCAATTTCAATTGCATCACGTAAGCTCGCTTCACCTTCAACCAATGCTACTTTATTAGCATTGTCGTAAATTGGGCGTGCTTTAGCCGTTGATTCTTCATGAATTACGGTCCATTTCCCTTCTACTTGGCGTACAACTAAGTCAACCACACCTAAGTTATCACCCCAACGACCAGGCATTACAGCTGGAATGCCGTTTAATAGCCCTTTTTCTACGTCAGTGTTCGGTAAATCGCTATAGCTTGCGGCTGGGAAAACTGAGTGGCTGTGGCCAAAGAATATAGCATCAATACCATCAACATTGGTGAGTGCATAAGTGGCGTTTTCTGCCCATGGATCGCCAGGGTTTTCACTTGAACCAATACCAGAATGCGGAATGGCTAAAATAATATCAGCACCTTCAGCTTTCATTTGCGGAATAAACTTATTAGCCGCTTGAACAATGCCTAAGACTTCAACTTTACCGTCTAAGTTAGCTTTATCCCATTGTAAAACCTGTGGTGGTACAAAACCGATATAACCGATTTTGATTGTGTGTTCATTACCGTCAACATCGATAACAACTTTGTCTTTAATGATATACGGTGTGAACATGTTTTCATTAAATAGCACATCACCCCAGCAACCATCTTTATCAGCACAAATTACGTTCGAGTTAATGTAGGGGAAATTTGCACCCGATATTGATTGCTCAAGAAATGTTAAGCCATAATTAAATTCATGGTTACCAATATTACCTACTTCATAATCTAGTGTATTCATTGCTTTGTACACTGGGTGTGTGTCGGTTAACATGTTGCTGTCAGTTTTGAATTTATTGGCAATGTAATCTCCCATAGGGCTACCTTGCAATAAATCACCGTTATCTAATAAAACTGAGTTAGTGACTTCGGCGCGTGCTGCATTGATTAAACTTGCTGTACGTACCAGACCAATGGTCTTATCATCTTTCCCTGAGTAATAGTTGTAATCCATCATATTGGTATGAAGATCAGTCGTTTCCATTACACGTAACTTGATATCTGCAGTAACAGTACTTGTTTGATCGTCATTATCAGAGCCGCAACCGCCGAGTCCCAGTGCACCAGCGATAACAACGGCAAGAAGTGTTTTATTTAACATAATTTACTCTCTATATTTATTTGACCCCGAGGCGTATTTTTTGTTTTTGCCTCTTACGTAGTGTTAACGTTCCTTAACTATTTTGATAATAAAATGAAAACACCGCGCTGATTATAAGCATAAGATATGAATAAATTGTGATACAAGGCTAAATAAAATCTATTCGTGAGTGAGATTGCGCAATTAATCATCATCAGAAATGATAACAGGCTACGCAATGTTAATGTTACGGTGTCAATGTTAATAAGTGGTGTTATTTTTCTTCGGCAAAAATGTGGCGAAATAACGCAACGAATAATTGAGTATTTTATATTCGCCAGAATTTACGTAATATTGAATTGTTAAATTTAACTCGATAAGCTATTAAGGATAGAGTGCGATATATTGCTTTTGCTCGTCATCATCTAATTCGACGTTATAAATGATGGTTATAAACCAAACAAGTTTTGGTGCTGATTTTTTATTAGGTTAGTCATAAAAAAACCGAGCAATAAATATCATTACTCGGTTTATATTTCATCTTCCAATTAACTAAGATCGGTGATTATGTGCTCACGTTTTTATGGTGAGTTAATCACAGTAGTAATCAATCTATGGCTTCAGTATGATTTTTACTGTGGCATCAACGTCTGCTTCATCAATGTAGCCAATGGCATTTGGATTGCTTGCAATTGCTGATTTCATCGCACTTGCACCAGAAACCGCAGGAGGTGGAGTACCTTTACCTGTGAAGACTTGCTTAGACCAAAATGCTTTCAGTTGAGCATCTGACTTACCGGTAACAGCTTGATGAAACTCACTGCGAATAGGATTACCTTCTTCTAATTCGTAAACGACGACTGAAGAATCACCTTTTCCTAAAAAAGCTTTTTTTACATCATTAATTGAAATATCTGCAGCAGCAGGATTGCCAATAATCACTACAGCAGCATTAGCTGAGGTAACGGCAGTTAAACTTAGTGCTAAAATTGTTAATAATTTTTTCATTATCATACCCCTTAAAATACTGCGTCGAATTTAACGGTGTAAATCAAGGTGTCATCGTAAGTGAATTTACCTGTTGACGTGTCCAAGTTGTTGCCTAAGAATCCACCTGAAGTGTCACCAAAATCATCGGCGTAGGTGACATCAAATTTAATCGCAACGTTATCAATTGCATCCCATCGCAAACCAATACTGTAAGCCATACGTTCAGCATTAAAGGCGACCATCTGAATTGCAGCCGCTGTAGATAAAGGTAGACGCTCATCATTATCTTGAGTTTTCGTATAAGCAACAGTAGCGTAAGGCGTAAATTCCTTAATACGATAGCCTAATGTTAAGTAACCAGAATCAATATCAGGGTAAGCGTTATCAATTTCTGAACGAGTCCATTCTGTTATCGCAATGACTTCACCATTGTCGTAACTTGCACCCACTCCGACGAAAGAACCTTTATCATCATCAAGTTCTAATACCGTATAGTTCGCTTGGGTGTTCACTCCAGGCGCTAATGTTACGTCAACTTCATTAACAATAGGTCCGTCTAGTTGTGCTTGAGCGTATACGGCACGTAAAGTCCATATTTCGTCAGTCCAGCTCAGGTTAGCACCCATAAGGTTACTGAGTTCAACCGCTGAATTTTTAACATCTGACTCACCACCAAAGGCTTGCATTGTTAAGGTTGAGTCATCATATTCAACATCGTATGACACGCCAGCGCCTGTGTAAGACGAAAACGGAATAGCGCCGTATACTTCTTGTGGTGGACGAGCAAATGGCTGTGCGTAGCCAACATCTAAGTAATCAGAGTACATGAATAAAGGGACTCGCAGTTTACCACCACGAATCTTGACGCCGTTTTCAAAGCGATGAGATAAATAGGCCCATTCTGCTTCAACTTCCCAGTCGTATTTACCGCGCATCATTAACTGTAATACTGCTTGAGTATTGTCAGAAATGTTAAAGGTACCTTGTAGCCCTAATTTACTGTCTTCGTTAAAATCAGCACTTGAATCTGCATTATTATAACCAGCATCATTGTCAGAGCTGATATAGGCTCCACTAATAAAGCCGTTAAATTTTACTTTGTCAGTTAGGCTAGCATTTTGTTGTTTTTGCAGCGTTTGAACTTGCTGCTCTAACTTAGCTATTTTTGCATCAGCAGCTTCATCTGCTGTTGCTAGGTTAGGTATCATTGCCATTGATATTGCAACAGATAATACTTTTAAATTAAACTGCATGGTGTTACTCCTTGATCATCACTCAATATGCCTTTAGGGCTTATATTTTTGGTTTTCTGCTACTGCATTTACAATCAATCTCACACCTTAAATTGGTTAGTAATTGATTGTAGTCTTTCACTTATATTTTGAATATCAACACTGATCCCTCCCATATCAGCCGTCGTTACCCTGACTTTCTGTGAACCGGCTTCCATTTCAGCTACATATTGCTGAATCAACACCGAAGTTGTATGTTGTTCTTCGGTGGCAGCCGCAATTTGGTCATTAACCTCTGATATTGCACTCACTTTACCTGTGATACGTTGTAAGGCTTCACCGGCTAAAGAGGTTGATTTAACCCCTATTGCTGCAGTGTTAATACCACGAGCCATCGCGTCAACGGCTTGTTTAGACGTGGAGCGTAATTCTTGTAGCACTTGTTGGATTTCTTGGGTCGAGGTTTGTGTTCTAGAGGCCAATGTTCTGACTTCATCTGCAACTACCGCAAACCCGCGCCCATGTTCACCAGCACGCGCGGCTTCAATCGCAGCGTTAAGTGCTAGTAAATTAGTCTGATCTGCAATACTTCTTATCGTGTCTAATATGTCATTAACATTATGGGTATATGCGTCCAATTGATTAACGACAACCGCAGTTTGCTGTACTTCTTCAGCCAAGGTATTAATGGTAATAACAGCATCGTTAACAATAACAACGCCTTGTTTTGCCTCAGTGTTGGCATTCTCAGCATCAAGCGCTGCGCTTGATGCGTATTCAGCAATATGAGTGACACTGACAAACATTTCTTTCATGGCTTGTGAAATCTGCTCAATGGATTCATTTTGTTGCTGTACATTGAGTTCACTGTATTGACTACCACTGAGTAACGTTGCTGCAACTTCGGTTAAATTTTCAGTGGTATTCTTTGTATCGGCAATAGACGATTGAAGTTTAGACACAAATTGATTAAACCAATAAACAAGCTGTGCTATTTCATCTTTGCCTGCATACTGAATCCGTGATCGTAGATCGCCTTCACCTTGGGATATGTTACGAAGTGACTGGGTTACATTGTCGATAGTACTAATAATTGATTTATTAACTAAGACTCCTACTACAATCATGACGACTGTAGCCGCAATACCAATGAGCATTAGACTATTTTCTGCACGTTCAGTACTGGCTATGGTTAATTGGATCCGTTGCTCAAACTCTGTTGAATAATCTTTCTTCTTGGCCGCAAATTGTTTAACTAAAGTTTGATATCGCTTGGCATTATCTGTCGCTTGAGTTTGAATTTTACTAAAGTCAACATCATCCTTTATAAACTCGGCAGCAAGGCTTCTAGCATTTTCATGATAAAGGGTAATGTCACGAATCAATTGTTCTGTATTTATTTCTTCAGTTGGAAGTAAAATGGCTAACTCATTTAAATTATCCGTAATTTGCTTCACCATCGTTTTAGCTATGTCTAAGCTGTCTTCTTCGCCTGTGGTTATTGCTGACTGAATAGTTTGATCTAATTGCAGTAACAACCCTTGATTTATGGTTGCTAGATTAAGTGCGGGATAAAGTTGGTTTTGAAGTCCGTTTAACCGTTGTGCATTGTTTTCACCAGTTTGATTGTTAATAATTAAAGAAATCACAAACGACAAAATGGCGACAACAGTAAGTAGGGTAATTCTGTGCTTAATTTTTAAATTTGTCAGCAGCATATAACCTTATGTAATCAATTTATTTAACATGGTTACAATAATATCACTTTAAATAATGGGATAAAATCACTAACAAAAGCTAAAGCTTAATAAACAATCACATTGCGATGTTAGTATTGTTCAACTCGTTGGAAATACAATATTGATTTTGTTTTAATATAATAAAATATTATTCACCCCTGAATGAGGTGTTCATTTAACATTATGATTATAAACAAGTTTGATAGCCGATGAATATGTTATTTTTTGTGAGTTAATATAGTTTATGTTTGATTTAACATATTTTAATTGTGAACCATCAAGATGAACTTTTTATGTATTCGAAATGATTTCGAATTAGGTAAGTACCGCTAGCGTGAGAACGATATTGTTAATGATTTTTGTTACTTTATTATCAATGATAGCGGCTTTAGATTATGTAAAGCCGCTATTGCTTTAAGGGTAATGGTTAATGGTATTAATAGCCGATGGCGGCAGAACCCGCGCGTCTTGGATCTGAAGCGCCAAAAAGACCTTGCTCTGTCATCATTATCGATTGAGTACTGCCAATCGACTCTTGCACTTTCACTTTGTGACCTTTGGCTTCAAGTAATGAAATAGTATCGCGATTCAATGTATGTTCCACCCAAATAAAATCAGGTAACCATTGGTGATGCATACGTGCAGCAGCAGTTGCTTCGGCAATGTTTAAGTTATGATCAATCACATTCATGATCATTTGCAGCGTAATATTAATAATCCGCGAGCCACCAGGGCTGCCGGTAACAATGAAAGGTTTGCCATCTTTCATTACCATGGTTGGACTCATGGAGCTAAGAGGGCGCTTATTTCCTTGCACTGCATTTGCTTCCCCACCAATTAAGCCATAACCATTAGGGGTACCTGGTTTAACCGAAAAGTCATCCATTTCATTGTTTAATAAAATCCCAGTACCTTTAGCGACTAAGCCTGAACCATAACTGAAGTTAAGGGTATAGGTGTTAGCAACAGCATTGCCCCATTTATCGATAACCGAGAAGTGGGTAGTTTGATCGCTCTCATATGGTGCTAGTTTCCCCGGCTTAATTTCGCTGCTAGGGGTGGTTTTATTGATGGCGATTTTACTGGCAATCTCTTTTGCGTATTGTTTGCTAGTCAATTGTTTTACAGGCACAGTAACAAAATCTGGGTCGCCTAAATACTCACTACGATCAGCATAGGCATATTTCATGGTTTCGGCCATAAGATGCAAAGTGTTTGCGCTATTGTGGCCTAATTTATCAATGGGGAATTGCTCGAGTACATTGAGCATTTCGATAATATGAATACCCCCTGAAGATGGCGGCGGCATAGATACCACTTCGTAGCCTCGATAATTACCTCGAACCGGTTCGCGCTCAACAACTTTGTAGTTAGCTAAATCAGTTAAACTCATTACCCCGCCAGCATTTTGGACCGCAGAGACAATTTTTTCAGCCGTTTCACCTTGATAAAACCCTTTACTACCTTTCTGGGCAATCAACGATAAAGACTGTGCTAACTCAGGTTGTTTGAGCAATTCATTGACTTGATAATTACTGCCGTCGGCATGGTAGAAAATTGCTGCTGAACTTGGCCATTGGGTAATACGAGATTTAAGGCCCGCTAATGAGTTTGATAGATCTGAAGTAACAACTATACCGTCTTTGGCGAGCTTAATCGCAGGCTTGATCACTTGCGCCATTTTCATGGTGCCATATTGTTTTAAGGCCAGTTCCATCCCCATAACGGTTCCAGGTACGCCCACAGCTAGTCCATGCTCACGACTGAGTTTGTCAACTGCATTGCCTTGTTCATCAAGGAAGATATCTTTGTGCGCTTTAGCTGGGGCTGTTTCACGGTAATCGATAGCAATGGTTTTATTTTGCTCGGCTAAATGCACTAGCATAAAACCACCACCACCAATATTACCCGCGCGAGGTAAGGTTACTGCAAGTGCATATGCCACTGCTACGGCCGCATCGACCGCGTTGCCACCTTGTTTTAAAATATCAACACCAATTTGGCTAGCTATGGCTTCTTGGCTTGAAACCATGCCATGCTTAGCATAGATTGGCTGAGCCGTTGCCATTTCACTGAAGATTGAAGCTTCATTTGCTTGGCTGTCAGCAATATGAAGCGCAGGATAACAAAGTGTGAGTGTTAATGCGGTGCTCAAAAAAAGCGGTGTTAATTTAGGGAATCGTGTCACGATCAATCCTTGGTGTGTATTGAGAAGATACTGTGATAGAACATGCCACATGATAGCAATAATTGGTATGAGTTTTAGCGGTTGAGTGTTAATTATTATAGGGTAGGTGTGGGTGGAACAAACACAAACGCGAGTTTATCAATATAAATTTGTTAATAGTATTAGCAATATAGATTCTTCAGTATGGAATATCTTTTTTGGATCATCTCATCCTTTTACCCGGCATGAATATTTATCCGCTCTGGAAATGAGTCGCTGTGTTAGTGCTGAAACGGGTTGGACGCCGATGCACCTTATGGTGATGGATGGCGATAATATTATTGCATTGATGCCCTTGTACCTTAAAAGTCATTCTTGGGGGGAATATGTGTTTGATTGGGCATGGGCAGAAGCTTATGAGCGTCACAATATAGGCTATTACCCTAAGCTTGTGGGCAGTATACCTTTTACTCCTACAACTGGGCGACGTATTGGTATTGACCCAAGGTTACCAAAACACGATCAACAGCCCTTGATTGACGGTATTCAAACCTATCTGTCACAAACTGTCATTAAACAGGGTTGGTCATCTTGGCATTGTTTATTTACCAATACCGAGCAACATCTACAGTTTGCACAAGCAGGGGTAATGGAGCGTGTTGGTTGTCAGTTTCATTGGCACAACCAAAATTATGCTGATTTTAATGACTTTCTGAGTACATTAACGTCACGTAAACGCAAAAACATCACTAAAGAACGAATCTCTGCAAGGCAACAGCTACAATTCCGATTTATCGATGGCGATAAGGCGAGTGCAGAGCAATGGCAGGATTTTGTGCGTTGTTATCAAAATACTTATTTAAAGCGTTCTGGTCATAAAGGGTACTTGTCGGCAGCATTCTTTGAGCAGATAGCAGCAACAATGGGCTCAATGATCCGATTATTATTGATTGAAAATAGTGACGCACAATTAGTGGCATCAGCATTATATTTTGTGTCAGACACGCATTTATATGGTCGTTATTGGGGGGCGTTAACAGAATGCGACTATGTCCATTTTGAAGCATGTTATTACCAAGGCATTGAGTACGCTATCGCTAATCAATTATTAGTTTTTGATGCAGGAGCACAAGGCGAACATAAAGTGGCTCGAGGTTTTCGTCCTGTGAAAACCACCTCAAGCCATTTTGTTGCTCATGAAGGTTTTAATGATGCCATCGGTGCTTTTTGTCAACAAGAGCAAGCTCATATCGACATTTATATACAGCAAATGTGCGAACAACTGCCGTATAAATCGATTGAAAATACATAAAATAGTATGAGGTTAATTACTCATCAAATGTGCTTTCTGGGTTAGCCTAGCGCTAGCCAAATACCAACCAGTATCATTAAACTTCCGGCGATACGATTCATCCAGCGGATATTATCGCCTCGACTTAAAAATAATCGTAAACTCTTACCGCCGCTGGCATAAGCCAGCATCGACACACTTTCGGTGACCATTATAATACCAAGCAAAACGGCGAGTTGTGGCCCAACGGCATTATCTACATTAATAAACGGCGGTAATAGCGAAATCATAAAAGCCCAACCTTTAGGGTTGGCAATCGCGGTAATAAATCCTTGGCTGATTAAGCTCATGCGACTGGCTTTAACTTCAATACCAGTGATGATGGCCATTTTGCCTTTAGCACGCCACATATTAATGCCAATGTAGCCAAGGTAAGCGCCACCCACCCACTTAAGAATATCGAACACCTGTGGGTAATTTAGCATGATGCTAGCAACCCCAAGTACTGCTGCAATGGCGACCAACGCCACGCCCACTAATTCACCTAACATCATCCATAAGGTTCTGCGTACACCAATACTCATGCCGAGTGTCATGGCTAAAGTCATGCACATACCGGGGGTGATAGACACAAAAAAGAACGTTGGAATAAACACAGCGAGTACGGCGTAATCTGGCATTAGAAAGGTCTTTGATTAGAATGTAGATGGCAGAGTGTAAAGGCCTAAAATGATAAAAACCAGCAATTTGCTGGTTTTTATGTATCACTTAGTGTCTATAAAATTACAGCACGCCGCGTTTCATTTGATCGCGTTCAATCGATTCAAACAACGCGGTAAAGTTACCTTCGCCAAAGCCAAGGTTATTTTTACGTTGAATGATTTCAATGAAGATAGGCCCAAAAAGATTTTTGGTGAAAATTTGCAATAAATAACCGTCATCATCGCCATCAACCAAAATCTGGTGATGCTTGATACGGTCGTGATCTTCGGTCACTTGTGGCAACTTCTCGAAAATGGTGTCGTAATATTCAGGAATAATATCCAGTGTTTTGATTGAGGTGCCTTCCATAGCATCGAGAGAGGCCACAATGTCACGACTTCTGAATGCCAGATGTTGAACACCTGGGCCATTGTATTCACCTAAGTATTCATCAATCTGATTTTTGTTATTGCCTTTACCTTCGTTAATCGGGATACAGAAACTGCCGTCTGGAGAGCGTAGCGCATAAGATACCAAAGCAGTTTGAGCGCCGCTGATGTCGAAATAACGTACTTCGGTAAAACCAAAGATGTCTTTATAAAAGTTAGCCCATTTTTCCATGGTGCCTTTGTAGACATTATTGGTTAAATGGTCGACTTCCATAAAGCCTTTCTCAGGCGTTACGATAGGCTGTTCTAAATCGACAAAGTCAGTTTGATAAATATTGTTTTGTTCACCAAAAGTGTCAATAAAATAAATCAGACTGTCGCCGATACCGTAAATAGCTGGGTAGGGCATGTCTTTATTGGCATCATCGGCTGGTTTTGCACCACGGGCAACGGCTTCTGTAAATGCAAACTGTGCATCTTCTACACGCCAACCCATTGAACAAATAGCCGGACCATGAGATTTGGCGAATTCTGCAGAAAACCCTGCACGGCCTTTATTCAATAGAAAGTTAATGTCATTTTGTTTGTAGTAAACAATGTCATTATTTTTGGCTTTTTTTAACATCGAAAAACCAAAATCAATGAATACTTGGTGCATGTATTCTGTATCTGGGCTAGCAAATTCGGTGAATTCAATGCCTAAAAGGCCCAGTGGATTTAGTTCGCTTGCCATTTTGTTTTCCTTTATTTTATGTCAACACGCAATCACTCTTTGGTGACTTGGGTTAGCTATAAATGTGGTCTTAGTTTTCTAACCAAGAGCGGTTGTAATCATCACTCATGCAATTTTTGACATGAGCGGTTAAATTCAGTGGGGCGAAGGTATCAACCATCACCGCATATTCGTATGTTTCGGTTTTGCCGATAGAGGCTTCTGTGCGACCAGGTTGAGGCCCATGCGGCACACCTTTTTGGTGTAACGTCATATAGCCCGCTTCAATGCCTGTACGGCTCATAAAGTCACCATCGACGTAATACAAGACTTCATCGCTGTCGATGTTGTTGTGGTAATAAGGTGCTGGTATCGATTTCGGATGAAAATCGTATGGGCGTGGCACAAAGTTACAAATGACAAAATTGTGTGCAGTAAACACTAAATGCTCAGACGGTGGTAAATGAATCTTGCCAACTTTTGGTGCATATTCACTGATGTTAAATGCCCAAGGATAAACGCAACCATCCCAGCCTACTAAGTCAAATGGATGCCATTGCAGTGTCATTTTTTGATAGCGATCACCAAATTTACACATTAACGGAAACTCACCTTTTTCAACCACGGCATCAGCCAAGGTTGGCGTACGAATGTCTCGTTCACAGTAAGGTGCAGATTCAAGCATTTGGCCGTATTCGTTTCTGAAATGCTTTGGCACTTCGACCATTGAGGATGATTCAATAACAAACAAGCGTACATTTTGATAATCGTTAAATTTAAGTTGGTACGTCGTCCCGCGTGGAATAATTAAGTAATCCCATTTATTGGTTTCAATGACACCGTATTCACTCAATAATTGGCCTTCACCCTCGTGAATAAACACCACTTCGTCAGCATAGGCATTTCGATAAAACTCATTGGTGTCTTCAGTCACTTTCGCGGTGTACATGGCGACATCATTATTGAAAAATATTTTATTTCGGGCGCTAAAAAAGTTGCCTTGGCAGTCGGCTTGGCGCGAGTCTAATTTATAATTTTGAATTAACGAGTCTTGCCATTGTTCACCATGAGATAACGAATAAGGTTGAACGTCTATCGCTTTGGTTGGCATATTGTGATGATATTTATTGGAGTAGATATTCGAAAAGCCATGGGTTGAAAATAATTCTTCACGGTACAACTCGCCATTGTCTTTTTCGAAGGCAATGTGACGTTTGGTCGGGATCTGACCTTGTTTAACATAGAATGGCATCTGATTGTCCTATGGTGAATCGACTGCGAGTGTCGTGGCGTTTATGTTATTTGTTGTTATGGCCTAATCGCATTGGGCAAACCAATATGTGATCTAACTTACAATTTAGTGGTAAAGATCAACAAAAAAAAGAATAATAAATAACTCAACACAATCTATTTTTTAGATTGTTATGTTAACTTTACATTTGTGTATGGATAACGGGACAGTGGAAATCTTATGCGAATAGATATCGATGCCTTTAATGTACTGCAAGTACTTGTTGAAGAAGGAAGTTTTGCAAAAGCTTCAGAGCGATTACACAAGGCGCAATCGGCAGTAAGCTATCAGATTAAAAAACTAGAGCAACATCTCGGCGTGACATTATTTAATCGAGATCATTATCGAGCGGAATTAACACCCGAAGGGAAGGTTATTTTGGCCGAAGGACAACGACTGTTACAGCATTTAGCCAATATTGAACATCTGGCCAGTCGTTTTAGTCAGGGTTGGGAGCCCAAACTTGAGTTAGTGATAGACGGTGCTTTACCGATGGAACCGATCATGACCGCGCTTAAGCGCATGTCAGAACACAACATACCGACTAAAGTGCAGCTTAATATGGAGTTTTTAGGCGGGGTACAGCATCGCTTTGAGCGCGACCAGGCCGACTTAATGCTGGTTAAGGATTATCGTACTGGCCCCTCTTATCATCCTAAACCGCTACCTGCTATTACCAGCGTGCTAGTCGCGTCATCTCAACATCCATTAAGTCAGCTTAAAGACATTAGTTTGCCTGAATTGCAACAACATGTTGAGTTAACCATAGAAGATTCATCTCCTGGTAAACGTGACCGTGATGAAATGCAATTTGGCGGCGATAAAGTCTTTTATTTGTCAGGCTTTATCATGAAAAAAAATGCCTTACTAAAAGGCCTGGGTTTTGGTTGGATGCCGGATTTTTTAATTGCCGAAGAATTACATCAAGGACTACTTATTGAAGTTGATTTTATTGGTGGTAATCGCTTTAGTTTTACACCGCAATTAGTGTCCACACTTGAACGTCCGCTTGGGCGAGCTGGGCAGTTATTTACCGAGCTTATTTTGCAAGAATTTGCTCAATATCAATTACAACAACAATCAGGATTGAGCGGTGCGGGTTTAGGTTAACGATGGACACAATTGGTAAACAAATGCAGTGGCAACAGAACGCGGATATTTTATTGAAATGTTGTCATGTTAAATGGATGATCATTTTGTTACCTTAAATCATCCATAAGGAATAATGCCTTAATACTGAATTGGGCAACTGCAAACATTAAATAAATTTTTAAGGAATGAAAATGAGCATGAAAAGTCATGAAGTAGATTATGAAATTATAGGTTCTAGTATGCAGCTGGTTGAAGTTGAATTAGACCCAAATGAGTCTGTTATTGCTGAAGCGGGTGCGATGACTTACCTCGAAGAAGACATTATGTTTGAGGCCAGAATGGGTGATGGCTCTGAACCAGAATCCGGTTTTTTTGGCAAGCTACTTGGTGCAGGTAAACGGGCCATTTCGGGTGAGGGTATTTTTATGACCCACTTTACTAATCAAGGTCAACAAAAACGAAAAGTGGCATTTGCTGCGCCATTTCCTGGCACTATTTTGGCTATAGACTTAGCTCAACATCAAGGCGAACTTATCTGCCAAAAAGACAGCTTTTTAGCGGCAGCCTTAGGCACGCAAGTAAGCATGAAGTTTAATAAGCGATTAGGCACCGGTTTCTTTGGTGGTGAAGGATTTATTCTACAAAGCCTTAAAGGTGATGGCATGGCGTTTGTGCATGCTGGTGGGACACTGATTAAAAAAGAATTACACGGTGAGACATTGCGGGTCGATACCGGTTGTTTAGTTGGATTCACTCCCGGAATTGATTATGACATACAACGTGCAGGCTCATTAAAGTCGATGGTATTTGGTGGTGAAGGTTTGTTCCTTGCAACCTTAAAAGGCCATGGGACTGTGTGGTTACAAAGCTTACCGTTTTCTCGTATGGCTGACAGAATTATTGCTCATGCACCATCAAGTGGTGGCAAAGACCAAGGTGAAGGTTCTGTACTTGGCGGAATAGGGCGAATGATTAACTAACATGGGCATTGCGTGATCTTATCACTGTGCCGTTAGTATTTGAGCTCAGACTATTTATAGCTAATAGTGTTTACGTAGTCTGAGCTGTCTTTAGGAGGCTGATTTAAAGAAGATGTTTACTGGCCTGCTGACAAGCTGGTCTGTTTTAATTCAAGGTTACCGATGCAAGGTCATCAATCTAACGTTATTATTCTAAGGTTGTTAGTTGCATAATGTGTTGGTATTGCAACTGTGTGACGGGCTGAATACTCAGGCGGGCACCTTTAGCCACTAATACCATATCTTGCAGCGCGGGATCGGCTTTCAATTGCTTCAAGCTCACAGGCTTAGAAAATTTGGCCATAAATTGAATATCGACTTGCCACCATCGAGGCGCATTAGCGTTAGATTTTGCATCAAAATACGGTGAACGGTTATCAAAAGCACTGCTATCAATTTGAGCTTCACTGCTAATTTTTGCTAAACCCACAATGGCAGGAACTTTACAGCTAGAGTGGTAAAACAACACTACATCGCCAATTGTAATTTGATCGCGAATATAATTACGTGCTTGATAGTTACGAATACCTTGCCAAGCAACAGTTTGCTGCTTACTCATCTGTAGATTATCAATACTAAAGTCGTCTGGTTCAGACTTCATTAACCAATAGTTCATGTGATCCCATTATTGTCTTTAAAGTGACTGAATAACCTTTCAGTGCTTAAGAATGGCAATGTACACGGTGCAGATACGATTAGGCAAATAAAAAGCCGACAGCATTATGCTATCGGCTTTTTACAACAGTGGTCATTCAGCGGTTATTAACGAATGTTAATAAGTCGGTTTGGCAATAACGGTTTGACCAATAGGGGTTAAACTTAATAAGGCTAACTTAAGATGTTGTAACGCGAACGGAATACCTATAATCGTTACAAAACAAGCCAGAGCATGGACTAGATGACCAATCGCGAGCCAAATACCAAAGCATAAAAACCATATTACATTACCCACCAAACCTAACGTGCCAGTGCCAATATCTTCTTGGCCTGAAATGTGTTTTCGGTTAACGGTCTCTTGTCCAAATGGCCAGAAAGCCAGTTCGCCAATAACAAAACAAGCACGACCAAATGGGATGCCAATGATACTGATAAAGCACAGTATTCCAACAAACCACCAAGCTAGGCCCATAACAAAACCACCCATTAAAAACCAAGCAATATTAAAGATTAAGCGTAAAAGAGACATTTTCATTCCTATCAATAGTCAATATTCTCAATATAAAGCCATTTTCATGCCATGTTTTCAATTTGTTGATTATTAAGGATTAAGTGTTGCTGTGGTATTGTATAAATAGAACAGTGCGAGGATTCACGCAAATGAATCGATGAGATTTATCATTTTTTAGTTAAAATGCTCATATTACAGTTGATTGAGACAATTCATGTTTTCGATAAGCCCAGTGCAAACGATGAACTTTGCTGGCCGCAGCATCTACATTAAACGAGATGATTTATTACATGCTGATTTTAGTGGTAATAAAGCACGTAAATTTTATCATTTTTTACATCATGATTATTCACATATTACCCAACTAGTGGCATCGGGTTCGGCCCAAGCCAACTCATTATATTCCATGTCAGTATTGGCTAAGCGGCAAGGGTGGAAATTTGATTACTATGTAAGCCATATCAGCGAGTTTTTATTACAACATCCTCAAGGCAATTATGCCGCTGCGATACAAAATGGCGCCAATATTATTGATGTTAGTCATTTGACCGATGTTGAAAATCTTCAAAGTATGCATTTAGACGATGCGATGCAATATATTGTTTCATCGAATCCAAGCTACGCAGATAAAAAACAATTACTTTTTATTCCTGAAGGTGGGCGTTGTGAGTATGCCGAAACCGGGATAACACAACTTGCCTGTGAAATAATTCAATGGGCGCAAGATCAACAAAAAAATAAGCTAAAGGTATTTTTACCCTCAGGTACGGGGACCACTGCGGCTTATTTAAATAAACAACTTACTCAACAATTGGCTCATTTATCATTAACGAAAGTTTTTACCATTGAGGTGTTAACTTGCAGTACCGTGGGAGGGGATGAATATTTACGTCAACAATTCTCACAATTAGTCGATGAGGTTTATTTTCCTACAATTATTAATGATGGTCATAAATATCATTTTGGCAAACTATCACGACGTTGTTTTGATATGTGGAATACAGTATGCCAGTCGGGAATTGAATTTGAATTATTGTACGACCCGGTTGGATTTCTAGTGTTACAACATTATTTGAATAGTAAAACTGCCAATGCAACCGATATTCTCTATATACATCAGGGGGGAGTTTTGGGAAATAAAACAATGTTGCCAAGATACCAACGAAAATTTTCGCACACTGTTTAATTACAGGGTGAATGCAAGATGTTTTTTCTATAAGTTGTTGATATAAAATTAGATATTTTAGAGGGGTTAACTGGGATGTAACGCTGAAGAATAACTTAAAATGATGCGAGTGAGTTATTCATTTTGCCCTGTTTTAATAAACATCGGTAAGTGAGAGGAGAATACCGAGAAATGAGTTTATTAAATAACAGAGCAAATGATTAACGCAAAGCGTTAGGGGGTATTACTTATTGGCAGAGATTAACCATTTCATGAAGTTTAATGCTTCAATACGTTTTGAAAAGGTTTTTTTGTTTTTACCTAGGCTGTCGGTAAAAGCAATTGAATTCTTGTTTGACGAGATAGAGTTAACCGGAAAGCTAACTGAAATTTCGTGTCCATTCATGTTGTATGACATAGGTCACACTCCTTCTTATATATTCACCATTAGGTGAGAAAATTGTTCAATAAAATATCCTTGGCATTTTTTAGTGTTGCAAAAGATTAATGTTTCGAGATTTAACTTAACCTATCCTTTACTCACTAATCAAGTGTTGATATGTAAATAGTTGATTAAGGTCTATTTTATGCTTGCAACATTGATGTTGTCACATGACATATAGCCATAAAAAAATTAATACATATTTAGTACTTAACTTTGTAAGTTAAACATAGTTTTATGACAACAAGATGACGTGAATATAATTTAAATTATCATATCAACAGAAATCAATTGAAATCAAAAACGATGTACAGAAGCTTGTCTTGGGTTTATTTACGAAGTGAAGTTGAGCAGACTTACAGGTAGGTAACCAAAATTAACAAGAAAACTAAATCTGTGTGGATAATATACTGAGTGTTTGCATATGGCAATAGTCTTTTTCAATTTTTAATCAAATTAATGCAGTTTTCGATTAAAAAATAGCAATTAGTGACTAATCATCGACAATTCTCACCTTGCTCGGATGTCGAT
The DNA here is from genome assembly GCF_014596695.2 of Shewanella sp. BF02_Schw. NCBI lineage: Bacteria > Pseudomonadati > Pseudomonadota > Gammaproteobacteria > Alteromonadales > Shewanellaceae > Shewanella > Shewanella sp. BF02_Schw. The sequence goes on from NZ_JABKAW020000001.1 coordinate 1,181,846, forward strand.
AGTGTTAAAAGGGATGACGAAAATTCACTCATCATCCCTTATTGCTGGTACAACTTAATGATAAATAGCGGCCAAGTTGTCGATGCACAAACCTTAGTAGTTAACATTTTAAGAAACTAACGTAATGGTTAGTAAAGTAAATCGCCAATTGGATTTAATAGTTTGCTGAACCCTTTAGTGAAGTATAACGGGGCATCGACAATGGTATAGCACAAACAACCTTCAAGTGTTTTTGGTGAATGTTGGTGCTCTTTATCAAGCAGCATAAAATCACCAGGCTTGTAGGTGTTGTAACAGTCGCTGAACTCACCTGCGAGCAGTAATGTTAGCTCTGCACCTTTATGTGTATGTTCAGGAATTTCACCATTTGCTGCGATATGCAACAAGCTTGCTCTTGCTTGTGGCTCTCCGGTATCGAGTCTCAAACGGCTGACTTTACCAATACCCTGCCAAGAAGCATTAATTTGCTTACGAAATACCTTAGGCAGCGGATAATGCTGACCTTTAATACTAACGCTATTGTCTTCAATCGGATCAACTGTACTAGCTTGTTCAACCTCTAAAGTATCTAAGGTTGAATTTAATAGCTGCTCGAGTAGTGCGTCTAATTGATTATTATTAGTGTCTACCGACTGAGTTTTTACGGCCGACTCAAACTGTTGCTCAGACAACGCAATTGTCACCTGGTCAAGTTGTTGCTGGCAATGAGGACACAATTCAGCATGAGCGGAGATAGCAATCGACATCGATAGCGGCAACTCGCCTTTAGCATGGAGAGACAGCAAATGCTGGTCTGGGTGGTAATTAATCATAGTGTTTCTCCATAAAGCTTTTTAATTTTTCCAAGCCAAGTCTGAGTCGTGATTTAACCGTTCCAATTGGAATGTTAAGTTTGTCTGCTAACTCTTGTTGAGTAAGCTCTTGCATATAAATACCTTGTACTACTTGGCGTTGTAGAGGAGGTAATTCTTCTACATGCAGCAATAAAGTTGCCGATAATAAAAAATCATCGTCGTTGTTTTCAGCTTCATCAGACTCAAATAAAGGCCAAATATCATCACCGAAAGAATCTTCACGGTTATGTTGTACTTTACGGAGCATGTCAAAACATTGATTACGCATGATGGTAAATACCCAAGTACTTACCGCTGCTTTGTCTGCATTGTAAAGATGGGCTTTTGTCCATACTCGAGTCATTGTCTCTTGAACTAAATCCATGGCTAAGCCCTGTTGGCTTAAGCGCTGAACACCAAAAGAGTTAATTTTTGGGCCAAAATGCGAAAAAAGTTTTGCAAAAGATGCTTTGCATCGATCATTAGCCACCTGCATCATTAATGACGCAAGCTCATCAGCCATTGGATTGGGTTCGTTTGATTTCATAGCACCGCTTAGTTTAATTAGGGATCTTTGTGCAAGATGCCCCTTATCATAACGACTTTGTGTGCTTTGTGATTGAACATTTTCCATTATTTCACCCGCATCCAATAAATAACTCATTGAGCATAAGAGATTACGTCATTATGCTGTGGCTATCCTGAGCTCAAACAAGCTGCAGTATCATTATCTTATACGTGGCATTATTGGGTTCGGATCACAGTTCTGTATTATTTTATAATGTCGGCTAAGAATGATTTAGCTAATTGATGATCATGGCTATTGATACACTGATATTTTTCTTTGGAACTCAATGGGATAATTTCAAGCCATCGCTGACAAACCCACGCAATATCATTAAAGTTTTCTTCAGAATAGTGGGCAAGATGCTGTGGGTATTGCTGTAAAATTTGCTTTAACGTATTGCTAAGTGCTTTATCTTTTTTACGCTCATCAGTGTGATCGTGGCTCTGTTCAGTTTGTCGTTCAATGATATCGCACGGCCAAGAATCAATTAAGCTGACATCGGCACGCTTTAAACCGTCACTATCAACACTTATTTTGTTAATAATGAACGTTTTTTGCCCTTGCACACTAATACCTAATAAGCCATCTTCAAGCGTTTCAAAGTCGATAATCTGGGTTAATGTGCCCATGGGTAATATGGTTTTTTTATCATCAGCCAACATACATAAGCCAAAACCAACACCACTTTTTAGCGATTCTGATACTAAGCGTTTATATCTAGGTTCAAAAATACGTAACTGGGTATATCCTTGAGGTAACAAGCAAATCGGTAATGGGAATAATGGGATGATCATAACGGCCCCTGAATGACTTTTAACGAATAATCTACACTGTTGTACGTACACAAACAGGTTAATGATCACCTTGATCTGTGGTTTAAACATGCCAAATTATATTGTGTTATGTGTGAAAAGTTATGCTCAAATGCATTATCAAGACGGGCTATTCATATGAACGTCTTAAGTATTAATTGAGTTAAATGGTTTTACAACAGTAACAGGCTTATCTATTAGGATAACAGCCGACAGACTTAACAAAGCAAAACCGAGGGTGAATTGATGCCGCGGTTTCAGGAGTCTTTTTATTGGTGTTAACTTTAGTAGAACGTTTGTGAGATGAAATAACTCGAGTTTCGAATTAAACATTTTACGTATTAGGGGTGTTTTTTGATCTTGTTTATATATATTTTTTATTTTTGCGGCATAAATCCTGATTCAACACTGTTTAATGATATTTTTTAAGTATAATTACCCTTGTTAATGATGACGCATCTTTGATGTTGCTTGTATGTTTTTAGGTGGAACCTGTTCATGAGAAAAGTGCTCGATACGGTAGATCAAAGAACTAAGTTAGTTGGCGAAAACCGTTTAGAATTGTTGTTGTTTCGCATTAACTCAACCCAGTTGTTTGCCATTAATGTATTTAAAATCAAAGAAGTGGTTAAGTTGCCACCCTTAAATAAGTTACCCGGCAGTAATCATAATGTTTATGGAGTAGCCAACATTAGAGGGATGTCGATCCCAGTGATTAATTTACGACAAGCGATTGGTTTCTCGCCGATGCCAGTGAATGACGATTGTAACTTGATTATTACCGAGTATAACCGCAGTGTGCAGGCTTTTTTAGTCGGTAAAGTCGAGAATATCGTTAACATGACCTGGAGTGATATTATGCCGCCGCCCAAAACCACTGGCGGACATAATTACTTAACCGCAATAACGAAAATTGAAGACCAAGGACACTTACGATTAGTGTCTATTATTGATGTTGAGAAGGTATTAGCTGAGATTATTGATTACGATGTGAAGTTATCTGACGGTGTGTTAGATGAAGCGCTCGTTTCTTACATGCCTGGTCGTAAGATATTAATTGTGGATGATTCGTCAACGGCGCGTAAACAAGTAAGGGACACTCTCAATCAACTTGGTATAGAGATTATTGAGGCGTCAGATGGATTACAAGCTTTGCGATTATTACAATCGTGGGCTGATGAAGGCAGACTGGTTGCCGATGAATTGCTAATGATGATTACTGATGCCGAAATGCCCGAAATGGATGGTTATAAGTTGACCTTTGAGGTGCGTAACGATCCTCGAATGGCGGCACTCTTTATTACTCTCAATACTTCTTTAAGCGGTAGCTTTAACCAAGCGATGGTGAAAAAAGTCGGCTGTAATGAGTTTATCTCTAAATTCCAGCCCGACTTATTAGTCAGCGTTGTTCAAGATCGTTTACGGAGTATTCTTAGTTAGGCCACAATTGAATGATTAAGTGGTTTTATTGATCCATATCTTCGATTAACTCGTCAAGAATACGACGTTGATGCCCTGGGGTGATACCAATATTGAGTCTCGCTATTTTGACAGCATGGCCAAATTGAGCTTTACCAAGTAAGGTAACCAGTTGCTGTAAAAAATCACTGTCTAAAGATAAGGTCTTGCTATAGTGGCTAATGGCTTTTGTTAGAGAGGTAAACATTATATCGTCAAACTCGAAACCGGTATGATATTGACTACTGTCACCCGCTATTTCGCCTTCAAGTAAAACCCCGTCCAGACTTAATGGCCAGCCCCGCGCATTCATGCGACTTTGGGCTATTTGATACATCATCCAGGCACTTTTTTTAAATCCACCAAAAATCATACAATCAAAATCTGATTCTTCGAGTTCTTGCTTAGTCCAATTAATGCCAATCGCCAAGTCTTTGCTATATATATGCATTAAATTATCTTTAACCGCATCTCGACAATCCCAAATAGAGGTCAGCAGATTTTTCTTGGCTAACATATGGCATTCTTTACAAGCAGGAATGGCTAGAGAGGGGTGGGGAGTGTGAGTCATTCTATAGTAATCAAAAATATGATTACTGGGTTCGTTGCAAAACCAACAGGTGTGGCGTTTGTCAAAAGGAATATCAATCAGTGTAGGCATGGGCATAATAATATCAAAAAGCTGTTCAATGGCTGAACAGCTTGGGTAGTAAGATCAAATCAATTAATGATTATTCTTTTTCAAAATCAACTAATTCTTTAGCCAATACGATAGGGTCAATTTCTAGGCATTCTTGTTCAGCTTCCCAATCAACACCTATTAATACACCGTCATCATTTAAATCACTTACCCAGTATTCTAAAAACTCAGTCAGTGTAATAGTCACTGGGTTGTAGTCTGCCCACTCATCAGTGCAATGGCTTTTTGCAGCAGCTTCACTTGACCAAAGTGGCATAACATCAGTTTCTTCAAATTCTGATGAGTCACATACAACCCAACCTTCACCTGTTTCATCTTGTAAGCCCCATAAGACTTGATGTTGTTTTACGCTTTCGATAAAGCCTGTTAGTGCTGCTGTTTGTTCTGTCATGATAAATCGCTTAAATGAGTGAGAATTAACATCATTATACGGACTCAATGAATAAGGAAAAGGCTTAATTAATGACAATTTTGTTTATGAGGATCCTTGGTGGTCATTTAGAAACTAAATTGCCCCAGAATCTAGACGCAAATCGGGCATTTAGTCTCTTATTAGAAACTAACACGATTAAATGCGTCAATGTTGTAACTGTATTCGCTGTCGTTCGTTGGGTCATTTAAATCAATCGATAGTCTTGGCGTTATTGACCCGCTTATTTATCAAGCTGTTTGTATGACTCAAATCAAGTGCAGCGATTAAGACGAGTGTCTGTGGTTTTGAGTGACGGCTTCATTATTAATCACTTGTCATCGGTGCTGTTATTTTTCACTTGAATTTGGCATAAATAAACAGGGTTTAATGTTAACAGGTCTTGTTTACTGAAAGCCGATGCGTCACGATATTCAATATTCATTTTTGTAAAATAAGTGTTGTTCATGGCTCATAAAAGACGTTTTTCTGTGTTTATTGCTTCAATGTTTGTATCTAGCACCTTATTGAGTGCCTGTGCTGTGTCGGCATCACCCGATCCTGTTGTTGATGTTACTCCAGTTCAAGAGCATCCCGATTTTGCTACCTGTGTGATTAATTTACAGCAAAAAGCAAAAACGGCAGGGATTTCACAGCAGATTATCGATACAACGGTGGCAAATTTAAAGTTTGTCCCTAGGGTGATTGAATTAGATAATCAGCAGCCAGAATTTACCACTAGCTTTGGTGATTACTTCGACAAACGCGTCACACCATGGCGGGTTGAACAAGGCAGAAAAATGATGGCCAAACATGGGTCATTATTAACTAAGCTAACAAAAGAGTATGGTGTGCCTGGGCAATATATTGTTGCTTTTTGGGGCCTAGAAACCAACTTTGGTAGTTACAAAGGTAGCATGCCAGTGCTCGATTCATTGGCAACGCTAGCATGCGATCCAAGGCGTAGCGATTATTTCACTGGCGAGTTATTACAAGCGTTGAAGTTAAAGCAGCAATATAATTTCGCAGATAACAAAATGGTTGGATCGTGGGCTGGGGCGATGGGGCACACCCAATTTATGCCAACTAACTATCGTAAGTATGCAGTAGATGGTGACGGTGATGGTATTGCCGATTTATGGAATAGTGAAGTGGATGCATTAACTTCTGCAGCTAACTTTCTACAACACCTAGGTTGGAAAGCAGATGAGCGATGGGGACGAGAAGTATTATTACCTGTTGATTACCCGTTTGCTTACTTGGGCGGTAAACACCCGTTACCATTAGTAAAATGGCAAGCGCTTGATATTAAACAATCTAATGGTCAGCAGTTATCGACACCAGATATGCAAGCCGCTTTATATTTACCAGCAGGGCATACGGGTCCAGCTTTCTTAGGGTATGACAACTTTAATGTGATTATGCGTTGGAACCGCTCTGAATTTTATGCCATAGCAGTCGGTCATTTAGCCGACAGAATTAATGGTGGTGCGGAATTAACACGTGCGGTACCTAAGCAGCCAAGGTTAAGCCGAGAAACGGTAAAGCAATTACAACAAAAACTGAATGATGCTGGGTTTGATGTCGGTAAGCCAGATGGCATTTTAGGTCGTAATTCAGTGCTAGGGTTGCAAGCTTTTCAGCAGCAAAAAGGGCTAATTGCGGATGGATTTCCTGACGAACAAACATTTAATGCATTAGGCATCAAATTATAATGGCCACCTAAAAGGCTACTTTTTTGTGGATGCATTAGCACGCTTTTGCTAAGCTTCGGCAAATTTTAGAGTTAAGGAACGATAATGATCATTAAAGACGATATGGTAGTGCAGTTTAATTACACGCTACGTGATGAAAAAGGCGATGTGCTTGAATCAAATGAAGGTCGTGAGCCGATTGCATATCTGCATGGGCATGACAACATGATGCCTGGTATCGAAGCTGCTATTAATGGTAAAGAAATTGGCGAAAAGTTTACTATTACTCCGCCAGCCGCTGACACTTATGGTGAACGCCAAGAAGATTCAGAGCAGCGTGTATCAGTTAAACATCTTGTCGGCGCAAAAGTATGGAAACCTGGCATGGCTGCAGTGGTGAACACTGAACAAGGTCAACGTCAAGTTACCATCATTAAAGTGGGTAAATTCATGGCAACGGTTGATGTTAATCATCCACTTTCTGGCCGTGAATTAACATTCGACATCGAAATTGTCGGTGCTCGTGATGCGTCAGATGAAGAAATTGCTCATGGCCACGCCCATGGTGCCGGTGGTCATCACCACTAATGAGATTGATTTGCTGTTAATTCTTAATTTAACAGCAACTTAATTCTTGTATAAATCCCAAGTGAATACTTGGGATTTTTGTTTTTACAGTGAGTTATTATGGTTATTGATTTTTCTTTGGGTAAAATTATTGTCACTGTGCATGAGATTCAATGCCGGTTTCATGATAGTCAACTGGTGCTTGCTGCGTCAGTAGATGATATTAGCTGTTTTCATCAAGGTTTAGTGATTGTTGCCGATGCGGGGACGGTGCGGTGGAGTCTCAAACTCGATAATCCAGCGCAATTAGAGGCGTTACTTGATCACACCGGGATCCACGCACAATAGCCATTAGTCATAAATCTATCTGAATACACTAGATTATTTATGATGTTTAAACGTGAATCGTTCGATGTTAAAAATCAATTAACGTAAGATAGCCACCAATATTGTGACTGTATTGATAGGATTAATAAATATGACTGCTCAGTTAGATAAAATCGTGATTGAACCGCAATCACCTGCAACATCTTGTGTCATTTGGTTACATGGTTTAGGCGATTCTGGTGCTGGTTTTGCACCAGTAGTACCAGTATTAGGCTTAAATAGTCAGCATAGTATTCGTTTTATTTTCCCTCATGCACCAGAGCAAGCTGTGACGATTAATGGCGGGTTTGTGATGCGTTCATGGTACGACATCAAAAGCATGGATTTGCATGACCGTGCAGATATCCAAGGTGTTATGGCGTCTGAGCAAGCAATACGTCAGCTAATCGTCGATCAAATCAGCATCGGTATACCAGCAGATAAAATAGTCTTAGCGGGTTTTAGTCAAGGCGGAGTAATGAGTTTGTTTACCGGTCTGCGTTTTGAACAAAAACTGGCAGGTATTATGGCATTATCTTGTTATTTACCTGGTGGAGAAGCATTGCCAGAGCAACTTGCTGACGCCAATATTCATACTCCCATTTTCCAAAATCATGGTGAGCAAGATGATGTAGTCCCTATGTTTGCCGGAAAAATGGCACATGATGCTCTGATAACAGCAGGTTATCAGAGTGTTTGGAAAACCTATCCTATGGCTCACAGCGTATTACCTAATCAACTTGTTGATATTGGTCAATGGTTACAACAAGTTTTGAAATAATGCAAAATAAGTATTGTTCTTTTTTTGGGATAATCGATGGTGTTACGTAGTATTTAAAAAACCAATCTATTTAAATGGCTTAGCAGTAAAAATGCTTAAGCCATTTTTTTACTTTGCATTAACAAGCCCGTTAACATGGTTATTGTTTTTCTCAGGGAATTGTTAAAGGGTAAGCTGCTGTTAAATAGTGTATTTAAAATCACATTCTGTCATAAAAATGACATCAAAATCCGCCAATCTTTGTTATCATTCTGGCCGTGAATAGGATAATTCACGGATTTAAAAATATAAATTATAACATCGGGGTAAATCATGACAAATATGTTAATTAAAGGATTAGTCGCAACGGCTGTACTAGCAGCGTTAACCGGTTGTGGCAGTGACGACGACAATACAGCAGTCGTAGCACCAACAACATGTGCCGAAGCAGGTGCAGATTGTAAAATATTCACAGTATTACACACCAATGATAACCATGGCCGTTTTTGGTCTAACAGTGATGGCGAATATGGTATGGCAGCGCGTAAGACGTTGATCGACCAAATTCGTGCTGAAGTCAGTTCAAACGGTGGCGAAACGTTATTGCTATCTGGCGGTGACATCAACACAGGTGTTCCAGAATCAGATTTACAAGATGCATTACCAGATTTTATCGGTATGAACGAAATTGCCTATGATGCAATGGCTGTCGGTAATCATGAATTTGATAACCCATTAGCAGTATTAGATTCTCAACGTTCAGTAGCAAACTTCCCAATGCTTGCGGCAAACATTTATAAAGCAGACGGTACTCGTTATTTTGATGCTTATAAAGTGTTTGACGTTAACGGTGTTCGTGTTGCTGTTATCGGTTTAACCACCGAAGACACGGCTAAAATCGGTAACCCAGAATTTATTAAAGATTTAACCTTTACTGACCCAACAACTGAAGCAGCTAAAGTGATTGCAGAAATTAAAGCTGCAGATACCGCTGATTTAATTTTCGCAACGACTCATATGGGTCACTATGCTGATGCGCAAAATGGTAGTAATGCTCCTGGCGATGTAACATTAGCTCGCGCACTAGCTGCAGGTGATTTAAGTGCCATTATTGGTGGTCACTCACAAAACCCTGTATGTATGGAACCAGATACTAACGACTATGCAGAGTTTGCTCCTGGTGACGCTTGTACTCCTGACATGCAAAATGGCACTTACATTATGCAAGCTCATGAATGGGGTAAGTATGTTGGCCGTGCTGATTTTGAATATTTCAACGGTGAGCTTCATCTTGCAAGCTACAAGTTAATTCCGGTTAATTTGAAGAAAACGGTTGAAGATGCTGAAGGTAACAAAACTAAAGTTTTAGTTGCTGATGAAATCACAGCCGATGCAGATTTAAAAGCACTACTTTCTTATTACCAAGAACGTGGTCAAGGCCAACTTGATGAGATTATTGCTACTACAGATGCATTATTAGACGGTGAGCGTGCAAATGTACGTAATATGCAAACTAACTTAGGTCGTTTAGTTGCTGAAGCACAGCGTACTAAAGTGGGTGCAGATATCGGCGTGATGAACTCTGGTGGCGTACGAGCTTCTATTCAAGCGGGTGATATTTCTTATCGTGACGTGTTAACTGTGCAGCCTTTTGGCAACATGGTAACGTTGAGCACTATGACAGGTGCAGAAGTGACTGAGTATCTTAATACTGTAGCATCTTTCCAACGTGGTTCTGGTGCTTATGCACAAATCACTGGTGTGAAAATGACGGTTGATTGTACTGCGCAAACAGTAGCTATCAGTGAAATTAATGGTAAAGATTACAGTGCCACTGATTCATATAGCTTCACTGTACCAAGCTTTAATGCTGCTGGCGGTGACGGTTATCCAACATTAGACCCAATCCAAACAGGTTATGTTGATGCTGAAGTGTTATACACTTTCTTCAAAGACAAAGGCACTATTGCTGCCGCTGACTATGCGCCAATAGGTGACATTGTTTATGAAAACTCAAACAGCCCATTAGGTTGTGAAGTTACTGCAAACTAATTAAACTCAATTTAGGTTAATAGATGGGGTACCCATTTATTATTCCGAGCTAAGGTTAGATTGCAACAAAGGCAGCTTCGGCTGCCTTTTTTATTGGCGAGAGTTTAGTTGACTCGTGGTTTAATAAAGCGGTAATGTAATCAATAGGTTTTGTTACTATTGTTGAACAGTGCATGTATAGGATTGAGAGAAATTAATATGACAGGTACCTACAGATTATTGTTGTTAGTCACTTTAATTGTGCTTGCACTAACGTGTTATCTAGCCGGTAGCCAAACGGGAGCGGTGACTTTTTTTGTGGCAGGTGGATTGCTTGAAACAGCCTTTTGGTTTGGCTTGTTTAAAAAATCTAAAAATAGAAGCATTAGTTAATATTAACTTAAACAGTTATCGGTTATCAGAGGTTGCTTGTTGAATTGCTTATGATGGTATTGGGCAGAGTATTGAAATCGTAAATGGATATTTGAAAGTAACAAAGGCAACCTAGGTTGCCTTTTCTATTATAAAGCTATGACGTTCTCTGAATGGCTGTTTATCTCACTCAATTAGGTGTGTTATTTCCAGCCAATATGAGTGGTTAATGTATGACTTTGTCCAGGTGCTAACACCACGCAGTCTTCCAACACGTTAGCGGCTTCTAAGCACACCATGGATAAGTAATCGTCTGCATTAAAGCGTGAAAGGCGCATCGACTTGTCTATCCAAGGGTTCCAAAGAACCGCTGATTGACTGTTTTCGCGACTGACTACAATGGTGCCATTTTGTGTATGTAACTTCTGAGTATCACCTAATAGGGTATAAACCCTGTCGGTTTCTCGTTCAAATTTAACGACATCATCGACTTGTTTAAACGGCCCTTCACCAAATTCAATGTATTGTGACCCGCTAAAGCCACTCGCTTGCAATTGATGAATATCTTCAATAGGGAAGTAGCTATGCAATGCTTGGGTAAGCTTCACGTTATCATTTCCATTATTAGTATTCACCAAGCTGACTGATAAGGTTTCGCCTAAGGTGAATAGCACCTTTACTTGGGTATTATGGGGCCAATATTGTTTATCCATTTCACTGGCGGGCAGGGTGAAAACTAAATCTACTAATTGGTTACGCATTTTGACTGATTCAAGCGACCAGGTTTTGTTTCGTGCAAAACCATGCTGCGGAAACCCTGGAGTGTCGCTCATACCAAACCAAGGCCAACAAATGGGGATTCCTCCTCTGATACCATTACCAGGTTGGTAATCATCTGCACTTGAAACCCATAATAGTGGTGCTTTACCTACAGGTATAAATTGATCTATTTGTGCACCTTGCATAAAAATACGTGCTTGGCAAAGTGCTGTGTCAACAGCAACATAATCAAGACCATTGGGATGTCTTTTAGTGGTAACCGAACCCATAGTGTGTGTCCTTGTGTATTTTGACTCTAGTCGATAGCTTACAAGGTTTTTGGCAAGTAAGTCACTAATCGTTTGGATGATTTACGGGTGTTAACGGTCAACTTTAGTCAATAAGTAAACATCAAACCGCTATTGATTCAGTACCAAGCATTGCATCACTGCCATAGATAAGCGATTACGAGTTCAACTCGCCTTGTGAGCAAAATAACGCGTTTTGATATTACAGATTTGAAATCATCACACTGTATCGATTTAACCCATCTCTAATGTAGAGTTGAGGTTATTTACTAAAATGTAGCAGACGGTTATTGGCTGGCATGGCGATGTCTTCTTGAAGTATTAGCCCTTGTTGTTGTGCTAACTGGCAGATCCATTCAATATCACGGATACCACTATCAGGGTTGTTGTGTTGCAGCCATAAATTGAATTGTTGATTACTGTCACTGGTAAATTGGCCTTGATAATTAAAGGGACCATAAACTGCTAATGAGCCTGAATTAAGCAATACACTACCAACGCCAGCAAAGAACGCTTCAACCATTGGCTTACTCATAATGTGCAAGGTGTTAGCACTGAATATGGCATCTATATCAGATACAAGCAGGGGCCATGGTTGAGTGACATCAAGCTCGATGGCCTGTTGTAAGTTGGGTTGTGTTTGCAAATTGAGTCGAGCTTGTAGGGTAGGTAAATAATGTTGTTGGTCACTTGGTTGCCAGCGGACATGAGGAAGGTGTTCAGCGAAATAGACGCTGTGTTGGCCTGTACCACTGCCTATTTCGAGTATATGTTGCCTATTGGCAAACCACTCTGCCAATAGGGTTAAGATAGGCTGTTTATTATTTTCACACGCTTGTGAAAAAGGCAGCTGTTGTAGCGATAATGATTGAGGCATTACGAGATATCAATTCTGTCCATTTCTAAGTGCTGCAATGCTATCACCGCTTGAGTGCGATTGCGAACACCCAGTTTTCGGAATATCGCCGTGGCATGCGCTTTGATGGTTGCTTCTGATACCCCAAAATCATAAGCAATTTGTTTGTTGAGTAACCCTTCTGCAAACATCTGTAACACGCGATATTGTTGCGGGGTTAAGTCTGATAATCGGCTGGCCATTTTATCGGTTGGGTCATCAGAAACTGGCACGATTTGAGTACCTTTTGGCAACCAAATATCACCGTATAACACCGCATTTAATGCTTCTGCCAACGCTTCCATTGACGCAGATTTAGGAATGAATCCGCTACTGCCATAATGTATCGCTCGGCTGATGGTATTGATGTCTTCATGGGCAGATATCACCACTACGGGGATATCTGGATAATGAGTTCTAAGGTGGATCAGGGTTGAGTAACCGTGCGATCCAGGCATTTGTAGGTCCAGCAGGATTAAGTCAAATGGGGTCTCTTTTTGATCAAGAACCCTTTGTAACGCTTCGGCACTATCGGCCTCAAACCATTGAGTTTGTTCAAACGCATTACTCAGCGCTAGCCTTAAGGCATTACGGAATAATGGATGATCATCTGCAATGATGATGTTTAAATTTTCGAGCTTCATGGCGTTTTTTATTCTATGTTGCACGTGAAGATAAACTCAATGTAACAGAAAAGTAATCGAGTATTCTATTGCTTTATGTCACATTGTGATTGATTTGAATAAAAACCGTAAAATTATAGACTTTAGTCGAGTAAATAAAGTGCTAATGCAGCCATCTATCTGACTACATTAGCAAGGGTGTATTAATTGTGTGGCCACACTTGGGTTGGGTTTCTGTTTTCATCTACCGCAACAAAAGTAAATACTCCGCGTATTGCATGTTCTCGATGATCGTTGTACATATCTTCGACATAAATGTTCACTTCAACTTTGAGTGATGTATTACCAACATGAATCACATTAGCAATCAGCTCTGCTAAGCTGCCTGCGGGTATCGCTTTTTTAAAATCGATACGGTCAGAACTGACGGTCACTAATGATTTACGACAAAAACGGGTGGCGGCGATAAAGGCTGTTTCATCCATCCATGCTAAAGCATCACCACCAAATAAGGTGTTATGGTGATTGGTATTAGACGGGAAAATAGCCTTTATAACGCGCGCTTCTGATTGAGCAATACGTGCAGCAATGTCATCAGGGAAATGGTTTTGAGTTTGAGCAGGGTTTTGAGCAAGGGACATACAACTACCTAATGTTATGCAGATCAACAAAGAATTCAGCGAAAAAAGCCGCGTATTATACTGTATTGCGTGGATCTCTGTCGATGTCGTAGCGCCTGTTTAGTCACCCAAGGGCCAAATTTCGCGGGCCTTTAAGGTAAATGTTCCGATGAGTTGGGTAGAGTAAACTATTCGATTAACGAGATATGGCTAAATGAGGCATTTTTGCTGAGAACATCAATTGAAGTGATATCGGTTAATATCACTTCAATCGCTTGCTGTTGTTGATTAATGCCCGCAATGGCTTCATGTTTTTGTTGATTGCGACTGACATACAATGTTCGATCAAATTGACCTTGAAGATGGGTTCCATCTGTTAATGTTAGTTTGACCCTATAGCGATACAAACAGATGATCTCAATATAATCGTAAATCTCACATTTAATTGGGTTCATGTCCGTCTCCTATTTTGTCTGCTATGTCTTTTGCTAAAAACCATTACTCACGAACAATCATTTACCAGCTATCATTTACTCACTTTCAATGACCCGTTAATAGCGTAACAACACAGTAGAAACCATTTGCTTGTTCGCATTGAGGGTCACTATATATAGGCGATCAAACTCACTTGCATCTGCAATGGGTATTTGTTTTTCTGCCCCGAGACCTTCAACTAAATCTGTTGAAGTATTACTGTGTCCGACCACTAAAATACTACCCTGTTGAGTTAATAGATATTGGGTAAATGCAGCCATATCACGTGGATCATAAACACTTAAATCCACTTGCTGATCTTGCGTTACGGCGGTGGCCGTTTCACGGGTGCGATTATAATCCGTTGTGTACACTTTATCTAAATGCGTACTAGATAGTACTTTAGCTAAACGTAGCGCTCTTAATTGTCCTTGTGCGGATAAGCTAGGGTCTTTGCCTGCAAGTTTTTCGGCATGTCTGACAATAAAAATAACTTGATTGCTCTTGGTATTGCTATCTACGGCGGTATTGTCAAGCGCAATCGGAGCAACGATTGGCGTTTGTGCCATTAGTGATGCGCTGATTAAACTGATACAGCCGAAAACGACTCTAATGATTAATTGTTTCATGGTGTCAATCCGCTAAATAATATTCGATGGTAGATACGACCCGTACCTGTTTAATATATGGCGTGTTTTTATCTCTATTGTTAATGCTGAATTGTCCTTGAGTTGCTTTTTTTATCTTACCTAATCGGCTTTGTGAATCGGTAGCAAATTTTTCAGCAACTGAACGTGCATTAGTGGTCGACTCTTCGATCATTTTTGGTTTAACGTCATTTAATCGGCTGAAAATATATTCGACTTGGGCATCATAGTTATTTTGTGAGAAAACAATTCCCATTTTACCTAGCTCAGTTAATTGAGGCATGGCACCACGAACTTTATCTATGTCATTAGAATATACTGTAATGGTTTGCGACGCCGTATAGCGCAATTCTATTGGTTGATTTCCACCATACTGTTGCGCCAATTTATCGGTAATAGTGGGCGCGGCGAGAGTGATCTGTTTGGGATCGATATTTTGTTCGGCTAAAAAGTTAACCACTTGGTTGTTTTGTGTTTCAAGCTGTTTGTACAGTTCATCGAGATTATTATTGGCTGCGGTGAATTGTATCGGCCAAATGACGATGTCGGCAGGATATTCATTTTCTGCCAGGCCTTTTACCGTGACGCTGCGGTCGAGTAACTTGTACTCAACAATGGCTTGTTTGAGTAATACGCCTAATGCGCCTAAGCCCAGTGCAATTAATATTCCGAAAATAGCAGCACTACGAGACGAACTTTGCATAACAACATCCTTATTATAGGTGGGGAGTGATGGAGTAGCGTTGGCTTTGTGGCTAACGTTACTTTTTGTTATAGCGTGTTAATTGTCGCATCACACCGTCATGGAACGTCATGAAACGTCAATATTTTCGCTAATATTATGGATTATTGGCAATGGTAAGCACCCAAATTAATGACAATCATAATCGAATATGAGTTGAATATTGGTTTTATGGATTAATTTTAATCCTAGTTTTGCTTAATGCTTGTCTAGCAACAATACTTAGGTTGGCGTATGACTGGCTCATGTTGTTATTTAAATCGATCTGACATTTATACGACTCGGTCATCTAAATAAGTCTGTTTGCGCGATTAATGGAATGTAATGGTGTTAGATTTACATCGTTTTAAAAGGAATTAATATGTCATCTCGGTTAACAGCACCGCTTATTCAACATGGTTTTGATGATGGCTTACCAATATGGCGTCGGATCATTTTCACGCGACTGTTTAGTGTGTTGGCTTTGTTATGTATCCCGATTTACATCACCAGCGTATATCTGTGTATTGTTCAAAACCTTTGGGGCATGGCACTATTTGATACTGTGGCTTACGGGGTATTATTATTCATTTTGTTTTATCCACGAATTAGCGATACACAAAAATTTACTATTGGGTGTTATCTTGCATTTGGTATCGGCATCGGTTTTTTACTCGCTATTGGCCCTTCTGGGGCAGGTTTTTTCTGGTTATTCGTTTTCCCTCCTTTGAGCAGTATTCTTCTTGGCGAAAAAATGGCGGTATGGGCCCAGGTGGCTAATGGTATATCGTTATTATTAATCGGTATCGCTTATCATTATGAGCTTGTTGTATGGCCTGATATAAACGGGTTTTCAACCTTAATTTGGTACGTAGTGGTGATTAACTTTCTCGTCACTAATGCAATAGTGACTCAGTCGACCTCTTATTTATTGGGTAAGTTAACTCACTCATTAGAGTCCACTTTAGCCTCTCGTACGGCAACGGTTATGGGCTTAGCTAAATTGGCAGAGTATCGTGATAATGAAACCGGTGCGCATCTGATTAGAATGCAGCAGTATGCCAATATGCTGGCAAAACAAAGATTAACCGATGAACATGTTCCAGAAGAGTTAACTGACGCTTTTATTCAAGAAATTAGCCTCTCAGCCATTTTGCATGATATTGGCAAAGTGGGTATCGCCGATCATATTTTGTTAAAACCAGGGCGCTTATCGGTAGAAGAATTTGAGCAGATTAAGGCTCATCCAGTGATTGGAGAAAAAGTGCTTAACAGTTTATTAGCGTATGCCCCTCAGTGTACATTTATACGAATGGGACGTGACATTGCCGGCGCCCATCATGAAAAGTGGGATGGCAGTGGTTATCCTAATGGGTTAGCAGGCGAATCTATCCCGTTGTCAGCCAGAATTGTAGCCTTAGTCGATGTGTACGATGCATTAACCTCACCACGATGTTACAAAAGGCCTTTTAGTCATGAAGAAGCGATGGCGTTGATTCTTGAAGGAAAAGGTAAACACTTTGACCCTAAATTGGTCGATAGCTTTATGGTCATTAGTGAACAATTTTCTGTGTTGTCAAAAGCATCTTTACTCGAAGAGGATTAACGTTATTGATAGAGACGTATAAACAACAATGCCAGTCCTGGGGGACTGGCATTGTTAAACAATATTATACAGTTACGGTAATAATAGAGCCGATATATAAACAGGATTTTAGTTGGCTTTGTTTTTGCCAGCCATTAACCCATAGCGAGGCTCTTACTGTACTAGCAAGGCTTTACGTTCTTTTGAAGCTTGAGCTAAATCACGTAAAAGTTTTTCAGAATCAGCCCAATGCAAACACGCATCGGTAATACTTTGGCCATACACTAATGGTTCGTCTTTAACCACTTTCTGGTTGCCTTCAATCATAAAGCTTTCTGCCATAATACCTGCAATTGCGGTACTACCACTGCGCAGCTGAGACATAATACTATCGGCAACATTTAACTGATTTTTATGCTGTTTCTCACTGTTACCATGGCTAAAATCAACCACCATACGTTGAGTTACGCCCACTTGTTCAAGCTGTGCGCGTGCAACTTCAATATCTTCAGCTGAATAATTTGGGGTTTTACCACCACGCAAAATAATATGTCCAAATGGGTTGCCGTGGGTACGGTAAACCGCCATAGCGCCGTCTTTATCTGGAGAGTAAAAAATATGCGGCGCCTGTGCGGCACGTACTGCATCAACAGCGATATTGATGTTACCGTCAGTACCATTTTTAAAGCCAACAGGGCAAGACAATGCAGAAGCCATTTCGCGGTGAATTTGGCTTTCAGTAGTACGTGCACCAATAGCACCCCAGGTAATAAGGTCTGCGATGTACTGGCCGTTTACCATGTCTAAAAACTCAGTGGCGATAGGTAACTTGAGTTCAGTGATTTGTTGTAATAACTGACGCGCCATTCGCAAGCCTTTATTCGGGCTAAAGCTGCCGTCCAAATCTGGATCTGAAATTAAGCCTTTCCAACCAACAATGGTACGAGGTTTTTCAAAGTACACCCGCATTAAAATGCACAAGTCATCTTTTAGTTCATGATGTAAGGCCGACAAACGCTCTGCATATTCGAGTGCTGCTTTAGTGTCATGGATTGAGCAAGGGCCAATGATGACCAGTAAGCGCTGATCTTCTCCGGCAATAATTGCTTCTACTTCACGACGTTGCGCAACCAAGTAGTCTGCAGCATTTTGCGTTAATGGATATTCTGAAGCCAACTGAGCAGGAGAAATAACTTTGCTTAATAAGGTTGTTCTGAGTTCATCTGTTTTAATTGTCATGCATATTACCGAGAAATCGTGAGATGCATCTGCATCATATTGAACGGGATTATATACCCAAAGAAGTTCAAGATGCGAGGCTTAGCCTCGGATTCTAACGGTTAAAAAACAGATTGCCGTAAAAGGCAAAGACGAATCAACCTGGGTTAAGTTCGTCTTTTGGTGGTTTTTCATTCTATTTCATGCAAAAAATGATTGTTTATAAATTAGAACATATGACGTTCTAAACCGGTGATATCAAGAATTTTGGTGGCAATTTCTTCAACCGAATGGTTGGTGGTATTTACAAAGGGAATTCGTTCTTTTTTATACAGCATTTCGACTTCTTTCACTTCAAGTCGACATTGTCTTAATGAAGAGTAGCGGCTATTTTCCATGCGGCTTTGACGTATCTCATGCAAACGATGAGGATCGATGGTTAAGCCAAAGAGCTTTGATTTGTTGCGTTTCAATGCTTCAGGTAACTTGAGGTTATCCATGTCATCTTCAGTAAACGGGTAGTTTGCAGCCTTTATACCAAACTGCATTGACAGATATAAGCTTGATGGCGTTTTACCGCAACGAGACACGCCTAATAAAATAATGTCAGCTTTATCCATATGTTTCATGGTTTGGCCGTCATCATTCTCCATGGTGTAGTTAATCGCATCGATACGGGTTTCATAACCATGGTTACTTTTACCATGAGTTCGGTGTAATAAAGGCTTAGCTTGTACCCCTAAGTGTTGTTCTAGTGGCGCAACAAAGGTGTTCAAAAAGTCATAATCGACACATTCACTCGAAAAAATCACATTGCGGATCTCAGGATTAATGATTGAGTGGAACACAAGCGGCCTTTCGCCTGTTGTAATAAAACAATCATTTATTTGTTGCTTAACTTTTTGAGCTCGCTGAATTGTTTCAACGAATGGAATCGTAAGTGCTTCAAATTCTATAGGAAATTGCGAAAGTACGGCATGTCCAAAAACCTCTGCTGTGATCGCGGTCCCATCTGAAATATAGAATACTTTTGGTGTCATTCTGACCTCTTGTAGTAATAAAATTACAAATAAAATTATAGATTTACGCTTGTTGTATGGGAGTGTAAGATGCTCTTGCCCTCGTGTGAAGTGGCCACTGAAATAAAAACTTGCGGAGATAAAACTGTGCAGCAATACGTACTCTGGTATCAAGAATTAGGCATGGTCGATGTAAACAAGGTTGGCGGTAAAAATGCATCCCTTGGAGAGATGATCAGCAATCTGGCTAATGCAGGGGTTCAAGTTCCTGGCGGTTTTGCAACGACCTCGCATGCGTTCAATGAGTTCCTTGAACAAAGTGGAGTTAACCAGAAGATTTTTGACATTCTGGCGACATTGGATGTTGATGATGTCAATAAACTGGCAAAAGTAGGTGCGCAGATCAGACAGTGGGTTATTGAAACCCCATTCCAGCCGGCATTAGAAGACGCTATTCGTGAAGCTTACGAGCAGTTGTCAAGCGAAACTCAAGAAGCGTCATTTGCAGTGCGTTCATCAGCTACCGCTGAAGACATGCCAGATGCCTCTTTTGCAGGCCAACAAGAAACATTCCTAAACGTTAAAGGTTTTGATGCGGTCATGCTAGCAATTAAGCATGTTTATGCCTCACTCTTTAACGACCGTGCAATTTCTTATCGTGTTCATCAAGGTTACGAACATCAAGGTGTGGCTTTATCTGCTGGCGTACAACGTATGGTACGTTCAGACAAAGCAGCTTCTGGTGTGATGTTTACCATGGACACTGAGTCAGGAAACAATGACGTTGTCTTTATCACTTCATCTTTTGGTTTAGGTGAAATGGTTGTACAAGGCGCAGTTAACCCAGACGAATTCTATGTGCACAAACCGATTTTAGCGCAAGGGCATAAAGCTGTTGTGCGCCGAAATATCGGCAGTAAGTTGATTCAGATGGTTTACTCTGATGATGCTGGCCATGGCAAGCAAGTTAAAATTGAAGATGTTTCTGCTGAACAGCGTCGTATTTTCTCTATTAACGATGACGAAGTCATGGAGCTTGCTAAGCAAGCAATGGTTATTGAAAAGCATTATGGCCGTGCGATGGACATTGAATGGGCAAAAGACGGTAACGACGGTAAGTTGTATATTGTTCAAGCTCGTCCAGAAACGGTTCGAAGTCGTGAAGATGTCCAGTTAATTGAACGTTATCACTTAAAAACGAAGGGTGACGTGATCTGTGAAGGTCGTGCAATTGGTCATAAAATTGGTACCGGTATCGCGAAGGTATTAACCTCGATTGATCAAATGGACCAAATTGAACCCGGTGACGTGTTAGTGACCGACATGACAGACCCAGATTGGGAACCTATCATGAAACGTGCTAGTGCGATTGTGACCAACCGTGGTGGTCGTACTTGCCATGCTGCAATTATTGCGCGTGAATTAGGTGTACCCGCTGTAGTAGGTTGTGGTGATGTTACCGACCGTATCAAAACGGGCGACATCGTCACAGTATCTTGTGCAGAAGGCGACACCGGTTTAATTTATTCAGGTAAGCAAGATTTTGAAATCATCACTAACCGTGTTGATACATTACCTCCTTTGCCAATGAAAATTATGATGAACGTGGGTAACCCAGATCGTGCATTTGATTTTGCACGTTTGCCTAACGAAGGTGTCGGTTTAGCGCGTTTAGAGTTCATCATTAACCGCATGATTGGTATTCACCCTAAAGCTTTGCTTGATTTCAACGGTCAGACTGCTGAACTGCAAAATGAAATCAACGAAATGATCGCGGGTTATGACTCGCCTGTTGAGTTTTATGTTGCGCGTTTAGTTGAAGGTATTGCCACTATTGCATCGGCTTTCTATCCGAAGAAAGTTATCGTACGTATGTCTGACTTTAAGTCGAACGAGTACGCAAACTTAGTTGGTGGTGACCGTTACGAGCCAGATGAAGAAAACCCAATGTTGGGCTTCCGTGGTGCTAGCCGTTATATTTCTGAATCATTCCGCGATTGTTTCGCGCTTGAATGTGAAGCGATTAAACGTGTTCGTAACCAAATGGGCTTAACCAACGTTGAAGTGATGATTCCATTTGTTCGTACCGTCAATGAAGCATCTCAAGTCATTGAGTTACTGAAAGAGCAAGGCTTAGAGCGCGGTAAAGATGGCTTACGCGTTATCATGATGTGTGAACTACCTTCAAATGCCTTGCTAGCTGACCAGTTCCTTGAGCATTTTGATGGTTTCTCTATCGGCTCAAATGACTTAACTCAGTTAACATTAGGGCTTGATCGTGACTCAGGAATCATCAGTCACTTGTTTGACGAGCGTAATGATGCAGTAAAAGCATTGCTTTCAATGGCCATTAAAGCGGCTAAAGCAAAAGGTGCTTATGTGGGGATTTGTGGCCAAGGCCCATCAGATCATTCCGACTTTGCTGCATGGTTAGTTGAACAAGGTATTGATTCTGTATCACTTAATCCTGATACGGTCATTGACACTTGGTTATATTTAGCCGAAGCACATGGCTAAGTAAGAGTAAAAATTACAGGTTTATTTATTCTCCAACCTGTATTTTTATCAAGTTGTAATAAAAGCCGCTTTTTAGCGGCTTTTTTTTGTTTATAATGGTTACAATATGCCAATAAATAATAAGTCCTCTATGTTACCTTTGCTATCACATAAACAAACATTAGAACCTATCTATCTTGAGTATCTTGACGCGCTTGAACAAAGCGAGTTTGAAGGTGAAATAGACAAGCGTTACAGTGCGCGGCTTATTCAGGCAACCGATAATTCGGTGTATCAATTTTTGCCCCAAGCGGTGATATATCCTCTACATCAACAAGATGTCGAGCTGGTGTTATCGTTAGCGGCACAACCACAATATAAACAAGTGACCTTTAGTGCGCGTGGCGGCGGAACGGGAACAAATGGCCAATCGCTTACCCACGGATTAATTTTAGATGTGTCACGCCACTTAAACCAAGTGCTAGAAATTAATGCCGAGGAAGGTTGGGCGAGGGTACAAGCCGGTGTAGTGAAAGATGCGTTAAATGACGCCTTACGTCCACATGGATTCTTTTTCAGTCCCGACTTATCAACGTCAAACCGTGCAACTGTTGGTGGCATGGTCAATACCGATGCATCAGGTGCAGGTTCATTAGTTTACGGTAAAACCTCCGATCACGTGTTAGGCATAACCAGTGTACTGATTGATGGCAGCGTATTAACCACCACACCAATCGACCAAGATAAACTGGCTGAGCAACCTTTTAGTGACAACCAACTAGGAAATAGCATTGCCAGTCAAGTCGCAGAAGTTTGTCGCGTAAAGCGTGACACCATCATTGAACGTTTTCCAAAATTGAATCGTTTTCTAACGGGCTATGATTTAAAGCATGTGTGGAACGATGATTTAAGCCAGTTTGATTTATCGCGTATTTTAACGGGCTCAGAAGGTACGCTTGCGGTGATCACCGAAACCAAGCTAAACCTGACCCCATTGCCGAAAACCCGCATGATGGTCAACATCAAATATGATTCATTTGAATCTGCGTTGCGTCATGCCCCATCATTGGTACAAGCTAAAGCAACGGTAGTCGAAACGGTTGACTCAAAAGTACTAAACCTTGCCCGCGAAGACATTATTTGGCATTCAGTTGCCGAGCAAATTAAAGCGGTACCTAATAAGACCATTGAAGGGCTTAATATGGTCGAGTTTGCTGGCGAAGATGACGATGTGAAACAGAAAGTCGCTTTGCTAGAAGAGATGCTCAGTGGGCAGCTCAGCCAACAACAATTTGGTTTAGTGGGTTTTCAAGTTATTACCGACAGAACGGATATTGACAGTATCTATGCCATGCGCAAAAAGGCCGTTGGCTTATTGGGTGCAACAAAAGGCAGTCGTAAACCATTAGCGTTTGCCGAAGATACCGCCGTACCACCTGAAAACTTAGCCGACTATATTATGGAGTTTCGTGCACTGCTCGATAGCCATAATTTACAATACGGTATGTTTGGTCATGTGGATGCAGGTGTACTGCACGTGCGACCAGCATTAGATATGTGTGATGTTGCCGACGAGCAATTGCTGAAAGTGATATCTGATCAAGTTGCCGCCTTAACGCTTAAGTATGGCGGTTTAATGTGGGGCGAACACGGTAAAGGTGTCCGTGGTGAATATGGCCCTGCGGTGTTTGGTGATGAGCTTTATGCTGTGCTTGAGCAAATCAAAGGCTTGTTTGATCCTGATAATCGCTTAAATCCAGGTAAATTAGTGGCGCCTCCTAAATCTGGCCCATTAATGTTTAACGTCGACAGCGCCAAACGCGGCAGTTTCGACAGACAAATCCCCGTTCAAGTGCGTGATGCTTTTCCAGATGTGATGAACTGTAACGGTAATGGCTTATGTTTTAATTACAGCAGTTACTCACCAATGTGTCCGTCATTTAAAGTCACTGGCGATAGAGTGCAATCACCTAAAGGCCGTGCTGGATTAATGCGCGAATGGTTGCGATTACTTGAAGCAGAAGGTGTTGATGTTGACGCGTTAGCAAAATCTAAACCACTAGGGTGGATGCAGCGTACTCAAAATACCCTCAATAACCAGCGCGACTATGATTACTCGCACGAAGTTATGGAGTCGCTTAAAGGTTGTTTAGCCTGTAAAGCCTGTTCGGGCCAATGTCCGGTTAAAGTTGATGTGCCTAAGTTTAGAGCCCAGTTCTTTAATATTTACTACAAACGCTATTTACGTCCAGCCAAAGATTATTTAGTTGCAGGTATCGAAGATTCCTTACCACTGATGGCCGCGATGCCTAAATTGACTAATTTGGCCTCGCAAAATCCGCTGAGCAAGTGGGTGATTAAAAAAGCCATTGGTTATGTAGATGCGCCTAAGTTATCCGTGCCGACACTAAAACAGCGTTTAGATGGTCATGCTAGCCGTGGTTACGATTTAGAAGCCTTGTGCGCAATTCCGCAAGCGCAGCGCAGTAAACATGTATTAGTAGTGCAAGATCCATTTAACAGTTTTTACGATGCAGGTTTGGTTTATCGGTTTATTCAATTAATCGAAAAGTTAGGCTTTAACCCCGTATTACTGCCATTCAAGCCCAATGGCAAACCGACTCATATTAAAGGCTTTTTAGACAAATTTGCTAAAACAGCGCAAAACAGTGCCGATTTCTTAAACCGCGTACATGCCCTTGGCATGCCGATGGTGGGGTTAGATCCTGCATTAGTATTATGTTATCGCGACGAATACAAAGAGGTCTTAGGTCAGCGTCGTGGGCCATTTGAGGTGCTATTGGCCAATGAGTGGTTAACCGATGTAGTAGTAAACCGAAGTGAAGCATCTGCTTTAGCAACAGATGCACCGCAATTCACCTGGTTTAGTCATTGTACTGAATCGACAGCCAAACCTAATACGGCTAATGAATGGAAAGCGATATTTAGCCACTTTGGTGCCAAACTAAGCAGCGTTAATTTAGGTTGTTGTGGTATGGCGGGCACCTATGGCCATGAACTGGAAAACCTTGAACGCTCAGAGCAGTTATTTGAAATGTCTTGGCAACCAAGCATTGAGAAAATTGCTGAGCATAGCCAAGTATTAGTATCTGGTTATTCATGTCGTAGCCAAGTTAAACGCTTTGCTGGTTTTAAACCGCAACACCCTATAGAAGCGCTACTTAAATTACTCGGATAGGTAAGCATAATGACAGATGAAACAGCAGCATTAGGTTCGTATACTCACCCTCAAGGTGTGGCACTTTGCAGTGATGAAGCGCTGTTTCATATTCAAGCTAATGGCGATTGGCTTTACCTCAATAGTCCGTTGCCTGCAAAGTTTGCGGCTTTGTTCAGTAGTATTTTGCACTGTATCGACAATGAGTATTTATTAATCACCCCGGTCGAAAAAGTCAAAGTTACCGTTGAAGCCTATCCATTCCTGCTGGTGGACTATCATCAAGCCGCATTAACGGAAGTTCAGGTAAATGATAGTCAGTTGATATTTACCAGCAGCATAGGTACGCAGCTCTCAGCCATTAATATCGCAGATATTATCGTCACAGATGATGGCATATACGCGCCATTAATCAGAGGCTTGGTGGGGCAATTAAACCGAGCCTGTTATTATCGTTATATCAATGAATACTTATCTTTTGACTAAAAGAGCTTTTCTTAACGTATAGAGATGGTAATCTAAAATCTGTTCAAGTGTGGTTGAACTGCAGTGTAGGCATTAGTATTTGTCTTAACACAGTCAATTTATCTCACTGACGATGTAGGAGGTATCATTTGAAACGCTTTGAAAGTTTAAGTTACCTGATTTCTCATCTTAATATTGCCTTGCAGCAAGAAATTGATACGCGCTTAAAGCGCTACGACTTAGACAGTAAACTTTGGCCGGTATTATTTACCTTATGGCAAGAGGAAGGTTTAAGCCAAACTGAGTTATCTAAACGTTGTGATGTGGCTAATTACACCATGACTCGTCTGCTGGACCATCTGCAAGTCCAGGGATTTATCACCCGTCATCAAGAAGCGGATAACCGCCGCGCATTCCAAATATTTTTAACCGACAACGGTAAAGCGCTTCAACAAGATTTAATTCATGAAGCTGAGTGGGTCAATCAACGTTTTTTAGCGGCATTAGCTGATGACGAGCAAGATGAGTTTATGCGGCTGTTAAATAAAGTGAATCAGTTTAGTCAATAATCTTTAACGGTGACTAGCGCTCTTTATGGCCTAAGATCATGCAATTTGTCGTGTAAAGTAAGCAGGTTAAGTAAACCTTTATCTAATAATTTGGATGTGGCATCGGGCAAATCCAAGAAGCGATTTATGCCTTGTAAATAGCACAATGAATACTGACTCTCTGGAAAATAAGGATCCAATGGAAAGGCCAACAAAGGAACAAATTCGTGATTTACCCATTTATAATGGTATTAGTCTAGATAATATAATCGTTGTCACAAATAAAGCAGACTCGATAAGTGCAATAGCGGAGTTAAGAACACACTTTTGTTTAGGGTTTGACACAGAGAGTAAACCTTGTTTTATAAAAGGTGAGGTCAGTGATGGACCTCATCTAATTCAGGTAGCCACAAAATCTAAAGTATTCTTATTTCCTACTAAATTTTATGAAAACTTTACTGCAATCGCAGAAATATTATCTGACCCAACAATAAGGAAGGTAGGTTTTGGGTTGAAAGAAGATAAAAAAATTCTTTTTAGAAAATTTGGAATTAAATTAGTCAATACAGAAGAACTATCTTCAAAAGTGATGCGTTTTACGCAAATTAAAGAACGCGTTGGCGCTAGAGTTGCGGTTGCGATATTTTTTAATCAACGGCTCTCAAAGAGCGCACAACAATCAAATTGGTCAATATTTCCTCTACACGATCATCAAAAAAAATACGCAGCAAATGATGCTCATACCGCACTATTAATAGAACTAGAAATTGAACTAGAAATAGAAAGACAGAGCCATTAATCTCCCTAAAGCATGTGAGTCTCTCACCAATCAATAGACAATATACAGTTATTTGGCCAAGTGAATATAGCTGATCGCGATGAGTTAGGTGCTTATATACTCAAGTGAATTCAAACTGCAGGTTTTAATTTCTGAAAGTTATCATTAATTGTATCACCGAGTGTATCGGCAATATCGGGGAGGGTGATGCTAAAAAAGTCAGTGATTTTTCGTCGGAATTCTTTTGTCGTTGCGAAGTATTGCCCATTCCTCGCATGTTTATTCATTACCTTCCACAATCGTTCTATTGGGTTTAAATTTGGACTATAAGGCGGCAGGTAATGCAATGTTATATTCAGATTTTTAGCCTCTTTAACTACTAAGGCATTTCGATGGTATCCAGCGCCATCAAGCACCAAATGGATAACACCACTTGTTGAGTAACGCGCTCTAATTTGGTTTAAAAAATCGATGATGGATGCACCGTTAACCGTTTTGCTATATTGCTCAATGACCGCTTCTGTTAAGTGACCAAGTCGGATTGCACCAACCACGTTAATACGGGTTCGGCTTCCCGTCGTTTCTATCGGTTTATCAACGCCTTTTTTTATCCAGCCTGCGGTGATTTTTGTGGCTTGGGTCGGATGAACCGCATCCATAAATAATAACGGTTCATCAGGGGTTAACGAGGATTTTAGTTGCTCATAATATTCAATGAAAGCCGTTTGTTTGTCTTCATCAAATTTGTGAGGAACCCCTTTAGGGTTTTTATAGCTGAACTGATGTTTATGCAGCCATTTATTGAGGCCTGACACTGTGTACTTAATCTGAAATTGTTCTGAGATATAAGCGACTATTTGATGGCTATGCAAGTAGGTCACCTCACACAGGTGTGCAATCAATAGTTCAGTTTGCTCTTGACTCAGATAACTTAAGGAGCCGCCACTATTACACGTGAGTTTTTGGTCGTGAGCATAGGCATCAATGTATCGAACTACGGTCGTTTCGTGAATACGTAACGCTTGGGCAATCATTGGCGTTGGCCAATTTTCATCGCGTAGTAAAATGGCTTTAATGCGATCACACTCACGCCTATCACTCGAGCTTTTATGTCGAGTTTCCAATGCTACTTTTTGTTCTGGCGAGAGTGTAATTTGTTTCATGGGGCTATGATGATCCCATTTGGGACAAAATCAAGCATTTTCAATGATCACGGGTATAAACTGTCCGCTTTGGCTCTGCGCTTACCTACTCATTTATAAAACCTGCTATTTGATTTCTACTTGATTGCTTTCAAGCTTCTTTGCTGTGCTGAATCTGTCATATTAACTCTGGCTAAGCCATTACTTGATAAAACTTACTTTTTTGACCAATCAATTGTCATAAATTTTAGTTATTAATTTGATAATATTTGATAATTTTTATTTATTATTAGTTCACTGTAAGATTACTCCATCGAAACAAATGACGAATCAATCAATAGTTTTTAGGGGTAAGTTATGAAAATGAATCACGTAGGTTTGATGGTTGGCGACATGGATAAAGCGGTTGAGTTTTATACTAAAGCGCTGGGTCTAAGAGTGGTAATGGGTAACACTAAGGTTCAAGAAGAACGTGAAACTGCTATTGGCAGAATGTGTGTGGCAGTATTTGGTGAAGGCTTCAAAGGCTTTAACATTGCACATTTAGTCACGACTGACGGTATTGGTGTTGAGATGTTTGAAATGAAAGATCGTCAAGAACGTCATGAAGTTGATTTCACCCGTCTTGGTATCTTCCACTTTTGTTTGCAAACAGATGATTTTGAGGGGGCAATTGCACGTACTGTGCAATATGGCGGTAAAGCTCGTATGGATATCATGCGCTACCACCCAGAAGACGACAACAATCTAACCCAAATGGTGTACTTAGAAGATCCGTTTGGTAACTTGTTTGAACTTTACTCGCACACCTATGAAGAAACTTATTCTACTGATTACGAGTAATTTTTTAAGCTTCTCTGCGCAACATGAAAAAGTTACCAAAAGGTAGCTTTTTTATGTCTGGCGGTAAATTTTCTAGGCTACATTGGAGTATTTCAGGATTAGAAACTCCGTTCACATTAACCCATCAAACAAGTGGTAAAGCTTAATTAAGGTAATGCTTAGCTTCTCATCGCATATAAACCGAAAACTAACATGGCCAACGAAAGCTAGCCTGACTCTGATACGCAGGATGCCTTGAAGCACAGGGTCAATGATGTTTCCGATATCATAACGACATTTCCAATATCCATATAGGTCAGATGTGCGAGAAAGGCCTGTCCGGCTCATGCATTCTATTGTAAAGAGTCTTCAACGTCCTTAAATTCACAGTTGAATTTGTCCATTTCTAAGTCAAGCAAACTAACTCGTTTATGTGCAATTCTGAGTTTGATGGCTGACACATTTATGTCCCTAAACGTGTTTGGACTATGGCCTGCTATCACTATCGCCGTGGCGCTTCACCCACACCAGACTAAGAGGAAGCCCACAGTTGTCCTAAATACTTGCGTAGACGTGACACACTCATGCCTAAAACAAGTGACTAATTATTATAAACATCTTAAATCGGCCTAATGAATAAACACCGAGCGCATAAGCATTTGTCTTATTAATAGTGGCTAAAATTAATTAACCACTTTAATCAAAACAGCTTAGCAAATAGCAGTTAGCATAGACTGGCCTAAGTCATAAAAAACATTAGCACCTTCTTCAATTCCTTTTGATTTAAGATGGTCGGCAAAACCAAGTCGTGCAGTCATTGCTAACCAAAAGATTGTGCTCAGTAAGCCGACAATACGCCACGGTGTTGACTTGGCCCACTTAAGTGCAAAAGTAATAGAGAGCACATACAGTACGAAACCACCTAATTTAGATGAAGCCCAACCATTCACAAAGGGGTACAGGTTAAGTGGATTTGCTACAACCAGATAAATAAAGGTGCAGATAAAGAGAGTATATAAAACATGCGGCCCGATTTTTAGTAATTTATGATTGACCTTGTCAGACCCTTTCATCGTTAACACAAAGTTAATCATAAAAAATATAAACGTAATCGCAATTATTGTTAGATGAGTGTGCTTAACTATCATGTACATATTGTTGTTTCCTAAAAGTAATTTTCATTTAAGACTTATACCGCCTCTAATTTAAAGCAAACCTTGTAACAAACAAGCGTTAGTAAGGTAGCGACTTTTTAAGCATCTTTACCTTTTTAATTAAAATTAATGCCATATGATTACGCAAAATACTGAACTTAAGATTAATCAGGTTGACTTGTCCTAATCAACATACCATGAGTATCGAATATGTGTATGTTTAGAATAGAGATTCTTTCATAAATGTTAGGGGCTGTTGATCTTTGTTTGAATTTTGTGCGAAGAAGGTAATCTCGTATAATTCACTTCGCCAAAAACAAATACAACGAGATTACCATGCCCCGATTAATGCTCACTGATGAGATGTGGTCGAAGCTAAAAGCTATTCTGCTTGATGATAGAGTTTATAACAAGCAAGAGCATCGATTTACGATGGAAGGGATCCTTTACCGATTGCGTGTCGGCTGCCCTTGGCGAGATTTACCTGAATATTTTGGCTTATGGAATACCATTTACCGTCGTTTTTTACTGTGGTCAAGAAAAGGTATTTTACTCAGGCTGTTCAAAACATTATCGACTAATAGTGATACTGAATGGGAATTTATTGATGGAAGTTATGTAAAAGCACATCAACACAGTTCAGGTGCATCATCTGATGAAAATCAAGCAATTGGGCTAAGTCGTGGTGGTAATACAAGCAAAATCCATCTCGCGGTAGATAGCTATGGTTTACCGATAGAATTCATTGTTACAGGTGGAGAAGTTCATGATAGTAAAGCAGCTAATGCCCTTATTGAACTGTTGCCACAAAGTCATTTTATTATTGCAGACAAAGGCTACGACAGTGAAGCGATTAGAGATAAAGTGCGTGAATGTGGTTCAAAGCCAGTGATCCCTAGAAGACAAAATTCGAAGCAAGGAAATGGCGATATCGATTGGTGTTTATACAAATATCGGCATTTAGTTGAAAATGCTTTTGCTCGGCTTAAGCATTTTAGAGCGATAGCGACCCGCTATGATAAATTGAAAATTAATTTTGAAAGCCTGCTGGCTCTAGCTTGCTCTATAATTTGGCTGCCAATGTGAAAGATCAACAGCCCCTAGTTGTTTTTATCTATATTACTATGTTCTCAATTACTTATTGAGTAGAGTAGAGTTGATTTGATGTCGTATTCTGAACGATAGATAAAAGTCTAATGCGATTGTTTGAGTGTAGTAATCATCATAGCAATCACAACTAATTTAAAATGGAAAATCATCATGGCATTTAATGATTTATTTAGACTCAGTTCCCACGCTGTTATCACCAATGACGATGGGCAAGTGCTGTTGTTAAAAGCCAATTATGCTGACAAACATTGGGGCTTGCCGGGTGGTGGACTTGACCCTAATGAAACGATTCATCAGGCATTACAGCGAGAATGTTTAGAGGAGTTGGGTTGTGAGGTTGATGTGCAATATCTGTCTGGAGTGTATTTTCACAGTGCATATCAGTCGCAAGCGTTTATCTTTCGCTGTCAGTTACCGCAAGGCGTGCAAATACAGCTTAGTGATGAACACAGCGAATATGCTTACGTTGCTGTTGCTGAATTATCGACGATTCAGCAACAGCGGGTGAACGAGTGTTTATCGTTCAGTGGTGTGGTTCGCAGCGCCGCTTTCTAACGCGGCGTTATGCCATGTTGTTAGCATTTGCATGACATCCACAGAGTCACTGAGCTGTACTAAGGGTCTTGGTACTGTGTATTGCTTATTGTCTAATGCGTTAAGCACTGCTTCTACTTGATAGTAAAAACCATTGCCTTTGGCTTCAACGTCTACTACTTCAACATCTTGTTCATATAACCTAACGGTAAAATGATTACCCTGAGATTCTGGTAACCAAGGGTTTGAGGTGAACTCAATACATCCTAAGCTGCCCAAGATAGTAAAGCCTGCGTGCAGACCATAGTCTTCAGCGGTGTGAAGATGACATTGCACGCCATTGCTGTAACTGACGATGGCAGTCGATTCGCAAATATTACCGTCTTGACCACGTCTTCCGGTCGCTTCTATGTGGTATTGCTGGCTCAGCTCGGTGCCAAATTGTTGCTGCATCACTAGCTGCATTAATGATGCAGGGTAACAACCTAGGTTAAATAA
This sequence comes from Shewanella sp. BF02_Schw, assembly GCF_014596695.2. NCBI lineage: Bacteria > Pseudomonadati > Pseudomonadota > Gammaproteobacteria > Alteromonadales > Shewanellaceae > Shewanella > Shewanella sp. BF02_Schw. The sequence continues at coordinate 1,214,010 of NZ_JABKAW020000001.1, forward strand.
TGCCCCAAGGCTGGCAGGGTTAACAAACTGGCTAATGGCAGCGCAATATTGGCCGCGGATACTTTTAACTTCACCTATTACACCACTTGCTAGCGTTTTGCTTAGCTGTTGCATAAATGGGTGAGCTAAATACATTAAGCCTTCAAGGAAAAACACCTTGTTTTGAGCTACTGCCGCAAGACTTTCGATGGTTTTTGGCATATCTACGGACAGTGATTTTTCACATAAAATCGCTTTGCCAGCATCAGCAGCTTTTACCACGTATTCATGATGTAAGTGATTTGGCAGGGCAATGTATATAACATCGACTTCAGGGTTGTTGATTAACGCATCAAAATCAGTAAATTGATGTGGAATTTGATACTGATTCGCAAACTCTGCCAATGTTGTGGTGTTGCGTCCTGCAACGCCATAAATTGTACTTTGACCTTGTGCTTTAATCGCATCGGCCATTACACCAGAGATAAAACTGGTGCCTAATATTGCCCACTTAATTGATCCAGACATTCATTATCCCTCAGTGGTTAATAGTTGATAGTCAAACGCTTGCTGTAGATCGGTTAATGCCGATTTGATAAATGCTTGGGTATGATCGGCTGCAAAGTGGGCATCAAACGCAGCTTGGTCATCATAACGTTCCCAAAAAACAAACTGTTTAGGGTTGGTTTTATTTTGCAGCGCCATTGCAAGCGAACAGCCTGGTTCGCTATTCATATCCACACAAAATTGACGGACAGCTGCGATTCCCTGTGCTAATGACACTTGGTCTTTAATGTGAATTTCGGCGGTGATAAACACGCCTTGTTGATCCAGTTTGTTATCCATATCGACCCCTTAATCATAATGGGTCATCGTAAACCAGTTCGGCGCAAGGCAAAATGGTTTGATGGTGTTTACAGAAAACACCATAGGTTTATAATTAACACTGGTTTGATGCAGGATTAGGGATATTCAGTGGATAAATTAACCGCGATGCAGGTGTTTAGTCATGTGGCTGAGCAGGGCAACTATGGCACAGCTGCGCATAAATTTAATATCAGCCGGACTATGGTCAGTAAACACATTAATCAGTTAGAGGCCTACCTTGGAATTAAGCTGATTAACCGTACCACCCGCCAGCAAGAACTCACTGAGTCTGGGTTAGTGTATTATCAAGAATGTAAAACGATTTTAGCGTCTATTACAGAAGCTGAAAATACCTTACAGACGATGACAGGCACGCCGCGAGGTAGTATTAGAATTAATGCGCCTGTCAGCTTTGGTAATACCGTGTTAGCACCGATAGTGAATCAATTTTTACTGCAATATCCTCAAATTGATGTGGAATTACGCCTTGATAATCATCTCATCGATCCTATTCACAATAATGTGGATTTAGTGGTGAGAATAGGTGCGTTGGATGATTCGGCGTTAATTGGACGCCATATTATGAATTATGAAATGCAATTTTGTGCGTCATCGCAGTACTTAGCACAACATCCAGTAATACAATCGCGTGACGATTTACGCCACCATCAGTGTCTGGGCTTCAGCTATTCTACCAATGGGTCATTGTCTATTGCACATCAACAAATTTTTGGTAAACGTCATTTCAGATTATTATCAAACAGCGGTGTGGTACTCACCCGGGCAGCCATTGATGGCTTAGGGGTTATTTTACAACCGACTATTGTCGTGAGTGAGGCGATAGCTGCGGGCTTACTGGTGAATATTGATTGTTTAATCCCGCCAGAAGCCATGCCAATTCACTTACTGTATAAAGACAAAAACCTGCCGCTTAAAACCAGAGCATTAATTGATTTTATTGTGGAGCAATTAGCCTAACGGTTGGTATCTAATGGCTCCTTTAATGGCATTATTAATCGTATTAATATTGTTTATAAGATCCAACAAAAATATGTTTGATGTTGCCTGTTTGTTAGACAAAAAGTACATCAGAGGCTAATCTAATATCAAACAATTCGATTGAGTATTTACTATTCGCTTCTTAATGATCTTTTTATTCTTTTATAGTTTTCACGTTACAAGTAAACCTATTGAATTATCAGATGTTGTTGAAGAGTTATTCATTAACGAACACGTCAGTATTCTGCAGGTTGCGAGTGATGATGTTTCGTTTGAGAATGCGTTTATCCAATACCAGCAAGGACAGTTTGCTCCAAATATTGACGGAAAAGTCAGTTTTGGTTTTACTCATGATGTACTTTGGGTGTCTGCGTTGATTAATAATTCAACAAAAAAACCACTAAAAAAGTTTTTTTATCTCGACTCTGCTTGGTTAGATCACGCAGATTTCTATTTTATTCGACAGAGTCAGGTAATAGAAAAAGCATTTACGGGTGACGCCATTCCCTTTAGCCTGCGGACAAATCAAACTCGAATGGTAGCTCAACCGCATGTATTTAAACCCGGTATAACTCAAGTGTTAATGCGGTTTGAGTCAAAAGACCCTTTGTTAATCCCATTGTATTTAACGACCGAAGAAATCATTCAAAGTAATTTAGAAGTGACGAATTATTTTTATGGTTTTTTATACGGCGCTTTTTTTATCTTATTCGTTTATAACATTGTGCTTTCTGTAAGCTTAAAAGACAGTAGCTATATATATTATTCTTTGTATTTATTGTCATTTTTAAGTTTAAATATCGCTTACACGGGCCATGGTTTTAAAGTTATCTGGCCAGAAAATTTGTTTGTGCAGCGCTGGGCAATGATACTTTTTTTATATTGTTACATCATTTTCGGTATCGCGTTTTGCTTTGAGTTCCTTAAATTAAAAGTCTATTTACCTAACGTATATCGTTTTAATAAAACGATATACGCCTGTCTGGTGTTGTTAGTTGTGTCGCTGTTTATATACGCAGATCAATTACTCGCCGTTAATGTTGGTGTGGCATTGACTTCATTATTAGTCGTTATTTTTATTAGCTTAGGTTTTTTAGCCTTAAGAAATGGCCATGCAATGGTCAAATTTTTTATCCCTGCGGTATTTTTAGGTGCGGGTGGTGCAGCCCTTTCTGCCGCAACAACTTGGGGTGCTATTCCGTATAACACGATGTTATTTCACAGTATTGAAGTAGGCATGCTGATTGAAATGTTTATTTTAGCCTTGGCGTTAGCGTTTAATTTAAAACAAGTTGATAAAGCGCGGATTACAGCCGAAGTCATCGCGCAAGTAGATCATTTAACCGGGTTATATAATCGTCGTGCTTTTATTGTCAATGCCAGTCCTCTGTGGGATCTTGGCATGAGAGAACAAAAAACATTTTCGATGATCCTGTTAGATATCGATTGGTTTAAAACAATAAACGATGATTATGGTCATGCTGTAGGTGATGCCACCCTTAAAAGTATTGCCGATACACTAAAGCAACATATTAGAAATAGTGACGTGTTAGCGCGTTGGGGTGGAGAAGAATTTATTATTTTTTTACCTAATACCGACAAATTAGCGGCTATTCAACTGGCTAATTTTATTCGTAAAAAAATTGAAAAAATGGTTGTGTTACATGATGGATGTTCGTTATCAATAACCGCAAGCTTTGGTGTTGCAGAGTGTAATAATCAAATGACAAAATTAGAAGACCTCACCAAAATTGCCGATATAGCATTATACAGAGCTAAAAATAGTGGACGTAGTATTGTCTGTGAAATACCGGGAAATTTAACAAGCATAGATCGAGTTGTAGGGCAAAGTCAGCCAATCAGTTAGGTTGCGGTTAGGCTCACTGATCATGAAGTCTGTTCCGCTTCATCATGCTAAAATGCCCCGCTGTAGTATATTGATATTATTTTTTAATCATCCCCTTAAGTACAATATTGTCATAAGTGACAAAACCTAAAATCTCACCCGCTTCAATCACCGGCGCTTTATTGATATTAAAACGTTCAAAAAGTCGAGCCGTGTAGCGTACGTCCATATCAGCAGACAATGAAAGCACTGGCTTTATCATGATTTCGTAAATGTTGGTACGCTCTGGTGACTTGTCTTTGGCTAACACTTTGCGGGCGATATCGCTCATGAGTACCATGCCGAATTCGTCATGCTCATTGCGTTTATTTACCACTAATATATTCACGTTATTGCTAATGGCTTCTTGGATCGCTTCGGCCACTGTGTGCATACCATCAACCATGACGTACTGGTTATTCATGACGTCGCGGTTACGTATAGGGGTTGTGCTACTCATATTTGATCCTCAATGTCTTTACTCAACTTTTGAACCTGATGGGCCACACCAACGGCATCCTCAACATCAATTTGTATCGCAATACCTTTGCCTGAATTAGTGTCAAATTCACCTACATTTGAAATGGTTTCGAGAATGTTGCGGCTCATGTGTTCTTCTACCAACCATAAAATCACATCACGCTGAACATCTAAGGTAAGCCCCATAAAGGTTTTCTTTTTTTCTAAGCCTTCACCGCGAGCATGATTAATTACCGTGGCACCCGTTGCACCTGCAACACGCGCTGCATCAAGTACCTTATCGGTACAGTCATCGTCGACAAAGGCGACAATTAATTTAAAGCGCATAGGTTACTCCTTAGTGGCTTTTCGTTTGGATAAATAGTCAACCGCTTGGGCGTAACCCATTACAGTGATCATCGGAAATAAACTGGCAAAGGCAATCAAGCCAAAGCCATCAATTAATGGATTACGGCCTTCAACATTGGTGGCAAGCCCAAGTCCTAATGCCGCGACTAATGGAACCGTTACCGTTGAGGTGGTTACGCCACCAGAGTCATAAGCTAAAGGGACAATCATTTTGGGGGCATAAAAGGTTTGAATGACCACCACAACATAGCCGGCCATAATGTAATAGTGAATGGGATCACCAACCACAATACGAAAACAGCCTAACGTAATCCCAATCGCCACGCCAAATGCCACTGACATTCGCAGACCTTGAATGCCAATGGTGCCACCAGAGACTTGGTTGGCTTTGATGGCCACTGCAATTAATGACGGTTCTGCGATGGTGGTGCTAAAACCGATTGCGGCGGCAAACACATAAACCCAAAAGTAGTCTTGCCAAATATACGGCTCATTGCCACCATCAGGGTGTAAAAACTCGCTGGTGGTCAATTGATTGGCCATGCTCTCACCGATAGGGAATAGAGCCAATTGTAAACCCACGAGAAAGAAGGTGAGGCCAATAATGACATAAACAAATCCAAGCAATACTTTACGCCATTGGTTTATTGGGCGTTTAAGCACACCCAGCTGAAAGCCAAATAGAATTATCGCAATAGGTATGACATCACGAGCAGTCAGTAATAAAGTGCTAATCAGTTCATTTAGCAAAACCACTCCTCATTTTATTGGCGATAGCGATCACTGCAAAAACACCATGCCGTATAGCAATACAAAAATCATTGGACTAAGACTGGCAAAAGCAATTAATCCAAAGCCATCTACCATTGGATTACGACCTTTAATGACGCTTGCCAGGCCGACCCCTAGTGCAGTGACTAAAGGCACCGTAATGGTCGATGTGGTGACGCCACCAGAATCATAAGCGATACCAATAATGTTGGCTGGTGCAAAGCTGGTGAGGATCATCACCAACACGTAACCGCCAATAATGAGGTAATGGATTGGCCATCCCTTAAGAATACGAATGACCCCAAGTAAAATGGCCAGACCAACCGAGACAGCGACGGTTAATCGTAAGCCCATCGCATAGGAGCTCATGGCTTGTTGGTTTGACTCTATCGCACCAGCATTCGCGGCAACCTGCGCTGCTTCGTTTGCAACAGCCGTAAGAGCAGGTTCCGCTAATGTGGTGCCAAAACCTAACGAGAATGAGAAAATAACTAACCAAAATACACTGCCTTTTCGTGCTAATGCTTCAGCCAGTGATTCGCCAATCGGAAATAAACCCATTTCCAAACCAAATACAAAAAAGGTCAGTCCCAATACAATAAACACCACACCCACAAGAATAGATCCAAGTTGTGCAGGCGCTTGATGAAGCACAAATATTTCAAAAAAACTGACCACTAAAATAATAGGAATAAGGTCTTTGAAGCTGCTTAACATCGCTTGGAGCAATTTGATGATGGCTGACATCTTGGCTCCTGTAATGGTTTCGCTGACATAAATAGCCAGCAACTAAATTAGTGTGCCTATGGAACAATATTTCACAACATATTGTTTACAATTATTTGCAGTAAGTTGACGTAGGTCATAAAAATGGGTAAAAGTGGAGGGCTGTTTATTAAAATATTACTCGACCAGTATTTTGCGAAGTGCGAGAAAAGGTTAAGGATAAAATCAAAAAGGATTTAGAACGTTATGAAGACACTTTTACGCTTATCGATAGCAGCGGCTTTTATGAGCCAATTTGCTTATGCTGAACCAGCAAATACAGAAGCTTTTTCACACGCTTACCAGCAATACAATGTTTCTGTTGAAAACCACAACAACCAAGATACGCTGAAATATGCGCAGCAAGCCTATGAGTTATACTCAAGTGAATTCAAACTGCAGGTTTTAATTTCTGAAAGTTATCATTAATTGTATCACCGAGTGTATCGGCAATATCGGGGAGGGTGATGCTAAAAAAGTCAGTGATTTTTCGTCGGAATTCTTTTGTCGTTGCGAAGTATTGCCCATTCCTCGCATGTTTATTCATTACCTTCCACAATCGTTCTATTGGGTTTAAATTTGGACTATAAGGCGGCAGGTAATGCAATGTTATATTCAGATTTTTAGCCTCTTTAACTACTAAGGCATTTCGATGGTATCCAGCGCCATCAAGCACCAAATGGATAACACCACTTGTTGAGTAACGCGCTCTAATTTGGTTTAAAAAATCGATGATGGATGCACCGTTAACCGTTTTGCTATATTGCTCAATGACCGCTTCTGTTAAGTGACCAAGTCGGATTGCACCAACCACGTTAATACGGGTTCGGCTTCCCGTCGTTTCTATCGGTTTATCAACGCCTTTTTTTATCCAGCCTGCGGTGATTTTTGTGGCTTGGGTCGGATGAACCGCATCCATAAATAATAACGGTTCATCAGGGGTTAACGAGGATTTTAGTTGCTCATAATATTCAATGAAAGCCGTTTGTTTGTCTTCATCAAATTTGTGAGGAACCCCTTTAGGGTTTTTATAGCTGAACTGATGTTTATGCAGCCATTTATTGAGGCCTGACACTGTGTACTTAATCTGAAATTGTTCTGAGATATAAGCGACTATTTGATGGCTATGCAAGTAGGTCACCTCACACAGGTGTGCAATCAATAGTTCAGTTTGCTCTTGACTCAGATAACTTAAGGAGCCGCCACTATTACACGTGAGTTTTTGGTCGTGAGCATAGGCATCAATGTATCGAACTACGGTCGTTTCGTGAATACGTAACGCTTGGGCAATCATTGGCGTTGGCCAATTTTCATCGCGTAGTAAAATGGCTTTAATGCGATCACACTCACGCCTATCACTCGAGCTTTTATGTCGAGTTTCCAATGCTACTTTTTGTTCTGGCGAGAGTGTAATTTGTTTCATGGGGCTATGATGATCCCATTTGGGACAAAATCAAGCATTTTCAATGATCACGGGTATAGGTCAAATTAAATTCGGTCAAGACAGCTTTGATAGCGCTAAGTTAGCCATTAATTATGCAAATGCGGTAATGGTTGAACCTAAGAAAAAGAATCAAGGCCGTGTTATTGAAGATGAAGCGACGCTTAAGGCGCATCAATTATTTACTTCTGCATTAGCTGTATACCGTGAAAACGTGACCGATAATGGTATCGAGTTAATCGATCCTTTGATTGGGTTAGCTGAATCGACAACAGATGATAAATACGCGAAAACGTTATTATTTGAAGCAATAGAGATTGCAGAAAAAGCTGACAATGAGTTAACGGTTGCCGAAGTAAAACTCATTACGTTTCATCGCTTATCGCATACCGAGTATTATACCCGCACAGTGAGAACTTTGGCGTTTGACGCTTACGATATTTATACCAGTAAGTTACCAGAGGATGCCATTAAACGAGTTGATGCTACTTACCTCGTTGCTGCGTTATATGATTCCATGGGTAAGCCAAGTCAAGCTATTACGAATTTAGTTGAAGTTATCAAACAATATCAGGCATTACCTTATAGCCATCCTTATGAACTTCGTGCGCATGCCTTGTTAGTGAAACTGTATGAGCAAAAAGGCCTAGGCGATAAAGCCACTGAGCATTGTATTGCGATTGGTAAAATGACGCCATGGAATGACCAACAAGAACAAACCCCGTTATTTAGAAAACCACCAAAATATCCGCAATCATATGCCCAAAGAAGAAAATCTGGTTGGGTGCAAGTTGAGTTTACGGTTGATGAAAATGGTTTTGTTAAATCACCTGAGATCATTGACTCTAAAGGTGGCACCCAGTTTGAAAAAGAATCAATAGAAGCGCTTAGTCAATGGCGTTATGCGCCTAAATTTGTTGATGGTAAGCCAACAGAAGCAAAATCTACCGTTCAGCTTGATTTCACCATAGGTTAATACCTAAGCCAGCTTGTGTTATACCAATCTCATTGGTTATGTTTAACTTAAGTTAACCAATACAAGCTGAGCATGCCAACACACACGACAACGAAGCTAGTTTCGATTAGGAACTGGCTTTTTTGTAGCTGTTTTTTACCTTGATTTAAAATAGTCACCAATTGGTTTTGTTTGTAAATACGGCAAGAGACTAATTCTGTTTGTGGATCGACTATTAATTGAAAACGACACTTTTTGCCATTATTAAGCAGTACATCATGCATGCTTTGTAAACCAAAGTTGAACTTGCGTGACACCACTTTGCCATTAATAAATACTCGTTCTAGTCCGCACCAATTACTCGCTTGCAACTCAATGTTGTCTTGATTGAGGTGGTATGTAAACTTAATCATAATGCTGTCCTTATCACATGATAGCCACGAGCCCTGTGTCTAATAAAAGCAGAGTAATGTGACATTTTCCAGCATATAAATATGAACAATTTACGAAATGAAGCTATCTAGTTGGCAAGCTTAGTAATATTTATTTTTTGGAAGAGCTATTGCCAAAATATGATTTTTCGGCATTTAAATATTAGCGGTTGATGATAAATGAAGCAGGGTTGTATGTCGGAATATACGGATAATATACGGAACTTATACATGAGTATTCGATCAAAAGAACAGATCAAAAGGACAGTTCAAAAATACAGTAGTAACAGGCAGACTATTTTTTGTTAACGATTAAATAGATGAAAAGCAGACCATTTACTTCACGTAATAGGCCTTCAATAGATCTTTCCAAGTAATAATGCCCACGATGGTGTTGTTGTCTAATACCGGTAAACACCCTATATCGTGGTCTAAAATAAGTCTGGTTGCTTGGTTGATATCGCAATGAGGAGCGATAGTGAATGGATTGTGAGTCATGACTTGATGAACCCTTTTATGCAGGGTTTCAGTGTCTCGAATTAATTCAGCAGCGGTACCGATATTAGGACTGAGCGCCCGTAGAAAGTCCCGATGAGACAATATGCCACTCAATTGCTCGTTATCAACCACGAGTAGATGATGAAAGCTGACATTGTCAAAAATTTCTTTGGCCAGTGTCAGCCGGTCATCCATCTCTATGGTAACCACTCGCGTAGTCATGATGTCCGCGACACAGAGATGTTTAGTCGGGTTATCAGGTAATGTCTCTGTCAACAATTCAGTAGCAGTTGTCATAAGCGATTCTCCACGTATTTATTCTTTTATATCAGATAAATATCAGTGTAACAATCATTTAACGGCCAATGACAACGACTTACTCACGTTATAAGCTTGTATCTGGTCAAGATGCAATTTTGTTTTCAGGTAAATGGCCAGCCAAGTATTTTTGATATTTTATCGGCTTTAACTGATGAATATCGACTAACACTAAACCATCGATACAGTCACCAAACTCTGCATCAATACCAAAGTCGAGAAACTGTACGCCATTGTTGTCACACAATTCGCCATATTGCTTAAATAACGTCGGTACTGATACACCCATATTCGATAGCGTCCGTTTGAGTATTTTAAAATTCTCAGCATAATCATCGCCATTAAATAACTGATGCAATTGATGCTGACGTTCGTCGGTGAATTGATATGAATTAAATGAAGTCGCTAAAACGTGTTTGGTGGCGAAGTGGTGTTGGTAAAAAAACACCAGCATCTCTTTGGCGGGGACAGGTAGACTATCGCTTAGCGACACAGGCCCAAAGAGGTAACGATACTGTGGGTTTTTAATCAAAAACGCACCAATACCTTGCCACAAATATTCTAAACTACGGCGGCCCCAATATTTAGGTTGCACAAAGCTGCGGCCAAGTTCGAGTCCTTGGTCAAAATAGGGAGCAAACGCATCGTGGTATTCAAATAGTGATTGGCTATACAGCGCATTTTCACCAATGGATTCGTGGAGCATTTTGGCACTGGCAAAACGATAGGCACCCACAATCTCTAATTCGTCTTTATCCCATAACACTAAATGAAAATAGTGATTATCATATTTATCGGTATCGCGACGTTTACCGGTACCTTCGCCCACGGCTCTGAAGGCGATTTCACGAAGCCGGCCAATCTCACGCATAATCGGACTGCTGTGAGTATGTTTGTATAAATAGATTTGTTTATTGTCTTGGGTTTTACCGAGCAATTCGCATTGTTGTAATGCTTGTTGTAGCTCACTGCGTTTTTCCGGATGAGCAATGGCATTTTGGGTAATGAATAACGGACTGCGATTTTTACCAATGCGATATAAATGATTTTTAAGCAGATTCACTTTAGTTTTAAGCGGAAAGTCTTGAGTGCTGACAACTTCTTTTGCTATTAATTGGCCAATCCGCACTGGCATAACATGATCCATTTGTTTAAACATTTCTTTGACCAGCAATAACGTCGCTAATGGTTTGTAAATCATTGAAGCACCATAAAATGTAGCGGAGTTCTTTGCATCAACATACATAGGTAAAAGCGGCGCATTACAGGCGCGAGCCATTTTTAAAAATCCGCTGTGCCAATGTAAGTCAGTGACACCCGTAGGGCGTAAACGCGACACTTCACCTGAGGGGAAAATCAATACCGCACCTTCATTTTTGAGGTGATGATGAATTTCATTTAAGTGTTGTTTCGGTGTTCCACCAGTCATGTTACGTACTGGCAATAAAATGGAATGAAGCGGTTTAATGGCCATAAGTAATTCATTGGCAACGACCTTGATGTCTGGTCTCACTTGGCTAATCAGTTTGATTAATGCCAACGCATCAAGTGAACCGATAGGGTGATTGGCGTAGATCACCACTCGACCTTCAATGGGAATATTTTCAATTTCGTTATTTGGGACGCTGTAACTAAAATTCAAACAGGCAAGAATTTGTTCAACAAAATCGACCCCGGATAAATGCGCATGTTCGTTGGCAATGTCATTACACTGCTTTTCATGAAGCAAGTAGCGCAACATGGCTTTAGTCGGCACGGCTAACCAAGGCTTGTTATGCACATTTGGCAGGTTTTTTTCGACCATATTATCGACAGTAAATATCATATTTTAGCCTTATTTATGCAACGTGCTGTTTTTGGGGCGTGATGATTGATGTAGCCTCTGAACTGCCAAAATCAATCGTTTTTACTGCTGTAGCTTGCAACGTTTGTTCATCCCACTTAAGCAACTGCACATCTCCAGATTCTGTCTCTGCTATGAGAGTACAATTTTCAACCCAATCACCATCATTTGCGTAAGTGATGATGTGGTTATTAATCGTATGCTGTGATAATTCTGGCTGATGGATATGGCCACATATCACCATGTCGACTTGTTTTTTAATGGCATAGCGCTGTACGGCATCTCGGTATTGGTTAATGGCTTGCTGAGCTTTGTTGACGCGGAGTTTTATGTAGCTGGCTAGTGACCAATATGGATATCCTAGGCGGCTTCTTACTCTGTGTAACTGACGATTTAGCCACAACAACACATCATATAAATGGTCGCCTAATTTTGCGTAGGTACGACTAACACATACTTGTGAGTCAAATTGATCGCCATGAAGCATTAAAAAACGTTTACCACTCAGAGACTGATGAATATGCTGTTTAACGAGGGTAATACCTCTGAAATGACTGTCGGCATAATCTTTGAAAGCCTCATCATGATTACCTGGTATGTAAATAACTTGGGTGCCACTACTGGCCAGTTCGAGGATTTTTTGTATCACTTCATTGTGGCTGTCGGGCCAATAAACACGTTTTTTCAGTGCCCAGATATCGACAATGTCACCGACTAAATACAAGTATTGGCATTGGCTATGATTGAGGAAATGTAATAAAAAGTCTGCTTTACAATCAATGCTGCCTAGATGAACATCCGATATCCACAACGCATGAAAATGCTGAATTTTGTCACTATGCGTTAAGTGAGATAAAGGTTGGCGTTGTTGATTGCTTTTTTTGCTGTGTGAGATCATCCGTCATTCACCCTAATACACAGATTGCGTCAGTGTTGATGTAGAGTAGGGCAGTTATTTGACGCTAAGGTGAACGATTTGTTGCAACTTGATGAACCCGTCACCAGCAATATTTGGAGGGAGGAGTAATAAAAAAGGAAATGCACAGGCATTTCCTTTTAGCTTTTTTTATAAAGTTATGTTTATAAATTGATTTTTATAAATGCATGTTTATAAAGTTATATTAAGGGATTCAAAAGCCTTAATATCAAGCTGATTAACTATCTTGCGGCATCAATAATTGCTTTAGCCATTTCATCGGCTACAGAACCGGTAGTGCGGTTCTCGCTATCAGCACGTTCAAAAATAGTCAGCAGGGTATTGTAAATCTGCTCAACCTTGGCGGTAGAGGCTGCAGCGTCATAGTTTTTCTCAAATGACACATTGATAATGCCGCCAGCATTAATCACGTAATCTGGCGCGTACAGAATACCCATTTGCTTGAGTTTTTCACCGTGGCGAACTTCAGCTAACTGGTTATTGGCACAACCGGCAACAATGGTCGCTTTTAGTAATGGCAAGGTTGTGTCGTTAAGTGTTGCACCTAATGCACAAGGCGCATAGACATCAACATCCTGGGTATAGATATCTTGTGGAGCAACAACTGTTGCACCAAATTCGGTTGCAACACGGTCAAGCGAGGCTTGATGAATGTCGGTAACAATCAGTTCAGCGCCTGCATCATGTAAATGCTTACACAAGTAATAACCAACGTGTCCCACGCCTTGCACAGAGACTTTAATCCCCTTTAGGCTATCAATGCCGCGTTGATGTTTTACGGCGGCTTTAATGCCAAGGTACGTGCCTAACGCGGTAAGTGGCGATGGATCGCCTGATTTACCTTCAAGTCCAGCAACAAATTCAGTTTCACGACTGGCTATCATGATGTCTGATGTCGATACGCCAACGTCTTCTGCAGAATAATATTTGCCACCTAAACTGTTCACAAAGCGCCCAAATGCAAGGAATAACGCTTCGCGGTCGGTTGTTTTAGGATCGGCGATGATCACTGCTTTACCGCCACCCATGGTGAGACCGGCTAACGCATTTTTATAAGTCATTCCACGAGAAAGACGTAATACGTCTGTTAAGGCTTCATCATCCGATTGATAGTTCCACATACGACAACCACCTACGGCAGGGCCTAGGTTAGTGTTATGGACTGCAATTATGGCTTTTAAACCACTTTGTTTATCATGACAAAAGACCACTTGTTCGTGTTCATCGAACGAAACATGATTAAAAACTGCCACGTGACATCTCCGCTTGCTAGCTTGTTAAAGTAAAGTTCTCACACCTTCTGTTAATTGAGTACAAAAGGCGCAAACGACTGCTTGTTATATTTATTGCAGCACGATAGCATTTAGCGATACTCTCAACAAAGCATGATTTAGTTATTTTTGTCATTGATGTGGAAATTTAGCTTGCCACCTTACGTAAACGTAAAGTAACTTATGTTGCATCAGTGTTTTTGAGATTGAATATCAGGTTGCATTTTTGTTCTAACCTGTAATATAACAATAAGATAGGAAGTATTATGACTGAAGAAGTAGCAGAGCCGGTTGCACAGCCAACACCAGAGCCTGAGGCATTAAGACAAGAGTGGGTTCGTACTCAATTTCAAAAGGCGAACCGTTTTTTGGCTGAGAAAGGGGTGATCCCAAGTAAAGTACTTGCTGACGAAAGCCGTTATCTTGCTCCTTATTTAGCCATTTGGAAGATGGAATCGAAGCAACCTAAAAAACAAACATTTTGGGTAATGTCTGGTGATTTACCTTCGGATTATGTTGATGTGAAAGTCGCGGCAACAGCTCGTGATGCGATTAGACATTTTTCAATGATGTGGCAACTTAAAGCAGAGAACTTGCACAAGTCGGGTGTAACCAAAGATCCTACTCAACTTAAGTTTGCACAATTATTGGTGTCGCGAGCAGAAAGCTTATATAAAATGAATCAAGATGAGAAACTGTGGGGGTAATGCTCTAAGCCACTAGTAACTTGACGTAATAAACATAAAAAAGGCACTCACAGTGCCTTTTTTATTATCTTGAGCTTGATGGATCATATCGATGAGCTCTTATTGATAGCCGCCATCAAGCTCAGTGACTTATATGCTAATGATTACTCGCAATCGTCTTCGGCTAAATAGAATAACCCTTGATTGAGTAATTCTGTTAGAACATCCATTGCCGCTGGGTTGGCTGTGAATAAACCGGCCTCTTCAGGCGTTATCCTTACCTGGTTAGCCAATAGTTGTAACATGTCATTTGTAACATTAGTAAAGGTGTACACTTCACCATTAATAAACAAACGCTGCTCATTATCATTTTCTAACTGCAATACTTTCAAACCACCAATGCGTTGAATTATCGCGCCTTGCTCAATCGCTTCCAATAACTCATCGGCCGTTAATGGCTCTTCGCCTTCACAGATATCAAGTTCGAAACGATTTTGACTCAGTAACTTCCCTAGCATGGTTTGATAGCTGGCTGGATCTTGAGCCAATTGGGTCAATAAATCCATAATACCCTGCTGGTGTGATTGGCTAATCATCCCTGGTGTTGCTGGCTCATCCACAGAATTAAAACGTTTTTGGCCTTGGTTGCTGTCGATTAAACTATCAGCGAGTTCAGTTAATAGTTCTTGTTGGCTAGGCGCTCTAAAACCAATCGAATATGACAAGGCTAGCGATAGCGTTTCGCCGCAATGTGGGTATCCTGGTGGAATGTAGAGCACGTCGCCTTTTTGCAATACCACATCGATAATCGGTTCAAAGTCATCAACTAGCGGTGAGTTAGGGTTATCACCACGACGCTTATGTTGACCTTTGTCGCCCACTTTCCAACGACGTTCGCCATCGCCTTGAATGATAAACACATCGTAGTTATCGATATGCGGCCCAACACCACCACCTGGCGTGGCAAATGATGCCATTAAGTCATCAAAGCGCCAGTCTGGTAAAAATCGAAATGCTTCGACCAGAGGCTGAGAATCTGGATACCAATGGTTGACGGCTTGAACTAATAGCTGCCAGTTGTCTTCACCAAATTGGTCATAGTCTTCAAATGGACCTTGAACCACGTCCCAGTCATCACCTTTTGTGACCACAACGCGTGATGATATTTCTTCTTCACAGGCTAGGCCGGCAAGTTCATCTGCTGCGATAGGATCTTCAAAGTCGACAAAAGCCTGTTTGATTACAAGTGGTTTTTGCTGCCAATGCTGTTTAATAAAGGCTTGGGTATCAATATTTAATGTGTACATCATTGACCTCAGGTCGAGATAATTAACGAGTGGTAATACAATAAAAAAGCGGCCACATATGCGACCGCTAATGGTATGTATAAGCTTATAAGACTATTTTAGCTCATCAACAAAGGCTTCTGCGCGGCCAATGTAGTTTGCTGGGGTCATTTTTTTCAATTCAACTTTTACGTGCTCTGGTAATTCAAGACCATCGATGAATACTGCAAGTTGTGCGGCATCAATACGTTTGCCACGCGTCAGTTCTTTTAACTTCTCATACGGTTTTTCAATACCGTAACGACGCATTACGGTTTGCACTGGCTCGGCCAATACTTCCCAGTTTTTGTCTAGTTCTGCTAAAAGTTGTGCTTCATTCACTTCTAACTTGCTAATGCCTTTCAAGGTTGCTTGATATGCAATTAACGAGTGAGCCATACCCACGCCTAAGTTACGCAATACGGTTGAGTCAGTTAGGTCACGTTGCCATCTTGAAACGGGTAATTTAGCGGCTAAATGTTGCATTAGCGCGTTAGCGATACCTAAGTTACCTTCAGAGTTTTCAAAATCAATTGGATTGACTTTGTGCGGCATCGTTGATGAACCAATTTCGCCTGCGATAGTGCGCTGCTTAAAGTGGCCTAGTGCAACATAACCCCAAATATCACGATCAAAATCGATTAGGATGGTGTTGAAACGAGCAATGGCATCGAACAATTCAGCAATGTAATCATGTGGCTCAATCTGAGTGGTATACGCGTTCCAATTAATGCCAAGGCTGGTGACAAAACGCTGTGACAACTCATGCCAGTTTACTTCAGGGTATGCAGAGATGTGTGCGTTGTAGTTACCGACTGCACCGTTAATTTTGCCCATAATTTCAACAGCGTTGATTTGGTTTAATTGACGATCTAAACGTACCGCAACGTTAGCCATTTCTTTGCCTAACGTTGATGGCGATGCTGGTTGGCCGTGGGTGCGTGACATTAACGGCACGCTTTTATTGTCATGCGCTAATTTTTTGATCGCATCAATAATCTGCTGACAATGCGGCACTAGCACTTGTTCACGCGCTTCTTTTAACATTAAGCCATGAGATAAGTTGTTAATGTCTTCAGAGGTACAGGCAAAATGGACAAATTCATCAATGGCGACTAACTCGGCATTATTGGCAATTTGTTCTTTAATAAAGTACTCAACCGCTTTAACGTCGTGATTGGTGGTGCTTTCAATCGCTTTAACGCGCAGGGCGTCTTGTTCGCTAAAGTTGTCCTTGATGCTGTCTAGCACGGCAAGGGCGGTTTCGCTAAAAGGGGGAACTTCTTCAATCTCTGGGCAGCTAGATAATAGCTTTAACCAGTTGATTTCAACTTGAACACGGTACTTAGTAAGACCGAACTCGCTGAAAATCCCTCGTAATGAGGCGGTTTTACTACCATAACGACCGTCTACCGGAGAGATAGCAGTTAGTGCGGAAAGATCCATTTGAAGCTCCTTGATGAACTTTGTTGTAGGGTGATTCGATTAATTGTTATTTTGGCTTTGTTTTGCTGTATCAAATATGGCCTTACGGGCAAACACTAAATGGCGGCGTTTGCCACCTAATTGGCGCCATAATACCGCACTGCGCATTGCAGCAAGCAGTAACGCACGAATTTTGTTTTGCACCTGAGGCTGTTTTAAGCAATCGGGATTACCTGATATTTGTAATTTAGGGCCTAATTCACTGATGATATCACTGTAAATACTGGCAAAATTGGCAAGTACTTGTTCATCGGTAATCGCAAAATGTGCCAGTTGGCGATGCACTTGATTGATGCGCTCTGCCAGCATACCCAAACCATTGGGCGAGCGGGCAAGCTTACGTTCAAGCGCTAATACGCCAACTAAGTAACGAGTGGTTTCGACATCTTTGTTACTGCCATCGCCGAGCTGATTTTGAATCAGTTGGTAGCCATTATCTAAAATGGCTTTATCTTGATAGACTTCAACTGTCGATTCAGGCTCTGTGACTAAAATAGTATTAAGCGTAGCAGCTAAGGCGTCTTTGTCACTTTCGCCGTGGCGTGCTAAATACTGCACTTGGCCAATCGCTTGTAAAATACCCGCGAAGGCCATAGTGCGTTCAAACAAGATGTTGTCTGGAGTTTGGCTCACGGATTATCCTCGAATTAAAGTATCGATTATGCCGCCACCTAAACAGATGTCACCATCATAAAACACGGCTGATTGCCCAGGGGTCACTGCGGCAACCGCCTCATCAAACATCACCGTAATATTGTCTACGTCATCATAGGTGAGGGTACATCCAACATCACGTTGACGATAACGGGTCTTTACCGTAATCGTGCTGTTATTGGCTGGACCTTTACGATCAACCCAATGGAGCTGATTGACAGTCATACCTGTTGACATTAAACGAGGGTGATTGCCGCCTTGCGCCACAATAAGCACATTACGGACTAAATCTTTTTCGACCACATACCATGGGTCTTCATTGCTGTTTTTCAGTCCACCAATGCCAAGGCCTTTGCGTTGTCCAAGTGTGTGGTACATCAACCCTTGATGTGTACCAATCACTTCACCTTCCGATGTTTCGATATCACCAGGTTGTGCTGGTAAATACGTTGCTAAGAAGTCAGTAAATTTACGTTCACCAATAAAGCATATGCCAGTGCTGTCTTTTTTGTCGTGAGTAATGAGTCCCAATTTTTGGGCTATTTCGCGTACTTGATGTTTTTCAAGTTCACCGACAGGGAACAAGCTACGGGCAACTTGTTCGTGGCTTAAGGTGTATAAGAAGTAACTTTGATCTTTATTGCCATCAACCCCACGGAGCATTTCAACGCTGCCATCGCTATTATCACGACGACGAACATAATGGCCCATGGCGATATAATCAGCATCTAAAATGTCGTCGGCAAATTCAAGAAATGCTTTAAATTTGATTTCTTTATTACACATGATATCGGGATTAGGCGTGCGGCCTGCTTTGTATTCTGCTAAGAAGTATTCGAATACATTATCCCAGTATTCGGCAGCAAAATTGACGGTGTGCATTTTTATACCTAGCTTGTCGCAAACCGCTTGAGCATCTTTTAAATCATCTGCTGCTGCGCAATATTCATCAGTATCGTCTTCTTCCCAGTTCTTCATAAACAGACCTTCAACTTCGTAGCCTTGCTGCATTAACAAGTAAGCTGATACTGAAGAGTCCACACCGCCGGACATGCCGACAATGACTTTTTTTCCGTTTGAAGTAGGGCTGAGTGATGTCATAAATCCTAAAAACCTTGAAGAAAGATAATGTATATATTGTGCCGCAATGCCGATGTTTCAAGGCGATTGTGCTAGATTTTTGCTAGTCGTTAACTTGAATACTATTAGTTGCGAATATCGCAGAGATTATAGTTGCACATATCGAAGAGATTAATTGGTAAACGGCCAATTAATACGACATTTGTGCGGCGCGTATTCTATCACGCATTCGCTTAATGGGCTATCTTGAGGCACATACAAATAGCCTAATACAAGCCATTAAAAATAATCGACATTGAGCAACGATAACGGCGTGTGCTGTGCGGAATGGTTTTTATCCGTTTGTTGTAAAAAATCTTCAATACTTTTTAGCACTAATGGGCTACGAAGCTGGTTGCCAAGGGCGATAATGTCTGCAAGATTAAGCCAATGGGTAGCGGTAATGGCATTATCACCGGGTGTGGCGTGTTGTTGCTCGGCCAGCTCAATACAAAATGTATAACGAACAAAGGCTAAATCTGTAGCTGCCCGAAATTGATAGATCCCTACTAAGGCTTGTGGTGTCAGCTCAAGTCCCGTTTCTTCAATAATTTCACGAGCGCATGCTGCAATAATCGATTCATTGGCTTCTAAATGCCCCGCTGGCTGGTTAAATTTAACCTCACCGTTGATGCATTCTTCAACCAATAAAAATTTACCTTGGCAGTGGATCACGCAAGCTACAGTAGTATTAGGTTTATAGCGCTCAGTCATATTTCCCTCTTGTATAAAGCGTCTGCCAGCGATTACATTGCCGTGCTGATCACTTTGTATTCACCATTTGGTAAATCATCTAGACACCATTGACCTATTTTATAACGGATTAATCTTAAGGTTGGGTGACCTACATGTGCGGTCATTCTTCTGACTTGGCGATTTCGACCTTCACAAATTTGCACTTCCAGCCAGGTTGTTGGAATGGCTTTACGCTCTCGCACCGGCGGGGTTCTTGGCCAAATATCAGGAGATGTCATTACGCAAACTTTAGCCGGTAATGTCATGCCGTCTTTTAATTCAACCCCATTACATAAGGCATTGATTGCCTCATCTGATGGTTCTCCTTCCACTTGAACCCAATAGGTTTTAAAGGTTTTTTGCGATGGCTGGGTAAGCTTTGCCTGCAATTGTCCGTCGTTGGTAAGCAATAGCAAACCTTCACTATCACGGTCTAAACGTCCTGCTGCGTAAACATCGGCTACTGGAATAAAGTCTTTTAATGTTTGTCGGCCTGCTTCATCGGTAAATTGGCACAACACGTCAAATGGCTTGTTAAATAATACGATGACGGGATTTTCAGGCCGTGGTTTTTGTGGCGGTCGCGATTTTGCCCTGCCACGATTGGCTGTCGCACTTGTTGCCTCTGAATTAACTGGTTTTGTAGACGCGCCAGTTCTGTAAGTAGATGTTTTTTTAAATTGACTGAATTTACCGATTTTTGACATAAAGGTATGGTTAACATCCTTTGCTAATACAAGTGAGTGAAAAGTGAACGAATATAAATCTATTTATGGTAGTTTACTGCGTATTCGCCCTTAGTGGAATTTGAAAATTACTAAGAATGATCTATGATGTCCGCCTAAAAATTGTGATCTGTACCTAATTTATCATTCTGAGATATCGGCTTTAACCGCTAAATCTCAGAGGTTTGAGAACAAAATATAATAATAAAGGGATAGGGGATTTCACATACTTGGCTTATAAAAAAGTGTGCCATGGTCGCTGACCACGGTTAACTTGTGCGAGTGTTATCCACCAAAGCCCGTCAAATGCTTACGCAATTTATTCTAATAAATTATAAATTTACAATAATGTAGGAAACAAAATGAAAGATAACACTCCAACGATCATATACACAGAAACCGACGAAGCACCGGCACTTGCCACGCTGTCTTTATTACCGATTATCCGCACTTTCACTAACGCTGCTGGCGTAAAAGTTGAAACGCGCGATATCTCTTTGTCAGGTCGTGTTATTGCTAACTTCCCTGAAAAGTTAACCGCAGAGCAAAAAATTGCTGATGCGCTAACCGAATTAGGCGAATTGGCTAATAAGCCAGAAGCTAACATCATTAAATTACCTAACGTTAGTGCATCAATTCCGCAGTTAAAAGCCTGTATTGCTGAACTTCAAGCAAAAGGTTATGACATTCCTAACTATCCTGATGAGCCTAAAAATGACGCAGAAGTTGAAGCTCAATCGCGTTATGATAAAATTAAAGGTAGCGCGGTAAACCCAGTATTACGTGAAGGTAACTCAGATCGTCGTGCACCAACGTCAGTGAAAAACTACGCCAAGAAAAACCCACATTCAATGGGTAAATGGGCCAGCGACTCTAAGTCTCACGTTGCTCATATGAACGAAGGTGACTTCTATGGCAGTGAGCAGTCTGTCACTCTAGCGGTAGCTGATAAAGTCAATATCGTGTTGACTCAACAAGACGGCAAAGACGTTGTATTGAAAAGCGGCTTAGCGTTATTAGCGGACGAAATTATTGACTCATCAGTGATGAGCAAAAAAGCGTTAGTGGATTTTTATGCTCGTGAAATCGAAGCGGCAAAATCTGAAGATGTTTTGCTATCTTTACACCTTAAAGCGACCATGATGAAAGTGTCTGACCCAATATTATTTGGTCTTGCCGTTAAAGTGTTCTTTAAAGATGTGTTCGATAAGCACGGTAAATTATTTGCTGAACTAGGCGTTGATGTAAACAATGGTTTTGGTGATGTTTATGCCAAAATTAGCACGTTACCAGAAGCTAAACGTAACGAAATTGAAGCAGATATTGCTGCTGTTTATGCCGCTCGTCCAGCACTTGCGATGGTTGATTCTGATAAAGGTATCACTAACTTACACGTACCTAGTGACATCATTATTGATGCATCAATGCCTGCAGCTATCCGTTCTTCGGGGAAAATGTGGGGTCCTGATGGCCAGTTACAAGACACCAAAGCAATGATCCCAGATCGTTGTTACGCTGGTGTTTATCAAGAAACAATTTCGTTCTGTAAAAAGCACGGTGCATTTGATCCAACAACTATGGGCAGCGTACCTAACGTGGGCTTAATGGCTCAAAAAGCAGAAGAATACGGCAGCCACGATAAAACCTTTGAAATTAAAGCTGCTGGTACGGTTAATGTGATTAACCAAGCCGGTGATGTGTTAATGAGCCATGACGTTGAAGCTGGCGACATTTATCGCATGTGCCAAGTGAAAGATGCGCCAATTCGCGACTGGGTAAAACTAGCCGTTAAGCGTGCACGTTTAAGCAATACGCCTGCGGTATTCTGGTTAGACAGCAACCGTGCTCATGATGCTGAGTTAATTAAGAAAGTGACTCAATATCTAGCTGAGCAAGATACTGCTGGTTTAGACATTCAAATAATGACGCCAGAGGATGCAACTCGCTTTACGCTAGAGCGCATCATCAAAGGTGAAGACACTATTTCGGTAACGGGTAACGTGTTACGTGACTACTTAACCGATTTATTCCCAATTCTTGAACTGGGTACCAGTGCTAAAATGTTGTCTATCGTGCCGTTAATGAATGGCGGTGGCTTATTTGAAACAGGTGCCGGTGGTTCAGCGCCTAAGCACGTGCAACAAGTCGAAAAAGAAGGTCACTTACGTTGGGATTCATTAGGTGAGTTTTTAGCACTTGCTGCGTCTTTAGAGCATTTAAGCCAAACGACCAATAATCCTAAGGCACAAGTATTAGCAGACACCTTAGATGTGGCAATTGGTGTATTCCTTGATACCAATAAATCACCATCACGTCGTGTAGGTGAACTTGATAACCGCGGTAGTCACTTCTACCTAGCGATGTATTGGGCACAAGCATTAACTGAGCAAACGGCTGATGCAGAGCTTGCTGCACACTTTGCACCTCTAGCTAAGTCATTGGCTGCAAATGAAACGGTTATTCTTGCTGAATTGAACGGTGCACAAGGCCCAGCAGTTGATTTGGGTGGTTATTACCGTTTAGATGCAGCTAAAGCCGAACAAGCAATGCGCCCTAGTGCAACATTAAACCAGTTTGTAATTGGTTAATCTGCACAAAAACTCTCCTAACTAGGTGTGAGTTATTCTGTTAATGAATACATCTTCAATTGAAGGTGTATTAAATTGATTGAGTTGATGTTTTTTTAGGCAATAAAAAAGACAGGGATTAAAATCCCTGTCTTTTTGTTTTATAGTCTCACCAATTAGATTGTTGGCGAGATGGCTGAAGCATGCATTCCTTTGGGGCCTTCTTCAACTTCGAAGCACACAGGTTGACCTGCTTTTAAGGTACGATAACCTTCCATTTCGATAGTTGAATAGTGCGCAAATACATCTTCGCCACCCTGATCAGGGCAAATAAACCCGAATCCTTTGGCGTTGTTGAACCATTTAACAGTTCCGTTTGCCATACTTCCACTTCCTTCTGTTGTCTACTTACCAGTAAGATAGTAAAACTTATTATCCAGCGGTCTAGTATTCGCCGCCTAACAAACAGAATGAAATTTGTACGAAAATATGTCAAGTAGTAATTAACAAAAAAACAACATTTAATTAATTTAACGATATCAAGTGGTCGGGAACCAAACGAGAGGCTAGAATTAAACAATGGCTAAATTAGGCAATGTAGAACATATTGAAGGAAAGGTTGAATCTGAACTACAACCACCCCATATGTATAAAGTGGTGCTAAACAATGATGATTACACCCCGATGGACTTTGTGGTAGAAGTATTACAACGTTTTTTTGAGAAAAATGAACAGCAAGCTGTAGATATTATGTTAGCGATCCATAACCAAGGCAAAGGATTGTGTGGTGTATTTCCATTTGGGATTGCAGAAACAAAAGTTTTTCAAGTAAATCAGTTTGCAAGAGAAAACCAACATCCGTTACTGTGTACGTTAGAGAAAGTATAAAATCGATATCTCACAGTCTGTGGTTAAATTTAGGGGGTGCTTATGCTGAACAAAGACCTGGAAGTCACCTTGAACCTAGCGTTTCAGCAAGCTAGAGATTCACGTCATGAATACATGACGGTAGAACATTTATTATTAGCGCTGATTGATAATCCTTCTGCCTACGAAGCATTAATTGCTTGTGGGGCGGATGTTAATCGTTTACGAGAAGAAGTGGCTAATTTTATTCAACAAACCACGCCCATTATTGCAGAATCAACTGAAGAACGTGAAACCCAACCCACTTTGGGATTTCAACGTGTTTTGCAACGAGCTGTATTCCATGTGCAATCGTCTGGTCGTAACGAAGTTTCTGGTGCCAATGTACTCGTCGCTATTTTTAGTGAACAAGAATCGCAAGCAGTGTATTTACTGCGTCGTTGTGATATTACCCGTTTAGATGTGGTTAATTTTATTTCTCATGGCATGTCAAAAGAAGATGATTCTGGCGAACCACAAGATCAAGAACGCATTGACGAACAATCTGAAAATCCAGAAGACCGCAGCATGTTGGCGCAGTTTGCTGCTAATTTAAATCAATTAGCCCAAGACGGCAGTATCGATCCATTAATTGGCCGTGATGCTGAAATTGAACGTGCTATTCAAACATTGTGCCGTCGCCGTAAGAATAACCCATTACTAGTGGGTGAAGCTGGGGTGGGGAAAACGGCTATTGCTGAAGGTTTAGCTTATCGTATTGTCAATAAGCAAGTGCCTGATGTTATGGCCAATGCAACGGTGTATTCGTTAGATTTAGGCTCATTATTAGCGGGCACTAAATACCGTGGTGATTTTGAAAAGCGTTTTAAAAGCTTATTAAAAGAACTCGCTGCTGATGAGCATGCCATTTTGTTTATTGATGAAATTCATACCATTATTGGTGCTGGTGCCGCTTCTGGCGGTGTGATGGATGCATCTAACTTACTTAAACCATTATTATCGAGTGGTAAGTTACGTTGCATGGGCTCAACCACATTCCAAGAATATCAAAGCATTTTCGAGAAAGACCGTGCTTTAGCGCGTCGCTTCCAAAAGATTGATATTAATGAGCCTTCAGTTGCCGAAACCACCAAAATTTTGATGGGACTTAAATCTAAGTACGAAGAATACCATGGGGTGCGTTATACCCAAGCTGCCATCAGCAGTGCGGCTATTTTATCGGCCAAACACATAAACGATCGTCATTTACCTGATAAAGCGATTGATGTGATTGACGAAGCCGGTGCGCGCATGGTGATGATGCCGCAAAGCAAACGTAAGAAGACCATTGGTCAAGCGGAAATAGAGGCCATTATTGCTAAGTTGGCGCGTATTCCTGAGAAGTCGGTATCGTCGACTGACAAGGATATGTTACGTAACCTTGAACGTAACCTTAAGATGGTGGTATTTGGTCAAGACAAAGCGATTGAGAGCCTTAGTGCTGCTATACGCTTATCGCGCAGCGGTTTAGGTTCTGAGAAAAAGCCAGTAGGCAGCTTCATGTTTGCAGGCCCGACTGGGGTAGGTAAAACAGAAGTCACTAATCAATTAGCTAATTGTCTTAACCTTAAACTGATTCGCTTTGATATGTCTGAGTACATGGAACGTCATACCGTGTCACGTTTAATCGGGGCGCCTCCAGGTTATGTGGGTTATGACCAAGGTGGTATGTTAACCGATGCTGTGATTAAAAATCCGCATTGTGTGGTGCTACTTGATGAAATTGAAAAGGCGCATCCTGATGTATTCAACTTGTTACTGCAAGTGATGGATCACGGTACTTTGACCGACAACAATGGTCGCAAAGCAGATTTCAGAAATGTCACCTTAGTGATGACCACCAACGCTGGCGTACAAGAAACTATTCGTAAATCGATTGGTTTTAGACAGCAAGATCACACTCAAGATGCCTTAGCTGAAATCAATAAAGTCTTTTCACCTGAGTTCCGTAATCGCTTAGATTCAATTGTATGGTTTAATCATTTGGATATGACCGTTATCGCCAAAGTGGTTGATAAGTTCTTAGTTGAGCTTCAGGCACAGCTAGATGATAAGCGTGTCACGCTAGATGTTAGTGATGAAGCGCGAACCTTGCTTGCAGAGAAAGGTTATGACAAGTCGATGGGCGCACGCCCAATGTCACGTGTCGTCACTGAATTGATTAAACGTCCGTTAGCGGATGAGATTCTGTTTGGTGTGCTTGAAAGGGGTGGTATTGCGCATATTGACGTTAAAGAAGGTGAGATCAATATCGATTGCGAGTCGTTAGAAAAAGTCTCGTAGGAATCAATCCATATACTTGAAAATATGCCATTAAAAAAGATGACCCATGGGTCATCTTTTTTTATGTATGTTAATTGCGCCCAATACCGTAACTTATAAATAAGCCTTCAACTCAAAGCATTTCTTACTGTTCAATTCAATGGGTATTGATAGCAAAATGGGTATTCCCTTTTTAAATCAATAAACATAGTAGTGGATCGTATGAGGTGCTTCTGCAAAACGGATTACAACCATCGCGATGCCTGGTTGAATGCTCTGATAAAGGGATACCCATTACGTTGAACATTCGTCTTGTTTGATGCGTGTTGCTTTACGTTGAATACACTTTATTTATGCAGTTTGGTATAACAACAAAAAAACCGACAGGCAGTCGGTTTTTACATTGTTGAGGCTAGCGATTAACGTGCGCGGAAGACGATACGACCTTTTGATAGGTCATAAGGAGTCAACTGTACAGTGACTTTGTCACCCGTTAAAATACGGATGTAGTTTTTGCGCATTTTGCCAGAGATGTGGGCTATCACCACATGTCCATTTTCAAGCTCTACGCGGAACATTGTATTTGGCAAGGTCTCAAGGATAGTGCCCTGCATTTCAATGTTGTCTTCTTTCGCCATTAATTAGTTATCCCATTAGCCTTCAAATATGAAAAAATCGGGCGTATCATGCCCCAAAAACACTGAACTGTAAAGGGCGTTAACGAGAAAGAGCCGTAAGATTTTCACCAACTTGCCAACCGAGTGCTGTTAAAATTTGATACGGACGGTATTGACGTTTGTAGCTCATTTTCCGATTTTGATCAATTTGATAGCCTAAATATAAAAAACGTTTACCCAATGATTTTGCTAATTGGCATTGGATTAAAATCATCAGCGAGCCTAATGAACGGTCGGCATAATCAGGATCAAAATAACTGTAAATTGCTGAGAAGCTGCTCATCATTTCATCGGTTACGGCTACCCCAATTAATCGCTCTTGATCAAACACCTCAATAAACATCGGCGGTAACCAATCTGATAATAAAAAATCATCATATTGGGTTGGCGATGCAGGAAACATTGGCCCATCGTTGTGACGTTCATTGATATAACGTTGATACAAATCATAGTGCTCTGGCCGTGAGGTATGAGTGACTTTCCAATGCAAATCTTGGTTGTTTTTTAAGGTTCTTTTTTGGCGTTTAGATAATATAAAATCATTAACATTCAATCTAATAGACTGACAAGCTTGGCAGGAGGGACAACGAGGTTTGTAAATAGCATTGCCGTTACGACGAAAGCCCATCGTCAGCAGTTGTTCAAACAGCGCGGCGTCTATTTGCGGCTCTTGGATCACCAGCAATTGCTCTTTATTACCTTCAATATAATTGCAATCAAAAGGCTGGCTTATTCCAACGCTGACAGATTTAGAATTCAATAAACACCTCTTGTTTGTTCCACATTGACGCTGAAGTTGTACGATCTCTGTACTGATGAAGCACCGTTAAAAACTCGCTTCTAGGTAAGGCTTTAGCCCCAAGGCTAACTAAGTGAGGATTCATTACTTGCGCATCAATCAATTGGAAATCGTGTTTCACCAAGTGTTGATTCAGTATAGCAAAGGCTGCTTTTGATGCATTTGTTTGACGATGAAACATCGATTCACCGCAAAAAATACCGCCCACCGGAATACCATACAATCCGCCCACTAGCTGTTCGCCATCCCATACTTCAATAGAATGAGCACGCCCTTGGAGATGCAGTTCATAGTAGGCCATTTGTATTTCGGCCGAAATCCAAGTGCCATCTTGGGTGTTACGGGGCCCAGCACAACCGGCAACAACATCTAAAAATGCATGATTAATGGTAAAGCGCCATGAAGACTTTTTAAGAAATTTAATTAAGCTTTTACTGCCAAAAGGATGGCTTGGTGTGAACACCGCTCGAGGATCGGGAGACCACCACAAAATGGGGTCATTAGCGTTAAACCAAGGGAAAATACCTTGGTAATAGGCTTGTGCTAGGCGGTCTGGCCGTAAGTCTCCTCCGATGGCTAATAGACCATTCGGATCAGTAAGAGCTTGCTCTGGCGGCGGGAAGCCGATGGATTGATTTAAATAAGACAGTGAGTTCACAATTGAGTATATTATTTGTAATACCTTATCGTTAACTTAGCGGAAAATGGCCATGTTTAAAATCATAACTGTAAGTGTGAAGAGTTTTTTTGCAGTATTGCTGACTATTTGTTTGTTTTGTGGTCAAAGCCAAGCTGCTTACGAACGTAATCAAGCCGTTCCAGTTGAAAAAGTGTTATACGGCCACATTGAATCTGTGAAGCATGTGACAGAGAAACAGCTAGTAGAAGACAGTCGAAGCGGTTGGAAAACCTTTGGCGGTGCATTAATCGGTGGTGTCATCGGTCATCAATTTGGTGGCGGTTCAGGTAAAGATGTTGCCACTGTTTTGGGGGCGTTGATTGGCGGTGGCATTGGCAGTCAGCACGGTAACCAACAATATTATCTTGAAACTAAGTTAGTTGAACTAATGATAAAGCAAGAAGATGGTAGCCAAGTTATGGTGATCCAAGATGCGGATCCGGGTATGAGTTTTACTGCCGGAGATGAGGTTAGGGTGGTTTACTTAACCGGTTATGTCAGGGTCGACTTAGCGATGTAAATATTCTCGATGTATTTATTCGCGATGTAATTATTCTCGATGTATTTATTCTCGATGTAATTATTCTCGATGTGAAAATGCAACTAAAACAAAAGGAGCCTAGGCTCCTTTTGTTTACACACTGTGGTCAATATTTGCTAACAATACTGTTTGATCTGTTGTTGCTAATAGAGATTAAAATCCACGCGGCAAGGTTTGATTACCGGTTGTGTTTTCGAGTTTTTTACGCCACAACTGCTTAGGCGTTAATCCGCCTGAGTTTGATTGCACTTTTTTACTCGGTTGTTTTTTCGCTGCAGTTTTTGCCGTTAACCTTGCAGCAGGCTTAATAGCTGCTTGGCGCGCAGTCGGTGCTTTTTTTACTGACGATGCAGTTAGTTGTGCATGCATGGATTCAAGTTCGCTAAAGCGCACTGATTTACCGCCGTCAATTTTGTACCAGCTGCCAGCTTGTTCAATAGAAACTGCTTGTCCAGACTGCTTTTCAAGAGCCATTTGTAGTTGGCCGATGACCTCTTCTTTAGTCAATGTTGTCATAGTTAATAACCTATTTGTTATCATGTTAAATGAAGGTTGTTACTAATTTTAATGTGTGAAGGCTACAAAAGTCCAATTAGTGGCTGTAATTGTCGGTTTATCCCTCATAAAGTCCGATTTATCAGCGTTTATGACTGCTGTTGTTGAAATATTCGACAGTGAGTTACATTGAATTATTAAACTCATCTCTAGTGAAGGTATTGAATAAATAAGCTAAAATTAGCACGATACCGTTTATTATTCTGAGCAGAGGTTAATTAGGGGCTGTTGATCTTTCACATTGGCAGCCAAATTATAGAGCAAGCTAGAGCCAGCAGGCTTTCAAAATTAATTTTCAATTTATCATAGCGGGTCGCTATCGCTCTAAAATGCTTAAGCCGAGCAAAAGCATTTTCAACTAAATGCCGATATTTGTATAAACACCAATCGATATCGCCATTTCCTTGCTTCGAATTTTGTCTTCTAGGGATCACTGGCTTTGAACCACATTCACGCACTTTATCTCTAATCGCTTCACTGTCGTAGCCTTTGTCTGCAATAATAAAATGACTTTGTGGCAACAGTTCAATAAGGGCATTAGCTGCTTTACTATCATGAACTTCTCCACCTGTAACAATGAATTCTATCGGTAAACCATAGCTATCTACCGCGAGATGGATTTTGCTTGTATTACCACCACGACTTAGCCCAATTGCTTGATTTTCATCAGATGATGCACCTGAACTGTGTTGATGTGCTTTTACATAACTTCCATCAATAAATTCCCATTCAGTATCACTATTAGTCGATAATGTTTTGAACAGCCTGAGTAAAATACCTTTTCTTGACCACAGTAAAAAACGACGGTAAATGGTATTCCATAAGCCAAAATATTCAGGTAAATCTCGCCAAGGGCAGCCGACACGCAATCGGTAAAGGATCCCTTCCATCGTAAATCGATGCTCTTGCTTGTTATAAACTCTATCATCAAGCAGAATAGCTTTTAGCTTCGACCACATCTCATCAGTGAGCATTAATCGGGGCATGGTAATCTCGTTGTATTTGTTTTTGGCGAAGTGAATTATACGAGATTACCTTCTTCGCACAAAATTCAAACAAAGATCAACAGCCCCTAGTTAAATCCCTAAAAAATCGTACAACTCAGTGGCTGATTCGCTTGCAATTTAACAACGGATTGTAAGTGATAAACGGCCCATTATCTTCTGAGTTGGCTTCAGAGGCTTCTATCCATTTTGTTAGGAAAATATTATGTCAACACATCATCAAGGCTCCTCTACCATTACTCGTCAAACGTTAGGGACATATTTAGACAGTTTTTTAAACGTGTCAGCCTTTAAAGACTATGCTCCTAATGGCTTACAAGTTGAAGGTAAGTCTGATATCCGCACGATTGTGACAGGCGTAACAGCATGCCAAGCATTAATTGAGCAAGCGGCGGCCGTTAATGCTGATGCTATTCTTGTTCATCACGGTTTTTTTTGGAAAAACGAGCCAGAAATTATCACTGGGATGAAGTATCGCCGAATTAAGGCATTAATGGACCATGATATGAGTTTATTCGGCTACCATTTACCGCTTGATGCCCATCACGGTATTGGAAATAATGCCCAACTAGCTTACCAGTTAGGGATTATTAGTCCTCGAGTATATGAACCAGTAGCACAAGACTTACTCTGGCATGGTCATTTAGAGCATCCTTTAAGCGCCAGCGAATTGAGTCAATTACTGACTAAGGTACTTAAACGTGCACCATTACATATTGGTGATAACAGCAAGCCTATTTCAACCTTGGCTTGGTGTACTGGTGGTGCTCAAGACTATATTGATTATGCAGCCCAAATGGGGGTAGATGCGTTTATAAGCGGTGAAGTGTCAGAACGTACTTATCATGCAGCAATGGAGCAAGGGCTGCATTATTTTGCTGCAGGACATCATGCTACTGAACAATTTGGTATTCAGGCATTAGGGCAGCATTTAGCCAGTAAGTTTGATTTAACCCATCATTTTATTGATATCGTTAACCCAGTGTAGTGGATTAAAATACATCGCTAAATATTGGCCCGCACTTGTACTTGCACTTGTAATTGCAGTGTAAAAGTCGATATTAATTATTTACCCGATAAGGACCCCCAATGACAGAGTACTTTTTACAGGCTTTTATTTATCTCACCGCTGCAGTCATTGCTGTTCCGTTAGCGAATAAATTAGGCTTGGGTTCCGTGTTGGGATATTTGATTGCGGGTGTGGTCATTGGTCCTATTGTTGGTTTAGTGGGCAGTGAAACCAATACCATTCAACACTTCGCCGAATTTGGTGTGGTGATGATGCTATTTTTGGTTGGCTTAGAACTGGAACCCAAAATGTTGTGGGCGATGCGTAATCGTTTACTGGGGCTTGGTGGCTTACAAGTTGTGGGTTCGGTTGTGGTGGTAATGGCTTGTGCAATTTATGCGGGCTACCAACTGAGTATTGCATTAACGATAGGATTAATTTTTTCACTATCCTCTACCGCAATTGTGTTGCAGACCTTATCTGAAAAACGCCTCAATAAAACCCACGCCGGAAAGAACGCATTTTCGGTATTGTTGTTTCAAGACATCGCGGTCATCCCCATGTTGGCCTTTATTCCGTTATTAGCCTTACCTGAGTTAGTTGAGAAAGCCCAAGCTGCAGTTAGTAGTATGAGTGAACAACACGAGCAGTTAAGCCTAGTGGCCTCATTACCTGGTTGGGCATATGCCATTGTACTGGTATTAGCTATTGGGGCTGTGGTGTTAGGTGGTCACTATCTCAGTAGGCCATTATTTAAAATGGTCGCCGAATCAGGTGCTCGTGAAATCTCCACCGCAGCAGCACTGATGTTGGTCATCGGCATTGCGGCATTAATGAGTTTAGTGGGTATATCACCCGCATTAGGCACCTTTTTAGCAGGCGTTGTACTGGCAAACAGTGAATTTAAGCATGAGCTTGAAGCCAATATTGGTCCGTTTAAAGGCTTATTATTGGGATTGTTTTTTATCACTGTTGGCGCTGGAATCGACTTTACGGTTCTATTTGCTGATTTTGGTGAAATAATTGCAATCACCTTAAGTGTTATGCTGATTAAAGCACTTGTGCTGTATTTATTAGCGTTGATTTTTAGGATTAAGGGCAGTGATCGTTGGTTGTTTGCGTTATGTCTGGCTCAAGCGGGGGAGTTTGGTTTTGTATTACTGAGTTTCAGTGTTCAACAGCATGTTATTCCAACTGATCTGGCGCAGACTTTATCTATCGTAGTCGCGTTATCGATGTTTTTAACCCCAGGGTTATTTATATTATTCGATAAAGTGATTTATCCACGCTTTCAAGTGAAAAAAAATCAGCGTGAACAGGATAATATTGATGATGAGGGCACGGTGATTATTGCGGGTATTGGCCGTTTTGGCCAGGTGGTAAATCGCTTTTTAATTTCGAATAATATTAAAACCGTAGTGCTCGATTATCAGGTTTCACAGGTCGACGCTATCAGGCGCATTAATACTAAGGCCTATTTCGGTGATGCGACTCGTCCAGATTTATTAAAAACTGCTGGTATTGAACAAGCTTCGCTTTTTGTGGTGGCCATCGATAATAGAGAAAGTAGTGTGGAGTTAGTTAAATACTTACATCATACCTACCCTAAACTTAAGATTGTTGCTAGAGCATTTGACCGTGGTCATGGGCATTTATTAAAAGAGGCTGGCGCTGACGCGGTCGAGTCGGAAACGCATCATTCAGCTCTTGAGCTCAGCTTGTCATCGTTACAGTTATTAGGTCATTCGGAAGAATATGTGTTGAGACGAAAGGCAACCTATAAGCGGGTTGAAAAAGAAGCCTCTAAACGTTTATACGATATGTGGTTGAAAGAATCAGTGGGTGAGCGTTTTGGTAACGATTTTATTAAACTGTTTATGTTATATGAAGAGCGATTAAAGCAGGCAATGGATGAAGATAATGCCACTCACCAACAAGATGTAGATATCCAGAACGAAGTTAATGCAAAGCCAAAATCAGATGTTGATGTTAATTCTAATCATTAATGCACTACTTTATACTTGTAGATTAATCACTTAATCACTTAATCACTTAATCACTTAATCACTGGTAGTGTTTTTCTGGATGTGTTTCTGTTGAAAAGACCGCCAAGGCGGTCTTTTTTTCTATGTATTTAACAGTTACTTAACGCGCATGCCAGGTTGAGCACCTTCATGGGGTTCTAGTATAAACAGATCTTTACCGCCAGGACCTGCAGCTAATACCATACCTTCTGAATCACCAAACTTCATTGTACGTGGGGCAAGGTTTGCCACCATCACGGTGAGTTTGCCAACCAAATCTTCAGGAGCATAAGCAGATTTAATACCCGCAAATACTTGTTTGGTTTCGCCGCCTAAATCTAATTCAAGACGCAGTAATTTATTGGCTTTCTCGATATGTTCCGCTTTGCTGATACGCGCAATCCGTAAGTCAATTTTTGCGAAATCTTCAAAGCTTATTTCTGGGCTGATAGGATCTTGCTCTAATTGATTAACGGCTTGTGTCGGCGCATCGGTTTTAGGTGCGTCCGTATTACTGGCTTGCAAGTTCTCTTTAGAGGCATCGATGATAGCTTCAATGCTTTTGGGTTCGATACGCTGCATTAATGCTTTAAATGGCGCTATTTCATGACCTGATAAATCTTGGCCCAAATTGTCCCACGTTAAGGTTAACTGTAAAAAACCTTCAACATCACCGGCCAGTTTTGGTAATACAGGCTTGAGGTAAGTGACCAAGATTCTGAATAAGTTTAATGCATTACTGCAAACTTGATGTGCTTCATCTTGTTTATCGTCTTGCTTAACTAATTGCCAAGGTGCTGCGTCGGCAACATAGGCGTTAGCAATATCAGCTAATGCCATGATTTCACGCATCGCTTTGCCAAATTCGCGAGTTTCATATAATTCGGCAATCACTTCGCTTTTGGCTAAGAATATGTCGGTTAAGCTACTGTCGGTTACCTTGGCTAACTTTCCGTCAAAACGTTTGCCGATAAAACCTGCCGTTCGTGAAGCAAGGTTAACTAATTTACCGACTAAATCTGAGTTAACTCGTTGAGCGAAATCTTCTAAATTTAAATCCAAATCATCAATACGACTATTTAATTTAGCCGCGTAATAATAACGTAGGTATTCCGGATCTAAATTATCTAAATAAGTACGCGCTTTAATAAACGTGCCTTTAGACTTAGACATTTTTGAACCGTTTACCGTGACATAGCCGTGAGCATAAACACTGGTCGGTTTACGAATGCCAGCGCCTTCAAGCATTGCTGGCCAGAATAAACTGTGGAAATAAACAATGTCTTTACCGATGAAGTGATACACCTCAGCGGTAGAGTCTAAACTCCAAAAATCGTCAAAGTTTAAATCATCACGCTTGTCACATAGGTTTTTAAATGAGCCCATATAACCGATAGGTGCATCTAACCAAACATAGAAAAATTTACCGGGAGCATCAGGGATTTCAAAACCAAAGTAGGGTGCATCACGAGAGATGTCCCATTGCTTTAGGCCTTGTTCAAACCATTCGTTAAGCTTGTTGGCCATTTCTTGTTGCAATGAACCTGATTGAATCCACTCTTTTAACATGCCTTCAAATGCTGGCAGGTCGAAAAAGAAGTGTTCGGTATCTTTCATTATTGGTGTAGCACCAGAGACTGCCGATTTAGGATTTATCAGATCGGTTGTACTATAAGTTGCACCACAGTTGTCACAGTTATCACCGTATTGATCTTCAGACTTACATTTTGGGCAGGTGCCTTTAACAAAACGGTCAGGCAAGAACATTAACTTTTCAGGGTCATATAATTGTGAAATGGTTTTGGTTTTGATGTAACCGCGATCACGGAGCTTTAGATAAATATCACTGGCCAAAATGCGGTTTTCGTCGCTGTGAGTACTGTGAAAGTTATCAAACTGGATATTGAAATCCGCGAAATCTTGCTGGTGCTCTTTTTGCACTTGGGCAATCATTTCTTCTGGCGTAATGCCCATTTGCTGTGCTTTAAGCATAATCGGCGTGCCGTGAGCATCGTCGGCACAAATGTAGTGGCATTCATGTCCACGTAACTTTTGAAAACGTGACCAAATATCCGTTTGGATATATTCAAGCATGTGGCCTAGATGGATTGGGCCATTGGCATAAGGAAGGGCACTTGTGACCAGTATTTTACGCTGTGATTTTGTCATTTTGTCTCGATATCAAATTACACCAAAAATATTGCCTGATACTAACTGATTAGCAGACTTTTTTCACCAAAACATGACTTAAAAAGGCTTATTAGTCGCTATTTTTTTACCAAGTTCTGATACACTTGTGCAAATTTCTGGTTCGGAGCTGCCGTTTTGGTCAATACGCATACAAATTATCAATTAAGTGATGAATTATTGTCACCAGTGTTAGATATTTTAGAAGCATTTGAAGATCCTTATTTGCATAAAGGTTTGGTCAGTGCAGGATGTGTTACAGCATTGTCGATAGAAGGAAAACGCCTACAATTAGGCTTAGTTTATCCTTATCCGTGTATGAC
Organism: Shewanella sp. BF02_Schw; assembly: GCF_014596695.2. Taxonomy (NCBI): domain Bacteria; kingdom Pseudomonadati; phylum Pseudomonadota; class Gammaproteobacteria; order Alteromonadales; family Shewanellaceae; genus Shewanella; species Shewanella sp. BF02_Schw. Next base: position 1,250,060 of record NZ_JABKAW020000001.1, read on the forward strand.
ACAATACCGTGACACCGTGATGGCAATAACCAATAAATTGGCTGTTCTTGACGCCATTGATGAAGTGGAATGTGAAATTGATTTCCAACCACGGGTTTATTCAGCGCTGCCAGCCATTGCACCTATTCCTAATGTAAAACAAGTTATTGCTGTGGCTTCTGGTAAAGGCGGTGTGGGTAAATCAACCACCGCAGTAAACCTCGCATTAGCGTTAAAAGCTGAAGGCGCCGAAGTGGGTATTTTAGATGCCGACATTTATGGCCCGTCTATTCCATTGATGTTGGGCATTCCTAATTTTCGTCCACAATCGCCAGATGGAAAGCACATGACACCTGCATTGGTGCATGGCATTTCTGCGCAATCAATTGGCTTTATGCTAAGTGGTGATGAAGCTGCAGTTTGGCGTGGTCCTATGGCCGCAGGTGCTTTAGCACAGTTACTTAACGAAACGCAGTGGCCTGAATTAGACTATTTAATCGTCGATATGCCACCAGGAACTGGTGATATTCAACTGACATTATCGCAAAAAGTACCGGTTAGCGGTGCGGTGATAGTGACAACGCCGCAAGATATTGCTTTAGCGGATGCCAAGAAAGGCATCACCATGTTCAACAAGGTCAACATTCCAGTACTTGGGATTATCGAGAACATGAGTTTTCATCTTTGTCCTGAATGTGGCCATAAAGAACACCCATTTGGTACTCATGGTGGTAGTCAAATAGCGGAACGTTATAACGTACCATTATTAGGCTCACTGCCATTACACATCAATATTCGTGAATCAATGGACAATGGTACGCCGAGCGTGATGAGCGAACCAGAAAGTGAAGTGTCAGGGATATATCGCGAAATTGCCCGCAAACTAGGGGCAGAATTAGCACTTCAACAAGTACAATCAACCGTAAAAATTAGCATATCAGAAGACGAGTAAGGTTAAGAGATGAATTCTCAGCAGTGTGTCATTATTGGGATTGCCGGTGCGTCGGCTTCAGGTAAAAGTTTAATTGCTAAAACAATTTTTGAAGAATTGTGTCGTGATTTAGGAACAAATCAAATTGGTGTGATCAATGAGGATGCTTATTATCATGATCAAAGCCATTTGACGATGGAAGATCGTGTCAAAACTAATTACGACCATCCAAAAGCGTTAGACCATCAGTTATTAGCGTCTCATTTATCTCAGCTTAAACAAGGTGAGCCAGTTAGCATTCCATGTTACAGCTATACTGAGCATACTCGTATTAGCGACACGTTGACCATGCAGCCTAAAAAAGTGATTATCTTAGAAGGCATTCTATTATTAACCAATCCTAAATTACGTGACTTAATGGATGCCAGTGTGTTTATGGATACGCCATTAGATATTTGCTTTTTACGTCGGTTAACTCGTGATGTTGCTGAACGTGGCAGAACAATGGAATCGGTTATTTCACAATATAAACGAACCGTACGCCCGATGTTTTTACAGTTTATTGAGCCGTCAAAACAATATGCCGATATTATCGTTCCACGGGGCGGTAAAAACCGTATCGCAACTGATATTTTAAAAGCTAGAATTCAGCATTTATTGGCGAAGTAGCCTTATCTAGAAGAGAGTGCAGCATGCGTTTAACCGATATAGAAATTGAGCAATGTTTAGATAATGGCACCATTATTATCGATCCTCGTCCTGGTATTGAAGCCATTTCGGGAGTGAGCGTGGATGTACGTTTAGGCAGCCAATTTCGTGTATTTAAAGACCATACTGCACCTTACATCGATTTAAGTGGCCCTAGTGCAGAAATGCAAATAGCACTTGATCGGATCATGAGCGATAAAATTGAAATTGCTGATGATCAAGCTTTTTTCCTTCATCCTGGCGAATTAGCATTAGCGGTAACCTATGAAAGTGTGACCTTACCTGCAGATGTTGTAGGTTGGTTAGATGGTCGCTCATCACTTGCCCGTTTAGGGTTGATGGTACATGTGACCGCACATCGTATTGATCCCGGTTGGCAAGGTAAAATCGTACTTGAGTTTTTTAACAGTGGCAAATTGCCGTTGGCTCTTCGCCCTGGTATGACGATTGGTGCGCTTAATTTCGAGCGCTTAAGCTCTGCGGTTGCTCGTCCATATAACACGCGTAAAAGCTCGAAGTACAAAGATCAACAAGAGGCTGTGGCAAGCCGGATCAGCCAGGATAAATAATGGCACCAGTTTGGGTTAATCACGTTGAAAACGGACTCATAAATCCATTTGATCGTGGTGTTGCTTATGGTGATGGTGTGTTCGCAACCATGCGCACAGCATCAGCTGATATGCCCGCAGGGATCCTATTCCTTGACGGGCATATTTCTCGTTTGCAGCAAAGTTGCGAGCGCCTAAGTATTCAGTGGCATCCAAGCGACTTATTAATACAACAATTGATCCTACTCGCCCAACAATACCCACAACATTGTATAAAGCTATTGCTGACGCGTGGAGTAGGTGGCCGTGGTTATCAGGCTCCTTTGAGCGTAAACGTTACAGAAGTCGTGTCAGTGCATCCAATTCCTGAGCATTATCTTGATTGGCAGCAAAGTGGTATCTCGCTAGCATCATCACCCATATGTCTTGGCAGGCAACCACTTCTGGCTGGAATAAAACACCTTAATCGATTGGAACAGGTGCTCATAAAGTCACAGCCGCTGCCTAGTACTCATCAAGATTGGTTAGTGTTTGACTGTGACGGTAATGTGATAGAGTCATCCATGGCCAATATTTTTGTGGTCAAAAATGGTCATGTGTTTACCCCAGCAATAACCCATGCGGGCGTAAGTGGTGTTATGCGTGAGACATTAATTGATACTCTACTCTGTCAGGGCTTATCTGTTATGGCTACACAATTAACACTTGGTGATATTCAGGCAGCGGACAATATATTTATAACAAACAGTTTATTTGGCATTGTTGATGTAACTGCCATTGACGATTTTCAATTTAGCCGTTGGACGCAAACATCGCGATTCAGGCACATTTTGAGTGTGAATTTATCATCATGATTAAAACCATAAAAACCTTTTTTTTAGCCAGTCTTATTCCTCTATTTACAGTCGTTTGTCTTGGAGGATATTGGCTTGTCTCTGGCTTAATCGCTTACCAAAAACAGCCACTACAGTTAACTGAAATTCAAACGTTAACGGTTGAACCTGGCACCAGTGTGATTAAGCTTGCGCAACAACTAGAACAACAATCATTGATTACCGATAGCTGGAAAGTTAAATATCTGGTCAAACTTGAACCTAAGCTTGCTCATATAAAAACCGGTCTGTATCAAATGATCCCTGGCGATACATTAGAAGCGTTATTAAAGCGATTATATTTAGGCCAACAAGTGGTTTTTAGCATCACCTTAATTGAAGGTAAAACTATTACCGAGTGGCAGCAAACATTGTCCACTACTGAGCATTTGGCAAAGAATACCGACGACTTTAATCAAGTGTTATTACAAAATGGTGATACTTCTGGTTTGCCTGAAGGTAAGTTCTATCCAGAAACATTCCATTATCATGCAGATGATAACTTACAGACGATTTTAAACCGCAGCTACACCATGATGCAGCTAAGCTTAGCGCAAGCATGGGAAGGGCGCGATCCTGATTTAGCCTTATCATCACCTTACGAATTATTGATTATTGCATCTATTATTGAAAAAGAAACGGGCAAACCTGAAGAGCGTGATTGGGTGTCTGCAGTGTTTAATAATAGACTTAAAAAAGGCATGCGTCTTCAGACCGACCCCACGGTAATTTATGGCATGGGTGAACGTTATAAAGGTAATATTACTCGTAAAGATTTACGCGAAGCAACGGCATTCAATACCTACAAAATTGATGGTTTACCGCCAACGCCTATCGCTGCACCAAGTCGCGCATCATTATTTGCCGCCGCTAATCCAGCCAAAGTAAATTACTTGTACTTTGTTTCACGTAATGATGGCAGTCATGTGTTTTCATCTACGTTGAAAGCCCATAATAATGCCGTAAACGAATTTCAGAGAAAAAGAAAATGACTCAACAACAAGGCAAGTTTATTGTAATCGAAGGATTAGAAGGCGCGGGTAAATCAAGCGCGATAGCCCTCGTTAACGATATTATTCAGCAGCATATTGGTCAGGCTCCTGTGTGTACTCGTGAGCCGGGCGGGACTCCTTTAGCAGAAAAAATGCGCGATTTAGTTAAAATTGCCGATGAGACAGATCCATTATGCGATGAAGCAGAATGCTTACTTATTTATGCAGCGCGAACACAATTAATCGCCAATGTTATTAAGCCTGCTTTGTCTGCGGGTCAATGGGTACTTGGCGATAGACACAATCTGTCATCATTAGCTTATCAAGGTGGTGGCCGAGGGTTAATGCCATTAGTGAAAGCGGTCAGTGATGCTTGCTTACGTGGTTTTAAACCCGATCTCACTTTATATTTGGATATTGATCCTACGTTAGGCTTAAGCCGTGCAGCCAGTCGTGGCGAGCTTGATAGAATAGAGCAACAAGCGATTGATTTTTTTGAGCGAGCCAGACGAACCTACTTACAATTAGCCCATGAAGATGACAGCATTGTGGTGATTGATGCCAGTCAATCCATGGAACAAGTGCATAATGATATTGGTATACAATTACAACGCCATTTATCCACTCTTATGAGTGAGCAGTGATTGATATTAAAAGGGATAATGTGCCGACATGAGAGATTATCAGATTGACCAGCTGCCTTGGTTAGCCGATCCACATCAGCGTTTTGTTGACCAGCATTATCGAGGCAAAAGCAGTCATGCGCATTTGTTCAACATCGATAAAGCATTAGGAGGCGATAAGCTTGCTAAGGCTGCAGCGCAAACTGTGCTTTGCCAGCAACTCACTCCGGTTGGTGCTTGTGGCCAGTGTAAAAGTTGTTTGTTATTGGCAGCAGGTAATCATCCTGATTTATATATAATCGAACCAGATGGCAACCAAATTAAAGTCGATCAAATTCGTCAGCTCTGCCAAGCGTTAACCCAAACGGCTCAGCAAGGTGGCGCACGTGTAGCTATAATCGTTAATGCCGAACGCTTAAATTTGGCAGCGGCTAATGCATTATTGAAAACCCTTGAAGAACCTGGCGATGATGTTGTACTCATTTTGCAAACCAATACATCAGCCCAGTTACTAGCGACCATTACCAGTCGTTGTCAAACGCTTAATTTTGTTGAGCCAACTAAAAACGAGATCCATCAGTGGTTAGCGGCGCAGCAGTTGTTACCGCCAGCCAATGCCGATGGCAAAATCCATGATGTTACATGGTGTCTTAGTGTTGTTGGTGGTCCTCTTGCGTTAGCAAATAGTTTAACCAGTCAGCATTATCAACAACTGCTGACATTTCGCCAAGATTGGGCCCAAAGTTTACAAACGGGTCATTTAAGCAACAGTTTATTGAAGGTGTCTGAACAACAAATTGTTGATGCACTTAATGTTTTGTATTTGTACTTGCGCCAATATGTGTTAAAAAGTAATAAGCTAAAAACTGAAAACACGAGTCGTCAGTCATTAAATCCACTGGTTCAATCAAAAGTCATTGAACTTGCTGGGCGTGTGATGACCATGTGTCATAGACTTGAAACAATGCCGAGTGTGAACGCGCCAGCCTTGTGTCAACAATATGTGCTCACATTTAGACAGTTGACCCATTAAAACGTTTTTATATTGATTTTTAACCTGCTTATGGAAAGAAAATAATTATTTATGGTCGATCTTGTTGTTAATTACGATACATTACATAAACTTTATCGTGCTTATATGCCTTTTATTAAGCCTGCAGGTTTATTCGTTGCTACTACAGAAAGTCATTTTTTAGGCCAAGAGCTTACTATTTCTTATCGATTACCTAATGCCACCCAAACAAATGAATTTAAAGGCACAGTGGTATGGATTAATCCATTAGGTGCATCTGGTGGGCGCCCAGCGGGTATTGGGGTTAAAATTAAAACTGATGTTGAAAGTCATAAACATCATATTGAAAAATTATTATCAAGCGAACTTGCCTCTAGCGATTTGACCTGCACTATGTAGCTAGGTATTCTTGCGCATCTGTTTTATTTGTTAATGTAGTTGCGAAAGAATTCCCATGCTAATTGATTCACATTGCCACCTTGACCGCTTAAAAGCGGCCCCAGACTCAGCCAGTTTACAATTCATTATGGACAATGCCAAAGCTCAAGGTGTTGACTATCTATTGTGCGTCAACGTTCGTCAGCAAGGCTTTGAAGCCATGCGAGATAAAATGTCTGCCTTTAATAATGTGTTTTTGTCTTCTGGCGTACATCCTCTCGATGTACAAGAAGGGTTGAATATTGAAGACATTAAACGTTTTGCAGAAGATCCCAGAGTGGTTGCCATTGGCGAAACAGGCTTAGATTATTTCTATTCAAATGACACAAAAACCTTGCAACAGCAGTGCTTTGAACAACAAATTTCGTTAGCTGTAGAGGTGAATAAACCATTAATTGTACATACTCGCGATGCCCGTGAAGATACCATTAATATGCTAAAAGCAGGTCATGCCGACAAAGTGGGTGGCGTGCTGCATTGCTTTACTGAAAACTGGGAAATGGCCAAAGCCGCCATTGATTTAGGCTTTTATATTTCTGTTTCAGGAATTGTAACGTTTAAAAATGCAGGTGAATTGCGCAGTGTTATTCGCCAAGTACCAAAAGACCGATTACTGGTCGAAACCGATTCACCTTATTTAGCTCCGGTGCCGCATCGTGGTCAAGAAAATCAGCCTGCTTATGTTCGAGATGTTGCCGAATTTGTCGCAGAATTGCGCGGTGAAAAATTCGAAGAGTTAGCTCAATACACCACGGATAACTTTTTTAATTTATTTAAAGATGCCGCTAAGTTAGTTGGCCGCTAAATCAAATCTGCAGCTAGCTCAATCCTGAGACTAACAGCAAATTATCTAATTTGTGGCTTACTTCGCGGCAATAAAGTTCTGATATGCCTGCTGTGCAGGCAAACAAAATAATGTTAGCGCAGTTGCTTAAATAATTGCGCTAACGTTACTCAAATACCACCATGAACCTATGACTTAAGCACATTTTAGAGCGTGCTGGTGGGTGAAATAATAAAAAAAGGCCCAAACTATCCAATTGTTTTGGGCCTAGGGAAAGGGCTCGATTAAGAGCCTTGCGCTACTGTTGTGGCATCTTAAGATAGCTTAAAATGCCAAATACTGAGTCGAACATGAATTAATTATAGGCACTCAAATTGTGTTGTGCATAAAATTTAATTAATAATGTTGGTTTAGCACTCTGTTTTATCACTGTGTTTTATAGTAATTCATTGATAATTATGTTTTATATTCTTTATTCTTGCTCATCGAAATAGTGTAGCGTGCTATAGGCTCAAGTTAACGTTATCGCGGACCAAATCACGCGGTAAATTGTTTTTCAGTCTATGGCCTAAATGTTTTACAACCCCAAGCACGACTTTATGATAACTCACTAACATTTCGCCTTGTGGCATGATGGCTAACTGCTGCTGTGTCGGTTGATCAAAAGTGCTTGTAGCAATATCACGGCCCATTAAAAAACCTTGTGCTTGCGCCGCACTTAATTCCATTGTTTTTGCTGGATTATGTGCTGCTGCTGATAGAGCAATGACGGCTTCATGTTTTGCTTTGTAGCCTTTTTTCATCGCATCAGCGAGCTTAATGCCAATACGCTGAAAGCGCATTTTGCCTATAAAAGGAATAAATTGGACTGGAAACAACCAATATTCATCGTCACGCAACATGATCACATCATCGCTGGGTAACTCGAGACAGAAGTTGTTTTGAAAGTATTGTGTTAATTCCACTTTTTGCTTTTCGTTTACGGGAGTAAAAGGAAAGTTTTTTTGTAATTTAGGCTGTTTTTTTACTCGCTCGACTGAGGCGGTTTTACGAATTTTGGCGACAAAAAAACCTTCGCTGTCGTAAATTTGTGGCCAAACATGTAAAAAACCTTCTTTAGTGCATGCTTTATTTGCACCATCAAATAACTCAGCCAGTGACACAAACTCAACCGCATCAGGGTAAGTTTGCTGTAAGTGATAACAGATATGTTGGTTTTCTAACTGGCTTAGAGTACAAGTCGAATAGACTAACACTCCGCCTGGCTTTAACGCTAAAAATGCTGATTCGATAAGATCTTTTTGGGTTTCAGCAATCGCAGTAACATCTTCAATATCCCAGTGTTTTAATGCCAAGGGATCTTTACGGACGGTACCTTCGCCGCCACAAGGAGCATCCAATAAAATAGCATCAAACGATTCATATAAATATTCACCAAAGACTCGGCCATCAAAATGGGTTAGGGCGGTGTGGCTGGCCCCCATACGTAACACATTAGCGTGTAATACTTTAACGCGACTGGCAGAATATTCATTAGCGACTAATAAGCCACTGTTATTCATTAAGGCTGCGATTTGAGTGGTCTTAGAACCTGGAGCTGAGGCGACATCCAAGATTATTTCGGCGGCGGTTTCATTGGAAAATAATGCGGTCGGCGGCAGCATTGAGCTGGCTTCTTGGATATAAAATAGCCCTTGAATATGTTCAATGGCATTACCCAGTTGGATATCATCTTTACCCTCAATCCAAAATCCGTCAGCACACCAAGGTACTGGAGACAGTTGCCAGCCGGCTTTAGTCATGATGCTGAAAAATTGTGCAGTACTGATTTTAAGCGTATTCACCCGAATGGATTTACGAAGTGGTTTATCACAATAGGCGATAAACTCTTCTAAAGCCAAGTGAGCGGGTAACTCTTTCTCAATGTGATTGATAAAGTTTATATTTAATTGGGCCATAATAAAAAACGATACATTATTGTTGCAGTAATTGAAGCGATCATATCACGGAATTGTACACCCTGTTTGGCAATGATTACTGTATATTGACGTTAATAAAACCGACTGGCTAATGGAGTGGTGTGTGCTAAATAGAGTGTGGTTATTATTTTTTATCATTGCTGCGTTGTCTATCTCGATTCAATTAGTGAATGGCAATGTCGATGTATTAAGCGAGTCGGTGACGGCATTGTTTGCCAGTGCTAAGTTAGCCGCTGACATCTCGCTTGGCTTAATCGGTGTGTTAGCGTTATGGATGGGCTTGATGCAAGTCGGTGAAAAGGCCGGTGTGGTGGGTTTGTTTGCCCGCATATTTGAACCTTTACTGTCTAAGTTGATGCCTGAGGTTCCTCGTGGACATGTCGCCTATGGCAGCATTAGCATGAATCTTACTGCTAATATGTTGGGACTGGACAATGCAGCAACGCCTTTAGGCTTAAAAGCGATGCATGATCTGCAATCTCTTAACCCTGTAAAATCAGTAGCAACCAACGCCCAAATTTTATTTTTAGTATTAAATACTTCCTCAGTAACATTAGTCCCTGTAACCGTCTTTCTTTATCGTGCCCAACAAGGTGCGGCTAATCCTGCTGATATCTTTTTACCCATTTTATTGGCCACAAGTGTTTCCACCGTTGTGGGACTATTGGTTGTCGCGTTAGTGCAGCGTATCTCGTTAATCAATAGTGTTATTTTGGCTTATGCTGCAACCATTATGAGTGTATTCATGGCCGGGATTGCTTATTTGGTGACATTATCCGCCGATGCGATAGGCCAGGTGTCTATGGTGTTAGGTAACGGTATACTGTTGTTGCTGATTTTAAGTTTTATTTTAGTCGCAGGTTATCGCAAAATTGCCGTGTATGACGAGTTTGTTGATGGCGCTAAACAGGGCTTTAGCCAAGCAATTCAGCTAATCCCTTATTTGCTGGCGATGTTATTAGCCATTGGGTTTCTTAGGGCTTCAGGGGCGTTAGATTATGCCTTACAGCTGTTAGCAAGTGGCGTGAGTGCATTAGGCGCCGATACGCGCTTTATTGATGCGATGCCAACCGCGTTCATGAAACCTTTTAGCGGTTCTGGTGCGCGTGCGATGATGTTAGAAACCATGAGTCATCACGGAGTTGATTCTTTTGCGGGCCGACTAGCAGCTATTTTACAAGGCAGTACCGAAACAACATTTTATGTGTTGGCTGTGTACTTTGGTTCAGTGGGGATCCGTAATGGTCGTCATGCACTAGGGTGTGGTTTAGCAGCAGATTTTGCAGGTATTAGTGCCGCCATCGGTGTGTGTTATTGGTTTTATGGTTAAAAATCAATTATCGAAATCAATAATATAAATAAAAGGCCGATAAATATATCGGCCTTTTATTTGTACTAATTGTATTATCTCTAGCTGAGGTTACTTAGTTTGTGTAGGTCGCCATTGTGCCCATTCATCTTGCATATTCTCATGCAATGGGAAACGTTCGGTTGCATTGATACGATTACTATCTGATGTTGTATCTTGGGTCGCAAATGCTATACCACCGGCGAGTATCGTTTCTAATGAGCCTGTTTCTAACTGTGCACCCGAAAATAAACCGACGTCTAATTTAATACCAGAGGCATCCCAAAACTGGCTAGTCTGGTTAATTAAGTGACCATATTCAGCATTTACATGGGCAAACAACGTAATTTCAATCCCTGAGTCATCCAACCTGTATCCATCAATTTGTCCGACTTTAATTCCGCGGAAAAATAGCGGTGTACCGACCTTAATAGAACCTAGTTGATCGTCAACTAATTGGAATGCTAATGCATCTTTAGGTACGGTAGCCTCAAAGCTCGAGTGAGGTTGGGCAACAAAATTATCAATAGTTTCTGTGCTGTTACCTGGGATAACACCAATATAAGGACCCGTTAACAGTGTTTCTGGGGCATTAATACCCGCTAAAGAAATTTGTGCATCGACGATAAAAAATTCAGTGTCACTGGCACTAAAATGGTTTACGTAATGGCCATAAATATAAGCTTGTGCATTCTGAGTGTTTAAATCTTGATTTAGTTTAACCTGTGACACTTCACCAATTTTATGCCCTTGATAGCGAATAGCCGCTTTTTCTGACACTTTAGTACTCACAGGCAGAGTGAGGTTGATGACTTTAGCCTGCATGAGTGCGAGTGACTTGTTGTCATATAATCGTAGATTAGGTTGATTATTTTCAGTATCAACTCTGTCGTCTATATGTCCAAGGGTAATACTGCCATTTATTGCACCTTTCAATGGTGCAACATTGATATCGACACCGGCTAAACTGGCATTGATGGCTACAGCGTCATTACGCCAAAAAACCGTAGTGGGCTTAATTAACGGAACAAATTTATTGTCGATATTGATATCGATATTAAATTTATCCGTTTTAGCTAACCAATTGACTTTATTCACTGAGCCTATTTGCATTTTTTTGTAATAAATTGGCGAGCCTTCAGCTAAGTCGGCACCATCAATACTAGTTAAAGTAAAGGGTGTCAGCTGTTGTTGAGCGTAAAGCGTTTGGGCCGATTCAATTGATTCGTGCAGTGTTAAAGTACTATTAGCCGAAAGCAGCATTTCGCTGTTACCCGGAATTAAGCTAATAGCGCCTTCCAACATCGTAGTGAGGTCGCGAGTTTTAACATTAACGCCCTCTAGTGAAGCATTAATGGCTATTGCACTTTCAGGAACAAAGAAGCTTCCCTTAGTCAGCAAACTCTTAAACTCTGGTTGAATTTCAATGTTATATTCAACAGTTGAAAAGTCTTTACTTAAACCAATACTGGTTATCTGCCCAATAGGCAATTGTTTATATCGCACTTGCGCGCCATTACTGACACCTGTGTGAGTCGTGGCAACTACCGTCAATTTAAGTTTGTCTTGACTGAGCAAATCGGGAGCATGTGATGCCAATTCAAATTGCATCGCCTCTTCGGTTATTTGAGTGCCTGGTAAGACATTAATAACACTGCCAGTAACCAGTCTACTGATATTTTTGACACCTTTTAATGATAACTCGGCACCACTTATCCAAAATTGGCTATCGTTGGTAATTAATGCTTTGTAATGATGTTCAACCCGAGCAATAAGCTTCACTCCAGTGTCGGTTAAGGTTACTTTTTCTATTTCACCAATAACGATACCGCGGTAGGTGATGGCGGTGCCTTCATTAACATCTTCACTGCTAGATGCAGTTAAATCAAAATGAACACCTCCAATAGCGGTAAGCTCATCCTCATATAGGTTGTAAACATCACCATTTTGGGCCTTTTCAGTGTAGCTGCCGGTATCAAAGCTGATGCCGCCGGCCAAAATAGACGCGATACTTTCAGTGCTGACTTTTATCCCCGCTAAAGAAGCATCGATTTTCAAGCCCGATACATTCCAAAAATGGGAGTCTTTATTGACTAAATGGGCATATTGTTCTTGAACAAATGCGCTGATAATTATTTGTTTATTTCCGTCGAGGCGATAACTGACAATGCTTCCGACAGGTGCTTGACGGTAAAATACAGGCGAGCCAACATCAATCGAACCCAGTTTAGGGGATTTTAGTTCGATCATGAGTCCTTCACTGCCGGGGAGTATTGCAGGCGCTTCACGTTGTGCTTCAAATACGGTTGCAGAGCGACCATCACCAGGTTGAAGGGCAATATAATTACCAGAAAATAACGTATCGAGCCCTTCAACTCCGGTAATACTTGCTTTAGGTTTTACTAACCAAAAAAGGGTGTTTTTATTGAGGAAAGGGTCGGCACGGTAATCCATAATAACTTTAACGTTTACCCCTTTTAGATCATCGTCAATACCAATGTCAGTGACTTTACCTACCGTCAACCCTTGGTATTTGACCAACGTTTTGCCGATATCAATACCCGTAGCACTAGGGAAATGTATTAATATTTCAATGCCGGATTCTTTAATGCTTTTGACCCCTAACCAGGCACCTAATATCAAAGCAACAACCGGTAATAACCATATTGGCGAGAATAACTTTTTCTTCACAATTTTAGGCGATTCAATTTGTGTCATCAGTGTTTTCCAAGCGGTCCCAAAGTAATCGAGTATCTAACACTTTTGCTGCGACTTGCGTTAGTAAGATAACTAACGCAAATGCTGTCGCGGCAGGTGCAGGTTTTGCGTCTAATAATTGCCCCATATTAACTAAGGCAACTGTTAATGAAATAACGAATAAATCGAGCATTGACCAGCGGCCGATCCATTCAATAATGTGAAACCCAACCATTAATTTTCTTTTTGATATTGGTAAGTTAAAACTAATAGCCGTCAAGTAAGTCGCTAAGCCAATAATTTTAAGCCAAGGTACTAAAATACTGGCAGTGAAAACAATGATAGCAATCGGAAACATACCGGTTTTGACTAAATGACTAATGCCACTAAAAATGGTGTCATTGGTGACCACTCCGCGATTAGTTAACAAGGTAATAGGGTAAATATTGGCGACAACAAGTAAAATTGTCGCGGTAACTAATAAAGCCCAACTTTGTTGGATGCTGGCATAACTACGGCTACTTAATTGACTAAAACAACGTCGACAATGACTGTTACTTGTGACGTTAAGTTTGCGACAAACAGGGCATAAACATAAGCCCATTTTCTTGCCCTGAATATGAGGTAAAACCTCAGTTTTCGGCTCGTTATCGGTATTCGCAGTTTGCTTAGGGCTGTCCACTATATGTTCATTGGATGGTGTAATTGGAGTACTAGGCATCTACATAACTCCACATGTGTTCTAGATTATATTCACGTTGTAAAAATAAGATGATGATAAACAACATTGTAAAACTGAATGTTCCCATACCAAAATACACATCGGAAAAGTCTGATAACTGAAAGGCCGACACGAGAAAACTGATGACATAAATTTCTAACATGGTCATTTGTGATATCAAACCATGATTTTTTAACAATGTAGTGTAGGTTCTTTGCCAAAATGAGTTGTGCAGTTTTAATTTTACAATTACAACTTGAGCCATAATTGACAAAATCAATAGCCCAGGCGCGATAACTGCAGCAACCATTACCGCTAGGCCTACAACCCAATATCCTTCGGCCCAAACCGTCACAGCAGCTTGCAGCACCGTAGTGGTTCGTACACTGCCAAGGAAGTGGATTTCGAGTACTGGCAATAAATTAGCAGGAATAAAAATAATTAACGCCGCAACGCATAACGCTAGCATGCCATTAATGGAGCAATAAGGTGAATCATAGAGCGCCGTGTGGCAACGCGGACAAAGCGCACGGGCACTTGAAGGCAAAGCTCGTTTTCTCACTGCCAAATCACATGATTGGCATAAAATTATAGAATCATGATCATCAAATTCATGCATGAAGAATTAATCTAATCCATAGTAAAACACATTATTGGGTAGCGAAGAGTCAAACCTCTCTGCTTGGCCTTATATTGGCAGAAAAATGAGTTAATTGTTAAATAATCTCGATTTTCTTGTGCTTGATAATATCAGAATAATCAGAACACTTGCATCATAAGTTAACTATGTGAGATTCTATGCACTGTATATAAAAACAGTGAGGATTACATCATGGCAGTGATAACCCAATTTGTCGTGGTCAGAGAAGGGGTGGAAAAGATGACATTTATATCGAAGAAAGAGGCTGATGCCTACGATAAGATGCTCGATATTTCCGATAACCTAGTGCCATTTCTTATTAAGGCAGACCTCGGACTTGATGAAAATAAATGCGAACAGCTGGCATTTTATCTAGCAAACAATAAAGATGAGCTTTCTAACTTGCTAAAAGGCATCGTACAGGTTAAAAACGCTCCTACAGCGAAAACTAAAAAGACTACGGCTAAAACTACATCTGCAGAATAGTCGTATTCATCACTCATTCTTCGATTGAGTGTCAGCTTAAGGAATGGACATGAAAACCGAATTTTACCAAACATTAAATCGTCAAGCACAAGCTTTACTTGAAGGCGAAGATGATTTGATTGCTGCTATGGCAAATTTTTCAGCGTTGCTAAATGACAACCTAGAAGACCTAAATTGGGCAGGTTTTTATATTAAGCGTGGTGAACAATTAGTCCTTGGACCATTCCAAGGTAAAGTGGCTTGTACCCGTATCAATATCGGCAAAGGTGTTTGTGGCACTGCCGCAGCAGAAAATAAAACCCAACGAGTTGCCGACGTTCATCAATTTGATGGCCACATTGCATGCGATTCTGCCAGTAATTCAGAAATCGTGATCCCTGTTAGGCAGGGTAATGAGGTTGTAGCAGTGTTAGATATTGACAGCCCATTACTGAATCGATTCGATCAAGATGATCAAATTGGTTTAGAAAACATGGTAAAAAGTTTCGAAACTTGCCTATTTGGTTAAATAGCGAACAAATTAGATTAAATCATGGTCGCATTCGCTGTCGCGGGCTTTATAATATGCCGCTATACGCATTTGTGCTGGATTTACTGATGAGCGATGATTAAGCTGAGAGTAAGTTTGGTTAAATTGTTAAGGTTTGTTTCAATGACTTTAGCAAACTGGCGGATAGTGATATTTTGTACGTTAAGCCTTAACAGTAAGGTTTAACGAAAGATGAACGACTGCAAGGCAAATTGTATGCCGCATAATCAGTCCCTTTATTAACGTGGAAGTAAAAATGGAATCAACAGACAAGTTGACCGACACCAACGCAATTTTAGCGTATTTATATGAAACCTTTCCTTTATGCTTTATTGCAGAAGGTGAAACGAAGCCATTAAAAATTGGTTTGTTTCAAGATTTGGCTGAACGGTTAGCTGATGATTCTAAAGTCAGTAAAACACAATTACGTGTAGCGCTTCGTCGTTACACAAGCAGCTGGCGCTATTTGAAAGGCGTTAAAGCAGGTGCTAAACGTATAGATCTTGACGGTAATGAATGTGCTGAATTAGAACAAGAGCACATTGACCATGCTATTTTGACGCTTAAAGAAAGCCAAGATAAAGCTAAAGCAAAACGTCAAGCGTTAGCGCCTAAAAAGCCGGCAAAGAAAGTGGCACCTAAACGTGCTCCTGCCGTTAAAAAGGAACGTCCTGCACCGGTAGCGGCTCCAGTGATTAAACTTGTGCCGGCTAAGCTAGAAGATTTAAAACAAAAACAACGCGTTAATGTTAAATTAGGTGCCACACCTGTTCCTGGTGTTGTGACTGATATTAATAAAGAGGATGTGCTTGTTCAATTAGATTCTGGCTTATCCATCAAAGTACGTGCTGAGCACATACTATTATAGAAATTTAAGGAGTACTTGTTGATGCGAAAACTTACCTTGGCCGCGTCAATTGCCAGTTTATTTGTCGGCTTTTCGGCATGGGCAATTTCACCAACGATTCAAATCAGCGAGTTACCTAAACTAGCACAAGAGCCACAACATAAAGTGGCTAGCAAGCGAGTAACAACTTTGTTTACTCGCTCGCATTATCATCGTTTTGTACTTGACGATGCATTCTCTGAGCAAATATATACCCGTTTTCTTGAGCAACTTGATTATCGTCGTAATGTGCTGACTGCGGCAGACATTGCGAGCTTTAGTCAATATCAAAACCAGTTTGATAACATGGTTGAATCAGGCGATATTAGCCCTGCATTTACCATGTACGACCTAGTACAGAAACGTCGTTATGAGCGTTTTGCTTATGCGTTGTCTTTGCTTGATAAAGAGTTCGATTTTACTCAAGCTGGCGATGCGTATGAATTTGATCGCAAAGATGCGCAATGGCCAAAAGATGAAGCCGAAGTGAATGAACTTTGGCGTCAGCGCGTTAAATATGACGCGTTAAATCTTAAATTAACCGGTAAAAAGTGGCCTGAAATTGTTGAAGTGCTCGAGAAGCGTTACAACAATGCCATTAAGCGTTTAAGCCAAACACAAAGCGAAGACGTGTTTCAAACAGTCATGAATGCGTTTGCTCGTAGTGTTGAACCTCATACAAGTTATTTATCACCTCGTAATGCAGAACGTTTCCAAATGGAAATGAATTTAAGTCTTGAGGGTATTGGGGCCGTGTTGCAAATGGATGATGACTACACCGTCATCAAAAGTTTAGTGGCCGGAGGGCCTGCTGCCAATAGCGAGAAATTATCACCAGAAGATAAAATTGTTGGTGTTGGTCAAAAAACCGGTGACATTGTTGATGTCATAGGTTGGCGTTTAGATGATGTTGTTGATTTGATCAAAGGGCCAAAAGGAAGTGAAGTCGTATTACAGATTTTACCGAATAAAGGCGGGGCTAATGCTAAACCTTTTGAAGTGGTCATTACCCGAGATAAAATTCGTTTAGAAGACCGTGCCGCGACCTCAAAAGTGGTTGAGCCTAAAGAAGGCCAGTATGCCAATCGTAAAGTCGGGGTGATTCAAATCCCTGGATTTTATATGAATTTGTCACAAGATGTGGCTAAAGAAATCACTAAACTTGAAAAAGACAATGTTGAAGGGATTATTATTGACCTCCGTGGTAATGGCGGTGGAGCATTAACCGAAGCGACATTACTCACAGGCCTGTTTATTGACATGGGCCCAGTTGTTCAAATCCGTGATGCTAATGGTGGCATTAATCAAAATCGTGATAATGATGGCGCCAGTGCATATAATGGCCCATTGGCGGTGATGGTTGATCGTTATAGTGCATCGGCTTCAGAGATTTTTGCTGCGGCTTTACAAGATTATGACCGTGCACTTATCGTCGGTGAGTCTACCTTTGGTAAAGGGACTGTTCAGCAACATAAAAGCTTGGGTCGTATTTATGACATGTATGAAAAGCCAATTGGTCACGTACAATATACTATCGCTAAATTTTACCGTATTAATGGTGGCAGCACTCAATTAAAAGGCGTTACGCCTGATGTCCGTTTTCCAAGTGCTTTAGAGGCTGGCGAATACGGCGAGTCAGAGGAAGAGAATGCTCTGCCATGGGATAAGGTTCCCGTTGCTCAGTACTCTACTTTAGGGAATATCAACCCTATGCTGATCAACAATCTTGATGTTAAACATAAAGAGCGTATCAGCAAAGATGTAGAGTTCAGTTATATATACCAAGACATTACTGAGTTTAAAAAACATCATAAAGACAAAACAATATCACTTGTTGAGAGTGAACGAATTGCTTCTCGTGAAGACGATGATAAGCGTGCTTTAGACCGAGCAAACGCACGTCGAATCCATCAAGGTTTGGCTGCCGTGAAGTCTTTAGACGATATTGAAAAAACAGATGATAGCAAGTTACCTGATCCCTTTTTAGATGAAACGGCTTATATCACCCTCGATATGGCTGACGTAGAAAAAATAGCTAAAACTAACTCAAAGTAATTTTTTATTACTGTTAAAAAACGCGCTTAGGCGCGTTTTTTCTTAATCACAATCACTAAAAACAGTACCAATTCGATAAAGACCACGCCCATTTAATCATATTGGCATTAGTACCGTTCAAGAGGAACATGTATGAACCAAGCGCAAGAAAAACACCTAAAAGATTATACCAAGCCTTCATTCACCATTACCCATGTTGATTTGAACGTTATTCTGGATGGCAAAAACACTAAAGTGACAGCCATCAGTAAGGTGATCCGTAATGGTGAGCATCAGCATGATTTAGTGCTTGATGGCGAACAACTTTCGCTAAGTACAGTGAAACTTAATGGTGTAGCAGCTAACTATCGTCAACACGACAACCAATTAATAATTAGTACGGACCAAAATGAGTTTGAATTAGAAGTGGTCACTTTGCTTGACCCTGAGGCAAATTCGAGTCTTGAAGGGCTTTACATGTCAGACGGTGCTTATTGTACCCAATGTGAAGCAGAAGGATTTCGCCGGATCACCTATTTCTTAGATAGACCCGATGTTCTGGCTATTTATACCGTGCGCGTTGAAGCCGATAAACAGGCATTTCCATTTTTGTTAAGTAACGGCAATTTAATTGATAAAGGGGAGATGCCTCGTTCTGGTCGTCATTTTGTCAAATGGCATGATCCATTCCCTAAACCAAGTTACTTATTTGCCTTGGTCGCTGGAGACTTTGATTTACTTAATGACAGTTTTACGACTCAAACTGGTCGTGAAGTCAAACTGCAAGTTTTTGTTGATAAAGGCAACTTACATAAAGCTGATCACGCTATGGCATCATTGAAGAAATCAATGAAATGGGATGAAACTCGTTTCGGTCTTGAATATGATCTTGATATTTATATGATTGTTGCAGTTGATTTTTTCAATATGGGTGCGATGGAAAATAAAGGCTTGAATGTCTTTAATACCAAATACGTGCTCGCTGATAAAGCCAGTGCAACAGATGAAGATTATCATGGTATTGAGTCGGTTGTAGGCCATGAGTACTTCCATAACTGGACAGGTAACCGAGTCACGTGTCGTGATTGGTTTCAGTTAAGTTTAAAAGAAGGCTTAACGGTATTTCGTGATCAAGAATTTAGTTCCGATGTTGGGTCGCGCGCAGTTAACCGAATTCATGCTATTCGAGTGATGAAAAATCAACAGTTTGCTGAAGATACCGGTCCAATGTCACATCCTATTCGGCCTGAAAGTGTAATTGAAATGAATAATTTCTACACTGTGACGGTATATAATAAAGGCGCTGAAGTTATCCGCATGATGCACACCATTCTAGGCGAAGAAGGCTTTCAAGCTGGAATGAAGTGCTATTTTGAGCGTCATGATGGCCAAGCGGTAACCTGCGATGACTTTGTTAATGCTATGCAAGATGCTAGCGGTAAAGATTTAACCTTATTCCGTCGTTGGTATAGCCAAGCTGGTACACCCGTTGTGACGGTAAAAGACCGTTTTGATGCGGATAAAGGTGAGTACCATTTAACCGTTACTCAACAAGTGATGTCGCAAGGTGTGAAGGGCCAAACCTTGCATATTCCGTTCAGTGTTGAGCTGTTGGATAGTGTAGGGCAATCAATAGTCAATAAAGTGCTAGATGTGACTAAGGCCAACCAAACCTTTGTGTTTGATGGACTAGAAAGCGCACCTATAGCATCTTTACTACAAGATTTTTCAGCACCTGTTAAATTGGTTTACGATTTTAGCATTGATCAACTTGTGCATCTTATGCGCCATGCTTCTAGCGAAGTGGCGCGTTGGGAAGCATCTGTGCAGTTAGTGAGCCAAGCCATTTGGAATAACGTTGCTCAGTTGCAAAAGCAGCAAGTCATGATGGTTGATACTCGTGTTGTTGAAGCATTTAGAGGCGTCATTTTAGATGCGAATATAGACCAAGCTTTAGTGGCTGAAATTTTGTCTATTCCTACTGCTTCTGCATTAATTGAGCAGGTAGATAGTGTTGATTTAGATGCTTTGGCCAAAGCCAGAGAGTTTGTTGTTGAAGAACTTGCATCAGCTTGTGAAGATGAATTATTGGTACGTTATAGAGAGCTGATACTTATAGATAACGCTGGTGCTCGTGCATTTAAAAACATTGCCTTGTCATTGTTATGTCAAGTGACCGATACTCATGAATCATTAGTTGAAAAGCAATATTATGCAGCTAAAAATATGACTGATAGCTTAGGGGCTTTGAAAGCGGCAGCTACAGCCAAACTAGCCTGTTTACCTATGTTATTAAGTGACTTTGAGTCTACGTGGGAATCAACGCCATTAGTGATGGATAAATGGCTGACATTACAAGCGTTAGTGAATAGCGATGAAGTGATAGATCAAATTAAAACGCTGACAAAACACAGCAGTTTTAGTTTTTCTAACCCGAACCGAGTACGTTCATTGATTGGGGCTTTTGCCGCCGCAAACACTTATCAATTTCATCGTGCTGATGGCGAAGGCTACCGTTATTTGACTAAAATTTTAGTCAAATTGAATAAGTCGAATCCACAAGTCGCATCGCGAATGATCACACCATTAATTCAGTTTGCCAAATTCGATCAACATCGTCAGCAATTAATGAAACAGTGTTTAGCAGAGTTAAAAGCTTTACCGGATTTATCAAAAGATTTATATGAAAAAGTCACTAAATCATTGGCCGAATAATAGCGTCAACGACTATTCATCTAGTATGAATAGTTAGACTGTTTAGTATGTTAAAAAGGAGAGCTTGCTCTCCTTTTTATGGAGTAAATTATGGAGTTATTATTTTCTCTTAACGTAAGTTATGAAGCATTTCTACCATATTACCAAGGACTTGCAGAGAAAGTGCAAGTAAGAGATCACCACGGTCGTGTGTTGCACATCAATGGTAAGTATTTTAGACCTTATTTAACCCCTCAAGGTATTCAAGGACAGTTCAAATTAGTCCTTAACCAAGATGGGAATTTCAAATCACTTAATAAATTATAGAGTATTTACTTCAAACGTTTGATTGATTAGTGGTGTGTGAAGTAGCACCCCGTTAATATATATAAGTCTATGAAAATAAACTTTTTTCGTTAATGGTTAAATGACTGTAATTATATCGTCTGTGTTAATTCAAATATAGGCTGGTTTTATTTTGTCGTTTTTACCCCGACATCGTTAATTTTCTTAAACATTTTCTTTTTTTTGACCTTGCTCAATATAGTTAAATGCTGTAACAATGGTGTTGCCTGTGGGCTAACAAGATGTTGGTTAAATTCCTATAACAACTAATCCAACAGGTTACGGAGATGAACTAAAATGAATATTGTTAAAAAAAGATTTAACAAGTCGGCTCTCGCTTTGGGGGTGGTGTCGGCATTATGTTTGGGGATGAGCACTTCAGCCTCAGCCGTTTCTTTTGATTGGGGTGATGTACGAGGTACATTTGACTCAACTTGGACTGCCGGTGCGAGTTGGCGTGTGTCAGACCGCGATTGGAATAATCAAATCGGAAAGGTAAACCAACCACAATTCGATTGGTCTGGTTATTCGGCATTTGGTGGTGCGTTTGGATCAACCAAATATACCTCAACAGAAATTTGGACTCAGCCTGGTTCTTATTCAAGCAACAATGACTTAAGTAATTTGTTGTATGCGCAAGGTGATACTACTTCTGAGATTGTTAAAGGTCTTCACGAGTTATCACTGAAGTACGAAAATTACGGTATCTTTTTACGCGGTATGTATTTTTACGATCGCAAATTAAATGATGGTGATTATGGCTTTAACGATCCATTAACCGGAAAAGAATTTGATCCTTGTGAAGATAACAAAGCATCAGAAGTGCAATGTAAAGACATTCGCTTATTAGATGCATTTGTTTACGGTAACTGGGACTTAAATGACGGTGCTAACCCATTAAGTGTTCGCGTGGGTAACCAAGTCGTTTCATGGGGCGAAAGCACCTTGATTTCTCACGGTATTGCTGAAATCAATGCTGTAGACTTAAATATTCTTAATGCACCAGGTGCGGAGCTCAAAGAAGCATTCCGTCCACAAGGCATGGTTTGGGCATCGTTAGGTTTATCTGAAAACTTAAACCTAGAAGCATTCTATCAGTACGATTGGCAGCCAATTTGGATCCCTACACCGGGGTCAAACTTTGCAACCAATGATTTTGCTGGATATGGTGGCTACAACCAAAATGCACAATTGGGTTTCAACTCCAATCCAGATATCAACCAAGATTTCCTTATTTCAGAATATTCACGTTTATATGAAGCTGCAGCCGCTACTGGGTTTAACTCAGCATATGCCGCTTACATGACTGCTTATTCAACTAAGGTTGCTTTGGTTCAAGATGCTGCAGATCCTAGTGATGATGGTCAATTTGGCGTTAAATTAGGCTATTACTCTCCAGAACTGGGCGAAACTGAGTTTGGTTTTTATTACATGAATTACCACAGTCGTCGTCCAATTATTAGTGGTACTGCCTCTAACTTTACTGCAGAAGCTATTGGTCGTGATTATGGCCGTTTAGCACAAAGTGGTGGGAACATTGACCGCGAACTTTTGTTAAGTATGGAAACCTTTACCAAATCGCAAATTGTATATCCTGAAGATATCCAGTTGTATGGTTTTAGTTTTAACACTTTGGTAGGCGATACTTCTGTTGCTGGTGAAATTTCTCATCGTGTTGATGAGCCATTGCAAATTGACGACGTTGAATTACTTTTCTTAGCGATGCCTCAGCAGCTCGCTAATGCGGGTCTTCGTCCTGATTTAGATGGTATTTCACAAATGGATAATGTGGAGCCTGGCTCAAACGCTGAGGGATATATACTTACCGATACGACTCAAGCACAGGTAACCTTTACCCACTTATTCGGCCCGACATTAGGTTTAGATAATCTAACCATGCTTGCTGAAGTCGGTGGTGTGTGGATTCATGATATGCCTGGTTTTGACGAATTACGTCTAAACGGTCCAGGAACAGCTCGTTCTGGTGGTAACCCAGAAATGACTGGTATTATTGCCGCATTGCATAATGGTCCTGAAACCAATCCATTCCCAACAGATTTTGCGTGGGGTTATCGTTTAGTAGCGAAAGCTGACTTTAACAATGTGTTTGCTGGTGTGAACATGTACCCAAGAGTGATTTTCTCTCATGACGTTGATGGCATTACACCGGATCCAATGTTCTTATTCACCGAAGGCAGAAAATCTGTCGCTTTGGGTGTGAACTTTGATTATCAAAGTCGTTGGGGCGCAGATATTTCTTACAACAGCTTCTTTGGTGGCGTAGGAACAACAAATGCGATGACAGACAGAGATTACATCTCTTTCAACGTCAAGTATTCGATTTAGAAGGATAATTATAATGAAGAAACTGACGATATTATCGGCAGCAGTGATGCTAGCACTAAGTGCACCTGCTGCGCTGGCGAAAGTATCACAAGCTGATGCAGACAAATTGGGTACAACATTAACCCCTATGGGTGCAGAAAAAGCGGCTAATGCCGATGGTTCAATTCCTGTTTGGAGTGGTGGTATTAGCAAACCTATAGCCGGTTACACTAAGGGTATGCATCATCCAGATCCTTTCCCAACTGACAAAGTGCTATTTACGATCACTAATGAAAATAAAGCCCAGTATGCTGAGTTTTTAACCCCGGGTCAGAAACAATTATTTGAAGTATATCCAGATACTTACAAAATGAATGTCTATGAAAGTCGCCGTACTGCAGCCGTACCTCAATATGTTTATGATGCGACTAAAGCCAATGCCGTTAGAGCTGAGTTAGTTTCACAAGGTAACGGTATTACTGGGGCGACCATTGGTGTGCCATTTCCAATCCCTGCTAACGGTTTAGAAGTGATTTGGAATCATATTTTACGTTATCGTGGTGTTGATGTAGAAACCTATCGTAGCCAAGCTGCGCCGATGTCTAATGGTTCTTACACTTTGGTTGAAAACGCTGAGGAAATTCGTTTTGAATATTCTCGTCCAGAGGTGACATTAGAGAAACTTAAAGAAACAAATACATTGTTTTACTTTAAACAAGTTGTGACTCAACCAGCACGACTTGCTGGTACAGCATTACTTGTAAAAGAAACCATGGATCAAGAGGCTCTTCCACGCCAAGCTTGGACTTATAACACTGGACAACGCCGAGTTCGTAAAGCGCCTAACGTAGCTTTTGATACACCTGGTACTGTGTCTGATGGGTTAAGAACAACAGATGATTTCGATATGTTTAACGGCTCTCCAATGCGTTATAACTGGGAATTAGTCGGTAAGAAAGAGATTTACATTCCATACAATGATTATCGTTTACATTCAGATGCGTTGAAATATGACCAAATTTTAAAACCTGGCCATATTAACCCTGAATATCCACGTTATGAAAAACATCGCGTATGGGAAGTCAAAGCGACGTTAAAAGAAGGCATGCGTCATACATATAAAACTCGTGTGTTTTATATTGATGAAGATTCATGGCAAGTTGCAGTAACTGATATATATGATAATCGCGATGAGCTTTATCGTGTTGGTGTCGCTCATCTTATCAACTATTATGAAGTGCCTGCGCTTTGGAGTACCTTAGAAGTGTTCCATGATCTTCAATCTCGCCGTTATTTAGCAATGGGTCTAGACAACGAAGGTCGCATGTATAATTTTGATGCATCGCTTTCTGAAGCTAACTTTACCCCAGACGCCCTAAGACGTGCCGGTATTCGTTAACAAGCCATAAATAAAATGGGGCGCGGTTGCGCCCCTATAAATTGTAAAGGAAGTTTGTATGACGTTTAGCATGCTTCGCAGTGCAGTGGCGATTGGGATTAGTGCATGTTTATATACTACTTCAGTAGATGCTCAACTCGATCCACTCTCTGTTCAGATTCAACCCCTAGCTCAATCCTCTTTATTGCTTGATATTGCTAATGCTGGTGACAAACTTGTCGCGGTAGGCCAACGCGGTAATGTGTTGCTTTTGGACAATAATCAATGGCACCAAGTCGCGACCCCTGTATTGTCTCAATTAACCAAAGTGTTTTTTTTCGACGACAAACAAGGTTGGGCTGTCGGCCATGATGCCACCATCATCCACACTCAAGATGGTGGATTAACGTGGTCGGTGCAGATGCAATCTGCTGAAATAGAGAAACCTTTTCTAGATATTCGTTTTTATAGTCCCGTTGATGGTATTGCGGTGGGCGCTTATGGATTATTTTATCGCACCGCTGATGGCGGTAAAACATGGCAACAAGAATTTCATCAAGAATTATTATTTGAAGAAGATATTGCCTATTTAAATGAACTTAAAGCAGAAGATGAAGCATTGTATTTATCTGAGCGAGCTTCATTATTACCCCATTTCAACCGTTTAATTCGCCTGAAAGATAAACGATTGTTGCTTGTGGGTGAGCTTGGCTTGGTCGCGGTATCGAGTGATAACGGCCAAATATTTTCGAAAACTAACTTTGATTATGATGGTTCAATGTTTAATGCCATTGAAGTTGGCGAAGATGTTTATGTCATGGGCTTACGTGGTCATGTGTTTAAGTCAGACTTAACGCTATCCGCATGGCAAGAAGTTAATTTACCTGTCCAATCATCAATTAATAGCGCACTTATTACCGCTAGTAATGACCTATACCTGGTGGGAAATGCTGGGATTGTGTTGTCAGTAGATGATGATAAAGCAACAATTGTTGCCAGACGCCAAGGTGAAAATATAGTGGCAATTGCTAAAGACAGTAAAGGCCAGTTATGGTTTGCCGGTTCTAAGGGACTGTTCCAGCTTGATTAACCTTTTGGTTAAACTGGACAATTAAAACAACAATAATAGGGCCGAAAAGATGTTAGAAAAACTGGTCAATGGATTTGAATCTCATTTATTCCGCAATCGAAAATGGGTCATCATTTCGTTTATTTTTATTACTTTTTTCTTAGGGTATCAAGCCAGCCAATTAAAAATGGATGCTGCTTTTAGTAAAAATATCCCACTCAATCATTCGTACATGCAAACGTATACCAAACATCAAAAAGATTTTGGTGGTGCTAACAGTATTATGGTGGCGGTAGAAGATACCAGTGGCAATATATTTAACCCGGTATTTTTTGATGCGCTCAAAAATGTGCACGATCAATTATTTTTTATTCCGGGTGTAGAACGTTCTCAGGTTAAGTCGTTATTCTCACCTTCAACTCGTTTTACCGAAGTCGTAGAAGACGGCTTTGCCGGTGGTCCGGTGATCCCCGCTGATTTTAGTAATGATGATTACGGTCTTAAAATCGTTCGCGATAACATTGAAAAAGCTGGCATTGTAGGCCGACTTATCGGTAATGATTACACCTCTGCCATGGTGTCTGCGCAGTTAATGGAGTTTGACCCTCAAACGGGTGAGGCTATTGATACTATTGCGTTTGCAAATCAATTAGAGCAAGAGCTTCGTGGCAAGTTTGAAAACGATAAGATTAAAATTCATATTATCGGTTTTGCAAAAATGGCTGGTGATGTTGCTGAGGGCGCTAAAGGCGTACTGCTGTTCTTTTTAATCGCTATTGCGATTACTGCTGTAATGGTATACCTATTTTCAAAATCGATAGTGCTAACCGTCTTGCCACTAGTGTGTAGTTTGGTTGCAGTATTTTGGCAATTAGGATTATTAACCGTGGTTGGCTTTGGTTTGGACCCAATGTCGATTTTAGTGCCGTTTTTAGTGTTTGCTATTGGTGTTAGTCACGGGGTACAGATGATCAATGCTGTACGTCGTCGTGTGCTTGATGGCCAAACAACTAAAGCCGCTGCAGCGTCCGCATTTCGTAGCTTATTAGTGCCCGGTGGTGTTGCATTATTATCTGATACGGTTGGTTTTTTAACCTTACTGTCAATTGATATTGGTATTATTCGTGAGTTGGCTATTTCTGCATCGTTAGGTGTCGCGGTTATTATTTTAACCAATCTGATTTTACTACCATTGGTGATTTCATATTTTGAATTACCGAGTAAGCAAGACAGTCTTGAAAAACGTCAAAAAATTGAAAATATTTGGCGTGGTTTGTCTAAATTTGCGACCCCTAAATATGCCATTGTCGTATTGATTTCGACTGCGATACTTTACGCGGTTGGTTTTCAACAAGCGTCCAAAATGCAAATTGGTGATTTACAGGGCGGGGCGCCTGCACTGCATCAAGACTCTCGTTATAACCAAGACACTTTCTTTATCACTAAACATTTTTCAATTACAACTGATGTAATGTCTGTGATTGTAGAAGCTACACCAGAAGCCTGTACTTATCATTCATTGTTATCTCAGATAGATCAGTTCGAATGGATGATGGCAAATACACCTGGGGTAGAGTCAACGGCAAGCTTGGCATCTATTGCTAAGAAAGTGAATGCAGGATTTAACGAAGGTAACCCTAAGTGGGAGATTTTACCGCGTACCACCGCGAGTTTAGTCCAAGCCGTTGGCCAAGTACCGACAACATCTGGTTTGCTCAATAGTAATTGCTCGGTTATGCCTGTGTACTTGTTCTTAAAAGATCACAAAGCTGAAACCATCGAGGTGGTTGTAGACAAAGTTAAAGCGGTTGCCGCACAACTTAACTCTGACACTTTGCAATTTAAGCTAGCATCAGGTCCTGTTGGTGTCATGGCCGCCACAAATGAAGCCGTGAGCGAAGCTCAGCTACCAATGATGCTATATGTATATGGCGCTGTGTTTGTACTGTGTTTAATTAGCTTTAAGTCACTCAAAGCGACGATTGCGGTAATTATTCCACTTTATGTGGTATCAACATTAGCGCAAGCATTAATGACCTTGCTTGATATTGGTTTAGCGGTGAGTACCTTACCGGTGATTGCATTAGGTGTGGGTATCGGCGTTGATTACGGGATTTATATCTTGTCGACGATGTCCAATAAACTCAGTAATGGCATGCCGGTGCAACAAGCGTATTTCGAAGCTCTCGTTGAACGTGGTAGTGCGGTTATCTTTACCGGCCTAACGTTAGCCATTGGAGTGAGCACTTGGTTCTTCTCAGACCTTAAATTCCAAATGGATATGGGAATTTTGCTGACATTTATGTTTTTAGTGAATATGTTGGGAGCAATTATTATTCTACCCGCACTTTCAGCGATGTTTTGGCGAAAAAAGTAACTAAAACATGTAATTAAATAAAAAAGGGAGCTTAGCTCCCTTTTTTATTTTGCATAGTTACTCTATGCAAACGACTTAAATGTCATTTTAAACGCTAATCTATGCTGCCGACTGGATTTATAGAGGATGTACCACTAAAATTTTCCTCGATATAGCAGCAATTTAGTAATAAACTTTGCACAAGATCTCAAATATGAGTTTCTTTTGTTAAACGAAAAACAGTTATTTACGTGCTACACACAAAATGACTCGGACCGACACAATCAACAAGCCGAAGCATCCATATAATGATAAGAGCGCTGCCATAGACGCTTAAGGAATCTGCAACATGGCCTTGAAAGATGCAATGCCTTCAGTACTACTGGAAAATGTAGTCAATTTAATTCACACAAAAATCCCTCATTCTCAAGCCAAACAAGTTGAGCAATTTGCCAATTGCCTCTACGCCCATATGTCAAAAGACGATCTCAATGCTCGTAATGACAGTGATTTATATGGTGCTGTAGTGAGCCTTTGGAATGCGCTGAATAAAACGGCCCAGGATCAAACCCACATCCGTGTATTTAATCCTAGCCAAGCAAAACATGGCTGGCAGTCAACTCACAGCATTATTGAGGTTATCCAACTTGATATGCCTTTCTTGGTTGACTCGCTCTCAATGGCGTTAAATCGAATGGGCATCACTGCCCATGTGATGTTACATACGCCATTAGCCGTTGTACGTGGTAATAACAACAATGTGTCAGATGTGTCATTTGTTAATGACACATCTGATAACAGCAATAATGTTGCTGTATTCTTGGTCGAAATTGATAAACAAAATAGTGATGCTGACATTAAAGCGATTGAAAAAGAAATTCAATCTGTACTTGCTGATGTTTCAGCGTCGGTCAATGATTGGCAATTAATGTCAGATACATTAACCGAGACTATTAAGCAATTACCTTCACGTCCATTCCCTGGTGATAAAACGGAATTGAAAGAGTCAGTTGATTTTTTAAACTACTTGAACAACCATCATTTCACTTTGCTTGGCTATCGTTATTACGATTTAAAACGTGTTGAAGGTGATGTTGAGCTTGTTCCTAATATTGAATCTAGCTTAGGGCTAATGAACCGTTCAAAAACCTCACACAGTGAGCGTGGTTTATTACTTTCAAGTTTATCTGATTCAGCCCGTAAAGAGGCATTAGATGAAAGCTTACTTGTTCTCACCAAGAGCTCTGCTAAAAGTCGTGTACATCGTCCGGCTTATGTAGATTATATTGGTGTTAAACGTTTCGATAAAAAAGGCAACGTAATCGGTGAAGATCGCTTCATTGGTTTATATGCTTCAAATCTTTATAACCGTAGCCCACGCGAAATTCCATTATTGGGCGAAAAGGTTCAGCGGATTCTTGATAATTCTGGGCTAACTCCGCGCTCGCATGATTATAAAGCGTTGATGAACATTCTTGAAAACTTACCTCGTGATGAGCTAATTCAAGCTAAAGATCCTGAGCTATCAAACATAGCTCATGGTGTTTTGGAAATGCAAGATCGCGATAAGTTAAAGCTGTTTGTGCGTAAAGACGGTTATGGTCGTTTCTTGTCGTGTTTAGTGTATGTGTCTAAAGACCGCTACAACACTAAGTTACGCCAAGACACTCAACGCATTTTGGCACAACATTTCCAAAGTAATGAAGATGTTGAGTTCACCACGTATTTTTCTGAGTCTACTCTGGCTCGCACTCACTATATTATCAAAGTTGATAATAACAATATGGATGTTGATGTGGCCGCCATTGAAAAAAATCTTATTGAAGCCGCTCGCTCGTGGGATGACAAACTGCACACAGCATTAAACAATGCCGTTGGTGAACAAGCTGGAACAGGACTGACAAAGCGTTATTTAAATGCGTTCCCACCTAGCTATAAAGATGATGTGTTACCAAGTTCTGCTGTGGTTGATATGCAGCATTTAGAAGCTTTGGATGATGATCACAAGTTAGGCATGTTGTTCTATCAGCCACAAGAGTCGGCGTTAAATGACAATAAAGTTCGCTTAAAACTGTTTCATAAAGACGAGCCAATTCATTTGTCTGATGTTTTGCCAATGCTAGAAAACTTTGGCTTACGCGTGATCAATGAACGTCCGTACGAAGTGAAAACCAATGATGGCGCGACATTCTGGATTTTAGATTTCTTAATGACAGTGCAAGGCGCTGCCACAGAGAATCTAGCCGACAGTCAAGACCGTTTCCAAACGGCCTTATTGCAAGTGTGGCAGAAGAAGTTAGAAGATGACGGCTTTAACCGCATGGTACTGTCAACAGGCCTCAGTGGTCGTGAAGTGTCTATTTTGCGTGCTTATGCTAAGTATATGCGTCAAATTGATGCAACATTCAGTCAGTCGTACATCGAAGAAACGTTTAGCCGTTATCCTAAATTAGCGGACTTATTGGTGAAAATGTTCATCCGTAAGTTTAACCCTAAACTAAAAACGCGCACCTTAAGTAAGTTCCTTGAACAGGTGAACATACAACTTGATGACGTTTCAAGCTTAGATGATGACCGTATTATTCGTCGTTACTTAGATTTAATTAACGCCACATTACGAACTAACTTCTATCAAACTGCTATTGGCGGAAAAGCGAAAGACTATATCTCGTTTAAATTTGCACCGAGCTTAATCCCAGAAATGCCTAAGCCGATGCCTAAGTTTGAGATTTTCGTGTATTCGCCTCGTGTTGAAGGTGTGCATTTACGCGGTGGTAAAGTGGCCCGTGGTGGTTTACGTTGGTCTGATCGTCGTGAAGACTTCCGTACCGAAGTACTCGGTTTAGTAAAAGCACAACAAGTTAAAAACACCGTGATTGTGCCTGTAGGCGCAAAAGGTGGTTTTGTGTGTAAGCAACTGCCGACAGAAGGTGGCCGCGAAGCATTATTCACTGAAGGGCAAGAATGTTACCGTATCTTTATCCGTGCGTTATTAGATATTTCAGACAACATTGTTAATGGTGAAGTGGTTCCACCCGCAGATGTTGTACGTCACGATGAAGACGATCCATATTTGGTTGTTGCTGCTGACAAAGGCACGGCAACATTCTCAGATATTGCTAATGCGATTGCGATTGAATATAACTTCTGGTTAGGCGATGCGTTTGCTTCTGGTGGTAGTAACGGTTATGACCACAAGAAAATGGGTATTACTGCACGCGGTGCATGGGAGTCGGTTAAACGCCATTTCCGTGAAATTGGTGTAGATTGCCAAACGACTCCATTTAGTTGTGTTGCGATTGGCGACATGGCTGGTGACGTATTTGGTAACGGTATGCTGTTATCTGAGCAAACTCAATTGGTCGCTGCATTTAACCATATGCACATCTTTATTGACCCTACGCCCAAAATTGCAGAAAGCTATGCTGAGCGTCAGCGTTTATTTGTACTGCCACGCTCAAGCTGGGAAGACTATAACGCTAAACTGATTTCTAAAGGCGGCGGGATATTCTTACGCTCTGCTAAGTCAATTAAATTGACACCAGAAATCAAGAAAATGTTGGACACTGACAAAGACACCATGAACCCAACTGAACTGATGAAAGAACTACTGAAAATGCCAGTAGACTTGATTTGGAATGGTGGTATTGGTACCTACGTTAAGTCGAGCAAAGAATCGCATGCTGAAGTAGGCGACCGTGCCAACGACACCTTACGTGTTAATGGTAAAGAAGTACGTGCAAAAATCATCGGTGAAGGCGGTAACTTAGGTTGCACTCAATTAGGCCGTATTGAATACTGCGCTAATGGCGGCCGTATGAATACCGACTTCGTCGATAACGTTGGCGGTGTAGATTGTTCAGATAACGAAGTTAACATCAAAATCTTCTTAAACACGTTAGTGGCAGAAGGTGAGTTAACCGTTAAACAGCGTAACCGTTTACTTGAAGACATGACTGACGAAGTCAGTGAAATTGTGATTAAAGATTGTAAAGATCAAACCCGTACGATTTCGGTTACCCAAGTACATGGTGTGTCACAGCTTAAAGAGCAAATTCGTTTTATTCAGTATCTTGAAAAAGACGGTAAACTTGACCGCGCACTTGAGTTCTTACCAACTGATGACGATCTTGCCGAACGTTTAGCCAATGGCCGTGCTTTAACTCGTCCTGAGTTATCGGTATTAGTTGCTTACGCTAAAATGGTACTTAAAGAACAGCTCGTGACACCTGAAATCACTGAAGATGCATTTTTAAGCAAGTTATTAGTGGCTTATTTCCCTAAAAAGTTACAAGCAAAATACGCTGATAAAATGACCGCACATCCTCTACGTGGTGAAATTATTGCTACATCATTAGCTAATGAATTAGTTAATGATATGGGCTTTAATTTTGTACAACGTATGCAAGATGAGACCGGTGCAACAGTTGCTGAAGCGGCTATTAGTTATACTATGGCCCGAGAGATCTTTGGTCTTGATGAGTTAACCGCTTCTATTACTGAGTTAAATGGTGTTATTCCGGCACATGTGCAGGGTGAAATGCTACATCTGTTACGTCGTAATATGCGTCGAGCATGTCGTTGGTTTATTCGTCATCGCAATCGTGCTCATGATATTGATCAAACAGTGGCATTCTTTAAGCCTGTATTTGAACAGCTTAAAGCTAACGTTGACCAGTATATGATTGAAGCTGAAGTTAAAGTGATTTCTGCTGAAATTACTACTCTAGTAAAAGAAAATGTCCCTAAAGCAGTTGCACTAATTGTCGCTAAAATGAGTACATTATTCTCTGCGTTAGACATTGCACAAATTGCTCAAATCGAGAATAAGTCAGTTGATCTGGTATCAGAAACTTACTTCAAACTCGGTGCAAAAGTTGAATTACATTGGTTCTTAGAACAAATCAATGCTCAACCTGTAGCAAACCATTGGCAAGCACTTGCTCGTGCGGCATTCAGAGAAGAACTTGATTGGCAACAACGAGCATTAAGTTCTGCAGTATTACGTACTTGTACAGATACTTGTGATGCAGATAGTGTTATTAATCAATGGATTACATTAAACAAACCATTGCTTGAAAGATGGTATCACATGCTAGCCGACTTCAAGGTTTCTCAAACCCATGAATTTGCTAAGTTCTCAGTCGCCTTAAGAGAACTGAACTTGCTGATTTTGCATTGCGAAGGTCAGAAGTAGTTTTTATAATGTGAATAAGCCCTGGCGATTGCCGGGGTTTTTTTTAGGTCTAGGAGAAAACATGTTTTACAAACTCGCGCAAAAAGTAATGTTTCAGATGGACCCTGAGTTAGCCCACAATATCGCGATTGGCAGTTTGAAAATGACCGGAAACAATCTGTTAAATTGTTTCTATCGTCAACAGGTTAAATCTGCTCCTGTAACCTGTATGGGACTGACGTTCCCAAATCCTGTCGGCTTAGCTGCAGGATTAGATAAAGACGGCGAGTCAATTGATGCTTTTCATGCAATGGGTTTTGGCCATGTTGAAGTCGGGACAGTAACACCACGGCCACAAGCCGGTAACGATCAACCGCGTTTATTTCGATTAAAACCTGCCAAAGGCATTATTAATCGCATGGGTTTTAATAATAAAGGTGTCGATAATCTGGTACGTAATTTAATGGCCAAAAAGTCTGACATTATGGTTGGCGTGAACATAGGTAAAAATAAAGACACTCCAGTAGAGCAGGGTAAAGATGACTACCTAATTTGTATGGAAAAGGTTTATCAATATGCGAGCTATATTGCAGTTAATATTTCCTCTCCTAACACTCCTGGTTTACGTTCAATGCAATACGGTGAGTTATTAGATGACTTACTTAGCTCAATTAAAGCCAAACAAACTGAATTAGCCGCTAAACACGGTAAATATGTGCCAGTGGCGCTAAAAATTGCGCCTGATTTAAGCTCAGAAGAAATTAGTGCGATAGCTGATTCATTGATGAGTAATCAGTTTGATGGTGTTATTGCTACCAACACCACCTTAAGCCGCGATAATGTGGTTGGATTAAAAAATGCTGAAGAAATGGGTGGCTTAAGTGGCAAACCGTTGACGGATTTATCAACACAAGTGATCAAACAATTAGCGATCTGTTTACAAGGTAAGATCCCGATCATTGGTGTTGGTGGGATCAATAGTGCAGCAGATGCTTTAGCTAAATTTGACGCTGGCTCAACTATGGTGCAGATATACTCTGGTTTTATCTATCAAGGTCCTAAATTGGTTGATCAGATCGCTAGAGCTTATTGTAAAAAATAGTGACTAAAATATAACGTTATTGATCAAAAATCATGCCGCGATCGAATTTTAGATCATTCGATCGCGCTAACACTATGAAATTTATGTTATAATTTATAATTAAATTTTGATATTGGGTGAAAAATAAACTATTATGCACAAGTGTTCAACATTTAGGTGCAGATTGCCATGTTATTAATGCCAAACAAGGACTGGCATTGGGAATACAATGAAACTTGCAAGCAGCTAAGTATTTCATTGGGTTCCGAGATGGAGTTCTTAACCCCATACAAGACAAAACAATTAATTCCAGATGCGTTAACCGCAACTGAATTTAATCTTGAACATGCAAAATTCTACATTAAAATGCTCGAAACACTTCCTAAAGTGCTACACATCTCTGATGCAGGTATTGTACAAACCGCTTTAAATGCCACCGCTGCCCATTTTTTATTGCAATCACAAATGCCCAAGTCTTGGTTTTTCGACGTGAGTGATGAGTGTGTTTATTGCGAAGTCGGTAAGTTATTTCAACTTAATTGTGGTTATTCAAAAGTATTAGCATTAGTGGTTGATAATGGCTTACAAGCCGCAACAGTGATGATTCTATCGCAATACTGTCAGTTATCAGACAGCAAATCGCTAGTACAATTCGACACCATTAAAGTGATGCATAATCGTTTGCACCCATTGCGTAAAGCCAGACAAGTCGTGGCAGCTTAATGAATATCATTGAAGTTAATGTGCGTAATAAAATAATGCCAAACATAGAGTTTGGCATTTTTGTTTTAGCTCATTTTCTTAAAAAAATTTAACTCATTTTACGCAGCACACTAAGCGGCGCAATACGTAATACCCAATGCAAAATAGCCCATGGATAACTCGGTACATAAGCATTAGCTTTCTCTTTTTGAATCGCTTTCACCATAGCTTTACAACCTGTCTCGGTGTCGACAATAAACGGAACCGTTTTAACTTTTTCATTAATCTCACTGCGAATAAAGCCAGGGTGTATACACGTCACTTTTATTGGTGTGTTCATCACATCGATACGGATACCTTCAGATAACGACGTTAAGGCTGCTTTTGTAGCCGCATAAACGGTCATGGCACGTCTAAATCCACGCACTGCACTAATCGATGAAATAGTGACAAGATGGCCATTGTTTTGCTCACGAAAAATGGCCATCGCAGCTTCACACTGGGCAATGGCAGCAATAAAGTTAGTTTGCGCAGTTTGTAAGTTAGCTTCAAAAAAACCGCGACCAATTGCAGCACCTTTGCCCATTCCAGCATTAACAATGACGCGATCTAGTTGGCCTAATTCTTGTTTAAATTGACTAAATACTTCAAATACTTGTGGGTGGTCGTTCACATCAAGTGATTTAATTATCACCTGTATATTGGGATTAATCACCAATAATTCTTGCTTTAATTCTTCGAGGCGGTCTATTCGTCTAGCACACAAGGCTAGATTATGGTTTTGCTTAGCAAATTCAATTGCCATACCGCGGCCTAAACCTGAACTCGCCCCAGTGATTAATATGTTTGTCCGTTTCATAATGTGCTCTTTATTTTTGTTTTAATTGTTTTGCTAAATGTGTTGAGCATCGTCACTTAACGATACTCACAAAGTGAATATAACTTAAATCAAGCTGCATAAATGGCGTTGCTCCCCATCAAAAAAGCTATGCTCATTTAAGGTAATTAAACTCAGTCGTTGTCGTTTTAACTGTAATTGGCTCACACCGCAATTAACTAGCTGTTTATTGATATTAAAAAATTGACCTTCTGGTACTGATAATATTTGCATTATCGCGGCACTAATTACGCCACCAGAGGTGAATACAAACACAGTGTCATTGTCATTTGTCTGCTCGATCAGTTGTTGTAATCCTTGGCTTACACGTTGAGTAAAGTGTTGCCAAGATTCGTTATAGTTATAGTTATAGTTATCGTTATCGTTAGCGTAATTTGATTGTTGTTGCCATTGCTCAATGGCTTGACTAAATAATTCGATAAAGGCCCTGGTGGGTGAAGCTTGTTGTTGAAGGTAATGCTTCATCGCTTCTGGATTGGCTAAGTCTGGTCGATA
The DNA here is from genome assembly GCF_014596695.2 of Shewanella sp. BF02_Schw. Taxonomy (NCBI): domain Bacteria; kingdom Pseudomonadati; phylum Pseudomonadota; class Gammaproteobacteria; order Alteromonadales; family Shewanellaceae; genus Shewanella; species Shewanella sp. BF02_Schw. The sequence goes on from NZ_JABKAW020000001.1 coordinate 1,286,786, forward strand.
AACCGCAATCACATTTTCATGGTCAAACTCATTCCAAAGAGTACTTATCTGTAATGACTCATTCAATAAAAGTGGTGACAACGTCGATAAACAAGCATCACGAGTTTGTTGATGACGAGTCATGTTGCCGCAAATAACATGGTTAGGTTGAATTAAGCGTTGGTTAAAATACTCACCCAAATGCCTTGCTTGGCTATGGCCTAAACTTGATAAGTTGTCATAGTTATTAGCGCCAAAGCTTGCTTGCCCATGGCGGATTAAATAAATATTCGCCACGGTTATCCTTTTTGCTTCATTGCACGTTTACAGCGCCACAACAAATAATGTGAAAAAATCCAAAATTGTTTGAATGCAGGGTTGCGTGTTTGTTTATGGTGATAGCGATAATAAATTTGCTGTACTATGCCTGCTAAACGGAATAAACCAAATACTTCATAAAAGCGAAAATCTTCAATAGTGATGTCCATTTTGTCACAGTAATATTTCACCACTTGCTTGCGAGTGAGCATGCCATCAAGGTGTGTGGGTTGGCGGCGAGTCATTTGAGCTAAAAAGTCATCATCGGCTTCAACCCAATAGGCGAGGGTATTGCCCAAATCCATCAATGGATTACCGAGTGTTGCCAGTTCCCAGTCAAGTATTCCATTGACCTTACTGATGTCATCTGGATCTAACACCACGTTATCAAACCGAAAGTCATTGTGGGTTAGGCAAATGGTTTCTTGTGCTGGTTTATGTTGTTGTAGCCAAGTCATCACACTTTTACCAGAGGGCACATTCCAAGTTTTAGCTTGAGTGTAGCGCTGGCTCCAGCCATCAATCTGACGCTGAGTATAACCTTCGCCTTTGCCGATGTGGTTAAGGTTAGCGGCATCAATATCCACTTTGTGTAACTCGATTAAACAATCAATCACATTGGTGCAAAGGGTTCTGGCTTGTTGTTTATCGACGTTTAAGCCTTTAGGAAGATTTTGTCTTGGGATAATGCCATTGAGCTTTTCCATGACATAAAACTCAGTCCCTAAGACATTGTCATCATCGCAATGTACCAGCATTGCAGGCACATAAGGGTACACGGGTTTAAGTGCTTGCTGTAATCGATACTCGCGCCCCATGTCGTGAGCACCTTTGGCTTTGGTGCCTTTAGGTGCACGGCGTAAAATAAGATCGCGATTAGCGTAGCTTAAACAGTAAGTCCAATTGGATGCACCGCCAGTGTACTGGGTTATGGTTAACTCACCTTCAAGCCCATTAATGTGCTGTTTTAACCACGGGTCGATAACCGCTGCGTCAAGCTCCTCGCCGGTACGAACCGTTTTAGCTTTATCAAGATATTGTTGGTTCATTAAGCTTGTTCCTCCCTTAACAATTGCCTAAGACGCTGTGTTTGTTTTAACACTAGTTTAAAATACCAATGTAAAGGCAATAAACGTTTTAACTGATAAAGCCGTTTGCCTTGTTGATGTGTCAGTAATAGAAATTGTTTGTTCTTTTCGCCTTGATAGGCGATGTCTGCCACTTGTGTTGCATTGATAGGTGACTTATCAAATAGCTTACCCATGAGTTTTTCCATGGTTGGTAATTGGGTGCGTAAGCTAGTACCAAGATTTGTTTTAAAAAAGCCAGGGCATAACACGCTAACATTAATATTGTCATCGGCAAGTTCTAAGCGCAACGTTTCTGACAACGATACCACAGCCGCTTTTGATGCATTATAACTGGACATAAATGGGATTGGGGTTAAACCCGCTTGTGATGCCACATTCACAATACTGCCAACACCTTGTTGTTTAAAAAGCGGTACAAATTGCTGACACATGTTAACGATACCAAATAAGTTGATTTCCATAATCCAACGCCATTGCAACATAGGTTCAGCTTCTATTTTATCTGCAGAAGCGACGCCGGCATTATTGATTAATACATCGATATGTTGCCAACGCTCATTCAGTACTTTTACGAGGGCTGTAATGCTGTCTGTGTTGGTGATATCGCAAGGCACGAAAAAAGCCTTGCCTCCTAACGCTTCGATTTCTTGGCACACCTGTTCGCCAGCTGGTTGATTAATATCTGCAACGCACACTTCGGCATGCTGACTCGCCCATTTAAGCGCAAGAGCTTTACCTAAGCCCGATGCCGCGCCGGTGATCACCACATGTTGTAGTTCTATTGGTTTCATTGTCATCACCATTATTGGTATTTTGCTAACTCAAGACGCGACACCATGGCCATATGCACTTCATCCGGTCCATCGGCTAAACGTAAACTGCGGGCCATTGCTGCAAAACCTGCTAATGGTGTGTCATGGTTCATGCCTGCACCACCATATATTTGAATCGCCATATCGACGACTTGGGTCAGCATATTCGGGACAACCACTTTAATTGCAGAAATATCGGTCATGGCGTGCTTGACGCCTAAGTTATCAATTTTCCACGCGGCATTAAGTGTCAATAATCGAGCTTGCTCTATTGCCATGCGCGCTTGGGCTATACGTTCAAGATTACCGCCTAATTTGATAATAGGCTGACCAAAGGCGATTCGAGATTTACCGCGCTCAATCGCTAATGATAAGGCTCGTTCTGCTGCGCCAATCGCGCGCATACAGTGATGAATACGACCGGGGCCTAATCGACCTTGAGCTATTTCAAAGCCTTTACCTAAACCCATAATGACATTACTTTTGGGTACTCGTACATTAACGAGTTCCATTTCTCCATGGCCATAAGGGGCATCATAATCACCATAGGCGGTTAACATACGTGTGATGCTGACCCCAGGCGTGTCCATCGGCACCAATACCATGCTATGACGTTGGTGTTTTGGTGCGTCGCTATGAGACAGTCCCATAAAGATCATGATCTTACTATTTGGATGGCCCAAACCCGTTGACCACCATTTGCGGCCATTGATGACAACATCATCACCGTCTTCAATAATAGTGGCTTGCATATTGGTGGCATCCGACGAAGCCACGTCAGGTTCTGTCATCGCAAATACTGATCGGATTTCGCCAGCTAGTAGAGGTGTTAACCATTGTTGCTGTTGTTGCTTATCACCAAAGTGATAAAGCACTTCCATGTTACCGGTATCTGGTGCATTACAATTGAAGATTTCTGGGGCCAGAAGCGATCGCCCCATTGCTTCAGCTAAGGGGGCGTATTCAACACAAGTCAGCCCTTTACCTAATGTGGCATCAGGTAGAAATATATTCCATAATCCTAGTGCTTTTGCTTGAGCTTTAAGTGCTTCTATTTGCGGTAACAGTTGCCAACGTGTCCAATCGCAACTGTGATTGATTCGTCTATTTTCTGCGAGTAATTCAGCTTCAATTGGGAGGATATATTGATTAATAAACAACGTTACTTTCGCTAAATATTGTTGTGATTTTTCTGTAGCGTAGATATTCATTTAAGCATCCTGTGTGACGTAAGCCTCAGTTATTGTCAGTATGTGACCAAGCTATTGTTAAGAGTTCAGCATATCGCAGTATTTTGAGTGAATGAAATGAAATAACATGCTAGTTTGTAATGAATGCTATTCATAGATGTGTGTGGCAAATTCATTTAACAATAGAGGTCAAGATGGCAGATACTAAAGCAATTCAGCAGCTTGACCTTAATTTGTTGAAAATATTTGAAGCGCTTTATTCTGAACAAAACATGACTTTAGCGTCAAAGTCGTTGTTTATAACGCCATCAGCAGTAAGCCATGCGATAAAACGATTACGTTTAGTGTTAAACGACCCGCTATTTGTACGCCAAGGCCTGCAAATGCAACCGACAGCTGCTTGTCAACGTATGGCTCCGCAACTTATAAGTGCGCTAAATCGAATAAGGCAAATACTGCAGCAATGTGGGGAGTTTGACCCGCTTACTACGGAGCAAACTTTTAAAATAGCCATTCATGAGGCCCTAGAAAGCCAAATAATGCCGACGCTGATTAAGCAAGTTTCGCAGTTAATTCCGCATGCGAAAATAGCCAGTATGTCATTATCTCGGGAAAATATAGCGCGTCAATTAGCCAATGGGGAGGTGGATTTAGCCATTGATGTTGCGCGAGCGGTGAATGCCCCTTTAGCTCACAAAACCCTATTGTCAGATCCATTTTGTGTGTTGATAGACCGTCGACAACATGCAATGTATTTAGAGCCTAGTACGAAGCTGACTCCAACCGACTATGCCAATGCTGAGCATGTAGCAGTATCGAGTAGGCCCACTGGCCGAGTAATGGAAGATATTTTGTTACAACAACAAGGTATTAATCGGCACATTAAATACCGATGCCAGAGTTACCAAACAGCCGCGAAAATTGTCATAGGGTCGCCTTTTATGTTGACCTTACCGCGCTCTTTAGCGGAGCAATTTACACATCCAGATTTACATGTGTGCACAATGCCATTTGAACTACCGGACATTGATACCCATTTATATTGGCACATGAATACTGAGACCGATCCCGCTTTTGTGTGGTTAAGAGCACAAATTGAGATGGTTATTGTTGCGAAGTAATCATCTTTATTGCGGAATAGAAACGCTATTGAGCAGAAATATCGATTGGCATATCGAACCAGATCAAGCTGCATTATTACGATAGATGCAGCATGGAATAATTAAGGGGCCCTTTTTAGCCATTATAATAAAGTCTACTATATTTGTCGGTTGCGAAGCACTATCGTGAACAACTCATCAACAAAACACAGCAGTGATAAAACAGTCCTGTTACTGAGTCTATTTTATACTATAACTAACATTGCTGAGTTCGTGTCAGTTTTCATCTCATAACCATTTTAATAATAATCATAATGTCATGGTGCCTGTATGAACCCAATTAATATGCTTTTTCGTAAAACGACGATTGCAAACCGTTTATTAGGAATGTTGGCCTTAGCGATCATTGCTACTGTTATCGTTTTTTGGTTTTCATTAACACGAGTTGAAAACGTGTTAATTAATGAAAAAGAAGCCAAACTGAATGCTCTGGTAGACATCGCTACCACCATCGCGGATAAATATTATCAAGATGCTCAGTCTGGAAGCCTGAGCGAAGATGAGGCCAAAGTCATGGCTTTGGCGGCAATTGATAAATTACGCTATTCAGGCAATGAGTATTATTTCAGTATTGATACTCAAGGGACGATGATCCAACATGCTTTTGCTAAGCAATTAGTCAATACCAAGGTATTAGCAATGCAAGATCCAAATGGCGTTAAGCTGTTTGAACAAATGATCCAACGTACCGAACAGCAGGATTCAGCACGAGTAGATTACATGTGGAACAAACCACAACAGGAACAACCTAGTCCAAAAATGTCAGTGGTCAAGCGTTTTAGGCCCTGGGGATGGATTATCGGGACGGGTATCTATGTCGATGATATTCAAAATGATAAAAATCAATTTATTACGCAATACTTATTGTTATTGGCTCTGGTTTGGCTGCCTGTCATCTTATTGCTGTTTTTTATCATTCGCAGTATTTCAGGGCCGATGATTGAAACCATTAGCGCGTTTAAAAATATTGCCAAGGGCGAGGGGGACTTGACCTTACGTTTGTCTGAAGAGGGTAATGATGAACTCAAACAAATCGCACATCATTTCAATGCTTTTATTGATAAAATCCAGAAAGTCATTATATCTGTCAGCCACTCGGTTGATGAGTCGAGTCGCTTAGCACAAAATATGTCGACGATTGCACAGCAGGCCAATCAAATCTCATCTAACGTACAAGCCGAAACTGAGAATGTGGCAACCGCGATAAATGAAATGTCGATGACCGCATCAGAAGTGGCTTCTAATGCGCAACTGGCAGCAGACAGTACCCACCATGCTGATAAAGAGGCAGACAAATCTGCTAACGTTGTTGATAATGCGATGAAAAAAATATCTGAATTATCCAGTGAATTAGCCGCGACAGAAGAGGTTGCTAAAGGCTTACAAGTAAGTTCAAGTAAGATTGGTCAAATTCTGGATGTGATTGTGGGAATAGCAGATCAAACTAATTTGTTAGCGTTGAATGCTGCCATCGAAGCCGCTAGAGCGGGAGAAGCTGGTCGAGGTTTTGCTGTTGTTGCTGATGAAGTTCGAACGCTTGCTAGCCGAACTCAAGCTTCAACAAGTGAAATTAATCTTATCATCGACGCAATCAGAAGTGCCATTGACAGTGTTAATGCTTCTGTTGCTAGGGCTAAAGTCAAATCATCTGAAACGGTCAATGAAACTCAACAAGTTGTAGTTGCGCTTGAAAATATTAAGTCTTCAATTGAGCAAATATCGCAAATGAATGTTCAAATAGCAGCAGCCACAGAAGAGCAAAGCACTGTTATTGGCGAACTGAATATGAATATTACTCGCATCAATGACATGTCGTTAGAAAATCGAACTCAGAATGAGCTCATTAACAAAGGCAGTATGGATATAGAACAAGGTGCTATTCAGTTACATCAGCTTGTAGACCAATTTAAAGTAAAATAACCCGCCGTTAGTCAGGTTGGTTCTATAAGCCTGACTAGCTTCCGTTCGAGATAATGAATGATGCCCAAACAGCTCTTTATCTCACAGACTCTGTAACTTACTATCGATGGTGTTTTCACTTGAAATAGCCATGTCATTGATATAGTAACTGACTGATGAAAAAATCATTATGAGTTAAATACATCGCAAGTTTGCGATAGCGGACTTGAAATAAATCCATTTTAGCGATTTATTTCACCTGTTCACTCAAGTTGAGGTTACTTATTCTCTCAGAAATAGATTCAATTATTTCAGCAGTACTAGTGTGATATTTGCACCATAATGTTGATGACATCTTGATATGAGATATTGTACTGGCGTGAGAGGTTAATTATCTTAGTTTTATAAGTTTGAATATGCTCTTGTTTAAGCAGGTTTACTTGTTTCTGCTCAACAATAGTATTGACCGTGTCTTGCAAGATTAATAAACGGCGCAAACTAAAATCCAACGAGTCAATATACGCTGTCATTTGCTGCTTATTACGGGCATTTTCAAGGTTTGTGGTAGTGCGTTGTTCGAAGTCTAACTCATCAAACGCATCCATCATTTTCTGTAAATTTAAATCTTCACTCATAAGTATGATTTTTTACGTTATTTTTATAAATTATATTCATTTTTATTGAATAAGTCACTCTTTAACTTGATTTGTGGGTATGTTGATATACTAAGTTAACGGTACTTTTTGAGTGTAATAATATATCGTTAACAATACTTGTTGAATATACTCATTCTCGGTAACCTAAGATTTTGATCTACAAGGAGGAGTCATGTTAGATCTATTGCCAGACTTATTTGATCACTACCCTGAACAATTGACGTTGTTGTCAAATCCATGGAAAGCATTCGGCGCAAAATCGATATTCTATGGTGAAGTCGTGACCGTTAAATGTTTTGAAGACAATTCAAAAGTAAAATCTGAATTAGCTAAAAAGGGTCACGGTAAAGTATTGGTTGTTGACGGAGGTGGCTCAACAAGACGTGCATTGCTTGGCGACATGATAGCCTTAAGTGCATGTGACAATGGTTGGGAAGGTATTATCATTAATGGTTGTATTCGTGACGCTGGAACCATTAACACCATGTTAATTGGTGTGCAAGCTTTAGGCGCTAATCCCATTAAAACTGACAAAAAAGGCGTAGGAGAGGTCAATGTCACAATTGAGATTGCTGGCATCAGTATTTCTCCTGGAATGATGATCTACGCAGATTTAAATGGTGTTGCTGTCAGTAGGCAGGCACTGGATTTAGCTATTTTAACTTAAAATAGCGACAGACAAGGAAGCAAAAATGAAACTAATAAAGTGGTTGTTAGCAATAGTGCTAACGTTAGTGATAGGTGTAACTGTCTACCTCACAATGTTTTTCGATTTAAATAATTTTAAACCGCAAATTGTCGATGCGGTAAAAAATCAAACTGGCCGTGATTTACAAATCAGCCAAGATTTAAGTTGGAGCGTGTTTCCATCTTTAGGCATCAAGCTTGGGGGCATTTCGTTATCGAACCCAAATGGGTTTACCCCAGCTTCGATGCTTGATGTTAATGAGGCAGTGGCTAATGTGGCGTTGATGCCATTATTTAGCCAACAAATTGAAGTTGATTTATTAAAGCTTGATGGCTTAACACTCAACTTAGTCACTCAAAAAGACGGCAAGACCAGTTTTGATGGTTTGACTGCTGAAACATCGGCAGAAAAACCACAATCAACTTCAAGCAATTCAGAAGCGATGTCTTTACAGACCTTAGATATTGGCGGCATTGAACTTACCAATACGAATATCAATATTATTGATATGGCCAGCAATACGACTCAAACCTTCAGTCTAAAAAGTTTTACTTTAGGACCGTTCAGCCTAGGACAATTCGCTGATTTTGCTTACGAGTTTTCAGCGACACTGCCTGATATGCAGTTAGCGTCATCTGGGCAAGGCAACGTTAAAGTCGACCAAGCATTGCAGAATGTCACGATTAATGATTTTGACATGGTGCATAAAGCCCAAGGCGATAGCTTGCCAGGCAAAGCGATTACCGCAGAGCTGAGTACACAAATGACGATGGCATTAGATGCCAAAACCATTGAGCTGCAATTGACTAAAATGTCAGCTATGGACTTAGCTGCCACTGGCGATATTAAGATTAATTATGGTAATAGCATTCCTAAAATTGCGATGAATCTTGATGTTGGCGATATTGATGTCGATGCATTACTGCCAAAGCAAGAAGGCGATGCGAAAGAGACTGAGGCAACATCTGAAACTGCGTCAACTCAAGAACCTGATTTATCGGCATTAAAGAGTATAGATTTAACTCTAAACTTAACCGCTAAATCAATTAAAGTCAGTAATATGTTAACGCAAAATTGGCAAATGAAAATGGCCATAAATAAAGGTGTATTAACGTTATCGTCGCTGACTGCCGATTTATATGAAGGTAAGCTAGCACTTAGCGCTAAGCTTGATGGTCGTAAAGCGGTACCAACTTATGTGTTTGATAAAAAGTTAACTGGTGTGCAAATTCGTCCGTTATTAATCGATGCTGCTGAAGTGGATTTACTTTCTGGAACAGCGAGTTTTGAAGTTAAAGGCAGCGGTGCCAGTTTGATTGCTGATAATCTAAAAAACAATCTTAATGCAGTGGGTCAGTTTGAAGTAGCAGATGGCTCGTTGTATGGGGTTAACATTCCACAGATGATCCGTAGCGCGCAGCAAAAATTGAAAGGTGATTTATCGGCAGATAAGAAAGAAGAGCTGAAAACCGATTTTACCAGTTTGACCGGTAGTTTCACGATGAAAGATGCTGTTGTGACTAACCCTGATTTAGCGATGGCTTCACCGTTAATTCGCTTAAATGGTAAAGGCACAGCAAACATTGCCACCGAAGCGTTGGATTACACCTTAACAACCAGTGTCGTCGGGTCGTTATCAGGACAAGGCGAAGCTGCTGATGAGTCACTGAAAGGTATCGACATTCCGTTAACTATCAAAGGTACATTCCAAGAGCCTAAGTTTGGCATTGATACCAAAGCGTTATTGGAAGGCCAATTTAAAGATGAGGCTGATAAAGCTAAAGAAAAGCTAAAAGAAGGATTGTTTAAGAAGCTTGGAATTTAAATCATCCATTAATGACAAGGGCTGTAGGTGCTTCGATATGAATAATACTACAGCCTTATTCAAAGCGGCTTTGTTACTGCTATACGGTTTGCCGTTAACTAACCTCAACTCGGTGTAAGAAGTGGGATATGTGAGTCGAAATGACAATATTTAGCCTATTTTATATCAAACTTGTCATTTGTTTTGCTAACAAGGCGCATTGGTACGTCAATAGCTAACCTATTGCAAGTCAATGCAACACAGTTAGCGAGACAAAGGACTGTTTGATAACCGTTTATTATCCCGTGTCGAGGTTATCTAGGCTAAAAATGTACAGTAATAACAGCATGGTTAGCCTAATCAAATTATTGAACACTGTGAACCAGTGGATTTATTAATGCTAATGTTATGCCATAAAAAAACGGACAAGTGTTCACTTGTCCGTTTTTTTATAATTGAAATTAACTGAGTGTTTAACTCATACCAATAGCTGTTTTAGCCTTTGTTCATTAATTGTGCCTTATTGGCAAAGCTAACTAGCTATTGGTCATAATCAATTTCAGTATCTGTCCTGGTTGGATCAATTTACTGTTTTGTAAACTGTTCCATTCGATTAACTCTGCAACGGTAACCTTATATTTAAGTGCTATACGCGCTAAAGAGTCACCTGATTGTACGCGATAGCTAACCGTTTTATCATTGCTTGCAGTGAGAGAGGCGACTTCATTAGGAAAAATAACTAATGATTTGCCAATGGCTAACGTGGATTGTTTTTTAAGATTATTCCACTTCATTAGTTGTGCGACGGTCACTTGCTGTGACTGCGCTATCTTCCATAATGAATCACCAGATTTAATGGTATAAGCTTGCTTGTTCGAGCTTGATTTAACCACGGTTCTACGCGCGAGTACTTGGTCTGCTGTCATGGTGACGAGATCGGGATCTTTTGCCGCAACAGGAATAATTAAAAAACGACCAGCAACAATATTATTGCCTTTAATACCGTTACTGCTTCTTATTAATGTTGCAGTGGTTTCAAATTGGTCGGCAATTTCACTGATGCTGTCACCAGATTTAATTTTATACCGAACCCAGTTAATATGAGAGTTTGGTTCAATAGTGGCTAATGCTCGTTTAAAGGAAGCCGCTTTTTCACTAGGTACAATCAATTGATGTGGACCTTGTGGGGCGGTTGCCCAGCGCTTTAAACCTGGATTAATCGCTTTTAAATCATTTATGTCAATTTGAGCCAAATCAGCAGCTAAGTTAATGTCGAGTTGGCTTTCAATATTGACTACCTCTATCTGAGGTGAATTATCAATAGGGATTAAATTGATACCGTACTTGTCTGCATGTTTAATGACATCGGCCAATGCTAATAACTGAGGCACATAATGAGCTGTTTCCCGAGGCAGCGATAGTGACCAGAAATCTGTCGATTTTCCACGGGCCTGGTTATGTTTTATTGCATTGAATATTCGACCTTCACCTGAGTTATAAGCGGCAATGGTATATAACCAATTGTGATCCATTTTGGCGTAGAGGTATTCCATTAAATCTAAAGCAGCTTTTGTCGATGAGGCAACATCACGGCGTCCGTCATACCACCAATTTGTCTTTACACCGAACGACATGGCCGTTGGCGCGGTTAATTGCCATAACCCCGAGGCATGACTTGGTGAATAGGCGAGTGGGTCAAAGCCACTTTCAACAATAGGTAACAATGCTAGCTCTAAAGGTAAATTACGCTTTTTTAACTGTTCTACAATGTAATACAGATATGGCTGAGCACGTTGAGTCACGATTTCTAAATGCGTAGGATTCTCGATGTACCATTGGCGGTATTGAGCCACTAAAGCATTATCGACAACAGGAAAGCGCATTTGATTGCCGATCATGAGCCATAAATCGTTAACTTGAGCAACTTGTTCTTCAATTTGATCAAGGGTTACGGTCGCTGATTTTTTGTTTTTAGCGTTAGCTGTAACAGCGTGGGTTGTACTATCAGAACTTGGCTCTGCAGTATGGAGTGTCTGGCACCCCGTTATAGCCAGCATACTGCCAGCTATAATAATCAAGTTTGCTTTCATTTGAAGATACACTTCCTCAAGTTCTCAGGGCGTTAAAAAAAGGGCGAACATACCAAATGCCTATGAGACTCTTTTGGTCATGCTTTAGTTCAGTTTGGCATTGTAGATTAAATTATTTGGCATGTCTTATTAAAGTGTTTTCATGTTAATCTAAAATTGATTTTTCCATTCCCTTAACAATGTAAATGTCTGAATATCATCTATATTTGTTATTTTGTATTCTGTTGATATTGCGACTTGAGTCTCATTTAGATGACAACGTAGGAACGGGTTTATGGCTTTTTCTGTCGCGATTGTGCTAGGTATCGTTGGTATGTTTTGTGAGCGTAATTGGCCAACTTTGTGGGCATAATCAATCAACTGTGAATTATTTGGTGTGACATGTAAGGCGAAATCGACATTGGATTGTGTGTATTCATGAGCACAAAAGACTTGGGTTTGGTCGGGTAAGTTTGCCAGCATAGTTAACGATTGCAGCATTTGTGTCGGTGTGCCTTCGAATAAACGTCCACATCCGCCACTGAATAAGGTATCGCCACAAAATAATTTATCATCAATATAATAGGCAATATGACCTAAAGTATGCCCAGGAACTGCCATCACTTGGGTAAGCCCTAAATGAGGTATCTCAATATTTATATCCGATGAAACGGTTAAAGGATGGGTTAAACCATCGATAGGTTCGTTACTCGGACCATAAACAATAAGACGGTTGTTGAAGTGCTGCTGCAGTTGTTTTATACCGCCAGTATGGTCGCTGTGATGATGAGTAATGAGTATGCCGACTAAATTAAGTTCTGTTGTAGTTAGGTAATCGATAACACTTTGGCCGCAGCCAGGGTCAACTACATAAGCATCAAGGCTACTTGTTTGATGAATTAACCAGAGGTAGTTGTCATTAAAAGCTGGAATGGTATGAACGTTAAGCATAATCTGACTCGAGTGATGATTGACTATCTGTTAGGGTAACGGATATCGTTAAATAACTTCAAGTGAAGTTATCCTGAAAGTATCAATGATGGTTAGCTGAATATTAAATGAGCTATGGTAAGGTTGATGGGTTGAGAGAATATGACATTTTTGCAAAGTAATCGTTGGCGGGCTCCATGTTAAAACCCCTTATTTGGCAAGATTTACCTTTTGGTGAATTATTGCAAGCTGAGATTGAAGCAAAATTAGCCCCATGGTGGCCGCGAATATTTGGCTATCATTTACTTAAAGCAGGGGCGTTAAGTAGCCAGTTAAACAGTTTACATTGCAGCATAGCACGGCATTTTTCTGTTTATGATGGTGCAGATGCGAGTATTCAAGCCGATCCGCATCATTTACCTGTACAACAAAGTGCCATTGATGCGGTGTTAAGTTGTTTTCTTTTAGAATTTGAATCAGACCCTTATCAAATTTTACGAGAGTTCGACAGAGTGCTCATTAGCAGTGGTTATATTTTTATTGTTGGTTTTAATCCCATCAGTCCGGCTTTTATAGGCAAAATATTGCCTAAATATCAAACTCAGTTACCTTGGAACGGGCAGTTTTTTATGCCATCAAGAGTTAAAGATTGGCTTGGGTTACTGGGATATAAAGTACTAGCAGATGAACGGTTAATGTACCATTCGTTATTAGGGCACCGCGGAGTCAACACGCCTAATCAACCGAGCAAACCTCAACAAGCACCATTGTGGCAAAAAAGTATCGCCAACTGGCTACCTAGTACTGGCAGTGTTTACTTAATCGTGGCTCGAAAAATGACGACTCCACTTACACCGATTAAAGATAAGTCGAAGGTCAAAGCGCCTAACTGGTCAACGGCGCCATCGGCAGGTCGTACCGGGTTAACTCACACTCCGAGTATTGAGACCCAGACATTAAACAATTCAAAATCATAAAAAGTAACCTCAACTCGGTTTAAGAGATGAGGTCCGTAAGCCAAAATCAGAAGAGTTGAGCTATTTCATAGCAAAATATTACTTTTGCTACCAGGGCTGATTGAAGCGGTAATATCTAGCTTATTGCAAGTCAATGCACCCCGTTAGCGTAGCAAAGGACTTTTTGATAACCAGTGATTATCCCGAGCTAGAGTTAAATAGCGATGACCTCACTATTCTGGGTTATAACCGGTATCAGCTTGTCGAGGCTTAGCTTCAGCCGCTTTGCGTGCTAATACATCACAACGTTCATTTTCAATGTGGCCGGCATGGCCTTTTACCCAGTGCCAGTCGATCTTGTGTAATTGACTTACCGCATCTAGACGCTTCCATAAATCGACATTTTTAACTGGTTGTTTAGTTGAGGTTATCCAGCCCTTTTTCTTCCAACCATGGATCCAAGTCATAATACCTTGGCGCATATACTGGCTATCGCTGGTTAAAATAATATTACAGGGTTCGTATAAGGTTTCTAACGCGATAATTGGGGCTAAAAGTTCCATACGATTATTGGTTGTTAATGAGAATCCATCGGCGATTTCATGTTGCTGATGTTTATATTTCATTACCACGCCATAACCGCCAGGTCCTGGATTTCCTAAGCAAGAGCCATCAGTAAAAATATACAGCTGTTTGAGTTCGGCCATCAAGTTGTTACCATAGCGAAATATTCGCGCCAGTATACTCAATTTATACAAAGGCGAGGGCTGAATGAGTAAAAAATATGAACATTATTTCTAGTGCAAGTCGTCAAGTGATCCTCGATACCGAAACTACCGGTATGAACCAAGCGGGTGGACCGATTTATGTGGGCCATCGCATTATTGAAATTGGTTGTGTTGAAGTGATTAATCGTCGCTTAACAGGTCGAACGTATCACCAATATATTAATCCTGGTCAAGCGATTGATGAAGAGGCAATTCAAGTTCACGGTATTACCAATGACCGTGTTGCCAACGAACCGCGTTTTCATCAAATAGCCAAAGATTTTATCGATTTTATCGATGGCGCTGAAATTGTCGCTCATAACGCCAACTTCGACGTGAGCTTTATGGACCATGAGTTTTCAAAACTCAATCCAATTGGGCCTAAAACCAAAGAGATTTGCAGTATTCTCGACAGTTTGGCCATTGCAAAACGTCTGCATCCAGGACAAAAAAATAACTTAGATGCGTTGTGTCGACGTTACGGTATCGATAATGGCCGCCGTACTTATCACGGCGCATTACTCGATGCGGAAATTCTTGCTGATGTTTACTTAATCATGACAGGTGGACAAATTAAGTTTAATTTGTCTAATGAAAAAGCGGGTCAAGAAGGTGGCGGAATTAAAAATATCGATCCGGCGGCGTTTAATCTTAAAGTCGTTGGTGCATCAGCCGATGAAATACTATTACACGAACAACGACTTGATCTCATTGCGAAGTCAGGTAAATGTCTCTGGAGAGGGTAAACCAACCTTTATGAGTGCTACTCGCGCCGGTTATCTTGTTATTCCATGCTTATTGTTGCTGAGTCTTATCTTCGCATGGCAACCTAATGCCCGGGCTGCAGTGGTCAATGCATCGCAAGCAGCAGAACTTAAAAATCGTTTTCGAATCGATTATATGGTTGATCATTTAACGTTAGTTATCCAACGAAGCTATGGTTCTGCGCCTGTCGTGGTGATTTTACCTGATGGCAGCAAATGGTACTCAAATCGTCATCCTCAAACGGTAAAATGGGTAGATGGTATTGCTGCCGATATGATTTATATCGAAAAACCGATGCCAGGGCCTTGGCAGTTATTAGGCAGTGTGGTTGAAGGGTCGACAATACAAAAAATCTCTGCATTAGACATTGCAGTGCAACCATTACCGCAACCACTTTATCAGGGTGAAAGGTTAAAAGTTACAGCAAGACTCTTGGGTGATAATTTAACCATGAGAATGCCGGGTTTGGAGTATATGGTCGAATGGACTGCACGTTTTACCAGTGCGCATCTTCCAACTGACGACAATTTCGCAACGGGTACCATTATTGTTGGTGCTTATAAAGACAATGGTGAATTGTTGGACGAAACACCTGACGATGGCATCTTTACCGGAAGCCATAATTTACAACAACCTACCGGTCATTATGTACTCAATGTCACTGCACGAAATAATGTCTTTGAGCGTGAATATGTGATGCCGTTTGAGCTCTTGCCACAACCAATCAACGTCAAAATGGTACCCAATAGCGATCCATTAAAAGGCATATGGCAGATACAGTTAACGGTTGATGAATCTGTGGTGAAATTAGCAGAAACTCATTTTGAGTTTGACTTAGTCGGCCCTGCTGGGTTGTTGCTGCCTATTACCTTGCAAACCATGACCAGTGCAGATCAAATTCTATACTTACCTAAAGTGACTGAGTTTGGCAGTTATCGTGTTAAAGGCAGTGTGGTTTCTACTACGGTTGATGGCCGAGAAATTGTGCTCAATTTACCTGAAATGTTTTTTAATTTAGTAGAGCCCCCAGCTCCAGTCCCAACAGTTGAAGAACTTGCTGAAAAAGCGGCCATTCAAGCAGAAATTGAAGAGAAAGTCGCTAAAGACGATGCGATGTTCTGGATTATTACCATTAATGGCATACTTTTTTTCGTTGGTATTATTGGTTTGGTGATATGGCGTAAAAAACAAACGCTGGCAAAGGCGATGGCTGCGGCGGAAGAAAGGTTAAAGCAAAATCCAGTGAATGAAGATAAACCTAAAGACAGTATTCTAGAAAGCGTCGACTTAGATGATATTGATTTGAGTATGCCAGATGATAAAAACTAAGCCACTGAAGTGAGTGGTTTTTGTACTAAAACTTGATAATTGTACATTTTTTAACTAAATGAGCGAAAACAATTAAAAAACTGTTGACGATTAATTATCACAACTTTATTATTCATCGCACTTGTGTGGAGCGGTAGTTCAGTTGGTTAGAATACCGGCCTGTCACGCCGGGGGTCGCGGGTTCGAGTCCCGTCCGCTCCGCCATTCAAGTGACTGTTTACACTTAATAAAACAGATAATTTTTATACTATTGTTAGTTTTATTAAGAGTATACAAACCGTTTTGGAGCGGTAGTTCAGTTGGTTAGAATACCGGCCTGTCACGCCGGGGGTCGCGGGTTCGAGTCCCGTCCGCTCCGCCAAATAAGAAAAAAGCCTCTACAGAAATGTAGGGGCTTTTTTCTTATGAAAAATTACCAGAATTGGTGATTCAGCCTAGGATGCAATACCTGCTAGATTATCAAATGTCAGTGCATTAATGTTATTCCATCGCAGATTAATAGAAACCGGCCTGTCACGCCGGGGGTCGCGGGTTCACTGTTTCAACATCAGCGTCCGCTCAGCCAAATAAGAAAAAGCCTCTACAGAAATGTAGGGGCTTTTTTTTTATGAAAAATTACCAAAATTGGTGCATTCAGCCTAGAATGCAATACCTGCTAGATTATCAAATGTCAGTGCATTAATGTTATTCCATCACATATCAATAAAAACCGGCCTGTCACGCCGGGGGTCGCGGGTTCACTGTTTCAACATCAGCGTCCGCTCCGCCAAATAAGATGAAAGCCTCTACAGAAATGTAGGGGCTTTTTTCTTATGAAAAATTACCAGAATTGGTGATTCAGCCTAGGTTGCAATACCTGCTAGATTATCAAATGTCAGTGCATTAATGTTATTCCATCGCAGATTAATAGAAACCGGCCTGTCACGCCGGGGGTCGCGGGTTCACTGTTTCAACATCAGCGTCCGCTCAGCCAAATAAGAAAAAGCCTCTACAGCAATGTAGGGGCTTTTTTCTGTTCAAAAATCAGCAGAATGTGTTATTCAGCTTAGAATGCAATACCTGCTAGATTATCAAATGTCAGCGCATTAATGTTATTCCATCCCAGATCAATAAAAACCGGCCTGTCACGCCGGAGGTCGCGGGTTCACTGTTTCAAGATCAGCGTCCGCTCCGCCAAATAAGATGAAAGCCTCTACAGAAATGTAGGGGCTTTTTTCTGTCTTAACATCAGCAAAATTGCTGTTTTAGCCTAGCCAATAATGTGGTACACATTACTGGCCATATGCTTTATGACTTATAGCTGATTAACTAGAACGCGTAACTGACATTTAATTCTAATGAGCGACCCGCACCAGCGATTTGTTGAAAACCGTTACTGTTATCAGCCTTATATTCAGCAATACTGATACCGCCAAGTGGCAATTGATAATACTCATCCAGTAAATTTTTCACTGCTATAGTCATTGTGGCATCTTGCCATCGGATACTGCTGCTTAAGCTAAGCAGTGTGTAACTGTCAGTTGTGTTTTCTAAACGCTGTTCATCCACGCGGTCTTTACTCGCAACCCATAGCCAACTGAGACTATTTTGCCAATCGCCTAGCTGTTGTTGTAAAGCTAGCTTAGTTTGCAAAGGTTTTATTTGATACAGCGCTTGGTCATTGTCATCTCTTTCGCCGCGCGTGGCACTGATATTAGCGTTAAGGAGCCATATACCACTGCGGTTTTCTGTTATTTGATATTCAGCATCTATGCGTGCACCAAACAGGGTGGCGTCGACATTTGTAAACTGTAAAATATGACGACTATTAGTATCGATACTTGTGCGATTAAAGCTGCTGACCACATTGGCATCAATAAAATCGTTAATGCTGCTGTACCAAGCTGTTGCACTAAATGCTAAATCATCTTGTACTAGCTTGTAAGCCATACTCAATGTATGTGCCGTTTCTGCTCTAAGGTCAGGGTTGCCTATGTAGCCGTTTGCATCGCCGTACCAGCCAATCATAGTCGTCGACATGGTGCTTTGGCCCCAACTGTATCGCTCATATAAATTGGGTGCGCGGTTCTTTTGGGCTAAACCAAGTTCTATCACTTCAGTATCACTGAGTTGATAGCGAGCTAGAAGGGTGGCGTCGATGTTATTGTCATTGCGCTTTCGATATAGGCTATTAAATTCATCTGCGGCCATGGCATTAACATTGGTCATGCCCATCATACCCATAGTGTTATAAGGTTGAACCTCACCTGTGCTGGTTGATACGTATTCATAACGAACACCTGCAGACAGCCACCAACGAGTATTAAGTGTTTGTTGCCACTCGCCATAAAGTGCAGCACGTTGGCGTTCGCCATCATTGATATTGACGTAGTCATTGGGGCCCATCATGGTAGAACCTTCAATCGCTGGCCATGTATCATCAAGCTGATAAACATAATATTCTTGGCCAATTAATAATGTACTGTCTGAACTGATTGGCAGCAGCCAATGCAGTTGGTAACTGTAATCTTTACCCTTAGTTTCCATTGGCATCATGCCGGTTTTTTCATCGCTAAAGAAACCCATTTCATGCTCGACATTGTGCCAGTTCGCTTGGGCAGTGAACTCGCCTTCATTTTCCAGCGTTCGTTGATAGCGCACTAATGCGCCATAACTGTCATTATTCGTCATGTCCATATACTGGTTAGCGAAACCTTGAAAGGGGATATGTTGATGGGTCAATTTGACAGCAATTTGTTGAATGTCATCTTGCCAAGCAGCGGTTAATGCATGATTTTGTGATTGGTATAAAGTGTCTAGTACTTTATCGCCGTGGCCGTCGGTATAGCTGTTTGCATCTTCAAATGATCCTTGGTAACTAAAGCTTAATGTTTTACTCGCAACTGTGGCATTTACACCTGCGAGAATGGCGTCATTGGTGCTTCGGTAACCACTAGATATGTTACCACTTTGCCATGTCACATTGTCACTATCGGTAAATACAGAGGTTAAGCTAGTGACGTTAATTACGCCGGCAATATTATCGCCACCGGCGCTCACCGGAGAGACTCCAGCAACCACTTGGGTCGAACTAATGTGATTGGCTGACACATAAGAAAGTGGCGGGTTCATCTGGTTTGCACATGATGAGGTAATGTCGCTGCCATCAATGAGCACTTTGATCCGATCGCCCATCATGCCATTTAAAATCGGTAATGCAGATACGCCACCCGCTTCAGAAAAGTCTACTCCTTGCTTTTCAAGTAAGCTTTGGGCTGAGCCGAGTAAGTCTTTGTTAGTCGTGTTTTGTCCATGTACTTCAACCCGCTCAATGCCTTCACTATTTTGCTTATCGTACTGCTCAGCCATTACTTGAGGTGTAATAGCAAACATTACAGCCAATGAAATTGATGAGTAAACCCATGGGTAATTTGTATTTAATTTAATGGTTTGGATTGCTTTATTTGCCAACGTCATCACCTTTATTGTTATTTTTATCAACCTTTGATGAATATATTTCAAAGGTGTTTGTCAGTTTTTTGAAATTATAATCTACTAATAAATATGATGAATGCGACATAGTGTCGCACCTTGATAAATACCTGTCTGTGGTGATGGATGAACCATGGGGATATCAATAACCTCATATTAGTTTCTGGTATGTGGATTGATAACTTTTGTATGAAATGATTATTTTAGTGCTTGTTATTTAGCGACAAGCTTGCTTATACTGCGGGACATCTTGTCGGAGTGCCATTATGGCTGAGACCGTTTATTCGGGATCCGTTGAACCTGATCAGGCTAGAACCTGCGAAGGAAACAAGCGTAATAATCATGATAGTTGGGAAGATAAATAACGTATTAACAAGACCGTAAATGGACGTTTACCTCCGAGTTTTTTATCGGTTTATATATCCAGTTACGTTATTACTTTAGTATTTTTCTATGTGATTATTGACGTAAGCAATAGTATTTTTATCGTTTACTGCTGCTATCAACACCTCTCCAGACAAGCAACTCTACTCTTAATATTGAGGTTGCTAATGTCAAATCCAAACCGTCGTCAAACTCGAGCTAACGCTCAACAATTTATTGATACTCTTAAACCGTTACAACATCCTAATTCAGAAAAAGTCTATTTAACCGGTAGTCGTGCTGATATCAACGTCGCTATGCGCCAAGTGAATCAAACTGATACCGTCATTGGTGGTACTGACGCTGAACCCATTAAACAAGCCAATCCGCCGATAATGGTTTATGACTGTGCGGGTGCTTATTCTGATCCCCTTGCTGATATCAACGTGCGTGAAGGTTTACCTAAAATCCGTCAAGCATGGATTGATGAGCGACAAGATACTGAGCAATTAACGGGTGCAAGTTCGGGCTTTACCCAACAGCGGCTGGCCGATGATGGACTCGATCATTTACGCTTTGACGCCCTTGTCGCGCCTAAACGTGCCAAGTCTGGCAAATGCGTGACCCAAATGTATTATGCTCGTCAAGGTATTATTACCCCCGAAATGGAATACATTGCCATTCGTGAAAACATGGCTCGCGCTGAAGTAACCGATAGCGTATTGACTCAAAAAGCGCCAGGTGAGGCTTTTGGTGCGCATATTGGGCAACTTATCACTCCTGAGTTTGTCCGTGATGAAGTCGCTCGAGGTCGAGCGATTATTCCGCTTAATATTAACCATCCTGAAACTGAACCTATGATTATTGGGCGTAATTTTTTAGTGAAGGTGAATGCCAATATTGGTAATTCTGCGGTGACATCTTCGATTGAAGAAGAAGTTGAAAAACTCGTGTGGTCAACCCGTTGGGGCGCCGATACGGTTATGGATTTGTCGACTGGACGTTATATTCATGAAACGCGTGAGTGGCTTATCCGCAATTCGCCTGTGCCGATTGGTACTGTGCCGATTTATCAAGCATTAGAAAAAGTAAATGGCGTTGCCGAAGACCTCAGTTGGGCTGTATTTAGAGATACATTGATTGAACAAGCCGAGCAGGGCGTAGACTATTTTACGATTCATGCAGGGGTGTTATTGCGTTATGTACCCATGACCGCCAAACGCCTTACCGGTATTGTGTCGCGTGGCGGTTCAATTATGGCTAAGTGGTGTTTAAGTCACCATCAAGAAAGTTTCTTATATGAACACTTTCGCGATATTTGCCAAATTTGTGCCCAATACGATGTGTCATTGTCGTTAGGGGATGGTATGCGCCCCGGTTCAATTGCCGATGCCAATGATGAAGCGCAATTTGCGGAATTAGAAACCTTAGGTGAATTGGTCAAAATTGCATGGGAATACGATGTGCAGACCATCATCGAAGGCCCTGGCCATGTGCCAATGCAATTGATTAAAGTCAATATGGAAAAGCAATTGGCCCTTTGTGATGAAGCACCATTTTATACCTTAGGCCCACAAACGACTGATATTGCTCCGGGTTATGATCACTTCACCTCCGGTATTGGCGCTGCCATGATGGCTTGGTACGGCGTGGCGATGTTGTGTTACGTCACCCCTAAAGAACATTTAGGTTTGCCTAACAAAGAAGATGTAAAACAAGGCTTAATTGCCTACAAGATTGCTGCCCATGCTGCTGATGTCGCTAAAGGCCATCCAGGTGCACAAGTACGTGATAATGCCTTATCAAAAGCCCGCTTTGAATTCCGTTGGGAAGATCAATATAACCTAGGTCTTGATCCTGATACCGCTCGTGCTTATCACGACGAATCGTTACCACAAGAATCAGCCAAAGTGGCTCATTTTTGTTCAATGTGTGGGCCTAAATTTTGTTCGATGAAAATAACCCACGAAGTACGTGAATATGCCGCGAATCTTGAACAAGCTGAAGCACTTAAGATTGAAGTATCTTCCGCTAGTGCATATCAAAACCAACATTCGACTCAAGCTCTTAATCCATTTGAGGCGATGGCACAAAAGGCGGCAGAGTTCAAAGCATCGGGATCGGCGTTGTATCACGACGTTAAACCAGTGGCTCCGGTTGATACCGACCTAACGATTGAGGTTGAATAATCGCCATGAATTCATCGACATTAGTCAGTGAATCCATAACTCAAACCCCACCTATAGTCTGGACCATAGCCGGTTCTGACAGTGGTGGTGGTGCGGGGATTCAAGCTGATTTACTTACCATGCAAGACTTGTCGTGTCACGGGTGTAGCGTAATCACCACATTAACTGCGCAAAACTCAGTCAGTGTAAGCCTTGTTGAAACCGTTTCTGAATCCATGTTGTTGGCTCAGTTCACCAGTTTACTTGCCGATTTGCCGCCAGTTACCATTAAAATTGGCCTGTTGGCATCCCAAGCACAGGTAGACATTTTGGCTGACTGTTTAGCTCAAATGCGCGCTACTCAGATGATGGTACCTTTTGTGGTATTTGACCCTGTTATGGTCGCCAGTAGTGGGGCGAATTTTAATCCTATCGATCTCGATTTTAGCCCCCTCATTGGCTTAATTGATCTACTTACACCGAATCAGCACGAATTGCAGCGTTTGAGTTCACGTTCTGCATTCGCGCAAGATTGTGATGGTGTAGCTAATCATTGTACTCAGCAACAGCAAATGATCCGCGATGCCAAATTGTTATCCGATACATTTAAATGCAATGTGCTCGCTAAAGGCGGTGATGCTCAGTGGCAGCAACAATATGCAATAGATGTATATGTGAGTAAAAACGTTAAAGGTGCCAGTATTACACACAGTAATTCGGTGTTTATGCTAAGTAGCCAGCGGATAGCAACCACCAATAATCATGGCAGTGGTTGCACATTATCATCTGCCATAGCGTGTTTTATTGCCCATGAGTTCGTTATTCATGATGCTATTGTGCTGGCAAAAGCCTACGTCAATAAGGGACTTACTTTAGGCGTAAGCCTTGGTCAAGGGCCTGGTGTTTTAGCCCGTACTGGTTGGCCTGATGATTTAGGGATGATGCCATCAATCAAGTTGGTATCTTCTGAGCATCTCGCTGATGATTCGTGCAAGCAAGCTGCACCGAATGGTTTTAAATCACTGCATCAACCCTTGGGGATTTATCCTGTTGTAGCTGATATCGATATGCTTAAAAAATTGTTAAAAGCGGGCTGTAAGACGGTTCAATATCGTGCCAAGTTAGCTATTAATATCGATACTGATGACAGCCATGTATTACAAGGATTAACACTCGAAGCCAATATCATAGAGGCCATCAAACTCGGTCGCGAATATCATGCTCAGTTGTTTATTAATGATCATTGGCCACTGGCGATTAAACTCGGTGCGTTTGGGGTTCATTTAGGCCAAGAAGATATGGCAACTGCAGATTTAACCGCGATAGCGGCAACAGGAATGGCGTTAGGGTTATCGAGTCACAGTTATTTTGAAGCCTTATTAGCCCACCAATGTTCGCCTTCATATATTGCTCTTGGGCATATTTTTGCTACCACGACCAAGCAAATGCCTTCCGCGCCTCAAGGGCTCAGTAAACTTAAACGTTATGCCAGTTTATTTGCGCGCCATTATCCTACCGTTGCTATTGGCGGGATCGATCTCAGTAATTTGGCGTTGATTGCGGATACAGGCGTTGGTGATGCTGCTGTTGTTAGAGCAGTGGCAACGGCTGACGATCCGGCGAAGGCTTATCGAACGTTGCATCATAAATGGTTGCAGCTTACCCGACCTTTACCTAAAGCTAATTTATCTCAGGAGGGCGTATGAGTACTTTATCTGATCGAGATTATATTCAGTATTCGCGCACCATGTTACTGAGCGATATAGGAGAAGCAGGGCAGCTTGCCATTATGAATAGCGCTGTAGTGATCATCGGTGTTGGAGGCTTAGGGCATTTAGTGGCGCATTATCTAGCTGCCGCGGGTGTTCAAAAAATACTGTTAATTGATCATGATGTAGTTGAATTATCCAATCTACCAAGACAACTCTTGTTCAGGGCCGCTGATATTGGCCAAGCCAAAGTCAGCATTGCAAAAAATGTGCTTAGTAGCGCTTACCCTGAAATCACCATCGATGTGCTAGCACAACGAGTTACATCAGCACATTTTAATCAGCTTGTTAAACGATTTACCGTAAAACCTGTGGTGTTTGATTGCACTGATAATGTGAGTGCGAGGCAACTGATAAACCAAATGTGTGTACAGCATCAGTTAACCTTGGTTAGTGGTGCTATCAGTGCATATCAGGGGCAATTATTTTGTATCGATTTTTCCCACACACATTCGCATTCATACAGCGGTTGCTATTGTTGTTTATATCCACTTGATACCCCCATTATGCAAAATTGTACTCAAACTGGAGTGCTAGGGCCTGCTGTGGGTATTATCGCCAGTATGCAAGCGCTGGTGGGCCTTCAGCACATCTGCAATACCTTTACCCAATACGGTGTTCTACATCGATTTAATGGTAAGGATTTACGCTGGCAGCATGCCCAAATGAGTCAAGACCCACAATGTGAAGTATGTCATCAATATCCATTAACTGATCATCAGGAGCGGTCTAATGTCACAAACTGATCCCCTCGAGCTAATAACCCTGCACCTTAATGGTGTCGAGCAACATGTTCGGGCCAATTTGAATTTGGCTGAACTACTTCTACTCAGCGATTTACCCACTCAAGGAGTGGCTATCGTGGTCAACGATACTGTTGTGCCTCGAAGTCGTTGGATGCATATAGTGTGTCAAGCCGATGACAATATCACTGTCTTTTCTGCCGTTGCTGGAGGTTAATGATGTTAACGATAGCCGATCATCAATTTTCGTCTCGGTTACTCACCGGAACAGGAAAATTTTCAGATCACAATACAATGTTACAAGCGATAGCAAGTTCTGGGTCGCAGTTAGTCACCTTAGCGATGAAGCGGATTGATTTGACTCGCGGCCATGACAATTTACTCGGTCCTTTGCAAAGTATGGGGGTTAAATTATTACCCAATACCGCTGGTGCGCGTAATGCCAAAGAAGCCATTTTTGCTGCTGAACTCGCTTATGAAATGTTGGGCACTAAATGGATTAAACTTGAAATTCATCCCGATCCCAAATACCTCATGCCCGATCCAATTGAAACATTGATTGCGGCTCAATACTTATGCGAACAAGGCTATATTGTTATGCCTTATGTGCATGCCGATCCAGTATTGTGTCGGCGCTTAGAAGAAATCGGTTGCGCTGCGGTTATGCCACTCGGCAGCCCAATAGGCAGCAATCAAGGCTTAGCGACGGAAACATTCTTAAGCATTATTATTGAACAGGCCAATATTCCGGTAATAGTAGATGCCGGCATTGGCGCACCTTCACAAGCTTGTAGAGCTATGGAAATGGGCGCAGCAGCAGTATTGGTAAATACCGCGATTGCAAGTAGTGCCAATCCCCAACAAATGGCTAAATGTTTTGCTGATGCAGTTGCAACAGGAAGACAAGCATATCTTGCTGGATTAGGGGCAGTGAACAACCATGCTAACGCGACCAGTCCTTTGACCGGATTCTTGTCAGAACCATCAATCAATTCGCTTGCAAAGTCAGTGAATGGTAAGGGGGGCTAACATGACGTATTCAAGCGTATTTTCGCAATTAGCCCCCGATGCGTTATCGATGAAGCTGTATTCGACTACCGCCAAAGACGTTGAGCGGGCTTTGAAAAATCCAAGCGGTAATCTTGATAGCTTGTTGGCATTATTATCTCCAGCCGCAATGGCATATATTGAACCGATGGCGCAGCAAGCCGCTCAGCTGACTCGGCAGCGATTTGGTGCCAATATCGGCCTTTTCTTACCCTTATATTTATCAAACTTATGCGCCAACGAGTGCGATTATTGTGGCTTTAGTATGAGTAACAAGGTCAAGCGTAAAACCCTTAATAGTGATGAACTAGCAGCCGAAATGGCGATTATTAAACAACGAGGCTTTGATTCGATATTATTAGTGTCTGGTGAGCATGAAACTAAAGTTGGAATGGGCTATTTTGAGTCGGTGTTACCACTCGTTAACACGGCTTTTAATTATGTAGCAATGGAAGTTCAACCATTAGAAACTGAACAGTATCAGCGTCTTGGCAAATTAGGTGTTGATGCCGTTATGGTATATCAAGAAACCTATCGTCCACATACTTACGCTCAACATCATACACGCGGTAAAAAACAAGATTTTATCTATCGTTTAGATACCCCAGACAGAGTTGCTCAAGCGGGAATTGATAAAATTGGCCTAGGTGTATTACTTGGGTTAGATGATTGGCGACTCGATGCATTGTTAATGGGGCATCATCTTGATTATTTGGAAAAAGCCTATTGGCGCAGTCGCTACAGTATTTCATTACCTCGTTTACGTCCGTGTACTGGCGGTATTACACCAAAAGTTGAATTAACCGATGCAGGATTAGTACAAATGATCTGTGCGTTTAGGTTGTTTAACCCCCAGCTTGAAATCAGTTTATCAACGCGTGAGCTGCCGTCGCTGAGGGATAATTTACTGCCATTAGGGATTACCCACATGAGTGCAGGAAGCTCAACTCAACCTGGTGGTTACATGGCACCTGACAGTCAACTTGATCAATTTGAAATCAGTGATAACCGCTCTGTTGAACAGGTTATTTCACAAATTAAATTACGAGGGATGAATCCAGTATGGAAAGATTGGGAGATGGGTTGGGTTAACGGCTAACTTTTGTTTGAAAACTGTACATATTAGTCGGTTTAGGCCATAATAAATCGACTTTTTTAAATCAGGAGCAGTATTATGCAAGTTCAATCAGCCTATGCGTCAGGTATGCAGGGATTGCAAAGTGCTCAACAAGGTTTAGCGCAAGCAACAACATCTGTTGCGATGCCAGATCAACAAAAACCGGCTGTGTCTAATTCACCAAGCCAAGATACTGTGACCTTAAGTTCTCGTGCTGTTGGGCAAACTGACACCACATCAGCTTTAGTGTCTGCGACTGAATCATCCAACCAAGCTCAAGCATCTGCTAAAGTGATTGAAGTAGCTTCTGAGACTGTTGGTAGTTTGATTGATATTGAAGTGTAATCATGAATGCGGCGATGGTTTCTGCAAACACTGGGGCAGTTAATAATACTGCCCAACTTAACCACCGCAATTCATTGTCCACGCCGCAAGCTCAACCACATACACAAGCAATCAATAGTGCTCAAACAACAAATAGCATTCAAGTCAGTAACCCTCGATCTGCCCCTACTATTTCTATAGACATTCAATCTGGAAATATTCAGTCAGGTTCAGTTAAAAACAGCTCGCTCAAATCCAGTTCATTTCAAACTACTGTCACATCAACAGCGGCGTTTAAGGTACCGATAGACCTTAAACCCACTATAAGCACAGATACTCAGCATAACTCTACATCTAGCTTAACTGCGAGCAATGAAACCAAGTCTCAAAAAATCATTGCTGCTGATACATTCAATAGTTACAGCTTAAAAAGTGGTCCACTTAATCTTACTGGAGTATTAAATCGTTCACCTACTCCAATCCAGGCAACTGATACCGTTGCTGGGACATTTGTGAGTACCGATACACCAGCCGCAACGAGTCATGGTGAAGCCGTTAATGCTCAACAGCCAGCAGTTAATATCTTTAATCAACCCTCGGATGCTTCAGCGACAGAAACAAATACTTCAGCTGTAGCGACAAATAGTACGGACCAAAATTCATCAGTGGATGATCCGTCAGTCAATGCAGAATCTCAAACATCAAACCGTCAAGCTGAAACAGCAACTCAACAAGTTGAGCAACAGGAAAAAGACAAACAACAACAAATTGAACAAGCTGAAATTAAACAAATTGATCAACTGGCACAACGAGATACCGAAGTTAAAACCCACGAACAAGCCCACGCAGCAGTGGGAGGCAGTTTGGCACAAAGCCCGAGTTATCAATATGAAAAAGGCCCCGATGGACGTCGCTATGCGGTGGATGGTGAGGTCAATATCGATGTGTCTACTGTTGATGGTGATGCGCAAGCAACGTTAAGTAAAATGCAGAAAGTGTATGCCGCTGCGATGGCGCCAGTACAGCCGTCAATGGCTGATATTCGTGTGGCGGCGCAAGCATTACAAAACATGAATGAAGCAAAGAAAGAGTTAATAACAAGTAATTCAGATGCTTTGTCATCAACAACAACGAATACTTCCATATCGCAAAACAGTCAAACTTTAACCAATGATCCTCTTAATGCTGATGATTCAAACATGAGTTTATTGTCTCCAAATCGTTCATTATCAGCAGAACAGCGTCATTCTACTATGGCAAACGACACTGCAGCAGTTGACGATTCAACTAGTCAGTCTCTACCTTTCCCAGAACGTTATTCACAACAGCATCAATCCATCGAAATCTACGTGTAGTTTTTTTCGATGTCTCTGCAGTATGCATTCAACACCAACTAAATTCGATAATTTAGCGATGGTAAATTATCTGAACTCGATATTAACGACTTAATCAGAACTTGGCTGAACGCATCCTAGTATCGCAAGCCAAATCATAATGCCCTATGTATATTTTGCCAAATGAGCTAATTTATATGGATGCTAAGATGTTTAATTGAAAGTGCAGGGAACAATGATTTTTCAGCGATTTGTGCAAGATAAGGATTCACGAGCATGACAAAAATCATGTGTTATGTAGAAGCTGACTTGAATAAGTCGCCATATTGATTAAATATCTACAACACCAAATCTAAGTAAACTTTTGTATACTGATAATCAGCCATTAAAAGGTAAGTTATGCTGTTTTAAAATTAAGCTTTCTAATAACTTACAAGCAGGGCCTTGCTGATCGCGATTAGGGACAACCAGATTCAATATTGCTTTTCGATTATTACCTCCACGCAAATGAAGACGGATGAGTTGTTTATTTTGCAATTCTTGCTGCACAACAAAGTTCGGGATCCAACAAAAGCCAATGTTACGCGCTAAAATCGATTTTGCCTCATGAAAGTTTGATACAGTCCAACGTTGTTCCGCTTTAAGCCAACCAATATCATTGGTTGCATTTATTCCCGTATCTTTAATCACAATTTGTAAATGCTGGGCTAACTGCTTGTCATCATCAATGCGTTCTAATTGCGCAAGCGGATGGTCTGGATGACACACAAGTTCAAAATTTAATTCACATAATGGCTCTGCAATATGGCCTTTGGGTGGTGTAGCGCAAATAGCAATGTCGACTTCATTATTAAGCACAAGTTCATGAGTGCCAGTGATCACCGAGTCGATAATCGTTACCCTTGTACCACGACTTTGAGGTAAAAATTCGCTTAGAGCTGCCACTAGAGTGCCCATCGGATAAATGATTTCTCTGGCAATGGTAAGGTTAGGTTCCCAACCTTGTCCTAAATTTGAGGCTAATTGTTCTAGCTCTTCAACAGATTGAGTTAAATGACGAGAACGACGTAATAACACTTCTCCTTGCTCGGTTAAATAGGCTTTGCGGCCTTTTACTTCGAGTAAGTTAATCCCCAGTTGATGCTGCAACTTGGCCACCGCATGGTTTAGTGATGATTGGCTCTTGTTGAGCTTTTCTGCAGCCTGAGCATAGCCTCCAAAATCAACGACAGCTTGGACAATTCGCCATTGTTCTAAGGTTGATTTAGCTCGGCTCATTAAGTGTTCTCTTTATTGTTGAGTAAAAATGACGGAAAATCATAGCATTGTTTGAAATAAAAAAGGCAAATGCACTGCATTTGCCTCAAACGTATCACTGCTAATATTTAGTGTGATTTAGCATCGTTCATAGACGCTTTAGGCTTAACAAGTTTTGGTAAGTATTTCTTGGTACTAGAAATATTATTTAAATATGGTCCTTTATGTAACGTTTCAGGCCAATCTAATAACATCATTGCTAATACGTTTCTGTGTTCACCAGAAGATAATTCAACTTTGCCATGTGGTGACGGGATCATCATCGTTTTAGGATCGTAAGCCGCAATCACATGCTTTTTCACTTTCTCTACAACTGGGTTATCGCCGTTACCAGTAATTAAAAAACTAATACCCACTTCAGTAATAATATCTTCAGTAGTATCGGTTAAAATGCGATCAATATTGTTTTCAAAGTAATCTAAAATCCACTGATACTCTTTTGGATCGACTGGATGTTGATAATACTCGCTAGCTGAAAAAATAAAGTGAGTCATACCATAAACTTTGTTTTTATATTGGCCTTTTTTGAGCTTATCATCATTACTATCTGGATAGGTTTTAATGAAGGCTTGTTTGTAAGCTTGGTAATAGTCGCCAACACCGATTTGCTTGGCCCAATATACATAGTTGATTAACTGCGCGGCCCAAGCTTTGATCATTTTTGGATCAGTGAAAGCGGGTTCTAAATTAGCACTTTTCAGGGTTTTTATCATTAAATCATGACAAGGTCCGGTAAAGCCAAACTCATCGACTCGACTGGCATAGCGCAATAGCACATCGGTATATAACATAAAGTTAGGGTAGGGAGCGATGGCTTCCTTACGGGCGGTAGCCCGTGGGCCAGAGCCTAATTTATCCGCTTCAATTTTTGATTCACTTTTAATAAAACCGGGTTTATCCAGATTACAAGAATAGTATGCTTGGCGCTCTGCAATGGTGAGCAAATCGATTAATGAACCGTTAGCGTATTTTGCTTCCCCAGTCATACGGAATTGACGTATAGCATAATGGCCTTGTACACGAGGCGGTAATGAATAAAGATTGGTTTCTAAATTGGTTTTAATGCCTTGATAAACTTGGTCAGCCGTTAACTTATGTGGTGTTTTTTCAACGGACTCTTTTGCGAACGCCACACTACTAAACAACGTAGCTGATAATAGTAAGTACGAGAGTGTTTTACTCTTGCGTAGTTCCAGCATGTTTAAATCTCCTGATAAGTGAATGTGGGTCTATTGGTGGGCCAATAAGCTGCTCAAGTTGATCGTCTAACGTTAAATGTGTTTCGTTTACAACCAATAAATTAAATATCGCGCGAGTCGATATATTGGTCGGTGTGTCAGCAATGATTAATTGAGTCAATGCGGTTTGCCATAAAGGAAGATAATGATTAATTCCTTCATTAGCAATAGCTTGATAACTATATATTGCGTCCGTTGCATTTGGCCATGGTAGGCCAAAGCTTTGCTCAAAAGCCACTGATAGTGGTTGATTATGACTTAACCAAATATCCTGCTGTATACCTTTGAAATTACCTTTATATTGATAAAAAGCCAGTGAAACCTTTGTCCTAAATACCCATAATTGCTGTTGATATTGTGCTGCTAATTGGTGTCTTTTAGGCAATTGGGATAAGTTCAGCTGTTGTGTAATGTAGTGTGCTAACCACTGTGTTGCAATCGCATGGGCATCAGTGTTTTGTGCTCTATTGGTAATAAAATAAAACTGCCCACCTTGCGCCAAGGATACTATTGCTTGGCTTAATCTGTTAATTAATTTTTGTTGTTGTTTCACATGGATTAATTGCGATGGAAAACTTAGCGAATATTGGCCAAATTGATGACCGACAACAGTTTGTTTTATCAATTGACCATCTATATTTAATGGATTGTGCTGCTTATCTTGTGGGTAGGTGAAAATTTCACCCAGTAATCGCTGTTGGTGCCAAACGCGGATGAGGTGTGGCTCACTTAAGCTGCTATGTTGACTGTCAGTAAGCGATGTCGTTTTATTTATTTTAGGATCGTCTATTTTATCATCGTCTATTGTGATCAGTTCAAACTTGAGATCTAAAGCTTTAAGGCTTTCGAATATTTGCTGTAAAAATGCATCCGTAGTAATCGATTTTATAGCCGATGAATTACTTACCCGACTAAGGGCATGGGCAATATTCCATGGCGCGATACCAAGATTACTTGTTTGGCTGGCTAAGAATTGCTCTAACAACGGCGGGGTTAGCCCATGAGATGAGAGTTGTGCCTGTGCGGTATTATCATAGGCTTGAAGAATTGCGTGCTGCAGTTGCAATTGATGGATCAATGCAAGCGCTGGAGCTTGTTTGTCTTTTGCGCGAATTTGATAGGCAAGCCAAACCTGTTTTCTACAGTGTTCATTGGGTTGTGTAATTAAATATTTAGCAATACGAATATCAATATTAGTATTGCTGCTCTCTGAACTAAGTTCATTGGATATTACACAGTCTTGCTGATTAAATTGCATGCTAAAGAGTCGTTGAGACAATGCTTGATTATTGCTTGCCTGGGCGCTGTGCAGTTTTGACTTTTCGATTAGCTCCCACTGTGATTGTCTTATGGCGACTAAGCGTTGTCCTAATTGATCATAAGGCGGTCGAAGCTGTAACAACTGATCAATTAAGCGTTGGGTATTGGCTGCTGTAGCTAACGCATAAAGTTCATCGGCAAGGTGTAATTGGCACCATAATAAGCCTTGCCTATTTAGGCTGTCGTTGGCGAAAGGGCGGTAATATTGAATTCTGTCGTTGATATTATTTAACGCAATTGTGCGCTTTTCAAATTCAACAGCTTGTTGTTCAACAGACTGAAAAGAAACAAGCTTGTCTTGTCCTAAATCAGGTTGATATTGTAAGCACTGTTCGACGAACAGTGCTAAGGGATTAGCCACAGCGCTTGCTGTGGCTAAAAGATTAAAAAATAGGGTTGCTACAAAAATGCTTTTTAGCATAAGCCACGCGTTCCTCAACTGACATTGTTGAGCTTTTCATCGCTTCTACATGCTTAAGTCGAGGTAAAATCCCTCTACCATTGGCAATTTGAATGGTTAGACCAGGACGGGCATTCAATTCAAGTAACAGTGGGCCTTTGTTTTTATCTAACACCATGTCAGTACCTAAATACCCGAGCTCACACATTTCATAGGCACTTGATGCTGTGTGGAGTAAGGTTTCCCAATGAGGAACTTTGATGTTCGACAGTGGAAAGTGAGTATCAGGATGCTTATCAACGGGTAAGTCAAATTGCACAGCATGCAAACTGTGTCCGGTAGCGATATCTAAGCCAACACCTACAGCGCCTTGGTGTAAGTTAGCTTTACCATCTGATGCAGCAGTTGATAAACGTAACATTCCCATCACAGGAAAGCCTTTAAACACAATTAAGCGGATGTCTGGGACACCCTCATAACTTAAGCCTTCAAAGACTGGGTCAAATTCAATTAACCCTTCAACAATTGCGACATCAGGCTTACCGCCGAGAGAGAATAAACCACTTAAAATGTTAGATACATGGCGATAAATTTCGCTATGAGTCACTTCGTGGCCATTGGGCTTGTAATAACAGCCATTACTCACTCTGGTGATCACCATAATGCCTTTACCGCCAGAACCTTTTGCTGGCTTTATCACAAAACCGCTACGGTCGAGGACCATAGCTGGGATTTCTTGGATTTTATGTTGTTCATGAACAACCCCAATTAAATCGGGAACGGCTATGCCATTAGCAAGCGCAAGTTGCTTAGTAATTAGTTTGTCATCAACGCGTTTATAAAACTTACGCTGATTATAACGACCAATATAGCTAATATTGCGCCTGTTCATGTTGAGTACACCGCTACGGCTCAATTCCCAGGGCCAGGCGTACTTCATTATTGCTCTCCAACTAATGGTTTAAAGCGTTTCAATTCAGTTAAACGGTAACCTGTGTACTGTCCCATCACTAATACCAACGCTAAAATCACTAAGTGAATGCCTAAGAAGTTGAATACCCAATGCTGAACTAATTGGTTGTCCATGGCTAAGTACGCCAATGTGGCCACAAATAAGCTACCGCCACCTGATACAAAGACTTTCTTAGGGCCTTCTTCTTCCCACAGAATAGACATGCGCTCAATGGTCCACGCAAGAATGATCATCGGGAAGAAGGTAATCGTTAAGCCTTCACTTAAGCCTAATTTGAATGAAATTAAGGTAAATAAGCCGATAATAAAAATAACCACAATAATTACCGCCGATATTCGGGATATGAGCAGTAAGTTAAGCGTCGACAGATAGGAACGGATCATTAAACCAAAGGCAACAATAAGCAAAAAGCCAATTAAGCCGGTTAGTAGGGTCGTTTGAATAAACGCCAGAGCGATCAATACCGGCATAAAAGTACCAGATGTTTTGATGCCGACAATGACGCGTAAGAACACCACGACTAATACCCCAATTGGGATTAACAGAATGCCCTTAAATGTGCTTTGTTCTTCAAGCGGTAACTGATACAAAGAGAAATCCATTGCATCGTCATTCATCATCATGTCGATAGAGGTGGCTAATGCTGAACGAGTATCTTGCAGCATTGAGAAGTTAACTAATGAGCTAGTTCCTCCCATAACATCAAGTACTGAGTGGCCAGTGTATTCCCATAATACTAAAGTATTGTCACGGCCTTTTTTGTTGTTTGGAACGTCAAAAAGTTCCCATTGACCGTTATTGTAAACTTGAACGTATGATGTGAGCTGCTGACGACGTCGTTGATCTTCAAGTTGCAAACCGTTAACAATACGTGCAGGTACCCCTTTTGAGTGCAACATGTGCACAAACAAATTGGTTGAGGTGTTAGCCGATAATAACAACGCCATATTTTGGCTCTGATCGTTATCGTTAATCAAATTCATTAACTGCTGAGCAAACGACAGGTTAGTAGCACTGCGAGCCCAGACTTCTTCAATGACTTGCTCTGCTGCTGATTTCTCTGTTGCAGGCCATGAATATAATTCTGGCGTGGCAGGTTCTTCGACGGCTTCAATATTAAGCTTGCCTGTGGGTACCAAAGTGACTCGGTAATATAATGCTTGTGAGCCAGAAGCCTCACGAATAGACCACACGGCGCGACGGTTATTAGTATCTTCTGAAATATTTAAGCCATAACCTGGTGATGATGCATTTTCAACTAAGATGTCAAATGCAGGATCGTTAGGTAATGAGAAATTGACCTCAGCAGGTTGATTCTTTCCATTAAAACTGATTTTGGCATCAACGGCCCAACTTTGTACCTGGTCCCCAGGTAAAAAAGGCACATTGTGTTCGATACCACGATATATGCTGGTGCTGATCCCGATGATAAATAGCAACGCAACGAATATGTAAAACGGTTTACGAGAATGCATTACGGATCCTACTTAATTAACGTGGTAATTTGGTTTTTGGCTTTACCATGAATGTAGATTTGGCCTACATCAACAATGGCAATATCTTTCATAAACTTGCGACCTAGTAATAAAGGATAATCTAGGTGGCTTCGATCCGTTAGGTTTAAATCTGTTTCGGCGGCATATTTACCTATTTTTAAATGGGCATGGATTACTGGACGACGATCATCAGCCGTATCTGCATCTTGTTTAATACGAACAAAGCGTTCAACTTTAGATTCAAAGGTGTTTGCAGGTTGTTCAGTGTTATTAGTTATCACATCATAGCGAACCCACTGTACGCCTTCTCGTTCAAATAATACGATATTGCGTGCGTCTAGAGATGATGACTCTGCACCAGTATCAATGCGTGTGGCAAACTTTAATTTTACTTCATCTATATAGACACTTTCGACTTCACCAAGTAGAAACTTCTCACCAATAATGGCTTCAGGACATTGCTGTGGGACCGCCACAGGCTTTGGTGTAGGTGGTTGAACAATAATTGTTTTTGGTTTTTGACTCATTGCGGTGCTTACCTGAGTCTTCAATTTTCTAATTTCGTCAGAAAGCGCACTAATGTCATTTGTCTGCTGACTATTTTGTACATTGATGGCATCAATAATGACGGTTTGCGAAACTTGCAAACTGCTATTCAAATCAGCATTGGTCAACGGTGGTGTTATTGTTTTTTGGGTGGCGGTACAACCCGATAATAGTGCCGCTGCAACGGATAGAGCAATTACCT
The DNA here is from genome assembly GCF_014596695.2 of Shewanella sp. BF02_Schw. Lineage (NCBI taxonomy): Bacteria > Pseudomonadati > Pseudomonadota > Gammaproteobacteria > Alteromonadales > Shewanellaceae > Shewanella > Shewanella sp. BF02_Schw. Next base: position 1,323,027 of record NZ_JABKAW020000001.1, read on the forward strand.
GCTTTAACATGTCAATTCCTGTTGAATAGTAATATTTATACTAAATCGTGATTCGGTTGGTTCTTTGTTGCAATGATGATAGCCCTCTTAGGCGCGGGATAACCTTCTACGGTTAAACTCACATCATTTGGATCGAGATAATCGACTAGAGATTCATTTTTCATCCAGTGGGTGCTGCGTTGTTCTGCTAGTGAGGTGATATCGATATCTACACAACGAATATCAATAAACTCACATTTCTTTAACCATAACATTAAGGCTGCAACTGATGGTATAAACCAAACGTTGTTCATTTTGCCATATCTATCTTGTGGAACAAGTACCGCATTTTCATCGCCATCAATCACCAGTGTTTCAAGTACCAATTCACCACCCACTCTTAATTGGTCACGTATTTGTAGTAAATGATCTATCGGAGAGCGACGATGATAGAGTACGCCCATCGAGAATACGGTATCAAAGGCATCTAATGCGGGTAATTCCTCTATCCCTAATGGCAGCAAATATACCGGGTGCTGATTACCTGCAACTCGCTTGATAGCTTCAAATTGACATAAAAATAATGGCGAAGGGTCAATCCCTACAACACGAGTTGCGCCATCACCTAACATCCGCCACATGTGATAGCCACTACCGCAACCAACATCTAACACTGTGCGATTTTTTAACGGTGAAATAAAATTTTTAACTCGGTCCCATTTCCAATCACTGCGCCATTCTGTATCAATTTGAATACCATGAACGGAAAATGGACCTTTACGCCACGGTTGAAACACCGCCAGTAAATTAGTCAGTTTTTCGACTTGTCCTAGGCTGAGTTGTTCCCCGGTTCCAATTGTTACACTGCTGCTAAAATCTATTTTATCCGGTTGAGGATAATGTAATTTATTGAGCACTTTTTCCCATTTAGGTAAATTGCCGTGTTTATGATCTCGTTGCCATTTACCTAAAATTGCCGGTAATGTTTCCAACCAGTGTTGTAGGTTTGAATCAGCAATGTCTTTATAAAAAGAGCTAAAATTGATCATTTAATGGCTACCATAGATGCAAAGTTAAAACATTGAAACCAGACTGAGAAGTGACTAAAGCCGTTTTCAGTTAAGCGTTTTTGGTGGACATTTAAGCTGTCTGGACGCATAACGTTTTCTAATGCACTGCGTTTTTGACTTATTTCGAGCTCACTATACCCATTTGCACGCTTAAAATCTAAATGCTGTTCATCTAATAACTGTTGAATTTGATTATCTTCAAAGAATAATTTTTCTGAAATGACTAAAATTCCACCGGGTAACATACCGTCGTAAATACGTTTTATTAGGGCGTCGCGATCATGGGTCGGTAGAAATTGTAGGGTAAAGTTGAGCACCACCATCGACGCATTCTGGATGTCGATATCTCTGATATCAGCACACAATAAATTGACTTGAATGTCGCTGACATACGCAGCAAGATTTTCAGTACAACGCTCAATCATAGACTGACTATTGTCTACCGCATAAATTTGACATCCGCGCCCTTCAATTTGACGACGAATACTTAATGTAGCTGAGCCTAACGAACTACCGAGATCGTATATATTGCTTTGGGGCGTGACAAAGCGATTAGCAAAATCACCAATGGTATTGATAATTTGTGCGTACCCAGGAACAGAGCGGCGGATCATGTCATTAAATACACCAGCAACACGTTGATCAAATTGAAAATCAGTAATTTGGTCGGTCACATGAGCGTATATCTTATCTTGTTGAGAGTTCATCAGCTGTAATGTGGAAAAGTTAGAAATGTATTTTAGCTAATGATGGTGAACTGCAGCAAGTATCTAGCTAATAATTTGTGAGTTTTTTTTCAAATAGTTGACAATGTTGTTAATGGGACAGGTTTTGAATGCTTATGAATGCTGGTATTATGTGCATAAGCTTCAGAATATTAATTTCTATTCATAAAATTAGCATGACTCAAGACTGAATAATGATATTATTTCTTCTTGTAACAAAGTAGCAACAAAGCTGTTTTTTAAGCCATTGCAATCATTTTTTTCTAACCGCTAAAATATTTATGGCTTGGAAAACGGTAGTTAATTTAGCCCAAAATGGCAATGAACAAGCTTATTTAATAAATAAGTATAAAAAGTGAAAGTATTAGGGAAAAAACTTGAAATTTATACCTTGGATATTAGCAATATTATTTGCGTGGATATCATTACCTGCGCAGGCAATACATTCAGATAAAGCCAATACGTCAGTACGCCAACTTCCCTTAGTTATCGTGATGGGAGAAGATACTTATCCATTTGAATATTTGGATGAAACGGGAACTCCTGCAGGTATTTTGGTCGATTTGTGGCGCGAATGGTCCATTATTACTGATACCAAAGTGCAATTTGTGTCTCGGCATTGGCAACAGTCACTCGATCAGCTTGAACAGAAAAAAGCAGATGTCCACATTGGCATGTCTCAAAACCAAGCTAGGTTAAAAAAGTTTGATTTTGCCAAACCCTTTACTTCACTCAATACCTATTTATATATTCATAAGTCGCTCAGTAGTAAAAAACAAATTAGTGATTTAGTGCCCTATCAAATTGGTATCGTGAGTGGCTCATCCCATGAAGCAACATTATCAGCACTAGAACCTAAGCTTAGTTTTAAGCGTTATCAAAATCGTGAACAATTATTACAAGCAGCCGTTAAAGGTGAGTTATTTGTTTTTGCCGGTATTGAAGGATATCAACGCAATTTAGCACTTGAACAAGACATTGCCGCCAATTTTTACAGCTCATCGCGCATACTCATCAAAAAAATCAACTTAGCCCCTGCGGTGGTCAAAGGGGATTTAGAGCTTCTCAACAAAATTAACCATGGTTTTGAATTAATGCCGGCGAAGGTTATTCAGCAAATAGAGCGGCGGTGGTTAGGCTATCATCGACAAACTGCGGGAGTCATTATTGCCATGCAAAATGGTGTCGAGCCTTATGCCGATATCGGCGCTGATGGCTTGCCACATGGAATGTTAGTTGATTTGTGGACTTTATGGTCTGAAAAAACCGGTATCAATATTGATTTTGTGGCGGGTGACATGAGCAGTTCCATTGATGATGTTAAACGTGGTGTTGCAGATGTTCATATTGGTTATCCTGAAAGCCAAGATATGCGCACTGGCTTAAAGCAAGCGTGGCATATTATTTCGGTTAAAAGTCGCTTTTTTAGTTCGAACTTAGCGTTAAATAGCATTGAAAATACGGCTATGCGGATTGGGGTTTTCCCTACCGCGCCTTATATTAGTGATATTAAAAAAGCATTTCCCAAAGCGCAGTTACGTTTTTATGATTCATTAGACGGCATGGTTAAAGCGGCACGTAAAAATGAAATTAGCGGTTTTGTTTCATCTGCAGCAATGACGTCTCATTACTTATTAGCCAATAAGTTGTGGGCAGAGTTTCGTCAATATACCGATATCGAATTTTCAACAGATATGTATGTTTTAACGCGCATTGATGACAGTGGCTTAGCGGATCGGATTCAAGCTGGATTTAATTTGATTTCTGTCGAAGAACAAATTCAAGTTGAGCGTAAATGGTTAATTAACCCAGACGATCGTTTTTTTGCTAATTCTGCCAATAAAATCAAACTAACAACTCAACAAAAGCAATACGTTAGTAGTCTAGGGGCCATAAAAATGGGTTACCTGAAAAATTGGGCTCCTATGGAGTTTCAGGGTAAAAACGGTGAGTTTTTAGGGGTGAATGCAGACATCAAAAATTTATTGGTTACCCAACTCAATTTAACCATTATCCCGGTGGCTTACGATGATTTTGGCAACATGATGAGCGACCTGGTTAAAGGTGAAATTCATTTAGTAGCCAGTATGGCTAAAACGATTGAGCGCGAAAATACACTGGCATTCTCATTAGCATATTGGCCGTCACCTTGGGCGATAGTCACGTCGTTAACTCAGCCTCCCATTTTTAATATCTCCCAAGTTACCGGTAAACGATTGGCTGTTGTTGATGGCTATCACATTGTCGATCAGCTTCGCCAACAATACCCAGGTATAAAATTAGTGCCTGTTGCAGACACTAAGCAAGGTATGGCAGCGGTTATCACGGGTCGTGCGGATATGTTTGTTGAACAAGTAGCAACATTGGCGACTACGTTAAAAGGTGGCCAATATCCGAGTTTAAAAATGTCTTTATTAGCTGAGTTAACTGAGCAGCATAGCCATATAGGCTTATTTCCGGGCGTCAAAGGTTTAGTGCCTTTGATTGATAGAGTCATTGCGACCATTGATGAAACCGAACAACAGAACATGTATCAAAAATGGGTTTCGCTAGATCTTAATAGTGACACATTACGTTACCAACGTTGGTTGAAAATATTAGTGATTGGTTTGCTGATTATCACCTTAATTGCCATCGTGGTTTTAATGTCGAATCGACGTTTAAATGTCGAAATTCAAAAACGTCTTAAAGCTGAAGAGAACCTTCGATTTATGGCTAATCATGACAATGTTACGGCATTGCCAAATCGTAGTTTACTTGACGATAGATTAGCGCAAGCCACTTTGACTCATCATCGGGATAAATCGAAGTTTGCACTGTTATTTATTGATTTAGATGGTTTTAAAGCAATAAACGATCGGCATGGTCATCATGTGGGGGATAAGTTGCTACAACGTATCGCCTTATTATTAAGCCAACATGTGCGAGATTCTGACACGGTTGCCCGTTTTGGTGGTGATGAGTTTGTGGTGTTATTAAATCATATCGAAGCCAAAGAAAATGCCCGTCAAGTGGCTGAAAATATTTTATTGGGATTAAAGAAACCGTTACTAATCGATGATATCAATGTCACTATTTCGGCCAGCATCGGTATCGCTATTTTTCCTGATGATGCCGATACCGCTGCTTCATTATTGAAAAAATCAGATCAGTTAATGTATCAAGCTAAAAAAGTCGGTGGCCATCAACATAAAATGAGCTAGTTTTTGGTTGATGGTTTTTCCGTCAGTCGATTGAGTTTATTCGCTGTAGGTCTGGTTAATTGCTGCAATCTGATTGATACTTCAATGCATAAGTTTGAGTCACGGTATATAATGCCGTTTTTATCGTTTTCGATTTCCAAAATACCGCTTTGTGGATAAAGGATAGAGTTCAATGCGCAGTCATTATTGTGGAGACATTAATACGTCTCATCTAGGTCAAGAAGTTACTTTAGTTGGTTGGGTTAACCGTAGTCGCGATTTAGGCGGAGTTGTGTTTTTAGACTTACGCGATAGAGAAGGGCTAGTTCAAGTTGTTTTTGACCCAGATCTAAAAGACGTTTTTGATATAGCCAGCACATTGCGCAGTGAGTTTTGTGTTCAAATTAAAGGTGTTGTGCGCGCTCGTCCTGATAGCCAAGTCAATTCACAAATGAAAACCGGTGCGATTGAAATTTTAGGTACGCAACTGACAGTGATTAATGCTTCAGCGCCTTTACCTTTAAGCATGGATAATTATCAAAATAACAGTGAAGAACAACGCTTAAAATACCGTTATTTAGATTTACGTCGCCCAGAAATGGCCGAGCGTCTTATCTTCCGCGCTAAGGTCACCAGTTCTGTTCGTCGCTTCTTAGACACCAATGGCTTTTTAGATATCGAAACGCCTATTTTGACCAAAGCTACTCCAGAAGGTGCGCGTGACTATTTAGTCCCAAGTCGCACTTATAAAGGTCAATTTTTTGCTTTGCCTCAATCACCACAGCTGTTCAAACAGTTGCTAATGATGTCTGGTTTTGACCGCTACTATCAAATTGTTAAGTGTTTTCGCGATGAAGATTTACGTGCAGATCGCCAACCTGAATTTACTCAAATCGATATTGAAACCTCATTCATGTCTGCCGAACAAGTCATGGAAAAAACTGAGCAAATGATGCGCGGTTTGTTTCAAGATTTATTGAATGTTGATTTAGGTGATTTTCCTCGTATGACCTACGCCGAAGCAATGAAGCGTTACGGTTCTGATAAGCCTGATTTACGTAATCCACTTGAATTAGTTGATATTGCTGATTTGGTTAAAGATGTTGAGTTTGCGGTATTTAATGGCCCTGCAAATGATGTCGAAGGTCGCGTTGCGGCACTACGTATTCCAACAGGTGCGTCATTATCTCGTAAACAAATTGACGATTACACTAAATTTGCCGGCATTTATGGTGCTAAAGGTTTAGCGTGGATGAAAATTAATGACTTAGCTGCAGGCATGGATGGTATTCAGTCGCCTGTACTTAAGTTTTTAACTGAATCTATTGTTAACGACATCATCAGCCGTACAGGTGCACAAACCGGCGATATCATCCTATTTGGTGCAGACAAAGCCAATGTGGTTGCTGAAGCATTGGGCGCCTTGCGCTTAAAAGCTGGCGAAGATTTCAAGTTACTTGAAGGACAGTGGCGCCCAATGTGGGTTGTCGACTTCCCAATGTTTGAGAAAATTAACGGTGGATTCCACGCGGTTCATCATCCATTTACTGCGCCTCGCGGTATTAGCCCTGCAGAATTAGCAGCAGATCCAGCAGCAGCTATTTCAGATGCCTACGATATGGTATTGAATGGTTGTGAATTAGGTGGCGGCTCAGTGCGTATTCATAACGCCGAAATGCAAAGTACAGTATTCAGTATTTTAGGTATTGAAGCTGAAGAAGCACAAGAAAAGTTTGGCTTCTTACTTGAGGCGTTACGTTACGGTACACCTCCACACGCGGGTTTAGCGTTTGGTTTGGATCGTATTGTCATGTTGATGACCGGCGCAAGCTCGATTCGTGACGTAATGGCATTCCCTAAAACGACTACCGCGGCATGTCCATTAACTAACGCTCCTGGTTTTGCTAACCCAGTGCAGTTAACGGAATTGGGTATTGCGGTGATTGAAAAGGTTAAAACTGAAGAGTAAACATTATTGTTCAGCGTAATACGCTCTTAAATAGGGCACCACATACCGAGGCTGCTGCCTCGGTATGTTTTTGACAAGTATGGTTTTTTACTTGAATTATCCAATTGGATAAAGGAGCTTAAGATGGCAGGACACAGTAAATGGGCCAATATAAAACATCGTAAAGCCGCACAAGATGCTAAACGCGGTAAGTTATTTACCAAATTTATTCGAGAGCTTACTGTAGCAGCTCGCGAAGGCGGTTCAGATGTTGATGCTAACCCCAGATTACGCGCTGCAGTTGATAAAGCCTTATCCAATAATATGACCCGTGATACCGTTGAACGCGCCATAAAACGCGGTGCCGGTGAGATAGATGGTCAGCAACTAGAAACCATTATTTATGAAGGCTATGGTCCAGGTGGTACTGCGGTCATGGTTGAAACGATGACAGACAATCGTAATCGCACCGTTTCTGGGGTGCGTAATGCGTTTAATAAGTCGGGTGGTAACTTGGGTACCGATGGTTCAGTGGCCTATTTATTTACTAAATCTGGCATTATTTCCTACGACACCGATATTGATGAAGATAGCCTAATCGACAGTGCATTAGACGCAGGCGCCGAAGATGTTATCACTCATGATGATGGTTCAATCGATGTATTCACCACTCCAGAGACCTTTGGCAAAGTCAAAGATGCACTTGATAGTGCTAGTTTTGGTTCTGTTCATGCTGAAGTGACTATGGTTGCATCCTTAAAAGCTGAACTTGATGCAGATACCGCCGAAAAATTTTTACGTTTAATCGATACCTTAGAAGACCATGATGATGTACAAGAGGTATATCATAATGCTGAGATATCAGATGACGTTATGCAAGCGTTAGACAACGCATGAGGCATCAATGGCCATTATTTTAGGAGTCGATCCCGGCTCCCGCATTACAGGCTACGGGGTGATCCAATGCCAAGGCCGTCAACAGATTTACCTTGGTAGCGGCTGTATTCGAACCTCTGCCGATGAATTACCACAACGATTACAACAAATTTATGCAGGCTTATGCGAAATCATTACCCAATATCAGCCGGATGAATTTGCTATTGAACGGGTATTTATGGCCAAAAATGCTGATTCAGCCTTAAAGCTTGGCCAAGCCAGAGGCGCGGCAATTGTTGCCGCTACGTGTGCTGGACTGCCCGTTGCGGAATATAGCGCAACCCAAATAAAAAGTGCTGTAGTGGGGACAGGCCGAGCTCAAAAAACGCAAGTTCAACATATGATTAAGCAACTACTCAAACTACCTGCTTCACCACAAGCTGACGCGGCTGATGCATTAGGAGTAGCAATATGCCATTTTCATACTTATCAAAGCCTTATCGCTATGGGTGGTAAAGCTAGCAGCAGAACATATGGAAGATACAAATGATAGGTCGTTTAAGCGGTATTTTAGTTGAAAAACAAGCGCCTGAAGTGGTGCTTGATGTCAATGGCGTTGGTTACGAATTACAAGTGCCGATGACCAGCTTTTATGAATTACCAGGGTTAAATCAAGCTGCGATGTTATTTACTCATTTTGTGGTGCGTGAAGATGCGCAGTTACTTTATGGTTTTATCACAAAACAAGAGCGTGCATTATTCCGATTATTGATTAAAACCAATGGCGTTGGCCCTAAACTGGCATTAACGATTTTGTCGGGTATGACTGCATCTGAGTTCGTGTCATGTGTTGAACGAGATGACATTGCCACCTTAGTTAAACTGCCAGGTGTCGGTAAGAAAACCGCAGAGCGTTTAGTGATTGAAATGCGTGACAAGCTTAAAAGTTTACTTGAAGCTTCTGCAGGCTCGGAGCGCGAGTTTATGCTGCAAAGTAATTATACTCCAGCTGCCCCAGTTGATAGTGCAGAAGAAGATGCAATTTCAGCTTTATTGTCGTTAGGTTATAAGCCTGCTCAGGCCAGCAAATCGGTTTCTGCGGCTTTTAAAGAAGGCATGAGCTCAGAAACGCTAATTAAAGCTGCATTAAAATCAATGCTATAAATATGATATGCATAAACAGGGTACGTAAAAATGATTGAAGCTGATCGCCTAATCCAACCGCAGGTACAAGGTCAAGATGAACTGATTGATCGTGCTATGCGCCCTAAAATGTTGGATGAGTATACCGGTCAAGATGATACTCGAGCGCAGCTTAAGGTTTTTATTCAAGCAGCGATAAATCGCCGTGAAGCCCTCGATCACATGCTGATTTTCGGTCCTCCCGGATTAGGTAAAACAACGTTAGCGATGATTGTGGCTAATGAAATGGGCGTGAACATCAAATCCACTTCTGGCCCTGTGCTTGAAAAAGCCGGTGATTTAGCGGCATTGTTAACCAATCTTGAAGAAGGTGATGTGCTGTTTATCGATGAAATTCATCGTTTAAGCCCTGTAGTGGAAGAGATCCTTTATCCGGCGATGGAAGATTACCAACTGGATATTATGATTGGTGACGGCCCTGCAGCACGTTCAATTAAGTTAGATTTACCGCCATTCACGCTTATAGGGGCGACCACTCGTGCTGGAGCACTAACATCACCACTGCGGGCGCGTTTTGGTATTCCACTGCGTTTAGAGTTTTACAATGTCAAAGATCTTACCACTATCGTAACACGCTCAGCGAATGTGATGGAGCTTGAGATTGATCAGCAAGGTGCGATTGAAATAGCCAAACGTTCACGAGGCACCCCGCGAATTGCTAATCGTCTATTACGCCGCGTTCGCGACTATGCGGAAGTCAAACATGATGGTAAAGTCACCCAAAAAGTTGCCGAATATGCGCTTGATTTACTTGATGTTGATGAGCAAGGTTTCGATTATTTAGACCGTAAACTCTTGCTGGCAATTATTGATAAATTTATGGGTGGTCCAGTAGGATTAGATAACCTTGCCGCCGCGATAGGTGAAGATAGAGAAACGATTGAAGATGTATTGGAGCCTTTTTTAATTCAACAAGGCTTTATTCAGCGCACACCTAGAGGACGTATCGCTTCTCAAAGAGCCTACGATCATTTTAGTTTGGTTAGACCTGAAAAAGCGTAATCTGTTTATTAGCTATTTTAGTCCCACAGTAATGACTTGTAGATATATAGCCTAGCGCAGTAAAATTTTGTACGAAATATCTGTCATCAAAATGATAAAACCAGCTTTCGCTGGTTTTATCATATCTAACGAATCTAAAGTGTACTTTCAAGCGCACCTATTTTTGCTGCTTAGGCAATATTAGCCAAGTGCTTCAGTTGCTGATTTTTTTTGAATTAATTCGATTTTGTATCCGTCTGGATCTTCGACAAACGCAATTTCAGTTTTGCCGCCAGCAACAGGGCCGGGTGCTCGAGTGATTTTACCGCCAGCAGCAGCAATTGCTTCGCAGCGCGCATAAATATCGTCTTCGCCTATGGCCAAATGTCCAAAACCATTGCCTAAATCGTATGTATCGGTACCCCAGTTATAGGTTAATTCGATAACGGCCTGGCCTGTGGTTTCTTCACCAAAACCAACAAAGGCGAGGGTGTATTTATATTCTGAGTTTTCAGATTGACGCAGTAGTTTCATTCCCATCACTTGGGTATAAAATTGAATGCTGCGTTCTAGGTTGCCTACACGGATCATCGTATGAAGTAATTGCGACATGATATGCTCTCTTATAAAAATTTATCTAAGTTTAACAAGTTCAGATGACAATGAAAATATTAGCGGTTGATACCAACAAAATTTTGCTTTAGCTCACATTTGTGAGGATATTTTTTGGGTTAAACGCTAAAAAGCGTTATTGTTGCCATATACACATTTGGAGGCAAGACAATGAATACAGAATTGAAAATGGCATTAGGCACTACAGTTATTATTGCGATTTGTTTTAGTGCATTTTTTGTGTCGTTGTTTTAAGCGTCAGCAAAAAATAGATAGTCCCATTTGAGCCATCACTAAAGATGTATTGCATATTAATTGATGAGTTAATATACAATACATTAATATAAAACCCCTAAAGTGCCTTCGGTGCTTTGGGGGTTAATTTTCTGGGTATATCTTGTCTTTAAAATCACAAGTCTTCAATTATACAGCAGTCGCATCGTGGTTTTCTCGATAAGCACCGTTCGCTGGGCTTGGTGTATTCGACTGTTTCAGATCCAAAAGTGACATTTCATCGGTTGTGATCTCGCCAATTTCTGTATGCCTAATTCAGTTTGAACTGGAATTTAACGAAGAGAATGGTGTTAACCAAACTTGTTTTCATGATGTTTTAAGGTTAATTCTACCCGTTCCAATGCTGTCATGATCATCGCCGCAATTGATGGAGATTGGTTTTGAATAAATAATGTTGACGAATGAGCCGCACACAACACTTCAGCACCGCTCCATTGCTTCGCTATATCCGTGGCCCAAAGCCGAAAATCATCAGCAGCTCCTTTGCGTCGTTCCAATGTTTTCGACAGTGTCATATGAAAAGACAATTCTGGACTTTTTAAAAAACGAAGTATACCGGGTAATTGAAGGTACATTAATGTGTCGTCAACGTGAATGGTTTTTGATTCTTTGTGGTAAGCAAGCACCGATGAAAAATGTAGGCGCTCGTTTTTGGAAATAAAATCGACCCCTCGGGGCACTGAAAATTCAAAATCGTCTGAAAACAAAGCGGCAAACTCGTTTGAATTAGTTAACTCTGTTTGCCATGTTAGATTGGGCAATTTATCGATATGGCGCTGTGTGCCATAGAGTTTTGCGTTTGGATAATCCCCATGTATTTTTTCAATATGTACGGTGTGGAATGGATGCAAATTAATAATCGCTTCAATGTTGACTCCATTGTTAGTCAGCGAATCGATTTGCTGTTTAACGTCGTCTTGCATCTCATAAGCGTCAAGCAATACAAACATGCCATTACCGCGCTTTACTAAAGAAGCGTGGGTGCCAATATTTAATAAACCGAAAACGTTAAACTCACCACGAATATTCCAAAACTTATCTGAAATTTTTAATATTTTGTCAGTCATAGTTGATACTCATCGTTTGTTTCACCTCAGGATAATTCGCCAAGTATAAAGAGAGTGAAGTAAATTTTTATTTACTTCACTCTGACGGCTTATGCCCTAGATGCTAGGCTCTTATCTCGTATCTAAAATTCCGACACAGAGACCGTAGAGCAAATGGATTTACTGAGAAATGACAACATAAGCACTCAGGCAACGGATCCTTCCGCTGTACCATTTGTTCTCTTCCGTTCGAACCCGCATTCTAAAAATGGCTCTCCAGTGTTGGCTTACAATTTAAGTGGTTCAACAGTAGACACTAAGCTGCTGTGATGCTGAACGTTTACCATGCCAGTTTGCATATTGCTCCTGTCCAATAGAGTGGCTGTCCGGTTAGAGCGGCTGCCTAGTGGGGCGGATGATAATCTCGTTGACATCAACATCTGTCGGCTGCTCAATGGCATAAGCAATTGCTCGCGCAATCGCATCAGGGTCAATGGCCATCTCGTACATTTCATCAACACCCTTGGCAGTATCGGGGTCGCTGATTTTACTGGTCAGCTCGGTCGCCACGGCCCCAGGCGAAATATTGGTGGAGCGGATTTCCCCATTGCCTTCCTGACGCATGCCTTCTGATATCGCCTTCACGGCAAACTTGGTAGCGGAATAAACGGCGGACGCGGGAAAGACCTTATGTCCGGCTATCGACGAGAGATTAATAATGTGGCCGACATGCTGCTCGCGCATGGTCGGCAGCACCGCGGCAATGCCGTAGAGCACGCCTTTGATATTGACGTCAATCATCTTCTCCCACTCGTCGACCTTGAGTTCATCGAGGGGCGATAGCGGCATCAGACCAGCGTTGTTGACCAGCACGTCGATGCGGCCGTAAGCTTCCTTCGCGGCCTTGGCCAGCGACTCGACCTGAGCGCGGTCAGTGACGTCGGTAACCTGATAAATAGCTTCACCACCCTGATCCTTAATCGTGTCACGCAGCTCCACAAGGCGTTCCTCGCGGCGGGCAGCAAGCACCAGTTTGGCGCCACCCTTTGCCAGGCGTAGTGCTGTGGCTCTACCCAGACCACTGCTGGCACCGGTAATGATAACGACTTTGCTATTGATCTCTGACATGGATTTTCTCCTGTTGAAATGAATGATTGAATTTTACAAGTTAACGGTCCAAGCCTGGTGTTACGCCAGTGACGCGACGGTCAGGCTGATTGCATATTCAGCACCATACCGTCGTAACGGCCTGTAGTAGCGGCCTCCACCAGTACATGGGCCACATCCGCTCGAGATGCTTTGGCCGATTTGTCGACGTCCTCACCTAGGATCACATCCGTGCCGCGGCTCTTGTTGGTCAATGCCACAGGGCGCAGGATCGAGTAGGTTACTCCGGAAGCCTTGAGGTATTCGTCTGCTTCGTGTTTGGCATTCAGGTAAGGGGCCATGTCGCCGGTGGGATTGGATTGATCTGCGCCGATCGAGCTGAGCATCACGAAACGCTTCACGCCAGATTCCTTCGCCAGATCAATCAGTCGCTTAGCGCCGTCCCGATCCACTTTTTTGGTCATTTCAGGGCCCGTGCTTCCTCCCGAGCCAGCGGCAAAGATCACCGCGTCCATGCAGTCGCACAGGCCGGTTTCCAGGTCGGTCAGGTCACCATGGCGCAGGTCTACGCCTTGGGGCAGTGAACTGGTATCCGAACTTTCGCGAACCAGCGCTATCGGCTTATGGCCCTGTTCTATCAGGTACTGGGCCAGAAGCTGGCCCGTTTTGCCGGTGGCACCGGCGACAAGAATGTTCATGCTCATAGAGAAATCCTTAATGTTGGATGAAATGGGCGAAATTGTGGGTGTAAAGCGAGGTCAGGGTAGAAAAATCGACTTTACGTTGACGAATTCCTTCATACCAAAGCCACCGTGTTCACGTCCGTACCCAGAATTCTTGACCCCGCCAAATGGCATATTCGGATCAGCAGCCCCAAACGAATTAATACGGATCATGCCTGTGTCGAAGTCATCGCGCGCCAGTTTGAGGGCACGCTCCTCGTCCTTTGAAAAGATCCCACCGCCGAGTCCATAGCGGCTGTCATTAGCCAGCCGCATGGCGTCCTCATCATCACTGGCGCGGATAATCGACGCGACAGGTCCGAAGATTTCATCGTCGTAGGCCGGCATTCCTGGCGTGAGGTCTGCTAGCACAGTGGCTGGATAATAGGCACCCGTGCGGTTTGGTACTTCGCCACCGCAGAGGATTTTTGCACCCTTGGCGACGCTGGCATCCACCTGCTCCTTGACTGTGTCAAACTGCTCCTGGCTGGAAAGCGGGCCAAGCTGGGTATTCTTATCGGTGGGGTCACCCATGTTGATCTTTTGCATTTGGGCGACGAAAGCCTCGACAAAGTCGTCATAGACCTTATCGGTCACGATGAACCGCTTGGCAGAAACGCAGGTCTCTCCGTTGTTGTAAAGTCGACCCATTACCGAAAATTTTACGGCGGTTTCGATATCGGCATCCTCAAGCACCAGGTAAGCGTCATTCGAGCCCAGTTCGAGTACCGTCTTCTTCAATTCTTTGGCGGCCACAGCACCGATGTGTCGCCCAGCGCCATCGCTGCCGGTCATTGTGACACCACGGACCTTAGGGTGGGCTATCAGCTTGTCGCTGGTGTCGTGGTCAATCACCAAAACCTGGAACAGGTCCTCGGGCAAGCCGGCCTCAATGCACAATTCACGCAAACGTAGACCGGATCCGGTGCAGATGCTAGCGTGCTTCAGAATACAGCCATTACCAGCCATCAGATTGGATGCCAGTACACGAACCGGCTGGTAAAGGGGAAAGTTCCAAGGCTGAATTGAATAGATAACGCCGATGGGCTGATAACTGATGACGCCGCGTTTACCGTTGAGTGCTTGCTCGCGATCTTCATCGGCCAGCACGTCGGGTCCATTTTCAGCGGTGTAATTAAAGATAGCTGCACAGAGTTCGACCTCAACGTGTCCATCCTTAAGGAGCTTGCCGGTTTCGTTGGTCATCAAAGCGGCCAATTCATCGGCATTGTCGAGCAACTTTTGAGCGATCATCTTGAGGTAGGGGGCCCGTTCCTGATGGGTCAGTTCGCGCCATTGCAGAAATGCCCCATAGCAGGACTCAAGCCGATCCGTCGCCTGCTTTTCGGTCATGATGTCGTAGGTATGGATTTCTTTTTCGGTCGCGGGATTAATGGTGGTGATTGTCGACATGGTTGCTCCTTCCTAGTCTGATAGGCTAACGCCGTTGACGCTAGCTAAGGTGGATTATCAGTGTATTGGCGGGATCTGTCTGTTCGCTTGCCAACACTACCGCGTTGCAAACATCGCCGAGCTCCTGCTGGTAGTGGATAAATGGCCCAAAGAAAAAGTATAAAAAGAATAAACCACATGCTTGATCTATTCATCATGGTCTGATGTTGTTGGGTTGAGGGTCATTGAACCCACTGTTGGAACAAGTCAATGGATGAGGAAGTTAGGGATTTTTAGTGCTAGGTATCAATTTTATTCGATAAATCGACAAAAAAGTGCTAGGTAGGCATGTCGACGTCCCCCCCTTTTTGTAAGAATGCTTGTAAGAATGCGGGACCAGTGAACAAATTTGTTGGTGCTAATCCCCTAGGCGATATCTTGTTGTTAGGGGGCTCGGATTGACGACAGTAAATTGTCTGGCGCTGAAATGGGCGGTGGTATTGACCCACTTGCTGTAATGGCAGCAAAATAGTTTATCTTTGAACGCTTGATATGTTATTCCTGTATGGCAGGACATGATAAAGTGAACCACTGGACTCACGAAAGTATTTAGTCCAATAATTATGCTATATGTCGGATCAGTAATGCTACATGTCGGATCAGTGATGCTGTATGTGAGATCAGTGATGCCATCTGTGCGCATTCGATGAGTCAGAATAAGCGTATTCAAGCGGTGGTTATGCGCTTATATATATCAGAGAAAATTTGAACGTCGGCTAACTAAGTGTTACCGACCTACAAGCTGCCTGGAACAATACGCGTACTAGTAGCAGAATGCCGATGGTTGGCTCTTTTTTCCAGAATTCCATGTCCGATCAGCCAACCTTCAAAAATGTTTTGATAGTCTAATTAAATTAGACCAATGCGACAAAGCTGACGTTTAGTTCATGAAAGTTTCTCTGATCCCAGAGGTTACTTTTCATTTTCAGACGATGATGGCTTCTGTGAGTCTGCTGATTCTTCTTCTGACTTTTTTTCCGGCAACATGGTATTGAGCTTCTCACCGCCTTTGGCGCCAAAATCCAATGTTCTGATAGGAAATGGAATTAAGATATCAGCTTTTTCTAGCGCTTTTTTAATTTCTACAACCGCCGTATGTCGAGCTTTCATAAAGCCAGTGTCACCTGGGTAATCGATCCAGAACCAGACTACTAAGTTTATACAGCTGTCTGCAAACCCCTCAGCAAACACGGCAGTTTGTTCTTTTTTGATAACAAAATCACAAGCGTTTATCGCTTCTTCAATAACTCCAGCTGCCTTCTCTGGGTCGTCTGCGTAAGAAATACCCACGGGTACTACGATGCGCCTGACCCCTGTAACCGTATAATTTGTGAGTACGTTTCGAAACAAGATTTTATTTGGAATAACTTCTATTTGGCCAAAAAACGTTTCGACTAATGTGTTACGCAAATTAATAGTTTTTACGGTGCCAAACACATCTCCTGCCTCAACCACATCGCCAATTTGAAATGGCTTACGAATACCCATCGCAATACCAGCAATAAGATTCTCTGCCATGTCTTGAAAAGCAAAACCAAGTGCTAGGCCAATAATACCTGCGCCAGCTAAGAGTGACGTTACAGTACCGGTTAATCCTAAAAACTCTAGGGCGATAAATAGCCCTGTCAACAGCACCAGCATCTTGATAATTGATGAAAGTAGATCGGCAATTTGTTCAGACTCTAAGGTTTTATGAAGCACTTTTCGAACGACTCTACCAACATATTTAGCCAGTAAGCCAAAAAACATGGCTAATAGAAAGGCGACTATAAAATTCGGCAAGTGTTTAATGCCAGCTTCTAGCCAGCCTTGTAATTTTTCGTCAATTAGCTGCCAGAATTTGTCTAACACAGAGAGGTCCATTAATATTATTCCCACTATTATTTATCATCGTTCTTCAATGCAGATTCAGCCCGTGTATTGAGCTTCTCTAGTGTCGAGGATAGGTAAAATAAAACGTCATTTTTCACAAAATGAAAATCCATGTAGCCTCATATTCTCCATACTAACATCTCTTTACTATCCTTGAGGGAGTGAAAGTCAGCGCACTGTTGTCTACTACTTAAAAAAGCTCAGCATATACTGCGGACAACAGAGCTTTCTGCACCGTCATCACCCGATGTTATTCGCTCAACGTTAAAGATGTCACAAGTTGACTTTGCGTGGTGACTGGCGTAACGGTGGGAACGTTGATCTTCCTCAATTGCCTCGGGAGAATTTGGGACGATTTTTTTAGCTAAAAATAGGTGTATCAATGGCAATAGTGGGCTAGCCAAATATCGGAGTATCGCTGTTGATAAAACCAATTCTATCATTGCGAAAAAGTCGGTGAGTGCCATAAGCACAAATAGTTAAGTTAAGTTAAACCTAGCATTTTTGGTTCTTTTTCTTTATGCCTTTGCTTCTTGAGGCAGTCCAGTTTCGCGCAATGCTTTTGTATCTTTTAATGGATATGCACCAAAAAAACTGCGGTATTCCCAACTGAATTGAGAGGGGCTCTCGTAGCCAACTTTGAATGTCGTCGTCACATCTAAGTTGTCGGTTAACATTAAACGACGAGTTTCATTCAAACGTAAAATTTTCGAAATTGCAGAGGCGTCACTGAACGAAAATGACTGTAAGATAAGTATAGATACATGCCGATTTGGTGTTGGACTCTTACGCTCAGGGCGGCGAATTGTCAGTGAAATGGTGAACAATACACCATACCAATAGGTTTGGAACTTTTCCCTATTTATCCCGCAACAGGACAAAAGAGAGAACAGACATGACACATATCGACGTCAACAAGGTGATAGACTATTCAGTTTTATCTTTAAATTCACACAGGTCTTCGATAATACAAGAACCGCAACGGGGTTTTCTGGCTAAGCAAGTGTAACGTCCGTGAAGAATAAACCAATGATGTACATCCACTTTAAACTCGCTCGGCACCACTTTAAGCATATTCAGTTCAACTTGGTCGACATTTTTGCCAGGAGCAAACTTCGTTCGATTTGCTAGCCGAAAAATATGCGTATCAACGGCAATAGTGGGCCAGCCAAAGGCGGTATTGAGTACTACATTGGCCGTTTTTCGTCCCACTCCAGGTAAAGCTTCTAATGCTTCTCGATTCTCGGGTACTTCGCCACCATGTAAATCAACCAGCATTTTACAGGCGTTAATCACATTAACGGCTTTGTTATTGTATAAGCCAATGGTTTTGATGTATTGCTTAAGCCCGTCAACGCCTAAGTCATAGATTGCTTGAGGCGTATTGGCAACAGGAAACAACTTATCAGTTGCCTTGTTGACACTGACATCGGTTGCTTGTGCTGATAGCGTGACAGCAACTAATAGCTCAAATGGACTCGAAAAGTTCAATTCAGTTTCAGGCTTAGGATTATTGTCTCTTAATCTGTTGAGTATTTGTTGTCGCTTATCTTTATTCATAATAATCGGTCATTTTATCGTTAAGTTAACGGTCTCAGTAGTTTAACTGCAAAGTCTTGTTAGTTGACTT
Source organism: Shewanella sp. BF02_Schw (assembly GCF_014596695.2). Classification (NCBI taxonomy): domain Bacteria; kingdom Pseudomonadati; phylum Pseudomonadota; class Gammaproteobacteria; order Alteromonadales; family Shewanellaceae; genus Shewanella; species Shewanella sp. BF02_Schw. The sequence goes on from NZ_JABKAW020000001.1 coordinate 1,341,726, forward strand.
TAGTGATCCGCGCACGCGTTACGCTAACACTTTCTACCTTAGGTTGCAGGGCGTTAACTCGGCTATCGATGACATTTTTAAGGGCTATTAATAATCCCATGCCAATAAAAGCACCCGGCGGCAACATAGCCAATAAAAATGGCGTGTCCACATGCCATACATGAATGGTTAACACACTTGCCCAATCACCTAATAGTAAATCTGCACCGCCAAATAACGTTCCTTGGCCGAGCAATTCGCGGCTAGCACCTAAAACAACCAGTACAGCGGTAAAGCCTAAGCCCATCATTAATCCATCGAATGCCGAATGCGCTAATGAGTTACGCGAGGCAAATGCTTCTGCGCGGCCGATAATGACGCAGTTGGTTACAATCAGCGGTAAGAAAATACCTAATGACAAATATAAATTATAGGCATAAGCATTGATCAGTAATTGCACGCAAGTAACAAGCGCGGCAATGATCATGACAAACACGGGGATACGAATTTCTTTAGGCACAAAATCACGTACCAAGGAGACTAAAATATTGGATCCAACTAATACCAACAACGTCGCGACGCCCAAACCCAATGCATTGGTGATTGTTGCGGTAACGGCTAGTAGCGGACATAACCCTAATAATTGTACTAATCCCGGGTTATTTTTCCATAGTCCTTGAGCTGCAATTTCACTATATTTACTCATGGTTGGCCTCACAGACATAATGACTTTGATAAAGTGCTTGGCGATGTTGTTCAACAAATGTCAGTGCATTGGCAATCGCTTTAACGTAAGCGCGTGGAGTAATAGTGGCACCAGTAAATTGGTCAAATTGACCACCATCTTTCTTTACTTTCCACATATTGCTGTTGTCTTTAAATAACTTACCACTGAAATGAGTGACCCAATCCGATTTTCGCAGTTCAATTTTATCACCAAGCCCCGGGGTTTCTTGATGGGAAAGGGTACGAACACCTAATATTTTACCTTGGTTATCTACACCAATAATGAGTTTTATTTCTCCGTTATAACCATCTGGTGCAATAGCTTCAATCGCGATGGCTACGGGGAGTTCATTTTTATAAGCAAGGTATGCTGGTAAGTCAGCTTTAGTGCCTAACAGTTCCGGGGAGTTAACCAAAATGCATTGTTCACTGAGTACATTATCGTATAACTCAGTCGGCACAATTTGGTTAAGCGTTAAGGTTAATTGTTTTTGTTGTTGCAATAATATGGTGTCACTGGTTAACGCGTTCACTAACGCAACTAGGCCAGTGCAACATAAGGCAAATAGGCCAAGTAATAGGCCATTTTTAATCATCGGGTTAGTTGTTAAAATAGACATTATTAATTTCCTACTCGATGACCATAACTGCGTGGACGAACATAATAATCGATAAATGGCGCGCACATATTGGCTAATAAAACGGCGAAAGCGACGGCGTCAGGATAACCACCAAATGTTCGTATTAAGTATATGAGTAAGCCGATCATGGCGCCAAAAATAAGTCGACCTCTAGGACTTGCTGCTGCGGTAACGGGATCTGTGGCAATGAAAAATGCCGCCAGCATGGTTCCTCCTGAAAATAAATGCATCACAGGGCTAACGAAGGTATCTGGGCTGATCAAAAAACCAATACTGGCACAGACAAACAAAGTCAGCACAATAGCGCCGCTAATATGCCAGCGTATCACCTTAAGCTTTAGCATCACTAGGCCACCAACAAAATAGGCCATATTGACCCAAAACCAACCTTCGCCGACACTGCCAGAGAAGATGGTTTTAGTCATACTTTCTGTTGTGGTAAGCCCCATAGAAAGGTCTGTTTTTAATGTGTCGAGCGGCGTTGCCATGGTGGTGCCATCAATCGCCAAATGGAAAAAATCTGCAGCATATCCCGTGTTTAATTCAAAGATACTGTTGAAGGTATGCAACATATCTGCGTAATTGACGGTTAAGGTTTGAGGGGCAACCCATGAAGTCATTTGTACCGGAAATGATATCAGCAGCAGTACATAAGCGGCCATTGCAGGATTAAAGACGTTATTACCTAACCCACCATAGAGTTGTTTAACAATAACGATAGCAAATAATGTTCCGATGACGATTAACCACCAAGGTGCTAATGGCGGGATCGCGACCGCAAGTAAGCTTGCGGTAACCAATGCGCTATTATCAGTTAAGGTGGCGACAATATTTTTATTGCGCAGTTTCATTACTGCAGCTTCTGCTAAATAAGCCACCGTAATTGCGAGTAATAATTGAACTAACGTGCCGTAACCAAAATAATAGCTTTGTACTGCAATACCTGGAATAAGGCATAGTGCCACACGCTTCATTACCGTATTGGTGTGCAATGTTGTGCTGACATGTGGAGATGAGGCAATTTTAAATGCCATAGTTATAGTTCCTCTTGCTTAGCACTGTTAGCGAGTTTCTTGGCTTTCGCTTTGGCAACCGCGGCAGCAATTTTAGCTTTTTTGTCATCGACAGGGCTTGCTGCAATGGTTGTATCAATTTCGATTGCTGGGTTCACTTCGTTTGCGGTATCGCGAGTCTGATCGCCGTCTACGTCATTTGTCGGGCTAGAATCACCAGCTAATGCCGCTTTCTTGGCTTTCGCTTTGGCAACCGCGGCAGCAATTTTAGCTTTTTTGTCATCGACAGGGCTTGCTGCAATGGTTGTATCTGAATTAACTTCGTTTGCGGTATCGCGAGACTGATCGGCGCTCACATCATCTGCCACAGCAGATTCATTGGCTAATGCTGCTTTCTTGGCTTTTGCTTTGGCTACGGCCGCAGCAATTTTAGCTTTTTTGTCATCGACAGGGCTTGCTGCAATGGTTGTATCTGGATTAACTTCGTTTGCCCAATTATTAGCCTTATCGTCGCTCACATCATCTGCCACGGCAGATTCATTGGTTAATGCTGCTTTCTTGGCTTTCGCTTTGGCTACGGCCGCAGCAATTTTAGCTTTTTTGTCATCGACAGGGCTCGTTGCAATGGTTGTATCTGTTTGGCTTGCTGGATTAACTTCGTTTGCGGTATCGCGAGCTTTATCGCCGCTCACATCATCTGCCACGGCAGACACATTGGCTAATGCTGCTTTCTTGGCTTTAGCTCTAGCAACTGCAGCAGCAATTTGTGCTTTTTTATCATTAACGGGGTCAATGTTCTCGTTAGTTATATCCGTTGTGACCGCAGCTACATCACTTTGATTATCTACTTTAGACTGAGCTGCAAAGGCGGCTTTTTTAGCTTTCGCACGTTCAATAGCGGCATTAACTGCTGTTTTCTTCGCGCTGGTACTGTCTATTGCTGCTTTTGGTGCATCATTATCAGATGTTGTTACAGCAGTATCAGCAGTTATGCCTTCTGCAGCCTGGGCTTTTTTAGCGGCGATACGTGCCATAGCAGCGGCTACCGCATCTTTATCACCCGACTTCATATTTGCTTGGCGTTTGGCAGCTGCTTGTTTTGACTTTTCTTCTCGAGCATTTTTTTCATCTTCAAGTCGTTGTAAGCGTGTTTCGAAACGAATTTTTGCTTTTTCAGCTTGTAGTTTTTCTTCTGCGGTATTCTTCAACGCTGATTTCGCGACCCGATAATATTCAACTAAAGGAATGTCACTTGGGCATACGTAGCTGCAACAACCGCATTCAATACAATCTTTTAAGTTAAAACTTGCCGCTTTGTCGTATTCCTCCGCTTTGGCGTGCCAGAATAGCTGTTGCGGTAACAATAACGCGGGGCAGGCGACTGCACACTCACCACAACGAATACAGGCTTTCTCATCTGGATCAGGAGCTATTTCTGCTTGGCTTGGTGCCAATAAACAGTTGGTTCCTTTTGATATTGGCACATCAAGATCACTCAACGCGTATCCCATCATCGGACCGCCGACAATGACTTTTTGTGAACTCTGCGGTTCAAAACCGACTTGGCTGAGGGCATCAGCTACTGTAGTGCCAATTCTCAGCCAATAGTTTCCAGGTTTACCGATGGATTCACCGGTTAACGTCACTACGCGTTCAATGAGTGGTTTACCCTGTAATACCGCTTCTTGAATGGCATAGGCGGTACCGACGTTATGCATAACAATACCAAGTTGAGCAGGAATGGCTCCACTGGGCACTTCTTTGCCGGTAATAATTTGAATAAGTTGTTTTTCGCCGCCTGACGGGTACTTTGTCGGAATAACGGTGACACGGATCATATCGTTAGGTAATGAGCTGCGACGAATAGCAGACTCCATTGCTTGAGCCGCTTCAGGTTTATTATCTTCAATAGCGATAATAATACGTTGTGCGTTAAGCAAATGCTGAATGATACTAATACCAGTTAATATTTCATCACTGTATTCACGCATTAATCGATCATCAGCACTAATGTAAGGTTCGCACTCCACCCCATTAATAATGATTAAATCGATTTCACTCGCGGGGTTGAGTTTTACATGACTGGGAAACGCTGCGCCGCCCATTCCTGCAATACCTGCTTGCCTTATTTTGGCTAAAATATCGGCTTTGGACAGTTGTTCAATCTGATTTGAGGTAAGTTCACACCAAGTATCATGTCCATCGGCTTCGATAATGCAACTCAGCACAGGCAATGAAGAGGGATGATTGCTACCGTGTTGCTCTATCGCGACAACGGTCCCGGAAGTAGGGGCATGGACGGGTAAATAAATAAAACCAGCACCTTCAGTGAGTGGTTGTCCTTTTAATACCTGGTCGCCGACCTTGACACTCAAGGTCGCTTGTTGACCAACAAGAGGAACCGGTATCACAAATCGCGATTGCAGTGGCAAAGGTGATATGGTGCTTTGGTTGGAAAGTGATTTAAGTTCAGGTGGATGGATCCCGCCAGGAGAGCGCCACAAAGTACCTTTATCTAATTGCTCTAATAACGTTAGCACCGTTTGTCCTCTTGCTCTGTATTGATCACGTTGATAGGGATCGTGCGTAATTTCCAATCCCAATTTTGTATTGTGGTTTCAACTGGGATCATATCAATACAATCGACAGGGCAAGGCTCAACACATAAGTCACAGCCGGTACAATCTTTGGCAATAACGGTATGCATTAATTTACCAGCACCTAAAATGGCATCAACTGGGCAGGCTTGAATACATTTGGTACAACCAATACATTCATCTTCACGGATATAAGCTACTTTTTTAATACTGGCTTGTGCCTCTTCGCCTAATGCTTCAGGTTCAACCCCCATAAGCTCGGCAATCTTTTCCATGGTAGCAGTACCACCAGGAGGGCATTTATTGATTTTATCGCCGTTAGCGATAGCCTCAGCATAGGGGCGACAACCAGGATAACCACACTGACCGCATTGAGTTTGCGGAAGCAGGGTTTCAACTTGATCAATAATAGGATTACCTTCAACTTTGAATTTTTTTGAAGCAAAACCTAAAATGACGCCAAACACTAATGCTAAAACGCTTAATACAGCAACAGCAATTAATATATTCGATACCATTAGCTAACTAGCCCCGCAAACCCCATAAAGGCTAATGACATTAAACCGGCGGTGATCATGGCAATTGCGCCACCTTTAAAAGGCAAGGGCACGTCTGCAGCGGCTAATCGCTCGCGCATGGCCGAAAACAAAATTAACACTAATGAGAAGCCAACTGCAGCACCAAAACCATAAATAGCCGATTGAATAAAGTTATGGTCTTCATTGACGTTAAGTAAAGCGACGCCTAATACAGCGCAGTTAGTCGTGATAAGTGGCAAGTAAATGCCCAGAGCACGATGTAAAGATGCACTGGTTTTTTGCACAACCATCTCGGTAAATTGCACTACGACGGCAATAACCAAAATAAAGCTCATTGTACGTAAGTAGTTGAGGTCAAATGGCTGCAGTAAAAATTCATTGGTGAGATAACTCAGAATAGAGGCTAGGGTCAACACAAACGTGGTTGCCATCGACATGCCAATTGCTGACGCCAATTTGCTCGACACCCCCATAAAAGGGCATAGACCTAAGAATTTTACCAGAACGAAGTTATTCACCAGCACTGTGCCGATCAACAAGAGAAGATACTCTGTCATTGCTACAATTTTTTGACCAATAGATCCTAGTATTATCTTAGGTTTGGCGCCGATAAACAACGGATAAAAAATAAGGTTAAACATAAAATGTTTAACCTTGACATAAAATCGTTATTTTTACCGTTTGTTAACGTTGTTTTTACTGTTTAGTTAACAATACTTCAGGTTTAGCAATATAATATCCTTGTAGTCCATCCACTAAAAGTTTTTCAAGGGTGAGTTTTTCATCTTGTTTTTCAACACCCGTGGCAATGACTCGAATACTAATGCGTTTGGCGATATCAACAATCATCCGGATAAAGAATTTATTGTTGTTATCCTGTTCAATATTATCACTATAACTGCTGTCCAATTTGATAAAGTCAGGACGGACCTCGCGGAAAAATTTAAATGAGGTAAAACCTAAACCAAAGCGTTCGACAGCGACTTTTGCGCCAACTTTATGGATCTCTGTGACAAATTTATGACTAGACTCTAAGTTAGCCTGCATTCCAGACTCATTGAGTTCAAACACTAATCTAGCCGCAGTACCACGGTGTTTAGATAATATATCCTTCAACCACACGGTAAAACTCTCTTGCAGAGCAGAAGAAGCACTAATGTTTACCCCCATTTGGCCTGAAATACTGGGGTTTTCACTTAACACTTTAATGGTTTGAGTGACTATCATTTTATCGAGCTCTACACTCATACCATAACGCTCAGCCATCGCAATCACAGTGGTTGTGGGTAAAGGTTTACCTTCGGAGTTATAAAATCGAGCCAAAAGTTCACGGTAAACTTCGGTGTCATTATTACAGGGCTGAATAGGTTGTTGATAAAATTTAATACTTCGACGGTTAATTAAGTCGTCAATGGTCACTTTCCAATGGTTATTACCAAATTGTTCATTCGCTGATAATTTTTCTAATTGATAGTAGCGATTGGGTCCGAGCGTTTGTGCCACGCTGACAGCGGTATCGGCTAATGCCATCAATGCTAATGGTTCATTTCCTTGTTGATAAGGCACCATACCCGCATGAGCAATAGAGTCACTCTTGATACTCTGGGCATATTCATCAAGATGACGCTTAAGTTGCTCTAAAAATCGTTCACCCTCTTTAAGAGTAATACTTTCAATGAAAACAGCAAAATCACCGCTAGATACCCGAAAACACTCACTCAATCCGAGGTTTGTAACTGACTTTCGAATACAAGTAGCCAGTTTAGCTAAATAATCATCACCAGCAGCACGCCCATGTAGTTGGTTAATCGTTGCCAGTTCTGCGGCCTTAATAACAACGAGGACACCATGCTGTTGTTTATCTGTTTTGCTTATAGTGTCAATATGTTGTGTAAAGCGTTGTCGAGTAGAAAAGCCACTCACGGGATCTTGATATGCCGCTTTAGTTAATTGTTCATTTTCTTTGCGTACGCGATCTAAACTGAGTTTTAATTGGCTACGACATGTTTCTAATGCTTTGCCGATGGGATGGAGCACACCTGGGAAGCGAGATTTCTCAATGGCTAGGAACGATAAGTCTGGAATATGAGTAATGTATTCGGCGGCATAGTTAATTCTTTTACGATGTAATTGCATTAACACCGCAAATAACAACATCAAAGCAATATAAGCGGTAATCAATAACGTCGCAGTTTGCTCTAAGTCATTAAAACTAGGGGACAACACACTCGCGGTGTCTAATCTAACTTGTAAACGCCCGTCAGGAAAATCATGCACATGGCCTAATTCAATATTAAAAATCTCGCTGGCAAAATCATCAGAAGGGCGAAGTAAACTGCCATGAGTATAATTTTCATTGCTGTCAGTATTATGGATATATTGGAAAAATTGAAAAGAAAACGCTGTAGACATACGTTGGTATAGCGCTTCTCCGCTACCCTGCCATTGATCAATGGTTTGCACGTATTGCTGGTAATTAGCTCGTGCTATTTCACCTTGTTCTTGTACTTCGTTGTTTTCGACCGTGTAAATTCGAAAAATTAATAAACCGAACACGATAAAAAGGACAAGCTGAAAGGATTTCGATAAGCCCATAAAACAACAATTCCTATGAGTGTATGGCTAAATTTGCTCGGTCTTGCACAAATGTCGTGCTGTAGATGTTCGACCGTGGTATTTAATCAATAATATAATGCTTTAAGTAATAATGCTTTAAATAGTTTATATAATAACCAATATCATCATAGCAGAAATGAGATTAAATGATTACTAATCTAAGGTATTATTTATAATAGAAAAACTAGCGATTTAGTACTAACTAATACCGATGAATAAGCGATTATAGTTAAGGTAAATTAAACTATTGATTAAAATATTGAAATTATAGGGTAGGTTGAGCAAGAGTGTGTTTTGCAGATGATAACGTTGCGGGATTTCTGTGGATATTGTTGCGTTTAATGTTGCGTTTAATAATGGCTCCCCAGACTGGACTCGAACCAGTGACATACGGATTAACAGTCCGCCGTTCTACCAACTGAACTACTGGGGAATTAATTATTACTATAAATACTTAATTTGAAATGGCTCCCCAAACTGGACTCGAACCAGTGACATACGGATTAACAGTCCGCCGTTCTACCAACTGAACTATTGGGGAAGCGTATTATTTCAAATGTGTTATCTCGATGGCTCCCCAAACTGGACTTGAACCAGTGACATACGGATTAACAGTCCGCCGTTCTACCAACTGAACTATTGGGGAATTATTTCGATAACAGTAAACGATGGCTCCCCAAACTGGACTCGAACCAGTGACATACGGATTAACAGTCCGCCGTTCTACCAACTGAACTATTGGGGAATTACGCTTACATCTCAACTCTGCATACTAAATTGGCTCCCCAGACTGGACTCGAACCAGTGACATACGGATTAACAGTCCGCCGTTCTACCAACTGAACTACTGGGGAAGCGTTTTTAGCAATGTATTGCTGAGAACGGAGCGCATAGTAAAACGCTCTGGTAACTGAGTCAACTCGAGTTATAAAAAAAAACGCATTTATGTGACTAATTGGTTACCAAACACACATCGTGAACGACTTTTGGGCATTTGTGTCGATTTTTAAACAATGAAAACAAAATGAATCACTTACTCACAACATTCATTTCCACGATTATAAAGACAATATTTTTGTATACATCATGTTTTTGATGTCTATCGTTGTGTTTTTTCGGCTATCTCGTCGGTGTGGTTTTATGGCGGAACTGAAAACCGTGTTGATATAAGTTCAATTCGGGATACAGAGATTGTATAGATCGGTAAAAACGGATTTATGGCAAGTCAGCAATATCAAACTTACTATTTGTTGCACTCATTAAGCTGATTTTACATGTGAAAAGGGGGCTTATTGCAAGTCAATGTCACTTTAAGCAAACTGATAGTGCAAACTTTGTGATGTGATAATTCTTTATTATCCTAAATTAAGGTTGATCTTATGAGATTGAGTTATGAGATTGAGTTATGTTTTTATCGACAGCTTCTTGAGTCAAAGTATGTTGATGATATTTAACTCAGCAAAGCATCGATACATAGCGCAAACGAGCTTTTAAACCGATAATACATTGTTGTACATTGTTGTACATTGTTGTTTTTAGCCGTTGAGATTACCCAGCTATCACCAGTGGCATTATAACTATATTGTCGACACCTTGATGAGTTCTATAGTGCAGTTATCACTAAATACTCAGACGTGGCTGAAAATAATCAATTTGAGTATGGCTAATATTCACCAGCCATAGCTTCGGCTGAGTCAACCATGTTTAGCGATACGAGGGAGGTGATATTTGTTGAATGTGTACTAGCGTCAGCGTTCACTGATCGCAATGTTGATCGGTGTTCAAGGCGTTGCTAATATATGAGGCGACTACAAATTTAAAACAGCAACTGAACTATTGTCGCTATCTTTCGTATTAATGTGCAAATGTAATTAAATTTCATCACAATTTTCTTACGTTTTTATGAAACTCACTTGCTCGCTACCCCGCAGTAGTATTGGGCTTTTGTGACTTATCCACTAAATCTGTGGATAAACTTGTGGACTTCTACTGTAAATAAGCGGCTAGCCCTTGTTGCGCTTGAGTCGGACTTAAATTGGTACAAATATTTAGCGATAAGTTAAGTTGTTTTTAATCAAGCAGATACAAAAATCAACAACTTTATTTTTTCACTGTTCTGTCAATTGCAAAATTGTAATCTCTTTGAATAGTAGATTGTGTATTAAATTGTGCTTTAAGCTCGATTTTTAGCGCATTTTTGGCCTTAAATACTGATCGAATCGATTTGTTTATAACTTTCATATTACGATCATTATGCTGTCATATTGAAGAACCAAGTGACAGATAATGATCTGCATGAAACACACCAATATTAAATAATATTCTGCAATTTTTCCTTCAATATAGTTACTGCCTCAAGTAAAAACACCAGAGGTTTAGTACTATTATGTATCGCCATTAACCTGTGTTTAGGTATATGATAATTGGTTCAATAGAATAGGAAACCATGTTGTGTCAGAGTCAGTATTTTCCCTAGAGTCCAAATTCGAACCCGCCGGCGATCAACCTACAGCAATAAAAAAATTAGTAGATGGCTTAGAGTCTGGCGTTGCTAGCCAAACGTTATTAGGCGTAACAGGGTCAGGTAAAACCTATACTATCGCGAATGTGATTAAGCAAATGGGCAGGCCAACCATTATTATGGCGCCTAACAAAACACTTGCCGCGCAACTCTATGGCGAAATGAAAGAGTTTTTTCCGCATAATGCGGTTGAATATTTTGTTTCTTATTATGATTACTATCAACCAGAAGCTTATGTACCCGCTTCTAATACCTTTATTGAAAAAGATGCATCGGTGAATGCCCACATCGAGCAAATGCGTTTATCGGCCACTAAAGCGTTATTAGAGCGTAAAGATGTGGTGCTTATTGCTTCAGTGTCAGCCATATATGGTTTAGGCGATCCTGATTCTTATATGAAGATGTTATTGCATTTGCGTCAAGGCGATTTTATGGGCCAACGTGACATCCTCATTCGGCTCAGTGAATTACAATACAAACGCAATGACATTGAGTTACAACGCGGGACATATCGAGTTCGCGGTGAAGTGATAGATATTTTTCCAGCAGAATCTGAACGCGAAGCCATTCGAATAGAATTATTTGACGACGAAATAGAACGCTTAAGTGAGTTTGATCCCTTGACCGGACAGATTAACAAACGAATAGCGCGTGCCACCATTTATCCCAAAACGCATTATGTGACACCAAGAGAGAAAATTTTAGCGGCAACTGAAGATATTAAAGAAGAACTCAGAGAACGTCGTCAATATCTACTCGATAACAATAAATTGATTGAAGCTCAGCGGATCACTGAGCGAGTTCAATACGACATAGAAATGATGGTCGAGCTAGGATATTGCTCCGGGATTGAAAACTACTCTCGATATTTATCAGGCAGATCGCCTGGAGAAGGTCCACCAACATTATTAGATTATTTACCTGCGGACGGTTTGCTGATTATTGATGAATCGCATGTGACGGTACCGCAAATTGGCGCTATGTACAAAGGTGATAGAAGCAGGAAAATGAACTTAGTAGAGTATGGGTTTCGATTACCATCAGCACTAGATAATCGGCCGTTAATGTTTGAAGAGTTTGAACGATTAATGCCGCAAACCATTTTTGTTTCAGCTACGCCTAGTTTATACGAGCTTGAAAAAAGTACCGGCGAGATTGCTGAGCAGGTAGTAAGGCCAACTGGATTACTTGATCCTGTGTTGGAAGTTCGGCCTGTGGGCATTCAAGTTGATGATCTTTTGTCTGAGATCCACAAACGCGTGGCGGTTAATGAGCGTGTGCTGGTGACCACATTAACTAAACGGATGTCTGAAGACCTGAGTGAATACCTTGACGAGCATGGGGTTAAAGTTCGTTATTTACATTCGGACATTGATACCGTTGAACGAGTTGAAATTATTCGTGATTTACGCTTGGGACGTTTTGACGTACTGATTGGCATTAACTTATTACGTGAAGGGCTAGATCTGCCTGAAGTGTCATTAGTGTGCATTTTAGATGCAGACAAAGAAGGCTTTTTACGTTCAGAGAGATCACTTATTCAGACCATCGGCCGTGCTGCTCGTAACGTTAACGGTAAAGTCATTCTATATGCGGACCGAATAACAAACTCAATGGCTAAAGCCATGGGGGAAACAGAGCGTCGCCGTGAAAAGCAACACCTACATAACCTTAAACTCGGTATTGTGCCTCGTGGAGTAGTGAAGAGTATTACCGATGTAATGGATGTAGGTGACACTAACTTCAGTAAAGGTACTCGTAAAAATCACTCTAAATTTGCTGAAGTGGCAGAAGAGCGAGCGAAATACACCAGTATTGCCGATTTGAGTCATCAAATTGATAAATTGGAAAAACAAATGCATGAACACGCTAAGAACCTAGAGTTTGAACAAGCTGCTGCCGTGCGTGATGACGTCAAACATTTACGTGACCTGATCATTGTAAACAGTTAATTTACTGAAAAATATAATTTTAGGTGAAAATAGATAGCCAGTTTATCAATGAAAATATGAAAAACTGGCTGAGAATGTTCTCTAGATGACATTGTAGCGTCAGTTAATTGATTTTAAATTGACCAATTTGAGCTCTTAACTGTTGTGATAACTGACCAACTTGGATACTGGCAGTATTTGATTGCTGGGCATTGGTCACTGTCAAACGAGCTTCATCGCTAATATTGACAATATTACGATTAATTTCATCGCTTACTGCAGTTTGTTCTTCTGCTGCGGTCGCTATTTGAGTCGCCATATTGGCTATTGTCGCCACAGACTGAGTAATTTTGCTTAGCGCATCACCAGCTTGCGCCGCTTGCTCCGTACTGTTAATGGCTTGCTCTCGACTCGATGCCATTACTGTCACGGCTCCTTTTACGCCTGATTGTAATTGGCCAATCATTTGCTGAATTTGGTTAGTCGAATCTTGAGTTCGTTTTGCTAGGGTGCGCACTTCATCAGCGACAACAGCAAAACCTCGTCCTTGCTCTCCTGCACGCGCAGCCTCAATAGCAGCATTCAGAGCCAGTAAGTTGGTTTGATCTGCAATTCCTCGAATGACTTCTAAGATAGTGCCAATATTATCGGCATCTTTTTGCAATTGATAGAGTGCATTAGCGGCTTGTTCAACCCCTTTAGCAAGATGATCAATCGAAGTAATCGTTTTCTTGACAATGTTGTCACCATGCAGTGCTTGTGCATCAGATTCTTGAGCTGCTTGAGCGGCTAACTCTGCATTATTAGCAACTTCAATGACGGTGGCTTGCATTTGATTCATAGCGATAGCGACTTGTTCAGTTTCACTTTGTAGTCGCTGCATCCCACTCAACGTTTCGTTACTAGCCAAAGTTAATTGGTCGCTTGCTGTACCTAATTGTTGGGTATTATGATTAAAGTCAGTAATTAATTCGCCAATATTACCAACAAACGCATTAAAACTGGCGGCAACTTTGGCAATTTCATCATCACTGCTATCATCTAACCTTGCGGTTAAATCTTTGGCGCCAGAGGCCACATTGCGCATTGAATCATCAAGTTTTTTAAGTGGTGTTAAAATACGTTGGTATAGCACTATCATAATGATCACAATAAACAATCCTATGCCAATGCTTCCCCATAATTGCACTCTAGCAGCGGTAGTGGTTGCCCTGAGAGTTTCATTAACGGTGAGTATAAATTGCTGATCGAGTTTTTGAGCCAATAGATCTAAGTTATCAGCTAAATCGCCAGCCGCATCATCAAAACCACCAGCGCTTTTCATTAATAAATTGCCGGCATCAGTTCCTTGAGTCAAATAGGCATCAGCCATTTTTATGCCTGAATCATGTAATGAATTAACTTGGCGTTTAATGTTTTGTGCCTGAACGGTAAATTCAGGAGCATATTGAATCAATTTTTCAATATGTTCTAGGGCGCTTTGCTTACTTTCGAGTGCTTCTGACTTTGCTTCATCACTTTTTGTTGCACCGACATCTGTTAGAAATTGCTGTATTTGCACGACAAAATAACGAGTATCTTTTAAGGCAAATATGGCATTAACTTGTTGTTCTTCATGTTTAACATTTACATGTATACGTGATTGCTGAACACTCATAACCCAAGCTAATAGTGTCAACGCAGTTAACGTTAGCATAATGGTAATTTGGAGCATTCTCTTAATTGAGAACTTTATATTCATAGAAATACCTTTGACTTAATAAGTGCTACAGCTTGCAATATGTATAGAATAACGTGTCATATAATATGTGTCATTTTCATTGCATTGTTATCAGATCTCTCTCTAATAAATCTATGGATTTAGTCAGTTTGAACACTATAAATTAAAATACTGATACTGAAATATCCTAAAAACCATATGGTAAAGCTAATAAAAAACGCGCCAAATGGCGCGTTTTTGTCATTTCATATTATCGAGATAATTAGAAACTGGCTGAACGTGGGGCGCGTGGGAATGGGATAACATCACGAATGTTGTTAACGCCAGTAACATACGACACTAAACGCTCGAAACCTAAACCAAAACCTGAATGAGGTACGGTGCCATAACGACGTAGGTCACGATACCACCAGTAATCTTCTTGGCTTAAATCCATTTCAGCTAAACGCATATCAAGCACGTCTAAACGCTCTTCACGCTGTGCACCACCGATAATCTCACCAATACCTGGTGCCAATACGTCCATTGCTGCAACAGTCTTGCCATCATCGTTTAAGCGCATATAGAAAGCTTTAATGTCTTTCGGGTAGTTCTTAACGACAACAGGCGCTTTAAAATGCTCTTCAGCTAAGTAGCGTTCGTGCTCAGATTGTAAATCAATACCCCATTCAACTGCGAATTCAAACTTCTTACCACAGTTTTTAAGGATTTCAACCGCATCAGTGTAATCCACTTGAGCAAAGTCACTGCTAACGAATGCTTGTAAACGTTCGATAACGGTTTTATCAACACGTTCGTTAAAGAAGTTTAAATCATCCATGCGTTCTTCAAGCACTGCGCTAAACGCGAATTTAAGCATTCTTTCCGCTAACTCAGCCGCATCATCTAACGTTGCGAATGCCACTTCAGGCTCAACCATCCAGAATTCTGCAAGGTGGCGAGTGGTGTTTGAGTTTTCAGCACGGAACGTTGGGCCAAAAGTATATACTTTCGATAACGCACAAGCATAAGTTTCAGCGTTTAACTGACCCGACACGGTTAAAAATGATTCTTTACCGAAAAAATCTTTATCGTAATCGACTTTACCGTCAGCAGTGCGAGGTAGATTTTCCATGTCTAAGGTCGACACGCGGAACATTTCGCCCGCACCTTCACAGTCAGAAGCGGTAATTAACGGGGTAGATACCCAGATAAATCCTTCTTGATGATAGAAGCGGTGAATCGCTTGTGATAAGCAGTTACGTACACGGGCTACTGCACCAATAATGTTAGTACGCGGGCGTAGATGGGCAAGTTCACGTAAATGCTCAATAGAGTGGCGTTTGGCCGACATTGGGTAAGTATCTGGATCGTCTACAAAACCCGTAACCACTATTTCAGTGACTTGTAATTCAAATGCTTGACCAGCGCCAGGAGAGGCAACTACTTCACCCGTCATTACGACAGAGCAGCCAGCAGTCAATTTCAATACATCGTCATTGTAATTGGCTAGGCTATTAGGCAAGACACCTTGAATAGGGTCGAAACATGAACCGTCATACACGGCCAAGAAAGAGATACCCGCTTTTGAATCACGACGAGTTCTTACCCAGCCACGGACAGTGACTTGCGAACCAACGGCGTGTTCACCTTTAAATACAGAAGCGACAGATGCAATGCTCATTGTTGCTTTATTCTCCAACGTATAGAATATAAATATAAAATTGGGGTTTATCTTACCTTGCTGGTGGCTTTTCTCAAGCTGAAAACGCTATTCTAGGGTGATTAATGTGATACTTTTGAGTATGTCGGTTAAATATATGGCTAATTAGCCTTTATATTCTCTCGTAAACCAAGGAAAGGCCATGTCTCGTTTAGGAATTATACAGGTTGTATTGACCGTTTTGTCGTTATTAGGCTGGAGCTTAGCCATTTATGCATTGATTATTTTTGGCGAAGCCAGACCTGATCGTGCGGTAGGTTATTTTTTGAGTAAAGGCGCATCGGTACGATTAAACTGGGACCCTGAGTTAACCATTAAATTAGAATACTTAATATGGTGGTGTGCTGGGGTCAGCTTTTTGAATCTGCTGGTAAACTTTTATGCAAAAGCCACCACTCGAATTGGTTTTTGGGTCAATATTCCATTGTTGTTTTTGGTATCACTCGCAGCCGGTTTGTATATTCGTTACGTGGTGTAGAATAACGCTGATGATGCTTGGAACAATAGTTCTAAGCTAATCAACCATCAATTGGCTGTTTACGTCATGTGCCTACAGTGATTAGTTATCTGCTATATGGTGGCACAGTAAATCTATGATGGCTGCCGTTACCCCCCAAATAAATTTGTCTTCAAATGGCATAAAGTGCACTTGATAATGTGCGCCGTGGCGATAATGAAACATTTTATGACGGTTACTGCGCTCAATAAAAAAATTCAATGGTACTGAGAAACAATCATCCACTTCACCGGGATCGAGAATCAGTTCAAATGGCTGCTTTATCATTGCCACGACAGGGGTGATCTCGAAACCAGTAAAGGTTTTATGAGCTGGAAACACACCTAAAATATCCACATTATCTGCCAATAAGCCAATTTCTTCGTGAGCTTCGCGCAGCGCGGTGTGGATGGCATTAATATCATTTGGCTCAACTTTGCCGCCAGGAAAGCTAATTTGCCCAGGATGGTGACGTAAATGCATCGGACGTCGGGTTAAAATAATATGTAATTGTTGCTCTATTTCGATCACAGGGATTAATACCGCGGCTTCGCGGCCAAGGTACGACGGGGGCGCAGAAGCAATTGTCGAACGCAAACAATGTAAGTTGTAGCGCAAAGTGAATTCGTGTTTATTCATTTATTACGTGTGTATCCTGTTAATGACAAGGGATGTTGTGATCTGGAATCAACCCTGCGTGGTACTTTGGAACGAAGAGATTATCACCCCACCGCTGACAATAGCGATACAGCTAGCATAACAGAAGTATTAATTGGCTATTCTATTTCAGTAACAAGCATCACTGTTAACCGTGGCGTTATAAGGCTTAAACATCTACATAGGGTAATTGAGCCAGAGCAGTTTTAAGACTTAAGCCATTGGCAATACAAAATCATAATAGCAATGATATCAACTGCCTCTTTTTAAGGCGCTTCCACTTGAAATCCATAGATAATATGCACTGATTTGATTGTTGCGCACTATTTTTGTGCAAAAAACAAACTTAAAACAAGCGTATTAAACGAGCAATACAATCTTAACCTTTCTTTAGTAACTATATGATTTTTAATGAATAGCCATTGTCATCTTACTGCAATTAATCTGTCGTCAATTTGTTATGATGAACTGGCATGGTAACTGCTGGAATTAATGCAGTTAATTATCGCGAGGAAGACAAATATGGGACTAGAGAAGTTGCTATATTTGCAAGGCGTTGGGGCAGAGTTTATCGATTGTTTCGGTAATCTTGTTCACATACCTGCTAAGGACAGGCAGGGCATTTTAACGACAATGTTGTTGCAATCGTCGTTTGATCAACATGAACACCTTCATGGTATGAATAAGCCTGACCAGCAACTATTCGATGTACAGCCTTTTACTCAGCAGCATTTATCACCACCAAAGATAGACGCCAGAATAGCGCAACTCGATGTACAGCCTTGGTTGGTACCGCTACATGGTTTTCAGTGGTGTACTATTGATAAGCCTCATGTTGATATCTATCTGCCAGAGCATTATTCATTTGAGTTTGTGGTGACCATCAGCGGTGAAAATATTGACACAATTTCGGTGAATGCCGATGTGAGTGATTGTGTTATTGCTGGCGAATATCATATTAATGATCAACGTTATTGCCAATATCGTTTAATACTTGATAAAGCTAAATTACATTTAGGTTATCACCAACTCGATTTAGCGTTTATTAACGATCCTCAGCATAAAGATACCTTACATGGACAGTTGATGGTTGCACCGTCTACAGCTTATCAAGGTCGCCTAGTGCAACCACTTAACAGCAGTAAGCAATCTTGGGGGCTTAATGCGCAACTGTATGCATTGCGTAATGATGCGCAATGGGGCATTGGTGATTTTGGCAATTTAGCTGAGCTTATTGAGTACGCTGCCCATGCTGGTGCTGATTTTATTCTTCTCAATCCATTACATGCAGTAGACATAAGCCAGCCAGATAACCCCAGTCCATACAGTCCAACAGACCGCCGTCGGTTAAATCCCTTGTACATACAAATAGAAGCCGTTCATGAATATAAAGCCCTTAATGGGCAGTTATCATCACAAAAATGGCAGCAAAAAAGGTTAGTACTGAATCAAGCACATCTTATTAATTACGATGAAGTGCACAGTCTTAAATACGCAGCATTCGAGAAAATGTATCAAATATTTTGTTCTCACCACATCAAGCTAGAAACCCCAAGATACAAGGCCTATAAAGAGTTTGTTGTACAAGATGAAGCTGCGTTGATGCAGTTTGTTACCGTCGAAGTGGAATTAGCATCTAAATATTTCACTCAAGATGTTGGCTTTTATTTGTATCTGCAATTTGTCGCCGATGAACAATTACAAGCTTGTCAGTTGAATGCAAAACAATGCGGTATGAGTATTGGGCTTATTCGTGATTTGGCCGTAGGTGCGGTGAGTCATGGCGCTGAAATTAGTGCCAATGCAGATTTGTTTTGTGATAACGCCAGTATCGGCGCACCACCAGATCCTTTTGCTGAGCAAGGCCAAAATTGGGGCTTAACCCCATTCGACCCCGTGAAATTAAAGCAGCATAATTTTAGCCATTTTATCCAATTGGTTCGCAGTAATATGCAAAGCTGCGGCGCGCTGAGAATTGATCATGTTATGGGATTACTACGTTTGTGGTGGTGGCCTCTGCATGAAGAACTTGGTAAAGGTTGCTATGTATATTATCCGCTGGACACCTTGCTCGCCATTGTTTGTTTAGAAAGCCAGCGTGCTCGTTGCATCGTAATTGGCGAAGATTTAGGCATAGTACCACCAGAGATTGTGTCGTGTTTACACCAAGCGGGCATTTTATCAAATGAATTATTTTATTTCTGTAAAGACCATAATGGGTTCAAACCACCACAAGACTATAAACGTCAAAGCCTGATGATGTTGGCTAATCACGATGTACCGACACTTTCTGCGTGGTGGTTTGCTGCGGATTTACGCCTACGACGTCAACTTGAATTGATTGAAACCGATGACAAGTTACATCAGGTCATGGACCAGCGTCAGCAAGAAAAACAGCAATTGATTGACTTGCTTATCCGCGAACAAGCATTTGAGCTACCAACCCCCATGACATCAGCCGAACAATTAGATTTTGATAGTGTGTTGTTGGCTTGGATCCGCGTTGCTGCTAAGGGCAATGCACAACTATTTAGTGTGCAATTAAGTGATTTAGTCGCTGATAAACACGGGGTAAATATTCCCGGTACTTGGAAAGAGTTCCCTAATTGGCAACGCCGATTACCCCTGTCTATCAAACAAATGTCCCAAAGCCCTAAAGTGCAGCAACGTCTTGAAGCGATAGCATCGGCGCGAAAGTCCCGAACTCACGCCAGTGCAGTTAACACAAGTGCAGTAAACACATAGTCATCCGATAAACTTGCTCATTAATGGATCATTAAATATGACAGTAGCGACCCCGTATTTTCAACAAGGTAGTGAAATGGCCTTATTAAATGGTGAGTACACCGATGTGTTTTCACTGCTTGGTATGCACAGTGTTAATGATGATAAAGCGCTGGTTGTTCGTTGCTTAATACCTGGTGCGCTCAGTGTTGATGTGTTGAATGCTAAAGATCGACGTAAAGTGGCGACGCTTGAGCAAGTGAATGAACAAGGTTTATTTGCCGGTAAAATGGGCCGCAGAGTTAACCATTTTGCTTATCTATTACGGGTGCAATATCCGTTGTGTGAGCAGCTTATCACCGACCCATATCAATTTGACAGTCTACTTAATCCTGACGATGTGTATTTATTTGGCGAAGGAAGCCAGCTGCAAACATACCATTTTCAAGGCGCTAATTGGCGTGAACATCACGATGTAAAAGGGGTTCATTTTTGTGTTTGGGCGCCAAATGCTAAGCAAGTTGCGGTGATTGGTGATTTTAATTTATGGGACAATAAGCGCCATGTGTTGCGCCATCATCCAGCCAGTGGGCTGTGGGATATTTTCATTGCCGAGGTTGAACCCGATCAGCACTATAAATATGCCATTAGCGATATGCATGGCAATCAAGTCATTAAGTCCGATCCTTATGCGGTCGCCATGCAACCGTCACCTCATAATGCGTCGAAAGTACCTCGAGTAGAAGGCTATGACTGGCAAGATAGTCAATGGTTAACAGAACGGGCAAGTCATCAACCACATGTACAACCTATGTCTATTTATGAAGTGCAATTAGCCTCATGGCGCCGCAACGGGGATGACGGCCAAGATTATACCGATTACTCGCAGTTAATAGCCGAGTTGGTGCCTTATATCAAAGAAATGGGCTTTACCCATTTACAGCTAATGCCAATCAGTGAATATCCGTTCGATGGCTCTTGGGGTTATCAACCCGTGGGGTTATTTGCGCCGACGTATCGCTTTGGTGATGCCAATGGCCTTAAAGCTTTTATCGATGCATGCCACCAGCAAGGCATTGCGGTGTTACTCGATTGGGTGCCAGCTCATTTTCCTCGCGATCCTCACGGTTTGGTACGGTTTGACGGCAGTTGCTTATATGAACATGACGATCCCCGTAAAGGCGAACATCCGGATTGGGATACATTAATTTATAACTATGGCCGCGCGGAAGTGCGCAGTTTTTTATACAGTAATGCGCATTACTGGCTAGATGAATTTCATTTTGATGGCTTACGCCTTGATGCTGTGTCGTCAATGCTCTATCTCGATTATAGCCGTACAGCGGATCAATGGATCCCCAATGAGTTTGGCGGTCGTGAAAACCTTGAGGCAATCAGCTTTCTGCAAGAATTAAACGCACGTATGTATCAGTGTTTTCCTGGTATTAACATGATTGCTGAAGAGTCCACCGCATGGCCTGGTGTGACACAAGCCACCAGTAATAATGGCTTAGGATTCGGCTTTAAGTGGAATATGGGCTGGATGAACGACACACTGCGTTATATCAGTTGCGATCCCCTTTTTAGGCGTTATCACCATGGAGAGCTCACTTTTAGCTTAGTTTATGCTTTTACCGAACAATTTATTTTGTCACTCAGTCATGATGAAGTGGTTCACGGTAAGGGCTCGTTACTGCATAAAATTCCTGGTGATGACTGGCAGAAGTTCGCCACATTACGCGCTTATTATGGCTTTATGTGGACCCATCCGGGCAAAAAACTGTTGTTTATGGGTAACGAGTTTGCCCAGCGCAACGAATGGAACCATAACCAGAGCCTCGACTGGCATTTATTAACCTATGCACCACATCAAGGTGTGCAAGATTGGGTGCGCGATCTCAATCAATGCTATCAACAATATCCTGCCTTATATCAACGTGATCATCATAGCGACGGTTTCCAATGGCTCGACTGCAACAATGCTGAAAATAACATTTTAGTATTTTGTCGTTTTGGCATGGATAAGCAACAACATGTCGTGATTGTGGTCAACATGTCTCCACAGGTTTATCACGATTTCAGAGTGGGTGTACCTGCGGAGCAATGCTACAGCGAAATGCTCAACAGCGACCATCGTCACTATGGCGGCAGTCACGTCGTCAATGATAATCCCTGTGAAGTTCAAGCGACGCCATGGCAGGGCATGTCACACAGTATTGTCATTACTGTCCCTCCGTTAGGTTGCAGCATTTGGGCTCCAGAACTGGACGAACGAACTGACGAACCAGAAAGCTAGATGAGTCGACGGAATAAGTGGGTACAGACACTATGGTTTCAACTTTACAGGGGCATGTTATGGATATGACCAGCGGTTATCCTTATCCACTAGGGGCGACACTCGATGATAACGGGGTGAATTTTTCGTTGTTTTCGGCGCATGCAACTCAAGTCGTATTGTGTATCTTTGATGCCACTGGAGAAGTTGAGGTCGCGCAATACATCATGAGCGATCAAACTCGACAAATTTGGCACTGTCATCTTGCTGATGCACAAGCAGGGCTATTGTATGGTTATCGTGTCTTTGGCCCATATCAACCTCAATTAGGTCATCGCTTTAATCATCATAAATTGTTACTCGATCCCTATGCAAAAAAGCTGGTGGGCGAGGTGATATATCATCCTGCGCTTTATGGTTATGACATTGAAGCCAGGGACGAAGATTTGTCATTTGATACCCAAGATAGTGCGCCATATGTGCCTAAAGCACAGGTTATTGATTGCGGCTTTGTCAATGATATTCCAATTGAGCCGCTTAATATTAGCCTTGCGCGCAGCATTATATTTGAAACCCATATAAAAGGGTTTACCCAACAGCATCCCAAGGTCAGCAGCGAGCAACAAGGCACCTTTGCAGGTTTAGCGAGCCAACCTATCATCGATTATTTACAAAACTTAGGCATAACCTGTATAGAGCTATTACCCGTGCATGGTTTTTTTGATGAGCCATTTTTAATTGAAAAGGGCCTCAATAACTATTGGGGATATAACAGTATTGCTTTTATGGCGCCGCACAGCGCTTATTTGTCTGCATCGGATGACATTGCTGAATTTAGGCAGATGGTTTCTACACTTCATCGAGCAGGCATTGAAGTCATTTTGGATGTGGTATTTAACCATACTGCAGAAGGTAACCATTTAGGGCCAACGTATGGTTTCCGCGGGATCGACAATGCCAGTTACTACCGTTTATTACCCAATGATAAGCGTTTTAACATTAACGATACCGGTTGTGGTAACACCTTTAATCTTAATCATCCCCAAGTACTGATGCTGGTAATGGATTCGCTGCGCTATTGGGTTGAAGTAATGGGCGTGGATGGATTTAGATTTGATTTAGCCAGTTGCCTTGGACGAGAAGCCTATGGCTTTGACCCAGGAAGTGGATTTTTTGACGCCATCACTCAAGATCCTGTGCTGTGTAAAGTGAAATTGATTGCTGAGCCATGGGACATTGGACCTGGTGGTTATCAGTTAGGCAATTACCCTGTGGCATTCAGTGAATGGAATGACCGTTACCGTGATGCTATGCGCAAATTCTGGCGCGGTGACAGTGGTTTGTTACCTGAATTTGCTAAACGATTTCATGGCTCGAGTGACTTTTTTGAACATAACGGTCGCGGGCCAGCAGCCAGTATCAATTTTATCACCAGTCATGATGGTTTCAGTTTGCATGATGTAGTCAGTTATGACGATCGTCATAACTTGGCCAACGGTGAAGACAACCGCGATGGACATCAAGAAAACTGTAGCAGTAATTATGGCATAGAAGGCGAGTGCGACGATGTCGCCATCAATGCCATTCGCAACCGACAAAAGCGCAATTTATTAACGTGCTTGTTGCTATCTCAGGGGGTGCCGATGCTATTGGCTGGCGATGAATCTAGCCAAACTCAACAAGGTAATAACAATGCCTACTGCCAAGACAATCCGATTGGTTGGTTCGACTGGCAGCAAATAGATTGGTCGTTGGTGAATTTTACCGCTCAGTTGATCACCTTACGTAAACGCTTTCCGATGTTGTGTCATCAAGCATTTATTCATAAACCAGAAGCATTATTCGATAACGGTTTAGCGTGGTTTAACCGCCAAGGTGAAGCGATGACGAAATCACATTGGTGTGAACATCATACCCGCACCTTAAGCGTTATTTTAACCGGTAATTTAGGTGATGCCGATGTTGGCGCCGTTGCTGAAAGCACTGAAGCCTTATTGTTGATGATCAATGTCGATGAGTCCCCACATACCTTTACATTACCGCAATTGCCTCACTTTCGTTATTGGCATTGTTTATTGCATACCCAAGAAAGTGAGCCGGTGGTGGATGCCAGTCAGCAAGTCAATTTAATCAGCCGTAGTTTAATGTTATTTCATACCGAGTTTACAAGGAGCAATTGATGACCACAGCGAAAACTAACGCCAGTGCGACTAAACCGACTGCCCGTGCCAGTCGAGCTAAAGCTAACAGTAAGACCAGTAGTAAAACCCAAGTCGCAACACAAACCGCAGCAGATAATCAGCTCAGTTCTCATGCAGAGCCTTGTGAACCTTGCGACAGTTTAGCAGCCTCGTTAGCCAGACATATTCGTTATGGTTTATGTCGCGATGAACATGAGCAACATGAATTGTTTAATGCCGTGGCGCAAAGTGTTAAAGAGCAAATGCTGGATAACTGGCGTCAAACACGGATAAAAGATAATCAATACCAACAAAAACAAGTGGCTTACTTGTCGTTAGAGTTTTTGATGGGCCGAGCATTAGGTAATGCATTACTGAGTTTAGACATTACCGCCGATGCGCAACAAGTCATGACAGAATACGCGACTAGTTTAGAAGAGCTTGAGCAAGTTGAGCAAGATGCGGGCTTAGGCAATGGCGGGCTTGGACGACTTGCGGCGTGCTTCCTCGACAGTTGTGCCAGTTTAGATTTGTCGGTTACTGGTTACGGTATTCGTTATCAATATGGCATGTTTGTGCAAAAAATTGTCGATGGTTACCAAGTTGAGCGTCCGGACCGTTGGTTACGACACGGTAATCCATGGGAAGTCCGTATTGCCAATCGTATTGTGACGGTTCCCTTTTTTGGCCATACCGAAACCTATGTCGATAAACAAGGGCATCGACACCATGTGTGGGCGGAAACTCAAAATGTACTGGCCGTGCCTTATGACGTGCCGATCCCAGGATTTAAAAATGGCCGAATTAATACGCTGCGCTTGTGGAAGGCAGAAGCCAATGACGAGTTTGATTTAGCAGAGTTTAACGAAGGTGATTATGCTGAAGCCGTCGCGACGAAAAACCTAGCCGAACAAATCACCATGGTGTTGTACCCCAATGATTCGAGTGTTAACGGCAAAGAATTGCGGTTAAGACAACAGTACTTTTTGTCGTCTGCCAGCTTACAAGACTTGCTGGCCCGTTACGTCGGTCAATTTGGTGAAGACTTTAGCCAGTTTAGTACTCATAACGTGTTGCAACTTAATGATACTCACCCGAGCATTGCAGTACCTGAGTTAATGCGGTTGTTACTTGATCAATATGGCTTGAGTTGGGATACCGCTTGGGCGATCACTAGTGAATCTATGGCGTATACCAATCATACTTTATTGCCAGAAGCACTAGAGCGTTGGTCTGTGCCGATGATGAAAAATATGTTGCCGCGAATTGTCGAAATTATTTTCGAAATCAATGCACGTTATCTTGAACAAGTGGCTCATCATTGGCCCGCAGATATTCAAAAATTGGCCAACATGTCGATTATTGAAGAAGGCCCCGAGCAGCAAATACGGATGGCATATTTAGCGATTGTTGCCAGTTTTTCGGTTAATGGTGTGGCGGGATTACATACTCAGTTGCTTAAAGAAGGGTTATTCAATGACTTCTATCAACTGTGGCCCCACAAATTTAATAACAAAACCAACGGTGTCACCCCTAGGCGTTGGCTCGCGTATTGTAATCCTAAGTTATCTGAGTTGATTTGCCGACGCTTAGGCGATGAGTGGATTAACGATTTATCACGTCTTACCGCGTTAAATGCTTTTACCAGTGACAAAGCATTTGTTAAGGAATGGGCGCAAATAAAACTCGAGAATAAACAAGTGTTAACCACTTTTGTACATCAGCAATGTGGGGTTGAATTTGACCCTCTGATGATGTTCGATGTGCAAGTAAAACGTATCCATGAATACAAGCGCCAATTATTGAATATTTTGCATGTTATTCATTTATATCGTCGAATTTTAAATGGCGATACTCAAGATATGGTCCCCCGTTGCGTATTAATTGGTGGCAAAGCTGCGCCAGGGTATGCCATGGCAAAACAAATCATTAAGTTAGCAAGCAATGTCGCCCATATGGTCAATTCTGATCCACTGGTGACGCCGTATTTACGTATGGCTTTTCTGCCTAACTATAACGTTAGTGCGATGGAAAAAATTTGTCCGGGTACCGACTTATCTGAGCAAATATCAACAGCAGGTAAAGAAGCTTCAGGTACAGGCAACATGAAATTCATGATGAATGGTGCTTTGACTATCGGCACATTAGATGGTGCCAATATTGAAATGCTTGAAGAAGTGGGTGATGAGAACTTTTTCTTATTTGGCTTAGATGCTAATCAAGTAAGCCAAGCCCGAATGAATTATCAGCCTCAGCACATCGTTGAACATTCTAAAGCCCTTCATGGGGTGATGGACATGCTCAAAAGCGCTCATTTCAATTTGGTCGAACCGGGTATTTTCGACAACATTATTGCCTCGATTGTCGACCCTAACGACCAATGGATGACCGCTGCCGATTTTGACAGTTATTGCTTGGCACAAGAACAGGTGGCAAAAACCTATCTTGATCAAGATAGTTGGCAAAAAATGAGTATTAGAAACACCGCCGCAAGCGGGCGTTTTTCAAGCGACAACACTATAGCGGGTTACCGCGACGAAATCTGGATGAAAAAGTAATACAGGGATGGCGGTGTTATGCCGCTTAGTTAACAAGTAAGTCGTAGATCAATGCTTATTTATTGATGGCTATCTTTGATAGTCAAATGGAGTCTGCTTATGAGTAATGTTCGTTATATTAGTAATTTAACTCGTGATACCTATGCGCTTATTTTGGCGGGTGGTCGTGGTTCTCGGTTGTACGAATTAACCGACTGGCGCGCTAAACCGGCGTTATATTTTGGTGGTAAATTCAGGATTATTGATTTCCCATTATCGAATTGTATTAACTCTGGAATTCGTCGCGTGGGAGTGGTGACACAATATAAATCACACTCGCTTATTCGGCATGTTACTCGTGGTTGGGGCCACTTTAAGAAGGAATTGGGTGAATCGGTTGAGATATTACCGGCGTCGCAACAAACATCAGGTAATTGGTATCAAGGTACCGCAGACGCCGTGTTTCAAAATATCGATATTATTCGCCATGAAATACCTAAATACGTGATGATTCTATCTGGCGATCATGTATACCGCATGGATTATGCCGGCTTGTTAGCCGCCCATGCAGAATCTGGTGCCGACATGACCGTGTGTTGTTTAGAAACGCCGATAGCCGAAGCTGCGGGGGCATTTGGGGTAATGGAAGTCGATAGCACTAATCGGGTGATTGGCTTTGAAGAAAAACCAGCTGAGCCTAAACCGACACCAAACGATCCGGAAATGTGTTTAGCCTCGATGGGCAATTATGTGTTTAATACCAAGTTTTTGTTCGATCAATTGAAAAAGGATTCGAACAACGAAAACTCAGACCGTGACTTTGGTAAAGACATCATTCCGGCAATCATAGAAAAGCATAATGTGTTCGCGTTTCCTTTTACTAGTGCCGTTCCAGACGAACCTGCTTATTGGCGCGATGTGGGTACTTTAGATTCATTTTTCCAAGCCAATATGGAGCTATTATCACCTACGCCGGCATTGAATTTGTATGATGCCAAATGGCCTATTTGGACCTATCAAGAACAATTACCTCCGGCTAAATTTGTGTTCGATGATGAAGATAGACGCGGTATGGCGGTTGATTCTATTGTGTCCGGTGGTTGTATTATCTCCGGCGCAAAAGTTAAACGTAGCGTGTTGTTTGATGAAGTGCGGGTATGTTCTTATTCGTCGGTAAAAGACTCGGTATTATTACCCGATGTGGTGGTATTAAAGAACTGTAAAATCCAAAATGCCATTTTAGATCGGGGTTGTATCATCCCAGAAGGCATGGTGATTGGTTATAATCAAGATCACGACAGGGCAAGAGGTTTTAGGGTATCCGAAAAAGGTATTACCTTAGTAACTCGTAAAATGTTGGGTTTACCTGTTGGTTACGAATAAGGACCGTAAATGACTCTTGTGAGTGTAAAGCGAGTACTGCTGGTGGCAGCAGAAAACGATGCACTGCACGGCGCTAAAGTTGGTGGCATGGCGGATGTTATCCGCGACTTGCCACCCGCATTAGGCCAATGCAGCGTGATAGCCGATGTCGCTATGCCTAATTATGGTTTTTTAGCTCAACAATATCGTGTCGCACATATGGCTGATGTTGAAGTTGATTTTGCGGGTGAGCGTCATGTGGTATCTGTGTATCGGATGCCTAGGCCGCAAAACAAAGACGAAATGGTCGATATCGGTGAGCAAGATAATACTGGCGCCCAAATTTATCTATTCGATCATCCGCTGTTTAACCATCAAGGTCAGGTTTACTGTAATGGTTCAGCCGACAGACCGTTTGCCGAAGATGCGACCAAGTTTGCTTTGTTTTCATTGAGTGTTGCCACATGCCTTGTTAACAGGCTATTACCTTATTTCGATGTGTTGCATCTGCATGACTGGCACACCGCAATGGTGGCGATGCTTCGCGGCTGCGTGGCGGAGTTCTCGGCATTGCAGGCGATGCCTTGTGTGTTCACTATCCATAATTTGGCTTTACAGGGGATCCGCCCCTTCAGCGGTGATGATTCATCGTTTGCCCATTGGTTTCCACAGTACATGGATAAATTGAATGCAGCTGCCGATGTAAGTTTATTTGATCCACGTTACAACAATTGCATTAATCCAATGCGAATGGGCATAGTACTGAGTGATAAAGTGCACTTGGTGTCGCCCAGTTATGCCCGCGAAGTGTTAATGCCATCGGATTATCATAAAGGCTTTTTTGGCGGTGAAGGATTAGAGCTAGATTTAGCCACTAAAGCGCAGCAAGGTAATGTCGTTGGGATCATTAATGGTTGTGTTTATGATGATAAGCCCCTAAATGATGTTGATCATCAAACAGGATATGCAGGGTTATTGCACCAAGCAGAAAACGCGATTATCAAATGGCAAGCAAAGGCCAATAATGTCAGTGTATTAGACACCATTGCGCTCACGCGAATGAGTCAGTATAAGCATGCTGTATTGGCGGAGCATCTGCGATCGTTAGAGGTAAATAGCCGAACGTTTGATGATGACAAGCAACGGTTTTTACTGACATCAGTAGGTCGGTTAACTGAGCAAAAAGTGTTGATTTTGTTGCAACCGTATAGTGCAACGCAAATAGATAAAAGCCTTTCCTCAGCAAAAACAGTACTAGAAGCGGTACTTGAATCATTAAAGCGACAACAACCCAACGGGGTGTTTATGTTGCTTGGTAGTGGTGATCTGCATATTGCTAAGGTTCTGCAAGCTACAGCTGCGCGTTATGATAACTTTTTATTTTTACACGGTTATGATGAAGCATTGTCTGAGCAACTTTATCAATCGGGCAGTTTATTTTTAATGCCAAGTTCATTTGAGCCATGCGGAATAAGTCAAATGCTGGCAATGCGGGCAGGGCAACCTTGTTTGGTTCATGGCGTGGGTGGACTGAACGACACGATTACAGATAATGTCAGCGGCTGGGTGTTTAATGGTGAAACGCTAGCTGCACAAGGACAAGCCCTGGTTGAACGTGTTAATCAAGTTCTTGCGTTATATGGCAGCGATACTTGGCAACAGGTGAAGCATAATGCCGCCAAACAGCGATTTAGCTGGGACGATGTCGCGAAGCAATATCTAGCAAAGCTCTATGTAGCGAATGATAATGATCAGTAAACCACGTCAGTAAAAAACGTCAGTAAATACAGTCAGTAAGCATTAGTCCGTTAGCAAGACAACTTAAACTAATGTTCTTAACCAATCGTTTTATGTTCAGCTTGATGTAATGAAAAATGCCAATCAAATATGATTGGCATTTTTGCGTTTCAGCGTGATTATCGGCTGAAAATACTCACTAATAACTAATCTTTTAGTAGGTATAACGTAGATCTAAGTAATAGTAACCACCGTTAAATCCAAACGGAGTATTGGTCAGTGGGTATACAAATATGCCGTTAAAATTATTATCCTCTGGGCGTTTCTCTGGATAAGTATCAAATAGGTTTTGTACCCCTAACGTCACTGAAAGGTTATCGGTTGCACGGTAACGAGTACTTAAATCAGTGGCCCATCTCGCACCATATTCTACTTCACTAGATGAATAACCCACGGTATATTCACCGAAATAGCTGAAACGTAAGTTAGTGGTGAAGTCATCATATTGATGAGTAAAACCGATGTTAGCGGTATTTTTCGGATTGGCTTCCGTCATGCGAACGACTTCAATATTATCAAATAGCTCGTCTTCTAATCCATTGAGGATCGAAGGCAAAGAAATTGACTCAATTTCAGTTTCTTTGTATGAGTAAGCAAGGTTTGCTTTTAGGTCGCCGTATTCACCAAGGTCAAAACCTTGAGTGATAACTAAGTCTACACCTTGAGTTTTAGTATCAACCGCATTCATAAAGAAACGCGCCGAGTCGGCATTGGTGCCTTCAAGAATCGCAGCAATGGCGGGTGAGCTTTCTTTGTCGATAGAGCCTGACAAAATGATTCTGTCATCAACATTGATTTCATAAGCATCTAATGTCACTGCAAAGCCATTGTCGCCAGTGTAAACAATACCTGCACTATAAGAGTGTGATACTTCCGCTTTAAGATCGGGAATACCTAGCTCAGCTCTAATCGGTGATAACTGGTTAAAGGTACCTGACTCTCTAGGAATAAATTCACCAGTGACCGGATCAGGGTCAAAGAAAGTGGATACGTTGGTAAAATAAAGCTGTTGTACACTTGGCGCGCGAAAACCCGTGTCGGTGGTTAAACGAAGTGCCACTCGGTTCGTTAGCTCATATCGACCAGACAATTTCCAACTGGTATTGCCACCGAAATCTGAATAGTCTTCATATCGAACGGCTGCCGCCCAATAAAAGTCATCGGTAAGTTGGTTTTCAAGTTCGATGTACAAACCAAGGTTTGTACGGTCTTCATCTACTTCAGATTCTTTAGTAAAACCACCAAATCCCTGGCTACCACCCGATTTATCTTGGTAATCGCCTTGGATATACGATTCTTCTTGGCCAGCTTCAATTTGATAGCCACTTTCGCGCCATGTGATACCCATTGCCACGAGTAAGTCAGAGTCATTGGCAAAATCGTAGTAGGTTGAAGCATCTAAGTTTAGATTCAGCTCACTGGTTGACAATGTACCGGCATCAAAGCTTGTTGGGCTGTTAGGGCCAAGCGAAGCGTTAATGCTGTTTTCAACATTGTATTCAAAGCTGTTGCTACCAAAACCAACTGATGAATCAATTTCCCATTGGCCCAACTCAAACTCATAACCGGTGACTAAAGAGTAATCGATAATCTCTGGGCTAATTTGTGGTAAAAAGCCGTCTGGATACACTTCAATAACGTTACGAGAATCCAACGCACGACGATAAAAAGCGCCTGAAGTTGAGCTGCGTTTGCTAATACCACCAAAGGCATAAAGCTTGCCCTTGGTATCTAACCCTTGCTCAGCATTTACAAACAAACCGTAGTTGTCATAATCACTGTCGCCAACATGATGATTTTTACGATTGAATGTGGCTTCACGTGGATCAAGGCTACCATCTGCTAAGGTCGGGTATTGCTGACGTGGATCAAAACCGGCACGATTGGTTGAATTTTTCTGATGTGCTTCTAAAGACACATTCACAAAGCCGTCTTGGCTAAAACTAAAGCCTTGATTAATGCCAAGGCGTACTTGTTCGCCGTCGCCTTTATAGGTTTGGCCAACCTGGGCGGCAATGCTGCCACCTTCGTCGCTGTCTTTCAGCACGACGTTGATGACGCCCGCAATCGCATCAGAGCCGTATAGCGCTGATGCACCGTCGCGTAAAATTTCAATCCGCTTAATTGAAGTCATTGGAATGGCGTTAAGGTCAACGTTTGATGAACCTTTGCCTAAAGTACCGGCTAAGTGAACCAATGCTGAACCGTGGCGACGCTTACCATTTACCAACACTAAAGTGTGATCAGGTGACATGCCTCGTAAGCTTGCAGGGCGAACCGCGTCGCTGCCATCGGTAATTGACGAGAATGGAAAGCTGTAGCTGGGCGCAGCAAACTGCAATGCCTTAGCGGTTTCGGTTATACCTGTTGCTTCAAGTTGTTCTGAGGTAATAATATCGACAGGAGTTGCACTGTCTGTGGCGGTACGAAGGGCAATACGCGATCCAATAACCTGAATGCGCTCTAGGTTTTCACCTTCTTCTGCAGCGATTGCTACTGGGGCTGAAATACTGGCAATAGCGGCCAAAGAAACGAGACTTTTATACATTAGCAATCCTGCGATAACGTTATGAGTAATTTTGTAACATTATAGGTCATTTTCGCTGGTACATAGGTCGCTTTAATATAGGCTTAGTTAGTTCAATCAGGCATATCTCATGACACTCTGATCTAGTTAAAGGCGATAATTACTCCATTGTGGTTACAATTACCCACAGCCATAAACAAACGCCTGCTAATAGTAACAGGCGTTTAACATTTATTTTGTTAATGAGGCTTAAGTATTGTTAATGAGACTTAATCGCTTTATGAGCTGCTAGCTGGGTAAGCTCGTTTGGTGCGATGTAATGAAGGTCGCCATGGCATCCTCTGCACGAGTTTGTGCCGATGCCCAAGTGTCCGAGCTTGTCATGGTTTCAACCACTTCGTAATAACATTTAATTTTTGGCTCAGTACCCGATGGGCGAACAATGACTCGAGCGCCACCTTCTAAGGCATAAATCAACACATCGCTGCTAGGTAAATCAATGGCTTGTTTGCTGCCATCAGCGGCAGTGCGCTGTAGACTTTTTAAATCGTCGGTCGAGATCACCGCATACTCACCAATTTTCACGGGTGGATGTTCGCGTAAATAGGCACCAATATTTGGCGTGTTAGCATTAAGGGCAATACTCACTTGTTTATTAAGATGAAATCCATGTTGGCGATAAATCTGCTCGAGTTTATCCCAAATGGTTTGTCCATTATCTGCAAGTTCTGCAGTCAGTTGGGCAAAGGCCACTAATGCCGATAATCCATCTTTATCCCACACTAAGTTACCAATGGTGTAACCGAGTGCCTCTTCATAAGCGAATAAGAACTGATTGTCAGCTTGGTGCTTGGCAATACCGACATTCATTAACCACTTAAAGCCGGTAAGAGTGGTATAGCTTTGGCTACCAAACTCAGTGGCAATTTTAGACAACAGGCTTGAGGACACGATAGTAGTGCCAGTAAGTTGCTGATTTTTAGGTGCATGGCTGAGTAAGTAGTGACCAAATAACACTCCAACTTGGTCGCCTGTCAGCATTTGGTAGTCGCCATTTTCAGTGCGAGCGGCAACAGCAAAGCGGTCAGCATCAGGGTCGTTGGCACAAGCGAGTGTAGCATGGTGCTTTTTGGCTTCTGCAATCACCAAATCCATTGCGCCTTTTTCTTCAGGATTTGGAAAGTTTACCGTAGGAAAGTCGCCATCAGGTTCACGTTGAGCCGCCACTGAATACACTTGGGTAAAACCAGCATCATTTAATACCGTTTCAGCCATGTCGGCACCAACACCGTGCATTGCGGTGTAAGCTAAACTGACCTTGTCTTGTCCGCTGTGGTATTGCAGCTCTTTAGCTTCACGTATTCCTTGGCGATAGGCTTGATAGAAATCGTCTTGTAACCAAGTAAGCTTATCTTGTGATATTGCGTCATCTAAGGCTAAAAAGGGAATCGCCTGAGTGGCAGCCCGAGTAATTTGGGCGGCTATGCCTGTGTCGTGAGGAGGAATAATTTGTGCGCCATTTTCCCAATAGACTTTATAGCCATTGTATTGTGGTGGGTTATGGCTTGCGGTAACCACAATGCCAGCTGCAGCGTTAAGATGTTTTACCCCAAAAGCGACTAACGGCGTGGCGGCAACCTTGTAGGTTAAATGCACGTTAATGCCCATAGCGGTTAATACACTTGCGGCATCATGGGCAAAGGTAAAGGAATCATGACGACCATCGTAACCTATCACGACACCACGCTCGGCAGCATTGTCGATTTGCGCGAGTAAGTAAGCCCCCAGACCGGCAGTAGTTTGGCGGATAACCAAACGGTTCATTGCCATAGGCCCAACACCCACTTCGCCTCTTAGCCCTGCAGTGCCAAATGCTAAACGACCCGCAAAGCGTGCCGCTAGTTCTGTTTCATTGCCGTTATCAATTAACGTTTGCAGTTGTGAGCGGGTGTGTGGGTCGGGATCGTTATTGAGCCATTGGTTGATTTGATGTTGAAGATGGGTATTCATGAGTAACCTCATTGATAATCATTTTCAATAACAGTAGGAAAATACCGCCGCAAGAACAAGTAAATTCGTGTCAAAGTGGATAAAAATAACAAATTGTATTCATGATTTATACGCTTAATCTACATGCATAAACGCGAACATTAGCTTATAAACAACCAGCTGCAGCTAAATATCAAACCTAAAAACCGTGTAAATCAACTTTAAAGCTGTATATATAAACTTAAAAACATTGTATAGATAGAAACCCATAGCGTGCACAGTGGCGTTACAGCAAGAGTGGGGCCAAGTAGGCAATACAAAAAAGGCTTATGGATATCATCCACAAGCCTTTTATAACGCGATTAAAATCTATTTTGCTTAGATAACATAATTTTGTGGGAAAAACGCACGTTTTGCGTCTTCATCAAATTCTGCTTTAAATTGAATGTCTTTACCCATGTTTCTGGCGCGTTCAACTGCAGGACGGTTGTTGATGCGGTTAAACCAGCGTTGAACATTCGGGTAAGTGGCAAGTGCATCTTGGCCTAATACATAGCCGATTTTATCAACCCAACCCCATGCAGCAATATCGACAATGCTCAATTCATCACCGACGATAAACTCACGGTTATCAAGATGTGCGTCAAGTACTTGGTAATGGCGCTGAGTTTCACGTTGATAACGGTTTGTTGCGTAATCTATTTTCTCTGGTGCATGGTGAGTGAAATGGACACATTGACCAGAATAAGGGCCTAAACCAGTGGCGACGAACATTAACCACGACAGAAGCTCACCACGATTTTCCGGGGTTGCAGCTAATTGACCTGTTTTGTCAGCAAGGTATAAAAGAATGGCATTAGAATCGAATACACGCACGCCGTTATCTTCAATGGCGGGTGTTTTACTGTTTGGGTTAATCGCTTTAAATTCAGCGCTATGTTGCTCACCTTTTAAGGTATCCACAGGCACGAGTTCAAACTCAAGGCCTGTTTCTTCGAGGAACAGGGCAATTTTCATTGGGTTAGGGCCTGGATGGAAATAAAATTTAATCATGTGAACTCCTTAATAAGTAAGAAGTGTATTTAAGCAGGTTTTGAACGAATGCTCAATATGTTTTTGAGCGATCGTTCATGGTTGAAGGTAGTTTGAGTGAATATTATAAATAATGGTTTAAAAACACGGATTAAAAAACAGATTCAAGCATAAGGTAATACTATTAAAATCGATGATTTCTAGAAAATATTAAGGTTGCTGACCTTTGATAACAAAAGATAATCTGAGCCTAGAATTCATTAACTGAAGTTACCGAGCATACCCAATACTGGCGCTGTGTAAGGTAAACCTAGCTTGAGTACTTTCATGGCTTATTCACTTAGATAAGCAACTATTCACTTTTAACTCGTCTAAGCGCTTGCGCATGCACCATTGAATTATTGTTATTGCCGCCATTTTGCTGGTGACAATCTTACTAACGACCATTCTTTACTCGCAATCATCCACTCCAGTGGGAAGCGTCAGTATATTTAATGATTATCGACCGTTGTTTGTTGCTGATGTAGATTCGCCAACAAAGGTAATATTTTACTGACTTTATCAAAGCTTTCTTGATACTCCGCAGCGCCATTGGAGTCGGCAACAATACCACCACCTGCCCAGCAGTAAATGTGATTATTTTCAGTGACCAAAGTACGAATAGTAATACTGGTGTCCATGTTTCCATTTTGGCTTATATAGCCGATGCTGCCGCAATAAAGGTTACGTCTGGACGGTTCTAATTCTTCAATGATTTCCATTGCGCGGATTTTTGGCGCACCGGTAATTGACCCACCTGGAAAGGCGGCGTTAAGTAAATCGAATGCTGTTTTGTGTGGTGCAAGTGTGGCAGTCACCGTACTGACTAAATGATGCACCGCAGGAAAGCTTTCAATGGCGAATAACGTCGGCACTTTAACCGAGCCTGGGGCGGCGACTTTACCGATATCGTTTCTGAGTAGGTCTACAATCATCACATTTTCGGCACGATCTTTCTCGGAAGTGATTAATGCGCTAGCGGTTTGTTGATCCAAAATGGGATCATGATGGCGCGGCATGGTACCTTTAATGGGTTTAGTTTCGATATATTGATCGTTAAGTTTAATAAAACGTTCTGGTGAGATAGATAACATGCAGTGGTTATCAACTCGCATAAATGCCGAAAAAGGCGCTTGGTTTGCAAGGGATAAAGCACAATAAGCTTGCCATTCATCTCCTTGATATTGAGCTTCAAATCGTTGGGTTAAATTGATTTGATAACAATCACCACTCAATAAATACTGCTGCACTTGAGCAAATTTATGTTGATACTGCTGACTGTCTATCTGATTACTCCAAGCCGTAGTTAATCTGAAAGGCCTTGATGTTATCGCGTTACTGGCTGATTTTTGTATTTTAGATTCAATTAAATTCAACTCAACTTTTAACGCGTTAGATCCATCATAATGGTAAGCATACCAAGATTTATCAACGTAACTGTAGACGAGTGAAAAATCATAAAAACCAATGTTCATATCATCAAGATGAATATCTTTAATGGCAATTTGTGGCAGCTTTTCAATATTTCGGCCCAGGTCATAGCCAAATGCGCCCAGGGCTCCGACACTAAATGGATGTTGGCTGTCTTGCGCTGAAGGATATAACCGCGCTTGCAGTTCAGCTAATGTGTTAAAGGGGTTGGCGTGGCGATCTATTTTAATATTGAGTGCTTTGATGGCCGAGTCTTTGGCACTAAATCGACTGATGCCATCGCTGCTGGTTAACGTTGCAATAGGATTAAAGCCGATGATGTCGAATTTGGCATCTTGGTGCGGAGCATTGGCTGAGTCGAGTAATATCGCCCATGGCTGGTGGCTTACCAGTGAAAATAGTTGCTTTGTGTCTATTTTCCAGTCCAGTTTTTGCATGAAGAGTGCGTTTTTTGCCCGCGCAGACATCGATAACCCTTATCTAAAATGTGATGTAGCCCAAAAAGGATGGAAAGAGTATCATATTGGTCTTAATA
This sequence comes from Shewanella sp. BF02_Schw, assembly GCF_014596695.2. Taxonomy (NCBI): domain Bacteria; kingdom Pseudomonadati; phylum Pseudomonadota; class Gammaproteobacteria; order Alteromonadales; family Shewanellaceae; genus Shewanella; species Shewanella sp. BF02_Schw. Next base: position 1,379,292 of record NZ_JABKAW020000001.1, read on the forward strand.
GTTAATATTAAATCGATTCTAATAAAAACGATAACCATGTTAGGCCGCAATGGCTGCTGGAGCACCCCATATGTCGACGAATACCACATCTCACTCTACAACTCATTCACCTATATCTAGTCAAGCTGTCGTGATTAAACAAGCTGACTTTATTGAAAGTATTGCTGATTCTCTGCAATACATCTCGTATTACCATCCCAAAGACTTTGTTGATGCAATGACCAAAGCTTACGAGCGTGAAGAAAGCGCTGCCGCGAAAGACGCCATTGCCCAAATTCTGATTAACTCCCGTATGTCAGCCGAAGGCAAACGGCCTTTATGCCAAGACACTGGAATTGTCACCACCTTTGTTAAAATTGGTATGTCTGTTCAGTGGGATAAAACTGACATGACAGTTCAAGAAATGGTCGATGAAGGTGTACGTCGTGCTTATACCAATCCAGATAATCCATTACGTGCATCAATAGTGTCAGACCCTGCCGGTGCGCGTAAAAATACCAAAGACAACACACCATCAGTGGTTCATATTGACATGGTTGCTGGCAATCAAATAGAAGTGATGATTGCCGCTAAAGGTGGTGGGTCGGAAAACAAATCAAAAATGGCCATGCTTAATCCGTCAGACGATATCGCCGCTTGGGTAGAAAAAACATTACCAACAATGGGCGCGGGCTGGTGTCCACCGGGTATGTTAGGCATAGGTATCGGTGGTACTGCTGAGAAAGCGGCCGTTCTGGCCAAAGAATCATTAATGGACCCTGTTGATATTCATGAGTTGATGGCTCGTGGTGCAGAGACCACAGAAGAAAAGCTTCGTTTAGACATTTTTGAACGCGCAAATAATTTAGGCATAGGCGCTCAAGGGTTGGGCGGACTCACTACAGTATTAGATGTTAAAATTAAATCTGTACCGACTCATGCAGCGTCTAAACCAGTAGTGATGATCCCTAACTGCGCAGCAACGCGCCATGTGCATTTTCATTTAGATGGCACTGGTCCAGTCGATTTAGTACCACCATCTTTGTCTGATTGGCCTGAAATTACTCGTGAAGCGGGAGAAAACACTCACCGTGTCAATTTAGATACGGTCACTCAAGCTGAAATCGAAACTTGGAAGAGTGGTGATACCTTATTACTCAACGGTAAAATGCTGACTGGCCGCGATGCAGCTCATAAACGGATTCAAATGTTGCTTGAATCTGGTGAAGGTTTACCAGCAGGTGTCGATTTTACCGGTAAGTTTATTTATTACGTTGGCCCAGTAGACCCAGTCGGTGATGAAGTGGTTGGCCCTGCAGGCCCAACAACGGCAACCCGTATGGATAAGTTCACTGACATGATGTTAGACCAAACAGGCCTAATGGGCATGATTGGTAAGTCTGAGCGTGGTCCTGAAACGGTTGCTTCAATTAAAAAGCACAAAGCAGTGTATTTAATGGCTGTTGGCGGCGCGGCATACCTAGTGTCGAAAGCGATTAAGAAATCACGTGTTGTCGCATTTGAAGATTTAGGCATGGAAGCGATTTACGAATTTGATGTGCAAGACATGCCAGTGACCGTGGCGGTTGATACCAATGGTGTTAATGCGCACGAAACTGGCCCAGCGATTTGGAAAATTAACATCGCTAACAGTAAAGCTAATAAGTAAGCCATCGATAACATTGTGCTTAGACATAAGCGATAAGTGTCAATGTGATTAAACGCTCGGGTTTACAGCTTTTTACAAAAGGCTTGTTGCCTGAGCGTTTTGCTTTGGTTAGTCTGCAATATACATTTTATGATTACGTTTGATATTGGCTGTATTTGTGGCCTAAACGTAATACGTTTTATTTAAACAACTGAGACATGATAACAATGAAAAAGTCTTCTGTATTATTCGCACTGGTTGCTGCTGGCATGGCAACATCAGTGTCTGCGGCAGAGCCCGCAGCTTTTAATGTTCAGCAACTGGTTAACTTAAATAAGTTGCATTCAGCGGCCGTATCAAATGATGGTAAAACCATGGTGTACGGCGTAAAAGTGGTTGATGATAAAGGCGAGGGCAACTCAGATCTTTATCTTCTCGATTTGAACGATAAAAATGCTAAGCCAAAGCAACTTACCTCGGCAGCCGGTACTGAACACGATGTCAGCTTCTCGCCCGATGGAAAATCGATTTATTTCCTCGCCACGCGCTCCGGCACCAGTCAATTGTATCAATTGGCCCTTGATGGCGGAGAAGCTATCGCGGTTACTGATTTACCGTTAGATATCAATGGCTACAAATTGTCTAACGACGGTAAGCAAGTTGTTATGACGCTGCGGGTATTTCCAGAGTGTAAAGACTTAGCGTGTTCAAAAGACAAGTTTACTGCCGAAGCTGAACGTAAAAGCACCGGGCGTCAATACAAGCAGTTGATGGTACGTCATTGGGACACTTGGGAAGATCATGCACGTAATCATTTGTTTGTCGCCTCGCTTAATGGCAACAAAATTACCACAGCGACAAACGTTACAGCGGGCCGTGACACTGAAACACCGCCTAAGCCATTTTCTGGTATGGAAGAAGTCACCTTTACTGCAGACGGCAAGTACGTTGTTTATAGCGCGAAAGCGCCTAGCCGTGATCAAGCTTGGACTACTAACTACGATTTATGGCAAGTGCCTGTAGCTGGCGGTGAAACGGTTAACTTAACCCCAGATAACCAAGCATGGGATGCCCAGCCAACGTTCTCTGCCGATGGCCGTTATCTTGCTTATTTAGCCATGACCAAGGCGGGTTACGAAGCTGATCGCTCCCGCATTATGTTACGTGACAATGTTACAGGCCAAGAAAAAGAAGTCGCACCATTGTGGGATCGCAGCGCGAGTTCATTAAATTTTAGTGCCGATGGTCGTACTTTGTATGTGACAGCACAAGATCTTGGGCAAGTGACCATTTTTGAAGTGAACACTCAGTTTGGTGATGTGCGTCCTATTTACAACCAAGGCAGCAACAGCCTAGTGGCTGTGACCAGTAATCGTCTTATTTTCCAGAAGTCATCATTAGTTGAACCTGGCGATTTATTCAGTGTGTCACTAGAAGGTGAACAACTTAAACAGCTAACCAACGTCAACAGTGAAAAATTAGCAGATATTAAGTTTGGTGATTTTGAACAGTTCAACTTTAAAGGTTGGAATGACGAAACCGTTCATGGTTATTGGATCAAACCTGTTAACTATGAAGAAGGTAAAAAATACCCAATAGCTTACCTGGTACACGGCGGCCCACAAGGCTCATTTGGTAACAGTTTCAGCAGCCGCTGGAATGCTCAGTTATGGGCGGGTGCAGGCTATGGCGTAGTGATGGTCGACTTCCATGGTTCTACTGGATATGGTCAAGCGTTTACCGACTCTATTGGCAAGGATTGGGGCGGAAAACCGCTTGAAGATCTTAAAAAAGGCATGGCAGCAGTTACCGCGCAGCAACCTTGGTTAGATGCTAACAATGCATGTGCACTGGGCGGTTCTTACGGTGGCTATATGATGAACTGGTTCCAAGGTAAATGGAACGATGGCTTCAAGTGTTTAGTCGACCATGCTGGTTTGTTTGATATGCGTTCTATGTATTACGTTACAGAAGAATTATGGTTCCCTGAATATGAATTCGGTGGCCCATACGATCAAAACAAAGAGCTATATGAAAAGTTTAACCCAGTAAACTATGTTGAAAACTGGAAAACGCCGATGCTCGTCATCCATGGTGAAAAAGACTACCGTGTACCTTATGGCCAAGGTCTTGCTGCATTTACCTTTATGCAGCGTAAAGGTATTCCTTCAGAGCTATTGGTATTTCCAGATGAGAATCACTGGATCTTAAATCAAGATAACCTACAGCTATGGTACAAGAATGTACTAGGCTGGATGGATCGTTGGACAGCTAAATAACCTGAAATTGGGATAACAAACGTCTCTCAAACAGCTCTTTGCCTTGCTAACGTTGTTGAATTAACTTGCAATAGATCCGCTATTGACGCGTCAATTCGCCTTGTTAGTAAAACAAATGACAAGTTTGAGAGTTGTTAACGTATAAGACTATGATCTTTATAATCATATATTTGTCTCTTATCCCGAGTTCAGGTTAAATAGTGTGTAGTTTCTCTGTAGAGGGTTTACGCAGGTCAGTATTGAAATAATGGCCTAATCTTCACAGCAGAGTTACTTTCAGAGTTAATTAAAAGAGATGTTGCCACTGGCAACATCTCTTTTTTGTGCCTAAGCTATTGTAGCTTCGGATATTGTGGGTCAAGCCAATCGCAGTTTTACCAGAGGCAATGAGTTATTCATTAGTCAAGGTGATGCTGGAATCGATATATACTGTTTACCTAAAAAATATACTTACATACTGTCAAAATAAACTGACCGGCTAAATGTATACTTTTAGGAGAAATAAAAACTCCGCTATCGTTAGTATTTTTCATCATAAGGCTATTCTTATTTTGTTGAATAATATGTAGGTTAACCACAGACAAACAAGATTTTAAGTTATGTTGTAGGTTAAATCATCATATTGATGCTAATTAGAACTGTATAGTGAAATAAAATAACTAAAAGTGCGTGTTTACGTTAACTGTCATTATGATGTAAAAATACAAATAATAGACGTTGCATTAGTTTTTGTATTGTAAAATGGTCTATCAAATATAAAAAATTTCATTTGGGGAATGGCAATGTTTCAGCTACATTAGCGCCCTCAGAATCGAGCTTCAATACAGGTAATATCAAGAGGGTTATACCAAGTGGATTTCATGCTTTATATCAAGTTCTTTCTAGGACTATTAGCCATTATTAACCCAGTAGGGTTATTACCTGTTTTTGTTAGCTTAACCAGCCATCAAACTGAAGTTGAGCGTAGACATACCAACCGGGTGGCAAACTTTGCCGTAGTGGTCATTTTATTGGTGACGGCAATAGCAGGGCATTACATTCTTAGTATGTTCAGTATTTCATTATCGGCTTTTCGTATTGCCGGTGGTAGCTTGATTTGTATTATTGCCATGTCGATGCTACAAGGTAAAATCAGTGAAGTGAAACGCAACCAAGAAGAAGACCGTGAGTCTTCAGGTATGGAGTCTGTTGCAGTTGTCCCTTTAGCTTTGCCATTAATGGCTGGTCCTGGTGCCATTAGTGCGGTGATTGTGTTTGCGGCGGAGCATCACCAAATAACCAACTACATTGGTATGTTTTTAACCATTATTATCTTAGGTCTTGTTAGTTGGGGTTTATTTCGTATGGCGCCAATGCTGTTTAAACTATTAGGTAAAACTGGCATTAACGTTATTACTCGTCTAATGGGTCTACTGATGTTGTCTTTAGGCATTGAAGTGATCGCCGCGGGTGTTAAAGGACTTTTCCCTACCTTAATAGGTTAGTTAGCTTGCTAGTTGCTGTGCATTTGTGCAAACGCTTGATAGTGGGGATTTTTAGCTTGACCCGCTATCATCATTTGCGTAAAGTACGCCTCGATTAGCACTGCCGCGGTTAGTATTAAGTGGTTTTGTATTGTTGAGAGGTAATTATCCCACTCAATAGAATCAAGTATTAAGTACTGCTTTTTATCTGATGTCTTTTAATGGTATGGATAAAAAGTCAGTCACAAATTGGTGAGCTGGCTGAGTGGCTGAAGGCGCACGCCTGGAAAGTGTGTTTAGGTTTATCCCTAACGAGAGTTCGAATCTCTCGCTCACCGCCATATTATGAAAAAAGACGTCTTCGGACGTCTTTTTTCATTTGTGTTTTAATACAATACTGACAATTTGGCTGATGCTTCGTCTCGCCGTGGTCTAGTATGACTTTATATTAACGAGGTGTTAGCGCTTGTTATGCGTAGCCTCTATAATGCTTTATTCTTGTTTTACTACTGAGACCCACTTTCATGCCTTTTTCGACACTTGGATTACGCGACACGATTGTCAATGCCCTACATGAAGTGGGATACAGTCAGCCGACACCGATTCAACAACAGACTATTCCGGTTATTTTAAAGGGTAAGAACCTGCTTGCCGCGGCGCAAACGGGCACCGGTAAAACCGCAAGCTTTGTATTACCAATATTAGAACGCTTAGCCGACACTGAAACCCAGCGTGCAAAACGTATTCGAGCGTTGATTTTAACCCCAACTCGCGAACTCGCAGTGCAAGTTCACGCCAACGTAGTTCAGTACGCCAAGCATTTATCGTTAACCTCTATCGCCATTTATGGTGGGGTTGATGAGAAGCCGCAAAAACAAGCCTTAATTGATGGTGTGGATATTTTGGTGGCGACACCAGGACGTTTACTCGACTTATATACCCAACGTGCTGTGCACTTTGATGAAATTGAAGTGTTGGTGCTTGATGAAGCCGATAGAATGCTCGACATGGGCTTTATCGAAGATATTAATAAAATCATCGATAAATTACCTTCTGAACGTCAGAGTTTATTGTTTTCCGCGACATTATCAAACCAAGTGCGTGCGTTAGCGAAAACGGCCATTAAGCGTCCTGTGGAAATTTCGGTGATTGCTGATCGCGATTCAGCACCGAAAATCGAGCAGTGGTTAACGACGGTTGATAAAGATAAAAAATCAGCTTTATTAAGTCATTTAATTAAAACCGAAGAGTGGAACCAAGCGCTAATCTTTATCGAAACTAAGCAAGGTGCCGCTAAATTGGTCAGTCAGCTTGAAAAGCGTGATATTGCTGCTGAGTGTATTCACAGTGGCCGCAGCCAGCCGGTGCGTGAACAAATTTTAGCTGATTTTAAATCGGGTAACATTAAATACCTAGTAGCTACCGGTATTGCGGCGCGTGGTATTGATATTGACGATTTATCTCGTGTAATCAATTATGACTTGCCTTATCCGGCCGATGACTACATTCATCGTATTGGTCGAACCGGTCGTGCGGGTGCTGCTGGTGTCGCTATTTCTTTTGTGTCCAATGATGACTTTAAAAACCTGTGTATGATTGAAAGTCGTTTGGGGCATTTAATTGAACGCAAAGAAATAGTCGGTTTTGAACCATCTAAGCCTATTCCTATTTCGGTGTTGAATTTTATCCCAAAAAATCGTCAGCATAAATCAACCTCAGCGACAGACCGACCTACGCTGAGTTTAGGCAAATCGAAAACGGCTTCAGCTGACTTTAGAAAAACCAAAACAGCTAAAGCGCCAGCCTCGTCGAAAGGTAATAAACCTAATCCCTGGAATATCTAAACTGATTAGATAAACGATTAACTCAGTTGTTGTATCGGCGATTAAAGCGGAATTTACTTTCCGCTTTTTTGTGGGGATTTCTCAAGGCATGGACAGTCTGGCGGTAACACAAACTGAATGGCTTTTGGGAGTACTTCAAAACGCATTTGCTCTGTTGGATAGGGTTCGCCATCTAAATTAAGCGGTAACTTGATAGGGAAATCAATTTCTAGCCAACGGGTTTGAAAATGATAACAAAACCTGGCTTCATGACTCATGGCTTGTATTTCATCTATCACCACCGGGATATCAAAGGTTGAAAATGACTTCAGCAGGGTGATATCCATCAAGCCATCATCAATTAACGCATTGGGCGCCAGCATTTGTCCGCCGCCAGCTTGCTTGTTATTGCAAATGGCGCCTACCAGAATATCGCCATCGAACGTGCCTTTATCGGTGGTAATGCTGCCTTGATAAGGCTTAAAGCCTAATGCTTTTGCCAATCCTATTAAGGTATAAGCCCCGCCACCCAGAAAATCTTTTAACTCTGTTGGGGTTTCTGCAGTCACTTGCGCGCCAAAACCGGCGACTGCCGCATTAATAAAATAATTATTGTTGGCTCGGATGATATCAATAGGGTAGCTGTCACCATGAATCGCCAGTTCCAAAGTGGAATGAATATTATTGCTAATGCCACACGCAGTGGCGAAATCATTTGCCGTGCCTAATGGCAGCACGGCTATTTCGAGCATATGATCCTGTTGTGACAGTTGCATCAGGGCATTAACAGCCTCATTAAGTGAGCCATCACCGCCACCAATAACCACTCTGCCGACATTATCGGCTATTGCTTCCGTCATAAAACGCAACATATCGGCACTTTCCCAAGAGACCCGCACATCAACAGTATGGCCTTTTTCACGTAAAGCGATAACCGATTGTCTGATGTCGACATTGGCGGCTTTTTTACCATTAAGCAGTAGTCGGATATGTGTTGAAGGCATCGTTAAGACCTCTGTTGATTATTATGGACACGGCTATGTAACTAAAAATCGGTTTCTAGGCTACAAGCAGTTGATCGATTCACTATTTTTATGTCACAAAAGGTGTCTGCATGCTGCAAAACCGTGACGAACATGATTAACTAATTATAATTGTCTAAGGATGATTTTTACTCATCACTATGTAGAAAAAGTATACGTTCCAAAAACCGTTAAGTTCCCAAAATAGTTAAGTTCCAAAAATTATTTAAGCACAAAATATATAGGCAGCCAAAATCTATACTCGCGAAAGCGATACCGAGAAAAAATAAGTGTAAACACACTAAAAAATAATAACAATGTAAGGGATAACTCATGAAAAAATCTTTACTTGCTTTGGCGGTTACTTTTGCCATAGTCGGCTGTGGCGATGACTCGGTTAAGCCAAGTCCACAAACCAAGACCGTTACTGCAGAGGCTAGCACAACTACAACCGTGGCAGAATTAACCTTTAACAAATATTCACAACAGTTTATTGATGAGCTGTGGGCATTATCACCAACCTGGGCTCTGTACAGTGGCAAACATGTTAATGATGGCTATTTAGATATCCCTAATCAAGCTAGCCGCGACAAAACGCTGCAATTTGTTAAGCAACAGCAAGCGGCACTAGCCCAATTCGATCCGCAGTCATTATCTGCTAACGAGTTAATTGATTATAAATTACTGAGTAATTTAGTTGAGTCAATGCAATGGGAAATTACACGCTTTAAAGGTTGGCAATGGGATCCATCTAATTACAATGTTGCCGGTGGTTTTGCGCAAATCATCAATGAAGACTTTGCCCCGTTAGATGAGCGCTTAGGCTCTGTTATTGCACGTCTTGAAAATGTGCCCGCTTATTATGAAGCCGCGCGACAAAATATTAGTGAGCCGACACTTGAGCATACCCAATTAGCGATTATGCAAAATCAAGGCGCATTTTCGGTATTGTCTGCCGAGTTAGCCCAGCAAGTCACTGATTCAGGCTTAAGCGCAGAGCAGAAAGCGTTATTTACTCAACGTTTTGATGCAGCAACTGCAGCGATTAAACAGCACATTGAGTGGTTAACCGCGCTTGAAACGAAGCTAACCGAAAATGGAGGCCGTGATTTCCGTATTGGTGAAACCTTATACGAAGAAAAATTCGCCTTCGATATTCAGTCTGGTATGACCGCTAAACAGTTATATGACAAAGCTGTGGCAGATAAAAATCATGTTCAGCAAGAAATGGCTAAGATCACCGATACCATTTGGTCAAAGTATATCGATACCCCAAAACCAGACGATGAGAGACAAGCAATTCGGCAGTTAATTGATGTGTTATCAACCAAACATGTTAAACGAGAAAACTTTGTTGCTGAAGTGCGTAAGCAAATTCCAGAACTGATTAAATTTGTCAATGACAAACAACTGGTGACGCTTGATCCTAACAAACCGTTAATTGTGCGTGAAACCCCTGAATACATGCGCGGTTTTGCGGGTGCTTCTATCAGTGCACCAGGGCCTTATGACAAAGGCGGTAATACTTACTACAACGTTTCGCCCCTCGATGACATGAGTGATGAGTCAGCCGAAAGCTATTTACGTGAATACAATCACTGGATTTTACAGGTACTGAATATTCATGAGGCTATCCCAGGGCATTACACACAATTAGTCTTTTCTAACCAATCTCCTAGTTTAGTGAAAAGCTTATTTGGTAACGGTGCCATGATTGAAGGTTGGGCAGTGTATACCGAGCGTATGATGCTGGAAGAAGGTTATGGTAATTTTGAACCTGAAATGTGGTTGATGTATTACAAATGGAATTTACGGGTCATTTGTAACACTATTTTAGACTACAGCATTCAGGTTAACGGAATGGGTGAGCAAGAGGTGATTGACTTGCTCGAGAATGAAGCATTCCAACAACGCGCTGAAGCTGAAGGAAAGTGGCGTCGAGCGACCTTAAGTCAAGTGCAACTGACTAGTTATTACGCTGGCTATCGTGAGATCTATGATTTCCGCGAACAACTTAAAGCTAAGCAAGGTGAAAACTTTGATTTAAAGCAGTTTCATGAACAGTTTTTAAGTTACGGTAGTGCGCCGGTTAAATTTATTAAACAGTTGATGACAGATAAATAGACCAATGATGTCTCATTCATTATTGTGACAAATGTCTCAAGGCCTGAAGTTTCAGGCCTTTTTGTTAATGAAAAGGGCTACAGGGTCGATTAAATCTGGTTTTGGCTAAATCAGTATGATAATCTTAATGGTAATCGTTATCATTAAGTAGCTGAGCATGAAGAATATCCTATTCATTGAACATACCCTTTCCGATAAAAGTGACGTAACTCGACAGCTAAATGAGCAGGGCTACAGTGTTCATCGGGTTAATAATGCCTTTGATGCGTTGATCCAAATGGAAACTGAGCAGCTTGAAGCCATATTATTAGATTTTTCGGTTCCCAAAATGGAGTCATTTTGGCTGCTCGTTGCACGACAAACCCGAACGCCTATTATTGTATTAGCAGAGAGTAACAGCGAACTGGAGCGCATTAATGCGCTAGAGTTAGGCGCCGACGATTATCTCACTCGACCGATTAATATCCGCGAATTGCAGTTACGTCTTAATGTACTCCATCGACGCACCCAAGCACCAATTAATGACGCGGTTAATGACTATATTGGCTTTGATGATACCTGCTATACCATTAGTTTTGCAGAAAAGTCGCTAGTGTTGACCCAAACGGAATATCGGTTATTTAAATATTTGTTTGATAGACAAGGTGAAGTGGTCACCAAAGAAGAGCTGCAACTACGGGTATTACACAAAGAACTTGGACGTTTTGACCGTAATTTAGACATGCATATCAGTAATACACGCCGTAAATTAGTTAAACGCAATTTACCACGCGAATTGATTAATACCGTTCGCGGTCAAGGTTACAGCTTTAGCTTTTAATGGTTCACACCTATTGCCGCATTTGATAAGCTATGGCGCATAAAATAAGGCTGATACCAATCGTTATTAAGCCCAAAATAAGCGCAAGCACATAAAGGATAATCTAATGCGGATTACAGCAAACTTTGACGGCGGCAATATTGACGTCATTAACCTAGACAAACATGACGATATACAGCTCGCCATTCGTCCCGATTTTGGTGGTGAGTTTTATCAATGGTTTAACTTCCGTTTAGAAGGGGAAGTCGGCCAGACATATACCCTTAACATCCTCAATGCAGGTAGTGCCTCTTATCCAGCTGGCTGGGACGATTATCAAGCAGTGGCCAGTTATGACCGCCAATCGTGGTTCAGATTACCAACTCAGTATGTCGACGGAAAATTAACCATCCAGGCTGAGCTAGATTGTGAAGCCATTCAAATAGCTTATTTTGCACCGTACAGCTACGAACGTCATTTAGATTTGATCAGTGAAGTGCAATTACATCCTGCTGTGAGTCTTGAGCACCTTGGGTTAACCCTTGATGGTCGCGACATGACCTTGCTAAAAATTGGTGATGCTAACCCAGATAAAAAGAATATTTGGATTACTGCGCGTCAACATCCGGGTGAAACGATGGCTGAATGGCTAGTTGAAGGTTTGTTAAATCAATTGCTTGATAGTGATTGTCCAACATCTAAAGCCTTATTAGACAAAGCCAATTTTTATATTGTGCCAAACATGAATCCTGATGGCAGCGCACGCGGCCATTTACGGACTAATGCTGTTGGTACTAACTTAAATCGCGAATGGCAAACACCGAGCTTAGAGAAAAGCCCTGAAGTGTATTATGTCGTTAATAAAATGCATCAAACTGGTGTTGATTTATTTTACGATGTGCACGGCGATGAAGGCCTGCCTTATGTGTTCCTTGCCGGTTGTGAAGGGGTGCCAAGCTACAACGATAAGATGGCTCAATTACAGCAGCAATTTCTCAGTGCATTGACCATTGCCAGTGCGGATTTCCAAACAGAGTTTGGTTACGATAAAGATGAGCCAGGCAAAGCTAATTTAACGGTAGGTTCTAATTGGGTTGCTAATACGTTCAGTTGTTTATCGAACACCTTAGAAATGCCATTTAAAGACAATGCCAATTTAGCCGATCCATTTGTGGGCTGGTCTCCAGAGCGTTGCGTATATTTAGGTGAAGCGTCTTTAGTTGCGATGTTAGCTGTGGTTGATAATTTATAATCGCGACAGTACGCGGTAATTTTTATCTTCAGATAATCAAGCAGGTAGAATGAATTATGGCCTTAGTTGCATGTCCTAAATGTCAAAAGCGAATTTCAAGTTTGGCTAAGCAATGTGAGCATTGTAAAACCGATTTGAGTGGTAATACTGAGTCATTAATGATTATCAGTCACATTGAGCGTTCAAATAGCTTAATGACTCAAAGCTTTATTTTTTTGACATTATTTATCGCAGGAGTTGTGGTGTGGTTTTGGGGAGGAGAGCCTGCACAGGGGTTAACTTCTTATATCGCGATCGCAAGTTTTGTTATTGGTTTTACGGGTTATCTTGTTACCCGAGTCAGAATAGTGTTACATAAACGGAAATCAGTATGAACGATATCAATAAAGTCATTGATGAAATGCCTGAAGAAGTATACCTGCGTTTATTGTCTGCGTCTGAGTTAGGTAAGTGGGATGATGGTACAGTATTAACTCAGCCACAGCGTGAATCGACTTTGCAAGTAGTGATGTTGTATCAAGCACGTAAGCTGCAGCAAACTGAACATTTTACCATCGCAGCCGGTGGTAACATTAATGAGCTGTCTAAATCAGAGCTGAAAAAACAGTTTAAAGGTGAGCCCATCGCCGAGTTTAAAGAAGCTGATTTGTAATTATCTGATAATAAATAATATTTGTTATCAATAATGGATATTATAACATCAAAAAATGCGAGCTCATTAGCTCGCATTTTTATTTAGCTGTTATCTGATTAGTACAATAACCCCGTAACAGTATCAATAACCTAAACTAGTCCGTTGTCAGTTCACCAACAAGGTTTTGCTGCATACGTTGCTTAATTTGCGCCGACGTTAATCCAATAGACAACAAATAATGCAATTTAGCTAACGCCGCTTCAATGGTCATATCAGCACCACTTATTACCCCAGCTTGTGCTAAAGCATTACCTGTAGCATAACCGCGCATATTGACCTTACCCTGGAAACACTGGGTCAAATTAACCAATATAATACCGCGTTCATCGGCTTGTTTAAGTGTATCAAGTAGCTTCTTATCTTGTGGTGCATTCCCCACGCCAAAGGTCAATAAAATCAGTGCTTTTACCGGTTGTTGTAAAATATTATTAAAAATGTCAGTGGAGATCCCTGGATAAAGTGTCACCACACCAACAGGTTGTGGACTAATTGTCACCACTTCTAAAGGCTCACCTGTTGGTTTGGTTATTTTCCCTGCTTTAAGGTTTATTTTAATGCCTGCCTCGAGCAACATAGGAAAATTAGGCGATGCAAACGCATCGAATCCGTCAGCATGGGCTTTGGTTGAGCGGTTACCACGAAACAGTTTGTTATTAAAAAATAAACAGACTTCTGCAACGGGGTAGTTGGCTGCAATATAAAGCGAATTGAGCAAGTTGGTTTGACCGTCTGAACGTAATTGAGCTAACGGAATTTGTGAACCAGTAACAATGACAGGTTTTGATAGACCTTGCAGCATAAATGACAATGCAGATGCGGTATAAGCCATGGTGTCTGTACCATGCAAAATAACGAAACCGTCATACTTTTCATAGTTGGCTTGAATATCATTAGCAATCAATTGCCAATCCGGCGGTGCCATATTGGATGAGTCAATTAATGGGCTGTATTCATGAATAACGAATTCAGGCATTTCTTCATGATAAAACTCAGGCATTGACTGCACACAATCGGTTAAGAACCCAGATACTGGCACAAAACCATTATCGGTCTTTTGCATCCCGATGGTACCGCCAGTATAGGCAACGTAAATGGAACGTTTTGTCATGTATGTAGGCTCTTCTTTAACAGCGATTGCAGATTGTGGAAATTATACGAGTTTATTTGTCGATCCCCAATAAAAAAGCCTGCTAAGCAGGCTTTTTTTGAATAATCTTCATATTGCGGTCATTTGAGTGATTAGTAATTACAGTTTTCGCAATACATATAGACATGATTAGGGTCATCAAACATCGACAATGTTTCAAATGCGCCAGCCCACTGCTTGGCAAAGCGCTCAATGAAACTGGTTTGACGAACACTGTCTGGAACATAAGCGGCAGTCGCACCCATGATTTGCTGCATCAGTTGTTGTTCAGCGCTAAGCTCTTGTTCAATCAATTTAACGTCGAACTTGTCCATTTTCGCTAAATCAGCAGCTTTGGCTAATGCCACATCCATATCACCTAGTTCATCAACTAGGCCTAAGGTGAGTGCGCGTTTACCAGTCCATACTCGGCCTTGAGCAATGTTGTCAACTTGCTCTAGTGTCATATGACGTTCTTTTGCTACCAGAGAAATAAACTCATGATAACCACGTTCAATATGGCGTTGTACAACAGCAGCCACTTGCGGATTTAATTCGCGTGCAGGCGATAATCCGGCCCAATCAGATGTTGCGACACCATCAGAGGTCACACCAAAATGATTCAGTGCTTGCTCAAACGTAGCAAACATACCGAAAATACCGATAGAACCCGTTAGGGTTGTTGGTGTTGCAACAATATAGTCGGCACTGGCTGATATCCAATATCCGCCAGATGCAGCAAGACTACCCATGCTAACAACCACAGGCTTACCTGCTGCTTTTAGGGCTAACACTTCTTGACGAATTTGTTCTGACGCAAATGCACTACCACCAGGGCTATCAACGCGAAGCACGACGGCTTTCACCTTATCGTCAAAGCGTGCTTTCATTAGCAATGCAGAGGTACTTTCACCGCCAATTTGTCCAGCAGGTTGTTTACCGTTAAGAATCGTGCCTTTAGCAACGATAACGGCAACTGCGTCTTTTTCAACAAAGCTAGGCATAGGTGCGGTTAACGCTCGGTAATCATTAAAGCTAATTTGCTTAAAGTTTTTACCTTCTTTATCACTGCCAACACGTTCAATCATCGCGACACGGAACGCATCAGCCGAAACCAGTTCGTCAACCCATTTCATGTTGACAGCCATTTGAGCACTGTCACCTTCAGCTTTATCAAGCTGAGCAAGGAATTCATCTGGAGTTAACACTAATTGATCTGGGGCTATTTGACGGTTACTGGCCACAATAGTTGAATAACTTTGCCAAATATCGTTTAACAATACTTTACTGGCGACTTTATCGGCATCAGACATATCGTCACGAATAAAGGGCTCTACAGCTGATTTAAAGGTTCCCACTCGAAATACGTGAGTGGTAATTTTGAGTTTTTCGAGTGCAGCCTTGTAATATAAGCGATAACGGCTTAAGCCATCAAGCGCTACCATACCTTGGTTGTTAAGGTATATTTTGTCTGCAAAGCTGGCTAAAAAATATTGGTTTTGATCATAACCATTGGCCATAGCGATAACTGACTTATTGGCGGCTTTAAACTGGGTTAATGCTTCACCTATAGCGGTCATTTTACTAATACCGGCATCACGAAGATCCGCTAAGTCCAGTACTATACTGTTAATGCGGGCGTCTTGAGTCGCATTATTAATAGTATAAAGTACATCGGCTAATAGAATTTCACCTTCTGGATCATTCGCTTGCCCTTGGCTAAATGCCATTTCTATTGGGTCTACATAATGTTTTTGGTCCACTATGCTCCCAGACAAGTTCAGCACTAATGCTGATTGATCTTCGACGACAATTTCATCTTCGCTGTTGAGAAGTACTACAGCGATGACAGCCAACAAACCAAAAAATATAACGTTGATGATGAACTTACGGATACCGTTTACTGTATTCCATAACAGTAAAAACATCCTTTTTAAAAACGAGGGTTTAGCGGACATTTGCCACTCCTTTATCAGTCTAATGTAGTCATCCTAACTGAAAATCAATAAAAATGTGAAATTCAATTGTAAAGGTTTTTAACAAACGAGCGTTTAAATGATTGAGCAAACTTTACTGTCGGGGTATGCTGGTTTAAATCACTTGTTTAAAAAGGATGTTTGAATGTCGTTTCCACACTTATTAGAACCTTTAGATCTCGGCTTTACACAGCTGAAAAACCGCGTGTTGATGGGCTCAATGCACACGGGGTTAGAAGAAGAAAAAGGCGGATTTGAGAAACTGGCAGCTTTTTATAAAGAGCGTGCTCAAGGTGGCGTCGGGTTAATCGTTACTGGCGGTATCGCACCTAATTTACGTGGCCGTTTAGCGCCACATGCCTGCCAATTAAGCTTTTCTTGGCAAGTGGGTAAACATAAAATAGTTACCGATGCTGTGCATGAAGCGGGCGGTAAAATCTGTATGCAAATCTTGCATGCGGGTCGTTATAGCTATCATCCTTTTAGCTTAGCGCCGAGCAAAGTAAAATCGCCCATTACCCCGTTCACTCCCTCTGCGATGTCTGCTCGTCAAGTACGCTCGACGATTAAAGACTACGCTACCAGCGCGGCATTGGCGAAAAGAGCTGGTTATGATGGCGTTGAAGTCATGGGCTCTGAAGGCTATTTGATCAATCAATTTATCAGTTCGCGCACCAATAAACGTACCGATGAATGGGGCGGCAGTTATGACAATCGGGTTAAGTTTCCGATTGAAATCGTTAACGCTATTCGTCAGAAAGTAGGCAGTGACTTTATTATTGTGTTCCGTTTGTCGATGCTCGACTTAGTCGACAATGGCTCAACGTGGGATGAAGTGGTTCAGCTGGCAAAATCGCTTGAACAAGCCGGTGTGAGTATTATTAATACCGGTATTGGTTGGCATGAAGCACGTGTACCGACGATTTCGACCAGTGTACCGCGTGGTGCTTTTTCTTGGGTAACAGAAAAGCTCAAAAAAGAAGTCAAGATTCCGTTAATTGCCACCAACCGAATTAATACCCCAGAAATTGGCGAGGCGATTATTGCATCAGGTCAAGCTGATATGGTATCGATGGCCCGGCCATTTTTAGCAGATGCAGAGTTTGTGAATAAAGCGGCAGCTAATACCCCAGAGTTGATTAATACCTGCATTGGTTGTAACCAAGCTTGTTTGGACCATACTTTTGCGATGAAGCGGGCAACCTGTTTGGTTAATCCCCGTGCTTGTTATGAAACCGAAATTAATTTTACCCCAACAACCAGTAAAAAACGTATCGCTGTTATGGGCGCCGGTCCTGCGGGAATGGCGTTCTCGGTATACGCAGCGTCGCGTGGACATGAAGTGGTATTGTTTGAAGCCAAGTCTGAAGTCGGTGGTCAGTTTAATTTAGCGCGTAAAATCCCGGGTAAAGAAGAGTTTAGTGAAACTATTCGATATTTCATTAACCAAATTAAACTGCATAACGTTGAACTGCGTCTAAACACTAAATTGGATGCGGCAGTGCTGGCCAATGAGAAATTTGATGAAGTGGTCATCGCCGCTGGTGTGGTACCACGAGCGTTGGATTTACCGGGTTTTGATAATCCTAAAGTGGTCGATTACCAACAAGTATTAACGGGCCAAGTTGAAATGGGTAAAACGGTAGCATTAATTGGTGCTGGCGGTATTGGTTTTGATATGGCGCATTTCTTATGCGAATTAGAATCGAGCACTTTGCAACCGGATAAATGGTTAAAACAGTGGGGCATTGATAAAACCTATCAGAATGCTGGCGGGTTAACTGAAGAAGCCGAACATATTCCTGGTCGTGAAGTGTATTTATTGCAACGTAAAACTACCAAAATGGGCAAAGGTTTAGGTAAAACTACTGGCTGGATCCATCGCAGCGTGTTGAAGCAACATCAAGTGCATATGAAAACCGGCGTAATCTACGAAAAGTTTGATGAACAAGGCCTTCACATTAAAATAGGTGAACAATCTGAAATTCTTGCTGTAGATAATGTGGTGTTGTGTGCCGGACAAATGTCGAATCGCAGTTTGGTTGATGAAATGAAAGCCACTGGATTACCTGTACATTTAATTGGTGGAGTCGATGTGGCGGCTGAATTAGATGCCAAACGCGCTATTCGCCAAGGTGCAGAACTTGCGATGAGTATTTAATTGTCACAGACGTCTGGCTTGAAATAACGTTCACAATTTGCGTTGTTTCGGCCTCTGATGCGTCAATATAAAAAGCCTTCTGTAATGCAGAAGGCTTTTTAGTATCCCAATAAAATAAGTCAGGATACAATCGCGCCAAACTTTAGCGGCTGACTTATTTTACTGTGCTAGGACGCAGTTTTAGAACCTTATCAATATCTTCAGCGCAATGACGCTCAGGAACTTGTTCCCATTCTTCGCCCCAAGAGCGATTGATGATACGACCACGTTGGACCCCTTCACGAGTTTCAAGCAATTTAGCCCAACGAACAACATTGGTATAAGTCTCTACTTCTAGGAATTCGGCAGCCTCATATAAATTGCCTAATACTAAGTTGCCATACCAAGGCCAAATAGCAATATCTGCAATGCTATATTCTTCACCAGCAATAAAGGTGTTTTTTGCCAGTTGTTTATCTAGCACATCTAACTGGCGTTTAACTTCCATAGCAAAGCGATTAATTGGATATTCCTGCTTTTCATCGGCATAAGCATAGAAGTGACCGAAGCCGCCACCAAGGAATGGCGCTGAACCTTGGGCCCAGAACAACCAGTTAAATGTTTGCGTTCTGGCTTTGCCATCTTTAGGGAGGAATTGGTTAAACTTCTCTGCTAGATGAACCAAAATTGAAGCAGATTCAAACACGTTTTCGTCTTCATTAGCTGATTTATCCAATAAAGCAGGAATTTTTGAGTTTGGATTAACGGCAACGAACCCTGACGAGAATTGATCCTTTTCCCCGATGTTAATCAGATAAGCATCATATTCAGCTTCTTTAATGCCTAAGGCCAGTAGCTCTTCTAACATGATAGTTACTTTTTGCCCGTTTGGTGTGCCAAGAGAGTAGAGTTGCAAAGCATGCTCTCCGACAGGCAGCACTTTATCAAATCTTGCACCTGACTCAGGGCTATTAATGTTCGCCCACTTATTAGCGCCATTGTTATTATTTTGCCACACTTTAGGCGGGGTATATTGGTTAGTCATAAAATATCCTTGTACAACCTGTTAGCAGGTTAAGTAAATTGATAATGCGCTTAGCACAATGTTGTTAGTGTAGCGTGTAAAGCTTTAATGTATTAGCATCAACGCGTATGAGTTATGCTTATATTGTTTAAATACAGCATGTGAGTTATTTATTACAGGGCATCCAGTTGTTCACTTAATTCGATTAAACTACTGGCGGTTATGTCTGGTTCAATGCCCCACGGGTCAAATATTTTTTTACTGTCTCTTTTGATCCAAGCCGTATTCAGTCCGGCGGCTTTTGCACCAATAACATCCCATGGATTACTCGACACCATCCAACAATGATTGAGGTCAGATTGGGTGCGAGTCATTAAATAATGGAAAACGGCGGGGTTAGGTTTAAACGTCTTTAGGTCATCAACACTGATAACGTCATGGAGCTGCGGTAAAACGCCTGAATTTTGCATAAGCGTACGAACCGCAACTTCAGGTCCATTTGAAAAAGCGGCGAGGGTATGACCTTGATTGCGCAGTAACGCTAGCCCAGGAATGACATCATCAAAAGCCGTGAGTTGACTAAATTTCGCCAGTAAATCTTGTTGTTCGCTGTTTGACAGTGTGACGTTGAAAACAGACAAACAATATTGTAAAGCTTGCTGGGTACACACACCAAAATCTTCATATTGCTGCATTAAGCCACGACGAAACGCATATTCGACTTTTTTATCGTGCCATAATTGACCAAATGCTTGTGCCTTGTCGCCAATCAATTGCTGCAGATGCTGGCCCATATCCACTGGATCCACTAATGTGCCGTAAACATCAAATCCAATCATTTTATGCATGTTCATTGTTCCATTTGGGTTATGAGCCAAGTGCTTAAGCTCTTTATCATTTGATATACTTGCCAATAAGTTCTATTTGTAGCGAGTTAGCGTGCTCATAATGTGAGCCATGAGTTACTATAAACTAACTATATCATTCGTTCAATTACTATTTTGAACGAACGTTCCAAATGGTGTGAGTTATTAAATGATATTAGCTTGCTCTGCAATATTGGCTCTCAAGGAAAACTTTGATGTAGAGTTAATTCATTGTATTATATTGATAAAATTTATTGAAGGT
This sequence comes from Shewanella sp. BF02_Schw, assembly GCF_014596695.2. Lineage (NCBI taxonomy): Bacteria > Pseudomonadati > Pseudomonadota > Gammaproteobacteria > Alteromonadales > Shewanellaceae > Shewanella > Shewanella sp. BF02_Schw. Next base: position 1,399,769 of record NZ_JABKAW020000001.1, read on the forward strand.
AATGTTAAATGGAGTGTCCTCGTTGTAAGGGTATCTTTGCCCGTAAAGCGCTTAAACAAGTCCGTAAAGGTAAACATGGGGTTGAAACACAGTGCCCTAAATGTGATCAATGGTTGATGTTCGAGCCTAAAATGATGATGACCAAAAATATTGGCTTATTCATTTTGTTGGTATTCAGTGTGGCTAACTTCTTCATCGACAACACTGATTATCGCTTAATATGCTCGTTTTTAGGTTTTGCTGGTGCTTGTATTGCTTTTTATGGCGTATTTAAAAGTAAGCTTATTGCAGCGCAGGAGTAATGGGTAATGAGTAATGAGTAATTTTAGCGATGGTGTGGAAAAATAGCGCTATATCTTGCAGGTGTAGATACAACTAAGTCGTTTGCTATGCTATAGCGTATTTAAAAGAGAGGTGATGCTGATTACCTCTCTAAAGCGATGTTGATTATTATCCCGAGCTGAGATTATGTAGATATCCCAAACTGTGATTATTTAGAATTTCTCATCATTTCGTGATGAGATTGAAACTCTTCAGTATCAATAAACTTATTGTGGTCCAAATCGATACGCTCAAACATTTCATCACAATCCGATGCGTTTTTTAATAGTCGCCCTTCAGATTGATGCAATGCTTGCCTGGCTTTTTGAAAGCGTTCAAATTCCTCTTCAGATATCAATTTGTCTTGATTAGTATCAAAATCGGAAAATGCAGGCATCTGAGACATTCTCATCATTCCATTTTCATTTCCAATAACATTAGCTGACATAAAAATAGTCAGACAAACGAGTAATACTGATAGAACATAGCTACTCATAATATTCTCCTTGTTAACTTTCCAATATTATTATACGCCTATTTACCCATGTAAAAAACAAGGTTATATAAAGTGTGCAAATTGATCATATTACTTTTTAGCAAACATAACGATTCACTCATGACTATGTGGGAAAAAGCAATTGATTGAGGTTTAGCCAGTAATGAGACCATTGTGTTTGCTGACAAGAGGGTTAACTATCGCCTCAGAAATGTGCAGCGTTTAGGCAACCAGCGGTTATGGTTAACCCACTTGCTGCTTAATTAAAAAAAGCGGTTTAATTCGGTATTAACTCGGGGGGAATTCGCTGTCAACTTGAGTTAGCTTGGCGTTAATTAAAGGAGAAGGGCTAATTAAATAGGGAGACATTAACCTGACAATTTATTCGATAGCGTATTCGATCACTTATTCGATAATTTGTCGGAATGTCTCCCTAGGTGTTCACATGAGTGAATAAACGATCGATTTAATACTCGTCGCTGTTTGCATCACTCATGCGCTCGCGTCTTTCTTGGGCTTCTTCAAATGCAGCGTTAATTTCTTCTAATACAGAATCGACGTCAGCCGCTGTTGTGTCTTCTTCAAATAAACCGGTCAATTGTGTTTCCGGCGTTAATTCACCTTGTTCATACAAGGCCCACATTTCTTTAGCATATTTTGTTGCGGCTAATTCTGGGGCAAATTGAGAATAATAGTCTGTCATATTATTCACATCACGAAATAACATCGCTTTGGCATTATTGTTTGCTGATGCATCAACAGCTTGGGGCAGGTCAATGATAACCGGCCCATTCTGATCTACGAGCACGTTAAACTCTGATAAATCGCCATGAACAATACCTGCACATAACATTCGTACGACATAACCCATCATAACGTAATGCTGCGTTTGCGCTTGTTCAGCACTCATCTGAGTAACATCATTTAATCGAGGTGCAACATCACCATGAATATTGGTGATCAACTCCATCAATAGCACTCCATCAAAGCAGCCATAAGGCACTGGTACTCTAATTTTAGCGGCGGCGCATTTATATAACGCGTCGACCTCGGCATTCTGCCAAGCTTTTTCTTGTTCTTCACGACCGTATTTAGAACCTTTTTCCATGGCTCTACCACGACGACTGTTTTTGGTTTTTCGACCTTCTTGATATTGTGCTGCTTTTTTAAAACTGCGCTTAGTGGCTTCCTTATACACTTTGGCGCAGCGAATCGCATCGCCACATCTGATCATATAGACCGTAGCTTCTTTGCCACTCATGAGTTGGCTTATCACTTCATCGACGAGACCATCGTCAACCAGTGGTTGTAATCGTATAGGCGTTTTCATAGCGTCGTTATACCTTACTTGCGCGCTGGATGATATATCTAAGGAAATAATTTTTACTTGCTGATGGGCTACTGATTAAATGAGGCTCAATAGTACTGAATTTGTGCTTTGTAGACTCTTGTTTATTAGATGAAAATGCTGTAGCCATTCAGCTAAATATAGTCGATTCTGATCCTTTTACCGAAAGATATCGATGGGGTGAATGTTGAGTTATCACTAAAAAGAGCTGCCAAACGTGTTATATTAGCGGCCGTCATTTAGCGTAATGATATCAGTTGCGCCTATAGATTAAAATATTGCTGATGGTACGCCTAAACTAACGTTAGGTATAAAGGCCATCATTTAACGCAGTATAATATCTTGTATTTAATGATGGAGAACTTCAGCAAGACTTAAGTTCTTCTTCAGTCAGTATTGAGTGATGAGTAGGATAATCTTTTTTGATTTAGTTATTATTTGATTCTTATCTGAATCGGCTATTATTTGAAGCGATTATTGTCGATAACTCATTGAATAGTGATTCCAAAATTTGGCATGGAAGTCATCATGCACGCCTATTTTTTTTAACATTTTAATAGAGTTTTTATGAAACGGACCTTACTTTTAACACTATTTGTTTTTTCTCACGCCGCAACCGCAGTTGAACCTTTATTTGAAACCCCCAAAGATATGCAACCAACATGGATTGATGACATTTTGTCGGTTTTTGGCGCGGATGGTGAATTCGATGACACTAAAGCTATTGATATGAGTTATTTACCTACGGCTTATTACACCCCAGAGAAAAAGTTTGGTGTGGGTTTACTTATGGTGGGGTTATACAAAACCGATAACGCATCAAGTGAGCAACAGCCTTCATCATTGGTGTTGAATTCATTTGCTTCTGTGAACAATTCTTATGGCGTCACGGTAGAAAATATGACGTTTTTAAATCAAGGTAAACAACGTTTGTTGCTTGACTTAGAACTGCATAATGAAGCTGCTGTTTATTATGGAATAGGGATTGAACAAGGCGACCAAGACCTTAATCATCATGAGTTCAAAGAACAACTGTATAGTTTTAAGCCGCGTTGGATGACCGAAGTCGCCAGTAACTATTTTATTGGTGTGGGTGCTGACTTTATTTATACCACGGCCGACAGCTTAGAATTAGTCGCAACAGAAGCTCCTGTGGATTCAAGTACGCTTCTGCCAGACAACTTTAGCTCAGGTGTTGTAGTAACCAGTATTTATGATTCAAGAGATTACCGTTTAAACGCAACAAAAGGCTGGTTATTTCAGGTTGATGCTGGATTATACCAAAATGACCAGTTCGATTCGTTTTCTACTTATAATATTGAATTAGCGAACTATATTGATTTAGGCTCGACACCGGGGTTAATCGCATGGCAAGTGCAAGGTCACCTAACCAGTGGCGATGTACCTTGGAATCTATTACCTGATCTTGGTGGCTCCGACGCGATGCGAGGTTACATTAGAGGCCGATATCGTGACGAGCAAATGATGATGGGGCAAGTTGAATATCGCTTACCAGTGTTCCAACGATATGGCATGGTATTTTGGGGCGCTGTTGGTAGTGTGGCACCTAAAGTGAGTGAGCTAACCGATACGCTATTAACGGCCTATGGCACAGGATTTCGATTCAAAATTAAAGACAATATTAATTTACGATTTGATGTAGGGGTCGGTGAAAATGAAACTAACTTCTACCTAAATGTGAATGAAGTCTTTTAAGGCGATACTATTGATGATGACAGTAATGTCGCGAGTGAAGCTTATGCTTATGATGACCGGGTGTCGTAACATCCGGATATCTGCGACAGCTTATGCTGTCGACTCGAGAATGATGATCATTGTGTGTTTGGTTAGTGGCTTATTGCAGAGTAATAGTGCCTTGGCCAGTGACATTCCACACAGTTGCCAGCGAAGCTTTAATTACGCTATTTATCTCAGTGGTCTACACACTGGTAAGATGAACCGTACTGAGAACTGGCAGGGTAAATCTGCTGTTATAACCTCAAAGAGTGAAGCCAGTATTTTAGGAATTGGCACTCAATATCAACAACGTACTGAGTTATCGTGGTCAAATAACCGCAATGAATGGCTAACCGATAGTTTTCATCAGCAGGTAACCGGTTTTCGCTCACGAGACATGCAAGCCACTTTTTACAATAATGGCCTTGAGTCACGAGTGGATGTTGATGGCGATATTGAGAATTATACCTCAAGCCAAATACCATTAAGGGATGTAGACACCTTAGCCATTCAAATACGCGAAAACTTGCTCGGTGGCCGACGTCAATTTGCGTTAATTAGGCAAGCTTCAGATGCAATTGAACCTTATCAATTTTATGTAAAGGACGAATTAACCGCTACCATCGCGTCTTTGGGGGAGATACAACTTATTCCGGTGGAGCAAACCGGGGCCGAAGAGGTGACGTACTACTTTGCACCAAGTATGAATTATCAACTGGTGAAAGCCCATTATCATGGGATGATTTTGCAAGGTGTTATTGAGCTAGAACATTATGTTTCATCTTGCGATACCATAACGGAGAGCTAACCTTACCTCGTGATAAGCAGCAAGTTCAGTACCGTTTACTTCATTAGGCTTATTGACGCGTCAATGAGCCTAATTTTTACGGTATTATTGCCATAAATGGACACTATAGAGAATTGATTTACTCGTTATGGGCGGTGGCTGACTCATCACTATTTATGCTAGTTATTTTAGCATTAGCCATTATCTACACTAGCATTAGTCATTATTAGCACGAGTCAATAATGATTAAAGGATTAATCTCGATACCTTAATATTAGCCCCGCAAGATCATCAATAGACTTTTTCGTACAAGCTATCAAGTAACAATATCCCTGCGATAAGCTCGATGGCGTTAGTTGCTGACTAACATGATGAAATCGTGTCGTCTATGTTATATGATTTTGGCTGGTGAATATGACCCAAAATTTTTATCGAATAGGTATAATCTACTGCTGATGTTCCCATTGGAGATACCATGGCCAAGGTGATCAATAAAGCCATTTTTAGCAGTCGAATATTATCGATAAATCTGGTGACCTACCATACTCATCATCGTGTGATGACACATATCGATCCGGTACAACAAGGCCGCTATTACAAACTCAACTTTGTTCTTGTACAACCTAAAGTGGGCGGGGTGTTTCGTTGTGCCAAATGCATCATGAACTTATGGGGACGAGTATATTTATTTCGTCCAGATAAATATGAACACAGCGTGACTAATATTGAGACTGGTAAACGTGTGTTGCTAAGTGTTGCTTTGAACATCTAGAAGGGTGTTAACGGGACGATAAGTTAACGTTCGTGGACAAGTTTAGGGTTAGCCTGTAATTGTTGGGTTAACGCAGTTGTTGGCTTATGAGTGTCATTGGTTGAAACATATTGACGTTTAGCCACCACTTGTACACCTTCAGTTGATAGTTTGAGGTTTAAATCACCCTCAGGTACACAACAACAGGGCAGACATTCATCTGATTTCAGTTCTGCTAGTGGCTCGGAGAAGTATTTGACTTCTCCTGATATCACTGTGGTTTTACACGCGCCGCAAAATCCATTACGACACTCTGAAAACACTTTTACTTTTTTCGACTCAAGCGCTTCTAATAAGCTTGAATGTTGGCCGTCAAATAAAATAACCGGCTGTCCTTTCAAGCTCACGATAGGGGCTTTTTTGAAAAAATTTTTATAGGTCAAAATCTAAAAACTCATCGCCATCAACAGAAGAATCAATTTGACCAACAAGATAAGATGACACTTCTACTTCTTGTGGGGCAACCTGTACTGCATCACTTTCTAACCAGTTTTTCATCCACGGTAGTGGGTTTGACTGTTCATCATAAGGTTGAGGTAAGTGAACTGACTTCATCCGTTGGTTAGTAATAAACTCAACGTACTGGCATAAAATCTGTTCATTTAAGCCAATCATCGAACCGTCTTTGAATAAGTACTTGGCCCATTCTTTTTCTTGTTCCGCCGCTTTAACAAATAAGTCATACGCTTCTTGCTTACACTCAGCAGCAATTTCTCCCATTTCTGGGTCGTCTTTACCACCCTGCATCAGGGCTAAAATGTGTTGTGTGCTATTGAGGTGTAATGCTTCATCACGGGCAATTAAGCGAATAATTTTAGCATTACCTTCCATTACACGGCGCTCTGCAAAGGCAAACGAACAGGCAAAACTGACATAGAAGCGAATCGCTTCTAAGGCATTAACTGACATCATGCACAAATATAATGACTTTTTAAGAATACGTGAATTAACGGTGATTTCTTTACCGTTAATAATGTGCGTTCCTTCACCTAACAAGTTATTAATCTGGGTGAGGTTAATTAAGTCATCGTAATAAGCGGCAATATCACCGGCACGCTTTAAGATTTCGTCATTTTGTACAATATCGTCAAATACCACAGATGGGTTATTAACAATATTACGAATAATGTGGGTGTACGAACGCGAGTGAATGGTTTCAGAAAACGACCATGTTTCAATCCACGTTTCTAATTCTGGTAGCGATACCAAAGGCAAAAATGCCACATTCGGTGAACGGCCTTGAATTGAGTCGAGTAATGTTTGGTATTTTAGATTTGATAGGAAAATATGCTGTTCATGTTCAGGTAAATTACCGAAATCAATTTTGTCACGGCTGACATCAACTTCTTCTGGACGCCAGAAAAACGATAATTGCTTTTCAATTAGCTTTTCAAAGACTTCATATTTCTGTTGATCGTAGCGTGCCACATTAACCGATTGACCGAAAAACATAGGTTCTTTGGTAGAATCGTTAGGTGTTTGACAAAATGTTGAGTAAGCCATTATTTAGGTGTCCTGAAAACGCATTTTTCAAAAAGCGGGGAAGGCCCCCGCTAAATATACATAAAGTGATGATTAGATCTTACACGCACCGCCACCACAACCATCGTCTTCTTCTTCGACAGCAATAATGTCGTCAAACTGATCAGAAGCACCGTCACGAGTATTATGATAATACAATGTTTTAATGCCCAGTTTGTAGACGCTTAACAAGTCTTTTAACAATGTTTGCATCGGTACACGACCGCCTTCAAAACGGCTTGGGTCATAATTGGTGTTAGCCGAAATAGCTTGGTCGATAAACTTCTGCATTAAACCAACAAGTTGGATGTAACCATCGTTGTTTGGCATATTCCACAGCAGTTCATACTTATCTTTCAGTAATTCAAAATCAGGAACGACTTGCTTTAACTGACCATCTTTACTGGCTTTAACGCTAATTAAACCGCGTGGAGGCTCGATACCATTAGTCGCATTTGAAATTTGCGATGAGGTTTCAGACGGCATTAGCGCAGACAAGGTTGAGTTACGTAAACCGTACTGCTTAATGTCGCTACGTAAGCTTTCCCAGTCCATGTGCAATGGCTCGTCACAAATCTTGTCTAAATCACGCTTGTAGGTGTCGATAGGTAAAATACCTTTCGAATAAGTTGTCTCGTGGAATAACGGACATGCACCTTGCTCTTTTGCTAAGTTCATCGACGCTTTCAGTAAATAAAACTGAATCGCTTCAAAGGTTTTGTGAGTTAAGTTATTAGCTGAACCGTCTGAATACTTTTTACCGTTTTTAGCTAAATAGTTAGCAAAGTTAATCACCCCAATACCTAAGGTACGACGGTTCATTGAACTCGTTTGCGCGGCTTTAATTGGGTAATCTTGGTAATCAAGTAAGTTATCTAGCGCACGAACAGCTAAATCAGCTAATGGTTCAAGCTCTGATAAATCTTTAATTGCGCCTAAGTTAAGTGCTGACAAGGTACACAACGCGATTTCACCGTCTGGATCATCGATGTTTTTAAGTGGCTTAGTCGGTAAAGCAATTTCTAAACATAAGTTAGATTGCTTAATTGGCGCAACTTTAGAGTCAAACGGGCTGTGAGTATTACAGTGATCGACGTTTTGAATGTAGATACGGCCAGTAGAAGCACGTTCTTGCATCATCAATGAAAACAGTTCAACCGCTTTAATTTGTTTTTTGCGGACATTGCTGTCTTGTTCATACTGAAGGTATAAACGTTCAAACTCAACTTGGTCTTCAAAGAATGCATCGTAAAGACCAGGCACGTCTGATGGGCTGAATAGACTGATATATTCGCCTTTAATCAAACGTTGGTACATTAATTTGTTTAACTGCACACCGTAGTCAAGATGACGTACACGGTTGTCGTCAACACCACGGTTGTTTTTTAGTACTAATAGCGATTCAACTTCTAGATGCCATAAAGGATAGAACAGCGTTGCTGCACCGCCACGTACGCCGCCTTGAGAACACGACTTCACTGCAGTTTGGAAATACTTATAAAATGGTAAACAACCGGTGTGGAATGCTTCGCCGCCACGAATAGGGCTACCAAGGGCACGAATACGACCCGCATTAATACCAATACCAGCACGTTGGCTAACGTATTTAACGATAGACGATGCAGTCGCATTGATTGAATCTAAGCTGTCATCACACTCAATCAATACACATGAGCTGAACTGACGTGTAGGGGTACGCACACCGGCCATGATTGGTGTTGGTAAAGAAATCTTAAACAGAGACGTCGCGTCATAGAAGTCTTTAATGTACTTCAAACGAATTTCTTTTGGGTAACGGGCAAACAAACATGCTGCGACTAAGATGTATAAAAACTGGGCGCTTTCGTACACTTCATGGGTGACACGGTTTTGAACCAGGTATTTACCTTCAAGTTGCTTTACCGCGGCATAAGAGAAGTTCAAATCGCGCCAATGATCGATATAGGTGTCGAGTGTGTCTAATTCTTCACGGCTGTAGTCAGCCATGATATGCATGTCATATTTACCCAGTTCAACTAATTTGGTGACATGGTCATATAACGTTGGTGGTTCAAATTGACCAAACGCTTTTTTACGTAAGTGGAACACCGCTAAGCGGGCAGCCACAAATTGGTAGTCGGGTGACTCTGGAGAGATCAAGTCAGCCGCAGCTTTAATGATCGTTTCATGAATGGCTTCTGTTGGAATGCCATCAAAAAACTGCAGATGAGATCGAAGTTCTACTTCAGATACTGAGACGTTTTTTAATCCCTTGGCTGCCCAAGTGATCACGCGATGAATTTTATCTAAATCGATAGATTCACGTTCGCCACTGCGTTTAGTGACTGTCATATTGCTATTCATTGAAGAGAGGCCTTGGTTCTATATCTAATCATGTGATCTGTTGTTGGATGCAGTGCTGCTTGATTCGATCCGAACCAGTTACAAAACAATTCCATGTTAAAACAATCAACCTGATGTACTCACAACGTGGTAGTTAAACACCAGTACGTTCAGTTAGCCACTACATCCTTTGGAACGTCGTGGAGTAGTGTTTTGATTGTCAGCCACACACAAGATATGGTGTTATTTAAAATCTAAGATACAAGATAGTGAGGTTTGAGGTTTATTGCAAGCCACAATTTCATTAACTTCTTGTGGATAACTTGAGGATAAACGGCAGGGTTAGTGACAACTAACCCTAGAGCCCAAATTCATAAAGAGTTTTTGATAAATGATATTTTTTAATCCATCAAATGATAAAAATTTGATCGCTAAAATAAACAGCGATCAAAAAAAATGGACCGTTTATTGATTGATCTTTTGTTGGTTTTGATCGGGTAGAAATTGATGACTGTTAACTGTACATTTAAGCTTAATAAGACCCGCTAAACCGATGTCGAACACTGTCATTAATCAGTGAAAAACTGTTTAAGTGAGGCTCCGTGTTGAAATTGTTTGCTTGCTGGCCATGTGTCAGGTTTATCTGTCGCAGATAAATAACCCCATAACGCAACGCCGCCTAACATACTGGCATTGTGGGCGGCGACTAAGTCACGTTCAGCGTCACCTAGATATAAGATACTTTGAGGAGCAATGGCAATTTGTTGTGCTGCTAACAGCATTGGTGCTGTATGAGGTTTAGAGTGACGAGTGCTATCACCACTGATCATGGTTTTCAATTTATGAGTTAAACCAAGCTTTTCCACTAATGGCCTGGCAAATCGAGCCGGCTTATTGGTCACTACGCCATAAGGAATCGATTGGGCATCAAATAAGGATAATAGTTCGGGTAAGTCAGCGAATAAACGGCTGTTGTCACCATTGATACGGGCATAATGCTGAAGTAGTGCTTGCTGGATGGTAATTTGTACTTGTTCATCGGCATCTGGAATGGCCGTTTTAACTAAATATAAGCTTCCATGTGATGCCGCATGGCGCATCAAGTCAAGCGGTTGGACGTTAAAACCGGCTTCATCCAAGCTGAGATTCAATGCCTGTACTAAATCTGGTGCGGTATCGGCTAAGGTACCGTCTAAATCGAACAGCACTCCTTTTATATCTTGTTTATGCAAGGGCTAGCTCCTAACGAGAGAAAATAACAATAGACAGTGCAAGCCCTTTATAGCGTTATTGGCACAACATAACGCTATTGTGGTGCATTCACATTGAAATGTTGAAAAGAATCACCTGGATGATTAATCAATTTTTTGAGTGGCTATCATATAATTTACATCGACACTTTTAGTGTACTTAAACACACCCGACAATGGATTGTAGGTAATTCCCAGCGCATCTTTACACAATAAGTCGGTGTTATCGACTAATGCCATCAGTTCCGATGGGCGAATAAACTTGCTGTGATCGTGAGTACCAACTGGCAGCATTTTTAATAAATACTCTGCGCCGATAATCGTCTTTAAATACGACATCATATTACGGTTTATGGTTGAGAAAAACACAAAACCATTAGGTTTAACCATGTCACAACAGGCTTGAATAACCGATTGGGGATCGGGTACATGTTCGAGCATTTCCATGCAAGTGACCACATCATAATATTCGCGGTGGTTATCGCGATGTGCTTCGGCTGTTGTTTTGAGGTAATTAACCGTAACACCAGACTCTAAGGCATGTAGTTTTGCCACTTCAAGTGGTGCGTTGCCCATATCAATACCGTCAACGTTAGCACCTAGGCGCGCCATACTTTCTGACAAAATACCGCCACCACAGCCAACATCAAGTACTTTTTTGTCAAAAATACCTTCAGCGGTTTGGTCAATGTAGTTTAAACGCAGTGGATTAAGTAAATGTAATGGCTTGAACTCGCCATTGAGATCCCACCACGTTTGCGCCATGGCTTCAAATTTTGCGATCTCGAGTGGATCAACATTGGGTGTCGATTGTTCAGCGTGTGACATAACGTAACCTAAGTGTGTAATAAAGTATGGTCGCTATTATAGCGATAACCTTTGCGAATAGTAGTCAACAATGGCTTTTGCCGTTTACGCTTGCTCATAAAACATCCATTTAAGCGAGGTAAATGGATGTTTTATGCTATCAACTGCTTAAATCATCAACAAGTTAACGATAATTGTTGCTCAAATTTAGTCGTATATTAGCCAATGAATAAACTAAATTAGCTGAAAATATTAGCTTTTTTGTAATTTTTAAGAGTGATAGAGCATTTGGCTGGTCTTTGCTCTGGCGACATTAAATATCTGTGTTAGAATGCCAAATCACGTTTTTAAGCTAGATAATAATATGGAAGTTTTATTGTCAGCTCACTTTAGGGGAACGCGCAGTTTATGACTGATCTGGCATCATCTATTTCGCCAATTAACATCGAAGACGAACTTAAAAATTCTTACCTTGATTACGCCATGAGCGTAATTGTAGGTCGTGCATTACCTGACGTCCGTGACGGTTTAAAACCAGTTCACCGTCGAGTATTGTTCGCAATGAGCGAATTAAAAAACGATTGGAACAAACCATATAAAAAATCCGCTCGTGTCGTTGGTGACGTAATTGGTAAATATCACCCACACGGTGATACTGCTGTATACGATACAATTGTACGTATGGCGCAACCGTTCTCGCTACGCTATACATTGATTGACGGACAAGGAAACTTTGGTTCGGTCGACGGTGACTCTGCAGCGGCGATGCGTTATACCGAAATCCGCATGCAAAAGTTGGCGCATTCATTATTAGCCGACCTTGAAAAAGAAACTGTGGATTTTGTGCCTAACTACGATGGCACAGAGATGATCCCTGCGGTGTTACCAACACGCGTACCGAACTTATTAATCAATGGTTCATCAGGTATTGCGGTCGGTATGGCCACTAACATTCCACCTCACAACTTAACAGAAGTAGTGAAAGGCTGTTTGGCGTTAATCGAAGATCCAAGTTTATCGATTGAACAGTTAATGGAATACATTCCAGGTCCAGATTTTCCAACGGCAGCTTCAATAAACGGTCGCAAAGGCATTATCGATGCTTATCACACTGGCCGTGGTCGCGCTATCATGCGCTCGAAAGCGGAAATTGAAACTGAAGATAATGGTCGTGAACGTATTATTGTTCATGAAATTCCATATCAAGTTAACAAAGCCCGTTTGATTGAAAAAATTGCCGAGCTTGTTAAAGATAAAAAATTAGAGGGTATCAGTGGCCTACGCGATGAGTCTGATAAAGACGGTATGCGTATTGTTATTGAAATCAAACGTGGTGAAGTGGGTGAGGTTGTACTAAACAACTTATATTCTCAAACACAAATGCAGTGTTCTTTTGGTATCAACATGGTGGCATTGACTAACGGTCAGCCTAAATTGTTTAACCTTAAAGAAATGCTTGAGTGTTTTATTCTTCACCGTCGTGAAGTGGTCACGCGCCGTACTGTATTTGAACTGCGTAAAGCCCGTGAACGTGCTCATGTTCTTGAAGCACTAGCCATTGCATTGGCTAACATCGACCCTATTATTGCGCTTATTAAAGCCTCACCTACACCTGCTGAAGCCAAAGCAAAATTGGTTGCACAAGGTTGGGAATTAGGTCATGTACAAGGCATGCTTGAAAAAGCTGGTGATGACGCTGCACGCCCTGAATGGTTAGAGCCTGAGTTCGGTATCCGTGACGGTCAGTACTATTTAACTGAGCAACAAGCACAAGCAATTTTGGAATTACGTCTGCACCGTTTAACCGGTCTAGAACATGACAAGATTTTAGCTGAATATGAAGAGCTTTTAGTTCTGATTGCAGGTTTGTTATTCATTCTTCGTACTCCATCTCGTTTGATGGAAGTGATTAAAGAAGAACTTGAAGAAATACTTGAGCAATACGGTGATGAGCGTCGCACGATTATCAACGCTAACGAAATTGATATGAGTCTTGAAGACTTAATCAATGAAGAAGACGTTGTAGTGACATTGTCTCACTTAGGTTATGCGAAATACCAAGTGTTGTCAGATTACCAAGCGCAGCGTCGTGGTGGTAAAGGCAAAGCGGCAACTAAAGTAAAAGATGAAGACTTTGTTGAAAAGTTATTGGTGGCAAACACCCATGACACCATCTTGTGTTTCTCTGACTTTGGTAAGATGTACTGGCTAAAAGTGTATCAATTACCATTGGCAAGTCGTACAGCCCGTGGTCGTCCAATTGTTAACTTATTACCACTGTCTGACGGTGAGCACATTACTGCAATCCTACCAGTACGTGAATACGCAGATGATAAATTTATCATCATGGCTACCGCGCACGGAACCGTTAAGAAAACAGCATTAACAGCTTACAGTAACCCTCGTGCAAACGGCATTATTGCGGTGAACCTAAAAGACGGCGACCAATTAATTGGCGTTGATATTACTGAAGGTAGTGACGACATTATGTTGTTCTCTAATGAAGGTAAAGTGGTTCGCTTTAATGAAAAAGCGCGTGATTCTGAAACCGGTGAAGTGAAGATTGATGCTGAAACTGGCGAAGAAATTATTGCACTGCGCCCTATGGGTCGTACTGCTACCGGTGTTCGCGGTATTAAACTTGATGCTGGCCAAAAAGTGGTGTCGTTAATTGTACCTAAAGGTGACGGTGCTATTTTAACCGTAACTGAAAATGGTTACGGTAAGCGTACTGAGCTGAGTGAATACCCAGCGAAGAGCCGCGGTACTAAAGGCGTGGTATCAATTAAAGTCAGTGAACGTAATGGTGAAGTTGTTGGTGCTGTTCAAGTAGGCACATTTGACGAAATCATGTTGATCAGTAATAAAGGCACCTTAGTGCGTACTCCTGCTGAAGGCGTATCCATTATTGGTCGTAACACTCAAGGTGTGACTATCATCCGTACCGCAGAAGACGAGAAAGTCGTTGGTTTGCAGCGTATTGAAGAAATTCAAACTGAAGAGTTGTTAGACGAAGAAGGCAATGTTATTCCAGTAAGCGATGTTATCGATGCTGAAGCGACAGATGCTGAGTCAACTGACGATGTTGAATCAACAGATGCAGACGAAGCCAAAACCGGAGATGACGAACAAGAGTAATAGATTACTTTTGTTGTAGATATCCTCGAACGGGCGCCCTTATGGCGCTCGTTTTATTTTACGGAATAAATTTCATCAAAATAGGTAAATAAAGGCCTATTCATCAACCCGTAAAATACTTACTATTACGGTTAAATTGTTATTGTCTATATTGATTATTTGTCAAAGGAGTTGTCTGTGAGCGCGATTTATAATTTCTGTGCTGGACCTGCCATGTTACCTCAAGCTGTAATGCAAAAAGCACAACAGGAATTAATTGATTGGAATGGCCTAGGCGTCTCCGTGATGGAAATCAGTCATCGCAGTAAAGAGTTTATTGCGCTGACCGATCAAGCAGAGGTGACATTACGCAAGTTGATGAACATTCCTGCAAATTACCACGTGTTATTTATGCACGGTGGTGGCCGGGCTCAATTTTCTAACGTAGTGAATAACTTTCTTGGCGATAATGGTCAGGCACTGTATTTGGTCAGTGGTCAGTGGTCATCGGCAGCGGTCACTGAAGCGAAGAAATTGGTAAGCGAGCACAATATTGACAGTATCAATATTGTTGAGCAAATCAATGGGCTTCATCAGGTTAAACTGCCGCACTTAACGGCAATCGATAAAGATTATCGTTATGTGCACTATTGCTCAAATGAAACCGTAGATGGTATCGAGATTTTTGAAGAGTTAGACAGTCCATGGCCAATTGTTGCTGATTTATCATCGACCATCATGTCGCATGAAATTGATGTCAGCAAGTACGGTCTTATTTATGCCGGCGCGCAAAAGAACATTGGTCCATCAGGCTTGTCGATTGTCATTGTGCGTGACGATATGCTTAAACTGCCTAGTCTGCCGCAATCATCAGTAATGGATTATCGCGTTGCCGTTGAGTATGGTTCTATGTTTAATACGCCGCCAACGTTTGCTTGGTATTTAGCCTCGGAAGTGTTTGCGTGGTTAGCCGCAAATGGCGGCATAAGTGCGATGGCTGAAGTGAACCAACAAAAAGCTGCGTTACTGTATGCTTGTATCGATAGCAACCCGTTTTATAAAAACGGTGTAGCACCACAAAACCGCTCACGCATGAACGTCACCTTTCAACTAGTGAATGATGCCTTAGACAGTGAGTTTTTAGCCCAAGCGGAGCAGGCTGGGTTAGTGGCGTTAAAAGGTCATCGTATTGTCGGTGGTATGCGTGCAAGTATTTATAACGCCATGCCGCTAGCGGGTGTGCAAGCCTTAGTGGACTTTATGAATAACTTCGCCGTAAAGCACAGTTAATTCGAACCGCTTATTTATTTACCGTAAGATCGGCTTAGTAAAGACAAAAAGCGAATGCCTAACAGCATTCGCTTTTTTTATGCCATCAATAAATGTGTATGTTATCGCTATATTACTGTTCTAACTTCTTGCCACTGGTCTTTCTGGCCTGTGAGTTCTGTTAATTCATCGGCTTTAATTTACAGCGCAGTAAAGTATGACCTAGGCCAATGTTGTCGATATCTTCATCAACATACAGCCCAGCCTCATTGATCATTTTAAGCATGTCTTTACTGTGATACATCCGGCTATTTCCATTGGCTATCGCGGTAAAATACAACGAGGTTGCGTTAACGCAATAGGCGCCCGCTTCGTGTGGCTGTCTGTCCCAATAGGTCTCTAAAATACACAGTTCACTGCCAGGTTTCATCGCAGCCACTGTGCGCCGAAGAATAGTGATGATTTGTTGTTTAGAAAAACAATCTAAAAATTGACTCATCCAATACAAATCACCTCCTTGGTAAAACGGTTTGTTGCTATCAAGCAAATCGGTTTCAAATGGATGAACGCGGTCGGCAACCAAACATGCTTGGGCATTTTTCATTGCCACAGCAAGTTGACCGGGTAAATCCATTATGGTGACGTTGACGTTTTTATTATAGCGGGTGCAGGCAAATGCCCATTTACCGGTATTACCGCCTACATCAATAATATGAGCTGGATCTGACTTGAAAATCAAAGGTAATAAGCTGTCAAAGGCATGATCTGAATAGTAATGATCAAATTCAAACCAGCTTTTTTTAGTTTGTTCAGGTAGCTGGCTTAACCCTGGGTAAATAGTATCCCAATCGCCAAAGTGTTTAAGTCCTATTGCTTTGCCTTGCTTAAGTGAATCATCAAGATCAAACAAGCCTTGATAGCAAACATCATGGACGAAGTTTAGGTTCTTGGCGGCCATATCATCATGGAGTAAGAAATAACCCGTTTTATCGAGTCGATAATGATCATCCTTACACCAAAAAATGCCCATGCTTAATCCCATATCGAGCAATACATGAATGGCATACTCAGACAGTTCAAAATGTTGAATCAGTTGAATTAAGCTAATACCTTCGTCTCCGGCGTCATCAACTTTTGCCAGTAAGCCAAATTGACTTAAGCAACGGGCGACTTGAAAGCTTACGGGTGCGAAGGCTATTTTTTGTGCTTCAAACTTAGCATCAAATGCAGACATTTTTTTGGGAGATTGGTAAAAAGACATTAACCGTATTAACTCAAAGGAAGGAGGTGATATGGGTTTTATAGTAGCAAGATAATGCTAGTAAGGTTTTGAGCTACTTCTAGTTTTTGTTTTTTGATAAATGTATAACAATAGAAGTTGAAGCATAACATGACATTTTGACTGAGTTTTTTATACAAAACTCTGCCTCAATCAATAATTCGAGCGGGTGTGAGCCCGCCCAAATTATCTTATTTAACTCAGCAAGCCGAATAGAATGGCAGTCATAGATAATAAACCGGTAATGACGACGAATATGTTGCTTACTCGACCGCGGTAGGCTTTCAGTGCCGGGACTTTGTATATCGCATACATTGGCATGAGATACAAAATAGCCGCAATCACCGGGCCACCAAGCGCTTCAATCATACCCAGAATACTTGGATTCATAATCGCCACGCCCCAGGTGGTGATAAACATAAACCCTAAAATAAATTTATCCACTTTTGTGCTGTTTTCTGGCTTGCTGCTATCCGGTAATTGCTTAACAATAATGCCTTTTAACCCTTCTGTGGCACCCATATAGTGACCGAAGAAAGATGAAATAATGGCGATGAAAGCAATGACAGGGGCAAAATAACTGATAAAGCCACTTTCATGCACGTTGGCAAGATAAGACAATATCGGCAAGTTATCGGCTTTAGCTTCTAATAACTGCGCCGGTGTTAACGACAGTACACAAGAGAACACAAACAACATCACAAATCCGACTAACATAATGGCTGTATTGCGGAGGATGACATCGGCTTTATGGGAGGCATTCGCGCCGTGTTCTTTTTTGAGTGAAACCGAGAATTGTGAGATAGCGGGTGAATGGTTAAAGGCAAATACCAACACTGGAATGGTTAACCAGACAGTCCCAAGAAAATTAGTTGTCGAAGGCACAACCATTAATGCATCAAACTTCCAGTCTGGTATGAGGTACAAGGACATAAAAGCAAGGATTGCGACTAACGGATAGACTAATAATCGCGTCACGGAGAGCATAAATTTTTCACCAGCAACCATCACCGACATCATGCCTAAGATGAGCATTCCCGAAAGCAGCCAACGTGGAATACCACTGACTTTATCGATTATTTGCCCGCCAGCTTCCGTCAGTGCAGGCGTACCGTCGAGTAACATTCTTGGGACGTCGGTAAACATGCCTAATTGATTAATAATGAAACTGTCGACGGTATTAGTTATCCCAACGCCATAGATTAATACAATAGGATATATGGCGAGAAAATACAGCCAAGTAATCGCTTTACCTGCTCCAGTACCAAAATGTTCTTCAACGACCTGAGTGATGTCACTGCCAGGAATCGCTGATGAACATAGGAAACGAGATAATCCACGGTGAGCGAGATAGGTCATTGGGCCTATCATGAGTGCCATTAACACTAATGGCCAAAACCCTCCCATTCCCGCATTGATCGGTAAAAATAAAATTCCGGCGCCAACCGCGGTGCCAAACAAGCTCAACATCCAAGTGGTATCCTGGCGTGACCAGCCAGTGGCTGAGACAACGGAGGATACGGGGATCTCTTGTACACTTATGGTTTCATTTTGCATGGCTGACTCGCTTTGTTGATATATTAAATTCAGCGTCAGGCTATCTCTTTTTAAGAAAAATTAAACAGTTACAGAGTCATTATGTTAATAATGTTCATGCAATGGGAGCTGTATCCCGATGAGCGTAAATTAAAAACTACAAGCAGCTTCAATTTATATACAACCATCACCTATAGATTTAACAGTGCGATTACTTAAATCGAGACCCAAGAATTAACGGTATTATGTATTAGGCATATTGACTCAATTCGATAAATTGCATTGCTGATATTTGGCATCACTTGAGCCTGCTATTTACAAGGGCAGGTAAGTTAACCTAACTCGGATTGCGGTCTTGGGGAATTATGATGGAATAACAAAATGGCTATTTTTGATAACTGATTTTTATGTCATTTTGAGGGGGTAAGCAGACAACTTTTTAGACTGAGCATAAACAAGGCCGCATTTAGCGACCTTGTTTATACAGTAATGTTACTTGCTAACCATTATCTAAATAGTATCGGTTATAGCACTGCCGCGATTGATTTCGCTAAATAATCAACATTAGTTTCACTAATACCAGCAATACTGATGCGGCTTGAGCCGACCATGTACACACTGTATTGCTGTTTAAGGGTTGCCACTTGTTCTGGCTTAACACCTAAAAATGAGAACATCCCTTTTTGGCGGGCGATAAAACTAAAGTCACGGTCAACACCATTGGCCGTTAATTGATTGACCAACATTGCCCGGTTACCGTTAATACGGTCGCGCATGACTTTTAGCTCGTCTAACCATTGTTGCTTGAGGGCTGGGGTGCCTAAAATGGTTTCAACAATCGCAGCACCATGTGCTGGCGGCATAGAATAAATACAGCGCACTACGTATAACAATACCGATTGGGCAACATCTACAGTTGCACTATCTTTCGCCACAATTGAGCAAGCGCCAATACGTTCGCGGTATAAACCGAAGTTTTTCGAGCAAGAGCTGCATAAAATCATGCTTTCAACTGCTGCAGCCATTTGACGTACGCCATAAGCATCTTCATCTACGCCGTCACCAAAACCTTGATAAGCCATATCAATTAATGGCGTAAAGCCTTGCTTAACCGTAACCTTAACCACTTCATCCCATTGCTCAGTCGTTAAATCCATGCCACTTGGATTATGGCAACAAGCATGTAAAAGCACTACGTCATCTTTACCAATGGTATTTAAGGTTGCCAGCATTTGATCAAATTTAAGGGTTTTGCTGTCGTAGTCATAATACGGATAGGTTTTCACCGTAACACCAGCTGCTTCAAATAAACCCGTGTGGTTTGCCCACGTTGGGTCGCTAACCCATAACACTGCATTAGGATTACAACGCTTAATAAAGTCAGCAGCAACGCGCAGAGCACCGGTTCCGCCAGGGGTTGACACTGTTCGCACTCGGTTAGCCAGTAATGCACTGTGGCTAGCACCAAAAGCTAATTCACCCATAAGTTGGTTAAATGACGCAGAGCCAGTCGGGCCGATGTACACTTTGGTTGTTTCGGTATCTAAACGAATTTTTTCGGCGGCTTTTACACAATCTAAAATAGGTGTATGACCAACAGGATCTTTATATACGCCCACACCTAAATCGACTTTATTTGGGTGGCTGTCTTCGCGGTATTGAGTCAATAGGCCTAAAATCGGATCGGCAGGCATCGCGGTTAATGAATTGAACATGAATTGACCTTCTTATTTAAAATTACAGGCATGAGGGCGAAATAAGCTAACAATATATGCATTATGGTCTTAAGCATAACGTGATTTACATCAATAAAGAACTGCTAAATCAGCTGTGATGGGATATTAGCAAGAGGGTTGTTACGATTTCTGGCAACTAAGCCTGACAGGTGAAATAGCCAATGTTGTGGTCCGATTTGCTAGGGGCTGTTGATCTTTCACATTGGCAGCCAAATTATAGAGCAAGCTAGAGCCAGCAGGCTTTCAAAATTAATTTTCAATTTATCATAGCGGGTAGCTATCGCTCTAAAATGCTTGAGCCGAGCAAAAGCATTTTCAACTAAATGCCGATATTTGTATAAACACCAATCGATATCGCCATTTCCTTGCTTCGAATTTTGTCTTCTAGGGATCACTGGCTTTGAACCACATTCACGCACTTTATCTCTAATCGCTTCACTGTCGTAGCCTTTGTCTGCAATAATAAAATGACTTTGTGGCAATAATTCAATAAGGGCATTAGCTGCTTTGCTATCATGAACTTCTCCACCTGTAACAATGAATTCTATCGGTAAACCATAGCTATCTACCGCGAGATGGATTTTGCTTGTATTACCACCACGACTTAACCCAATTGCTTGATTTTCATCAGATGATGCACCTGAACTGTGTTGATGGGCTTTTACATAACTTCCATCAATAAATTCCCATTCAGTATCACTATTAGTCGATAATGTTTTGAACAGCCTAAGTAAAATACCTTTTCTTGACCACAGTAAAAATCGACGGTAAATGGTATTCCATAAGCCAAAATATTCAGGTAAATCTCGCCAAGGGCAGCCAACACGCAATCGGTAAAGGATACCTTCCATCGTAAATCGATGCTCTTGCTTGTTATAAACTCTATCATCAAGCAGAATAGCTTTTAGCTTCGACCACATCTCATCAGTGAGCATTAATCGGGGCATGGTAATCTCGTTGTATTTGTTTTTGGCGAAGTGAATTATACGAGATTACCTTCTTCGCACAAAATTCAAACAAAGATCAACAGCCCCTAATAAAAAAAGCGATAAAGATAAAATAAATTCAACTTGAGTATAAAAGTCACCTAAAACACAAAATAACGGTTGAATCCTTGCTGACAATCAGTAACGTAGGGTTACGAAGAATTATTTAGTAAATTATTAGCAAACTGTACCGAAAAATTGCCAGTGACATGTATTTTAAGATGTGCACCGATCCGCATCACGTTAACAATGTCACACTTATTTCTCCAGCGAAGCCTTTTACTCATATCTCGGTCGATAGACGTTTAATGAGTGCAACACTAAAGAAGAGTATTAATGAAACAACTGCGTCTAGACCAAATTACTCGCATGAATGGCGAAATTAACATTCCAGGCTCTAAGAGCATTTCAAACCGTGCACTGTTACTAGCCACTTTAGCGCAGGGTAAAACCACTCTGACTAACTTGCTCGACTCTGATGACATTCGCTATATGTTGGCATCATTAAAGCAGTTAGGTGTGCATTACCAGCTGTCTGACAATAATACTGTTTGTGAATTAACCGGTTTAGGTGGCGCTGTTTCATCTGTGGACGCACAGAGTTTATTTCTTGGCAATGCAGGCACTGCAATGCGACCATTATGCGCCGCACTCACATTAGGCCATGGCGAATTTACCTTAACCGGTGAGCCTCGCATGGAGGAGCGCCCAATTGGTGATTTGGTCGATGCGCTGCGTCAATTAGGTGCCGATGTCACGTATCTTAAAAATGACGGTTTTCCACCATTAACCATTAAGGCAACCGGCTTAAATGGCGGCAATGTTGACATTGCCGGTGATTTATCAAGCCAGTTTTTAACCGCATTACTCATGGTCGCGCCACTGACCAAAGACAGCGTCAACATTAATATTAAAGGCGAGCTTGTCTCTAAGCCTTATATTGATATCACCATTGCGCTAATGAAGCAGTTTGGTGTTGAAGTGATCAATCATCAATATCAACGTTTCGAAATTAAGGCCGGTCAACAATATGTCTCACCCGGTAAAGTACTGGTAGAAGGCGACGCTTCATCGGCATCTTACTTCCTCGCTGCAGGCGCTATCCAAGGCGGTGAAGTTAAAGTCACTGGTGTTGGACGCTTAAGTATCCAAGGCGATGTTAAGTTTGCCGATGCGTTAGCCCAAATGGGAGCAGATATCGAGTGGGGCGATGATTTCATTATTGCCAGAAAATCGAGCCTTCGCGCGATAGAAATGGACATGAATCATATCCCTGATGCTGCAATGACCATTGCAACAGCGGCTTTATTTGCCAAGGGCACCACAAAACTGACCAATATATATAACTGGCGTATTAAAGAAACTGATCGCTTAGCGGCCATGGCCACTGAATTACGTAAGGTTGGCGCGACAGTTGAAGAAGGCCATGACTATATTACCATTACACCACCTGCAGAATTAAATACTGCAGCAATTGATACCTATAATGATCATCGTATGGCAATGTGTTTTTCAATGATGGCTTTTGCTGATTGTGGTATCACCATTAACGATCCAGACTGCACATCTAAGACATTTCCAGATTACTTTGCTCAATTTGTACAGCTAGCAAAATAATATTACAGCGCGGAATTAAAACGGACCCTTTAGCGCATCAGGTATGTGCTAAAGGGCGATCTTGGTTTTAATAACCGAAAATTCATCAGTAATTAAGATTTTTTTGTTATACAATGCGCGCGCTTATTTTGATGAACCCTTTATCTTTTCAAGGAAGATAGATTATTTTCGGAGGAAATTATGTCTGAACGATCTCCAGTGATCACAGTCGATGGCCCAAGCGGTGCAGGGAAAGGGACGATATGCCAATTGTTGGCACAACATTTAGGGTGGCATTTGTTAGACAGTGGTGCGATTTATCGTGTTTTAGCCTTAGCCGCTATTCATCATGATGTTGAGCTAGAAAACGAAGAAGCACTGACCTTATTGGCTGCACACCTTGATGTTCAATTTTTAACGGGCACCGAGGCAGATGCCATTAAAGTGATTCTCGAAGGTGAAGATGTTACCACCACCATTCGAACACAAGAATGCTCAAATGCTGCCTCAAAAGTGGCTGCATTACCACGCGTACGTGAGGCATTATTACGCCGTCAACGTGCATTTTGTGCCGCTCCAGGACTTGTTGCCGACGGACGCGACATGGGCACAGTGGTTTTTTCTAAAGCACCAGTAAAAATATTTTTAACTGCGTCTGCTGAAGAACGTGCGCAAAGACGCTATAATCAGTTGCAGGACAAGGGCTTCGATGTTAAAATCGACCGCCTTTTAGCTGAAATTATTGAACGAGACGACCGTGATATCAATCGCGCCGCTTCGCCTCTAGTCCCAGCTGATGATGCACTTGTTATTGATACAAGCGGCATAGGTATTGAAGATGTATTGAAGCAAGTACTTGAATACGTTGGACAAAAAATTACTGTTGCGTAATCGAATGGTCGATTATTGTGCAGTAGGTATTCGTGTTAAGGATGACACGAATAATATTACTAGACTCCACATCTAGGATGGATGGTGGTTTATTTAATGAAAGTAACCTAAAACATGACTGAATCTTTTGCTGATCTATTTGAACAATCCCTTCAAACCCTAGAGTTCCGTCCAGGTTCTATCGTCCGTGGTACAGTTGTTGCCATCGAAAACGGTATGGTACTTGTTGACGCTGGTCTTAAGTCTGAAAGCCCAATCAATGCTGACGAATTCAAAAACGCACAAGGCGTTTTAGAAATCCAAGTAGGTGATGAAGTTGACGTAGCCCTTGACTCTGTTGAAGATGGTTTCGGTGAGACTCAATTGTCTCGCGAAAAAGCTAAGCGTCATGAAGCTTGGATCGTTCTAGAAAAAGCGTACGAAGATGCTGAAACTGTAATCGGTATCATCAATGGTAAAGTTAAAGGTGGTTTCACTGTTGAATTAAACGGTATCCGTGCCTTCTTACCAGGTTCTCTAGTTGACGTGCGCCCAGTTCGCGACACCGCTCACTTAGAGTACAAAGAATTAGAATTCAAAGTTATCAAGCTTGACCAGAAGCGCAACAACGTTGTTGTTTCTCGTCGTGCAGTTATCGAATCTGAAAGCAGTGCTGAACGTGATACTCTTCTTGAGAATCTACAAGAAGGTCAAGCTGTTAAAGGTATCGTTAAAAACCTTACTGACTACGGTGCATTCGTAGACTTAGGTGGTGTTGACGGTCTTTTACATATCACTGATATGGCTTGGAAACGTGTTAAGCACCCATCTGAAATCGTTAATGTTGGTGACGAAATCAACGTTAAAGTTCTTAAGTATGACCGTGAACGTACTCGCGTATCACTAGGTCTTAAGCAACTTGGCGAAGATCCATGGTTAGAAATCAGCAAGCGCTACCCAGAAAGCACACGTCTTACTGGTCGCGTAACTAACCTAACTGACTACGGTTGTTTCGTTGAAATCGAAGAAGGTGTTGAAGGTTTAGTACACGTTTCTGAAATGGATTGGACTAACAAGAACATTCACCCATCTAAAGTTGTTAACTTAGGTGATGAAGTTGAAGTGTTAGTACTAGACATCGATGAAGAGCGTCGTCGTATTTCTCTAGGCCTTAAACAGTGTAAAGTTAACCCATGGGATGACTTCGCAACTCGTTACAACAAAGGCGACAAAGTATCTGGTAAGATCAAGTCAATCACTGACTTCGGTATCTTTATCGGTCTTGACGGTGGAATCGATGGTCTTGTTCACTTATCTGACATTTCTTGGAACGGTACTGGCGAAGACGCAGTTTCTGAATACAAGAAAGGCGATGAGATCCATGCTGTAGTTCTTTCAGTAGACCCAGAGCGTGAGCGCATCAGCCTAGGTGTTAAGCAAACTGAAGATGATCCATTCAACGCATACCTAGCTGACAAGAAGAAAGGCACCGTAGTTCACGGTACTGTTTCTGCTGTTGACGCAAAAGGTGTTACAGTTGAATTAGCAGAAACAGTTGAAGGTTACATTCGTGTAGCTGACATCTCTGCAGACCGCATCGAAGACGCATCTACTGTATACTCAGTTGGTGATGCAATCGAAGCTAAGTTCATGGGTGTAGATCGTAAGAACCGTTCTATCAGCTTATCTATCAAAGCGAAAGATGAAGCTGAACAGAAAGAAGCGATTGCTACTTTGAACAAGCAAGACGATGTTGTAATGAGCAGCGCAATGGCTGAAGCCTTTAAAGCAGCTCGTAAGTAATCGAAAATCGTCTGTTGTATGGGGACTTTGTCCCCATTAGGCGACTGTGTTTGGCTTGATAATATGGGATAGCTAAGATGACAAAATCTGAACTTATCGAAAAACTCGCCACTAGGCAGTCGCAACTGTCGGCGAAAGAAGTGGAAAGTGCAATCAAAGAAATGTTGGAGCAAATGGCGACAACATTAGAAACCGGTGATCGTATAGAAATCCGTGGATTTGGTAGTTTTTCACTTCACTATCGTGCGCCTCGTACGGGTCGTAATCCAAAAACAGGAACCTCTGTTGACTTGGAAGGCAAGTATGTACCGCACTTTAAGCCGGGAAAAGAGCTGCGCGAACGTGTCGATGCTGTTAATCCTTGATTAACGCTTGAATAAAAAGCCTCCTATTGGAGGCTTTTTTGTATCTAATGGCAGTCAATGCTGGTCAGCCCAGTAAATTTCTTGGATAATCATTATATTGATGCACCTTCATGGAGAATAGCGTGAGATCATTTATTGTCGTTGTACTGGTTGGATTGATGTTTGTTCTAGCATTATTATTTGGCGCTAAAAATGAACAAGTCGTAACCTTAAGTTACTTTATTGCTGAAGGGCAGTATCGATTGCCTATGGTGCTTGCTGTGGTATTTTTCAGCGGGTTTATTATCAGCTGGATATTTGCAAGTTATCACATCGTAAAGTTAAAACTCGCATTGCGTAAAAGTAACAAAGCGCTTAAAAAGCTCACCGCTGCGGATGCAACCAGTGTAGTTGTAACGCCTAAGGATCAAGCCGCCTAGTATGCTAGAAATCTTGTTCTTGTTATTGCCTATCGCTGCCGGTTATGGATGGTACATGGGACGACGCAGTATTCGTCATAGCGATAGCCAGCAGACTAAAAAATTAAGCCGAGATTATTTTACTGGGCTTAACTTTTTATTGTCGAACGAGTCTGACAAAGCGGTTGATTTATTCATCAGCATGCTCGATGTTGACGATGAAACTATCGACACCCATTTATCGTTAGGTTCGTTATTTCGTAAACGTGGTGAAGTGGATCGTTCCATTCGCATCCATCAAAATTTGATTGCTAGGCCCAGCTTAACCAATGAGCAGCGTGACATTGCGATGATGGAGTTAGGTAAAGATTATATGGCTGCAGGTTTTTATGACCGTGCTGAAGAAATCTTTATTAACTTAGTCAGCCAAGATGACCACAGTGAAGAAGCTGAAACACAACTGCTGTTAATCTACCAAGTGACTAAAGAGTGGCAAGACGCCATCAATATCACTAAACGCCTACCTCGTAAACGTCAGCAAGTGCTTAAATGCACCACGGCCCATTTTTATTGTCAGTTAGCTGATGAAGCCAATAATGATGCTGATAAAATCAAAAAACTACAACAAGCCATTAAACAAGACGCCCAATGCGGCCGTGCTTGGTTAACCTTAGCTAAAATGTATCTTGATGCTGGCCAATTTGAGCTATGTAAGCAGGCGCTACAAGAGTTAAAAGTGGCAGATATTAATTTATTTGCCGATGGTGTTTCAATTGCAAAGCAAGTGTATCGAGATACCCAAGATCCAAATGGTTTTCATGAGCTGCTCGCCAAAGCGATTGCCGATGGCGCGGGAGCCAGTGTGGTAGTTGCACTCGCCGAACATAAAATTAGCCTCGGCCAGCATCAAAGTGCTGAAACCATGATGCTCGATAATTTATATCGTCATCCGACCATGAAAGGCTTTCAGCATTTAATGAAATTACACATTAAACAAGCTGAAGATGGTCAAGCCAAACAAAGTCTGTCCATGCTTGAACAACTTGTTGAACAACAAATTAAATTCCGCCCTAGTTATCGCTGTACTGCCTGTGGTTTCCCCTCTCACGGTTTGTATTGGCATTGTCCATCGTGTAAACAGTGGGGCAGTATCAAGCGAATAAAAGGCCTCGATGGCGAATAACGTCGCCATCACAAGATAGAATCCCTATAATAAATGCATTAACACAAGCTATTGCCGCTGGAGTCCTAATGACTGATAAATCCATTGTAGTCGCCCTCGACTATGACAATAAAAATGACGCATTAACCTTTATTGATAAACTTGACCCAGATATGTGTCGTTTAAAAATCGGCAAAGAGATGTTTACGTTATTCGGACCCGATCTGGTTAAAGACATCCACAGTCGTAATTTTGATTTATTTCTTGATTTAAAATTTCATGATATTCCCAATACGGTTGCAAAAGCCGTTGCCGCCGCCGCTGATTTAGGCGTGTGGATGACCAATGTGCATGCAAGTGGCGGCTTAGCCATGATGCAGGCAGCCAAAAAAGCATTGGTACCATTTGGCGAAGATGCACCAATATTGATAGCCGTTACCGTATTAACATCGATGTCAGATGAAGATTTAGTATTACTTGGTATTAATGTCCCTGCATTTGAACATGTACTACGTTTAGCCAAATTGACTCATCAAGCAGAGTTAGACGGGGTTGTGTGTTCCGCTCAAGAAGCTAAATTGCTTAAATCATCATTTGGACAAGATTTTACCTTAGTCACGCCGGGGATTAGACCCGCAGGCAGTGATGCTGGTGATCAACATCGCGTCATGACACCACCCCAGGCCATTGCGGCAGGGTCAGATTATTTGGTGATTGGTCGACCTATCACTCAAGCAGCCGATCCATTAGCAGCACTTAAAGCTATTTATCAATCACTGCATGTTTGATTTGTTATCGCGCTAACGGCTAAATTGACTGAGTCATGGACTTGGTCAATCTAGTGGGTAAAGGAAACTTATCTACATTAACCAAATCACACAGAAATAAGGGATGACTATGTTTGATGACAAAGGGTTTGATTACACAGGCAAAAATGTTGTTGTGGTTGGCGGTACATCTGGCATTAACCTTCAAGTTGCGATTCAATTTGCTACTGCTGGCGCCAATGTTGCGGTCGCAAGTCGCAGTATTGATAAGGTTAATGCTGCGGTAGAATTACTGAGCCAAGCTAACCCGAACGCCAAACATTTAGGTGTCAGTTTCGATGTACGTGACAACGATGCATTAACGGTTGGTTTTGCAAAAATTGCTGACCTTTACGGTCATATTGATGTGTTAGTGAGTGGCGCAGCGGGTAACTTTCCGGCCAGTGCGGCAAAGCTGTCGAACAATGGCTTTAAATCGGTTATCGATATTGATTTAATTGGCAGTTTTCAAGTATTGAAACAAGCTTATCCATTGTTATCACGCCCGAATGGCAACATTATTCAAATTTCCGCACCACAAGCGTATATCGCGATGCCGTTACAAGTGCATGTTTGCGCCGCTAAAGCCGGAGTCGATATGTTGACTCGTACATTAGCGTTAGAGTGGGGTGTTGAAGGGATACGAATTAACTCTATCGTACCTGGTCCAATAGAAGATACCGAAGGCTTTAATCGCTTAGCCCCCAGTGAGGAACTGCAACAACGAGTGGCCAATAGTGTGCCGCTAAAACGCAATGGTAAAGGTCAAGATATTGCTAATGCAGCTTTGTTCCTTGCATCTGACATGGCGTCATACATTACCGGTGTTGTTTTGCCTGTTGATGGTGGTTGGTCATTGGGTGGAGCCAGTATTGCAATGACAGAATTAGGCGACATAGCCGCCAAGCACGGTTTATAAAAATCGATAAATTTAAAGGTAAATACCATGGCAAATGCATTACAAGATCAACTGCTTAAAGCAGGTCTTGCCAGTAAACAAAAAGTACGCGATGCAAAAACACAAAAACGTCGTGACAAAAAAGCCAAAGTTGATGACGGCAGTTCAGAGCTCAAGCAACAAATTGCTGAGCAAAAGTTGCAACAAGCTAAAAAAGATAAAGCATTGAATGAAAAGCGCTTTGCTGAAGCATCTGAAAAAGGTCAAGTACGTGGTTTAATCAGCGAGTTTTCTAAGTTTGCTATTACCGTAGCCCGTGATGCTGAGCTTAAGTTTAACTTCACCTTAGAAAACAAAATTTATTCGGTTTATATTACCGATAAAATCCAAGCTGATTTACTCAATGGCAGTTTAGGCATAGTCCGTTATGAAGATAAAACCTACATCGTGCCGCATAAGCTCGCAGAACGAGTGAAGTTACTTGTTCCACAATGGTGTGGTTACTTATGGGATAAAGCCGCTAAAGACTCTGTTGAGCAGGTGAGTGGAGCCGATGACCCATATGCAGATTATGCAATTCCAGATGATTTAATGTGGTAAGTGGTTACCATTAGCCATTAACCATTAATCATTAATCATTAACAACAAAACGCCTCTAAATAGAGGCGTTTTTGTTTGGTGTTAACCAATACTTTACGAGTCTGCATTAGCCTGTTTTGCCGTTAACGCGATAACTTGCTGACAATAAGCAAGGTGATGGCGGATAGTATCTAAGTATTGTGATGCTTGATTATCGATAAGGTACCAATAACTGGCTGTTTGTGGATACTGATTATAAAACAAAGACTCTGCCATGATGAGATCGCTTTGGTTAGCATAGGTTAACCATTGCACGCTCGGTAAGTTACTCAAGGCGGCTAACAACGCATATTGCACATCAAGATTGTCAGGTTGTTCAGTCGTCACTTGCAAGGCTAAGCGCTGGGCTATTTTAAATTTCGGGTCAGCGTTATCTGGGGTCAACACTTCATTTTGGCGTCGACGAACCGCATCACTCAATAGAACCTCAAACGGATTAATATCAACGGGTTCAGCTTCGTGAAGCAATAGGATAGAGGCATCATCTACAAACAATTCGGGCCACTGAATATTATTACTGGTGAGTTGCAAACCTAATGCAATACGACGCTCACCTAACCAATTATGCACCATGCAAGGCAAATGCTCTGAAGCAGGCATATCATTGGGTCTCGCTAAAGACGGTAATAAAGACATACGTTGTACATTGACCTGTTTTGCCATCAACGACATCAATAAAATGGTCACCAATCCCGAAGATGGCCAGCAGTTAAGTTGTCCTTCGAGTTTTTCACCCACTTCGGTTAGCAATGAAACTAACTGATTGTCATCTAAACTATTACTGACAACGAAGGCCTGATGCGAACCAGCATAAGGACCATTACAAATGTTAATAACGTTATCGGCATCATGTTCAGTCCCATTGAAAATAAAAGTATGTCCAATGTCGGCTGGTTGCCAATCGCCATGTGCATTACCAATGACGGTGATCTGTTGATAGTGCTCAGATTGGGAAGATGATGGGGGGATCTCGTCAGTACGTGTATGCATAAAAGTGCTGTTCGCTATGGTTTATTACTAGAGTTTAATATTCGTGTTTAATTCTGTGGCTTAATACTCGGGTTTAATACTCGGGTTTAATACTCGGGCTTAATACTTGGGTTTGGACCTATTGAGTCATCAAATAAAGTTCAAAATGGCCTTAGATCTCAATCAAATAAGCTGCTAACTCAAGGATCGTACGGGTAATTGTAACTCATTGGAACCCTATTGGGCTGAGAAACGTAAACTATCGAGATAAAGGCTCGCTCTAGCAGACATTCGTCAAATTATGGTTAGATAATTGCTAAAAAGCTTTTCTTTTTGTAGCGCTTTAGTATAAATTAAAACAACTGTTTTAATTATTTGTTTAAGAGACTCTTATGAACCCATACCAAGCCCCGTTAAAGGACATGCAATTCTTGTTGGAACAGGTATTTGATGCCCAAGCTACATGGGAACAACTTCCAGCTATGGCAGATGTTGTCGACATGGATACTGCATTAGCCATTCTAGATGAAGCGAATAAGATCAGCCGTGATCTGCTTCACCCTTTAAATCGCAGTGGTGATGAGCAAGGTGTGGTTCATAAAGGTAATGACATTATTACTCCTGATGGCTTTAAAGAAGTGTATCAGCAGTTTTCAGAAGGCGGCTGGGTAGGGCTTTGTGGTGAGTCAGATTTTGGTGGCATGGGCATGCCAAAAATGCTTGGCGTGTTAGTGGATGAAATGAATTACAGCTCGTGTAATTCGTTTACGTTATATAACTCACTGACCGCTGGTGCGGCGTTATGTATTAACGCACATGCCAATGAAGAATTAAAACAAACTTATTTACCTAATTTATATTCTGGCCAATGGGCTGGTGCAATGGACATGACTGAGCCACATGCTGGTTCTGATTTAAAAGGTATTCGTACCAAAGCAGAACCGCTTGATGATGGCAGTTATTCTATTACCGGTAACAAGATTTTTATTACCGGCGGCGATCATGACTTAACTGAAAACGTCATTCATTTAGTACTCGCAAAACTTTCAGGCTCGAATGGCATATCATTGTTTGTCGTGCCTAAAATCAGCGTTAATGCCGATGGTAGCTTAGGCGAAGCCAATGGTGTTACGGTGGGTTCTATTGAACACAAAATGGGTCTTAAAGCGTCAGCTACCTGTGTGATGAACTATGATAACGCCAAAGGCTTCTTAGTTGGCGAGCCCGACCGCGGTTTAGTGTGTATGTTCACTATGATGAACTACGAGCGTTTAGCCATTGGTTTACAAGGTCTAGGTAACGCACAAGCGGCTTATCAAATGGCCACAGACTATGCTAAAGATCGCCTACAGGGTGTTGCTGCTGCAGGTTCAGCGACTGGCGCAACGTCCGATCCTATTATTGTGCATGGCGATTTACGCCGCATGTTACTCACTATCCGTGCGATGACGGAAGCGGGCCGAGCATTATCGGTTTATACCGGTAAGCAGTTGGATTTAGCAAAGTATGCCAGTGGCGATGTGCAAGCTAAAGCGGCTAGGTACGTTGGTTTGCTTACACCTGTTTCAAAAGCATTTTTAACCGACCGCGGTTTAGATGCCACGGTTATGGGTCAGCAAGTGTTTGGTGGTCATGGTTATATTCGTGAAACCGGTATCGAGCAATTTGTTCGTGATACCCGTATTGCACAAATATACGAAGGCACTAACGGTATTCAAGCTATCGACTTTTTAGGTCGTAAAATTACTTACGATAATGTCGCCACTTTGACTGAATTTGTTGCTGAAGTGAATGCAAGTATTGCGCAATTAACTCAGGCTAATACTGAGCATAAAGCGATGGTAAGCCAAGTGTTTGCGGAGTTACTCACAACAGCTAACTACGTCAATGACAACAAGAAAACTCAACCAGCATTAGTTAACGCTTGTGCTGTCGACTTCTTAGATGCCTTTGGTTATGCCTTATACGGTTACTTCTGGCTATTGATGGCCGACAAAGCGTCAAGTCATGAAGATGCTAGCTTTGCTGCCCAAAAGCAGTTTGTGGCTGACTTCTATATGGATAAGCTATTATCAAAATCTCAGTATCATTTATCACAAGTTAATCAGGGTGATAAATCGATAATGGCAATGCCTGCAGAAATGTTCTAAGTCTACATTTGCAATGCAACAAGATAATAAGCCTTCCGATGGAAGGCTTATTTGTTTGGCAGTCTTTATATCATCAAGGTTTTAAGCAGCGTTTCAAGCAGCGTTTCAAGCGTTGTGCTAACCAAGGTAAATAACCAACGTTTAATCGCGTTGATCTAGCAAACTATTTTAGCTTTAGCATCGCATAACGTGTTGACTACAGGTTAGGCAATTACTTAGTGCGCTTCCAATAGATAAACGCCACAATGGCCACAAGAGCAATGGCGGGTGTTAATTGAATTAAATGGTGAAACAGTCCAACACCACCATGTCCCTCATGCGCCATAGCAATAGATGGAATAGTGGCAAGGATAAAGGCAATTGATAAATATTTCATGGTGTTGTCCTTGTATTTGTAAGGTTACTCTGGTTATTAGGTTAGGGTATTTCAATATAACGCTTTGATAAAAATCGTGTTATGTGTCCATGACAAGCTGCATTAACATCATGTCTTCACCGTCAATCACGGTGGTTTTATTTGACTGGCAAATGGGGCAAACAATGGTTCGTTCATCTACTTGCGATTGTTGTTCGCATTGATTGCACTGCAACACTAATGGCTGAACATTAATAATTAATCTTGCCTCATGACAAACACTGCCTAATTTAAACGTTTCAAAAGCTGTCGATAGTAAGGTTGGCTCAACGCCACTTAACACCCCAATTTTCAGTTCAACTTGCTCAATTCGTGTGGCTTTATGCAGCTGTGCAAGCGCTTCGCATTGTTCCATTAATGACATCACAATCGAGTATTCATGCATTAACAAATCCTTGGCAGTAATTCACCTTGTGGTAAATCTAAATAGCGACTGCTGCCCCAAGGTGTTTGTAGCACCACTTTGCCAGGATGGCGTTCAGTAACATGGCCAATAATTGCTGCGTGTTCACAATGTCCATAGCGCTGCATCACCTCAATAGCCCCTTCGGCGACATCCATTGGCAATGCCATAATAAAGGTGCCCTCATTGGCTAAATCGAAAGGTTCAAAGCCAAATAACTCACATAAGCCTTTTACTTCATCACAAATAGGAATGCTGGCTTCTTCAACATCAATGCCAATGTTCGAGGCTTTGGCCCACTCATTTAGCACCGCAGATAAACCACCGCGAGTCGCATCTCGCATGGCATGAATATCGATATTTGCCACCAGCAGTTGTTCAACAATCGGCCATAGCGTATCGCAGTCACTGCACAAATCAGATTCAAGTGTTAAGCCATCACGGGCCATTAAAATTGCCGCACCATGACAACCAATGTCACGAGAGACAATAATGGCGTCGCCCACTTGTAAATTACGCACTGAAATATTCGGATGTAAAATACGCCCTACACCAGAGGTATTAATAAATAGCCCGTCAGCACAGCCTTTAGGCACCACTTTAGTGTCGCCGCAAACTATCCGCGCGCCTGATTTGTGTAATTCAGCAGCCATGCTATTCACAATAGTGGTTAAGTCATCCAGTGGAAAACCTTCTTCAATAATAAAACTACAGCTTAAATATTCGGGTTGTGCAGCCATCATGGCTAAATCGTTTACCGTGCCGGCAATCGCGAGTTTACCGATATCGCCACCAGCAAAAAACAACGGTGAAACGGTAAAAGAGTCAGTGGTAAAAGCAATATGACCACACATATTCAGTTTGGCCGCGTCTTCTTGCGAAGTTAAAATCGGATTATCAAAGGCTTTAAAAAACAAATCGTGGATCAATTGATCCATTTCTTTACCGCCACCACCGTGGCTAAGTTGAATCGTCTTTTTAGATGGCATGATTAACTTCTCCATAGCGGTAATAAGCATTACACGCGCCCTCTGAGCTAACCATGCAGCTGCCCAGCGGTGTTTGTGGTGAGCAGCCTCGGCCAAACACTTTGCAGTCTTTAGGGTTGGCTAAGCCTCGCAAAATATCGCCACACATACAGGCTTTATGGTCATCAATTTCGGTTGTCGGCAATACTTTTGCATAAATGCGTTCGGCATCGCGATGATGATATTCAGGACGCAGTGTCAGTGCCGAATTGGCAATAGGCCCTAATCCACGCCAGCGAAAGCTGTCACGGACCATAAAATATTTGTCGACAAGTTGTTGTGCAGCAATATTGCCCTCGTAACTCACTGAGCGGCTGTATTGGTTATCAAGCTCCGCTTTGCCAGCCACTTTTTGGCGCACAATACGTAAAATGGATTCCATCACATCTACCGGTTCAAACCCAGACACCACAACAGGGGTTTTGTATTGGTCGACAGTTGATTGGTAGATTTGAGCCCCACTAATCACGCTGACGTGAGCAGGACCGATAAAAGCGTTTACTTTACTGCGACTATCAGACATCACAGCATCAATGGCGGGTGGAACCAGCACATGGTTTATATGAAACAAGATATTGTCTATTTTCAGTGCTTCAGCCTGTGCCAGTAAGGCGGCCGTCATTGGCGTTGAGGTTTCAAAACCAATAGCGAAAAAAATCACGGTTTTGTCAGGATTATCTTGGGCAATTTTTAAGGTATCCAATGGATCGTATATAGGTCTAATATCGCAGCCTTTAGCGCGAAACTGCGCCAAGCTGCCCATTGAACCCGGCACTCTGATCATGTCGCCCAAGGTGACTAAAATGGTATCGGCTTGAGAGGCAAGGGTAGCGGCATGGTCAATTCGCTCTTTAGGCATAACGCACACTGGGCAACCCGGACCGTGAATAAAGTGAATATTGTCGGGTAAAAGCTGTAATAAACCGTACTTCATAATGGTATGGGTGTGGCCACCACACACTTCCATAATGTTTATTTGCTCAGTCGTTTTAGCCGCTTGTTGAGCTATCAATTGCGCTAAATGACGAATAGTCTGAGGATCTCGAAACCCTTGATAAAAGTCATTTAGGCTAATCATTGCTCAGACTCCAATTCCATCTCAGCGACAATTTGTTGATATAAATCGAGGCTTTCTTGTGCATCATTGTGGTCAATTTTATTCATCACAAAACCGATGTGAATCAATACGAAGTCGCCTAACGCCAACGGATCGCATATCAAATGACAACTCACACGACGTTTAACACCAAGCGTATCAACAGTGACTGTTGCATCGTCATGAATTTCAACTACTTTTGACGGTACTGATAAGCACATAGCTAATATTCCTTATGTTCATCAAACCACGTTGCTAATACTTTCATCGAATCAGGGTTTTTCACTGATACAACGAGTAATTCCACATCTGGATTTAATTTACTTAACTGTGCTTTGGCTTCGTCAATACTAAAGTCAAAGTAAGGAAGTAGGTCAGATTTGGTGATAACCACTAAATCTGCTCGGCGGAACATCACCGGATACTTCTCAATTTTATCGTCACCTTCAGGCACTGATAACAACACAATATTTTTATGGGTGCCAACATCATAACTGGCAGGACACACAAGATTACCGACGTTCTCAACGAAGCAAATATCAATATCATCTAAATTAATGTGATGCAGTGCACCGTGAACCATAAATGCATCGAGGTGACAGGCAGAGCCAGTTTGAATTTGATAGGCGTTGATACCCTTGGCAATTAAACGGTCGGCATCGCGTGAGGTTTCAAGGTCGCCTTCGATCACGGCATAGCGAGCATCAAGGTATTCATGTAAACATTCTAAAAGACTGGTTTTACCGCTGCCAGGACTACTCATTAGATTAAAGGCGCTGACCTGATGAGCCGCAAAATGATCACGATTATGTTGTGCTTCGACATCATTTTTATCCAATATTTTATGGATAACCGCTAAGGTCTTTTTATCGTTAAGCTGAGGATTACTATGAAGAGTATGGTCATGATCATGGGTAATTGAACAGCCGCAATCTTTACACATGTTATGTTCCTTAACCTTGTTGTTATTCTTATTAACTAGTGTCGGTTAAGTGGATTAAGGATTCTTTGATACACATCAGTTTTTGCAATAAACACTGTGAACAACAGTGTTATTACGTTAATTATGTGACCAAAGCCACAATTATCTGAAGGTCAACATTGATGTAGCATTGCAGCGTTATCGATACCGGCTGCCAGCCGGATTATGATAAAAATTAATCTATTCAAGTTACTTACAGTGGTTAAATTGTCATTAGTATTTGATACACCTAAGCCTACGCCATGTGATGTATGGCATACCACAATTGACCTAATGCAATACCACCGTCATTAATGGGAATATGGCCACTGGGCAAAACTTGCCGTTGGCCACGTTTACAATCATAAATGCACTGGCTTAGTAAGGTTTTGTTTTGAAATACACCACCACAAAATACCTGCGGTAACTGGGGATATTGCTGCCCAATGCTATCCAATTGCTGGCTAATAACATTGATAAAATGCCAACATATTTGTTGGTTAATTAAAGGGTTATGTGAGCTTTCCACAGCACAGTTAACTAATTGAGTGATAAAGTCGCTACTGTGCCATTGAATTGGTTGTGAGTCAGTGTCGCTTATGGTGTTGAGTGTTACAGATAAAGGTTCAATATTTGACTTGAAATTATAGGCATTGGCTGCCGCTTCAATCATCATTCCCGCTTGGCCTTCGTATTGCGAGCTACCAATAAAGCCTAACGCCACCGCAAGAGCATCAAATAAACGTCCAACAGATCGACATTCAATACAATGGCTATTGTTACGCCATAATTGATACAAATTAGTGACAGTTTTGCTGCCCAAATCGGCTATAGCGGCAATCGGGAGTATAAGCACTTGTTCAAGCGACATCCGTTCAAACAATAATGCCAGCAGAATTCTAACCGGGTGTTTAATGGCTTGTTCACCGCCAATGAGCTTAAAGCAACTAAAGTGGGCCACAGTGGTAAAACCGTCAACATCAGCAAGCATCACTTCGCTGCCCCATAATGTAGCGTCATCACCTAAGCCTGTGCCATCAAAACTGAATCCTAATACTTTCTCAGTGCGTTGGTGCATCGCCATAACCGATAACACATGGGCGAAATGGTGTTGTATGCCAATACAATGAGATGGCAAAAGGTGATGTTCCGATTGGTAATTTTCCGCCCATTGTGTCGGCGCATATTGCGGGTGATTATCATGCACAATATGACTCGGGCTGAAGTCATACAAACGCTTAAACGTCGCTAAGCTTCGGCTAAAATATTGCTCTGCTTCAAGGCTGAATAAATCACCAATGTGCGGTGATACAATCAAATTATCGGCAAAACCGAATGCGACCGTATTTTTCTGTTGTGCGCCAACAGCCAACACGCTGTTTTGGCTGTTTGATAGCATTGGTGTATGCAAATTAATGGTTAGCGGCGCATAACCGCGAGCCAATCGAATCACTTGCAGTTGCTCGTCAATCACTTGTACCACACTGTCATCACAAGCATTAATAATCGGCCGATTATGGTCGAGTATCCCATCAACTACATGGCTTAAATACTGTTCAATGTCAGCCTGATTACCAATAATGGGTTCACCGCTGCGATTGGCGCTAGTCGCTACAATGGGTTTCTGTAATCGCTGCATCAATAAATGATGTAATGGTGTGTAGGGTAAAAATACTCCAAGGCGATCAATACCCGGCGCTAGCAATGGACTCAGTCTGATCGGCCCATTATTTGATCCATCATCTTTACCATTACCACTGTTATCATTACTAACAACACGTTTGGTCATCAAAGTAATCGGCTTC
Organism: Shewanella sp. BF02_Schw; assembly: GCF_014596695.2. Taxonomy (NCBI): domain Bacteria; kingdom Pseudomonadati; phylum Pseudomonadota; class Gammaproteobacteria; order Alteromonadales; family Shewanellaceae; genus Shewanella; species Shewanella sp. BF02_Schw. Next base: position 1,438,456 of record NZ_JABKAW020000001.1, read on the forward strand.
TCAGGGCTGGTTAACACTTGCCATTCCGTTTCAGTACCGCTGACACATAATTTTGCTTGGGCTAAGTTGGTCACCATTATCGCTAATGGCTTAGCGAGGCGTTGTTTACGTTCGCGCAGGGCTGCAACCGCATCGTTATTGGTGGCATCACACACCAAATGAAAACCGCCTAAACCTTTAATGGCGATGATGCCACCACGGTTTATCATTTCAACGGCTTGCTCTAATGCTATTAACATCGATGAATCATAAAGACATTCAGCACGAGCATTGATGACGCTAAAGGTTAACTGTGGGCCACAATGTGGGCAACTGACAGGTTGGGCATGGTAGCGTCGATTCATTGGGTTGGTATAAGCGGCGTGGCAATCTTCGCACATCTCAAAATCAGCCATGGCGGTGTTGCATCGGTCATAAGGCAGGGCGTTGATAATGGTATAGCGCGGACCGCAATTGGTGCAATTAGTAAACGGATATTGATAGTGACGGTTTTGAGGATCATTAATGTCGTTAAGACAATCTCGGCAAATACTCATGTCGGCCGAAATAGCCACATTTGCATGTTCGTCAGTAGAGGCATGGCTTTCAATAATACTAAATTTGTCAAACAAACTTAATTGAGTTTGATGAGTAACCTCAATAGCATCAATTCGCGCTAATGGCGGCGGGGATTTAGCTAATGTATCGATAAACTGTTCAATCTGTTCGCTATTACCCTGTAAAACAATCGTCACCCCAAGGTGATTATTCAGCACACTACCGAGTAAAGTTAACTGATGTGCCAAACGAAACACAAAGGGGCGAAAACCAACCCCTTGTACAATACCTTTAACAATAATGGTAACTTGCTGTAATGGTTTCATAAGGACTCAATCTCATACAAGGATAAGCAATAACTGATATACCTTAAGATACCTTTTATCCACGTCGTTGTTTGAGATATAGCCCTCCAATTGCGATATTAACGCCATCTAAATCCAGTAATGGATTAACCAGCAGCGGAAAGTTTTTACCAATGCGTAATTGCACCCGATCAGTTAACACCGGATTAGCAAATTCGCTTCCTGCAATCACTAATTGTTTTACGCCAATATTTTGATCTAAATGTTCAACCCAATGGCTTAAGTAGTCGGCAAACGAGTCATGAAATGCAAACGCAAGTTTTGCTAAGTTAGTCTCGCCTGCCAACTTGAAACTCATTAACGAGCCGAATGTTTTACACCAATTAAGGCTACGATGTGCGGCACCTTTGGTGAGTGGAAAGTCAATGCGTGGTGCATTGTTGCCATGATGCGCCATCGCTAAAGCAATAAATTTATCGGCAAGTTCGGTTACCGTCACACGTTGAGCGGTTTCTACTGGATAGGCACCAATAATCAGGGTAGCAACAGCCATTAGCTGAGACAATGCACCATCGTTGGCTTGAATGTGCAGGTCCAATAATTGATTATATTCGGCAGGAAATAATTGTTTAAACTTATCTAACAGGCTTTTTTGAGGAGACTCAGACAAACTATGACAAATCTCATAACCTGTTGTCGGCAACGTCGGTAATTGGAAAAATAACTCAGGCTTACTTTGGCTGTCGAGGGTGACAATTTGGCAAGTATTATGTTGGCTGAAATACAATACCGCAGCATGCTTAACAAATTGTGCTTTATGATGATTTTTATTGGGGTCACAGCGCAGTACCGCGGCATTTAACGCACATAAGCTGGTAGTAATATCGTTAGTGATCGTGCTCGAATCATCTGCGCAAGAGCTCGCTAAAACAGCTGGCACAGCTAACGGTAAAGCTGACCGTGAATTAGAAGGTTTAGCATCGTTGTCACTCACTCGCCAATTAATGTCAGTTGTAGAACTTTGAACCGTAAACGTATGCAGATCATCTTGGTAATGATGCTCATCATGCAAACAGGTTACGTTAGTGGGTAACGGTATGGTGCCATTACCTAGGGTGGTAATGGGTAACCATTGTTGATTAACACTGGCCAAACGCAGCGGCTTATTGAGCAAGGCTTCTTGGCTAGTATGCAGGTCAATATCATGAGTGACATGCAACCAATTAATGCCTTTTTGGCGTAACACTTCCGTGAGTATCACTAACAAACGATTTTCAGCAAATTGAATTTCATACAGTGGCGCTAATAAACTGGGGTGATCGCTACTTGGTCGTACTCTTAGTAACGGTTTTTCGATGCTAGATAATGCCAACACTTGGCTGTCATTAACAATAAAATGGCTATTTAAAGAATTGGGATTACAGACTAATATTCGCGGCCGTTGATATTTTATTGTTGTGGTTATTGCGGTTATAGGCGCATTGGTCTGTGATGAGTTTATGCGTTGATCATCTGCATTTTGCGATATTGTTGAGGGGAGTATGGTTGAGGGTTGTATGGTTGAGGAGAATATGGCCGCGGGTGGGGTCAACCATAACGTGATCCCAAGAATAGGTAAGGGTAGAGCCTTATGGCTTAGTAGGCGGTTTGCCATCGCGGCGATGTCGGCCTGAGTTAACGATTTTTCATCGCGACTGAGTTTTTCATGTCCCATACAATGATGACATTGCAGATTAATATCACCAAAAGAGGGATGTTGATTATCGCCAAATTGTGGTTGGCAATGCTGACAAAAATACAGCGGTAAACCAGAATAAAGCGGTTTAATCTTAAATGGTTTTCGCTGTCCGCTGTGTTGCTCAATCCGCTGAATGTGAGTGTCAAGTAACCAAACGGATAACAAAAAATCACTGGCAATCTCATCGGCTAACGCTTCAAGTTGCGCTTGCGTAGCAAAGGCCTCAATAAAGTAACGTATTTTACTGGTTTGAGGCTCGGATTCAGCACCAATACTGATATTAAATTCGTTGCGCTCCAGGTATTGATTACACAAGTGCTCATATAAGGGCACATGGCGTTGGCATACAAAATCAAATCGAATGTTATGCATCGACATAGCAACCTCGCTTATAGGCGTCAGGAATCACCTCATCAATAGTAATATCAGCCACAATCTGCTGGCTAAACCCTAAGTCGGTCAAATGGGTTAACAGAGCATGTTCCATTAGCGGAATGGCGGCATGTAAATGTGGTGTAAGCCCCAAAGTCATTGGCTCAATCACGGTCGGGGTAACGCCTAATACAAACGTGTGAGGTCTATCACCCACAATGTCCATCATGTTGAGTGTTTGCAGCATTTCCACTTCATGAGCACTGCCTTGCCAATCAATTTCAGCAGGGGCGTGATCAAAATCAAAAAAGTACACTTCACCGGGCTCCACACCAACACTATTAACCGTATCGACCACAATCAAATGGTCGTACTGGCTTATCATCGGAATAAGGCCTTGAGCTAGGGTGCCACCGTCGACAATATCTATGCTGTCAGTTTGGTGGCTGAATTGGTATTTGTCTTTGATATAATTAACAAAATGCACGCCGACTCCTTCATCGGCGTACAATACATTGCCTATACCTAACAGCAATATTTTTTTCACAATTATTCATTCATCCTATTTATGTACTTTGTGATAGTCATAACCAGACACAATAGAATCGACTGAATTATGTTTAAAGCGAATACCCGACCACACCGCCATATACATGTGGATCACCACAAAGATGATGAAGGCCCATGTTAAGTAATGATGATAAATCCGCAGTGGCGCTAAACCACCACAGAGGCCGGTTATCCATGCCGATACATCACCGAGCATTCCGCCAATACCTAAATGGTACACATTGGCGTACAGCACTAAGCCGGTGATACACATAATCAAGGCGACAAACGAAATGGCCACATAGGTCATAAACTGTAATGGTCCGTAAACGCCGGCTTTGTCTAAACTGCCCATCCAAAAATAGGATTTTATTTGCGATATCCAGCTTCGAGGCGATAGCACATCTTTAAATGATCGTCTTTCATTGTTAATACGACTAAAGAAAAACAAGTAAAAACGCACAAAGGTAATACTGGTTAACAAAAATCCAAAAATGATATGGGCAAAGCGGATCCAACCTTGTACCAATACATCAGTGCTGGCAGGCGCCACTAAAAATGGCCACGAGATATAAAATCCGGTGATCACTAATACCAAAATGGCCAGAGCGCGTAACCAGTGAAATATTCGAATCGCTGGAGTAAATATCAGCTGCCGATTATGGGTTGCAATATGTTCCATACTTTTATCCCTCCTACTCCATTACCTTTGATTAAAACCCATTTGGATCAATTTTAAATTGACCTAGGGTGTGTTTCTTGTAATCCATCACGTGAACGGAACACGCCATACAAGGATCAAAGGAATGAATAATGCGAATGACTTCTAACGGCTTAGTTGGGTCTTCAAGTTTCAAACCAATCAACGAAGCTTCGTATGGGCCCATTTTACCGTTAGCATCCACAGGGCCTGCGTTCCAGGTAGTAGGAACCACAGCTTGGTAGTTTTCGACTTTGGCATCTTTAATCCGGATCCAATGACTTAACATGCCGCGAGGGGCTTCAATCATCGAATAACCTTCGTAAACACGGTCTGGGTCTATTTCAGGTTTAACGTAAGTAGACTGATCCGACTGTATATTCACCAGTAAAGCATCAAAGGTTTGCAAACTGGCCTGGCCAACCAACACCGTTTGCAACATACGTGCAGCAGTACGGCCTAAAGTGGTAAACAATGCTTCAAGAGGCAAACCAGTGCGAGCTAACAAACCATCAACCGCATTGACCACAACTTGATTGCCACGGGCATAGTTAACCAACAAACACGCTAGTGGACCTACTTCAATCGGTTCATCTTGGTAACGCGGAGACTTAACCCACGAGTATTTACCATCGCCATTAATGGTGGGCAATTTGCCATACACAGTGTCGCGCTCAATAAACCCGGTGTAATCAGGAATGGTGGTTCCTTGATATGGATGTTGCGGACCATCAGCTTTATACCAGGCGTGAGTCACATCTTCTTTAATCAAGCTCGGGTCGATATCCAATACATTGGCTAAATCACCGTTTAAAATGACCCCTTGGTTAAATAAGTACTCGCCATCGGTTGTAATAAAATCTTCACCGCACAAGAAACTGTTAACATTTACGCCGCCAAGTACACTGGCTTCTGTACCAAATGCTTCTGCTGCCATCACAATATCGGCTTGGTAAGCTCGCTCAATAAAGTCTTGCACGATAGCGTGCTTTTGTTTCCATTCTTGTAAACGGGCAGGGCTTAACATGTCACGTACTGAGGTTACGCCGCCCACAACAATAGACTGTGGATGTGGCGATTTGCCGCCAAAAATAGCTAACATTTCAGCTGCCACACGTTGTACTTCAAGTGCTTTTAAATAATGCGATAACGCAATGAGGTTTTGCTCAGGGGTAAAACGATAAGTACCATTACCCCAATAGGCATTGGCAAATGGACCCAGTTTTCCGGTTTCGACCAAGCCTTTCACTCGTGCCTGTACCGCTTTTAATTCACCTTCACCGGCAGCAATCGGTGCATCAGAATAATTCATTGCCACTTTAGCCGCTAAGGCTGGGTCGGCACTTAATGCTGATACCACATCCACCCAATCCAAACCATGTAGATGATAAAAATGCACAATATGATCATGCATGTAGAGTGATGACTGCATTATGCTGCGCAGGTATTTAGCATTAAGTGGGATCTTAACCCCAAGGGCATTTTCAACGGCCTCAGTACCGCAACGATAATGCGAATAGGTACATACGCCACAAATACGCTGCACAATTAAGCCCACATCCATTGGAGTTCGGCCTTTTAAAATAACCTCAATACCTCGCCATAAGGTCGACGAAGACCAAGCCTTGGTAATGACATTATTGTCATCCACTTCAACTTCGACACGTAAATGGCCTTCGATACGGGTGATAGGGTCGATAACGACACGTTTACTCATGATTATTCCTCCAAAGGCTTAGCAAATACGCTAGCAACTGCATGGGCGCCAATACCAACAACGGTAGCGCCTAAAATGACCGCACCAATGGTGTCAGCGGTGGCATCTATGCCATGTAAAAGTTGGCGTCCTAGCGGTTTTTCAAAGTCCGCCATGTCATCCCAAAAATTCGGCTCAGAGCAACCCATACAGCCATGACCCGCTAACACTGGCCAACTGGTGTGATGGTTAAAACGCTCAGTAGGGCAGTTGTTGTAGGTATATGGGCCTTTACAGCCGACTTTATAAAGGCAGTAACCTTCTTTAGCACCTTCATCACCAAATTCTTCAACAAACTCACCAGCATCAAAGCGCCCACGACGTTCACAGTTATCATGTACCCGTGCGCCGTAAGCCCATTTAGGACGATTAAACATATCCAGTGCAGGTAACTTACCGAACATAATGAAATACATTAGCGTGCCAACAATGTTCTTTTCGCTCGGAGGGCAACCGCCTAAGTTAATCACAGGTTTATCGACCACTTCGTAAACACCTTTTGCCCCAGTCGGGTTAGGTGCAGCGGCTTGTACACCGCCAAAAGCAGCGCAAGTACCAACGGAGATAATCGCGGCAGCATTTTCAGCTGCTTCCTTAACAATGTGTAAACCCGTATGACCTTTACAACCCACGGTTAAAAAGGTGCCGTTATTGGCGGTAGGGACCGCACCTTCAACGGCCAGCAAATACCGACCTTTGTAGGTTTCAAGAGCGTTTTCTAGGTTCTCTTCTGCTTGCCAGCCAGCGGCTGCCATTAAGGTTTCGTGATATTCAAGCGAGATATGATCGAAAATCAATGTGTCGAGGTTGGGCGTGTCGGTACGAATTAATGACTCAGAACAGCCAGTACATTCGGCTAAATGTAACCAAATTAGCGGCACTCGGTCGGCTAATTCTGCCGCTTCGGCAACCAGATTACTAAAGGGTAGGGGCAAGGCAAACATTGCAGTGACCGACGCGGTCCACTTAATGAAGTCTCGACGAGATATCCCAATGTTGGCCATTTTTTGTTGTAGTGACACGGGCTGACGTTGGGCAAATTGGCGTAAATAATCAAGGCGGTCTTGACCCTGTTTATAAAGGGCTGCATGTGTGTCCATGTTGATACCTTCTGCTTAAGTTAGCTCAGTGGCTAATAATTAGTTGCAATCCATCGGTATCAATATTAAAACTCAGCCAAAAATGGTCTTTGATGTAAATCAACTTGTAAGATATTTCCTTAGCATATGTAGGGCTATATCGTCGAATACATGATGTTGATCAAGTTAACAAAAATGAAATCGGACAAATTGTCGCAGATCACCATTTTATTGACGTTATTATTTATAGACTTGCTGATGTTGGCGAGTTAAATCTTGTTCAATCTAGTTGTGTGCGGAGCGGATGCTCGTTGGATACTTATCACTAGCCATCTCCGCCACAGGATAACGTCATGGTTAAACGGCTAATAACTGGTTCTGCTTATTATGAGTGAACGTGTCATCCGTTTACCGAATACAGAGCAGGTATCATTGATTAAAGAATGCTAATAATGACAACGTACAGCGAAGTAAGCTGGACAAAAAATGCTAATTTATCCATAAGATAAACTCACAATTTGATTAGACACGGCTTTAACTTTGCTTGTTTTTATAACATTATGACAACAAAGATGTGTTTTACTTAAACATCAATGACATTAACTATGACGTTAACAATGACATTAAAAGGATGTTACTCACCCATGAGAGCCACTTATCTATTTTTGTTATGTCCATTGCTCGTGCCTATCGTTACCAGCGCAAACAACTTGCCTAACTTCCTCACGGCAGACTCCGATAAAGAGTACCGTGCAACAATTAATCATTTACGGGGTTTATTACCCAAAAATGGCATTGCAGAAATATTGCCTGGGTTAGCCTCACCGTATGGGGTGCTTGATGTGCATCCAACAAAATTTACCTCTGCAGAGGATAAAAATGATTTTGCTAACTTCAATTTAGGTGTAATGAGTCACGCGATATTTAAAGCCGATCCCCAATTTGTCACCAGTTTGCCCAATAGAGTGCTGTGCAATGAAAAATCATGTCGAGACCAAAGGGTTAAGGCCATCAACATATTGCTGATAGAGCAAGACGTAATCAGTCGTTTTTTTAAGGACAACGTCGATATCACTATTGTTCAGCGCTCAGATGATAATGTATTTAGAGTCAATAATGCATTTTTCACCCCCGCAGGTATTATTCAATATCAACCGTCAGCGGTAGCTGGGTTTGTACCTTCAGCCGATGCCACATATTTTAAAAATGTCACCAATATAGAAGCGTGTGATTTGTGCTCATCACGCTCAGCTAAGGTAAGAGACATTATGGCCAAGCACCACATTGCCGCGATGGTTAAAGAAAGTGACGGCGTAATAAATATTATTTTCGATGGTATCAGTAATAATCATTGGGGAGTTAAGCTAAGCGACAACTCAGATGTTAAGCCGGTAAAAGGGCAGCCAAATGCTTTGGGGTATCGATATGATGATGTTATAGCGATAACACCAACCGTTATTTACTACCAAACTAACTAAAATGATCACCAGCTAAAATATTCACTTCAATATCACGTCAATATTGCGAATCTCGATACGGATAAAACCATTAATGTCAGCTACATTAATGGTTTTTTCGTGTATATGAAGGGGCTAATTTACCGACGTTGACTAAGTTTTTACTGCTGCACCAGGTTAGACCTCATACTGTTATGGCCTAATTACCTTGTCTTCTGCTGCTATTGCCAATAGAGTGACGGCCGGAATGTCCGTAATTCAGCACCATGAGTGTGGAAACAAAAACAACGTAGGTAACAAGTTTGATAGATAATATAGCTTTGATCGTCGATTTTTTTCTCGAACACAAATTATTATTAACGGTGTTAATAATAATGCTTATCTCAGTGATAAAACGTTTTATCATTTCAAGTATTCGTGGCGACGTCGCTTTTCTTTCTGATGTGCAACGCAAATGGATGTCACGCACTAAAAATGGCACCTTCATTTTAATACTGGTTATTTTGTTCATGCTTTGGCAATCCGAAGTTAGCAAGTTTGCACTGTCTGTTACCGCCATTGCCATTGCCATAGTGATAGCATCAAAAGAAATTATTCTTTGCTTTACCGGCTCAATACAACGCGCGAGTTCACGTTCATTTGTGATTGGTGATTGGATTGAAGTAGGGAAAATATATGGCGAAGTGATTGAACATAACTTAATGGCCACCGTTATCCAAGAGATCGACCTTGATCAAGGTCAATATCATTACACCGGTAAAACCGCGACATTACCTAACAGTATGTTTTTTACCTATGCGGTGAAAAACCTCAACTTTATGAAACGTTATGTTTACCACAACATAACCATTACCGTGGTCCAGTTTGTTAATCTCTATACACTGTTTCCTGGGTTAACCCGCCAAATAGAACAGCACTGTGAAGACTTTATCGAAGTGGCTAAGCGTTACAACGGTGTGATAGAAAAACATGCTGGTGTCGATTTACCTGGCAGCGAACCGCATATTCATATCACCAGCGGCATCAACGGCGAGCAAAATGTGCATATCATGATTTTTTGCCCCACCGAACGCGCCATACATTTAGAGCAGTTAATAAGAGAAGACTTTATGATTGCTTACCACGAAAACTTTAGCTAATTCATCTTAAATCGCTCTCTATCGCTCTACATGTTTAGTCCGCACGGCATGATTAATCTCAGTTCAACACTGGGATTAATCATTAACTTCACTGTGTTTTAGCATCAATAACATCAATAACATCAATACAAAGTCTTTGCATGTGTCTATTACTCGTCATCATGACCTTTCAGTAGCGTTTATAGACTCATCTCAGCTTAGTCTCAACAATTGAGTTACACCTCAGTATATAAGGCGTTGTGTACCTCCCACCGTATGCATTTGCGTAGCGAATACAGCGCCGTGGTTAACAAACCGAAAAATAGGTTATTACAACATTGATATACTCAGCGTTGTAGATGTTGTAGATGTTGTAGATGTCATAAATAAAGCTTTTTACGCACTATTTTTTAGAATATTTGATGTAAATAAACAGTGACAATAAAATAACCCCGCCACCAATAAGCTTTTGCATTTCAACTACCTCATCAAGAAAGCTGATAGACAATATTAATGTCCAAATGGGTTCTAAAATCATGATCAGCGAAGCGGTTTCAATTTTAACGCTAAATTGACCGACAGTTTGAAGCAAATAACGCACACTGGTTGCGATAACCGTTGATACCGCAAACCAAAATAGCACATGACCATTTATCTCAAAATGTTCAGGTGAAACCGCAGCCATAATCACGCAACCCACAATGCCCACCATGAATAATTGTACGCAGATGGATGTTAACGGTTTTATATTGGTCAAGACCCGCTTATTCAATACAAAATGCAATGACAGCAGTGCCGATGATAATAAGAAAAACCACTGGCTGTTATCAACTTCCCAGCCAGTTGTGATGGTCAATAACATAATGCCTATACAAGTAATAGGCAGCGATATCCAAAACATGCGGTTAGGTCTTACTTTGAATAATAGCCAAGAAATAAACGGGGCTATAATCATCGCCAGGCTCATGATAAAAGCACCTTCAGACAAAGTACTAGAGATGGTAATCGCGTGAACCCATACTTCAATCGAAGCGGCTAATACCATGCCAACGCCACAAAGCGCGGCAATTTGCTTAGACCTGAGTGCATAAATCTGCTTATAACAAAAAGGCAATAAAATCAGACTCGCGATTAAGAAGCGAGCAGCAATAAACACCTCTCCAGGCATCTCTAAAATAACAAGTTTGGAGGATATCCATCCCACAGCCGCAAGCATTGTGGCCAGTAATAAGGATATTTTGCCGCGCAACGCTTCTTGTTTCATCAAACCGTTTGTTCCAGCTGAGGGATGGCTAAAGGGGCAAGGCTCTTGGCAAGTCGCAATGATACGAGAAAACCAAAAGATATGTCGTGATTAATAAATGATGTATACGTATAAAGCGATCCTACCTTACGACAGAATCGCTCACATATTAACTCAACTAAACAGTGTGATTACTATTAGCTTGGGCTGTATTCGGGGTAATCAGTATACCCGCGTTCAGCACCACCAAATAATGTCTCTGGGTTGTGAGACGCTAATGGATAGTTATGCTTAATACGGTTTACCAGATCTGGATTGGAGACAAATGGTCGGCCAAAACCAATCATATCCGCTACACCAGCATCAATGGCCTGAGATCCATTTTCGCCGTTATAACGTCCCGCATAAATAAGCACACCTTTATAAACGTCGCGAACCGTATCTTTAAATACTGTTGGTGTCTCTGGGGCATCATCCCAATCAACTTCAGCCACATGGATGTAGACCACATTGAGGCTATTAAGTAATGCTGCCGCGGCAATGTAGGTGTCTATCGGCGTTGCATCAACAGTACCATTTAGCGATGTGAATGGCGCAAGACGAACACCAACACGATCAGCGCCAATGGCCTGGGTCATTGCACCAACCACTTCACCCAGGAAGCGCAGGCGGTTTTCGATACTACCACCATATTCGTCGATACGATTATTCGCTTCAGAATCGATAAACTGGTTAATTAAATAACCGTTAGCAGCATGCAGTTCTACGCCATCAAAACCGGCTTCAATCGCATTTAACGCTGCTTGACGATATTCGCCAATCACGTGTTCAATGTCAGCTTTAGACATTTCACGAGCCACTACCACGTCAACAAAACCGGGTTCGTCGGTACCATTATCCACAAACACTTTTACATTTTGGGCTTTTAGTGCAGAAGACGAAATAGGTTGTTGACCACCGATATTATCAGGGTGAGACACTCGACCAACGTGCCAAAGCTGAGCGAAGATAGTGCCATTTTGTGCATGAACCGCTTTGGTGACTTTCTGCCACCCGGCAATTTGTTCTGCAGAATAAATACCTGGCGTCCATGCGTAGCCTTGGCCCATGACTGATATTTGGGTGCCTTCTGTAATAATAAGACCCGCGGATGCTCGCTGAGCATAATATTCAGCCATCATCTCATTAGCCACATTACCCGGTTGGGTTGAGCGCGAGCGCGTCATTGGTGGCATAACAATACGATTTTTTAAAGAGAGTTTACCGAGCTGTATTGGTTGAAATAGTGCATTGTTCATTCTGTATTCCTCTTTACTTGCTAATTTGGATGAGCTCAATTTGGTATCCATCAGGATCGACGATAAAGGCGATGTGGGTTGAACCACCTTTTACCGGTCCTGGTTCACGGGTGACGTTGCCACCGCGTGCTTTAATGTCATTACAGGCACTATAAATATCCCCTACACCCAGCGCAATATGACCAAAAGCATTACCATGGTCATACTCATTGGTGTCCCAGTTATAGGTTAATTCAATTGTGGTGCTGTCTGCTTGAGTGCCATAACCCACAAAAACTAAGGTGTAGCGATAGTCTTTGTTTTCGGTTCTTTCTAGCACTTTCATGCCTAGCACATGGGTATAAAACTCGATTGATTTTTCTAGGTCAATGACTCTCAACATAGTGTGTAAAAATTTCATAACTCTCTCTTTAAGCGACATCTTTTAAACGCATCGGCGAACGTGCCCATTCCCGAATAAACAAACGAATAAACAACCGCATAAACAATCGGATAAATTACACTATAAGGCGTGCGTGCGTGCGTGCGTATGAATGATGAATGATGTTCGATAGACGTAATATACAGTGAACAAGGCTAAACAATAAATTATTAAAACTTATCCTTTTAATAATAAAACGTTATCAATGGAGGGTTTAACAATTAACATCCAAAATTTTTTGAACATAATTAACAAATTATTTGCTGGTTATCATGGTGACAATAAACATTATCATGCAAAGCAAACCGAAAGTTGACAATGTGCCCCTCAAATACAAATGAAAACGGTCTGTGATCTCTCTGATTTTTGCAAAAAAGAGGCACGCTTTATCGTCTAAATTTTAGCTTAGGCACAGATGTATGAACTGCTTTTTAACCATTAAACCATGGTGATAGTGCGTTTTTGTTGTTGCAAAGAGTATTACGCCTATAGCATAGGCGCATTAATGACGCAGTGTAGAAATATTTAGGCTCAATAAATATTGGGCAGCAGCATGAAAATAAGATTAACCATTGTTGCGATAATCTTTACCGCTATTTCGATGCCGGTTATGTCACAGACTGTTAACTAAGAAATACCACAAGCCATTCAACCTATGCACGAAACATCTAACCCTATTGCCTTTGAACACTTGCGCCATACTCGAGTGGAATACACTCAATGGCATAAATAATAATGTGCATTGAGGTAATGATGAGTCTCGACCTTAAGCTTATATACCCGCACCGTCATTTAAGCTCAGAGTAGGTTGAGTCTTAATCTGACTTTCGATGCGGTATATCTCGTCAAAATCAACTAGCGGTAGGGATTCAAAGCCAGGTTTGGCAAATAAATAACCTTGCATCAGCTCAATGCCACAATCGCGTAACCATTGCATTTCTTCTATTGTCTCTACGCCTTCAGCCAAAGAGGTAATGTTAAGTTCAGTAAACAAGTTTAAGCAGTTTTTTATAATAGCTTGTCGGGTTTTATCTTGGTCGATATTACGAACAAGCTTCATATCAAATTTGATAATGTTGGTTTGAAAATCAGCCAACAGTCCCAAACCGGCATAGCCAGAACCAAAATCGTCTAATGCGGTGATAAATCCTGATTGCTTATAATACTCAACGATACTCTTAACAAATGCAGTATCACTAATGTTCTCATTTTCTGTAAATTCAAACATGATTCTGTTGGTTGGGAAGTTATACTCTTTAGCGGCTTCTAAGGTTGTGCGAATACAGCGCTCAGGTTTATAAATAGCATTTGGGAGAAAGTTAATGCTAAGCATTGAATCTAGCTTTAGTTTCGCCGCCAGTGCGATGGCTTTAACGCGGCAAAGTTGATCAAAGAGGTAACGATTATCATCATTGACTTGAGAAATGATCGAAAAGGCCGATTCATTCTGTAAACCACGTACCAATGCTTCATAGCCAAATATGCTATTGGTCTTACAGTTAATAATTGGCTGAAAAGCCATGGTGAAATCAAAATCAAGGCTGCTTTTATCAAAACATTTATTACAAGTAAATCTGTCATAAATTATTGGCTTTGTTTCCATTGTAGCAACCTCAATTAATATAACGCTCGCTTAAGCTATGCCGTAACGCAACTTAGGATTCTACCTTGCATGGTAATGACTAAAAACATTACCAATGCAGCGCGTTGCAAATCAACATTAAGTGTTTGTTGAGCTTAGCCGCTATGCGGCAGGAAAAGATAAAACTCATCTTAATTGTATCAATTTTAATTTGATTAACTGTCGACTTAATCGATGTTGCCACACTGTGTGGATTAACACTCAGACATCATAATAATATCAACGATAAAGACATTAAAACAACATCTTACCCATTTCAATTTTTAAGGCAAGCCACACACAAATATCATTACACATTATCGAGTATTAAATAGTATATCGGTCAATTTGTTGGCTAATTGCTTAATAAAAAAACATCATATTCACCATCTTTACGCACTAACAGTAGCCCAAATCTGACCAATGAATTACCAATAAAGCGGTCGGTAGTTTGTTGTACGGATTGATGCGCTGATTAGAACGGCAGTTGTTCACCGTTAACATCATAAAACTGACCGGTATTGTGAATCGATAAATTGTTGATCACTTTTATAATCCCAAGGGCGGAATCATTAACCTTTACCTTTGCAGAGCTGCCGCCCATATCCGTTTGCACCCAACCAGGATGAACCGATACCACCGCGACGTTATTATTAACCAGTTCAGTCGATAAATTCACAGTTAACATATTGGCTGCGGCTTTAGACATTCGGTAACCATACCAGTCGACACCTTGTGCTTGTGATAGTGATCCCTTAGAAGAAGAGATAATCGCTATTTTGCATAAACGATTTTTATTCAATAGTTTTAATAAACAGTGTGTTAAAAATAATGGCCCGAGCGCGTTCACTTTAAAACACATTTCAGCGTCAGTATAATCAATAGCATGAATACTGTGATTATCTCCATCTAAAAAGCCCGCATTATTAACAATTAAATCGAGACTAATATTTTGTTGGCTGAGATTATTCGCTAAGCGCTGGATTGATTCAGAGCTCGTGATATCCAGTGACTCAATCAATAATTTGTCAGCAAACTGAGCCTTCAACGACAAAAGCTCAGTCGTTGTTGCGCCATCTCTACAGGTTGCTATGACGCTGCAACCGTTGACAAGATATTGCTCTGTTAACGCTAAACCAATACCTCTATTCGCACCGCTGATTAATACCACTTCACTATTCATTGAAAACCTCTAAATCGATTGTTTTATATAACTTTTCTGGTAAATTCTATTGAAAAATTCTTGTGTAAATTCTTGTGAAAAAGATAGATGTAAAATATAGATATAAAATATTGATAAATACCATCTTGAAGTTGTGCCACTGCTGATGTGATTCGATTTGTTTACTCTGTGTTGCGATAAGAATCGTCATTCGATAACACACAATGGCTGAGTGATCATCGTTATGCTTTGCTTATTCCTCGTATACTCGCTCCGAATTAATAAGCTGGTGGCTATAAATGATCACTCAATATATTCGTTCAATATATTCGTTCAATATACTCGTTCAATTTACTCGTTCAAAATGTTCGCGCCAATAGCCTTGCTCAAACGACTAGCTGCGAAATAACTACTTAGACGTTGCAGCAAGGCTTAATGTATTGAGGACACCAGAGATTTTATTAATAACCTTATCGCAGCCTGCAATACTATGACGCTGTTTAATGTACTGCGGATTGTTATACGACAGCCAAACCTTGTTATCAGCATCCTCGCTAATCAATACCTTTTGTGGCAAGTCAATCGCGACAAGTTGGTTACACTGCATTAATTGAGTACCGATGTTAGGGTTACCGAAAATAATCACTTCAGTTGGTCTCAGAGTTAAGTTCACACCGGCGGCATTTTTTTGATGATCAATCCTGGAAAAAACCGTAAAACCTTTGTCTTTTATGATCGACTCAAACCTATCTGCCGTTTCTTTGGCCGAGTAATGGCTTTCAACAGTGATAAGGCTTTCTACCGCAAAGGCATGAGTAGACGTTATCAACATGGCAACGGCTAAAGAAATATTTTTAATCATAAAATCACCTATTCGTTATGTTTGGTCATACTAGTTATGTTTGGTCATTAGAAGCATTTCGGCGATAAACTCGGCTAACATCAAGGATATAAAAATCGACTTAAGTATTTGTTGTTCGCAAATACTATTAATACCCGTTTAGTTTCAGGCGTATTTATCTGCTTGGCCCTAATTTAACCGCAGTACCAAAAGCCATAATTTCAGACGAGCCATCCATAATGGCACTTGTCGTAAAGCGGAACCCCACAATCGCATCAGCCCCTTTTTGTGCCGCACTGGCAACTAAACGCTCAACTGCGACATCTCAGGCATCAGATAACATTTCGGTGTAACCGCGGATTTCGCCACCCACAATGCTTTTTAAGCCGGCCATAATGTCTCGACCAATATGTTTAGATTGAACCACATTACCGGTTACAACGCCGACAATCTCGATAATGTCCCGACCAGGAATGGTTTCAGTCGTGGTATAAATCATAAATCCTCCATGAAAAATCAATCGTAAACCATCGTACTGCTAACACGCTTAAATAGGAATCCAATTAGTGATACTTAACTGACCCCCAATACTGTTGTTTACGCTTTAGGCGCATCTTGTAATAAAGGGAAGTAATGATGAGTCGTATTGAAGAGAAGCAATAAAGGGTCGTGATGAAGAGCCGTAATCAATAGCCGTAATGTAGATTCATAATACAGAATCGTAATCTAGACGATCCATAAAATGCTGGTGGACGTAATAGGTCACTTAGTGAGTATTGTAATAGACAACTTAATGGCAGAGTAAAATACGCTCGGTGTTTTATAGGTCGCTTTTATGTAACCTGCGCAGACTTATTTTGAGTAGATATGCATTAAAATGAATGAAGGTTAAAAATTTACCGAGGGTAATACTTTTATTTTTGCATAATTATGAATAGTTATTCTAGTGGTGTGCTGGTGGCATTAGCCTACGTTAGCGGTGTTTTTTACTATCACTTTATTTTTATAGGGCGGTTTATGGCGTTAACCATGGCATAATTAACTACTAGGTTCAGCATTCGTTTTTGTGTAAACATTTTTGGCAATCGCTTTAGTGACAACAGAGGTATGTTTGGCTTCACATCATTCATTATTAAATCATCAACGTCATTTTGAACGTATCGGGCCCGACTATCGAAATGGCGATTCGGTCAGTTTTCTCGATATTAAACACACTTTTGGTTTGCAGCATATCCGTGTTGGCAAATGGGTTAACCGTGAGGAGTCGGCACTTGCGGCTAATTTGATATTTGACTCACTAGCAGACTTAGCCAACATATTAGCAGTACCGCCAGAGTTGATTGGTTTACGCGGTAGCTTACACTTTGCCTTTGGCCATGGCGGCCAAAAAGGTGTGCAAGCTCATTATTCGCCAGCATACCGGGAACTGGCATTAGCCAAAAATGCCGGAGCAGGGTCGTTAGCTCATGAATTTTGGCATGCATTCGATCACTATATCGCCGATAAAATGTTTATCGACGACAGTATATTAGACCCGTATTTGTCGTCGCTTGTAATATCAGAGCAAACGACCAATACAACTAGGGCTAACTTAAGTCGTGCCAATTTATTTGCTTGTGCCAGCGACAATTGGCTGGCCGATAAATCCATAATCGCTCACCCGTTGAATAATAAACTCTCTAGCTTATTTAAAGTGACCTTGCTGAGCGCCAACGGCCAAGAGCCACACGACTATGTGCGTCGCTCCATCGCACTCGATAAACAGCAACGCTGCCATTACTTTGCTAAACCGACCGAAATGATGGCGCGCGCCTTTGAATCTTGCATTGAAATGTATTCACAAGATTATGCCAATATATCCAATCCGTACCTGGTTAACAGTACTATCGACTCGCCACTAGCTAAACATGGCGCTTATCCCGACGCACAACACTGCCGTGAAATATATCAAGCCATGATGGAATATTTTGAACCTTTAGGGCTCGCGTTTGATAAGCAGAATGGTTAAAAGTAGCTGATATAATAAGGTGCAGCGTTGAGTCGACAATAGGCATCAGTCAAATAACAGCCTTGAGCCGACTAACTGCCTTGAGCCAGTAACAGCCTTGAGCCAGTAACAGCCTTTGGACGAATAATCATCTTGAGTCAATAAAAACCTAGCGTGAAAAAGCAGTCCATAACAAAGCAAACAGCCTTTAGTCATAAGGTCTTGTCATTACATCCCTTCAAGTCATATCAGCTCACTTAGATTATAAAATAATAAAAAAAGGCCAAGCGATTAAGCCAGGCCTTGGTATGTTGTTGCTAGTTCCGTCCTGCGATAAATCATCAGGACTAGACCGCTAAGTATATTCAAGCTGATAGCAGCCTTAAGATGCCAATTTTAGAGACTAATTTTAGAGACTAATGTTAGAGACTCATTTTAGACACTCATTCTAGATAGCGATAGCCTTTAGCTTGTGCTCTAAAGCTGTTTGTATACCACACCGTCTTTCATCACAAAGGTGACGTTTTCCATCAAGCTAATGTTATCCAGCGGATTACCATCGACAGCGATAATATCTGCCATAAATCCTGCTTTAATCTGACCTAGGTTATCTTGTTTTATCAAGGCAGCACTATTAATGGTAGCGGCCTGCAGCGCTTGAATAGGCGTCATGCCAAATGTCACCATGCGCGAGAACTGCTTACCGTTATCGCCATGAGGATAAATAGCGGCATCGGAACCAAACACCATCTTAGCGCCAGCCTTAACGGCTTTTCTAAAGCTGTCGCGCTGAGCTTGCGACACTTGCTTTTCTTTGTTGATATTGGCTTCTGGTACGCCGTTAGCCGCGCCATAGGCGAGGGTGTATTCGGTGTTGTAAATGTCGCAAGACAAATACGTGCCTGCTTTTATTGCCATCTTAATGGCTTCATCATCCATAAAACTACAATGTTCAATGCTATCGATACCTGCGCGTATCGCATCTTTAATGCCGCTGGTACCATGAGCATGGGCGGCAATAACAAGGCCGCGCATATGCGCTTCATCTGCAGCAGATTTGAGTTCTTCGTAAGTCATTTGCTGCGCACCAACTTGAGTACCTTTAGAAAATACCCCACCAGTGGCACAGACTTTAATCGCATTGGCACCGTATTTAATGTTTTCACGTACTTTAGTGCGCACTTCCCAAGGGCCGTCTGCAACACCTTGAGCTTTTGCATGAGCTTCTGGTGCAGGGAAGTTATCATCGCAATGCCCGCCAGTGATCCCAATTGCATGGCCCACAGCCCAAATACGGGGCCCAGGAATATCGCCAGCATCTATTCCATCACGAGTGGCAATAACGGAATAACCCGATGCGCCTAAGTCTCGCACTGTGGTAAAGCCCGCTAGCAAGGTTTTTTGAGCATTTTTAACGGCTTTAACTGTTTGCCTAGGCACTGAATAATTCATCGACTCTAAAAAGTTATCTTCGGCATCAAAGGATAAATGCACGTGCATATCCATCACACCAGGCACCAGCGTTTTACCCTTAAGGTCAATCAAACTGTAATCGGCTTTATTGTTGATGTTTGCCGCGGTAGTAACCTTAATGATTTGATTGTTTGATACGATAATCGCAGCATCATTAATGCTTTTACCTTTGGCTACGTCGATATACGCATCGGCTAAAATCAGCGTGTCTTGGGCAATCGCTGGGGTGATAAAAGTGGTACCTAAAATTAGGCTAAGGGCGAATGAAATCGCATTAATCTTATTGTTTTTTAAAGGCATGACTATTTTAAAATCCTGTGTTGTTATTGTTAGGCGCGGACATTGTTTACTTTGTATCGTACTAGGCACAATCAATTATTTATCAGTTTAATAAGGTGGAAAGTATGCGAGAGGTAAAGGCTAAAACTGATAATTTATATTAACAACGTGTTAAATTTAACCGTAATCATTTTGTGTATCAATTTGTATTAGCGGACAGTAATTGAAGCCAGTTTGGCGGAAAGAGCGTAATAGAAAGAGCGTAATAGAGAGACCGATTAAAAAACGCATAAAAAAGCCACTCGTGAGTGGCTTTTTAGAGAAGTACTAAATGGTAGATGTTTATGATTTACACAAAATCAGAGGCATTTAATACCTGCTTTAAGCGTGCAAAGGTCTGCATTGAGTCATTGGCGAGTATTGGTGAGTAAGCTGGATTATGGGCATTAAGTTGATATTGACCATTAGTGAGTTTACTCACTTTACGTAATAAATATTGGTTATTGCCTGCATCATCTTGGATTTCAATCGCCATGATTTTACCGGTAATCGAACCAGCATTAATTGCTGTAATACGTTCTAGTAACAATAAATCACCATTTTCAATTGGATTTTTACCGCCGTTCATCGAATCACCACTTGCTGGAGCAACAAAAAAAATCGATGGATCGAGTTTACTAAAGGTCGAGTTTAACGTCAGTGTTTCACTATTGTCGTCAGTACCCGTTTTAAAATGACCGCAGGCAATTTTTAGATCTGGGTAATAACTAAGGGATGCCTGTTCATCGCGACTCACTTCAATTGGAAGTGTAACCACATTCGATTGTACAGTTTTGCTTATTGGAGTGAGTGTCGATGCTGATTGGCGTTGGCTATAACGCGCTAACAACAATTCGCTTAATTCGCTCATTGCGGTAGACATTACTTCAATATCATCAACTTTTACATCAACATTTGCATGTAATCTATTTTCTTTTACAGCAAACCAAGACTGTGTGTCTGACTTATCTTGTTTGCATAAAAACGTAATTGGGTTGTCTAACCAATACTTACGCCATTTTGGGGAATCGGCGTCGATTAGCTGTAAATCGGTTTTAACATCTTGAGTCCACAATTTCGGATAACGTTTAAATACCTGCCAACTCTTAATGCATACCGCTTCAATTGTGGGGGGATAGTTTAATCCGTCTAACTCAATAAATGCTTCGAGTAAAATGGCTTTAAAGCATTTCGTCATTGTGGCTTTTTCAACGCCTAGACTCAAAAATGGCAAATAGGGCGTTAACGCCAGTAATGTTTTGTCTTCACGTTCTTGGGTTAATACCAGTTCAAACCAACTACCATTTTGCTTGGTCATTTTACTCCAAACATAACCACTGTGATAAAACTCAGTGGCAGTAGGGCGGTGACCTAAATCATCTTTGAGTAATTGGTATTGTTGATCTGTTTTGGTGTAATCAAGTTTTAGCTGTTGCCAAAAGTCGACCAATTCAGGATCGATATTGATTAAGCACTTAGAATCGATTTCAGGATTGTTAAGACGCTTAATCGCTTCATTGGCATTCGCTGCTTGCAATAACGCCATTGGGCGATTTAAAAAGCTGATGTGATTACCGATGAAATCAATAACAGACACAAAGGTTTTATTGGTTTCGGGAGATGTGCGTAATCCACGGCCTAACTGTTGTAAAAATAGAATTTTGGATTCAGTCGGACGTAAGATTAAGATAGTGTCTATTGAGGGTAAATCAGTACCTTCATTAAACAAATCGACTGAAAATATCACCTCTATTTCACCCGAGTTTAATTGGCTAAGTGCTTCGCCGCGCCTAACTTCTGAGCCGCTATGCACCGACACAGCTTTAATACCTCGAGCAGAAAACCATTGAGCCATAAAGTCGGCATGAGCTTTAGAGACGCAAAATGCTAAGGTGCGTTGCTGCTTGTGGGTTTTCCAATGACCAAACACATGTTTAGCGCGCTTCTGCGTAGCAAATAGATTCATTAATTGTTGCGGATCAAACTTTCCATTTCGCCATGGCAACTCTCGGTAATCGACCGTTTCGTCTTTAATACCTTGGTAATGAAAAGGTACCAAAATACCCGATTCAATTCCGTCGATTATGTTTTTTTCAAACACCAAATTATTATCACATAACGATAGAATATCAGCTTGATCCGTGCGCTCTGGCGTGGCCGTTAAACCGAGTAAAAATTGCGGGGTAAAGTGGTTGAGTAATAACCGATAACTGACGGCGCCAGCATGATGAAACTCATCAACAATGACGTAGTCGAAGTGAGCTTGATCTAGTTGATTAAGATATTCCGGTTTGCCTAATGTTTGAATCGATGCAAATACAATGTCCGCATCAATGGCCTTAGTTTTGGCATTAAAGTGGCCAGTTGTACTTTGAGGTAATAAGGTTCTAAAAGTCCGTTCTGCTTGAATTAATATCTCTTCTCTATGAGCAACAAATAGGACTTTTTTAGCATTGAATTGCAATACATCAAATGCAGCTAACCATGTTTTACCCATGCCCGTGGCTAATACAACCAGTCCTTTGGATTGCTTAGCTAAACGTGTATCCGCTAATGCAATTAAGGCTTCTGCTTGGGCAGAGTTAGGTACTGGTTCTTCTGGCTCTGTTTCATGAACAATAGCTAAAGGTGGTTTATACAATTTACGTTTTTGGGCATAGTCGTTGATGAAGATATCACTTAGATCGATTGCCTGCGAATGATTGAAAATATTCAAGAATTGTTGGCGGATATGGTTAAACTCTTTAGGATCTTGATTCGGCAATAAGTCGTGGCGCAAGCACCATTCAAATGCGTGTGTGAATGCCGCTTTACTGATGTTATTTGAGCCAATAAAAGCGCTCCCGATATCTGCTAATCCGGTTTGTTGCTGGACGAAAATATAGCTTTTCATATGAAAGCTTTGATTGCTATTACAGGTAAATATTTTGGTTTTTGCACCACGAGATTGCAAAATCATTAAGTGTCGCAATGCGACAGGGTCGGTAATCAAAAGATAGTCGGAGGTGACTATTGAAATGCTTGCATCGCGTTCTAATGCATCGGATAAAGCATCAAAAATTAAATCTAGCCCAGATCGTTGAATAAACGACACCGACATTTCAATGCTAGTCGCACGGTTAATGGCTTGCGTTAATTTTGGTAAAAAAGGGTCATCCAAACCACCGCTGGTTAATACAGGTCCTTCTGCTAGCTTCATTTTTACATCTCTATTTTAACGTCTTTATGAGGATGGCATTGAGCCATTTTTCGTTTTCACGACCCGAGCGCACATCTGTAGTCACCCAAGTCTGTTTAATCATTAAACCTGTTTGTTGAATCCACTGTTCTAATAGTGACTCATTAGCATCGGTAAAAAACCGACCGTTATGAATTCGCTCTTGATCACCATATTTAAATGAACAATAGAATACGCCACCATTAACCAAACTGTTAGCCAAAATTTCAAAGGTGTTGGGTAGAGCGCTTGCTTCAACATGAAGCAGAGATGCACAAGCCCAAATGCCGTCAAACTGAAGCGATGTGTCTATTTCATCAAAGGTACAAACCGTGACATGTTGGCCAATATAATCAGATGCCGCTTTGGCTAATTCGGCACTGGCATCAATGGCGGTAACATTGAAGCCCAATTGAATAAAGGCTTTACTGTCACGACCAGAACCACAACCAGCATCTAATACACGTGCGTTAGCAGGGAGTTGTGCGACAAAGGCTTGATACAATTCGCTGACATCAGCATTCACAGTCGACTCGAAAAAATCATGCGAATGTTGATCATAAAACGCAATAGTAGACATGGTTAACCCTATAATTTAAATCGTTTAAATATGAATGATTAAGTCTGAATGCTTCAGTGTGATTTTATAACCTATTACAATCAATAATCAACTTGCTGTATTACCGCGATTGCCGTTTCATCACGGCCTTTTTTAGACGGTACGCGATGGCCTGTATCGGCATTAGTTTTCATTGTTTGTATGAACTGATTCATTTGCGGGCCAATGCTGATGTGTATTGGTCGGTTTTTTCCGTAGTAGTAGAGGCGATCAAATTTCAGGTTTTCACACATCCATAATGCAACTTGCTGCATATCAATCGGTTGGTCATTGTTGCTGCTTACTAGGGTAAAGTCACAGGCGGCACCTAGGCGGTCGCAGATGATTTTTTGATTTTGATTGAGTTCGTGCGAGCAATGTTGATCAAGCTTTGGGGCAATATGCGGATTACGATTTTTAGCTATTTTTCTAACAAGTTCGGGTGAACAAAAACCATAAGTTAAACGCAATGGGCCAAATTGGTCGACAATTGGGTCCAGTATTTGAGTGGCCAATAAATTCAGGGCGCGCCAGGTGTCAGGTTGTAATGGCAGATTTTCAATATTATGTTCGAGCGCGGTTGCACCACAATTAATGAGATCTGCGTAAGTGAAAAAGCGGCTGGCTTTACCGTTGATATTATAGGTAAACAATCAAAATCCATCGTGTACGTTCATTTGGGACAACAATAGCGCTTATTGCTCAAGCTGGCTAGATGGAACTGTGGGATGGTTGTGAGATTGATTAAATATCGTTTAATATCATATTTTTTGAAGTGAAATGGGTGTTAAATTGCCGTTAATTTTTGTTTATCAAAAAAATATAATAATTTAATTGTTTACTGAGCTTTGTTATTTACTGAGCTTTGTCATAGAGCTCAGTAAACAGCCCATATTGCTGAATTGAATACTTACAGGGTTATTGAGTTTTGATTGTATAAAAATCGAACATGATTTATTTAGTGATCAATACTTTTTACAGTTGTAAAACAAACAGTAAAAAATGCACCATTAATGAGGTTTATTATGAAAAAGCTTAATACGTTACTTGCCGTCTCGATATCGACTTTACTGGTAGCTTGTGGGGGGAGTGACGATAAAACAGACTCTCCTCAAATGGGGGTATTTAGTTTAGGTGTATCAGATAACCCAAGTGATGCCAAAGACGTGACGATCGCTTTTAAACAAGTTGTGTTAAAAAATGACTCGGGGAGTATTTCGTTTGATGTGTCAGATGATGGTGCTTTGAAACAAGTTAATTTACTTGAATTTCAAGGACAAGCCGTTGACACACTTGTGAGTGGGCAAAGTATTCCTGTTGGTGAATACCAAATGTGTATTTATATGCAAAGAAGTGAAACCCCGAATGCGGACAGTTCATATGTCATAACCAATGACGATAATTTATTTGGTTTAACGACAAACAGTAATGGTTCATGTGGCGGAGTCGGTGCAACGGATACCGATACTGGACGGCTATTTTTTAATAAGGCATTTACGATTGCAGCAGGCACAAATAGCTTTGTTGCTGAGTTTGATCTGTCTAGTGGATTACAAGACCCCCATGGCAATAAAGACTACTGGACTTTAAAACCTACGTCGGTGCAGTTACATAACATTTCTGAAGTTGGTGCGATTGAGGGAAGTATTCCTGCTGACATGATGACTCAATGTGAAGTTGCCGCTGGCGGAAGTGCATTTAGCCATGCGGTTTATTTATATCAAGATACTGCGCTATTAGAAAATATGGCTGATTTTAATATTGATGCCGTCGTTGCTCCAGACGCTGCGCCTATTGCTTCTGCAAGAGTTAACGCTATTTTAGATCAAAACAATCAAGTGATAGGCCAAGGCTATGAGTTTGGTTTTGTGGTAGCGGGTAATTATAGTCTGGGTTACACCTGTGTTGCACAGTACGATGATCCAGATGTAAAAAATACACTTGATGATGTAGAAAGTCCTTTCTTTTTACATGCTGATTTACAAGATATTGAAGTGACAAATGGTACTGTCGCGAATGGTGAGTTTTAAGCTCATCTAACATTTAGTCTTATGCTGGCATTTTCGTGAATACGAAAATGCCTTTATATCAGCATAATCATTGTACGTGTGTCGTTGGCATGCCTTGTTAATGCATTGACTGGTATTCCTCGGCCGCCTTACCAGACATAAATATTATCTGTTCTGGCAGGTTCTATCACTGCTGTATTTACTACCGATTAAATGTCAAACCAGTACTTGGCGGGTGTTGGCGATATAGTGATGGATCTGCGCCTCCGTTTTTGTATCAATCATCACTTCCGGTCGACGGTGCTCAGGGCAAGGCATACGTGGTGTTGTACCAAAAACACGACATATCAATGGGCGCTCTTCATAAACCTCGCAACCATTTGGACCTAAGTATACGCAGTTCCACTCTTTTAATGCGGCTTCATGTTGGGCGTTAGTTTTAAAGGGGAGGCGTGCCATTTCTTCTGAAGATGTGGTTACTGGACCACAACAATCGTGACAACCTGGCTTACATTCAAATGACGGAATGCGTTCACGCAGCAGATCGACTATCTCTATGTTATTTTTCATTAATGCCTAACGTTTAAAGAGTTCGCGGACATTATACGTCGATAGTGGGCTGACTAAAAGTTGCCAAGGTATATATTTGGCCGCAACTTATTTAGTAGCCACTTATTTAGTAGCAATGGACCCTTTGTGCGGGATGGTATAATAATGGAATAACACTTTTTGTTTAATATTTGCCTAGTGGCATCAAAGATAAATCTGCTTTTACACCAAGTAACGGCTAAATGGCTATTACAACTTGTTGGATAATGAAGATAATGCAACAAGTGCATTGTCGAAATCTAATATTTCTACTGCATCATATAGCACTGCTAATTCATGCTTAACCAATAAATTATTAGCCAACATATTTTGAAGGTTTAGGATGATATTCACCGCTTCTAGATTGTTATTTTCGAGGTGTTGTTTCAGTTCTGCGAGCATCGCGGTGAGCTCTGGGATTGAATAATCAACTGTTGGGCGTTGTGTTTCAACTTCTTTTTCTGCTAATAAAGCATGGATTTTTGACAGTTCAGCTTGTGTCACTGAACGTAACTGGGGCGCCAGTTCGACACAAAGTATCTCAAAAGCATTTGAACTATTCGTGTCCTTGAGTTTTATCTCCCAGGCACATAAGGCTTGATAGATTGATGTTAAGCCCGCTGTCCCAGAAGTCCCTTTAAGGGTATGAACAATGACCAATATCTCATTGGTGTTGTTTTGCAAGATCATCTGTTCTAGATTATTCAGTTGCTGATCCAGATTTGCTTCAAAAACCTTTAGTAAACGCCGATAAAACTTTTCATTACCACCAAAAGGCTTAAGTAAACTTTCTAGCTCCCTATTATCAGATTCTGATCTAAAATTATTAATGTCATGTTTATTCATTTCATCAAAGGGCTGCTGCTGAGCAGTAATTTTAGTAGATTTCATATGTATGACTCTCGGAACATGATGACTTTCTAAGTACACTATAGAAAAGATAACAGCAGTTTACTGTATTATTGAGTTTCAATGGATGTCCTATCATCATAAAAAGTTAGGATTTATTGTTAATCAATAGCTTAGTTTGCTTCAACAAAAATTATAATGCAATATTAGTCGATAAAATTCGATATATTTGGGGTTTACGCCAATCAAACTGGAGTCGGCATGCAATTAGATAAAATTTTACACGTAGAGGATGATGAGTCGATTCGAATCATTGTTGAAATGGCTCTCGTTGATATATCTGGATTTACCCTGTTGGCTTGTGATGGCGGACATGAGGCCATTAGCCAAGTGGAGGCTTTCGCACCAGATTTAATATTGTTAGACGCCATGATGCCGGGTATGGATGGTATACAAACGCTGATTGAAATTCGTAAAAAACCAAATTGTTTAAACATTCCAGCTGTTTTTATGACCGCGAGGATTCAGGAGTCTGAAAAACAAGAATATTTGGATGTTGGTGCCGTTGCTGTGATTGAAAAACCCTTCGATGCTATGAGTCTAGGTGATAGGTTAGAATCTATTTATCAAGCTTGCTTAATCTCTCAAGAAATCCACAATCAAGAGTAACTTATGCAAACTCCTGTATTTCCTATTTCCGAGACAGAAAGACTTACCGCGCTAAATAATACTGGGCTGTTAGATACGGGCCCAGAAGAACGTTTTGATCGTTTAACGCATTTAGCTCAACTTTGTTTAGGCACGGAAATTGTGCTTATTTCATTGGTAGACTCCAATCGCCAATGGTTTAAGTCGAAACAAGGTTTAGATGCATGCGCGACAAGCAGAGATATTTCATTTTGTGGCCATACCATTTTAGGCGATGGTATTTTTGAAGTTGCTGATGCTCTGCTTGATAGTCGGTTTGCTGACAATCCATTAGTTGTCTCTGCGCCGTTTATCCGATTTTATGCCGGTGTGCCTTTAGTGTGTAATGGTGAAAAAATTGGCACACTTTGCTTTATTGATAGCAAACCTCGCCAGTTCACTGACAAAGAACGAGATATTGCATACGGTTTTGCTAAAAGTATTGAACAAGAAATTATTGATAGATTACAAGATCAAGCACATGAGCAATTAGTGGCAAGCGAGCAAATGTACAGGTCGGTGCTTGACGGAACGAGGATCGGTACTTGGCAGTGGAATATTCAAACGGGTGAAACCCATTGCAACGAACGTTGGGCTGATATTATCGGTTATACGCTTGCCGAGCTAGAACCCATTACCATTGATACTTGGTTATCCATGATACATCCCGATGACCTGGATTATTCAGATGCAGCTTTAGATGATCACCTCAATGGCTTAATTCCATTTTATGACGTTAAATGCAGAATGAAGCACAAAGATGGTCATTTTGTATGGGCGCATGATCGAGGCAAAGTCGTTTCTTATACCGCAGATGGTAAGCCATTGATGATGTATGGCACACATGCTGATATCACCAAAGAAAATAATAGTAACTTAGCATTATTACAAAGCCGAGATCAGTTTAAGACCTTGGTTGCCAATATACCGGGAATGACTTACCGATGTCTGCATGATGAACATTGGACCATGCTGTATATGAGTGAACATATTTATGCACTTACAGGCTATCCTGCCAGCGATTTTATCAATAACGGTCAGCGCAGTATTGTTAGTATGGTTCATCCTGATGACAGGGCATTGGTATTTGAAGTCATCGAAAAAGCTGTGCTTAGTCATTCTAGTTGGGTATTAAATTGCCGTCTTTTGCATAAAAATGGATCTGTTATATGGGTAGAAGAACGCGGCGCTGCTGAATATGACAGCAATGGTGTCGTTCAACACCTTGACGGTTTTGTTATGGATGTTAGCAAAGAAAAAAAACTGCAAGACCAATTGTACAAACTGACACAGCAGCTTCCGGGTGTGGTTTATCAGTATCAGGTGTGGCCAGACGGACGTAGCGCATTCCCATATGCTAGTTCTGGAATCGAAGATATTTATGGTGTTAAACCGGAAGATGTTCTTACAGATGCTTCCAATGCATTTTCTACAATTTATCCTGAAGATGTTCCTGCAGTTGTTCAGAGTATTGAAGTCTCTAGCCAACAACTGACTATATGGGAACAGGAATATCGTGTTTACCGGGATGACAAATCGATAATATGGTTATTAGGCAGAGCAACACCGGAAAGGATGCCAGATGGTAGTACGTTATGGCATGGCTATATTCATGATATTACCCAAACTAAAGAATACTATCTCAAACTTGAGGATCTCAATCTTCAGCTGAATGTTACTCAGCAAAGCCTTGATTTAGCGAGTGAGCAAGCCAAAATTGGTTATTGGCATGCATCGCTTGAGCATGGAACATTTTGGTGGTCACCTATTATTTATCAAATTTTTGGGTTTAACGCTGAAGATGTGGTGCCGAGTTCTACATTGTTTAAAAATGCTGTTCATCCTGACGATATCGATAAAGTGCTTAAAAATGAGCAGCAGACTCGTTCGACAGGTATTGTTAACGAAGTTTACCGAATCATCCGCCCTAATGGGGATGTTCGCTGGGTACATGAATTAGGACAGCTGGTTGCCGAAGATCAGAATCCGGATAAGATAATGATAGGTTCTGTACAAGATATTACCGAGCGGATGACATTACAGAAAATTAAAGAT
The DNA here is from genome assembly GCF_014596695.2 of Shewanella sp. BF02_Schw. Classification (NCBI taxonomy): domain Bacteria; kingdom Pseudomonadati; phylum Pseudomonadota; class Gammaproteobacteria; order Alteromonadales; family Shewanellaceae; genus Shewanella; species Shewanella sp. BF02_Schw. Next base: position 1,468,434 of record NZ_JABKAW020000001.1, read on the forward strand.
GAATTCATTTCAACCGTGAGTCATGAGCTTCGCACTCCGTTAACATCAATTTATGGCGCATTAAGTTTATTGCAGTCTGGTAAGTTGGTCACACTACCTGCAAAAGCGGAGAAGTTGGTTGAGATTGCGAGCAGTAACTGCAAGCAGCTTAGTCGTTTGATCAATGACTTATTAGATATTGAAAAACTGGCTGCTGGTAAAATGTTGTTTGAAATGAAACGATTAAATGTAGTTCCACTTTTACAAAGAGCTATCAATGATCATCAACCATACGCAGACCTGCATAAAATTACTTTGGCGTTACATGTAGATAAGCAAATAGATGAGTTGTTTGTATATGTTGATGAGCATCGTCTGTTACAAATTCTGACTAATTTTCTATCCAATGCGGTTAAATTCTCTCCCGAATCGGGGAGTGTAATGTTGTCTGCGACTGTCACTTATGATGAAATTGAAATTGCTGTACAAGACCAAGGGGCCGGAATCCCTGAAGATTTTAAGAGCAAAATATTTGCAAAGTTTTCGCAAGCAGATGCAAGCAGCTCTAAAGTGAAAGGAGGCACGGGTTTAGGCTTAGCCCTTTGTAAGGAGCTTGTTGAAGCAATGAACGGAAGCATTGACTATCGCTCCGAACCCGGCTGTGGCGCTCGGTTTTTTGTTAGATTACCCTTATCTGTTTAACGAAAAAACAATATCGTGAGTTTAATCTACCGCTACATAAGTGTGGATTTGGCAACATATTTCGACAACATTTTATTCAAAGCAACCAGCTAGTATTGACCACTAGTGATAATAAAATGGTGACTTAATCTGAGTGTGACTTAATCTGAGTGTGATTTGAAACAGCCGTTGTCGACATGCATGACTCGAGAGAGCCAATGGTCCTGATCCATTGTTAAATAATATCAATACAGAAGAAGTGATGGCTGTAATCGTCCGGCAAATCAGTTGGTGTTTTCATGCAGTCATGGATATTGAAGTCTGCGATTATATTATGTTGAACCAGCATGCATTGGTGTTACGCGGAACATAAAGTCGAAGCGTTGATGAGTATTGAATCGATACTGTAGACGTTAGCGGTAATCGTAGCGGGTATTGGCAGCAGTAGTCGTAGCGGTATTGGCAGCGGTAATAACACTTATACCGAATGACTTTATACAGAGTGACTTTTTTAATGAACAGAAGTGTAGTGAAGAGTGGTGAAGTTAAAAGTGGTGTGGTTAAAAGTGCTGCAGTGAAAGGTTGTGTAGCGAAGGGTAATGTAGAGTCTTAATGATATTTTTAGTTTTGGCTTTAGTTTAAGCTGGCTTTAGTTTTGGCTTTAGTTTTGATATAGACCTTTTCATCTGCAATCGTCACAGATGAAAAGGTTTTATTCACTCAGCTTTATGAATTACTTGGCTAGTTTTACAAAGTAGTCAAATATCTCAGGTACATTGCCGTTACCTAAACCCGCGTCAAATGCAGCTTGTAGATTAGCAGATGAACCTTCAGCAATTTTAGATTCTGTGCCTAAGTCTTCTACCATTTTTAAGAAGTAGCCAAGATCTTTGTTAGCGTTAGCAATAGAGAAGCCTAAATCGCTTACACCGTCTACTGCATAGTTTTTACAGAATTTCATGAACGGTGAGTTAGATGGACCCGCTGACATGATGTCGAACAGTTGCGCACGGTCAACACCAGCAAGATCTGCAACAGCAAAGGCTTGAGACATAGCACAAACGGTAGTCATACCCATAAAGTTGTTGATTAGCTTAGTCGTGTGACCTGCGCCTAATGCACCTAAATGGAATACGTTTTCGCCTTGCTCGTCTAATACTGGTTTAACCTTATTAAAGGTCTCAAGATCGCCAGCTGCCATGATGTTTAGTAAACCGTCTTTAGCGTGAGCAGGAGTACGGCCGAGTGGGGCATCAATCATACCTGCGCCTTTTGCCGCAAGGTCTGCACCAATTTTACGCGTAGATGAAGGACTTGATGTACCAAAATCAACTAGTACAGAACCTTCTTTAATGCCCGCGAGAATACCATCGTCACCATAAACCAGTTTTTCAACTACGGCAGATGTGGTTAAGCACAGCATAACGATGTCGCTAGATGCAGCAAGTTCTTTTGCTGTCGTTACGGTTTTTGCACCGCGAGCAACACATGTAGCAACCGCTTCTTTATTAAGGTCCATTACATTTAGCTGGTAACCTCTGTTTTGTAAGTTCTCAACCATGTTGCCGCCCATAAGGCCAAGGCCGATAAAACCGATGACTGGTTTTGTCATGTCTAACTCCTAAATATATTGGTAAATGCGTATTTCAATTTTATTCAGCTCACCGAATGTGCCGATGCGCTATGTAATTTGTATAAAGAGTCATCTTGAGTTCAGGATTGCTATAAGCCAATTGAGTAGGTTAGTGCCCTTTCAAATGGTGTATTCCTGTTTACTCTTCAAAAACGACTCATTATTTATCATTTAATATTGCCGGACTGAAAATATCGGTAACAATGATGCTTACTCTTGCTTGAATTGGTTATCAAGTGGTATTACAAAATTGTAAGTAATACCAAGATTTTTGTCAACCAATTATCTTGCCAATGTTATACCAAAAATATGATTGGTAAGGATGGGTTGTTGGTTGTTAACTAAAACTAGAATTAATGATGGTGTGGTAGCAAGGTATCGCTGTTTGTAATTCGACATTTTTATCAACTAATAAATCGTTTATATGACCCTGCACATACGTAACGCCGCTGCTAGTGTCAGAGCCATTTAACGCTCTAATATCGTTTGTAGTGACGGTCAATAATATTGTTGTCGTTAATAGTAGAGCCTATCAATTTGATAGGCTCTACTTTAAGACATCAGTTGATTAAAACTTAGCTCGAACACCAAGAGTGTAGCGACGGTCTGCTTCACTGTAAGCCCAGATAGAATCTAGCTCAGTAGTATAAACAATTGGTTCACCCGTTAGGTTTACCGCATTGGCTACAACAGTGAAGTTTTCGTTGATATCCCAGCTAACTGAAAAATCAAGTTGGCCTCTATCTTCTCGGTAGCTGTTACCCACGGTAGGGTCGTAGTTGTCAGCAGAAGGGTCATTCTGGTTGAAAACGTTATAACCTAAAGCGCCAACAGTTTGTACACGCTTGGTGCTTTGGTCGTCTAAATAACGGTCACGCCAGTTGTAGGCTAAACGTAACTGAACTTCTTCACCTTCCCAGTAAACTTGAGTGTTAGCGGTGTGCTTAGAAATATTCAGTAATGGATTGCCATCGGGTTGCTCACTATCTGCATAGGTATAGTTTGCGTTAACACCTAAACCTGCCCAAATGCCGGGTAAAAAGCTGAACTGTTGCTGGTAACCTAACTCCAAACCTCTGACTTCACCGCTACCACCATTCACATCAGTGTCGATGACGATACCTGTTTGACCTGCGGCTTTTTGAGCATCAACATATGCTAAACCTTGGTCTTGAGTCGCATTAACAATGTCACCTTGGCTTTGACCCGCAGTGTTAAGTAAACAAATATTATTCCACTGCGTGGTATTTTGTCCGCTTATCGTGCTTGAGTCAGCTAAACAGCTGCTGTCGGTTTGCGTGAACGAGTTAACGTCTTTATAGAAAATTGCTGCAGAAAGTAAACCACCGTCGCCGAAGTAATGCTCTACAGAAAGGTCATATTGAGTAACACGATACGGTTCTAACTGGTACGAACCTTGAGTACCGGTAACTAAAGAGTTATCGATTGATAATGCAGGACTTAATTCATCAAAATCAGCACGGCGCATCACTTTAGCAGCCGCAAAACGCATTAAGGTTTCTTCTGATAAAGTGTAGGTAACATTCAAGCTAGGTAAAAAGTCTGAATAATCGTTACTACCAGTATTGAGGATTTTGTTACCGTTACTGTCTACAGAATCGACAATGCTTGATTCTAATTCTGTTTGAATATAACGCCCACCAACCACTGCAGTAATGTCATCAAAATCTAAATGAAACTGTGCATAGATAGCACGAGTCTTTTCGTTGATGAACTTATAGGCGCCAGTGTCTTCAACCATGTTGTCAGCTAAAGTACCGTTCATTGCATAAGTGGTACCTGCTAGCATTTGCTGAGCTAACAAATAGGTTGCTTGAGCATCTTGCAGCTTTTCAGCGTCATACACGTTGTATGTTAATAAGTCGTTTTGACCCGCAATACCGGTTTGGTCGAACGAGTTACTGGCGTTTATTGTTTTAAAGCTATCGCTGATAATTGGGTTATCAATCCAGGTTGGGCTGTATAAACCGTCTGCGTTTTTAGCTTTTTTATAAGCATCTTTAAGCGTGGTTCCGTTAGGTGCTAAGTCAAAGCGATTTGAACTGTAATCTCTATCGGTAAAACGAACGCCCGTTTTTATTGCAGAGATAAAATCTACACCTACATCATGGATTTTAAAGTCAAAGCGTAATGCTTGTTCTTCGTTATCTGTGTCTAATGTTTTGTGGTAAAACTCACGGAATACCAAGTTGTCTGGATTAGTTAACATACCTGTGTCTTCAAAGACATAAGATGGAATGCCACTACCATTAGTCATGCTTGCTGTGCTGGTATGTGTGACTAAATCAAGGGTAGGGTCTGTGCGTTCAATTGGACGTAAGTTAAATTCAGAAGCTGTTTGACGTTCTTCTGATTTCGAGATTGAATATTCACCCGAGATTTCGATGTTATCAGTAATATTCCACTCACCACCAATAGCATGAGAAGTTGTTTCTGATGTTGTAAAGTCACTCCAGGTTTTAGGAATAACCAATACGCCACTTAGGTCGTAATTTTGCAGTTGTCCATTACCATCGTAGTAGGAATCACTTCTTGGCACCACGGTACCACCAACATCGAGAATTGAATAAGCCGCTTGGCCGCCATCCAGTTTTGTCGAGTTCATGTCAACGTAGAAATTAAGCTCTTCGCTGGTTGGCGCCCACTGTAGTGATAAACCAAATGCTGTACGTTCACGTTGTTCTGTTTTTTGCTCTACTGTACTTTCTGTTCTACGAAGGTATTTTCCGTTAGGGCCACCAGATACATCAACAGTGCCATCACCGTCTAAATCGATATCGTCTTGTAAATCAACCTTGTTAAAATACTCGTCACGACGTAATTCACGGTCTTGGTACGATACGTTAGCTGCAGCACCGAAGGTACCGGCATCACCTAAATCCCAGCTATTACCGACTGCGGCGGTAAAATTAGGTGCAACATTTTCAGTTTTGTCTGCGTATTCACCGTCGAGGGTAATCGCAATTAGCGGCTCACTAAGTTCTAATGGGCGTACTGTCTGCATGTTAACTGTGCCACCTAAAGCACCTTCAATCATTTCAGGCGTTGGAGACTTAATCACTTCAACTGTTTTTAAGAAACTAGCAGGGAAGTCATCTAAACTAATACAGCCACGTCCTGGGCCTGCTGTTGAGCGGCCATTGAGCAGAATAAGGTTTTCTGATACACCACGGATAGTGACAGATTCACCGACACCAAAATCAGATTCAATAGAAACACCTGTTATGCGTTGCAATGCTTCGGCAATGTTGTTGTCAGGTAATTTACCAATATCTTCGGCAACGATAACATCGACAATACGTTCGTCAGTACGTTTAAGTAAGTTAGCGGCTTTTAAACTGCCAAATATACCTCGAACGGCTATAACTTCAATTTCACTTGTATTAACTTTTTCCGCTTCAGTTTGTGCTACAGGTTCTGCTGCAAATGCTGGCATCGTTAACATGGCTGTTAAAGTCGCGCCAAAAATGGTTATATTGTTGGCTTTGTTTTTTGCGCCACTGAACATGGCGCTTATTTTATTCAACTTCATAATTCCCCCCAAAGAAATTGTTTGATTTGGTATTACCAATGTTGTTGTTTTAATCAACAGATACATTTATATAACACGTTACCAACAATTGCAATTGTTCATTACCAAATTATTTTATTTGTCTTACCAAAATTAATCTTACTAATCTTTATGTTGATGAGAGTTACTTGTCAGTCATTATTCTACAATGCAGTCATACTCTGGCTTGTGACTATCGCGTTTAAAACAGAGATTCTTCACTTGATGCGGTCGATATAAGGCTTATATACGATGAATACTGGTTTTACAGAGTCAGATTTAGAGATGAATATTGGTAAGGTAGGTTTGTATATTGGTATTACAAGTGGTCGGTAGTTGTTGTCGTTGCTGTGGTTAACACATCAAAGTAGCCACTTTTAGAAGGTTGCTAGAGGTTTTCGCGAGATAGCTTGCCAATATGTTAGCTTGAAATTAATGTCGATAAAAAGTGTTACAGTCGGAATTAACCGTGGATCACTTCAGAAACAACAAGGGTCGCACTAATGCGACCCTTGTTGTTTCTATGATGGATAATCAATACAGAGTAACTATATTCTCATCTCTATCCCGAGTTGAGGTTATTGAGTTAACCATTTACATATTCTATTGATTGAGTCATTAACAAATTTTATTACAAACCTTGCTGATACTGGGCGTTAGTAGAAATGGTCACAAGTTGATTTAGTTCTACTTTAGATTCGGTGACGCCTTTAAGGACGTTTTCGAAGTGGGCAACCAGCTGAGTTTTATCTATTTCTGCTTTTGAGCCAGATCCTATGTTGGTGAGGTCGATAAAGAACTCATCAAATAAGTGTGATAGATCTTCAACGGCTTCGATGTTTAAAAACTGCTCGTGGTTATAGATGCTCGGGTAACCGCCTTTTTGTTTGTCTACTGCAAACGAAATACCTTTCACATTAGTGATGGTAGTGGCTTTTTCACACTTGAGCATGCAACCGTCTTCAATGCTGGGCTTATTACAGCCTACTGTTTGTTGGAAAAAGCATTGTCTGCTGGTCATCATCAAAATAGGGTGATAGATGCTGTAAAGCAGTTTGAAGTTTTCTGGTCTGGCGATGTTTTTAATTTGGTTACGATTGATCTCGTTCGAAATAAACGCACCAGCACAATTCAATTGCTCTTGTAATGTTAACAAGGCATAAGAGTTAGTGGTGTTTAAAAACGGCCCCGCAATCCACTCGATGTCCATTTCATAGGCTTTAAACGCAACGCCAGTGTTATTTGTGACAATACGCTTAGGCTTTACTACTTCTAACACTCTTACCGCTTCGATGTAATCTTTGCCGATAAGCACAGCCGGAAACCACGGAATTAACCTTGGGTTACGTAAAAAGATATCAATATACTTGTTGTCGTTTTTCTTAAAGCTTTCTGGCAGCTTAAAGTAAATATCGGCATCGGTAACATCACACAAGTTGACGTCTTTTTCATCACTAATAAGCAAAGACAATGTCGGTGTGTCGGTCACTTTAGGATGTTTAGGTAACTTGGGTAAGGTTACTGCGCCTATGTATTCTCTTTGTGTTAGCTGTAATAACAGTTGGTTTTTAAGCTGAGTTAACTGGCTAAACGGTAAGCTTAAATCAGCCTGCAAGCCGTCATAATTAAACGCTTGTAACAAGTAACCACTGCCTTTTAAGCTTTTAAAGCGTTTTTCAATTGCGGCTTCATCAACCCGTGATTCTGTTGCTTGGGTTAGAGAGATAGATGATTCAATCACAAAGTGTTGATCTGGCGTGGTCACAGTGACCGACAATGGTTGATTGACTTGACCAGAAAATGCCAGTGCTAGCGTAGGCTTGGCAATGCTCAGGTGATTAATTTTTTCGGCTACCAATTGCACAATGGCGTCTTTTTCTGACGACAGTGTTTGTTGGGCTTCTTGAATTTGAACCACTGATATCGCGTTACTTTTGTCGTTAGCATGTTTAAAGCTGTTATCGCGTGGATTATCGATAAACATGTCTTTGGTGAGGTTACCCTTTAAAAACGAGTTGGTAAAATCACGGTTGAACACTTTATGTAAGTTCGAGTCATCGGCTAATAGCTTGCCTGTTTCGATAAATTTGTCGATCTGTTTGCGCCAGCTGTCCACCACGGTATGGACATATTGTGCACCTTTAATGCGGCCTTCAATTTTGAGCGAGTCGACACCTGCATCAACTAATTCTGGTAAATCAAAGTAAGCTGAGTTGTCTTTTAAGTTAAGCGGAAACTTGTTACCGGCTGCTGTGACTTCGTATTCATCACGACATGCCTGGCTGCAGCGGCCACGGTTGCCAGAATTACCAACACTCACTGAGCTTGAATAACATTGACCCGAGAAGGCAATACATAATGCGCCGTGAACAAAAACTTCGGTAAGCACTTCGTGATCGTGGGCGAGGGTGGTAAGGCTTTTAATTTCGCCAAGGTTTAGCTCGCGAGATAAATTGACACGAGTGGCACCGATTTTGGCTAAGAAGCCAATTTGACCTTCGTTATGAGTTGTCAGCTGGGTAGAAGCGTGAATTGCTAGGCTTGGAAAATGTTTAGTCACTAGATTAAACAGGCCTAAATCCTGGACAATAATGCCGTCGATACCCGTATTCACTAACTGATTGAGCAATTTAACCAATGTCGGAACTTCGTTTTCTAAAATAACGATGTTCATGGTGAGAAACACTTCACACTGATATTGGTGAGCAAGCGCGATAACACCAATTAAGTCATCGAATGACAGGTTGGCCGCTCGGTTACGGGCGTTGAAGGTATCTAGGCCACAATAAACGGCATTTGCACCGGCTATAATCGCAGCTTTGATCGCATCGACATCTCCACCGGGTGCCAATAATTCGATTTTTCTATTCATGATATTTTCGCTATTTTATGTCGTTGGTTATTAATTTTACAGGTCGATTTTACGTGTATCTGCAACGGATTACTATTGATTAGGCTTTTCGAATATAAATAACCTGAACTCGGGATAACAAACGTCGCTCAAACAGCCCTTTGTATTGCTTTGCTAACTGCTTAGCTTTCATCTCTATGATGAATTAAACAAAAAAGGTCTTCGTCATTGCAACATTATGCAACATGAAGACCTTACTTTAACGATGTTATCCGTTAATGGACATTGAGTAATACATGCCCAAAAAAGATGTTAGCCTCTGGCTTCTGCTTCAGCTTGGCTTGCAAGGTATTCATCAAATGTACCTTGGAAGTTTATCAATCTTTTGCCTTTTACATCAATAATGCGTGTTGCCAAAGATGACACAAACTCACGGTCATGGCTGACAAATATCAATGTGCCTTCAAATAATTTCAAGGCTTGGTTTAGCGCTTCAATCGCTTCCATGTCCATGTGGTTGGTTGGCTCGTCCATTACCAGTACGTTAATATCCATCATCATTAACTTACCGAATAACAAGCGGTTTTTCTCACCACCTGAACAGTTGCGGACTTTTTTGTTGGCGTCGTCATCAGAAAATAATAGACGACCTAACATGCCGCGAACCATTAAATCATTGTGCTTTGGTGTGCGCCATAATGACATCCAATCAAATAAAGTCATGTCATTATCAAAATCTGCGGTGCTGTCTTGTGGGCAGTAACCAATTGCAGCATTTTCAGACCATTTAATACGGCCGTGATTGTGTTGTAATTGATTCACTAAGCAGCGTAATAGGGTAGTTTTACCCACACCGTTTTCGCCAATAATCGCCAGTTTAGAACCCGCTTCAAGAATAAGGTCGCCGTGTTCGAATAACACTTCGTCGAATCCGTGAGACAATTCTTCAAGCACGAGAGCTTGGCGATGCAGCTTTTTGCTTTCTGCAAAACGAATTGATGGGGTAATACGGCTAGATGACTTAACATCATCTAACTTAATTTTGTCCATCTTTTTAGCGCGTGAGCTAGCTTGTTTTGCTTTAGATGCGTTAGCACCAAAACGGTTAACGAAGTCTTGCAGCTCGTCAATTTCAGCACTTTTCTTGGCATTGCCCGCTAACAGTTGCTCGCGAATTAAGCCTGATTGAGCTAAGAAATATTCGTAATTACCTGGGTAAACACGTAATTCGCCGTAATCGATATCAGCCATGTGGGTACAAACAGAGTTTAAGAAGTGTCTGTCGTGCGAAATGATGATCATGGTGCATTTACGTTTGTTTAGCTCTGTTGCCAACCAACTAATGGTATGAATATCCAAGTTGTTGGTAGGTTCGTCGAGTAACAAAATGTCTGGGTTAGCGAACAAAGCTTGTGCTAATAGCACGCGCAGTTTCCAACCTGGAGCAACCTGTTGCATTAAACCAAAGTGAAATGACTCTTCAATACCGGCTTCTAGCAGAATTTCACCCGCACGACTTTCAGCTGTGTAGCCGTCCATTTCCGCGAACTGACTTTCTAGGTCGCCTACTCGCATGCCGTCTTCATCGGTCATTTCAGCTTTGGCGTAAATGCTGTCGCGTTCTTGTTTGACTTTCCACAGTCCGACATCACCCATGATCACTGCGTCGACAACACTATATTGTTCAAACGCGAATTGATCTTGACTAAGCGTACCGACTTTAAAGCCTGGTGTAATCGACACGTTTCCTGATGTTGGAGCCAAAGCACCACTCAAAATTTTCATGAACGTGGATTTACCACAGCCATTTGCGCCGATTAAACCGTAACGGTTACCGTGACCAAATTGAGCCGATATGTTTTCAAATAATGGCTCAGGGCCAAACTGCATGGTGATATTAGCGGTAGAAATCAAAGCAATGTTCCAACTGTGTACTACTGAATATTTATCAACAATAGGCAAGACAACAGCCACGTGTGAATAAGACAGACATGAGTATATGTAAGTAAATAGGCCGCGGATTATACAGGTTAGTGCTAAGTTGTCGATTTATAATCTGCTTATATAGCAGACAATGGCGTTAACGCTGGGCTAGGAAAGCATTGAACTGAGTAAATTGGCTGATATCTGCGCGGTTGAATCGTTTGTAATAGAAACTGATGCCATATTAGTTTCAATATCAGCTACATTATTGATTTGGTTGTTTTAGGAGTCGACATGACCGCTGCATTAACCATCCCTATGCGTGATTTGGGTTTTGATTATGATGTTGAATTACATAGCTGGCATGATGGCTTAGCTGGTTTTAGAACGTTTAATCATCAATCTAATGAGCAACTTGAAGGCGGGTTAGGGCTAGGACTTGATTTAGTGACTCAAACCGAAGCAGGTCAAGCCTGGTTGACGTCTATTCCGGCACCGTTATTGGACATAACCGCGCCCTTTGCTGAGCATCAATACCAAATGCTGTGGTTGGCTGCTAATTGTGAACCCGCATTACAAATATTACTCAGCAGACCGGTGCTGTTATTGCTTATTTGCGAGCAATGCTGTGTCGATAATCAACAAGCGTTGGCATTTTGCTTACTTGGACAGCGCCAAATTCTATCGGTCCTAGGCTATCACAGCAGTAAAGCAGCGCTTAAGTTTATTGATAAGTTAACCTTAACCTATCAACGAGAAGCCGATTTACTGCATGTTAAACGTCAGTTAGATGTCCGTTTTTGTCACTTTAGTCGGTTTAAGCTTTATCAACAGATTAACTTAAATGCTTTGAGTGTTGATCACATGTACCCATTTTTTACTGGCACTCCGCTCGGGCTCGATTTGGCGTTTAATCAGCAACAAGGTCGCAGCCAATTAATGGCGTACCTTAATGACACGTTACATATGGGAATGACATTAGGGATTTTCGATCCGCTGCAACGGGTTAGTCAATTGTCGTCGATTAGTGATTTACGCCAGTTACATGATCGCTGGGTGGTTGAACGCAATGAAATGGAGCTTGTTAAAACTCGCCCGCAAAATGCTGATTTCGCCTATCCTCAATTGCTTACAGCCAATGGCCAAATTAAGGCTATTAGCCGTTATGATGAGCTCGTCGCAGAAGGTCGCGAACAAGGCCACTGTATTGCTATTTATCATCAAAGCATTGCCAACGGACATTATTGTGCGTTTAAAATGGCTAAGCCTGAGCGAATGACTATTGGCATCAAAATCACTAAAACCCAGCCGCTGATGTGCGAAATCGACCAGATTAGAGGTGCGTCTAATTCAATGCCATCGGAGCAAACACGCGAGATTGTTTATCAGTGGTTTGAGCAAACTAAAGCACAATTAAAGCAACGCAAAGCTGGATAACGTGAGCGTTACTTTATACTAGCTTTGATGCTGTGGTTGTTTGTGCGGTGTCATCAGCTGAAACGCCACTAGCATTAACGCCATTAACGCCACTAACGCTAACGCTAACGCCACTAACTTTAACGCGACTAGCATTAACGCCACTAACATCGATACAGCTGTGAATAATGTGTGGCGTTAATACTAACCGCAGATGTATTTATAATAATCACTTACTCGCGACTAAAACTTCGCTTGTTTAAGAACTCACTATCGCAATAGGAAACCGTAATGGTTCAACAAACGAATATAAACGACATTGCCAAACATCTTTTTTCACAGAGGCATTGTGTTAATCCTGAGTCAAATTTACTACTTGAACAGCATATAGACAGTATTGAAACGGCACTTGAAATCCAAGTTGCGATGATTGCCCTGAATCAACATAATGTTACTGGCTGGAAATGTTTAACGCCGCGAGACAATGGCGATTTGATTGTTGCACCTATTTTGGCGGATGCCATTGTTAATCAACATGATTGCGCCATTTTATCATCGGCGCAGCTAGCCCTGATTGAGCCTGAAATCGCTTTTGTTGTTGGTCAAACTTTTGAGGCTCATCGTCATTACTCTGAAGCCGAAATTAATCAGCAAATTAGCGCTACTCATATGGCATTGGAGTTAATTCAACAACGATTTAGCCGAGATTATCCAGCCACATTTGTTGAAAAATTGGCTGACGGACTCAGTAACCAGGGGTTGTATTTAGGCCCTGAAATTGACAAAGCTAAGGCATTAATGGCTAGCAAAATTCAAATATTGGTCACTCAACAACACACTACCAATACCTATGACGGATGTCATCCTTGCCATTTACCTGCATCACCTTTGTACTGGTTAGTGAACTTTTTAACCGCTCGCGGCATTGAGATTACTGCCGGCCAGGCCATTATTACTGGTTCATATTGCGGTGTGCTTAAAGTCGACATGGATAAACCACTGCAGATTGAATATCAAGGATTAGGCAAGATGTCGTTGTCGTTTAGTGAGTTAAGCTTGAGTCAATAATCGACTGTGCTGTTATTACTTAGCGATAACGGGTAAACCTCAAGGCAAAACACTAATAGCAGTCCTAAACGACGACTGCATGGATGCAGGAGATAGAGTAACGCAGGAGCAGTTACCGACGACTGCATGGATGCAGGAGATAGAGTAACGCAGGAGCAGTTACCGACGACGCAGTTTGTCTATCGCAAGTATCACACCGATAACAGTACAACGAATGGTTGGCTGACCGTTTACACTCCCTAGCGGGGCTTACAAAGCCTGCTTTAGTACCTGATCGCAAACATGCAGTTTACTAAAGATTATTGAATAAAATACTCATTAAAGTTTGTATATTGATAATCTTTTTTGTATAAATAGATTCATTAAACTGATTAGAAATGTTGATTAAAAACTCGCGTTATTTATAGCTAAGTGATTGAAAAAATTTATTTAATACTTAAGTCTGCTAGTTATTATTTTAAATATGGTACGATCCTCTAAGCAGTTCATTAATTCATTACATTTTACCGGTGTTAGTTTTAGCATTGGCTATATAAGCACCAGGAATAAAATAATAATGCCAAATAAACCCTATGTGTATGCAAACGTCTTTTTTTGTATATTGTTATTGCTGTCATTCGCTAACTTTACACGTGCTGATGTTGTCGAGATGACCGCTGTTAGGCCAATAACCCTTAATGAACATGAGCAACAATGGCTGAGCGAACATCAACCAATCCGTGTGGGTGTGGATGGTTATTTCCCTCCTTATACTTATATCAATGAAAACGATCAAATTGTTGGAATGGCAGTTGATACTTTGTTGTTGATTGGGCAAAAGTTAGGCATAGAGTTTGTCATAAATGATGAACATCGCTGGCCGGATGTCATCAAAAATCTGCAGCAAAAAGAGATTGATATGGTGTTAACCATGGTCAACACTCCTGAGCGCGAAAACCAATTTTTGTTCACTAGTCCAATTGTTTATAAATCGCTGGTGATTATTGGTAAAAAAAATAACCATCAAATTCATAACCGCAGTGATATTGCTAATAAAACCATTGCGATAGTGAAGGATTATCAATATTCCGATAAACTTATTAAAGAGTTCCCCAGCGTAACGCCATTTGTGGTTGATAACATGCGTGAAGCAATGGAAGCTGTGCAGGCTAATCAAGCCGATGCTGCAATCACCTTTTTAGCTGCAGCAAATTATTACCAGTTAAAGTACTCATTTTCTGATTTGAAATTCTTCGCCTTTTACGAAAAAAACAATGCTAATGAATCCATTGCAGTCAGACAAGACTTTCCCATTTTAGCCAGTATTATGCAGAAAGGGTTGAGCTCGTTGAGCTCTGCTGAAAAAATTGCCATTAATGAAGCTTGGGGGGCAAATATTACGCTGCCGAAAGATAACCAAGATTTGATTGAGTTTGCGGCGGTGGCAGGTGTATTAATTTTGTTGCTTAGTGTGTGGATTTTGCAAGCTAGACGGAATAATCAAGCCTTAACCATTGCGAATATTAATACTGCAAATGCCAATATGGCATTAAACGAATTAAAAAATAATCTTGAAAAAAACGTCTTGGAACGGACGCTTCAGCTTACCATTAGCGAAAATAGATACCGTGGTTTGGTTGAGTCGTTAGAAGATGAATACATTTTTTATCAGCACGATACTGATGGTTTTATACAATATGTCAGCCCTTCTGTGACTCATATTTTAGGGCTCACTATTACTGGATTTGGCGAATATTATTATAAATTGTTAACTGACAATCCGAAAAACCAACTGATCTCAGGATATATCCAACGCATTATTAACGGAGAGAAATTAGCGCCATTTGAGATAGAAATATTTGATGCGAATGGCGTTATTCATACCTTTGAGGTGCTTGAACGACCTATGTATGATGAAGGTAAATGCATTGGTTGCGAAGGTATTGCCCACGATGTGACATCGCGTAAACAGCAACAAGATATGTTGTATCAGCTGTCGCACTATGACGACTTAACGGGCTTAATTAACCGTTACTTTTTTAAGATTTTACTCGACGAAAATATTCAAACATGTCTGCAAAATCAACAGCCACTGGCATTACTATTTTTAGATCTTACTCGTTTTAAAATTATTAATGATAATTTTGGACATAGTGCTGGCGACTATATTCTACAGCAGGCGGCTACACGCATTAGTACTACGCTAGATGGAACCTTCACAGTGTCACGTTTTGGCGGTGATAAATTTTGTATTGCATTACCCAATAAAGCCGCCGATGAAGCGAATGCCATTGCGACAGAATTAGTTGAAGTGTTTCAACAACATTTTGAGTTTTTAGAACAAACCATTATTTTAGGTTGCCGTGTGGGTATTAGTCTTTTTCCTGAAGATGGCAAAGATGCTGAAGCGATATTAAGCCAAGCTGATTCAGCCTTGTATGAAGCGAAAAAAAGACCGTTTGGGGTGGCATTTTGTAACAAACAACAAGCGATACATAATAAACGCCGTCTCATTATTGAGCAGGGGTTACGTAAAGCGTTAGCTGAACCTGTTATTGAACATTATCAATTGTTTGCGGTATATCAGCCTTTAATCCTTTTACCAAGCCAAGGCCTAGGTGGATTTGAAGCGTTGATGCGTTGGGACCATCCAGACTTTGGGCTTATCTCTCCGGCTGAATTTATCCCTATTGCCGAAAATACTGGTTTAATCTTTGAATTAAGTCGTTGGATGCTCAAAACGGTATGCCAACAATTAGTGAAATGGCATGAGCAAGGTTTTGACTTTAAGAGGGTCTCAGTTAACTTGTCAGCACTGGAACTGATAAATATAAATTTAGCTGACGATTTACTGGCTGTTATTACAGATACTGGCGCCGAACCTAAGTGGCTTAAGTTTGAAATCACCGAAACCGCATTGATGGCCATTCCTGAGCAATCAATCGAGATTTTACATAAACTGATCGAAGCTGATATTCATGTCGCTATCGACGACTTTGGTACCGGCTATTCGTCACTTGCTTATCTTAAATCACTACCTGCCAACATGTTAAAAATTGATCAGTCATTTATCTCCAATCTGATTCATTCAGCCGAAGATCAAGCCGTGGTAAAAGCGGTGATAAGCATGGCTCACTCATTAGGTAAATGCGTCACGGCTGAGGGGGTAGAATTACAAGAACAATTAGATTTTTTGATTGAATATCAATGTGATGTGGCGCAAGGGTATTATTTTTCAAAACCGATGAACGTTGATGATGTTTATCATAAATACGCTTTAACAATCGAATAGACCGCTACTGTCAGCATAAATATGTATTTCGCTCAGTCGTGCTAATCGACATTAGACTATTGGGCTTTACTAATTTAAACAACGACAAAAATGTCCAAATAAAGACTCATCTTACTGCTAACAACTTCATCATGACAGTTCCAACAACCTATGTGAGTAATGCTATCTGGTTGTACTTCACACTTTATTTGATAGTTTTTATACCTATTTAAATTATCCAATTCTATTCAAGCATCATTCATCTAAGCTGCTGCGGTCATTGATTTGTTATCCTGAGCTCAGGTTAATCAATATTGGACACGATTTAATGGTGTTGTTTAGGTAAGCTAAGCCGTATTTAATATCGATTTAATACCTCGTTTAGGCTTTTAGAATGAGTCGATATCAATAACAAAGTTATTTAATATTTTCGGTATGGTTGATTGCAGTATCCCATTTATACCTTTACACTTTAGCCATCTGGACGTCTGGTTTTTTGGTGGGTTTATTCGTGTACTCGACTGTGCCATTGAGATCTATTTCAGCATCACTCGGGATAAAGATTTGTAGAGACATCTTAATATTATGGAGTCATTAATAATGGATAAGCAGGAATTGTGGGTGCTTGATGGCGGTATGGGACGCGAATTGGCAAGCCGAGGTGCTCCATTTCGTCAACCTGAATGGTCCGCTCTGGCTTTAATAGAAGCACCACAAACAGTGGCTCAAGTGCACCGTGCTTATGTCGATAGTGGCGCTCGAGTTATTACAACCAATAGTTATGCCTTGGTGCCGTTTCATATTGGAGCTGAGCGTTTTGCGGTAGAGGGGGAAACATTGGCCGCGCTTGCGAGTAAGTTGGCACGCGATGTGGCCGACGAGCAGGGGAGTTCTGTGTTAGTTGCGGGCTCATTGCCGCCATTGTTTGGCTCATATCGGGCCGATTTGTTCGATGCTGATAAAGTCAGTGAGCTCGCTACTCCGCTGATACGAGCAATGTCACCCAATGTGGATCTGTGGCTGATCGAAACAGTGAGCCTTATCGCTGAACCGCTTGCGATTAAAAGGTTACTGCCAAATGACGGTAAACCGTTTTGGGTCGCTTTTACGCTTGAGGATGAAATAGTCACAAATGAACCTAGATTACGATCTGGTGAATCCGTCGTGTATGCCATAGAGAGACTGATAGAAGTAGGTGTAGATGCCATTTTGTTTAATTGTTGTCAGCCTGAAGTCATTGAGGCTGCACTAAAGGTAGCCTCTGACTGTCTGGATAAGCTTGGCCGAAATGACATCCGATTGGGGGCTTATGCGAATGCTTTTCCTCCGCAAGCAAAAGATGCTACGGCCAATGATGGTTTAGATGAGATCCGTAACGATCTTGGGCCACTTGATTATCTAACATGGGCAGAACGCTGGCGTGCCGTGGGGGCATCACTCATTGGCGGTTGTTGTGGGATTGGTCCAGAACATATTGAAGCACTGACCCATCGTCTGCGCTAAGCGTTTGGACGAAAGATAACAATAATCGGTTTCTGAGCAAGCAAGGAAATGGGTTGATGCCAATAGTGGCATTAATGACTAATGACTAATGACTAATGACTAATGATTAATGATTAATGGCTAATGACTAATGACCAGTGGACTGTGATTACTGATTACTGATCATGGCTACTTTATGCTGCTGGAGGCGAGTAGTTGTTGGTATTTTTGCTACTTTATGGAACAGGTTTATGTTGTTTATCTACAGTAGGCGATAGCTTAGGAAGGACGTACGCCTCAGCTGTGCAGTGAGATTTCTTGCTGGCGATACTCTTCTGAGTTTGATTCCAGCGTTGTGGCCGTTCAGTTAACCATAGTGCTAATCTTACAAAATGCTTGTAAATGCACCCTGCATTAATATGTCTGAACTGACAGCATGGCTAGTGCAAAATTTAACTCGAGATCGTTAGAGTTGATCATTAAATCAGTTAATTATATTGGTTAGATGAAGTATACGTTTTTGATATTATGCGATCTGTTATCACAACCAGATCGCATTAAGCGTTGTTTGATTAGTTTTCCATGACTAGTTCTGATTCAGCCGCAGCCAACATCGCAAACTCTTCATCAGCATTTTTTGCTACCAACCTAGTTGAGCTGTAGCCAAAGTAGTATGCAGCGCCAATGACAAATAAACCTATTGTGAATAAGAATGCCCGTGGGTCAAACGCATACACTCCGGTTAATGCTATTAAAGACAGGACTAATGCAATACCTGATGTTACGACACCACCCGGTGTTTTGTATGGACGGACTAATTCAGGCTGTTTTATGCGTAATA
Source organism: Shewanella sp. BF02_Schw (assembly GCF_014596695.2). NCBI lineage: Bacteria > Pseudomonadati > Pseudomonadota > Gammaproteobacteria > Alteromonadales > Shewanellaceae > Shewanella > Shewanella sp. BF02_Schw. The sequence goes on from NZ_JABKAW020000001.1 coordinate 1,487,129, forward strand.
ATATATGGCTTAATGCCATTAATGCATAAGATACTGTTGCGCCCACAACGGCCATAGCAAGCAATAAATCACCTTCGCCGCTGAGTGATGCAATAAAACCGAATATTGCCGGGACTATTAATGCGCGGGCAGGGACTTTGCGTGAGGTTGTAATTGACAGTGAACGCGGAATATAGCCTGCACGTGACAACGCAAATACCAAACGGCTATAACCATAAATAATTGAGAAAAATGAGGCTACTAGACCTGCTAAACCTAAAATATTTACCATAGTCGCTAAGGTATGATTACCGGTCACATTTAATGCATCAACGAGTGGTACAGCACTTGCGCCCATTGCCGCGGCACCGCCAGCGCCAGGGACTAATACTACAACCAGCAGCGCAGTAAACAATAAAAATATCATTGCACCAATAATACCTTTAGGCACATCTTTGGCCGGATCTTTGGCTTCTTCTGCTGCTAATGGAACACCTTCTACAGCTAAAAATAACCACATGGCAAAGGGCAGAGCAGCCCAAACACCGTACCATCCTAATGGTAAAAACTCACTAGCACCTGCTGCATCAGTAACGGCAACATCATAAAGTCGGGTAGCATCAAAGTTGCCAATCAACACCACTGCAGTGGCAATAATGGCTACAACAGCTAAACCACTGATCACCATCATGACTTTTAGTGCTTCTCCAACACCCGCGAGATGAATACCGACAAAGACGATATAAAACAGTGCATACACCCAAGGGCCGTTAAATCCCAGTAACTCCTGTACCGCAGAGCCAATAAAAATAACAATAGCAGCAGGGGCTAGAGCATACTCGATTAACACCGCCAGTCCGGTTAAATATCCTCCAGCCGGTCCCATTGCTTGGCGAGCAAAGCTATAGCCGCCACCTGCAGCGGGTATTGCTGCTGACATTTCCGCTAAGGACAAGACTAACGCTAAATACATGATTGCCATCAGTACAGCTGCAATGGCAAATCCTCCCCAGCCAGCTTCGGCTATGCCGAAGTTCCAACCTGCGAAATCACCAGAAATAACGTACGACACGCCTAATCCTGCCAATAAAACCCATCCAGCGGTACCGCTTTTAAGTTGCCTTTTGGCAAGATACTCTTTGTTGTTTTCAGACATGATTGTTTCTCCGGTGGTATTTACATTTTTATGTAGAATGTATTTAGGGTTATTCAGCAATTAAAAAGTTTTGAGTTTGTTGTTGGTGTTCAATCACATCGTCTTGAGTGCGATCTTTTAAATTCACTCCTGTTAGTTTGAGTTTTTTAGCTTGTGTTAATAGATAAACAGCCCGTTTGGCTGCTTCGGTATAGGGCAAGCCAGCAGGGCGAATGTTTGAAATACAATTTCTGCAGGCATCATTAAGCCCCGTTTTAGGCGCCCAAGTGAGATATAAGCCAAGACTGTCTGGTGAGCTGAGTCCCGGGCGTTCGCCGATAAGCACCATCACCACTTGGGCATTTAACAGCTGGCCAATATCATCACCTATGGCAACTCGACCTTGTTCTACTATGGTGATGGGGGCGATATTCCATCCAGAGTGTTGCTGATGTAGTTGACTTAATAACTCGTTGATAAATGGCTTGGCGTTGTTTTGTACCGCTAATGATGACAAACCATCGACCACTACTATGGCAAGGTCGTATTGAGTGTCGGCAGCTTGACCTTGACTGTTCATGTGATGTAGTAAGGTTTTGCGGCCGCTTTCAGCAAGTTTTCTGCCAAGGTCAGGTCTTTGTAAATAGGTGATACGATCATCAACCTGACTGTTAACTGTCATAGGATAAGTCACATTATCCAGTAATAAGATATTGCTTAGATCAATTGCCAGAGCATCGATATTTAGCGGTAAATTCACCGCGTCGCGAGCTTGCGCGTGTGATAATTGGAACGCTAATAACTCTGATGTGGGCAAGCTAATTCCGGCTCTACCAAGGCCAATTCGTGCATCAGTAAAACGGCGAAGGTCGCGCCATGGATTGGAGACTACATTGCCATGTTGATGATGTGATTGAATTGAATCGACAAGGTTGTTCTGTTTATCTACACAATTGGAGTCCATTAATAGTCTCCTTGTAGTGCATACAGTGGTTTAGCAAATGCATTGGGTACCGTGTTGGACAACACAAAATCTGCCGAATTTTTCATAATGTTCATTTTGCTTAACCAGTGTTCAAATTCTGGCGCTGGGCGAGAGCCCAATACACGACGAACATATAAAGCATCATGAAAAGAAGTGGTTTGATAATTAAGCATGATGTCGTCTGAACCTGGTATCCCCATCACAAACGAGCAACCGGCAACCCCCAATAAGGTGAGAAGATTATCCATATCGTTTTGATCGGCTTCGGCATGGTTGGTGTAACACACATCACACCCCATAGGTACACCAAGTAGTTTTGCGCAAAAATGATCTTCTAATCCAGCCCGAGTAATTTCTTTACCATCAAATAAATATTCAGGACCAATAAAGCCAACCACTGTATTCACCAGTAGCGGATTAAACTTGCGCGCGACAGCATAGGCTCTAGCTTCGCAGGTTTGTTGGTCTAATCCATGGTGAGCATTAGCAGACAACGAGCTGCCTTGGCCGGTTTCAAAATACATTACGTTATTGCCAACGGTGCCACGCTTTAGACTTAATGCTGCATCTTGTGCTTCTGCTAAGGTATTTAAATTAAACCCAAAACTGCTGTTTGTGGCTTCGGTGCCACCAATTGATTGAAACACCAAATCAACCGGTGCGCCGGCTTCTATACATTCAATGGTGTTAGTGACGTGGGTTAAGACGCAGCTCTGTGTTGGAATGTCATATTTTTGGATCACGTCATCCATCAATTTCATTAGTTTTATGGCTTGCGCTACGTTGTCTGTTGCTGGATTAATGCCAATCATAGCATCGCCATTGCCATACAACAAACCGTCAAGTATTGAAGCTGCAATCCCATTGACATCATCGGTAGGGTGGTTAGGTTGCAAGCGGGTCGATAAATGACCGGGCAAGCCAATGGTATTTCTAAATGCGCTAGTGACATGACATTTTTTAGCCACAAGAATAAGATCTTGATTACGCATAATTTTGCTCACAGCCGCTGCCATTTCAGGTGTGATGCCCATTTTTACTGCGGCTAAAACCTGTGGTGTTACGTAGTCGCTAAGTAGCCAGTTACGAAAATCGCCAACCGTTAAATGGCTAATATAAGCAAATGCACGAGTGTCATGTTCGTCTAAAATTAATCGTGTAACTTCGTCTGTTTCATATGGAATAAGCGCTTCGTTAAGGAAGGTTTTTAATGGCACATCTGCAAGTGTCATTTGCGCAACAGCTCGTTCTTTCGCTGATTGAGCCATCACTCCGGCTAAACGATCACCGGATCTCTGTGGCGTTGCTTTAGCCATTAGGTCTGCAAGATGTCGAAATTGATATGTTTGGCTACCTAAGGTGTAGCGATACGATTGACTCATTAATGACCTCGAGGTTAACGATTGAACTTTGGTACAGGTTTTGCTCCTGTAATCGTTAATCAATTAATTTATAAGTTTACACGAGCTTAAATCGTACCAAGTGGCTATCAAGTTTTGGCAAAGTCATTTTTTGTGATTAATTTCAGCTAGATGAAGTTCTTTTTCTTCAGGGTTAGAGTTTGGGTTAACAATGTTATATCAAGAGGACGTGACAGATGGAGCACCATATTAATCAGTGCGCACCACAAAAGAGCGTGGTCACAACCAACGATATTGATGAGCAGGCGCATAATTTAACTCAATGGCAGCAAGTTTATGATCAAGTCAGTAACGGCAGTTTTTATGGTTGTATAGAAGGGCTTGACTATCCTGAGGCGCATTTATTTAAAGAATTTACTCAGCGTGCACTAAGACAGCAATGCAATATCGCGCCTGAATCAATCTGGTTAGGCATTCCACGTTTTTCAGACCAAAGTAAAATCAATGGTTTACCAGTTGATACTCATCAGTTTATGTGTCGTAGCAGTGATTGTGATTTTGAGTTAATGACCCCAGAACAGTTTACTATTTATGGTTTGGTTATTAATAAACAGATCTTATTTACTATGGCTGAGATACAAGGTTTGTCACTTAAGAGTTTAACGTCGCAAGGGGCGGAGCGATTAAGTACTAATCCAATGCAACTTAACCAAACCCGTTTTATGATTGAATCACTGATTAACCAAGGTGAATTAGGCTTACATACTGCGTTACAGCAAGATATGTTAAGCACTTTAGCGCTGAATTTATTAACCCAGGAATCATCAAAACAAGTGGTGGCGCCTAGCTATCAACATCGTTTAGCCGTGGTAGAGAAAGTAAAAGAATTCTTGCATGATTATCCTCAACAAGCGGTGACGATAACCCAGCTTTGTGAGCTTACTTTTGTGAGCCGAAGAACCTTGCAGTATAGTTTTGAGAGTATTTTAGGCATTAATCCATTGCGCTTTTTGCGTCTTACACGCTTAAATAATGTCAGGCGTCAACTGAAACAACCCGACCAAGATACGCCTATTTCGGTGATTGCGGCCAATTGGGGCTTTTGGCATGCTGGCCAATTTACCAAAGATTACACACAACTCTTTGGAGAAAATCCATCACATACGCTTAAGCGATATCAGCCAGCTCAACCATGACTCATCACAATTGATAGAGTCTTAAATTGTGATAATTAGGCGCACCAAATCAGTTGACCTTAAGCGGCTAATTAAGCGTATAAAATCGGCTGACGATGGTGAATACATTATCTTCAGGTAACATTAACGGTTATCAACTAATATTAATAACCATCAATTAGCGTAATTACATTTGATCAGAAGAGGGAACTTATGCAGCACAAATCCGTCGATAATATTCCGCAACAAGCCTTTGATTGGTATGACTCCTATGCTCACGGTGGCATGGACCGTCGTACATTTATGACTAAATTAGGCTCGTTAGTGGCATTAGGTTATTCAATGAGTGTGCTGACTTCGGCATTATTGCCTAATTATGCGCTAGCTGAGCAAGTTTCATTTAATGATGCCGACATTAAAGCCACTTACACTCAATTTGATTCTCCTTTAGGTTATGGCAAAGGCCAAGGCTATTTAGTCGAGCCCACAAGTAAAACAGGGTTATTGCCCGTTGTATTAGTCGTTCATGAAAATCGTGGTTTAAATCCATATATTGAAGATGTTGCTCGCCGTTTAGCGAAAGCGGGGTTTATTGCTTTTGCTCCTGATGCACTTTTTTCACTAGGCGGTTATCCCGGTAATGATGATGAAGGCCGGGCAATGCAGCAATCATTAGACCGCAGCAAAATTGAACAAGACTTTGTTGCGGCCGCCCAGTTTTTAAAATCGCATCAACGCAGTAATGGTAACTTAGGTGCGGTGGGATTTTGTTTTGGCGGCTATATTGTTAATTATCTCGCGGCAGTTGATTCAAATTTGATTCAAGCCGGTGTTCCATTTTATGGCACTCCAGCAGCAAAAGAATTAAGACAAAATATTAAAGCGCCATTATTAATTCAATTAGGCGAGTTAGATGAAAGGGTTAACAATACTTGGCCCGAGTACGAGCAAGATTTAAAAGCATTTAAGGTACCCTATACCATGCACATGTATAAAAAAGCCCATCACGGATTTCATAATGATTCGACCAGCAGATATGATGAAATTAATGCGGAATTAGCATGGCAGCGGACTGTTGATTTTTTTAATAAAAATATTGGCTAAGTACTTATTTATAATTTATTTTCTATATGGGTGCCGATAAATTAAAGCCAATTTTTATGATGGTACCTTTGTCTAATTCAGACTGTACATCAATCGTCGCATTGTGTTGTTTTAATATCTGCAACACAATCGACATTCCTATACCTGTGCCAGTGCCTACAGGCTTGTTAGTATAAAAAGCATCAAACATTCTTTGTTGCACTTCAGGAGACATACCACAACCATTATCGATAATATTGAGTTGAATCATACCGTCATGCTGCGCCAGTTTGATGGTGATAATCGCACTATTATTTGCTGACTGTTCACAGGCTTGAATGGCATTAACCAAGATATTTACCAGCACTTGGTTAAGCTCTCCTGAATTAAATCGAATTTTAGGTACCTTGCAAAGTTCTTGTTTAACTTGAATATTTTTTAGTTTTGGGCCTAATAACTTGACTGCCATATCAATGGCACCAGACAAATCAATTTCTGTTAATTCTTCGGAGTCTGTTCTGGCAAAGAACAGCAGGTTTTTAACAATATCTTTAATGCGAAAAAAACCTTGATCGTTATCGGTGATAAGCTCTGGTAAGTCTTCTGTAATAAAATTGATAGTATTTTGGTCGCTTTGACTTAACTGTTCTTTAGGGATTACCTCAATTAAGTCGTTCACATAACTGTTTAATGTGGTGACATTACTGATCACAAACGCTAATGGGTTATTGATTTCATGAGCTACACCAGCAGCGAGAGTCCCCAATAAGGCTAATTTCTCTTGTTGTATAAGTGACTGCTGTTGATTTTTAATTTGTTTAATCTGCTGTTCTAACAACATATTTTTTTCATACACTTGTCTAGTGTAATCTTCTAACAATTGCTCAACTTCAACTCGGGCTTTCTTTTCTCGATGGTAGGCAATGTAATATGGGTTAGATTTATCAATCATTTTTTAACTCTATATTTAAGATGCACTGTTCAGCACCTTGATGCATGCAGGTGTCATGTTTGATGCTAATATTTTGATGATAATAATCAGCTGCACCAAAGATAAGCCCTTCAGCACAAAAACATAATTTACGCGGAGAATAGTATTTGAGTTCAATATTATGGTCATCGATCATTGTCGACATGATGGTAGGTAATGAGGGCTCATCGTAAAGCTTATTCACTTCTACGTGGATGATATTATGAATGCCCATAACGAGTGACGTAAAGTCTGTGAAACGTTCAACAACGGCAGTATGGTTTGCAGCCAAGCCTGAAAATAAAAATTGGCCAAAGGCTTTTATGACATCTTGTAAAGGAAGACCTAAAATCTCGGAGACTTCTGTGGCGATGGCAAATAACTCATTTTCTGGATAGTTGATAGCCGAAACATATACTCTGTCCGCAGGCGCATGTTTTTCCATTAAGTCATTCCATACACCCATACCACATTGTTCAACTATCATGTCTTCAAGTACGTTAAAAATGATACCTTTCATAAAAACCTCAATAGTAATAGATGCTTAATTTGTTAATGGAAAGTTGTGTCTTATTTGTCTTCTGCTGATTATGTCAACTAAAATGAATTAACACCACTGTTTATAAAAAATACTCTATTAAATTTTGACTTTCTGTAAGACTACATCATAATCTAAAGGACAAATGAGACAGCCTGGAGATTATAATGCCTATACCTGTAACCATTGCAGATGATTCGATGATGTCAAGAAAAGTAGTTAGGCGTGCACTCCCTGTTGATTGGGATGTTGAAATCACCGAAGCCAAAAATGGCAAAGAGGCAATTGAAGCGGTTGAAGCAGGCAAAGCAGAAGTGCTTTTTTTGGATTTAACTATGCCCGAACTGGACGGATTTGGTGTCCTAAGCTATTTACAGGAACATCATGCTAAAACAGTTGTTATTGTGATTAGCGCGGATATTCAACCCGAAGCTAAAAAATTAGTCGATCGACTAGGGGCATTTCGCTTTTTACATAAACCGCTACAAGCAGAGCAATTATCGCAGGCTTTATCTGACGTGGGGTTAATATGAATGACTATTTAAGTGAAGAACAGCGTGATGCTTTGCAGGAGCTAATGAACATTTCTATGGGGCAAGCAGCCAATTCTCTTGCGAGACTTATTGGCGCTAAGATTACACTTTCTATCCCTCAAATATCGTCAGTTACCCCTACAGAGTTTGTTGAGATGATCAACTTAGACACCATGTGGCATACCAGGCAGTCTTTTCTGGGTACAGTGAAAGGGGAAGTACTTTCCCTGCAATCCAAACAGGGCTGTGAAGCCATTGCTGAATTGATGGATTACGAATTGCCATTGTCTAACATTACCCAAGAAGAGTTATTACTGGAATTATCTAATATTCTTGCAGGGGCCTGCTTAAATGGTTTTGCACAACAATTAACACTGAATACAAAATTAAGTATGCCAACAGTATTTGACCCAACACTTCTTTCTGCGGGTCATTATCGCTGGGGCAACACATTATTAATGGAAGTTGAATTTAAAATAGAATCTAGTCGATTTGATTCTAAAATCATGATTTGTTTAGAAGCTGACTCAATTTCGATTGTTTTAACCAAATTAAATGAGTTATTGGAGTCATGATGGCAACAGAGTCCATGTTACAGAATCTAACCGCAAAACTTCCATTAGGTGTTTGTGTGCTTAATGATCAGTTTGAGATTGAGTATTGGAATGACTTTTTTGCCGATCGCCTCAAGATTAGCAGCGATGATGTTAGAGGGCTGAATTTATTAGAGATGTTTCCAGACCAAGCTACGTATTTAAAGAAAAAAATCAACAGTGTCTTTATATTAAATAATGCCAGTTTTTCTTATTGGGAACATAAGCCGCACGTTTTTGTGTTTGGCAGTAGCCGTCCAATTACGGGTGAAGAAACCTTGATGTATCAAAATATTGAGTTTCTACCATTGGATGTGTCTAATAATACGGTTAAAACAGTGTGTATGATTGTGCAAGATGTGACTGAACTTGCCAGTTATTATCAAGGCCAAAAAGGATTAACTCAACAACTGGCGCAAGAACATTCTGTTTTGCTAGAGTTAAACAATAAACTTGAAGCTGCACAGAATCAATTATTGCAATCAGAGAAAATGGCTGCAATTGGACAATTAGCCGCTGGTGTTGCGCATGAAATTAATAATCCGATTGGCTTCATCTTTTCAAATTTACAAATTTTACAAGATTACTCGAGTAAGCTACTAAAACTGGTTAGTTTTTATGAAAAAGTGATTGATAAAACCAAAAATCAAACTTTTATTAATCTTCAACAAGACATGCAACAACGCATGCAATATCCTTTTTTACGCGACGATATGCCAGATTTAGTCAGTGAATCTATCGAAGGTATTGAACGGGTAACCGATATAGTCAGAAGCTTGAAAGCATTTTCTCATGTTGATAGCAGTGAATGGGAAAACTGTAATGTCATTGATGGCATCGAAAGCACCTTAAAAATTGCCAATAGCCAATTTAAACACAAAATCGAAATTCATCGCGATTATCAAGAGTCTGTACCTCTATTGTTATGCCAGCCAATGCAACTGAATCAGGTATTTCTTAATATATTGGTCAATGCGGCACAAGCGATCGAAAATAAAGGCCACATTTATATCTCAGTGCGCGGCGATGATACTGAGGTCACTATTGAAATAAAACATACCGGCTGTGGTATTAGCGACAGCGCGATACGTAAAATATTTGAGCCTTTTTATACGACCAAACCCGTAGGTCAGGGCACTGGTTTAGGCCTGTCCTTGTCCTACAGTATCATTCAAAAACATAACGGTAAGATATCGGTTAGTTCGTCTGTGAATGTTGGCACGACTTTTACCATCATTTTGCCGTTATTACCGCCAGATGAAATTGATAAAACACATCTAAGCATCTGAATCTGTAATTAATTTATTTAAACTCGAATTGAATTTTTTGCATACGTCATGTAGGTTTTCTCCAGCCTTTAAGCCTATTTCGGCTTGTTTTGCTGATTCGCTGACATTATCTAACCCTAAGCAAGCACTGGTTCCTTTAATTTTGTGAAATAAATTCTTAACTTGATCGTGATCTGAACTTGATGCAAGTAAGATGAGTTGGTCGGGAATTGCTCGTAAACTATCTAGATACTCTAGGCGTAAGTTTTTAATTTCATTTAACATGTCTAACTCGTCTTGTGTTTTTACATCGTCGTTATCTGGTTTTGATGCTTTGGTTTGATGCTTGTCAAAACATCGAGTGATGGTTTGCAATAATTGCGTTTTATCAATGGGTTTGTTCAATACTTCATTGAAAGGCGAGACGGTATTCGGTGAGTGTTCTTCTTTAAATACGTCCGCACTTAATGAAATAATGGGTTTGGTAAAGTGCCTGTTTCTTAACATTTGGGCAGCCTGGTATCCGTCCATAATGGGCATTTGTTGATCCATGATAATAATATCTGGCTGATCTTTGTCGACGATATCAACAGCCTGCTTACCATTTTCAGCAAATAATATTTTCATCTTTAACGGTTTGACATAAACAGCAATGAGTTGGCGTATATCCTCTACATCATCAACAATAAGCAGTGTGCCGCCTAATACTCGTTGAGTAAATGTTGTCGAGTTAACGTGTTCTAGTGGCTTACTCATGGGTCTTGTATTGGTAGTAGGCAACGTTAGTGTGAAAGTGGATCCTTGACCCAATTTACTTTTCACGGTTAATAATAACCCCATGGCATCAGCGAGTTGTTTACTGATATACAATCCTAGGCCAGTGCCACCATAATCCCGGCTTATGCTTACGTCTGCTTGCTTAAATGCTGCAAATAGAGTGAGTTGTTGTTCATCACTCATTCCAATACCTTCATCTATGATTTGAACAGTACAAGTATTATCAGGTGATTTATGTGCTTTTAGTATAATCGTGCCATTGGCTGTAAATTTAACGGCATTACTGAGTAAATTAAGTAAAATTTGTTGTAGCCTAAAGGGATCAACCATGACATATAAGTCAGATATGTCCTCTATTGCGCACTGTATTGATAGCCCTTTAGATTTAGCAATTTGTGATGAACTATCAATTGAATTCACTAGAAAGTCTCTAAGGCCGATAGGCTGTAAATCAAACGTCATTTTACCTTCATCAATTTTAGCGGTATCTAAGATGTCGTTAATAACATTTTGTAGATGTAAGGTATTTTGCCGAATACGATTCAACACTTGTTGGGTTTCACCATTTGTGTGGTTAAGTAACTCTTCTGTGAATCCTTTTATGATAGTGATAGGCGTGCGTATCTCATGGCTCATATTCGCTAAAAAACGAGTCTTGATAGCTGCTAATTGATTTGCTCTGTCGCGCTCTTGTTCTAGTTGTAATGTTCTTTCTTTCACTCTGTCTTCTAATTGATTGTTCAACGCTTTGACTTCAGCCATTGAATTCATCATTGCTTCTCTTGAATTAATAACACGTTCATTAAGGTTATTTATACTTTGAGTCAGTATCTCAAATTCTCGCGCTGAATAGTTAAAATGCAGCGGTTGATTGATTCGTTTATCAGTGCCTAATTGATGTGTGAATTCTGTAATTTTTTCGAGTGTTTCCGTATAGTTATGCACTAAACGACCTGATAATGCCGTGATATATTTCAATACTAATAATGAAGATAGCATTGCGATACTAAGATAAATTAAATAGCGAACAACAAAAGGGGTTGTTTCTTGATAATGTATTGTTGACCAATTTAATTTATCTAATTGGCTTTTTACTAGGGGCTGTTGATCTTTGTTTGAATTTTGTGCGAAGAAGGTAATCTCGTATAATTCACTTCGCCAAAAACAAATACAACGAGATTACCATGCCCCGATTAATGCTCACTGATGAGATGTGGTCGAAGCTAAAAGCTATTCTGCTTGATGATAGAGTTTATAACAAGCAAGAGCATCGATTTACGATGGAAGGGATCCTTTACCGATTGCGTGTCGGCTGCCCTTGGCGAGATTTACCTGAATATTTTGGCTTATGGAATACCATTTACCGTCGTTTTTTACTGTGGTCAAGAAAAGGTATTTTACTCAGGCTGTTCAAAACATTATCGACTAATAGTGATACTGAATGGGAATTTATTGATGGAAGTTATGTAAAAGCACATCAACACAGTTCAGGTGCATCATCTGATGAAAATCAAGCAATTGGGCTAAGTCGTGGTGGTAATACAAGCAAAATCCATCTCGCGGTAGATAGCTATGGTTTACCGATAGAATTCATTGTTACAGGTGGAGAAGTTCATGATAGTAAAGCAGCTAATGCCCTTATTGAACTGTTGCCACAAAGTCATTTTATTATTGCAGACAAAGGCTACGACAGTGAAGCGATTAGAGATAAAGTGCGTGAATGTGGTTCCAAGCCAGTGATCCCTAGAAGACAAAATTCGAAGCAAGGAAATGGAGATATCGATTGGTGTTTATACAAATATCGGCATTTAGTTGAAAATGCTTTTGCTCGGCTTAAGCATTTTAGAGCGATAGCGACCCGCTATGATAAATTGAAAATTAATTTTGAAAGCCTGCTGGCTCTAGCTTGCTCTATAATTTGGCTGCCAATGTGAAAGATCAACAGCCCCTAGAATGTAATGAGCATCTGTTGTGAAAACAATGGATTTTGCCGTATTAAAAAACAACTGTTGCAGTAATGAGGGATGATATGGTTCAAATATTGCGTGTTCATTCCAAACATTGCCTAATTCCCCTAAGTGATTGCTTCCCCATATCTTTTTTGACTGTCGATCAAGTATAATCGTGTTTGGACTGATGTTATCAGTAAACGATAATGTTTTGGTGAGAGTGTCTAGAACGACCGAAACTTCGACCACGCCATCAAAAATACCGTTTAGATAAATAGGTGCACTCACGGCAAAAAGCAGGTCTTCTCCGAGGGCTCTACCTTTAAAACTCTCACTCACAAAGCTGGTATTAATTGTTTTGGGTTGACTGAAATAACTGCGGTCAGTAACAGACACATTGTTAATCGGTAGTTTCGATACACCAGCTTTGTAAAATTGCGTCACGATGCCATTTTTATCGGTCACCAATGTCGAGATAAATTCAGGTTCCTGGCCGTTAAGTGTTTGTAGAGTATGTGTATCTATATTTTTATGTCCTAAGCTGGCAACGAGCTCAGTATTACTGATATATCGTTCTATATGCCGCTGTATTTTTGACACAAACACATTTTGCTCATCTTGATAAAATTGTAGTTGCGATGATAAATGCAGTCCGATTGCTGCTTGCAAAATAAATGCAATCAATATTGTGCATGGCACTGCACTGTATAGTCCAATTCGGTGACTCAGTTGAAGACGCAAACTTTGCTGTTTTTGATTTAATGGGGTGATGGTGATGGTATTAAGCATCAATGCGGTTTTGGTACACAGGGCAAAAAGACAGCAATGTAACATGGTGGCAATGATCCATAACATCGTTGTACTTTTTAAAGAATCATTACCCAATAGGTAATCAAGGGCAAAGATTGATATGGAATATACACAAAATATAGGCCATAAAGACTGCTTAAGATTGAGCCTAAGCCACATAAGAAACATTAATTGTAAAACGCAATTACCAATAACTAATGGGCTTTCTAGTGGTAAGCAAACAATGATTAACGATAATAACGACCAAGTGAAACCTAATCGAAATAGTATAATTGAAAACGCAATATTACCCACAAGAAACGGCACAACAATGGGAATGTCAATTGCCATGGTATTAGCAATCAAGCCAAGTGATGTGGCGTAGATAAAAAACCACATGCGCCTTGTAGAAAATGCCTTTGAGAAAAACAGTTTTATTAACATGTTTTTCATAATAATTCACCGTTAAAACATATGTGGATAAATAGTAACAATGTAGATGCGATTATCGAGTTATACATTCTTTTGTTCTGCCTGATCAGGTCACTTTTCAACTTTCTCTGCTTTTATCAGTAACGTTTCTTTGTGTCTCTTTTCATAACTCTGTAAGTTATTGATTGTTTTAGTACAAAAGACATGTCCCTTTGGTAGTAATAGCATATGCTTACGATTATAGAGATTTTGACTAAGTCGCATACCAATAGATATTTCTCCTATGTGTATGCCATTTGAGAACTCTTCTTCAGAATAATGAATATTTTCTTTATTATTTTCATTACTAAATATTAACTTACCCAATGCTTCAACCACTTTTGGGTCGTATAAAATACCTTGTTGAAGCATTATCAGTTTATATACTTGTTCTTTTGTCGGCTCTTGAATATTTTTTTTAGGCAGAAATTCATGCCAAAAATCTCTAGCAACGGATAAAATTCGCGATCCTATGTGAATATTTTTGCCCGCTCTCTGTAAAGGCTCTCCGGTACCATTATATTGTTCATATTGACTAGCAATAATTTCACTCATTACAGATAAATGAACGGCAGGTGTTAAAATCTCTTCTGCAAATTGAGGATGACGCATAAAATGTTTTTGGTCAGCACTAGTCAGTTCATCATATGGCTTATTCAGGCAATAAGAAGGTAACCCTAATTTGCCTAGCTCGGAATATAATCCTGCTTTTGTAATAATTTCGACTCCAGGTGGAGTGATGCCTAATAGGTTAGCGATGTTATTGCAGGTTTCACTGATTTTAAGTGCAAACTGACCGTTTATTTCCGGATTGATACTAATTAAATTATAAAGCACTTCTAATGTGGCTTTCTGTTCATTACCTCGATTATTGGCCAAGGTTTTATATTGTTGTAAACTTTGTTTTAGTTGTTGGGTTCGTTGCTGTACCGTGTCTTCTAGATTGGTATTCAATTGTTTTAGTTGTTTATTTTGAACTGCAATTTTCTTTGTCAGTTCTTTATTTTTTTTAATTAGGCGATAAGTCTCTAGCCCCTCATTAACTTGTGCAAGTAGTTCAGTATTATCCCAAGGCTTTTGAATATAACGATGAATTTTACCGATATTAATGGCCGTAACAGTAGATTGAATATCCGAGTATCCAGTCATCAAAATACGATAACTGTCAGGCTGCATTACGGCTGCTTGTGCAAGAAACTCTGCACCTGTCATATTTGGCATTCGCATATCAGAAATGATCAGGTTCACTTTGTGTTGTTGCATTATTTCTAGTGCTTGTTTACCACTAGACGCTTGTAATAGTTGAACATTTGATGAAAAAAACACACGTTGTAAAGACTTTAAAATACTGGTCTCATCGTCTACACATAAAATTACAGGTAAATCTGCAGTTTCTAATTGTTTCATATGTTCCTAAATTTCCGATGTCTTCAATGTCTCATTTGTCTCATTGATTAAGTTATGCTATAAATGACAACTAATCAAGTTTTATGATGAGTGATAAAATATGAAAACGTTACGACCCAGTGTCATTGCGCAGTATTGTGATGTGCATCATAGGACTGTTAGTCGTTGGATTTCGCAAGGTCGGTTAAAAGGACATAAATTGCCGGGTAGGGGTAATTACCGAGTGCTACTGGACGATTTTATTTTGTTTTTACAACAACAAAAAATGCCAATGCCTGAAGAATTAATGAGTTACTGTGAGGATATAGAGACTAATTCCGACTCAGGTTCTGCATCACCAAAACGTATCTTAATTATTGATGATGAAACTGAAATTAGAAATGCAATACGCCGAGTTTTATCATCAAGCGGTTATTATTTCTCTTTTGCCGCAGATGGATTTCACGCGGGAGTTAAATTACTCAGTGATAAACCTGATTTGATTACACTTGACCTTGCAATGCCTAGTTTAGATGGTTTTGAAGTATTGCAATTTATCCGTCAACAGCCAGAATTAGCGGAATTAAAAATCCTTGTGTTGTCTGGATTCTCTGAACATGAATTGCAAAAAGCCTTAGATTTAGGTGCTGATGCGGTATTATCAAAACCGTTTGATAACGACAAGCTGCGATCTTTAGTCAACAGTCTTTTAATTAATGGGTAAAATTATGAAGCAAAAGCTACTCATTGTTGATGATGAACAGTCCATATTACGAGCGTTAAAAAGATTGTTCACGCGTGTAGGTTATCAAGTATTTATTGCTGATAACGGTAAAGAAGCCTTAGAGATCATGTCTAAAGAAGCATGTCCTGTCGTTATTTCAGATTATCGTATGCCTATGATGAATGGGTCTGATTTACTGCTAGCAATAAAATCTATGCAACCTAATACGGTGTGTATGGTGCTTAGTGGTTCGTCTGATTTTAATTCTATATTAACACTGCTTAACTCTCGTACTGTATTTCGTTTTTTACAAAAACCATGGGACGACAATGCACTTGTTATTGAGGTTGAGGAGGCCTTTTGTCAATACAACAGTAAACAACAGAGAAGTATTATTGCCGATCTACTCGCCAGCAGTGATGAAGCTGTAATCGAGCTTTTTCCACATGGTCAAATAGGTAGGTTCAATGGCTTATCTAAAAAGATACTTGCAATAAAAAACGAAAATACATTATTAAATGACCTGTTTCCGTATTGTACTGATCGTTGCATTGACTATTTATTTACCCCCAACGATGAACCCCCGATATTACAAACAACTCAAGGCGAAAATGTCATGTTTAGCCTTAAGCATGTGACCGATAATTCTAGATTTTTTTCCATTTCAATGGCGTCAGACTGTGATAATAATGTCCTTTGTGAGTCAAAAACGCTAATCGATCAAATAAGATTATTAAGCAATGCACAAACATTACTTGAGACAGATAAATCATTTGCTTTGGTGGCTATACATCTAAAAAATTATGGCTATTGGGCTGATATGCTTGGCGATATTGATTCTGTTGCATTATTTAATGAGATACACACAACATTAATAATGGAATGTGAAAGGTTTAATCACCGAATATCTGTATTACCGAATGAATATTTTGTAATCCTTATTGCTAACTATGAATCTGAGATTGAATTACACAGTCAACTAGATAATATTTTATCATCGTTTACTGGCAACAAATATGTTGAAAAAACCGTACGCATTGAATTTACGATTAGCTATTGCATTGCTCCAAACGATGGCGCAAGTGCACAGCAGTTATTCAGCAATGCATTGGTCAGTAACAGACTGCATATTAATGGAAATCCTCATTTTTACATGCGTTTTGACAACTCAATCATCGAGCAGAAACGCAAACAATTATTTACAAGTAAAGCCTTATATCATGCCATTGAAAATCAAGAGTTATTTTTAAACTTTCAACCTAAGTACGATTTAAGATTACGTAAAATTGCTAGTTGTGAAGTACTGTTACGCTGGAATAGTCCAGAGTTAGGAATGGTCTCTCCAGACGTATTTATTCCAATAGCGGAGCAAGAAGGGCAAATTATTGAAATAGGCTACTGGGTAATTGAAAAAACCTGTTTAGCGATTTCAAATTGGCTTAAAAACGGAATCGTTCTCGATCATGTTGCTGTTAATATTTCTGGAAAGCAATTATCTGAACCCGATTTTATACCAAGAGTCGAAGCGTTATTGAAAGGTTTCGATATCGACATGTCAATTCTCGAGTTTGAATTAACAGAGTCATGGTTGGTTGATAATATTGAAGAAAGTGCAGAGAAACTGGCTAGACTTAAAAAAGCAGGGATCAGTATTGCGATTGATGATTTCGGTACGGGCTATTCATCTTTGTCTTATTTATCAAAATTGCCAATCGATGTGCTTAAAATAGATCGGTCTTTAATCATCGACATTGCCAGTAATTTAAACACTCAAAGCATGATCGCTAACATTACTCGTATGGCCCATGATTTAGGTATGAAAGTGGTGGTTGAAGGAGTAGAGTATTTTGACCAAATTCCAATTCTTGAACGGCTGAATTGTGACATTATCCAAGGCTATGTTATTGCTCGCCCTCAAATAGAGGAGCAGTTTATTTCTTTAATTTCTGATCCTAATTTTTCAGTTGCCAGATTAATGGGTGATTTATGAAAACATTAACTGTACTGTTTATTGATGACGATATTTTTATGCTTAAAGCGCTAAATAGAGTCGCAAGTCGTCTCAAACCACATTGGCAATTTTATTTATGCAGTGATCCACTTCATTGGCAGCAGGCTTTGCCTGATGGGGCCATTGTCGATACCGTGATTTGTGATTACTTAATGCCAGATATTAATGGTGATGAGCTGCTAAAACAGGTTTCTCAAATAATGCCGTCGGCATTACGGGTGTTATTAACCGGTGACACCGCCGAGGATGTTGTGTCTAAAGTAACAGAAATTGCCCATTTTGTGTTGAAAAAACCTTTTACACAACAAGACATAAATGATGTTTTTTGCTCATTAGAACACTTAAATACCCTAGATATAGAACAACCTTTACGAAATAAACTGGGTCGTATCGGGTACTTTTTTGCATTACCAGATATCGCGAGACAAATTCAGTCTATGTTCGCCAATGAAGAAGTTGATATCTCTCATGCCGCGGACATAATTCACCAAGAAAGTGTTATCGCTGCCAAGCTGATACAAATCGCAAACTCAGCTTTCTTAGGCTACAGCCGCAAGACTGTGAGTTTGGAAGAGGCCGTAAAACGTTTAGGTCTTAAAATGACTGAAACGATCGTTGTTAGTATGGTTGTTGATCAAGCATTAGCCTTAAGAGTGCCAGAAAAAGCACATAAAAAAATTAATGAATGGTCATTTAATTATTCTCGATTATGTCGTCAGTTAAGTAAGTCGATGGGATTTAGCGTTGAGCAGCAAGATGTTGTTTTTATAGCTGCTTTACTCAGTGGTATTGGTCATTTAGTGCTAATGTCTGAAACAAACGAGCATGTTGATTTTGATTCAAATGACACTCATATCATGCTTGCAGATGCGACTGTCTTGACGGTTTATATCTTGACACTTTGGGGTTACCCACTTGATCTATGTGAACTGATTTTAATGCAAGATAAACCGGATTTTAATACCACTGGATTAAACGTGAATACTCTGGGATTAATTTTGTATGTTGTCAATTTATCATTAACTCATCAACTCGATGAACCGTCAAAAAATGAGCTGTTAAATTTAGTTGTCGATGTCGATATTAGGCAATGGATCAGCAACTCTTAGTGTATAAAATTGATTGAACAGTATTTAGGTTTATTAGGTGAACATATCAATTTACTGCAAGAACACAGTTTGATGGATAATTACCTGCAGTGTTAATTAAACGGCAATATATAAGGGGCATGCCCTTATATATTGCGTGAAAAAATATAGTTGGCATTTAAGCTCAATCATTACCTATATGAATGTCAATTTTTCTCTATGCGAGTATTTGTTGCCGCAATAATCATTTTGTTTCTAAGCCATTTGTTAGCCGGTTCTTTGTCGACGTTAACATGCCAATATAAATGCACGCCAATATCAGGTAATTCCACTGGCATAGGGTAAATAGCAATATCAAGCATCTTGCTATACATAGCTGCGGCGGTTTTAGGTAATGTGAGCAACATATCGTTATTTAAGATGACTTGGCACGCTGATAAAGCATGCTGGCAACGTAATGAGATTTTACGATGCAAACCAATGCGAGAAAGTTCAAAATCTTCCAAGCTAGGGCCCGTTGAGCGAGATGAAACTAGCACGTGATCTAACCGAAGGTAAGTATCTAAATCAAGTTCTGGTGTAATAGCTGGGTGGTTTTTACGAGCAACAACAACCAGTTGGTCTACTTCTAATTGGGTGTGCATAATGTTATTGCTGACAGGGATTAGGGTATCAATTGCCAAATCAATATCACCGCTGGCAAGTTTGTTTTCGAGTTCCGTTCGTCTGACCCTTTTATTACTGCGTAAATTGATTGCCGGAGACTCTAACGACAAACTTTGCTGCAATATCGGTAAATAGTAGGGTTCTAACGAGCCATGTAATGACAGTGAAAAACTCTTACGTGAGGTTAAGGGTTCAAACTGCCGCGATTGTACTAAACACACCTGTAGTTGATGTAATGCTTCGCGCACGTCATCAATGACATTCTTTGCCACCGGTGTTGGCCGCATTTCATTGCCTTGCCTGATAAACAAAGCATCATCAAAATGAGTGCGTAATTTACCTAATGAATGACTCACTGCTGGTTGCGATAAATTTAGCACTGACGCTGCTTTGGTTATGTTTCCTTCACAATAAATCGCATCGAAAACCACAAACAAATTCAAATCAATTTTCATACTCACTCCAGTGATCTCACGGTGTACGTTGAGAGCACCTCAACTCATATCTGCTATTTTTGATCTAACATCTACTATTTAAATTATAAATAGTAGGGTATTAGAACTATTCATTTGTTCAATTTAGATGTTGCTATTAGCATAGTCAAGTAGATTCGGTGCAGTACAAAAAATAGCTAAATATACGCTAAAAGTATTCATTATTAACATCTACTACAGATATTCGAAAATAATTCAATATTGCTTTCAAGGTTGTTAAACCTAGATTAACGACAATCTAAACAATGAGTTAAACAGTGAGTTAATTTTTTACTTTTGTA
The DNA here is from genome assembly GCF_014596695.2 of Shewanella sp. BF02_Schw. Taxonomy (NCBI): domain Bacteria; kingdom Pseudomonadati; phylum Pseudomonadota; class Gammaproteobacteria; order Alteromonadales; family Shewanellaceae; genus Shewanella; species Shewanella sp. BF02_Schw. Next base: position 1,507,385 of record NZ_JABKAW020000001.1, read on the forward strand.
TTGAACCATCATTTTAATCAGTTAGAGACCTAATATGGCAGCAATTTATTTGATTCGACACGGGCAGGCATCTTTTGGAAGCACTGATTACGATCAACTGTCAGATAAAGGTAGCCAGCAAGCGACAATATTAGGTCAGTACTGGCGCGCTAGGGCTATCCCCAGCAAGTTTTATAGTGGTGATTTATTGCGTCATGGCCAAACGTTAACCAGCTTTGTAAAAGGATACCAAGGTGAATCAACACCCATGATTATCCATTCTGGCTTTAATGAATTTGACCATGTAGATATTTTAAAAAAGTACAATGACCAGTGGCAAAACTTTGCAGAAATGAGTCTAGAAATTAGTCAACGTAATGAACCGAATAAAACGCTACAAAAAGAATTTTCTCAAGCACTCAGTCGTTGGATTGCTGGTGATAAAGATCATGAATACAAAGAGAGTTGGCCACAATTTAAAGCGCGTTGTATTCGGGCTCTGCACAATATTATTGAACAAGAATTAGCAAAAAAGCGTGAGATTACTACTGCTGGAAATAACACAAAAAAATCAAAAGACATTTTAGTGTTTACTTCAGGAGGGACTATTTCAGCAATCGTGCAACACATTTTACAATTGAACGATCAGCAAACATTAGCCTTGAATCAGCAGGCTAGAAATACAGGTGTCACTAAACTGTTATTTTCTGAAAACATGTTGAGTGTTGATTATTTTAATAACTACAGTCACTTAGAGCAGGCTGGCGACGACTGGGTAACCTTTAGGTAATCACGAGGCTCTTTAGCGCTTTGAACCATTAATCAAAAATATAAAGGAAAAAACATGAACAATGTCAATTTGTTTGATTTAACAGGGAAGGTTGCCTTAGTGACTGGTGCAAGTCGTGGTATTGGCGAAAGTGTTGCCAAACTATTAGCTCAGTACGGTGCTCATGTGATTGTATCAAGTCGAAAAATTGAAGCTTGCCAGATAGTGGTTGATGAGATTGTTAAAGCCGGCGGCAGTGCACAAGCCATCGCGTGTCACATTGGCGACATGGATCAAATTGATGCTATTTTTGCAGCCATTACAGAGCAACATGGCAAACTAGATATTCTGGTCAATAACGCTGCGGCTAACCCATATTTTGGTCACATTATTGATACAGACTTAATCGCCTTTCAAAAAACCGTCGACGTTAACATTCGTGGTTACTTCTTTATGTCGACTAAAGGCGCAAAATTAATGAAAGACAGTGGCGGTGGTTCAATCATTAACGTGGCGTCTGTTAATGGTGTTATCCCAGGAGATTTCCAAGGTATTTACTCTATTACTAAAGCGGCTGTTATTTCAATGACACAAGCATTCGCTAAAGAATGTGCCCAATTCAATATCCGCGTGAATGCTCTATTACCCGGCGGAACAGATACCAAGTTTGCTTCTGCGTTAGTTGATAACCCAGCCATTTTGAAACAAATGATGCACCACGTGCCTATGAAGCGTGTGGCTCAGCCAGATGAAATGGCCGGCACTGTGTTGTATCTCGCATCTAACGCATCAAGTTACACCACAGGTACCGCCATCAATGTCGACGGCGGTTATCTGATTGGGTAATAGATTGATTAGTATAAGAAAAAAATAGATAAAAAACTATAACACGCTAGGACATCCACATGAACAGTGACAAAAATACCAGCATCGATAAGTTATTTGAATCATTTAACACTAAATCGCTGTCACTCAAAAACAAAACCGTTATGGCACCAATGACACGTGCGTTTTCACCAAACTATGTTCCTAATAAAGATGTTGCAGCATATTACCGCAGACGTGCTGAGGGTGACGTGGGATTAATTATCACCGAAGGCACCTTTATTTCTCATAAAGCGGCCAACGGTTATGAAAATGTACCTGCAATTTTTGGCGAAGCAGCATTAGCAGGCTGGAAACACGTAGTGGATGAAGTGCACGCCGCAGGTGGCAAAATTGCTCCACAGCTTTGGCATGTGGGTTCAGTAAGAAAACCTGGAATTGGACCAGATAAAGAAGCACCAGCCTATAGCCCATCAGGTTTATATAAACCCGGTGCTAAAAACGGCGTCGCAATGACCCAGGATGATATTAATGAAGTGGTTGCCTCTTTTGCACAAGCCGCATTAGATGCCAAAAACATTGGCTTTGATGCCATTGAAGTACACGGCGCGCACGGTTACTTAGTGGATCAGTTCTTTTGGGAAGGCACTAACCAACGTGATGACCAATACGGTGGTTCGTTAGAAAATCGAACTCGCTTTGGCGTTGAAATTGTTAAAGCCATTCGCGCCGCAGTGGGTGAGGAGTTTACGATTATCTTCCGCTTTTCACAGTGGAAACAACAAGATTACAGTGCAAAACTGTGTCAAACCCCTGAAGAGTTAGCCACCTTTTTAGGTTTGCTAAGCGATGCTGGCGTCGATATTTTTCATGCAAGTACACGCCGATTCTGGGTACCAGAGTTTGAAGGTTCAGATCTTAACTTAGCAGGTTGGACCAAAAAGCTCACTAATAAGCCCGTCATTACCGTTGGCAATGTGGGGTTAGACGCTGACTTTATTGGTGAAGGCAATGCCGATTTATCTGGCACGTCTAATCCAACTGGCATTGATGAGTTATTAGTGCGTTTAAATAATGACGAATTTGATTTAGTCGCAGTTGGCCGAGCCTTGTTAGTCGATCCGCAGTGGGTCAATAAAATTAAACACAAAGCCATCGCGGAGATTAAACCGTTTAACAAAAAATCATTAACGTCACTCAGTTAACGTTTGCTGATGTGCTTGAGTCTTAATTGAAATATTAAGCCTCACTCTAGCACTGTTATTACACCGTAATGACCAATAGAAGGGTAGAACATGAATTTTGAATACAGTGAAAAAGTTCAAGCATTAATCAAACGTGTAACCGATTTTATGGATTTGAACGTGTTTCCGGTTGAAGAAGAAATGCACCGACAGGTAGAGCTTGATCCTTGGTCAACGCCTTCGTTAATGGAAGAATTAAAAGCCAAAGCGAAAGCAGAAGGATTGTGGAATTTATTTCTGCCTGTGGCGTACGGCAAATACAGTGCAGGATTGACCAATTTAGAATATGCACCACTGGCTGAAATTATGGGCAAAGTGATGTGGGCATCTGAAGTGTTTAACTGTGCGGCACCCGATACCGGCAATATGGAAGTATTGGCTAAATACGGTAATGAAGCACAGAAAAAACAATGGCTAGAGCCATTGCTGGAAGGCAAAATTCGATCCGCATTTGCGATGACAGAACCAGAAGTTGCCTCAAGTGATGCGACTAATATTGAGTTAAGCATTGAACGTGATGGTGACGAGTATGTCATTAATGGCCGCAAGTTTTACATCAGTGGCGCGTGTCGTAAGCAATGCGAAATTATGATTGTGATGGGCAAAACAGACCCAACCAACAGCAATCGTTACATTCAACAATCACAAGTGCTTGTGCCAATGAACACCCCAGGCGTGACGTTAGTGCGGCCAATGAAAGTGTTTGGTTATAACGATGCGCCTGAAGGTCATGGCGAAGTGACATTTACCAATGTCCGCGTGCCGGTTGAAAATATTATTGTTGCTGAAGGTAAAGGTTTTGAAATTGCCCAAGGCCGCCTTGGACCTGGACGTATTCATCACTGCATGCGTTCAGTTGGTATCGCTCAGCGCGCATTAGATTTAATGTGTAAACGCGTTGGAGAACGTATTGTGTTTGGTCAACCGATGATCAAGCAACAGTCGGTTCGTGAAGACATTGCTAAATCTGCCTGCCAGATTGAACAAGCCCGCTTAATGACCTTAAAAGCGGCGCAAAAAATGGATACCGACGGCAATAAAGCCGCCAAAGAACTGATTGCAATGATCAAAATTGTCGCGCCGAATATGTCACTTGATGTGATTGACCGTGCTATTCAGTGCCATGGTGCTGTGGGTGTGAGTCAAGACACCTTCTTAGCACACGCATGGGCTGGACAACGTACTTTGCGTTTAGCCGATGGTCCAGACCAAGTGCATATGATGCAGTTAGGCCGTGATTTAGTGAAAAAGATTGCAGAGTAATTCAATAAGTCGCAGATATCAGCAACATATTGAAACGCATAACTGCGTTTCAATCTAAATGCCGTGTCACCGATCAGATGGCAATCATTTATGAGCATTGATTGCTAAACATTGAGTCATAAAAATTGGATCGTAAACACTGATTCAAGCTGACTAATTTTAATGACTGCGATCCAATGACTGCAATCTAATGACTAAGAATAACAACAAGAGTATTGCTAAATGCCCCAAGTATTATCAATTAATAATGAACAGCTGACTGCTTACTTAGAAAATCAAGTTGAGGGTTTTGAAGGCCCGATTACCTTAGAAAAGTTTGCCGGCGGTCAGTCTAATCCAACATTTAAAGTCACCGCAAAATCGGGTGTGTATGTATTACGCCGTCAACCTTCAGGCAAGTTATTAAAGTCTGCTCATGCGGTTGACCGAGAGTATCGGGTTCTTAATGCATTAAAAGACAGCGAAGTTCCGGTCGCAAAAGTATTCCATCTGTGTGAAGACATCTCTGTTATCGGTTCGATGTTTTACTTAATGGAATATTGCGATGGCACCGTTTATTGGAGCGCATCGTTAGCTGAGATTGGCACCAATGAGCGCCGCTCAGCCATGTATAACGAAATGAACCGAGTATTAGCTGCATTGCACAGTGTTGATGTGAATGCGGTTGGCTTAACTGATTATGGTAAAGCAGGAAATTATTTTGAGCGTCAATTAACTCGCTGGACATCACAGTATCGGTTGACCGAGCTAAAAAAAATACCCGCGATGGACCAGCTAAGCCAGTGGCTTGAAGATAATTTACCCGAAGATGATGGCCGAGTGTGTTTAGTCCATGGCGACTTTAGATTAGACAACATGATGTTTGCCAAAGATGAGCCACAGGTTATTGCGTTGCTCGACTGGGAATTATCGACATTAGGTCATCCATATGCCGACCTTGCTTATCAATGCATGCAATTACGTATGCCAGCAGGAATGGGCAGTATTGACGGTTTAAAAGACGTCGACCGTGGCAGCTTAGGCATTCCGACTGAACAAGAATATGTCGATTTATATTGCCACCGCATGGGCATTGAACGGATTGAAAACTGGGTGTTTTATCTTGCGTTTAGTTTCTTCCGTTTAGCGGCAATTGCCCAAGGAGTGGCAAAACGCGCTGCAGAAGGCAATGCATCAAATGAACATGCTAATAAAGTCGGATCGTTCGTTGAACCGCTGGCACAAATGGCGTTGCAGGTTGTCGCACAAGAGAAATAACAGCGTTCTATCAACGACATCTACCGTGATAACGCGACGTTAACACTCATTTTAATCTTTAATACTTAATACTTAATACTTAAGATTTAAGCTAAAAACAAAATGATAAAAAATTGATAAACAGACACTCAATATAACAATAAGACCATCAATTACAGGAGTTACTCGCATGGATCCATTATTAGACTTTACGGGCAAAGTCGCCGTTATTACAGGCGCCGCACAAGGTTTTGGTAAATTATTGGCCGAAGAGTTAGCCAAACGTGGCGCTAAGTTAGTCATCAGTGACATTAACGAAGCTGGCGTGCATCAAGTGGCAGATTCTATTGCCGCGACCGGTGCTGAAGTGGTCGCAATGAAATGCGATGTGTCCAAAAATGAATCTTGTAAAGCGATGGTCGATACCGCGATTGAATATTTTGGTCGAGTGGATATTGGCGTCAATAATGCCGGTATCGCGCACGAGTTTATGCCGCTGCATCACATTGAAGAATCCATTATGGACAGCCAATTTGCTGTCAACGTCAAAGGTGTGCAATTTGGCATGCGTCATCAAATACAACAAATGCTTAAACAAGGCGAGGGCGCTATTCTCAATGTCAGTTCAATGGCCGGTTTAGGTGGCGCTGCTCGAGGCAGTGCTTATTCTATGGCAAAACATGCTGTTATTGGCTTAACCAAGACGGGTGCAGTTGAATACGGCCGCGAGAATATTCGTATTAATGCAATATGCCCATTCTTTACCCTAACGCCGATGGTGACCAACTTTGCTGACGAAGAAAAGCAAAAGAAAATGGCCCGTGGCGCGCCAATGAATCGTTTAGGTGAGCCAAAAGAAATCGTCGCGGTGATGTTAATGATGTTATCACCCGCCAACACCTATATGACAGGACAATGCATTGCGGTTGATGGCGGCGTGTCAGCGTTTTAAGCCTCAGTGGGCAGTCAGCAAATATTTGTCACTATCCATTTAACAATACATTGTGAGCAGATGTCATGACATTTGCTCAGTAACAAGATAAGAAGAGACTATTATGCCTGCAACGTTAATGAATGAACGCGATCTTGAATTTATGCTTTACGAACTGTTTGACAGTGAAGCGTTAACGAGCCGAGCGCGTTATCAAGATCACGATCGCCAGACCTTCAATGAAGTCGTCACCACGGCTAAAGCGATCGCAGAAAAATACTTTCTTCCTATCCGTCAAAAACTTGATACTCATCAACCAACATTTGATGGTAAAAAAGTGCATATCATCCCAGAGCTTAAAACCGCAATCGATGCGGTTAACGAGTCTGGTATTGGTGCTGCAACAGCTGATTATGATTTGGGTGGTATGCAATTACCCCCGATTATCGCCAGTGCAGCAGCCTCATTTTTGAGTGTGGCTGGCGGTGTGGGTATGGGTTACAACATGTTAACCACAGCCAACGCCAACTTGTTGCAAGCACATGGCAGTCAAGCACTGATTAACACTTGGGTTAAACCCATGCGTGAAGGCCGTTTTATGGGCACCATGGCCATGACGGAACCGGGCAGTGGCTCAGCGTTAGGCGACTTAATTACCAAAGCGGTAAAGTCGGACGACGGTACTTATCGCATTACTGGCAATAAAATTTATATTTCAGGCGGAGACCATGATTTAAGCGAGAATATCGTTCATTTGGTGTTAGCACGAATTCAAGGCGCACCAAAAGGTGTTAAAGGTATTTCGTTATTTGTGGTACCTAAGTTTTTGCTTAATCAAGATGGTTCCGTCGGTGAAGACAATGAAGTGGCTCTCGCTGGGCTATTTCATAAAATGGGTGGCCGCGCGCAAACGTCTACTGCACTGAGTTTTGGTGAGAAAAATGGTTCAATTGGTTATTTAGTCGGTGAAGAACATTGCGGTTTAAAGTACATGTTCCACATGATGAATGAAGCTCGCATTATGGTGGGTACCAGTGGTGCGGTATTGGCTGTGGCCGGTTATCAATATTCAGTCGATTACGCTAAAAACCGTCCGCAGGGTCGACTTCCCTCGTGTAAAGACCCGCAATCCCCAATGGTCAACATCATTGAACATGCTGATGTAAAACGCATGTTATTAGCACAAAAAGCTTATGCCGAAGGGGCAATGGCGTTAGTGTTGTATGGGACTCAATTAAGTGATGACGAGCGTACTGCAGACACAGTTGAACAACGTGAGCATGCCCATACCTTATTAGATTTTTTAACCCCAATCATTAAAACCTGGCCATCTGAATATGGCCCTAAAGCTAACTCTTATGCTATTCAAGTTATGGGCGGGCATGGTTACATCAATGAGCATCCAGTTGAGATGTTCTATCGTGATAACCGTTTAAATCCGATTCATGAAGGCACCACGGGAATACAATCATTAGATTTGATTACCCGTAAAGTGCCGATGAATAAGATGCAGGGTTATAAAGCTACCCTGCATGAAATTGCCCAAACCATTGAGCAAGCCAAACAATACGACAGCTTGAGCGAATATACCCAGAAGCTAAGCGAAGCGGTAGAGACGTTAACGCTGACAACTGAAGCGGTACTCAACGGCATGGCGACGAAGAACATCGACTTAGCCTTAGCCAACTCAGTTAAGTATTTAGAGTTGTTTGGCCATGTGATTATTGCGTGGTTATGGCTTAAGCAAAGTATGGTTGCCACCAAAGCCTTAGCACAGCAACCGCATCAAGCAGATGAGTTTTTCTATAAAGGTAAGTTACAGGCATCGCAGTATTTCTATCGCTTTGAATTACCCAAAATTGCGGTGTGGTCATCTCTGTTGATGAGTACTGACAGTACCAGTTTTGACATGCAAGCCGACTGGTTTTAACCTAAATTGAATGATGTCCAAGTTGGTCATAGTCATCATAGGTTATCACTGACTGAGCTGAGTTATTTATACGTAGGTCGATTCCCTAGATGAGTATTACCAGTCAGACTTTGCCTATAGTTGGATTTTGATTCGCGAGGTAATTTCTCAATTCTAGCTAGTATAAATCCTTTATTATTAACGCATTACTCATTAATTGGGTAATGCGTTTTTGTTATAATCTCCCTGACGTATTACTTCCTTTCAACACGCTAGACTATTCATATTGCGAATGTCTTGGTATTAAAACTATTCATTTGTTTAATGTGCCCACCCCAACTAGCATGAGATATCGCTTAAATTTCATTCATGGACAGTACCTGAACGTACAAGAGGAAAGGGAACAATGCCGACAGTCATCAATCGTAACGACATCACAAACTATATTGGCTTCCAAGCCGAGCCAACAAGCTGGTATCAAATCACTCAAGATCAGATTAATCAGTTTGCGGATTGCACACTGGATCATCAGTTTATTCACGTAGATGAAGAAAAAGCCAAAGCGACGCCTTTTGGCTCGACCATTGCCCATGGCTTCCTGTCACTTTCCATGCTGTCACATTTTGCTGAAGAATTTAGTGTCATCATTGACGGTTTTTATATGGGCTTGAATGCCGGTTTCGATAAAGTGAGATTTTTACAGCCGGTTACCGTTAACAGTCGCATTAGAGCACACGCTAAAACCCTTTCAATTGAAGAAAAGAAACCAGGGCAGTTCCGTTTATCAACCGAAGTGACCATTGAAATTGAAGGTGTTGATACTCCGGCATTAGTGGCTGAGTGGATTTCTGTGCAAATGGTTAAGTAGATTTCTATCATTTGTCACCTTCACATGAACATAAAACAACAATAAAAAATCAAAAAAAGCGTTAAGGAAACATTATGACGATCAGTTTTGCAGGACAAGTAGCCATAGTCACAGGTGCCGGTAATGGTTTAGGTCGCTCTCATGCGTTGGAACTCGCCAGACGTGGTGCTAAAGTGGTGGTAAATGATTTAGGTGGCGCACGTGATGGAAGCGGCGCATCTTCTTCAGCATCGCAAGATGTGGTTCGTTTAATCGAAGAAATGGGCGGTGAAGCCATTAGTCATGGTGCAAACGTCGCTAATTTTGACGAAGTGCAAGACATGGTGCAACAAACCATGGACAAGTGGGGCCGCGTTGATATTTTAATCAATAATGCTGGAATTTTGCGCGATAAGTCGTTTTCTAAAATGACCTTAGATGACTTTAAGTTAGTCATGGATGTCCACGTGATGGGCTCGGTTAACTGCACCAAAGCAGTGTGGGAAATCATGAAGCAGCAAAATTATGGTCGTATTGTGATGACCACATCGTCAAGCGGCATGTACGGTAATTTTGGTCAGTCTAATTATGGTGCAGCCAAAATGGCCGTGCTTGGGTTAATGAATACCTTAGTGCTTGAAGGTGCAAAAAATAATATCCACATCAATGCGCTAGCTCCCACTGCGGGGACGCGTATGACTGAAGATTTAATGCCTGAAGAAATCGTTAAAGCCTTCGCGCCAGAAGCGGTAACTGCGGGGATGTTGACCTTGTGTGATGAACACGCGCCAAACCGCTTTATTTTATGTGCCGGAGCGGGTGGTTATTCAAGTGCCAGTATCTTTGAAACAGAAGGTTGTTTTATCCCTAAAGCATCACAAACCCCAGAAACGGTGCGTGACAACTGGGAGAAACTCACTGCGCAAGATAATCAAAAAGCGTTGAAATCTGGTGCTCAACAAGGCGAGAAGTTTGTGATCAAGGCGATGGCATTTATGAAATCGCAGCAACAGTAAATGATTCTAATGTAGGTTGAGCTGTTTCGTTAACTGTTCTTGTGATTATGACTAATACTTAGCTCAACCTCAAAACCTGATTAAATACATGTCTTAGAAGACATATAAACAAGGAATTATTATGAGAGAAGCCGTCATTGTATCTGTAGCGAGAACCCCCATTGGTAAGGCGTACCGCGGTGCGTTTAATGATTTATCTGCTCCAACAGTAGCTGCAGTTGCTGTTAATGCAGCCGTTGAGCGTGCGGGTATTGACCCAAATGAAATTGAAGATTGTATTTTTGGTGCTGCACTAACTCAAGGTAACCAAGGGATGAACTTTGGTCGTCAAGTGGCAATGGCGGCAAAACTGCCTGTGTCTGTGCCAGGTATGACTGTCGACCGTCAATGTTCATCAGGGTTAATGTCTATTGCTATCGCTGCCAATTATATTGTTTGTGATGGCGCCAACGTGGTAGTTGCTGGCGGTTGTGACTCAATCAGCTTGGTTCAAAACGATAAAATGAACATGCACCGAGCGGTCGACCCAAGTGTTAAAGCTTATCGTCCAGCGATTTATATGCCGATGCTTGATACCGCCGAAGTGGTTGCTAATCGTTATGGCATCTCGCGTGAAGCACAAGATGCTTATGCATTAATCTCGCAACAACGCACTGCTGATGCACAAGCTGCAGGTAAATTTGATGACGAAATTGTGCCTGTTACGTGTACAAAATTGGTGATGGATAAAGCCAGCAGTGATATCACTAAAGAACAAGTCACCTTAACTCAAGATGAAGGTAATCGTCCTTCAACCAATATTGAAGGCTTAGCGGGTTTAAAAGCGGTAAAAGATAACGGCTCAATTACTGGCGGTAACGCATCGCAACTGTCTGACGGTGCTGCCGCTGTTGTGGTAATGGAACGAGAACTCGCTGAGCAACGCGGTCTTAAGCCGTTAGGTGTTTACCGAGGCATGGTGGTTGTAGGTTGTGAGCCAGATGAAATGGGCATAGGTCCAATTTTTGCTATTCCTAAGTTGCTTGAACGTCATAGTTTGAATATTGATGACATTGGTTTGTGGGAAATCAATGAAGCGTTTGCGGTTCAGGTCATTTACTGTGCCGAAAAATTGGGCATTCCATATGATCGTTTAAACGTCGACGGGGGCGCAATTTCTATTGGTCATCCTTATGGCATGAGCGGTACTCGTATGGTGATGCACGCGTTAATTGAAGGTAAACGTCGTGGTGTTAAATACGTCGTGATCAGCATGTGTATTGGTGGCGGTCAAGGTGCTGCAGGTTTATTTGAAGTGTTGTAAAGCTGGATGTAGGTTAAAAATAACAATAATAATCACAGCAGCCGGTAATGTAGGCTGCTGATAATTTTGTAATAATTGGGGACAGTATTATGGAAAGGATTTGGTTAGAAAAGAGTTATCCGCCTGGGGTTGAGTTTGAAATCGATCCAGATAAATACAACTCATTGGCAGATTTGTTTTTAAAATATACCAAGTTATATGCCACGAATACGGCATTTATCAACATGGATGTTAGCATTACTTATACGCAGCTTGCCCAGCAAGTAACTGACTTTGCAACCTATTTACAGCAAGACTTAGGTTTAGTGAAAGGCGATAAGTTTGCCATCATGATCCCCAATACACTGCAATATCCGATCGCATTATTTGGTGCACTTATCGCAGGCTTAACTGTGGTGAATGTCAATCCACTCTATACCGCCCGTGAGTTAGAACATCAATTAAAAGACTCAGGCACGAAAGGCATATTAATTTTAGAAAACTTTGCTCATGTATTACAGGCTGTCATTGATAAAACCGATGTTAAACATGTTATCACCACTGGGGTGGGTGACCGATTAGGTCTTATTAAAGGTGCATTAGTCAACGGCGCGATTAAGCACGTGAAGAAATTGGTGCCAGCGTTCGATTTACCCAATGCGGTTAAATTTAATGACGCCATGGCAAAAGGCAGTAAAAAAACCTTTATACCGGTTGACGTTATCGGTTCTGACTTAGCCTTTTTGCAATATACTGGCGGCACTACAGGTCCATCAAAAGGTGCCATGCTAACTCATCGTAATATGGTTGCTAACCTTGAACAGTCAAATGCGGTTACCAAGAACGTTTATGAAATAGGCAAAGAGCTGATTATCACTGCATTGCCGCTTTATCATATCTACGCGTTAACCTCTAATTGCTTAGCCTTTTTACCTTTTGGCGGCACCAACTTATTAATCACCAATCCAAGAGACATGGCCGGCTTTGTCAAAGAACTGGCTAAATATCGTTTTACCGTGATTACAGGTGTAAACACCTTGTTTAACGGATTATTGAATACTCCAGGATTTGATCAACTCGATTTCAGTGCATTAAAGATGGGCTTTGGTGGCGGAATGTCAGTTCAGCGACCAGTTGCAGAACATTGGGAGCGAGTCACTAAAAGCCGTTTACTTGAAGGCTATGGTTTAACGGAATGTGCGCCTTTAGTGACAATGAGTCCTTATAACCAAAAAAGCTATAATGGCTCGATTGGTTTACCGGCATCATCAACCGATATTCGTTTAGTCGGTGCAGATGGTGAAGATGTGGCATTAGGTAAACCAGGTGAGATGTGGGTTAAAGGCCCACAAGTGATGAAGGGATATTACAATCGCCAAAAAGCCACTGACGAAGTGTTAATCGATGGTTGGCTAGCCACCGGTGACATTGCCACCATGGACGAGAATGGTTTCTTTAAAATTGTGGATCGCAAAAAAGACATGATTAACGTGTCTGGTTTTAACGTGTTCCCTAACGAAATTGAAGAAGTAATTGTGTCGCACGAAGGGGTATTGGAAGCCGCCGCTGTGGGCGTGTCTTGCGACATTACTGGCGAGCGCGTCAAAGTGTACATTGTGCGTAAGGACCCAACATTAACAGAACAAGATATTTTTGATCACTGCAATAAAATGCTCACTAACTATAAACGCCCTAAAATCATTGAGTTTATGAATGAATTGCCTAAAAGCAATGTCGGTAAAGTATTGCGTAAAGATCTTCGTAATCAGTCACAAGCGTAAAATAACAAGAGCTGCTGTCGGCATGTATTGCGACAGTCCAATAATAAGAGTCATATGTTAGAAATATACGCTGGTGAAACGGCTTTAAAATCGATACAACAACAGGGTTTTTCTCCAGATTTATTCAGTTCTTTCCTTGGTGCAAGTGGTGGACCTAAATGGTTCACCTTGCTGGGATTAGACAAATACCTTTTTGGGGAATTCTTTAAAGGCAGACAACAACCTTTAAACCTGATTGGTTCAAGTGCCGGTGCATTTCGCGCCGCGTGCTTTGCCCAAAATGACCCTGTCGCGGCGATAGAACGCTTAGCCAAAAATTACAGTGAAACCGTTTATTCTAATGACACTAAACCGCAACCGGATGAAATTACAGCTAAAGCAGTTGAATTACTCGATGAGTTATTTGGTGACAGCGGTGCAGATGAGATTATCAATAACAAAGTCTTTAAAGCCCATTTTATTGTGGCTAAATGCAAAGGACTGGTTGCGTCAGAAAATAAACTGCTGCAAGGGGCTGGCTTATTCAACAGTTTTGTCAGAAATTCCATCAGCAGACCTCTGCTGAACAGTCAGTACGAACGCTACATCTTTCAACATGGTCAAAGCGATTTGGCGATTTATGATCCTGACAATATCGCCACAACGTCTATGGCATTAAGCCAGCGTAATATCAAAGCAGCGCTATTGGCGTCTGGCTCGATTCCTATGGTGATGCAAGGCATAAAAGACATTGCTGATTGCCCTCAAGGTATGTACCGAGATGGCGGAATTATTGACTATCATTTTGATTTTAATATTCAAAATGAAGGCTTAACTCTGTATCCACATTTCAGCTCGACATTAAAGCCGGGTTGGTTTGATAAAAGCCTGTCTCGCAAAGTGCGTGTACAACACTACGACAAAACTGTGCTCCTGTGCCCATCCGCTGAATTTGTCGCATCATTGCCGTTTAGCAAAATCCCCGACCGTAGTGATTTTGTCGAAATGAAACCGACGCAGCGCTTAGAGTATTGGCAGCAAGTGTTTGTGGAAAGTGAAAAGCTAGCCGAGCATTTTAAGCATTTTTATCAACAGCAAAATATTCACAGCATTAAAAGTATTGAGCAGTTACTGGCTTAACGGCAATAAGATTTCATTTTTGGATATCAATTAAAAACGCGTCATTACTATGTTGACGTTAACTCATTAAAAAAGGATTTGAACATGACCACATACAAAGCAATTAACTTAATCGCCCGTCCAACCGGTGGCCCAGTCGGTCCTGAATTATTCGAAGTGGTCCATAAAGACATGCCGAAAGTGGCACAAGGGCAATTTTTGGTAAAACAGAATCATATGTCACTGGATCCTGCCATGTTTGGTTGGATGAGCGCAGACACCGAAAGCTATATACCACCAGTTGAGTTAGGTGATGTGATGCGCAGCTCAGGCATTGGTGATATTGTTGAAAGCAATCACCCTGATTTTAACGTGGGCGACCGCGTAATGGGCATGATGGGCTGGCAAGAATACTTTTTAAGTAACGGTGCAGGGTTAAATAAAGTCACCGCGCCATTACCAGACGAAGCTATTTTATCGGTATTCGCCTTACCGGGCTTAACTGCAACACAGGGACTTTTCAACGTAGGTAAACCACAAAAAGGTGAAACTATTGTGGTTTCTGGCGCGGCAGGTTCTGTTGGCTCTATTGTGGGGCAGCTTGCTAAAGCAGACGGACTAAGAGTGATTGGCGTTGTCGGCAGTGACGAAAAAGCAGATTGGATCGTAAATGAGCTTGGTTTTGACGGCGCAGTTAATTACAAAACCGATGATATTGCAGCAAAGCTTGCCGAGTTAACCCCAGATGGCGTTGATGTGTATTTTGAAAATACTGGCGGCCCAATTCAACATCATGTGTTTGCCAGAATGAACGCCCATGGGCGTATTGTGGTATGCGGCATGATTGCGGATTACCCGAAAGCAGTGCCTGATTTAGGTCCTAATTGGATCCAAGTGATTAAAAAGCGCTTGATTATCCAAGGTTTCACCATGCCTGATCATTTCGGTGATGTGCCTGCATTACTTGAAAAATTAACCCCTTATGTGATGAAAGGGCAAATTAAGCATCGTGCCCACGTATTAAATGGACTCGAGTCTGCAATGACTGGCTTGAATTTGTTTTTCACTGGTAAAAACAAAGGCAAGTTAATCGTCAAACTGTAAGTGTTATGGCTATCAGCAATCGATAAGCCTTAGTTATTAATGGGGCATAACGGAGCTTAGCAACCACATAACCTCGCCAAATAAAGCCTAATAGCACCGTCAGCATTGTGTTATTAGGTGTGTTATTAGGTGCGTTATTAGCTGAGTTATTAGGTGAGTTAACGTTGGCGTTTCAGTTACATTTACATTCATTTTCCAAGTCAGGCGATATATATGAGCGACATAAAAACCCATTATAGAAATTGCAATATTTGTGAAGCCATGTGTGGCTTGGAAATAAAATATCAAGACAAACAAATTTTGTCGATCAAAGGCGATCAGCTCGATCCCTTTAGCCAAGGTTACAACTGCCCTAAAGCATTGGCGCTGGAAGATTTTTATACCGACAAAGATCGCTTAAAAACCCCAATCAAACGTACCGATTCAGGTTGGCAAGCCATTAGTTGGGATGACGCATTTAGTGAAATCACCGCTAAGTTTAAAAGTATTCAACAGCAACATGGCAACAATGCTTTAGCGGTGTATTTAGGTAATCCTAACGCCCACAGCTTAGGCAATGCATTAGTGCTTAAACCTTTTATGAAGTCACTAGGTACGGTCAATCGCTTTAGCTCAGCTTCGGCTGATCAATTACCTCATCATGTTGCGTCTAACTTTATGTTTGGTGCAGGCATGTTAATTCCGGTTCCTGATATTGATAGAACTGACTTTATGTTGATCATTGGCGCTAATCCGGTGGTATCAAACGGCAGCATGATGACCGCGCCCAATGTGATAGGGCGAATGAAAGCGATTCAAAAGCGTGGTGGAAAAATTGTCGTAGTCGATCCGCGCAAAACCCGCACCGCTAACATTGCTGACCAGCACTTATTTATTCGACCTGAAAAAGATGCCCTGTTATTACTGGCATTAATTCACTGTGTGTTTGCCAATGATAAGGTCAATTTACGCCATTTAGAGAACATGGTTGAAGGATTGGACGATGTAGCTAAGCTTGCCAAAGGCTATTCGCCTGAAGCGCTAGCAGAGTTTGTCGGTATTGATGCCGCTAGTATTCGCACGCTTGCAGATGACATGACGGCGGCCGAATCTGCGGTCTGTTATAGCCGCATGGGCGCCTCGACTCAAACGTTCGGTGGCTTATGTTTATGGCTCACCAATGTACTCAATATTATTACTGGCAACTTTGACCGCGCCGGTGGGGCCATGTTTCCACAACCTGCGTTTGATTTATTACGTAATCATAAACGAGGCCATAAAAGCTCATTTGGTCAGCATCACACTCGTGTTCGTCAATTGCCATTCTTTAATGGCGAATTCCCGGTGGCAACCTTAGCAGAAGAAATACAAACCGAGGGTGAAGGGCAGATTAAAAGCCTCATTACCGTCGCGGGCAATCCTGTATTGTCAGCGCCCAGTGGTCATAAATTGGCACAAGCCTTTGCTGGGCTTGAATACATGGTGTCGGTAGATATCTATTTAAATGAAACTACCAAATACGCAGACATTATTTTACCGGGCACTACAGGAGTAGAGAACTCCCACTTTGATATTTTCTTTAATTCATTTTCGGTGCGAAACACGGTGAAATACTCTGCACCATTATTTGAAAAACTGCCAGAACAACGCAGCGATTGGCAAATTCTAAAAGAGATTTCAGCCAGAATGCTAAACCTGCCTGCCGATGACCCAATGCAAAAAGTCACCCCAGAGATGATACTGGACATGGAACTCAAAAATGGTCCGTATGGTGAACAAGGCATCAGCTTGCAAAAGTTAATAGACAATCCGCATGGTATCGACCTTGGCCCGTTAATGCCCTGTATTGAACAACGTATTAAAACCGCAGACGGTAAGGTCAATTTATTCCCACAAGTGTATCTTGATGACTTGCCACGTTTAGACGCGATGATGACACCAACTGCACGCGACAAGGCTTATCCATTTGATTTAATCGGTCGTCGTTTAGTGAAAAGTCATAACACCTGGACACAAAACTCGCAGCGCTTAACTAAAGGTAAAAACCCTTGCACTTTAGAAGTGCATTCTGAAGATGCTAAACGACTCGGGATAACACTGGGGCAAATTGTGTGTGTCAGTTCAGCCGTTGGCCAAATTGAAATCGAAGTGGTTATTACTGACGATATTCAACAAGGTGTTGTGAGTATGCCGCAAGGGTGGGGCCACAATCAGCAAGGCACTAACATGTCAGTAGCCTCTGCGCAGCCAGGCGTGAGCATTAATGATTTAACGGATGCCGCTAGAGTTGATATGCTAACAGGAAATGCAGCATTCAATGGCACGCCGGTTGCCATTAACGTGGCTTAAAGCCAGATATATGCCCAAACAAATACATGAAAAAACTTTGCTACGGCAAAATGACATAAATGAAAAGGTTGACCATGTTTAAAAGTACACAGAACTACATTGCCTCAAACGAGCTTACTTTAGCGGTAAATGCCGCTATTGCTTTAGAGAAACCGTTATTAATTAAGGGCGAACCGGGCACGGGTAAAACCCAGTTAGCAGAAGAACTTGCTCGTTCTCTTAATTGTAAACTGTATCAATGGCACATTAAGTCGACCACCAAGGCGCAACAAGGTTTATACGAATATGATGCTGTGTCCCGTCTACGTGACAGTCAGTTAGGTGATGCGCGTGTACACGACATCGGTAACTATATCGTTAAAGGTAAGCTATGGCATGCGTTTGAAGAAGAACAAAGACCGATATTGCTGATTGATGAAATTGATAAAGCGGACATCGAGTTTCCTAACGACTTGCTACAAGAACTCGATAAAATGGAGTTTTATGTGTACGAAACTCAACAGGTTATCAAAGCTAAACAACGTCCCATTATCATCATTACCTCTAACAACGAAAAAGAGCTACCAGATGCGTTTTTAAGACGGTGTTTTTTCCATTACATTAAATTTCCCACCAAAGATGAAATGGCAAAAATTATCGACGTGCATCATCCTAATGTTAAGCAAGACTTGTTACAGCAAGCATTAGAGGTGTTTTTCGATTTACGAGATGTCAACGGTATTAAGAAAAAACCCTCAACATCTGAATTGATCGATTGGCTTAAGTTATTAATATCGGATGATATTTCTCAAAGCACTTTGCTAAATAAACAATCAGACATCATTCCTTTGTTTGGTGCATTGCTTAAAAATGAACAAGACGTTTCATTGATTGAAAAGCTTGCTTTTATGAGCCGCAGAAACAGGTAGTGCATCGTGTTTATTGATTTTTTTCTGATCCTAAAAAAGCACAAAGTGCCTTGTAGCTTACGTGAGCTATTAGATTTGATTGCGTTACTAAAAGCTGGGGTGGTGTTTGCCGATGTGGAAGAGTTTTATAACCTTGCCAAAATTGTCATGGTTAAAGATGAAATCCACTACGACAAGTACGATAACGCCTTTGCTGAGTATTTTAAAGGCATCGAAAGTATTGATGTATTTGATAAAATTTTGCCCGAAGATTGGCTAAGAAAGGAGTTTGAAAAGCACCTTTCTCAAGAAGAAAAAGACAAGCTTAAATCTTTAGGCGGGCTTGAAGCATTAATGAAGGCGTTAAAAGAACGTCTAGAAGAACAGAAAAAACGTCATGCAGGCGGCAATAAATGGGTTGGTACAGGCGGCACATCTCCGTTTGGTGCTTATGGCTATAACCCTGAAGGGATTAGAGTCGGCCAAGATAAAAACCGTAATAACAGTGCCGTGAAAGTGTGGGATAAGCGCGAGTTTAAAAACTTCGACCAAGACCGTGAACTGGGTACTCGAAATATTAAATTGGCACTTAAAAAACTCAGAAAATTTGCCCGCACTGGGGCCAGTGAAAAACTGGATATTAATACCACTATCAGTTCAACCGCCAAGAACGGCGGAATGTTAGATGTTCACATGGAACCGGAACGTCACAATGCCGTTAAAGTGTTGATGTTTTTCGATATTGGCGGCTCGATGGATGATTATATTCATACATGTGAAGAGCTTTTTTCTGCGGCGCACAGTGAGTTTAAGCATTTAAAATTCTTTTATTTTCATAACTGTGTGTACGAAAATCTCTGGCAAGATAATAACCGCCGCTTTGATAAAGTGATTAATTTAGAAGAGATCATCAGAACATTTGGTGCCGATTATAAAGTCATTTTTGTCGGTGATGCGACCATGGGGCCTTACGAGATTATCGCTAAAGGCGGCAGTGTTGAACATTGGAATGAAAAGCCCGGCATTGAATACATGAATCGATTGCTGGGGCATTTCAATAAAGTGGCATGGCTTAATCCACAACCGGAAAATCGCTGGCCAATACATCATTCTATTTCCATTATTCAACAGTTGCTGAACAATAAAATGTATCCGTTAACGGTTGATGGAATAGGACGGGCGATTAAGGATCTGAGTTAATGTCAGTTCGTTGCGTGCAATAAACTGACGCCGTGACGTCAACATTCAAGGTTCAGTGACAGTCAGCAATGTGGCTTATTTAGCGCGAGGTTACATTACTCAGACAATATTGATAGAAAACACAATAAGGAAGGGAATTAATATGGATTTTTTACGCACCGACGACAGTTGTTTCGCCAATTTACCTGATTACCATTTTACTGCGAATTACTTAACCGTTGATGACACTGAGGGTGGTGAACTGAGAGTCCATTATCTTGATGAAGGCCCTAAGGATGCCGCACCAATATTGTTATTACATGGTGAGCCGACCTGGGGCTTTTTGTACCGCAAAATGATCCCCATTCTTGTTAAAGCCGGTCATCGTGTTATTGCTCCTGATCTTATTGGTTTTGGTCGCTCAGATAAACCGACAAACCGTAACGACTATACTTATCAACGTCATGTCGATTGGATTAAATCACTGATGCTGCAACTTAATCTCACTAACATTACCTTGGTTTGTCAGGATTGGGGCGGATTAATCGGTTTACGTTTAGCCGCCGAAGAAAGCGAGCGATTTGCACGGGTTGTTTGTGCCAACACTATGTTACCCACTGGTGACCATGAGCCAGGTGAAGCATTTAAAAAATGGCGTCAGTTCTCACAAGACGTTGAGATATTCCCAACGGGCAACTTAATTAACAGCGCTTGTGTATCGACTTTACGTGCTGAGGTTATTGCTGCGTACGATGCGCCGTTTCCAGATGAGCGCTACAAAGAGGGCGCACGTCAATTCCCGTTATTAGTGCCAATAACGCCTGACGATCCTGCTGCAGATAAAAACCGCGCCGCGTGGATAGTATTGTGCCAATGGCAAAAGCCATTTTTAACCGCGTTTAGCGATTCAGATCCGATTACTGCGGGTGGTGATGCCTTGATGCAAAAACTCATTCCAGGAACAAAAGGGCAAAAGCACACCACTATCATCGCTGCAGGGCACTTTTTGCAAGAGGAAAAAGGCGAAATATTAGCCGACGTTGTAGTCAACTTTATTGCTGATAATCGTTAAGGGTCTATTTTGCATTAATGATTAAGCCGTGCTGAGTGACAATATTAGGATTCGTTTAATAGTGAATAAAGGATAACCATGCTGTATCAAGGAGTGTCACTCATGTTAGCCCCGTTGTTGGTGTTTCAGGGGCTTAAGGTTCGCCGCACTACGCCAAGATTACCGGAACCCGAGGGCGAGCGTGTCGGGCAAACTGGGCCCAATCCTGCGTTGAGTTTGCTTATTTTAGGTGACTCAGCGGCGGCTGGCGTTGGAGTGGCATTTCAACAGCATGCTTTGTTAGGGCAGGTTATTGAGCAATTAAGTCCTCAACTTGAGTTTAGTTATGGCTTATTTGCTAAAACAGGCTCGACTACATATACCACCTTACAAGCCTTACAACAGCAGATTGATAACGCACATCCCATACTCGGGCAAACGCATTATGATGTCATCGTGACATCGTTAGGGGTGAACGACATTACCTCATCAATCAGTTGCGAGAAGTGGTTGCGGCAACAAAAAACGTTATTTGAACTGATTACAAAGCGATACAGGCCCAAATTGATATTGGTCACAGCGTTACCGCCTTTGGGGCTATTTCCTGCATTGCCACATCCACTTCGTTGGAGTTTAGGCCAGCGAGCAAATCAATTTAATCGCCAATTACAGCAATTACTTATTAAATTAAATCAACAAGTCGACCAATCCACAAGTTTCAGATTAATTAAATTACCATTAGAAAACCCACAACCTGATATCACTATGCTGGAGTTTATGCGCCAAGTGATGGCTACCGATGGGTTTCACCCAGGTGCACCGATTTATAATGCATGGGCAAAGTTAGTGGTAGAGCAAATAGTTGGTGGTATTAAATCTGACGGTATTGAATAAAATAGGTATTTTCTCATGTGTTGCTGCCTATTATGAGTCGGATATATGGCCTGCGGCCACTAACGTCGTGGCGCTTCACCCACACCAGACCAAGAGGAAACCAACGGCTGTTCCCTTTTTACTCTTTATAAAAGAATTGGCCCAGCCGCACCGCAACATTTTCTCTATTTACAAAACAACAGCTGCGAAAAGATCGCCATGGGATTTATCTAGCTTTGAACTTCGTTTGTAGACTGCTTTGGTCCATCTGTAATAAGGAGTGAAAATGCTAACGCTTCCGATGGGAATCTGATGTGAATGGATTCACGAATGTCGTGATGGCAAGGTCAATGATGTTCCCGACATCATAATGACATTCCCCATATCCATATGGGTCAGATGCCAAAGAACGACCTGTACCGCGAAAGCTAAGCTCACATCTGATAGGCAGGATGCCTGAATGCCTTGTAGCACATGGTCAATGATGTTCCCTACATCCTAATGACATTTCCAATATCCTTATCGGTCAGATGTGCGAGAAAGGCCATGTGAGCATCACGCATTCTTGTATAAAGAGTCTTCAACGTCCTCAAGTTCATAGTTAAACCCGTCCATTTTAAATTATGGCCGTCTGACTAATTTATGCCACATTCCTTGCTAGGGATGCCAATTCGTCAATTTCAACTTACTGAATAATTTTCAGTCTATTCGGGTAATAAAGGTTTGCTCGTCATCCACAAAAGCTACAAAGCCGCCGTGATAGATAAATACCCGACCATGCCCCTCAACTAAGCAGGCAAGCTGTGGGTCCAAATCTTCTTCGTTACCCTGTCTTTGATATGTACCGATATCGGTGATTACGCCGCTGAGAGTAGGCAAATATCTATAAGTTCGCTTTGCCTGATCAACCAGGTTCAATTCGCTGGCGGTAGAGAAGCAAGAGGGTATCGTACCTGCTTCTTCGATAAACATCGTTTTCAGTTCTTCAAAACCTGTGATAACTAGCCAGTCGATGCCGTTAACATGATGGATAAACATTGAGTTTCTCGGTAATTCTGATACGGAGATTTTAACATTATCAGGGCAGAACATAGTAGAGATTTAGTAATTCTGTGCAATTTACGGTCATTCACTAGGCCACCTTGAAACACGTCTTTGCCCCAAAGTTTGTTTAAAATATGAACTTGTGGCCACATCATCCCAGACGAAAAATACTAAAAAGTCCATAATTTTCGATGGGGATCGTACTGCTTAACACTTCATCAGTATCTGGCTTATAAATATCGGATAAGTATCCTGTGTAAGCCATATTTCCCACCTTTATGTTGTGTGTACTGTATACAAAAACAGTTGTAATGGTTTTTTAGTGTTTTTTAAGTTAAATCGGCTAATAAGTAAACTAAAGTAGTACGATAAACAATTTGTATATTTTGTAATGCATTGAAATAAATGTGTTTTTATTTCCTGTTGAATATTGAGTCCACTTTTAACGCGCTACCTCGCTTTTATTTGTCAGTGGCGTTAAATAAAACTACTTTACATCAAGAAGATAGTAAATGTAGGATGATATTAATCAATAACTTAAAAGGGCGACTTTAATTTTTTTTGCCCTTCAATAAGCTGTTATAACTCCAAAAGGATTTGCGTTGAAATTTGGCCTTAAAGTCTTAGCAATAATTATTCTGATACCGACTTTATTCATTGGCGGGCTATCAGCTTATTGGTGGTTGACGTACATCGACGAAGATATAGTTGCAGGCAGCGCATATGGTTTTACGATTGGTAGTACCAAGGAAGAAGTTATAGTCGATTTTCAATCTTTAAGAGTTAAATATCCTGAATCCCATATTTATATACGTTACGGTAATAGAGCAGGAGATAACTTCTCAATTCCTGCTGTTCTTAAGTCGAAGTCTCAAATATACGAATATGACAAATGGAATATACTTCTCGACGGTAAATATGAGTTCTTTAACTCAATAGACTTAAAATTTGAATCTGGAAAGCTAGTGAAAATTAATAGGCATAGGCAAAATTTTGAATTGCCGTAGTGGAGTTATAACAAGGCCATTAAAGGCGGACACGCAACAGTTGGCTCGGTTCCGCTTCGCTTCACATTTTAGCCAACTATTACTTAGCCGTTTATGGCGGCGTTACATGTCTTAAGGAATATCGTGGCTAGTCAAAAGGAAGTATGCGAAAAATACAAAGCCGACTTTATACCTTGTTCTGAAGCAGAGAAGCTTGGGCTTGCTATCGAGACGCTAGGCAAACTCCCAATTAATGGATTACGTCATAAATCAGAGAATGGAACGTGCGGTTGGTATATTTGGTGCGGTGAAGAAATGAGCCAAGAAACTGAATTTTTCAAACCGCTACACGTGAGCCATATAAAAGAATACTTACCAGAAATAGAACAATATTTAGCATTACCCCCAGGGTATAGATTTTTAATAGCTGATGATTATGAGGATGTATGGCATGACTCATCGCTCACCAACATGTAACAAGTGCATGTTGCATCAGCCACTTCGTGGCTTGGACAGTTTTTACGCTCGTTCCTCGTTACAAAACTGCCGTAAATGCAGGCGTTAGTACGATAAATGACGAATCGAGAAATTATCACACTCATGCACAAACTATCACACGGCAGAATAGGGCCTTGTGGTAATTGGGTGCGAGTTTTTAATGATAGTGAAGAACTGGACGAGATGAAGTTTAGTAAACTCTTTGAAGATACCATTCAATCCGACATCGTTGTGATATATCAAAGTTCAATCAATGTCACTATTTCGAAAGCTTCTGAAGCTTTCGAAATAGTAGCCCAGTTTGTAAAGCACGGTGTAGTTAAAATAGCAGACGTAAGGTTTACGTCTCAGATTGAAATAGACCCATTAGGCGTTGGTGCAGCATATCGTACTAACAAGTAAATTATGTTCGCCCAGCAAGCTGGGCCGGGACGCGCAAACAGCACGCGGCCCATATTTAAAGCGTTAGCTTTAAAGGAGGGCTTCGAGCTCATGGATAGAAAAATAATATTGGCAACCGTCTTAGCTTTGCTACTGTCAGCCTGCAATTCCACACCTACAAGTAATGTCACAAACTATGAGACGGCTGGGAATTTAGAATCTCCCAATCCTGTTGGATGTGTATCTGTAGGCGGGTTATCGAATAAGCAGAACCCAGTCGATATATTTACTGGACTGAATGCCTGCTTGACCAAAAACAACTACTCGAATGCTGCCGAGCTATATTTTGCTGGTATGTCTTATGGCTTTTTTGACACTAAACGTGTATCCGATATAACTGCACATCAAGCGATTAGTGTGCTGCGTATGAATTTATTTGCTGCGCAACCACAAGAAGTCTTGGATAAATTGCAAGCGGCGCTTACTAACATAAATTCTGACAATACTGCTATTTGTAAAAGCCTAACAAAATTAGGAGCGCCAGCTTATAAGCCAACCTATATGATTCAACATGGTATGGGGGCATTTACTGGTCAAAGCACTAAAGATGGTTTGGTGGAAAACTTTGATTCTGGAGCGGGTTGGAAAGATGCTTTATCTACAATTGCTAAGTGTGTTTAAAGCTAACAAGTCAATTATGTTCGCCCAGCAAGCTGGGCTGGGACGCGCAAACAGCACGCGCCCCATATTTAAAGCGTTATGCAGATAAATCGAATCCACCTATGGCATGTAATTTAACTTACGCAACATTGAGAATATCGTCAGTTGAAATGTCACCTGATAAGATCACAGAAGTTATTGGTATTAGTCCGACATTGATAAGGAGAATTGAGCCAGATTCAAAATACAGACATAGACGTGAGTTCAATTATTGGGCTTTTTCTACAAAAGAATTATCTAATTCAACTGACAATAAAGAACACATAGACATTATTCTTAATAAACTTTACGGTAAGCAAGAACAAATGGATTCCTTGGTTAAGTTGAAATGCTCAGTAGATATATTTTGTTTTTGGAATTCAACAGGACAAGGTGGTCCGTCAATGGATGTTAATTTAATGAGAAAATTAGTGCAGTTTGGTCTTAACATCAGTTGGGACATGTATTTCGACGACGAATCTGCATAACACATATGAGCCTTCCGCCAGTCAATAGGCGAGCCCTTTTGCTACGGGAAGGTATTTGACTGCTTTTGCAGTCAAATACCTTTAGTATCCAAGATGGTCAATCAACAAATTCATCTACTTCGTCTGTCATTTAGCTGTCAAATCATCGTGCTTTTAGCAACAACAGCATGCAAACACTTATAGAGGCTCTCTTAGTGCGATTTCTTTAAAAATAAAGAATGCTGCCTGACACTTTTCATTCCTTTGACATGTCAGGGGCACTACGACTAAATGGATTTCGGAGTAAGAGCGGCGCAGGAGGCTAAAGCCGAGACATTTATCGGTTAACCCTAAGATGGCACTATTCAAGTCAGAGGTGCTTTTTGCACAGTTAGTTTTAGGCTCATTTAGAGTGTAAACGACTTTGTTGATTGTATTTATTAATGCGCACCAATAAGGTGTCATTCTTTGTAAAATCAAGTGCAGTCGATGTAGCTTAAATAGCACTTGGCATAGTGATGATGGTCAGAAGTCATTGCTTCACTTTTCACATCATTCACGGTGATGATCGCTTCTCTTTTTAAGAGTATCTAGTTGGCCATTCAGCTCACTTTATTGCGCGACTTATCCTTTCAGGAATCTTTATTTATTGAACTCAGCCCTGTCCAATTACTCGTTAGCCTTACTTGAAAATGGTGTGAACTCAACTCTGAACTTGAGGCCGCTGAAGACTTTTTATACAAGAATGCGTGAGCCTGACAGGACGTCAGGCTAGCTTTCGCGGTAAAGGTCGTTCTTTGGCATCTGACCCATATGGATATGGGGAATGTCATTATGATGTCGGGAACATCATTGACCTTGCCATCACGACATTCGTGAATCCATTCACATCAGATTCCCATCGGAAGCGATAGAATTTTAACTCTTTATTACAAGATGGGCCGAAGACGGTTACAGATGAAGTCAAAAGCTGGATTCATTTCCGTCGCAATTTTTCGCTGTTGTTGTTTGGTAAAAATGCGAAAATGTTGCCGGAACGCTGAGGGTTTGCAAAGGCTGATTCATAAACAAGAATGCACTTTACCCCTTTGGTCTGGTGTGGGCGACGCGCCAAGACGTTAGTGGCCGCAGGCCATAAATACCATAAGTACAATACAAAACAAACACCTGGATCCCGGCTCAAAAGCATTACCGGGATGACGTGAGAGTTGCGACGACGAGAAGGGGGGTTAACAAGTTTTGTACAATAGTGAGTTTGATATGAACAAAATTGATTATCAAAAAAGACACACATTCTCTGAAAAATTATCAAACGTTACCATGGTCGTAGAGTTAATGAATAACGCATGGCTTTGATTACTTGGTATAACTAATCCGGTACACGGCATTGGCAAAGTCATCTGATACCAAGATAGAACCATCTGCCAGGGTCATCACATCAACAGGGCGGCCCCAGCTTTGTTCACCTTCAAGCCAACCTGTGGCAAAGGGCTTATAGTCAATCACCTTATTCCCTTCAAGTGCCACCTGCATAATGCGATAACCCACTTTGTTAGTGCGGTTCCACGAGCCGTGCTGGGCAATTAAGATTGATTGCTTATAAGCCGCTGGGAATTGACTACCTTGATAAAACTCCATGCCTAATGCAGCAACATGTGGACCCAAAGCTAATACCGGAGGCGTGTTGAGTTTGGCGATTTTGGGGTTAGTAAAATCTGCATCGGCAATATCTGTGTTGTGAATATAAGGAAAACCAAAGTGTTGGCCTATTTTGCTCACACGATTAAGTTCATCATCGGGTAAATCATCGCCCATCATGTCGCGGCCATTATCGGTAAACCATAACTCACCTGTTTGTGGGTGGAAATCAAATCCGACACTGTTGCGTACACCTTGAGCGACGATAGTGGTTTGTTTTGTTTCAAGATCTAATTGTAAAATACTGGCAAAGGGCTGCTCACTTTCACACACATTACAAGGTGCGCCGACGGGAATGTACAGTTTTCCATCTGGGCCAAAAGAGATAAATTTCCAGCCGTGATGGGATTTGTTAGGTAACTTGTCGTACACCAATTCTGGTTTAGGGATCTTGGGTAATGATTGTTCAATATCAGGATAACGCCAGATTTTATCGACTTCAGCGACATACAAACTGCCATTATGGTAAGCAAGACCGGATGGCATAAACAAATCCGTTGCGATAATGATTTTCTTATCGGCTTTAAAATCATTATCACTGTCTATAAGCGCATAAACATTGCCTGCTTTACGACTGCCTACAAAAACAGTTCCGTTGTCACCAAGTGCCATCTGGCGCGCATTTTCAACATTTTCGGCATACACATCAATGGTAAACCCTGCTGGTAATTGGATCTTATCCAGTGGTAATGCAAATGATGGATAAGAGACACCCATAGCTATGATTAAGGTTGAACATAAACTAATTGGTTTCATCATATTGGTGCCTCTTATGTAGATTTATTACTAGCTATTGTTGAGCCAGTACTAAGGTCATTACCAGTCTTTAATGATCTGTTTGACCATATTGGCGGTGTTTTCTGGTTGTTCTAATGGAAACATGTGTCCGCCATTGGGGAGTGTCATTAACTCAATGTCATTCAGCTTTGCAAATCGAACAAAATGTTTAATCGGGAATATATTGGTATTTTCACCGTAAACCAGTTTAGCCGGTATGGTTAACTTGTTTTTATACTTTATTAAATTAGTCGGTAAGTGCCTAAAGATATCGGCTTCTACGGCGGGTGAGAAAGTGAGCTCTAAACGCTTATTGCGCTGTATTACGGCAGAGGTGGCATAGTCTTGTAAGCAACGAGAATCAAAGTTTTTAAACAATGTTTTCTGTGAAAAATAATCAACTAAGTTAGTATTTTGTGGCCAATTATTTTGGCGTGTGTTGGCTTTTCCTGCAGGAGAAAGCTTATCAATATAAGGTGTTCGCTTAATAAATCTCAGTAAATGCGAGAACGCACCGGTGACAACTGGCGGATCTAACATCACCAAACCCCGAAAAAGCTCAGGATGTTGGCAAGCGGCAATAAATGAAATTACGCCGCCGAACGAATGCCCCACGCAAATCACTTTCTCATCTTGCTTCTTAATAAATTCAACAAGTTCAGTAACAAGGTGTTGCCAGTTATTGTGTATTGGATACAGAACATTATGGCCAAATTGATTGTGGGCAACGGTACGGTAGTCGTTATCAAATTCATGTAGAAATGTTTTATAGCTGCCAGCGGGGAAGCCATTGGCATGCACGAGGTTTATCAAAGGTTTTGTCATAGTTCACTCTAAAGGGTTAGCACTATTTGTGATTAAATTATTTCACTCATAATTTTGGTCTATAGCAAATAGTGCAATGATGCCCAATGCTTAGAATATTTTTAAAGGATCAATTTGAGTTAACTCTTCAAATTCTGGTTCACGGTTTTGCGCTTTTGCTTTGAAGATTTCCATCATGTCGTTTTGGGGTTGGAACATGCCGCTTTGCCATACCGACATGTAATGTAAACTGTCGGCGACACTGTGGTCACGTGCATAGTTGATCATCTCTTTGCAACCGGTAACGGCTAAAGGCGAGCGGGCGGCAATGTCTGCAGCAATGCCTAATACAGCAGTTAGCATTGATGCTTGGTCTTCATATACATGATTGACTAATCCGGCTGCTTTGGCTTCTGCTGCAGGCATTCTTCGGCCCGTGTAGGCTAACTCTTTAACTAATCCGATTGAAATCAATTTAGGTAAACGCTGTAACGTACCCACGTCGGCAGTCATGCCGAGTTTGGTTTCTTCGATGCTAAAAAAAGCGTCGCTGGTGCAATAACGGCAATCTGCCGCGGTGACCATATCTACAGCACCACCAATACAGCCACCTTGAATGGCCATGAGTACAGGCATACGTGCCGTCTCAAGCACGTTAAAGCAATCTTGTAGCTTGAGCACCAAGCGGCGTAATTGGTCGTGTTTACGGCCTAATTCGATATTCTCGTCGCGGTTACTCGCACTGAATACGGCTAAGTCCATACCGGCACTAAAATGCTTGCCAGTTGAAGAAATGACAATGGCGCGAGCCGCCGATTGATTATTGATATCGTGTATTACGCTTGGAAATTCATGCCAAAAGTCGACGTTCATTGAATTTAACGCATCAGGACGATTAAGGATAATGTGAGCCACTTTATCGGTAATGTTGACAGTGAGCGTTTGATAGGTCTTTTGCGATATCATATTTATATCCTTATAATTTCAATGAAATTTGCTTATCTTGCTCGATGGCTGCATCCAATGAGGCGAGAATAGTCTTACGCTCTTTCAATTTTGTGCCTAAATGCGCAGCCATATTCAGCGTTTGCATGTGTTTAGCCACGGTATGTGCAGTGTCCATGAGTTGTTCTGGCTCAACCACTTGATCGAGAAAACCTGCCATTACTGCTTGTTCTGGTGTAAATAACTCAGCATTGATTACCGCGCGCGACAGATAATTTTGCGGAATACGATTACGCGCGATTTCAATGCCTGCCTGATGCATAGTCATGCCAATAGCCACTTCGTTAAGGCCAATTTTAAACGGACCTGCGCTGCCAATACGGTAGTCGCAGCTGAGTAGTAAAAATGCGCCTTTGGCGATTGCATGGCCTGAACAGGCACCGATAATAGGCGTTGGGAATGCGAGCATTCTGCGGGCTAACGTTGAGCCTGCAGAGACCAAAGCAATTGCCGCTTCAGCGCTTTGCTTCATGGTTTTAAGGTCATAGCCGCCAGATAGAATTCCGGGTTGGCCAGTTATTATTACCACTGCATTTTGCTGCTCTGCATGGTCCAATGCACTGTTGATTTGGGCGATGACTTCAGGCGATATTGCGTTAACTTTGCCATTGCTAAGGGTAATAACATGCACATTGTTTTCAATTACTACGGTGATCAGTTCCATTGTTTACCTTTGTTATTTTAATGATTAGTTTTCGTCTAGGCGTTATCGGCAATCACTTCGCCATTATTTTTCGATTTAAAATACTTGGAATTTAACATACCCGCTAGAATCCCTGCGGTAAAGAGCATTGTGAGAGTGTAAATCGCCGGCGTGAATGACATCTTGTAATTAGCCAATAATGTTAACGCCATAAACATGGATAAGGTACTGTTTTGTAAGCCGACTTCAATGGTAATGGACGTTCTTTGAGCAAGATTTAATCCAAACCATTTACTTGAATAATATCCAAGTAGCATGGTTGAAATATTAAGAATAATCGATACCGGTCCTGCGGCGATAAGTGCAGGGATAACAATATCTTGCTGAATATACGTTAAAAATATAATTAACAACGTCAAAAACAATATGCCAAAGCGTGATACATGGACTTGAGTACTTTCAGCAATTTTGGGAGCGTAACGTCTGATCAACATGCCCAGCAAAATAGGCACAATGGTCAGCTTCATTAAGCTGAACATGGTTGCCAGTATTGGTAACTGGAATTCATTGCCTTGCCCCATGAAGTGAATTAATGAGTAATTAAGCACCACGGGAATAGTAAACACTGTGATTAAACTGGCCACCGCCGTCATGGTGACCGACAGTGCCACATCACCTTTCGCTAAATGAGAAAACATATTGGATGTTGTGCCACCTGGACACAGTACCAGTAACATGACTCCTACTGCGTATTCTGGTTCTAATGGCATGATATTGGCTAATGCAAAGCCAATAATAGGTAACAAAAGTAGCTGGTTAGTTAATCCAATTGCCACTGCTTTAGGGTATTTAAGCACGCGTTTAAAATCGTCTGTCACTAAAGATAGCCCCATGCCCATCATAATTAAAAAGATGCACACTGGGATAACTTGCGAATTAACAAATGTCACTAATTCAATATCTTCCATAATAACCTCATTCAGATATGACCTTTATTGGGCCGATAACGTCCATTTTTATTTTTAAACACGAGCTTGTTGATTGAGAGTTTGCCTATTGCTTACTTGGTTGGAGTGTATTTGGGTCTAACGATATGATTTGTCCAACAGATGCATCAGCTGTTCCGGCTAAAACCTGTTGGTAAATATCATTAACGTGGTGAAGATCATGGGTGTGGGAAATGGTGATAATGGATCTACAAAAGTCTATATAATGGAGTAACGATTGATTCATTTGTTTCATGGTTTCGCCAACCCCCCATTCAAGACTGCGTTTTTTCAATTGTGTTGGCGCAAAGAAGAATGTTGGAGGTGCACCAGGTAACAGGCTGTCACTTTGTGTGTCTGTTATGTCGATATCACCATGGTGGGTTGCACCGATCCGGCATGAATAACGCAGTTGTTGGGTAAAGTGATGATGAATGGCGGCTAAGGTTTTTTTACCTCCGGCCATGTCTACTAAGATGGATGCCACATTGGCATCTAGGGTGGTGATGTCGTTATAGCTAATAACGTGATCGTAACAACCTAATGATTCAACAAAACTGAGATTGGCCATTGAGGTAATGCCAACCGTGCTACGTTGGCCTCTTTGCTTGATGGCAAAGGCGAGGGCGATACTGGTTTTACTGGATGCACTGGTAATCAGATATTGCGTGGCATCGAAATAATTATTGTCGAACATAAAGTCATCCACTAACCAAGATGTGGTGAACAGTCCGCGTAATAAGATGTCGTAGTCTTCATTTTTTAGCTGATAAAAAGGATTGGTGCTAACCCGATCAAAGCGCGCATAAACCGGAGATAAGCCTTCTCTGCATGGATTGATATCTGAAAACCCGCTTGGGTTAACTTTACCAGCAATGATTTTGAGATGGGTCGCCATTGGCATAAATCCCCACACTCGTTCACCGACGTTGATATCTTTGTTATTTGACGACACCACATCGGCAAACCCCATGACAGGTAATCGTCCCCATTGAGTTTGTTGAGCAGTATTCGTTGTAGACGTAGACGTAATCGAATTTGAAGCTGTATCTGAAGGGACATTGTTAACAGGAAAGAATTGCCAATAACCTAATGCATCCCCAGTGATGCCATAGCTGATGTTATTTGCGGTTAACGCGAACTTACTCACCTTAAGCAATACTTCATTGTCAGCCAATGGCTGCTCAATATTCAGCTCAACAACACGTGTTTGTGACAAGTCATTTTTAGCCACTTCAAATACAAGTGTCGGCTGAGCTTGTGATGTTAATATCGTCATAAAATCCCTTTATCGTTATTATTATTTCGTTTGTTATTTAGCGCACTATATTGAGTTTGTTTTACAACAAGCCTTTAACTAAGGATGCAATTAACTTTTTGTTTTCAAATGTATTTAAATTAATATTAATCGTTTATAAAATTATTAATGGCGACATTCACTTCGTCTGGCCTTTCATGTTGTAGCCAATGACTGGTGTCTTGAAAACGCTTTATGGTGCAGTTAGGCACATAGTGATGAATGTTATCGAGATTCTCATTAACGAAGGCAAGGTCTTGTTCGCCCCATAAAATCAATGTGGGAACATTGATCCGTATATTGGGTACTTTAAGCTGCGATGCTTGTTTAACGGGACTCGATTTAGTTGTGTCATTTTGAGTCGATGTTGTGTCTAGGGATGATGCCGTTGTTGAATTACAACGTTGATTATCTGTGTCATTTTCTGCCAGTTGGGGCATAGCGCGATAATATTGCAACATGCCATTAATTGCGCCTGCTTGGCTCCAAACTTGTTTATATTGCGCTTTTACAGCGGCGGTAAACACGCTTGGGTTGGTACTAACCATGATGTCTTCGCTTAAATAGCGATAATCATCTTGCGTTAATAATGACTCCCCCAATTCGCTGATTAATTGATGTATATAAGCACTTTTTTTGCGTTGTAGTGGATTGTTAATCATTTCTCGAGTGAAGGTACTTGGGTGAGCCGCATTAACAATTATCAGCTTACTGATTAACTGAGCATGAAACGCTGCTAATGGCCAAGCAATAGCGCCGCCCCAATCATGGGCGACTAAAATAACAGGCTGAGTAGGGCTAATTGCAGCAATAAACTTGGCCATAAAGCCGATAAGATTGGGTACCGCATAAAAACTAACATCGTCTGGTTTATCGCTTAGATTATATCCCGGCAAATCGGGTGCGATAACACGATAATGTGGTGAGAAAAAACTCAGTTGAGCTGACCATGTACCCCAATATTCAGGAAATCCATGCAAAAATATTATTGTCGGTTTGAGTGCAGTGATGTCAGCTACAGCAAATACGTTATTTGCTTCGGTAGATTGCCCTGATTCAACATAATGAATATTGACGTTATCCACTAAAATATTTTTATGCTCTAGTTTCATATTCAATCTCATTAGTCATGACTGGTTAATCGAAATATGCCACAGCGTTTTCAATGGATTCACGATCGGTACGGGTATTGTTTACCGCTGCACTGTCATCGGCGTAACCAAAAGACATCCCAAATAAAATACCGCGCTCGGCAGGGAGGTTTAATATTTCTCTTACTGGGTCGGGGAATTGCCCTAATGCACCTTGCATGCAATTTGATATGCCGTGATCTGCCATAATCAATGACAGTGTTTGAGCATATATACCTAAATCAACAGCGCCCATAATGTCTAAGTATTTATCCATAGTGAAAAACACCGCATGTGGCGCATCAAAGAACTGCCAGTTACGTACCATCGCCATTTGACGGGCTTTTTTGTCTTCTCGTGCTACACCGATTGCACTATACAACGCATTCGCTGAGCCAAATTGACGATCACGATGAATACCTTGATATTGCGGTAGCCAATTAAAGTCAGGATTTGGCGAGGCGCCGCTCATGAGTGTTTCCATAAACTTTTGTTTCAATGTGTCTTTTGTCTGACCCGAAACCACACAAGTTTGCCATGGCTGCACATTACAATTGGAAGGAGAAAGCTGTGCATGGGCAAAAATCAAATCCAAGGTTTCCTTGGCAACCGGTTTGTCGAGAAAGGCGCGTGCTGAGTAACGGTTTTTTAATATTGATTCTATAGACATATAGGACACTCTTATTGTTTTATTGATAGTGAGTTTATAGCGTTATTGGCGATATAAATCAGTTGCTTAATCTTGATGTTAATAAAAAATCCTACAGTGGCAGTAAAGCGCTATTACCGTCACTGCAGACTGTTTAGCTAGTTAAAATTGGTACGAAATATTGGCTCCAAAGGTACGTGGTTGATTTGGATAACCATTAAAACTGCCCGCTTGAATTGGAGGTGGGAATGCCGACAACAGATATTCATCATTGGTTAAGTTACGCACCCAAAGCTGTAAACTGACGCCATTATCAAATGCCAGTCCCGTACTTGCGTTGAAGGTGTTTACCTCGCGAGATAATGATTCAGGGGTGTTTTCAGCCAGCTTAGTATCACTTTCGAAAAGGTAATCGGTACGAACATAGCCATCGGCACCATTAAATACTTCAAAGTTATACACAATACCGGCAGTGATACTAACTTCATGAATACCAGCCGGTTTCTCGCCAGATAAATCAACCGGTCCGTTTAAACCTGATGCACCAACAAACGAGTCGTAAACAGGGTCGAGGAAGGTACCCGCTAAGGTAAATGACCAATCTTCAGTGAGGTTATAATTAGAGTCAAACTCAATACCTTGGGTACTTTGTTTACCCGCATTGGCCAGTACATAACCTGTGCCAATGAAAATAGATGACTGAAACCCTTCAATGGTTTGATCAAATATGGTTGCGCTAAATGATCCGTGTTCGAATTGAGTCTTAATGCCCAGCTCGTACACCATTGCTTCTTCAGGTGAGGCATAACGGCCGCCATAAACCTGATTGGGAAGTGCTAAGCCTGCCGTTTCTAATGCAGATTGATCCGCTGCGAAAGGGCTTGAATAACGCGATAAGTTCCAAGACGTTGCTTTAAAACCTGTTGCTGCTGTAGCGAATATATTGACATTGTCATTAATTTCGTAAGCTAAGCGTAGTGACCACGTGGTTTTACTATCATCTGATTGATTGTTTTCAACAGCATTTGCCAACCCCAGCATAGGGGGTAAAAACTGCAAACTTTTAATCACTGGTACCGCAGGTGCCAACTGAGGAATACTGCCAATAGGCACGCCATACAATGTTGGCACTGTGTCTAAATCGAGTGCAGAAAGGACATCGGAATGTTGTTGAGTGATGTTGATTTCTTTTTGGTCATTGGTGTAACTCACGCCAAATATGGCGGTAAAATCGTCGCTGATATGGTAATCAAAACTGGCAAATATCGAGTAAGCATCATTTTCTTGTTCAAACTCAGAACTTACTGCCGAGTCACCTGAGAAAAATGTGCCGGGATCCAAGCCATATACTCCTTCAACACCCGCTAATAAACCCGGAGCACCACCAGCCGCCATCAACACATCAAAGTAATTTCTAATGTCGTTACCATAATACAAGGTATCGCCAGTGGTCACTTCTTCATGAAAAATGAATGCGCCAAACATCCATTCGAGCTGACGTTCACCGGTAGAGGTTAAGCGAAACTCTTGGGTAATTGTTTCGATATCGGTGTAGCCGCCTTCGTTCAAAATATCGAGAGAAGTGTAATCGACATCATTCATAAAATCAGAATCGTTGGTACGAAGTGCACTGATTGAGGTAAATGAATAACCATCAAAATCAACATCTAGCTGCAGTGATACTCCACCATCTTTGACGTTGTTATCGGGATTGGAATTAAGAGTAGATTGATAAGCAAATGAATCTGTTTCATCAAGGTCCATGCCCCCGAGCGCACGCACAGCGCCAGTAGTAGGGCCATTAATTGAATTCTCTACGGTACAGCATGCTTCTTCAATTTTACTATAGTCAGCAATTAATCGAAGTTTTACGTCTTCAGTTGGTTCGTACAGTGCCTGACCTCGAATATTCCAACGGTCACGGTCGTTAATATCGTCTAATCCCACCACACTTTCAGTGTAACCATCTCGTTTGTTCAATCCACCAGAAACACTGAATGCTAAATTATCGGTTATGCCATTGGTGTAATAACCTTTAATTTCTTTTTGGTTGAAATTACCTACGCCAACTTCAATTTTACCTTCTTGATAATAAGCGGGTTCTCGCGTGGTGACGCTAATGACCCCAGCGGAAGCATTTTTACCAAACAAGGTACTTTGTGGTCCACTTAGCACTTCAATTTGCTGCAGTCTTGGTAAGTCACCTATTTGAGATGCCGCACGAGAGCGATACACACCATCAATAAATACCCCAACAGAAGGTTCAATACCCGTATTGTTGGTGCCATTACCAAAGCCACGAATTGAGAAGTTGGTGTTAGTTGAACGTTGTAGTGGGGTGACGCGTAGAGTTGGTACCAGAGTTTGTAAGTCTGTTATGTCCATTACTTTAGCTTGCTCTATTGCTTTGCTACTCACTACCGTAATGGCCACAGGAGATTCCTGTAATCCTTTGGCACGTTTAGATGCCGTTACGACGATTCTTTCTATATCGTCTGCACTTTTTTGTGCTTTTGGTTTTTCATCTTCAGCATTTGCAGCTGAGCTCATTACTCCCATAATCGCAAATGCGAGTAAAGAATGCTTAAAATATGTTGATTTATTATTATTCATTTATTTCCCCAGACGATGACTAATCGTTATTAAACAAGCTTGCCAATACATTGATTTACAAAAGATATGTATGACGCTTAAGCGTTCTTATTTGTAACCTGTAAATATATAGCGTTGTAAAATTAGCGTTATTCAATAACATCAAGGGGGGATCAATCAGCTTAATTTTCTATGTTGAAAATTTATCCTGAAAATACGTCATTACCACTTTAGTGAACAATTAACCGCCAAATCATGCTAGGGGGTGTTTTATAATTAAACAAATCAATTATTTTGATAAGCAACTATTCATATAACGAATAATGCACTGAGAAATTTCACCGTCTGAGTGTTTTTAGTTATGCGTAGGATGAATAATCGTCGAGGGCTGAGGCGGTTTTGTTGCGAAGTTGTTGCTGAAAGTCTAACAATACCGACAAACTATAATTCAAACGAATGTATACATATAATTATTATGCATTTGGATAATACTTGTAGTTAACTTAGCATCGGTAGTAACAAATATTATTTGCATGGAAAAATTCATCCAAATAATCACTAACTAGATATAGATTGATAATGACATGGAGAGTAACAATGCCTGAATATAAAGCCCCCATTCGTGACGTAAAATTTGTTATGCAAGAACTGCTAGATTGTGAAGGGCACTATCAGCGTTTGGGTTACCAGGATGCCAGTATCGATATGGTTGATGCGATTATTGCTGAAGCGGCAAAATTAACCGAACAGGTTGTTGCACCATTAAACCAAATAGGCGATCAGCAAGGTTGTACATGGAACGACGGTGTGGTGACCACACCAGATGGTTTTAAAGAGGCGTACGCTCAATATGTAGAAGGTGGTTGGCCAACGTTATCTCAGTCTGAAGAGTTTGGTGGCCAAGGATTACCTCATTCATTAAATATCAGTATTGCTGAGATGTTTTCCAGTGCTAACCATAGTTTTGCCATGTATCCAGGGCTAAGTCATGGCGCATTAGCCACCATTGAAGCACACGGCACAGAATCTCAAAAACAACAATTTATGCCAAAGTTAGTTGAAGGTAAGTGGACTGGCACAATGTGTTTAACTGAGCCGCATTGTGGTACCGATTTAGGTATGTTGCGTACCAAGGCTGAGTTACAGGCCGATGGCAGTTATTCATTGAGCGGCACTAAAATCTTTATTTCGGCAGGTGAACACGACCTGTCAGATAACATTGTCCATATCGTTATTGCCCGTATTCCTGGCGCGCCAGAAGGTAATAAAGGTATCTCGTTATTTATCGTACCTAAATTCAACGTTAATGAAGATGGCACCATTTCAGATAGAAACGGCGTGAGTTGTGGTTCTATTGAACACAAAATGGGCATTAATGGTAACGCGACCTGTGTAATTAATTTTGATGGTGCAACTGGGCATTTGATTGGTGAACCGAATCGCGGCCTTAAGTGCATGTTCACCTTTATGAATGCTGCCCGTATTGGCGTTGCTAGTGAAGGTGTTGCGGCTGCTGAAGCGTCATTCCAGGGGGCTTTGGCATACGCAAAAGATCGTCTACAAATGCGTTCAATCAGCGGGGTTAAAAATCCTAACGGCCCAGCTGACCCAATCATTGTTCATCCAGATGTTCGTAGAATGCTGTTAACTCAGAAATCGATTGCTGAAGGTGGCCGTGCGTTAATTTCGTATCTTGCCCAGCTAGTTGATATTGGCCATGCCGAAAAAGACGAAGCCATTAAAGCTGATGCTGAAACAAAGTTAGCCTTATTAACGCCGATTGCTAAAGCATTCCTTTCAGAGCTGGGTTTTGAATGTACCAGCCACGGTGTGCAAATTTTTGGTGGTCATGGCTTTATCAAAGAGTGGGGCATGGAACAGTTAATGCGCGATACCAAGATTAGCTGTTTATATGAAGGTACTACCGGTATTCAGGCATTAGACTTACTGGCTCGTAAAATTATTGGTACTCAGGGTGAAGTATTAAAGCCTTTCTCTAAAGACGTTACCGTATTCTGCCAACAAAACATGGATAACCCAGCCATGGCTGAGTTTATTAAACCGATTATGGCTTATGCTAAAGAGTGGCATGAACTGACCGTGTTAATTGGTGGCAAGGCGATGAAGAACCCGGATGAAATCGGCGGGGCGTCTGTGGATTACTTGATGTATGCCGGTTACGTCACACTCGCTTTCTTCTGGGCGAAAATGGCGAAAGTGGCGCAAGATAAATTGGCTGCAGGCACCACCGAGCCAGCGTTCTATGAGGCTAAAATCAAAACAGCTCAGTTCTTTATGCAGCGCATGCTGCCAAGGGCTAAAGGTCATGCGGCATGTATTGCCAATGGTGTCGATTCTATGATGGCACTTGATAGCGAAGACTTTGCTTTTTAATTGAGCAATTATCTCATCCGCTAAAATCGATTATATTCTCGATAGAACAAGCCGCAGCGTCAATCGCTGCGGTTTTTTATTGGCTGCGAAGTAACAATACAGATGTAACTCATGCACTGACTGTTTTTCTAATCATTACTTTAAAAGGGTCTACTTTATAACCTGATTTGTTGATCACTATTCGTTACAGATTAGTTAATTCAGCGCTCATCACTTTAGATCTTTATTCGGTTATAGTAATCACTTCATCATAAAAAAAGGACTAAGCCGATGTCAGGCAAAATACTCACGTCTGTGATTCCACTACTTGCTCTTATTCCGTTGACATCATCAGCGGAATCCTGGGTTGATGTCAGTAATGCATACACCAACAAGCAAATTCAGGTAACGAGTCAATTTCAACCTGAAATGGCAAGTTCAATTGGCATTACTGAAACCGATAGTCAATGCAGCAGCATTACTAAGGCACAACAAGATAAGTATATTCGTACTCTTGAAACCAGTAAAAAGTCGTTGTTACAAGCGCTTAATACTGAAAAGTCATTGCAGGTTCGTCAAGACCTCAACATTATTATCAACAATATTGATCAGACCATTGCCTCGGGTAAATTAGAAGACAAATACATGTTGCCTTGGGTGGACGTGCCGTTAATTATATTTAGAGGCGTGTCGGCATTATTAGATGATCAAATGTCAGATACACGTAAACAAGCGGCTAATACTCGTTTAGCGTGTTATGTCGGTAAAACGGGTCAACCTGCGTTAACTGAACAAGCAAAAACCTTGTATGAAGCCGCATTAGCCAACAAAAAATTAATGGGGCCAACAAAAGAAGAAGTAAACCAAGCCCTGGCAAGAATCGATACCTTATTGCAAGGTTTGCAGCAGTTGTTTGAGAAAAATGAATTCATAAAAGCCGATGATAATCTGTCGCTACTAAAGCAGCAAATTGCAGATTACCGTCAGTGGGCAGAAAAAACCGTTATTCCAACTAGCCGAGATGACTTCCGCTTACCGTCAGAAATTTACGCTTTAAAACTCAAAACAGTTGGCATTGATATCGAACCTGAGTTGTTAATTGAACGCGCGAAAGCAAGCTATATGATAACCAAAGCCAACATGCAGGCGTTAGCGCCGTTGGTTGCGCAAAAGTTTAATATGCCATCAAGTGATTATCGCGATGTGATAAAAGCACTTAAAAAAGACTCTTTAGACAACGATAAGATTGAAGATCATTATCGAGCCATTAATAAAAAACTTGAAGCGTTAATCACTCAGAAAAAAGTGGTCAATTTACCTGAGCGCGACATGATTATGCGATTGGCCAGCGAAGCAGAGGCTGCGGGCAGTCCAGCGCCTCATATGTTACCGCCACCGTTTATTGGTAATACGGGTGAACAAGGGCAATTTGTACTGACAACCGGTAACCCTGCATTAACCGGGGATGCTGCTTACGATGACTTTAATTTTAATGCCGTTGCTTATACATTAAGTGCTCATGAAGGCAGACCTGGCCATGAATTACAATTTGCTGTCATGTTGGAGCAGGGCGTGTCACTCGCTCGTGTTTATTATGCTTTTAACAGCGTAAACGTTGAAGGTTGGGCACTGTATGCCGAAGCTGAAATGTTGCCATATCTTCCTATTGAAGCACAGCTTATAGCGCTTCAGCATCGACTATTACGTAATGCTCGCGCCATGTTAGATCCGATGTTGAACCTAGGTCTAACAACAAAAGAAAACGCCTATGCATTGTTACGCAATGACGTGGTATTTTCAGAAGCGGCAGTGAAACAAGAAGTGGATCGATACACCATGAGAATGCCTGGTCAGGCTGGCAGTTACTTTTATGGCTTATCACGATTATTGGAGATCAGGGCTGACGTCGAAATAGCCCTAGGCGATAAGTTTGATCGCTTGGCATTTAATAACTTTGTGTTAGAGCAAGGCTTAATTCCACCCAATTTAATGGCAGAAGCCGTTAAAGAACGCTTTTTAACTAAAAAGTAAAATACGTTGATATTGATAAATCCCATTTAGTTAAATGGGATTTATCAAATACGACTCGTATTCTGGCTATTTTATGCAGCCGCACATGCTATAAATTAGCTTAAGCACGATAAAATTATGTCACCGCTATTTTTTAGCATAAGGCAAACGAGCCAGTTTATTGCCTGTGTAGTAACAATCGAGCCCGCTAATCGCTACCGTATCAATAGTGTGTAAATCTATAAACCCATCAGTTTGAACCGCATCATCATCTACATAAACGTCAACTATTTCACCAATAACAAACTCGGTACCATTGATAGCTAAATGTTGATGCTCTACTAGCTTAACTGAATATTTTAGGCGGCTTTCTTTTACAAAAGGCGCGCTAAAGTCTGATAGGTATTCAGGCGTTAATCCCGTCGCTTCAAACTCTGATTCATCTTTATCATAACGAGCAGATGTTTGATGAGCTTGCTCATAAATAGATTGATTGACTTGATTAATAGTATACAAGCCGGTTTGTAAAATATTTTCAAAGGTATGACGCGGCACACTGTGAGGGCGGATTATCATACCAACCAGCGGCGGATTGGCACCTAGGTGAATAACCGAACTGACAATCGACAAATTAGTGTTGCCCTGTAAATCTTGTGTACCTATTAAATTAGCGCTTTTAAATCCTGACAGTGAATTGATTAAATGGCTACGGGTGTGTTTTTCAAGCGCGTCTAAGCGCTCTTTAGTAAAATGCATTAAAAGTCCTTAACACTAACTAGTGCAACCTTATCAATCAAAATTGGCTGCTTCACCAATTAACGCTACATCTGGGATATTGTTCGTCAATTTGCATTATATGATATCTAGGCCATAAATTATTGCATCTGAGTGTGTTTTTGCTTGTAAATGACTCATTAGCTTTATGGTTATAATTCATTGATATTAATGCTAAATAAATCAAACCAATATACCTCTAGTATGATTTATTCATGTTAGTTTGTTTCTAGCTACTGTATTTCGATACTGCGCAGTGGTCAATTGCCTTGATAAATAACCATCATGTATCTCATGTATCTCATATAACAGCTTAAATTTTTTAATCGCAGGCTTTTTTACGAGCAAAGGTAGCAAATAGATCCATTAACATATCTTCATAACGATATTACATGAACAAGCAATAATGAGGCAGAAGTGAGCAATATGCCGCCTTGCGTGGTAACGTAAATTTAGGCTGGTAAATTTATGCCGGTAAATAATCAAATATGCTGAGGCCCAGTGATTCAAATAAACTAGAAACACTTAAAATGTATAGCGTATCCAATGTATTTAAAAGGACAATCATTATGAGTAAGAAACAAGCATACGAAAAGAAATTGCAAGCGCAGCTCGACGAGTGGAGCGCTGATATCGACAAACTTAAAGCAAAAGCTGATGCGGCCGCAGCTGATGAGCAGCTTGAATACTACAAACAAATAGAGCAACTTCAGTCTATGAAGGACACTGCCAATAAAAAGCTTACTGAGCTTAAAAAGGCCGGTGACGATGCTTGGGAAGACATAAAAGTCGGTATTGACAGCGCCTGGGATTCGCTTGGTTCGGCATTTAAGTCTGCGACGTCAAGATTCAAATAAGCATGCTACATAATAGAAACTCGAGTTAATAGTATCCCTACATTATGGCGGCCAATCATTAATGAGTTTATGCATTAAATGATACAAGCAAGTATCAATATTGGATGAACACCATCACTTCAAATGTGTGTACACATTATTAGCTGAATGGGCCACGTTGGTTGATAAATTCTTAGAGGGAAAAAATATGAAAAAACTGTTTAATAAGATTTTCGCTGGAGTTCATTTGTTCGCAGCTGTAGTGCTTATCA
The DNA here is from genome assembly GCF_014596695.2 of Shewanella sp. BF02_Schw. Lineage (NCBI taxonomy): Bacteria > Pseudomonadati > Pseudomonadota > Gammaproteobacteria > Alteromonadales > Shewanellaceae > Shewanella > Shewanella sp. BF02_Schw. The sequence goes on from NZ_JABKAW020000001.1 coordinate 1,550,908, forward strand.
TCTTATCTTTGATAATTATGCTGTGGTCCATTTATGAGGTCATTTCTGGCATACAGTATGATTCTGGATTTATTCCATTAATGCTTCAATCTGTCGCTGCTATCATTATTGCAGCAGCCATTATTGATGTAGCACAGTATATGATGGAAGAAGAGGTTTTTAAGGACAAAGAGTTGCGAGATCCCAAAGAGGCAAGACGAACAATTACAAAAATTATTGTCATTATTACTATAGCAGTCAGCATTGAAGGACTGGTTTTTATATTTAAAGCAGGAACGAAAGACCTTAGCCTTTTGCTCTATCCAGCCTTACTTATTATGGTATCAGCTATCTTAATTGTCGCACTTGGTATATATCAAAAATTAAGCGCTACTATAGAAAAAAGAGAAGAGGAAAGTATATAGTCATTTGTGAACAATGGTTTTTATGTATCGCTTAGATAAGTATTTATTCGCCGCTATAAGCGGCGATTCTCTTAAGGGAAAATGGCTAGCTAAATAGAGAGGACATCAACACACTATATTTCTTTGTTTAGCTATTTTTCAGGAATATCTTCAAGTAATTTTATGATAGTACGATTATTGTTTAGATGGGCTAGGTCAAGGAGGTAGCTTTTCTCAAGCTCTTGCATCGGTTCATCTGCCAATAATTCCTTTACTAACTGCTCTTCATCATTTGCAATGGCGGTTTTCAAAGCTGCAAAAGTCGCGATACTGTGTTTATGTTGATCAGTATTGTTAGATCCCATTAGTTTCGCTCCGTTAATTGTTCGATATTTATGTCATAGCGGGTTACCACACTAACAATATAACCGTGTATGTTGCAATCATAGTGATGGTAAATATACCGAAACAGACCAGAATACATAGTCAGTTGATTAAACCGATTACAGTCATATTCTCAGGCGTGTCTTGACAGTTTATCAGCAATGTTAATCGCTTAGCTCCGCTGGTTTGGCAAACGTGATGCTAGGTTTGCATTAAATCTCAGCGCGATTGACAGGATATAAAGCCGTTTTGTTAGCAAAGATGGTATCGTATTTACTCGATGTTTAATGTATTGATTTTAAAGGGTTCTGGATACATTATTCGGTTAAAAATCATGCAATAACGTGATGGAGACAAGTTATGGGTTACGAAATAAAGGAAGAAAATCGTGATCATGCTCCGTTAGAGCGTGGTTTTCTTAAGTTTTCATTACCTGTAGAGTCATTCATCGATAGCCAGATCGTAGCTGGAATCGTGTTACTGGTTTCGGCAATAGCCGCAATTCTTATGGTTAACTTAGGATGGCAACACAGTTATGAAGCACTCAGTACACTTAAATTAACTATTTCTCTTGGCGATTGGTCAATAAGTCATTCCTTACATTATTGGATCAATGATGGCTTGATGGTGTTGTTTTTTTTCATTTTAGGGTTAGAAATAAAATATGAATGTTTGGTCGGCGCTCTTAGCGATTTAAAAGATGCTGCATTAGTTATTGTTATGGCATTAGGGGGCATGGTGCTCCCAGCACTGATATATTCAAGCATTATTTGGATTAGTGACTCGTCCAATGCGTATCAAGGTTGGGGTGTTCCTATGGCCACAGACACGGCATTTGCTATAGGTATTTTAACACTGTTAGGCGCTAAAGCACCTCGGGCTGCTTACATTATTCTTACGGGTTTAGCCATTGTAGATGACATGGGAGCCGTTGCTGTTATTGGATTATTTTATACTCAACAAATCGAAGTTCTGTCATTATTGTGGGCTGCTCTGACGTTATTAGTGTTATTTTTTATCAACATTCTGGGCATAAGAAAACCTATTTTCTATTTAATGGGCGGTTTTTTTCTTTGGTGGTTTATTCTTCAATCAGGCGTACATGCAACCACGGCCGGTCTTTTAGCTGCAATGATGGTACCGACGCGTCCTTATACCAATAAAGTTTGGTTTCGTCGTAAAATGCAAAATGTCATTCAAGAATTTAAGGACGTAGACAGTGTAGACACTCCTATCCTTGAGAATGAAAAACAACACGCACTTGCTGTAAAGGCCGAAGATATTGCCAAGCAAAGTACAGCGCCGATATTACGTTGGGGCTATACACTAGACAAACCCGTTAGCCTTATTATTTTACCTTTGTTTGCTTTTTTGAACGCAGGTGTAATGTTACCCACAATGATTCCTGAATTTAAAGATACTGTGGTCACACTAGCAATAATACTCGCATTGGTGTTGGGAAAAGGCATTGGTATTAGCCTTTTTGCTTGGTTAGGGTTAAAAGTGGGTGCGGTAAGGTTACCTAATGGGGTGACATTTCCTCATATCATAGGTATCGGATTTTTAGCGGGTGTAGGCTTTACAATGTCATTGTTTATATCAGCCTTAGCATTTGAGGGGCAGCCCGCTTTAATCGAACAAGCTAAGCTGGGTATCCTTTTCGGTTCATTATTAGCCGGGATAATAGGGGCTACTATATTGTTTTTGGTTTCTGATGATTAAGTTAAATTAGTTAGCCCCAATTAGCGTATCGAGACGAATAGATAATAGTCAATTTCAATAATGTCAACGTCAATAATGTTAACGTCAATAATGTCAACGTATTAATAGGTACTGGAAATGGGCCAACAGTGATGGTAAAGAACGTTTGCAACAAGCAACATTAGATTTAATGTGGCAGAGCAGCTATGGCACTCTCACTATTGATGCTATATGTGAGCGAGCCGGCGTGAAGAAGGGCTGCTACTATTTTTTCAAATCTAAATCAGAACATACTACTGAGGCCATCCTCGACGGATCGGAGATAAAAAAGCCGAAAATGAACACCTTTTTCACTAACTAGGCCACCTTTAGAACGACTTAAAGCCTACCTTGACGACATACAACAAACACTAGTTGAAGCTATCGAGAAACATGGCCGCGTGTTGGGTTGCCCACATTTCTGTATGGATGATGAAATAAGCAGTATTGAAACTGTTGATTGTCACGCGCGTTAGGATTTATTTAAAAACGTAGATGCTTATCTATTTATCTAACTATTTATCTAACTATTTATACATTTCAGAATTGTTATTAAGTTAATCTTATGTGGCTAATAACATACGCTGATTATTGTTAGTCCCTATCATCATTTTTATACTTAAACAAAACTTAATCCCAATCGTTAGTATTGTTAAAAGGATGTACTCAATTACATCATTTTAGTCTGAACTGTTTACAATTATTAAGATTTATTGGTCTAATTGGAAAGGCTAACATTGGTATGTTAGTGTAACTAAACAGTAAAATATAATTTAGTTTATTTAAAGCACCGCACTAACAGTGATTTTAATCATCTCTTTTTAATCATCTGGTTTTAATATGGTTAGCGTCAAGCTGAAAATATATTTTAATATTATATCTAAATATAAATGTCTTAAATCAGAGATAATAACGAGTTTTATATTTAAATATCGTATTGACATATTCAAGTGGTTACTTTAGGTGGTTTACTCATTTAATTATAGTTGACCATTTAGTAAAGAATAACAATGTAGATATCAAGCAAGTGAATATGATCAACGCATTTTATTCCATCTAGGCAATTGCCATGAACGGCAAAATAGCGATATTGGCGATGCTGTTGTTAAGTCTCTTTTTTATCGCCGCAGTTACAAGTTGTCGCAGTATATGTGTTCATCAGGTCTGCCTATATTCGAATACTAGACACAGAAAAATCGACGTATGTCAGCATAAACGTACGCCTTCACATTGAAACAGAAGGAAACATAGAATATGAACAACTTTGACTTGCACAATCCGACAAAAATCCTCTTTGGTAAAGGCCGCATCGAAGACCTTAACGATCATATTCCAGTAGATGCAAAAGTATTGATTATCTATGGCGGTGGTAGCGCGGAACGAACCGGTGTATTAGGGCAAGTGAGAACAGCACTTTCTGGTCGCACATTGGTCGAGTTTGGTGGCATAGAACCAAATCCTCGTTATGCAACGACCCTTAATGCCGTCAAAGTAATCGCTGATAATAACATCACCTTTTTGCTTGCCGTGGGTGGCGGATCTGTCATTGATGCGACTAAATTTATCGCGATGGCGGCGCTTTATGCTGGTGACCCCTGGGAGATCCTTACTGACGGCACGGAAAAAGTGACCGCGGCGATGCCGTTCGGAACGGTGCTTACATTGCCTGCTACAGGATCTGAAATGAACAATGGTGGGGTGATAACCAACCCTGAGAAGATAGCCAAGCTTCCTTTTAGAAGTCCGCATTGCTACCCAATTTTTTCGGTCCTCGATCCTGAACTTACCTATACGCTGCCTGCGCGTCAGATTGCCAATGGCGCTGCAGATGCCTTTGTCCATATTATCGAGCAGTATCTAACTTACCCCAGTGGCGCACACGTGCAGGATGGTTTTGCCGAGTCTCTGCTACGCACCATTATTGAGCTTGGCCCTAAAGCGCTAAAGACACCAGAAGATTATGACATTCGTGCAAGTCTGATGTGGACCGCCACACTGGCTTTGAATGGCTTAATCGGTGCCGGAGTGCCACAAGATTGGGCTTCTCACATGATCGGACATGAGATTACTGCGCTCAATGATACAGACCACGCCCGTACTCTTGCTGTCGTGTTACCGTCACTATTGAATGATCAGCGTGGCCACAAGCACGAAAAATTACTCCAATATGCTAGTAATGTCTGGGGCATCACCGAAGGCACAGATGCTGTGCGAATTGACGCTGCAATAGACGCCACGCGGGCGTTTTTCGAGCAATTAGGGATCAAGACTCGATTGAGCGACTACGGTATTGCCGCAGCAGAAATTGAACTTATTGTTCGCGCCTTGGAGGAACATGGCATGACAGCCCTTGGCGAACACAAAGACATCACCCCAACTGATGTCCGTCGCATTCTTGAAGCGTCACTTTAAAGGAGATTGAATATGACACAAACAAACACAACTAATCGACAATGGGTTCTTGCAGAACGTCCTAAAGGCGAACCTACGCTAGACACGTTAACTTTGATTGAGACCGCTATCCCTGTTGCTAACGACAAACAAATGCTACTGCGGACTGAATTCCTTTCGCTCGACCCCTATATGCGCGGGCGGATGAGCGATGCACCATCTTATGCAGACCCTGTCGAAATAGGCGCGGTGATGATAGGCGGTACTGTGTCTCAAGTTGTTGATTCCAATATCGATGGCTTTGCTCCAGGCGACTTCGTGCTTAGTTTTAATGGTTGGCAAGACTATGCTGTTTCCGATGGCACCGGGCTCACTAACCTCGGTAAGTCTTCGACCCATCTTTCATGGGCGCTTGGTATTTTAGGCATGCCTGGCTTTACTGCTTGGGCTGGCCTGAAGCATATTGGTGCCCCTAAAGCTGGCGAGACCATTGTTGTGGCAGCTGCGACCGGCCCGGTCGGGGCCACTGTTGGCCAAATCGGCAAGCTGCTGGGCTGTCGTGTGGTTGGAATTGCAGGCGGCGCGGAAAAATGTGCCTATGCAGTAGATGAGTTAGGCTTTGACGCGTGCATCGACCATAAGGTTGCTGACTTTGCAGACCAACTTGCCAAGGTGAACTCAAACGGCATCGATGTCTATTTTGAAAGTGTCGGTGGTAAGGTCCTTGATGCCGTCATCCCGCTATTAAATCCGAACGCTCGGATCCCACTTTGCGGGCTGGTGTCACAATATAACGCAACCGAATTGCCAGAAGGGCCAGATAGAATGAACTGGCTGATGGGCCAGATCCTGCGTAAGAAAATTAAGCTGCAAGGTTTTATTATTTTTGATGACTTTGGCCATCTGTATCCCGACTTCGCCGCCGAGATGACTGGTTGGGTTAAAAGCGGCAAGATTAAATACCGAGAAGAGATTATCACAGGGCTCGAAAATGCTCCTCATGCATTTATAGGCCTTCTTAATGGCGAAAACTTCGGCAAACGTACAATCCATGTTGGTCAAAAGTAACAGGTCAATATTTTACCATCTTGATGGTTCTGACTTCGCCCTCGGGCGATAGCTTTTGCAAAACAACACCGGGGGCCGGTTGTTAAATACCCGTCTCCTGTTGGTACATTACCCAAAAAAGGTAAATATTATGACATATGAAACACGCAATCCTTACACTGGTGATCTTCTGGTAACGTTCCCAGATGCAAGCGACTCAGAGGTAAAGCAAGCAATTGAAAATGCGCATGATGCTTTTTTACTTTGGAAAAATACTGGGTTTACTGATCGTGCGCGCATAATGCACGCCGCCGCCGAATTATTACGCCGTGACGTTGATTATTATGCCAATCTGCTCACCATTGAGATGGGTAAACTTATATCCGAAGCCAAAGCAGAAATAGCGTTGTCAGCAGATATCTTCGACTACTATGCAAATAATGCACAGAAATTGCTGGCTCCACAAAAGCTACCGGTTGCCGACGCTGATGCGGAAATTTTGTGTGAGCCGCTGGGTGTATTATTGGCGATTGAACCATGGAACTTTCCTTTCTATCAGGTTGTTCGTATCGCTGCACCACAAATATCTGCTGGTAATACACTGTTGCTCAAGCATGCGTCTAACGTTCCGCAGGCCGCGGCTGCATTCGAAAAATTAATGCTCGATGCTGGTTTACCTCAAGGCGTGTTCAAAAATCTATACGCTACAAGGTCGCAGATAGAAACGATCATTAACGATCCGCGCGTTCAGGGCGTAGCATTAACAGGGTCGGAAAGGGCCGGTGCAGTCGTTGCTGCCCAGGCAGGCAAGGCATTAAAGAAATCGACTCTTGAACTTGGCGGTGCTGATGCATTAGTTGTTCTAGCCGATGCAGATATGCAGAAAACAATTAACTGGGCGGTTCTAGGACGACATTGGAATGGTGGTCAGGTCTGTGTGTCATCAAAACGAATGATCATTGTGGATGAGGTGTATGATCGGTTCCTTGAAGGATATATTGGTGGTACTGCGAATCTCAAAGCGGGTGATCCGTTCGAGCCAAGCACAACGCTAGCGCCACTTTCATCTAGGGCGGCAGCCGATGAAATCAAGGATAAGATTCGCCAGGCGGTTTCTTACGGTGCTACCGCAACTGAGGTTGGGCCAATTGTCCCTGATTCAGGCAATTTTGTTCAGCCGACCATTTTGACTGAAATTGCAGAAGACAACCCCGCACGTTATTGGGAATTCTTCGGTCCTGTTTCTATGATGTTTCGCGCCAAAGATGAAGATGACGCGGTCCATATAGCCAATGATTCACCGTTCGGTCTGGGCGGTTCGGTATTTACTGCCAACCCAATCCATGGTGCAGAAGTGGCGAAACGAATATCCACAGGTATGGTCTTCGTCAATCACCCGACAATGGCTAAGGCGGATTTACCATTCGGTGGTGTTAAACGTTCAGGTTACGGCCGCGAGCTAGTCGGTCTCGGCATCAAGGAGTTTGTTAACCACAAACTTATCGCCATTGTTGACATCGACGCTCCGTTCTAGCGCTAATTGCCAATCCGATGTCTAGTCGGATTGGCTTATCCAGTAAGGACATAAATCGGTAAATAGTGAGTTGTTTAGCGATATCAACATAAACACTTCTAAGCATGCAAAAATATCAAAATAGTTAACTCATTTTGCTAGCGACCCTTAGTTAACTTTGCAACGTTTAGCGCCCTCGGCAATTAATTTTCGTTAAATAACTTAGCCAATCACGGAACACTGTCGACTATCACCATATCATCGGAGCCACTAACCGAGACTAAAAGTCTTAATGCAAAACATATCCCCAATTCAGTACTGGCCAGCCTGGTTTGCGAAAACTGAATAAGCCTCCAATTGTCCTTATTTCAAGCACTTCTAAAGCGCTATCATCAGCATTACACCGTCTTTTCATCATGAGAGATGAGGCTAACATTAACAAATCATCCACACGTCATCATCGTATGTGTCATTGATTATGTGTTATTGATTATGTGAATTTGTTCAAATCTAGAAATCGATTAGTGTTATTTGAAATTAAAAGATATAACTTTTTCGTCACGATAAACCCAGTGCTATTTTTGCAGCTAACGATGATATGGCTGCTGCGGTGATGTCTATTGCACAAATCCAGGGGATTAATGTGCCAAATGATTTATCGGTTGTTGGCTTTGATGATACAACCCTCGCAACGGTCGTGTGGCCAAACATTACCACGGTAAGACAGCCTATTGATGAAATGGCAACGTTAGCTGTCAGCTTATTTACCTCAAATAAAAACAAAGACTTTTCAGGACTAAAAAACAGTCAGTTGCGTCATATTCTCGAATTTGAAATTATTCAAAGAGAGTCGAGTAAATCAATTGTCTAGCAATGACCTATTCTACGGATGATGAAGTGTTTGTTTACGAAAAATACAAATACAATCAATAATTTAAGCAGGTTAATTTGTGGTGATCGTTGATAAAACGCATCTAAGCCACAACGATGATAAGTATTGTTGTAATATTGTGCATTGGTGATGTGCAGTAGAAATTGATTTTGTTTCATGCATTTACAATTATGTTTTTGGTGAGTAAAGTGATTATCAACGTCTGTTGAATATGACTTTTTTACTACTACACAGTTGTTCAACGGCAATCTCCAGAGTGTGTATGTACAACCAAGCTCGCTATATTAAATTGGATCTTACCTGTGAATTTTATAAACGAAGTTATTGATGAAGAAACCATCCCTGCTGATTGTATTAGTAACTTAACCGTTGATAATCTTATTTTTACCCTTCATGACAGCAAACTTAAAGTCTTATTGATTAAATACAATAAAGGCCTAGCAACCAATAAATGGGGCTTAGTCGGTCACTGGGTTCGCAGTGACGAAAACCTCGAGACTGCGGCATCGCGAGTTGTAAAAAACACAGCCGGGGTCGAAAACTTATATTTAGACCAACTAGGTGCCTTCGGTGATGTTGACCGTTACCCAGCCAGACGAATTATTACCATTGCGTTTTATTCGTTGGTCCGCTTTGACGAAACCAATTTATCGCATGGTCCAAATGCCATAGAATGTGAATGGTTTGATGTAAGACAAGTCCCTAAACTGATGTTTGACCATGATAATATTTTGGCCAGTTGCCTTAATCACTTAAAATACAAAGTCAGACATGAACCGATCGGTTTTAGTTTGTTACCTGAAAAATTTACCTTATTACAACTACAAGATTTATATGAATCTATTCTCGGTGTGACATTAGACAAACCCAATTTTCGCCGAAAAATATTAAAGATGAATTTATTAATTGACTGTAATGAGAAGCAACGTAATGTTGCCCACAGAGCAGCGTCATTGTATCGATTTGATGTGCATGTTTATGAAAAACTGACTCAATTTGGTTTTACGTTCGAATATTAATATTCCCTAATCTCAGATGCATCTGCAGAGCAGCAAAATCAAGTATGGTATCAACATATCTATCAACCATTACAAAATGACCCACTAATAAAAGATGCCCACAAAGCATTACTCCTATGGCGTGACAGTATGACTGTGTCATTGGTTACTGGGCTGTTACTGGTAATTGGAGGGGTAAATGTACCTTGGGTCGCAAAAATATTTGATCACTATTCTCTAAGCGTTCCCTTCTGTTTTGCCTTTGCCTGCGGACTTGCTGCGAATAATTGCGGTAAAAGAATGGTGACTAATACGGTTACCATTTGCTACGGCACTAAATTTCACAATCTAAATAGAAAACCGCAGGTGTTCAAATTAACCAAATAGTAGAGTTAAGTCGCTTGCCCTGAGTTGGCGGATCAGAGCTGTGGTTGAAAAGAACAAGCCATTTTGAAAAAGTACATTTATCTACTTGGTGTACATCAGGTGTTGATTGAAAGTACGTCAACTGGCTTGTGTGACTGTAAATTATTCATCGTGCCAGTAATGGAAGTTGTAGTTGTCATTCATTTCAGGTTCAAAAATCACTTGTGCCAACATGTTTGGCACGAAATGGACACAAAACGTCATTTTGGTGTTTTTTGCCTATTTTTTTGAGTTTTAACTATCTTATAGGCTAAATTTGAAATGAATTAATTTGTAAGACTTCTAGACACGAAAAATAACTGCTTGGCACGAGGTTAATGCGATTTGGCGCAGATAAATTTTTACGTAGAGAGTTTGGTAATAAAAAAAGGTTTTTAAAACGAGGAGTTACTGCAAGAAATGGTACACCCGAGTGGACTTCGCTTTACCACATGAATACCGACCCCTACCGCCGCCGTTAACTAAGAGAGGGTAGTGATCTAACCAGCTGAGCTATGGGTTTATTAGCTTGTGAATATTAACTATTAATTTTAGACACAAAAAAACCAGCTTTCGCTGGCCGTATTCTCTTGTATAAGAGAAATGGTACACCCGAGTGGACTCGAACCACCGACCCCTACCATGTCAAGGTAGTGCTCTAACCAGCTGAGCTACGGGTGTATTGTTTACTTTTATTACAATTCCAATGTTTAGACTCTTTGAGAAGAGTGGTACACCCGAGTGGACTCGAACCACCGACCCCTACCATGTCAAGGTAGTGCTCTAACCAGCTGAGCTACGGGTGTATAATATCTTGCTTTCTATGTTCTGGTGTATTGAACCACCAATCCCTACCGCCGGCGTTGTAAAAGAGGGTAGTGCTACTCTTTTTTACTAGCTGAGCTACGGGTGTATTGTTTAACGTTGCACTTTAAAATCTTTTGCTTCAAAGCGGACGCTATCTTAATGGGGATAGGCTGTTGCATGCAAGCAAAAAAAACATTTATATGTCTAAATGGTGATTTGCTGTGCAACTTGATTCAAGCTTAAGCAATGTGAGTCGCTTAAACTTCAAAAAATCAATTAGATTCGCCAATCTGTTGAAACTCAAATCCTTTCTTTTGAATGTATTTCAATCTAATAGCAAACAAAATTGCTGCCGAAGTTAAGCCAGCAATTAATCCAATCCAAAATCCGTGTGCGCCCATAGGTTCAAAAATAAAATTGGTATAACCTAAAATGTAACCTGTAGTAATACCAATCACCCAATATGAAAACAAGGTGATATAGAAAGCACTTCGAGTATCTTTATAACCACGTAATGCTCCAGCGGCGACTACTTGAATTGAATCTGATATCTGATAAAACGCAGCTAACATCATTAAACTACCAGCCAAAGCGACCACTTCAGGGTTATCGTTATACAACAAGGCGATTTGATGCTTAAAGGTGACGGTTAATAGGGCGGTAAAAATGGCTAGGGTGAATGATAACCATAAACCCACTTTTGCGACTAAAGCCGATATTTCTGGTTGCCCACGGCCAAGGTAATAACCAATTCGTATCGAGACAGCAATACCTATAGATAGTGGCAGCATAAAGACAATTGACGAGAAGTTAAGGGCAATCTGATGGCTTGCAACAACATTAGCGCCTAATGGAGCTAAAAATAACGCGATAATAGCAAACAGGCTGACCTCAAAAAATAATGCCATCGCAATTGGCATACCCAATTTAGTCATAGACCACATACTGGCTAAATGAGGACGGTAAAAATGCTTAAATGGCGCGAGCTGTTTAAATGTTTTATCAACTAACATGTAAATAATCATCGCAGCTAACATGGCCCAAAAGACTAATGCAGTTGCAACACCACAACCAGCACCACCCATAGCAGGAATACCAAAACCACCATAAATAAACACGTAATTAGCGGGTATATTGACTGCTAACCCAATGAAGCCTATCACCATTGTCGGCATGGTATAAGAAATCCCCTCACTGCAACCACGTAATACTTGATACAACACGAAGGCTGGGGCACCCCACAAAATGGCATCTATGTAACCTACTGTTAATAAATGCAGTTTTGGCTCTAAATGCATAAAGTCGAGCAAATATGTTGAAGATGCGAGAAATAACATCACCCCAATACCACCTATTATGGCAATATAACCCGCCTGAAAAATGAGTGATGGAATGATTTGTTGATTATTAGCCCCATGATGCTGTGAAAATACAGGGGTAAAGGACATTAACAAGCCTTGAACAAATAAGATTGCAGGTAACCACAGACTGGTGCCAACAGCTACGGCAGCCATATCTACTGCACTCACTCTACCAGCCATCACTGTGTCAATAAAACCCATCATGGTTTGAGTCACTTGAGCTATCAGCACAGGAAGCGCTAATTTTATCAAGCGTGAAATTTGAAAACCTGTATTATTCATTAAAAAACCTATAACGGAACGAGAGAATTATGTTTACTGGTATAGTTCAAGCCACTTGTGAAGTGGTATCGATTAACAATGCTGCAGGTCTTAAAACCTTTGAAGTCGCAATGACACCACCGTTAACCCAAGGATTAGTGACAGGTGCTAGCGTAGCTAATAATGGGGTTTGCCTTACCGTAACCAAGATACTAAATGATAAGGTTTTTTTTGATGTAATGGAAGAAACATTAGCCGTAACTAACCTAGGTAATACCAGTGTCGGTGACATGGTTAATATTGAGCGCTCGTTAACGTTTGGAACTGAGATCGGTGGGCATATTTTATCTGGCCATGTACATACTCTGGCCACGGTTAAGGCTGTCAGTAACACCGACGAGCATTACAATATTGAATTACAGGTTGACTCACAATGGATGAACTACATCTTTTATAAAGGATTTGTGGGAATAAACGGTTGTAGCTTAACGGTAGGTAAAGTCAGTGACAGTGGTTTTGTACTGCATTTAATTCCAGAAACCTTAAAGTTAACTAATTTGAATCATTATAACGTTGGCGACAAGATTAATATCGAAATAGACAGTCAAACACAGGTTATTGTTGATACTGTGGAGCGAATTCTTGCTAAAAAGCAACTCGCTTAATCACCCAACATAATCACCCAACATAATCACCTAAAATAATTATCTATATTAACTTGCCTGCTTTGAAGATTAAGCAGGCGAGCTAGGCATTAATAAATTTGTTCATCGTCAGAATCGATATGAAGTTCAATTGTTCGGCGGTTATCATCTAGGTGCATTCGAATGTGTATTGGATTACAACAAATACGGCAGTCGTCGTAATATTCTTGATCTCCAGAACTTGCATCTAAAGTGACATATTGATGATGCCCGCAATGGGGGCAACAAATGGCACGCGAAAGTAATCTCATTGCTAGTACTCCTCACTGACTCATTTCAGTAAGTATAGTGAGCATTTTATATTTTGGGTCATCCCTAAGCATGATTTAGATACAAATCAATATTATTCACTCACAAATAAGATTAAAGTCTATTTTTATGTTTTTTTGTTTAATAATCAGTATTTAATGTAATCAATATAGTTAATCATTACTAAATAGTCATCTTTATAACAACAAACATCCTCTAAATGCAAGACACAATAAAGGTGGGCTAAAGTCATATTCACTGCTGACCAATACAGTTATCTTAAGCAATGAATGTTGTTGAATACCTCATATATTGCAGTTATTCATCGCACCATGGTTGCGCAATAATCCGCTTATCACATAGAATAGAGACTTGCGTTTTTGGGTAACTAAGACTCCTGTACTGTCTTGATTTCATTAACGTGCTCTCGTTCAAAAAGAACATACTTAATTACCATGTGGCCCTACGTGTGGGTCACCACTGGAAAAGGAATTTTTAATGCCTATTATTACATTGCCTGATGGCAGCAAACGTGAGTTTGCCAATCCTGTATCGACTCTTGATGTTGCATTAGACATCGGCCCTGGTTTAGCAAAAGCGTGTATTGCTGGCCGCGTAAACGGTGAATTAAAAGATGCAACTGACTTAATCACTGCAGACTCAGAGTTAGCTATCATCACGGCCAAAGACGAAGAGGGTGTTGAAATCCTTCGCCATTCTTGTGCGCATTTATTAGGTCACGCGATCAAACAAATGTGGCCTGAAACCAAAATGGCAATCGGCCCGGTTATCGACAACGGATTTTATTACGACATCGACTTAGATCATAAGCTGACGCATGAGGATATAGAAGCCTTAGAAAAGCGTATGCTTTCGTTAGCTAAAACTAACTACGATGTGGTTAAAAAAGTTGTATCTTGGCAAGACGCTCGTGATGCTTTTAGCGAACGCGGTGAAGAATACAAAATAGCTATTTTAGATGAAAACATCAGTAAAGACGCAACACCAGCGCTTTATCACCACGAAGAATACATCGACATGTGTCGTGGTCCACATGTGCCAAACATGCGTTTTTGTCAAAACTTTAAGTTAATGAGCGTTGCTGGTGCGTATTGGCGTGGTAACTCTGATAACAAAATGCTGCAACGTATATACGGCACAGCATGGGCTGACAAAAAAGCCCTTAAAACGCATTTAGTGCGTTTAGAAGAAGCGGCTAAGCGTGATCACCGTAAAATTGGTAAGCAACTAGATTTGTACCATATGCAAGAAGAAGCGCCAGGAATGGTGTTTTGGCATAACGATGGTTGGAGCATATTTTTAGAACTTGAGAAATTCATTCGTCAAAAGTTAGGTCAATACACTTATCAAGAAGTGAAAGGCCCTCTAATGATGGACCGAGTTTTATGGGAACGTTCTGGCCACTGGGATAAATACGCAGAAGCCATGTTCACCACTAACAGCGAAAACCGTGAATACGCGATTAAGCCAATGAACTGTCCAGGTCATGTACAGATTTTCAACCAAGGGTTAAAATCTTATCGCGACTTACCATTACGTATGGCAGAGTTTGGTTGTTGTCATCGTAACGAACCATCAGGTTCACTTCATGGTCTTATGCGTGTACGTGGCTTTACTCAAGACGACGCTCATGTTTTTTGTACTGATGATCAAGTGCAGGATGAAGTCAGTGCATGTATCCAAATGGTATACGACACATACGCTACATTTGGTTTCGATAATATCGTGGTTAAACTGTCAACTCGCCCTGAAAAGCGTATTGGTGATGACGATATGTGGGACCGAGCTGAAGACGCTTTAAAGCAAGCTCTTGCCAATAATAATATTAAATATGAAATATTACCGGGTGAAGGCGCTTTTTATGGTCCAAAAATCGAATTTACTTTGCATGACTGTTTAGATCGTGCATGGCAATGTGGTACAGTACAACTCGATTATGCATTACCGACTCGTTTGGGTGCCACTTATGTCGCAGAAGACAACAGTCGCCAGACGCCAGTAATGATCCATCGTGCTATTTTAGGTTCTTTAGAACGTTTCATAGGTATATTGATAGAAGAATACGCCGGTAAATTCCCAACATGGCTTGCTCCAATGCAAGTTGTTGTAATGAACATTACCGATAAACAAGCTGATTATGTTGAAGAAATCGTTAAATTCTTCAAAGAACAGGGTATTCGAGCATCTTTTGACTTGAGGAATGAGAAAATAGGCTTTAAAATACGCGAACACACCCTAAGACGTGTGCCTTATTTATTGGTCGTTGGTGATCAAGAAATGGAAAATAAGGAAGTAGCGGTGCGTACGCGTGACGGTATCGATTTAGGCAAGTTAAAACTAGAAGATTTCGCCGCGATGATACGTCAACAGATTTCGCTCCGTAGTCTCAAATTGTTGGAGGAATAGGTCATAAAGATCAAAAGAACAGCAGGGCGACAGCCAGCCCCTAATAGAATCAATGATGAAATCACTGGTGTACCTGAAGTCCGTTTATCAGGTTTAGATGGTGAACCAATTGGTATATTAAGTATAAAAGAAGCTCAGAACGTTGCAGATGAAGCCGGAGTTGATCTTGTAGAGATCAGTCCCAATGCTGAGCCACCTGTCTGTCGCATAATGGACTACGGTAAGTTCCTTTTTGATAAAGCGAAAGCTCAAAAAGAACAAAAGAAGAAGCAGAAACAGGTCCAGGTTAAGGAAATTAAATTCCGTCCTGGCACTGATGAAAACGACTATCAGGTAAAACTACGCAACCTGATTCGTTTTCTAGAAGATGGTGACAAAGCGAAAATTACGCTGCGTTTCCGTGGTCGCGAAATGGCACACCAAAACCTAGGTATGGATCTTTTGAACCGTATCAAGGCTGATTTGGAAGAGTATGCGGTTGTTGAATCTTTCCCGAAAATGGAAGGTCGACAAGCAATTATGGTGCTAGCACCTAAAAAGAAATAGTAGGGCAACCCTAAAGTAGCAAAAGTCTCTTGAGGCTTTTGCTCGCCTTACGTTTATTAACGTCCCAATGCGGAGTTTTAGAAATGCCTAAAATGAAAACAGACAAGGGTGTAGCGAAGCGTTTTAAGAAAACCGCTAATGGTTTCAAGCGCAAGCAAGCACACTTACGTCACATTTTGACCAAGAAAAGCACTAAGCGTAAGCGTCACTTACGTGCTAAATGTTTAGTTGCTAAATCTGACGTTCCAGCAATCGCGCGTCAACTACCATACGCTTAATTTAGGAGTTTAGAAAATGCCAAGAGTTAAGCGTGGTGTAACCGCACGTGCTCGTCACAAGAAAGTTTTAAAATTAGCTAAAGGTTATTATGGCGCTCGTAGCCGTACTTACCGTGTTGCTGTTCAGGCAGTAACTAAAGCTGGTCAATATGCTTACCGTGACCGTCGTCAGAAAAAACGTCAATTCCGTCAGTTATGGATTGCACGTATTAATGCAGCGTCTCGTCAAAATGGTCTGTCTTACAGCCGTTTCATTAACGGCTTGAAAAAGGCGTCTATTGAAATCGATCGTAAGATTTTGGCTGACATCGCTGTTTTCGACAAAGTTGTTTTTGCAACTTTAGTTGAAAAAGCAAAAGAAGCGTTAACTAAGTAATTAGTTTAGTCGCTTTAAAAAGAGGAACCTTCGGGTTCCTTTTTTTATATCCGTTAAACGACAAGATGGACTTAATAAAGTCCTCGCAATTCTATAACTGTTTTTTTGTAATGTAATATTAACTACAGAACAAGATATTGTCTGATAGTCATCAGATGATTGTCACCCATATCATATCGAAACTTTCATTTTACTATCTTCTGACAGAAGTAACGCTAAATCACTTAGCGATTAAAAATGAATCTAACGTTACTCACCAAATAAAAAGCAATTAGCAGTCAGAGTAGTGTTCCCTGTTCTGGTGGGGAGATAATACTAATGGCAGGAAGTGACAGGATAACTAACGAAATAACCATTATCGTGTACATAAATTTGAGGAATGTTCACTTTATCATAAAATTATCTCAACTATTAAAAATCTCACTACTCACTGTCGGCATACAATGGTATAACTAAACAAAATTAGTCTCTTCACCTCACTTAGGATAGTTGTAATGATCTTTTCTCAAGTCACGCTTGCGCCAGCAGACCCGATCTTAGGCTTAACAGATGCTTTCAAAGCAGATACTCGCTCACACAAAGTCAACTTAGGTGTCGGCATTTATAAAGATGAAGCAGGGCAAACGCCGATATTATCTTCTGTAAAAAAAGCTGAAGCTATTTTACTTGAAACCGAAAAGACCAAGAATTACCTCGGTATTGAAGGTGTACAAGCTTACAATCAAGTGGTTCAAGAATTACTCTTTGGGCCTGAGAGCCAAATTATATCGGATAAACGAGCTGTAACAGCTCAAGCACCCGGTGGAACTGGGGCATTACGGGTTGCATCAGAATTTCTAGTCCGAAATACCAAATCAACAACCATTTGGGTTAGTAATCCTACTTGGGCTAATCACCAGAATATTTTTGAAACCGCAGGATTAACCGTTAAAGAATACCGTTATTACAAAGCTGAAACACACGATATGGATTTCGATTCAATGTTAGTTGATTTAGCCAATGCGGATGCCGGTGATGTGGTTTTACTTCATGGTTGCTGTCATAACCCAACGGGTATCGATTTATCGATTGAACAATGGACACTCGTCGCCAAGGTTTGTTTAGAAAAATCATTGTTACCGTTATTTGATTTTGCTTACCAAGGTTTTGGTGCTGGTCTAGATGAAGATGCACAAGGTCTACGTACAGTTGCTGCTGTAGTACCAGAGTTATTAATTGCAAACTCTTTTTCTAAAAACTTCGGTTTATATAACGAACGCGTTGGTGCGGTAACCATCGTTGCTGAAAATCAAGATGATGCAGTAAAAAGCTTTAGCCAAATTAAAAAAACTATCCGCGCAAATTATTCTAATCCTCCGGCACATGGCGGATTGATTGTTAGTACCATTTTAGCGGATGCTGCACTGCGCCAAGAATGGGAAATAGAATTGACGCTAATGCGTGAACGCATTGCTGAAATGCGCAGTTTATTTGTCGAAAGTCTAAAAGCTGAAGGTGTCGAACAAGATTTCAGCTTCATCTCTCGTCAAAACGGTATGTTTAGTTTTTCTGGTCTGAACAAAAGCCAAGTTGCTCGTTTAAAAGATGAGTTCGCTATTTACATTGTCGGTTCTGGTCGTATTAGTGTGGCTGGGTTAACGAAAAATAATATCCCAGCGGTGTGTAAAGCCATAGCTCAAGTGATTTAGTCTTAGCTATTGGGATATAAAAATGGCTGCATTATGCAGCCATTTTTGTGTTGACCATTTCAATTTTCATATTTCACAAAGTTGCACGTTAGCCAAATGTTTAACTCCATCAAATCACTTCTGCGAGCAGTATGCTCCATCAACAGAATTCATAATGAATATTAAACACTATGAGCTTCGATATGACTATAGCCAATATCGATAAGTTTTATGTCATATTGCAATGAGGGTATTCAGCCAAATCAATCGGCTTAAGGTGTAAGTCACAAACTTGGCTAATCGCTTCTGCTAATGCTGTTTTGTCATGTAACCCTGGATGATGTTGGCTGATTAATGGAAAGTGATTAAAACGAACACCGTTAATGTTGGAATGAGACAACTTAATTTCATTTCCATGCTGAATAACATCAGCAATCACTTCTTTGCCTATTACCTGGTTAAACCAAGCAATTTTATCTTCAATACTAAACGTGCTTGCAGGTGAATACTCAGCGGTTAAATTATCAATTAACATAACATGTGCGTTCGACTCACGAATGCTCTTGGCTATTTGTGGCAGCAATAAAGGTGGCAGTATACTGGTTAAAAAACTCCCTGGGCCGATAATAATTAAATCAGCATTTGCTAGTGCACTACAAGCCTCTAATGTCGCTTCAACTTCAGGTTCTAATGATAATGCAATCGGCGCTTCCTTCATGCCATCGACATTAAGTTCACCAAACACTTTATTACCACAGTGGGTAAGTGCCACAAGATGAGTAGAAGCTTCCGACATTGGAATAATTTGTGTCTCAATTTTAAGTAAGCCACGAATTAAATTAACCGCTTCAAGTGGTCTTACACAAAGTTGATCAAGTGCGTGTAATACTACGTTACCTAAATTATGTCCCGAAAGTTCATTGTCACCCGTAAAACGATGATCAAATAACATTGAACCTAACGATGGACGATGTGCAAGATGGGAAAGACAATTACGTAAATCCCCCCAAGCAATAGTTTGTTGATCTTGCCTAAGCCTACCAGTAGAACCACCGTTATCAGTCGTTGCAACAATTCCCGTTAATCTCGGACCTAAAAAAGATAATGAGGAAAGAATTCTGCCTAATCCATGTCCGCCACCGATGGCTACCACATGATGATAATTATTGAACTTTTGATTCAACATAATGTGTTCTCAAATCCTTGAGTTGTTGAATAAGACGATTCACAGTCATAAATGACTGCCCCGTAAACACGTATAATGATTTTAACTGGATATGGTCATGAAAGTGTAATTAATTTTAGTTTTTGTAGACGCTGACTTAACGTATCGTGATCAATAACGGATAAGCACAGACTCTACAAAAGTGGTTTACTGTATCCTATCGTTTATTAAGGTTATAATTAGCGGGATTTATAAGTTGAAATGAATTTTTGATAAGGCAGGTACTGTTGAAGATAGGCAATGTGGGTCAAGTGACTTTTGCGTTAGGCTTAGCCGTTGTTGCTTTGTTGGCGATGCGACTCTTTATTTTTCCTAACACTAGCCAGATATCTGTAGCACCTGGTGAACGTCAGCTGAATAATATTGATCTAGGTAAGGTGCCGTTATTTGCTGAAATAGAAGATATTGCCACTAAAAAGCAAATATTTTTTGATTTTTTACGTCCGGCCATTGAAGCACAAAATCAGATTATTATTCACGATCGTCAATTTTTACTGGCTGTTATTGAGCAAATTGATAATGGCTTAGGACTGAGTGAAAATGATAGTGATAGGCTAACAACCATTCTTGAAAAATATCAATATGATGTTAAAGCAATTACTCGCATAACCTTAATGCCATTATTAAAGCGTATCGATATTATTCCGGTTGATATGGTATTAGTTCAAGCTGCCAATGAAAGCGGTTGGGGCAGTTCACGTTTTGCTGTCGACGGGTTTAACTTCTTTGGTCAATGGTGTTTTATTGAAGGCTGTGGTTTAGTGCCATTAGCGCGAGCTGATGGAAAAATCCATGAGGTTGCAGTATTTGATTCACCCAAAGATTCCATTATTGCTTACATGATCAATTTAAACACCAATTCCGCGTATCGTTTATTTCGTTCTATTCGTGCCGATTTACGGGCTCAAAAAGTTAAACCAACAGCCGAGAAATTAGTTTATGGGTTAATGAATTATTCAGAACGAAAAGATGAGTACATTGATGAACTCCTCGAAATGCTTAAACACAATAAGCCATATTTACAAGGGAACAAAGCTAATGCGTAATCGTACGCTACTTAACGGATTTATTTTTATATCGACTATTTTTATAGTGAATAGCAGTTTTGCTGAGACGGTTTCTTTAGAGTACAACGGCTTTTATGATCGATTAAAGCAAGTGAATAAGCAAAACTATCCTTTAGTTGAGCTAGCCTTTAGTGTTCCTATCACACCTGATTGCATCATAGTGTCAGGCAGTATTACCACTGAAAAAGAACAGTTCCCGTTAACATATACTAAACAACAACGTTTATTTATTCCTTACGATCCACAGCTGAAATCAGACCGCGGCTTAGTCAATATTAATGTGGTGGGTGATGCAGCACAGTGTGGGATTGCCATGCAAGTTCGCGCTAAAGAAACTAAACAACATTTTACTCAAACAGAACTATTAGCATTAACCGATGACATGAATAAATTACTTGATGGATTACAAGGTTTTCCAATGAAGTATTTTAGAAAACCGATTAATGGACTCACGTTTGAGTTTGCTGAAATACAAGCAGATGGCATAACAGTTAAGGTTGTTGTTGATAATGTAGAATCAATAGCTGGCGAAAAATACACTTTAACACTCGAACAAATCAATCAGATAAAAAACATTTCATTTACCCACAAACCCAGTGTTGTGAGTCCTCTCGTAACCCAGTAATCTGAACTCGGGATAAATAATAAAAGAAAGGCGTTGATATCAACGCCTTTTGTTTATCTATTAACAGCTAGTCTATTTATTATGGCTTAAATGTCGCCACCACATCGATTCGATTACTAATGTCTAAATTGATGTGACCATTATTACTGATATCGACAAAATCAAAAGCAGGTAAGTCGGCATCAGCTACGTCACCAGTATTTACGGCATCTGGGTTACGCTTTAATGATTTAAAATCAAAATGTTCGCGATCAACACCTTGTGATGGTGAGGTATTTTGCATTGCAGTAAAAATAGTTTCAATACGCCCAGGATGTTGCTTATCCCACATTTGTAACATGTCTTTGACTGCGCCACGTTTTAAATTTTCTTGTGAGCCACATAAGTTACAAGGAATGATAGGAAATGATTTTAGGGTCGAATATTCTTCAATATCTTTCTCACGGCAATAGGCCAATGGACGAATGACCATATTGGCGCCGTCATCAGACAATAGTTTAGGCGGCATGGCTTTTTGTTTGCCAGCATAAAACATATTCAAAAACATGGTTTCAATAATATCGTCGCGATGATGACCTAAAGCAATTTTTGTGGCGCCAATATGTTGGGCAAATCCATAAAGAGTACCACGACGTAAACGAGAGCAAAGTGAACATGTCGTTTTGCCTTCAGGTATCTTTTCTTTAACGATAGAGTAGGTATCTTTTTCGAGAATATGATAAGCCACGCCTAATTTATCTAAGTAAGCAGGCAGCACATGCTCAGGAAAACCTGGTTGCTTTTGGTCTAGGTTAACGGCCACAATTTCAAATTTGATAGGGGCACGTTGTTGAAGGGTTAATAAAATATCCAGCATGGTGTAGCTGTCTTTACCGCCGGAAAGGCAGCACATAACGCGATCACCATCTTCGATCATATTGTAGTCTGCAATGGCTGAACCGACTTCATGTCGTAGACGCTTTTGCAGTTTATTCATACGAGTAATATTTTGTTTAGCGATTGTATCAACTTCAGACATAAAAAATGCGCCCAGTAACCAAGTGTTTCAGGGCGCGTATTATTCCAGTATTCGAGGTCAGGGTAAAGTAGTTAACCTATTCTATTGGAGACTAATCTTCTAAAGGTGATTTATATCCATCAGGTTTAATCGCTAACAAATCGCAATTAATGCTGTCGATGACATGTTCAGCAGTATTACCAATTAATGCCGCTGAAAAACCAGTACGACCAACTGTACCAAGGACCACTAATTCGGCATCTAATTTAGCAGCCATTTCTGGAATCACATCTTCAGGCAAACCTTCTTCAACATGGCAATTTTCAAGCGGAATATTATAGGCTTGAGCTAAATACTGTACTCGTTGCTCATGTTGCATCCGCACTGTGTTGTTATACACATTGGCATCAAAGTCGGGCAGTTCAATGGCCAAATTTACTGGCGTACCAGGGTAACCATTGACTAGGTGAACACTAGCAGAGAATTTTTTGGCTAAATCGAGTGCATGATTAATGATTTTGCCATTAAGCGTTTGATGATCTTCATCTTCACTCACCACATTAACCGCACAAACAATTTTTCCAGCCACTGGCCAATCGTGTTCTTTGACTAATAAAACAGGAACCGGAGATTTACGCATTAAATGCCAATCTGTAGGTGTAAAAATTACAGCTTTTAATTTGTCGTGTACGTGGGTGCTTTTAACAATTAAATCATAATTGCCTTTCATCGCATGATTAATCACACTTTCGAAAGGGCGGTTATGCCACACAACTTCGGTATTAATTTTTATATTGAATTTACTAAAACCATCTATGGCATTTTCTAACCAAGCGACACGTTGATCAATAACACCTTGACGCATCGCTTCACGTTCTTGACTGGACAAAATTGAAGTCATTTCATATGAGAAGTCAAAAATGGATAAAAATGCAGTTATCTCTGCCTGACTTTTTGACGCTAATTCAACAGCACGTGCCAATGCGGGTTGATGATCCGTTGTAGGATTAATCACCACTAATATCTTTTTATAATCCTTCATATAACCTCCAAAGCTGTTGAGTTCTTATTTACATTACCTATTGATAGTATTACCGTTTGCTAATAAATAAACTTTGAGATAGATCATATATATCAAATTTAAGTGGCGATGCGAGCATTTCCAGCAAGGGTACTTAACGATGAGTGATCGATAATAGAAATATACTTACCCTTAACCTCAATTAAACCAGACTTTTGAAACCGACCTAATAAACGGCTAATTGTCTCAACTGTTAAGCCTAAATAGTTGCCGATATCACCACGAGTCATTGTCAGACGAAATTCATGAGGCGAGAAACCTCTATTACCAAAGCGATTAGCCAGGTTATTAATAAATGCAGCTAAACGTTCTTCAGCATTTTTCTTTGAAAGCAATAGGATCATCTCTTGATCACTCATAATTTCATTGCTCATTAAACGCATAATTTGCTGGCGTAACTTAGGCATAGATCCAGATAAATCATCTAAAGTTTCATAGGGGATTTCACAGACCATTGAGGTTTCTAAGGCTTGGGCAAAGCTTTGATGACGTTGTGCATGAATACCATCAAAACCAATGACGTCACCGGCCAAATGGAATCCAGTAATTTGCTCATCACCTTGCTCAGTAATGGTATAACTTTTGATTGTACCGGAGCGAATTGCATACAATGACTTAAGCACGTCACCGGACTTGAAGATAAGGTCACCTTTTTGAATGGGTTTTTTACGTTCAATAATGCTGTCGAGTTTATCAAGCTCATCATTGTTTAACGTAAAAGGGATACACAGGGCTTCCATACTGCAGTCGTGACAATGAATGGCGCAACCGGTAGTAGATGGACGTCGAGCTTTAATCAAATCTGAAGGCATACCCAATCTCAATTTATGAAGACGTTACTATGTTATACCATTCTGCATTAATAAGGTACTCTTCAACATCAGAGTCGCACTTACTATATGAAGAGAATGGACGCTGCAATCATGGCATTTTAAAACACAGTTGTAACTCACTTCGTTTCAACACATTGTAGATACCAAAGTTTGTCAGTAAAATGTATTTAAAAATGATTCTACATACTTAACAGCTTAACTTATAACCATTGATTTTAAACATAAAAATCATTAGATCAATATCTGTGAAGCCGCTTAAAAATAGCCTCTAGCTTAACGACAATAAATGCATATTTGACCGTTATAAACTAGTTTAGTTGATTAAAAGCGATGTAAAGCGTTTGCAATCCAAATAACACTAAAAGCCCGCCACTGAATAATCTTACTGCCCGTTTTTGTACCCATTGAGCCAAGGTTTTAGCGGCTAATCCTGCAGCGAATAGAGCAGGTAAAGTCCCTAAACCAAATGCAAACATAATTAAGCCACCTTGTAATGCACTACCAGATGCAACTGACCAAGTTAATGTACTGTACACAAGGCCGCAGGGGAGCCAACCCCATACCATACCAGCCATAACAGCTTGCAATGGATGAGTAATAGGTATGAATTTACGCGTCAGCGGTTGTAAATATCGCCACAATATTTTGCCGACTTTTTCAATGTGTACAATGCCAAACCATATCTGAGCAATATAGAGCCCGGTAAGAATCATCATGGTGCCAGCAACAATTCGCAAAAAAATTAAATAACTATCAACATCAAATAAATGACCAAGGGCTGAGACACTGCCACCGACAATCGCACCCGCTACTGTGTAACTAAAAATACGTCCAAAATTGTAGCCAAACAAAAATGTGAGTTGCGTGCCTAAGCGGGTCTGGCCATTGGTGGGTATATTGGCTGAAAAAGCGCCAATCAATCCACCGCACATGCCAAAACAATGTGCAGCGCCCATTAAACCAACAATAAATGCACCACCAACATTATATTCAATCACTGGGTTTACTCTGGTTTAGTGTGAGTAGTAGATGAAGCAGCAGAACCAACTGTATTTTGTTGGGCAACATCGGTAGTAGCAGAACGGTTAATTGGAGAGCTGTTAATTGGAAAATCATTAATTGCAGAGCTGTCGTTAGCAGAGTCGGCTTTAGCACTGCTGTTTTTGTTCATGCTGTTTTCGTCTTCATCGAATAAAATAGACACGCTTTGTCTATCTAAATCATCAAATTGCTCAGACTTTACTGCCCAAAAGAAAATAGAGACTGCTATCAATACAAACAACATCGCAATAGGTATTAATACGTAAATGATACTCATAACTTTATCCTAAGAAGGCGTAAGCTGTTGCTCACCACAATAAGTGAACTGACAGACATGCCAATCGCAGCAATATAAGGAGCAACATGCCCAGTAACTGCCAATGGCAAAATAATCATGTTATAAGCAAAAGCCCATAACAAATTTTGATGAATTATTCGCTGGGCTTGCTTAGCGACAAAGATAGCATCATTAAAACGTGATAAGTGATCGCCCAGTAAAATTAAGTCGGCACTGTTTTTAGCAATAGCACTGCCGCTTCCCATCGCAACAGACAAGTTTGCTCCGGCGAGCACTGGCGCGTCATTAATACCATCGCCAAACATAGCCACATTGGCCTGTTGTTGTAATTGATTCACTAACGCTAACTTATCTTGCGGCGATAAACCTGAATGCACATCAGAAATACCAAGTTTACTTGCTAAAAACTCAACATGACCCGAATTATCGCCACTGGCAATACTGAGTGTTATGTTAGCCGCCTTTAATGTATTTACGGTGGCTAAACTATCAACTCTTAGCTCATCTAGCATTTCAATTTTAGCGACCAAATTATTATCGATGGAAAGATAAATCCACTGACTTTCTATTGCCTTCGAAGCCGCTATATTTACCTCTGGGGTAACAAATTGTACCGTACCAATACAAACTTGCTGTTGGCCGATACTGGCGCGAATACCCAATCCAATATGATGGTCAACATTTTCAACAAAGTGTTTATTATCAAAAAAAGGCTTAAATGCTAATGCGATGGGGTGTAAAGAGCCTTGTTCAATTGCAGCAGCCATCGATAGGACTTGCTCTGAAGAATATTTGCCAAAGGTTTGTACTTCACCAATCGATAAATGGCCACAGGTTAAGGTTCCCGTTTTATCAAACACCACATGATTAATTTTAGTCAGTTTTTCGAAAACTCCGGCCTTGCGCGGAATCACGCCTAACTTGGTAAAAATAGCCGTCGCACATGTCACTGCTGTCGGCGTAGCAAGGGCGAGGGCACACGGACAAGTGGCAACTAATACCGACAAGGTGATCCAAAAGGCATCATCAGGAGAAATAAATAACCAAACACAATAAGTTATTGCTGCTATCGATAATATGGTCGCGGAAAAGTATCGAGCTAAACGGTCGGCCACCAAAGCGATGGCCGGTTTGTTGTTTGATGCAAGTTCTTGTAAGCGAATAATTTCAGCCACTAGCTGATCTTGACCTAACGCAGTGACTTTTAATTCAAGAGGTTGTTCTACATTAATGGTTCCAGCATACACAGTATCAGATACCTGTTTGCCTATTGGCATTTGTTCACCGGTTAACATCGCTTCGTTGACGCTTGATAGGCCTGCAACCACCTCAGCATCTGCTGCAATCACCTCACCAGGTTTGACCAAAATAATATCGCCAATGACTAGCTGTTTAGCAGCGATCTCTGTAATTTCGCCGTCACGGTATAAATGTGCGGTCAAAGGGACCAGTTTATGTAAATTACTCGAACTGACGGAGGCTTTTTGTCTGGCTGTTTGTTCAAAATAACGGCCAAGTAATAAGAAGAAGGTAAACATGGATACTGATTCAAAATACACTTCGCCATTGGCCTGAATTGTCGCGACACAGCTGGCGACATAAGCACCTAAAATCGCGATGGAGACAGAGACATCCATATTAAGCTTGCCACTTAATAGACTACGAAGCGCACTGAAATAAAAGGGTTGCGCAGAATACAATACCACTGGAGTAGCAAAAATTAAGCTAACCCAACGAAAATAATCCCGAAACTCAACATCTAGGTCGGTAAAGTATCCAGTGTATAAGGCGAGGGCAAACATCATCACCTGCATGGTGGCAAAACCTGCAAGTCCTAGGCGGAGTAAAAATTTACGACTGTCTGCTTTTGATTGTTTTTCTTGCTCATCAACTTGGTAGGGCGCAGCTTGATAGCCAATTTTACTGATAATCTGCAAAATTTCGCTGAGCTGAATAATTTGACTATCCCAACTCACTAACGCGCGTTGTGTGGTTGAGTTAACCAACACATTAGTGACTCCCGCAATAGGTTTGAGTTTATGTTCAATTAACCACGCACAAGCAGCGCAGGTAATACCATCAATGGACAAAGAGGTTGAATCAATAGCACCTTGTTTATGAACAAAGTCTTGTTGAACTTCAGGTAAATCATAAGCACTGTACTGCGATAATTGCTCAGGGATCAAAGCAGTTTGACGATTGCCTGGCTCACTACGAAATTGATAATAGCTGCTTAAGCCAGCATCCATAATCGCTTGTGAAACCGCCTGACAACCTGGGCAACACATAGGTTGTGGTTGCCCATTAATCACGGTTGTAAACTGTTCACCCGTTAGCACCGGCTCATTGCAATGAAAGCAAGATGTCATCTATTTATACCAGCTTAATTAAATATGTCATCATTCAAAGACTTAATAGATTTACTATTAATTTAGCCAATATTCAACGTCATCTTTAATATCAATACGTTGTTGTATACGCCACTTAGCATCATAGCCTTCTATGCGCACTTCCCAAGGGCCGGTAATCGCAGCATCTAATGGGATGTGATAAACATAATTAGCATCAGAAGTTGCATTAAGGCTGAAATCTTTTTCCTCAATCGTTGGATGATAGAACTGAACATTCAATGCCGCACGATATTCAGGACCGCCTTGTTGAGTAATTTTTAATTCTTGATCGGCCACGGTAACTAAAAATTTCATCCCAATCTGTTGAGCGTACTTTATCTTACGCAAATCCATGTTAATGGCTTTGCCTTGTTTATAATAATCTTCAGCAACTAATGAGTCAGAATTATCTAAAGCAATCTTTAATGTAGTTAAACTAGCGATAACCGCACACATTGGCAAAATGATTAAAAACCAAGGCCAAAACTGTTTATACCAAGGGAGTTGATCCGACATAATTCGTCCTAAAATGGTGGTAATAATTCGGGGGCTATTTTACCCCTTAATGGCTTAATAATCACTTAAAAAAAAGGCCTCGATAATATCGAGGCCTAGATGTTACTTATAAGTAACTATTTGTTTGATAAGCTATAAACATAAGCTGTAATGACATGGACTTTCTCTTCACCAAGAATGTCTTTCCATGCTGGCATAACCGCTACTCGGCCATTAATGATAGATTCAGCAATCACACCACGGCTGCCGCCGTATAACCAAACATTATCAGTCAGGTTAGGCGAACCCATGAACTTGTTGCCTTTTGCATCCATACCATGGCATGCAAAACAACCTTTCATAAATGAACCTTGACCTTGAGCAGCTAACGCTTCGTCATGTTCGCCACCAGATAGTTTAATCACGTATTCAGCTAGACCTTTAATCTCGCTGTCTTCGATAGGTAAACCACCTTTTGGAGGCATCATGCCGTTACGACCGTTCATCAGAGTAGTTTTAATAGTGGCTAAATCACCACCATATAACCAATCGTCATCGGTAAGGTTAGGGAAGCCTTTAGAACCGCGAGCGTCAGAGCCATGGCACTGTGAGCAGTTTTGTAAAAACAAACGTCCGCCCACCTTCAATGCTTCAGGATCTTTCACTAACTCTTCTAACGGTGTCGCTAAATAAGCCGCAAAAATTGGACCGTATTTTTCTTCAGCGTGTGCCACTTCGCGGTCATACTGAGATAAACGGTTTTCCGATTTTGCTGCTTCAAGCGCTGCTGCTGAGTCAGCTTTAATGCCATTTTCAGTACCAATACTTTGGTTTGAACTTGTCCAACCAAACAGACCTTTGTAGTTACCTAGGCCTGGATATAGAGCTAAATAGATCACACCGAATACGATGGTTAAATAGAACATGTACGCCCACCACTTTGGTAGTGGGTTGTTCAGTTCTTCAATACCATCAAAACTGTGGCCCATTGATTTACCTTCTTCTACACCGGTGTAATTATTATTAACCAGTTTAAGAAGGATAAAACAACCAGCAATGACCACAATCGTCAGTACAGAAATCCAAATGCTCCAGAAGTTACTCATAATCATTACTTCTGATCTCCCGAGTCTTTTGACATTTTTGCAAGTTCATCTTCTGTAAACACCAAGTTAGCCGCTTCGTCAAATTTTGACTTGCTATGCTTACTGTAAGCCCAGAAGAAAATCCCTACAAAAGTCACCATAACAACTATGGTTAAAATACCTTGAAAAGTACCGTAATCCATTATTGCCTCCTATTTGAGTGCGTGACCTAAAGATTGCAAATAAGCGATCAGCGCCTGCATTTCTGTCTTGCCTTCAACCGCTTTTTTAGCGCCAGCAACTTCTTCATCAGTGTAAAGATCATTACCTTTGTAACCGCCTTTATGCAGGTTACGCAGAATAGTCATCTTGTCACCAGTGAGTTCGCCGTCTAGCTTATTTTCAGCTAACCAAGGGAAACCAGGCATGTTTGACTGTGGTACAACGTCACGAGGATTAAGCAAATGCACTTCGTGCCACCTATCACTGTAACGTCCGCCAACACGGGCTAAATCAGGACCAGTACGCTTAGAACCCCATTGGAAAGGGTGATCCCAAACAGACTCGCCAGCAACAGAATAATGACCATAACGTTCTGTTTCAGCACGTAAAGGACGGATCATTTGGCTGTGACAGTTGTAACAACCTTCACGAACATAAATGTCACGACCTTCAATCTGCAAAGCAGTGTAAGGAATAAGACCTTCAACGGCTTCAGTAGTGTCTTTCTGAAATATCAGTGGTGTAATCTGCACCAAACCACCAAAACTAATGGCGATGACAGTGAAGATAGCAAGCAGGCCGACATTCTTTTCAATTAATTCATGATTAAATTTCATCGAATCTGCTCCTTAAGCTTCTGCAATAGCAGGTAATGAATCTTTAGACGCTTTAACGGTTTTGATAACGTTATAGGCCATAATGAACATACCAGTTAAGAAGAAACAACCACCAATAAAGCGTACAAAGTAGAATGGGTACGAGGCTTCTAAACTCTCAACGAAACTATAAGTTAGTGTTCCATCAGAGTTAACCGCACGCCACATAAGACCTTGCATAACACCAGAAATCCACATACTAACGATATATAAAACAGTACCGATAGTCGCTAACCAGAAATGGACGTTAACCAGCTTCATGCTGTACATACGACCATGACCAAATAGCACTGGAATTAAGTGATATAAAGAACCAATAGACACCATTGCCACCCAGCCTAGCGCGCCAGAGTGAACGTGACCAATAGTCCAGTCAGTATAATGAGATAATGCATTAACTGTTTTGATTGCCATCATTGGGCCTTCGAAGGTAGACATACCGTAGAAAGACAATGAAACAACTAAGAAACGTAATACAGGGTCTGTACGCAGCTTATGCCACGCACCAGACAAGGTCATAATACCGTTAATCATACCGCCCCAAGAAGGTGCGAATAGAATTAATGACATTACCATGCCTAATGACTGAGTCCAGTCAGGAAGGGCAGTGTAATGTAAGTGGTGAGGACCGGCCCAAATGTATAACGCAATCAACGCCCAAAAATGGACAATGGATAAACGGTACGAATACACTGGGCGACCAGCTTGCTTAGGCACGAAGTAATACATCATCCCCAAGAAACCAGCAGTAAGTAAGAAGCCTACCGCATTATGACCGTACCACCACTGAACCATCGCATCGACTGCACCGGAGTACAGAGAGTAAGACTTAAATAAGCTTACTGGTACCGCCATTGAGTTAACAATGTGAAGTACTGCAACAGTAATGATAAAGGCACCAAAGAACCAGTTGGCCACATAAATGTGGGACGTCGTTCGTTTAGCGATTGTGCCAAAGAATACAATTGCATAGCTAATCCAAATAATCGCAATCGCGATATCGATAGGCCATTCTAATTCTGCATATTCTTTGCCTTGGGTAAATCCCATTGGTAAAGTGATAGCAGCTGCAATAATAACGGCTTGCCAACCCCAGAACGTAAATGCGGCCAATTTGGGCGCAAAAAGACGGATTTGACAAGTGCGTTGCACAACATAGTAGGATGTAGCGAAAAGAGCTGATGTTCCGAACGCGAAAATCACCGCATTGGTGTGTAATGGTCGTAAACGACTATACGTTAACCAAGGAGTGTCGAAGTTCAGTTGCGGCCAGATTAACTGAGCCGCAATCAATACACCCACTGACATGCCAAAGATTCCCCACAAAACTGTGGTTAGTGCAAATTGGCGGACAATAGTGTAGTTGTAATCAGCGCCTGTAGACTGGGAATGGTTCATCATAATGCTTCCACGGCTTATTACTTATACTTTTAATATTTAGTAAAGCGAACTTTACCAGTTAGATTAACATGTGGTCATAAAACCAGCTGTTTAATGCTGTTTTTAATGCCATATGTCAAGGTGTTACCTCATGTTAATTCTCTCTATCATGAGACGGTGTAATGATACTTGAGCTAAGTCAAAAAAGATACTTACCAAAAGGCATCAAAGTTGATCTAGATCAATCTGTGAAAGATAATGTTACTAACTCAACTATAAAGGTTAAAAATTGTGCACAAACTTGTCCGAATTATCATTTTAAATATTTTGTTAATGTTTTTAGTAGCCTGTGACAAACCACAAACACAAGAACACGCTAATTTAGTCATCGATAAAACGTTATGTCAGTTTTCTGTTGGGGAATGTTACAAAAAGGTGGCCGACTTGCAAGTCGGTTTACTGATTGACCCCATCAATACCCCAAGCGAAAAACCGTTAATAGTTACGCTTTCCAGTAATCAAAAGATCACTAATATTTCAATGAGAATAGAAGGTCGCGACATGTTCATGGGTATTATCCCAGTTTCATTGTCCGAAATAAAAGATAATGTCTATCAAGGTCCAGTTATTTTTGGCTCATGCAGCAGTAATTATATGGTGTGGCGAGTATTTGTTTCATTTGATTACCAACAACAGCCACGTACACTAATGTACGATTTCTTAGCCGATAACGATAACAACTAACGTTATCGCTAACTTATATATGCAGATGACTATACCTTTGTGGGCTAGGGCAGAGGTAATTTAATGGCTTTAGGCATTTCACTTCACTATAGCAAAGGTCTTAAATAGGCCTATTTAATAGTCATTATGGTTAGTTTCAGTGTCATCCCGTCAAAAACTTCACTCCTACTGTGTATATTTCATTTCACTTCAAATCTTATGACTAGTACTGGCATCATATTGCATTAATGCTCAACAGCACTTGTCGATTAAACATTTCAAGTGAGCCTTATATGCGCTTATATATGATCAACAGCACAGAAGTGGTTAGAACAGCTACAATGCAATTGATAACTATTCTCATTAATGTATTATTAAGCTACAGCATTCATCTTTCCAGGGTGAGTAGGGAATAGAGCAATAACGTTATGAAAAAGAGTAGCGTGAAATAAGGAGCACACATGAACAGAATAAATGTGTCTATCGATGCAGATAAAGTGGCCCAATTAATCAAAGCAGGTCATTTATGTGCTGCAGACTTACAGTGCCTAGACAGGGCAAGTAAACAAACCGTTTGGCAATTGTGTTTATGGAGCTGCCAAAAAAGGTCTACGTGCCACAACAAGCAATGCCAGCAGGCGTGCAAGCCAATAACAGCAGTAGATTATTGTATGCAGCAGTTAATAACAGACCAAGATATTGCAGTATCAACATATCCAAGACTCATCATTAAAAATCGCTACGATTGATGCCGATAAATAACATTATCGGCATCAAGCAAAAAATAGTATAATAAGGCAATATAATCAATAACCTAGACTTAATCATATGACCTACAATATCATTGATGAACTGCCACCAGTATTACCACTATTTGATGCTGCAGAGCATGTTTTACAAGGTAATGCGTCCGTTAATCAGTACATTACGCGAATTTCAATAGATAAAGTGGCCGATGCAGGGCTCATCATAGAGCACTGTGCCGATTGGTTATTTGAGCAAAAGCAGTCTGAAAACAACTATAAAGCCTACCGCAGCGAGTTAACCACATTTCTTCATTGGTGTTTTGACGTCGTCGCATTATCGCCAATCGCGGTAACGCGTAAAGACATCGCTAAATACATCGATTACTGCCAATCGCCGCCACAAACATTGATAGGCTATTTCAATGTAGCGCAATTCAAACTCGATAAAGCCACCGCAGAGCGATCGCCAAACCCACAATGGCGGCCATTTATCGGTAAAAAACACCTCGGAAAATGCCTACCATATCAACTGAGTGATAATGCATTGAAGACTAAAATAGCAATATTATCCTCATTTTATGGCTACCTAATTAGCGAAGAATACACCGAGCGAAACCCAGCTCAGTTATGGCTTAAACACAGCCGATTCTCCATTAAACGTAAATTTACCATCGACGAAGACAACAATCATCATGCTTTTACAGAGCTACAATGGTCGTATGTTATTAGCACCGTAAGCCAATTAGCAGACACTCAACCAGAGCAGCATCAACGCAGTTTATTCCTCATCACACTATTATATAGCTGCTACTTACGCATATCGGAAATAAGTGCACGCGCAGGTTACGCGCCGATCATGAGCCAGTTTAGACAAGATCCACATTCTGGTATCTGGTATTTTCACGTGCCATTTTCTAAAAGCGGCAAAGCACGTAATATTGCTATATCAAAAGCGTTGCTGGCTGGACTAGTTGATTATCGACGTTATCTGCGTCTCAGTGATTTACCCAACATCAACGATCAACATCCTATATTTGTCGGTCACAAAGCAGCAGCCCATGGACGTGAATCTGGAGTCATCAATGCCAATCTTGGTATTCGCCACATACGTGACGAAATAGACAAACTGATTAACTTAGCTGCAGACAATGCCGCTAAAGATGGTTTTGAACACGACAGCCAACTTATGCGAAAACTCAGTGCGCATAATATTCGCCATACTGGGATCACGCATGACATCAATATCAACCGACGCCCATTGTCACATGTCCAGGCCGATGCCGGTCATGAGAGTATCGACACCACATCACAGTATTTACACACCACACAAACTGAACGACATCAAAGTGCATTCAACAAACCGTTAAATCATCTTGCTGAGATTAAATAATTGGCAGGCACAAGCCGTAAAAAGTTAAAGCATGCAATCTAAGCACGATGCTAAACAACACATTAAGCAACATTAGGCTGTTAATGAACAATCAATGCCTACAAAGACTTAGAGTTCTAATGTGCGCATAAGTATGCGCACAATGTATATTATGTTAAATAGGGTATTTGTGTCATCATAACTAACGGTTTTTTTTGTGGTTTCTCATACCAAATGAGTTTTGTCTCACTTCGTGACTTTGGCATTTTAGTTTTATAATCAGATGGTTATATTAAAATAAACGATTTGATTGCACTGTTACAGTGCAACTATCTAATCAGAGCGCTTTTTGATGCTAGTTTTTACCACCTGACTTTTTCAAATCCTGTGGTATGTTTTTGGTTTGATTGTCAGTGTGTTTTATTATGAGTGACTATGTTGCTGCGATAAGTCATTACTGTTTATTTGAAATGGTCATGTTGAAATTTCTCAAACACACTTCGCTTATTTCCAAAGCCAGAATCCATAAATCCAAGTTGTTGGTACTCGAGCCACAAAGTAACTGCGTTTTCGATACCAAGCTGTCCTTCCGATAATCCTTGAACAAAAAATTTTGGATTTAACGTCAGGTCTTCAGCATGGAATCTTTGATTTGCTATAACGGTACCTTCAAGCTCACTATCAGGTACAAACTTTAGTGAAATGATTTTATTGAATACCTTTTGGGTTAACATCCTTCCAGTTACGTATTGATTGCGTTTCCAGCCTTGAGCAACACAAGCAGCTATATCAGCTCGGCACTTCCAATAAACATAAATCCATTGCTCGCAGAAATAGTAACGGTAAATATTTTCATCAGCCAACTCTCCTATCTTCTCACGCATTAAAATAAGAGCATCATATTGATCTGTTTTGAATTTAGTTGTTAGCAACCATCCATCAATCTTAATCTTGTCAGTGTCTGCCGTTAATGAATCTAACCATTCACCAAACTTTTGTGGCTGTTTGTAGAAATGATTAATTTCGTAAAGCTCATCAGTTCCGCCTTCTAGCCACTCTAATCGAATTCCAAATAGTGTAGCTACGGCTTCTAATAAATTAGTGTCTAGTATTTTTGAAAGTTCAGTTTCATCTTCTACTTGATGAATTGTAAGATTATGTCCGAAGAATCGTGGTATCTGAGCGCGAGAAATAC
The DNA here is from genome assembly GCF_014596695.2 of Shewanella sp. BF02_Schw. Lineage (NCBI taxonomy): Bacteria > Pseudomonadati > Pseudomonadota > Gammaproteobacteria > Alteromonadales > Shewanellaceae > Shewanella > Shewanella sp. BF02_Schw. The sequence continues at coordinate 1,586,765 of NZ_JABKAW020000001.1, forward strand.
CATGTGCTTCAAATAATCGAATGAAACGTTGAGCGGTGTTAGTCACAACTGGCGATGGAATCAGCCGATTTTTGAATCGATCCCATAGCGAAAATATATTTACTATACCTGATATATACTCAAGCATTTTGATCCCTTTGGTTAATTTATGACGGTATACATCAGTGTTAATAATAACTTTTTTATATAGCGATCTATTTGAAATATTAAGTTAAAGATAAATAATACTCATCAGTTTCAAGATCATACGGCACCACATTCAGCCTTAACCCTGGTTTAAATTCGAAGTTTGCCAGAGGTTCAATAAAGCCAATATGCTTAGGATAAATCAAGTACAGATCACCATGGCCTTTAAGGTACTTTTCACCATAAGCAAATAACTGGTACAAATCTGACTGACTTAAGTTGTACTTATGCTTTGTGGTGTTAAGCGACGAATCAAGTAGCTTCCACTTGGTATCCATCACAGTAACCACGTTTGATTTATCGTAAACCACAATGTCAGGTTTTAGCCTAAACCAATCATTGCCGTTATGGTGGGTTAAGCAGTGGCTAGACACCTGCTCTCTTAACTTTAAATGTGTAGGTAACTGACGTTTTATCTGCTTGGCTACATAGCGCTCAAATAATTGTTCCATCGGAAATAAGAAAGACAAACCACCATGATTGCCGACCATTGCTACAGGTGATTGATAACTCAAAATCAGTTCACACCATGGCTTTAAAGGCCGGTAATGAGCAAGCGCTCTATCATCCTTCCACTGCCTAAAATCTAACGCATAATTCGTAGACAAATTTATATCATTAAATACAAATAGTAATTCGCGAGCTAACCGTTGATTTTCGCTCGACTTAGACCAATGAAGTACTTGCTTCAATGCCGAGTGCAGTAAGCGGTTTTCAGCGCGATTAGCGTTATAGATATCATAAGCAACATGAAAATGATGTTGCTTACCAGGTCGCTGCCGGAGTTGTTTAGCTACTTGCAACTGCCCTTTTAGGTAAGGCGATTCACGCTCAATACGTTGATACTCATTTCTAATACCTTGCCGTACAAGCGTTGAAACGGCTTTTAAAAAATGCGTAATCAGTAGCTCATAAAGCGGTTGCTTCAATAGTTGGAGTTGAGATTGTTGAAACTCTTCTAACTTTAACGTTTCAACGCTGGCTAACATCTTTAACAAGATTTTTCTGGCTGATACAGGGTCACAAGTATCAGTTGACGTCTTAGGTAAAATTTCTATACGCGTTTTACAGGGAGTCTCTAGCACACCAACAAAGTTAATGACCTGAAGTGCAATAGATTTACCGTATCGCTTAGCTTTAACCAATTCACGTTGACTATCGCCATTACTGACACCATTAGCCAATAACCACTCAAACGCTGATTTAGGGATTGAGTGGCAATCGATGCTGTGGTTGTTACCGCCATTAGTTAATAAAGCAAACTCTCTAACAGTGACATTATTAACCTTGTTGCGCATCATAAATGCCTTTATATGCGTCAGGATTACGTAATGCAGCATCATTTCGTTGATAAGGTCTTATGCCATCTTGTGACCAATCATTACCCATCAACTGTAATACTGAGCTATCAGTAAACTTCTCTTCAATAAATTGTAAACTGGCATCGGTTTTTAGGTGGTCACCCAATACTTGGCCAACACGTTCCCAGTCTTCAAAAAAGTATTCTTCTAATAAAGGAAGAAGTTCTAACTCAAAAATACGTGCCAAACGCTCAATGGATGGATCATCTTTTAATGGTAAAAAGAAGCTATGGCCTATGGTATGTTCACGGTCATAAAGCAGCTCAATACGCTGGTTAATCGTTTTAAGCATCTTCGCTACATCTATACCATCAATAGCAATACCTGAAAGTAAGCCATGTTGTGGCATCATCTCAACAAATTCAAAGCGACGACGCAGCGCTATATCGACTTGAGCTAGCGATTTATCTGCGGTGTTCATAGTACCGATAATATGCAGATTTGAAGGTACTGAAAATGACTCTTTTGAATAAGGCAGTTTTACTGATAAAGCTTCAGCGCAACCCGAACGTTTACTCGGCTCGATTAGCGTAATTAACTCACCAAAGATATTTGAAATATTGCCACGGTTGATTTCATCGATGATAAGGACAAATGGTTGTTGCGTAGTTTCATGGTCAGCAACTTCAGGCACATATTCTTTTAGTCCAAAGTGTTTCTTCAAGTAGAGTAAAAAACCTTCTACATAGGAGGTGTTATAGATATCTTGTTTCGATCCTGTTAGATAAAGCTTTCTCACATTCGCTATTGAGGCGACATATTTAGGGTCTGTGCTTTCAGTTGAGTGTGGGAATATTTTAAAAGTAGCGCCACCAACATATTCGATTTCAAACTTCTTTCCACGTACAGTTTCCATTTCTATACGGTCGTCAGCTTCTTCATATTTTTCTTGAAGCTGTATAACTGCATCATCAAAAGCATCGACAGATACCACCTGTAAATGGCTTGAACTTGCTCGTTCACATATCGATTTAAACACACCAGGGTCAACACTATATGACAGTACACCGTTATCGCTATTAGCCTTTAATCCTTCAACAAAATCTTCATAGCTAAAGCTTTGATGGAAGGTAACAAAACCAATACGATTCTTCGTCACTAGCTCATCAAAACGGGCTTTGATTTTATGGCGGTCATGTTCATATTCAGTTAAATAAGCTGGATCAACAATAGCAAGTGCTTGGTTAATGGTATTGTAGGTTTTACCAGTACCAGGGGGTCCATACAAAATTTGGTTTAATGCAGCCATGTTGCCACCTGCTTTAGTTGATTGTTTAGTGTTATTATTTTTAGGAAACGCATTGGCGACGCCAATCAAAGACAGTAATTGATGGATAGCACCTTCACTTTCAACGTTAAAGCCATAACCATATTGTGATGTGCCATTAAGCCTTGGATATCGACGAAAACTGGTATTTTTAGTTGGCAGCCAATCAGTATCAAGCCCTTCAATTGAATCAATCTTATCTCTCAAATTAATGATATTTGGATGAAGCACTAATGGTTGCTTTGAAACAACACGATCTGATTTACGTTTAACATAAATATAAGAATCTTGATCAAGGCGGTGTTCATATGCATATGAAGGGTGGCTACTTTCATCATGAGAACCTGTTAACTTAATTAAAAGCTTATGAATTTGTTCTGAATTTAACATTTACAGACCTTGCAAAAATACACTAAATTTCTTATCTAACTTGTGCCTGAAATACTTCAAAATTGTTTAATGCTTCAAATGCAGTAAACACATTCCAACCATGTGATCTCAAAGCTTTAGCATTAGACATGTTTATTAACACCGCAATCTTACGTCTAGGCCAGCATAAATCGATAGCAATCATATTACTTTTATCATTGATGACGACGCCTAATTCAGCACCAGGTAATCTCATTGATTGACACTTTTGCAATAGACCGTCTAAAGCAGTGTCAGCACATTCTCGGATATTATTATAATCAAACACATCAAACTTATGCTGTTCACGGCGAAGTTGGTTTATTTTTAGTACATCATCATTGCTTACATACAAATGTCCATGATGTGGTTGTTTTTTATGGCAATCAACACAAAGCCCCCTTAAATTACTAAGTTTATTATCCGCTTTGTTACCGTTAATATGATGTGTATGCAATAGCTTAGAGTCGTTTGCTAGATAAACGCCACATTGTTCGCAAGTGTAATTTAAATCACTTCTTACCTTTGATGAGATAGCAGGCCAATCTGCAGTGTAATTGCTTGATGCTTTGGCACTGTTAATAGGCAAACTTTTAAAATAGGAACTATACACTTCAAAAAACTGCTCAAATGAAAAATGATTAAATACTTTCTCTTTTGCTGCATAGCTCTGAGTTGCATATCCCTTATAATTAAGGATTTTTAAACAGTTTTTGCATACCCCTAAAGCGGCCTCTCCCCTTATATCCTCTTGATAGCTGTGCACTGAGCCAAATACAGGAAACAAACCATCTACTCGGTTAATAACGTCATACCTCTTGAATCGTCCAGTATTTCGCATTAAATCTAATGTAGAACATTCAGCGACATGGATACGACGGCCTTGTTTTCCATCTACCATTACAACTTCAATATCTTCGCCCTGATCAGGAATATAAAGCATGACCTGATGACCGTCATAATTCAAAATCCCATCAGACCCATCAATTTGGTCTAGTTGGATATCTTTACCGAGAATTAATCCTTTAGTTAAATGACTCCCAATACTCTCAAGTTCAGCTGAACGGCTAGTAATATTAAAATGAGTAGTCACGTTTCCTAGTGGCGCAACAGCGCGATGCAATGCACTAAAATCAACCGTCAGTTTCATTATTGAGCCTCTAATATCCGTTTAATTTGAATATCAGCGTTCGTTATTGCTCTAAACGAAACTCGACGAGACATTGCTTCATCCTCTACACCGTCAATCAAAATTAAACGAGATGAAGAAAAACCAACTGCTGCAATGTTTGCTTTTATCCACTCAGCATCAGCTGGCATCAGCGCATATCCATATTCTAAGACGGATCGGGTACGACCTTGCGATAGTTGCATATTATAGAAATAGGCTTCTGCATCTGATGAACCACGAATTCCTAAACTTGACGTATGCCCTTCTATTCTTATTTCATCTAACGATTCTCTATATGGTGCTAGAACATTGATATATCTGGGGAAAAAATCGTTAAGAATTTCTTTATATGCATCACTTAAACGCGTTTCATTATTAGCAAATAACACATCAGGTGATTGAAAGTTAAAGGCTAATGTTTCCTTGTCTATAGTAGCGCCCCATTTATCGAGATCTTTTTTAAACTCTTCTTCCAAAGCTTGATAAATTGCCACTTGGTTTTCTTGGTAAGCAACAGCCACATCTTTAATTTTGTCGTTTTCTTTTTGCGTTATCATCATAAAAACGATAGCAATGAACAAGAAAACCATCATTAAACCGGCCATTAAATCAGACACAGTCAACCAATGTTCACCGCTGTCTTGTGCGCCGTTACTCGTGCCAAATATTTTATCCATTAGGCTACTCGCTGATTAACAACTTCATTCATTGCTTGAGTCAATTTAATGTAGTCTTCAACAAACTTACCGCTGACTTGAGCTAATGCTTGACCCATCTCATTCATCACACGATTGATTTCTTGCTGCATGGCAGTGTCAATCAGTTTGAGTTGTGAATCGACGGCTTCACCTGTTAAGCCAACTTGTTGTTTAATTTGCTCTTCCATGGCATCAAATGTGCGTTTAGCTTGGTTAATCTGTTGCGTCGCAGCATCATCAATCACTTCATTAAGTCTTTGCTGTAATTTTTCTGCTGATTTAACTACTGTGTCACGGACATTCTCAGTGTCAGTAACCAAGTTTTTATTGGCTTCTTTCATTGTTGAGTTCATGTCTTTAGCATCAACTACTAGCTTTTCAATCATGTCTCGCATGGTGCTATTAAGATCACTTACCGCGTCTTGTAAATGCTGTTTAATAATTTCCGTCTGTGATTGCAGGTAATCAGAACTTGTTTGTAAGCTTTCGTTTGTGCGGGATGTATTATTAGTAAATTCAGTCGCAGCGGTGTCAATTTCTTTGCCTATTTTATCTGAACTTTCAATTAGGCGTTCACCAACACTGTTAATGCCTTTTTCAGTTTCGCTGGCAAATTTATCTAGTAGATCATTTGATGTTTTAACATGCGCTTTAATATAATCATCCGACTCAGATAGAAGTGTTTTGTAATGGTCACTGGCCGTAGTCACTGCCGCTGATATATCTTCTACGGTGCTTTGTACTTGGGCTCTAATCTCAGGTACTGCTTTAACCGCTTCATCACGCATTAATTTAAAGGCTTCTAAATGACGTTCAAGCTCAGCCAGTTGATGTTGATTTACTTCCATTACGCCTTTTAGTTCATTCATCGATTCCGGAATGATTTTGCTTTGCTCACTAATATGCGCAACCGATGACTCTGTTGCTGATATGGACTCAACACCTTGGGCATATTGCTGCTGCATTTGCTCAAGTTGTAATTTGTAGTTTTCTTGCCATTCAACAAGCTTAATCACGGCTTCATTAAGTTGCTTAAAGTTATCGCCAAACTGCTCAGTTAAATTATTATTAAAATCTGTAATCACCTGTTTGAGGGCTTCAATAACTTGCTCAGTGGCAGATTTAGATAAAGTATCAGCAAAGTCTTGCAATTTTAGCCACAGCTTTTCAGAAAATGCGTCAAACTTTTCCTGCTGCTTGGTTGATTGTTCTTGCAGATTTTTCACTGACAATTTGGCATTGTCATTAATGTCACCGCGCAGAATTTTAAGTTGCCCAAATAAAGTGGATTCTTCATTACCGACAAGTGCATCTTTTAAAGTGCGCGTTTCAGTCACTTGCGCCTGCATTGCACCCAATATCGCTTCAGGCGTAGCATGGGAAAGACTCTCTTCAACTTGCTTAGGTTTTAAGAAAGAAAATGTCGATAATGTTTTGAATACCAATGAGAGTAAAATACCCGCCAAACTGGTAATAAATGCGGTTTTCAATCCTTCAAGTAAAGGCGGAATACTGGCCTCAATATCAAGCTGATTGAAATCTAACAAGCCTAAAACAATGCCTAAAAACGTACCAAAAATCCCCATAGTCGTTAATAAGGTCGGCACATAATTGACGAATTCAACTTGCTTGGCTTGTTTGGTAAAAAATAACCCTAATGCACACACTATAACCATCAATACTAAAATGGCACTACTTACCGATTGTGTATCTAAACTGCGCAATAAATTCTCTAATATTTCCATATATTTTTATTTCTTAATAGTTAAGGTCTGTTGTTAAATAGCCTGTTCGACGATGGCGTCGGTCAGGTGGAGTTGAGTTGTTTGGGCGGCACTTAAATGTGTTTTTATTTGGTCGCAGAGTGCCATTAGTTCATCGACTCTAGCGACGATGTGATGTTGTTCTTCAAGTGGTGGTAAAGCAACGACTAAGCTTCTAATGTGCTCTCTTGATACATTTTTCATGGAGCTACTTGTGCCCCCTGCAACTCGATTGTAATAATCCCTTGAAACTTGGCTGTTATTCATCAAGTTTAAATACTCGCCACTTACACTTCCGTGTAATTTAAACCTGATTATTTTGTCACTCATCATTAGATTTTTAGGTGCTAGTTCAGGAACAACTACTGCTTTCGCAACTAAATCTGCTGTATTAGCCCTTGAGATAAGAAAATCGCCGCCTTGAACTTCATGTTCAAGGCGTGGTTCAAGATGTGGAGGAAGCTCTTTATTTTCTTCTGGATTATACTGTCCCCAAGTTACAGCACTAACCTTTAAAACCCCCCAATTATCTCCCTCTCTGGGGGTGGGAATACATTGAGGGCTCCAGCCAGCACTCGAACTGAGTGCTGTATCATCAAATCGACACCACTCCCACCCCTTTGGCAGTTCAAACGGTTTTTCTTCGTCGGTGATGGCAGGTAATGGCTTTTGCTTTTTGATTTTACCGTTTTTAATCAGCTGGGCTTTTTCAGCTTTGATGCGTTCTAGCAGTTTGGTGGCAGGCTCGTAATCTTGACTATTTATTTCATCGAAGCTGGCTTGTTGTACTAACTTACCCATGACGGCGAGTTGGAGGATGGTTTGTTTTAGGGTGTCGATGCTGGCTTCTGTGGTGAAAAGCGTGTCGAAGTGTTCAGCGACACGCTGCCAGCTGTCTATAAAACTATCATTAAGTGAAGGCTCAAGGCTGTCAGCAAAACTCCCTATAACTGCAGGCTCTAGGCTAGCTGCTGACTGAGTAGTGTTAGGCTGTAGTAGTGCATTCAGCAGGGTTTCGACTAAGGTTTGGTGCGCCGCAATACTTGTTTCAGTTTGCGCTTCAAGGGCATCACACAAGCTCATCAACTCATCGACTTTGGAGACGATACGGTGTTGCTCATCTAGCGGTGCAAATGGTAATGGATTATATGCAAAAAAATCTTTAGGCACTCGTTTTTGACCTGCTGTACCAGTCATCTTAGTTTCGCCGACTTTTAGAAACATCGGTGCTTTCAAATATAGAAGGATAAAGAGTGGATCTACTGTTGATTCGATTGGCCTGGCAATGTGTAACTCCGTTGTTCCAGTTCCGACACCGTTAATTAATCCAGAAAAAAAAGCTGCTTTACTGTTCTCGAAACAAGGAGTGATTTTTGCTAATCCAATATCACCATCAGCAAAGTGTGTATATCCTTTTTTTATTTCTTTCCATAACCTTGTTTCAGAACCATGATCACCTTTATAACTGGTACTAATTAGAGGCATTGGCACAAAAGAAGCTTCTGTATCATCATCAAAACTAGAATTTCTTGGACCTATTTCTGCAAGTTCTGCTAAACAAGTCCACGCCCAGCCATTCGGCAATTCAAATGGCTTTTCATCTTCACCAATATCAGGGAACGGCTTTTGTTTTTTAAGCTTACCGTCTTTAACCAATTGAGCTTTTTCAGCAGCAATACGTTCAAGCAATATTGAAGCTGGTTCGTCATTAACATCTTGTGGCACTAACTTGCCGCGCACGGCGAGTTCTAAAATCAGTTCACGGAGTTTTTTGATGCCATACAATGAAAACTTATTTGAAGTGCCACGCCCTGCTGAGGATTTTCGCTCAATGGCAGTTGTCCAAATATCAATATGCTGCGTGATCAAATTATTTGCTTTGTGTTCTGATTGACCGTCGTTGGTAGGTATTGGTAAATCAGTCATTACTTGCCCTCACCGTCTGATGCTGCCGAAGGTGACGATAATGCGGCTGACAAGATACCTTTTAGTTGATCGCGTAGTGCTTTAATATCCGCTTGTTGTTTGGCGTAATCGCTTAGTAACGTTTGTGGATCATGGCTGATAACTTCGCCCACATGGGGGTTTTTAATGTCCAGGTTATAGTTACGGCCAATAATGTCATCGATTGAGACTTTCCAAGCTTGCTCGTTTTCTACCCGCGATGCAAAGCCGTCGGCCTCATTACCCCACCATTCAAGCTCTGTTTCAAACTCTTCAAAGCGCATGGGTTTGGTTTTGTTGTAATTTTTTACCCCTGCTGGGTAGGGATGCTCGTAAAACCACACGTCTTTAGTTGGCGTGCCTTTGGTGAAGAATAAAATATTGGTTTTAATGCCGGTGTAGGGATTAAACACCCCATTAGGTAAACGCACTATGGTGTGTAGATTACATTCGTCCATTAACATTTTTTTGATTTTGGTTTTAACGCCTTCACCAAACAAGGTGCCGTCTGGTAATACAACTGCTGCTCGACCTCCACTTTTAAGCGCTGATGGCTCCTTACCCGCTGACGGCGCTGCCAATACTTCAATAATAAGTTGTAGAAACAAGTCGGCGGTTTCACGGGTTTGGAATTCGCTAGGGAAGTTTTTTTCTATGCCGTCTTCTTCGGTGCCGCCAAATGGCGGGTTGGTGATGATAACGTCAACTTGCTCGTCCCAACTTGAAAGCGGTTTGTTTAAGGTGTTGCCGTGCCTAATTTGCACTGGCACTTCAATACCGTGGAGCATCATGTTGGTGGTGCACAGTAAATGCGGTAGCTGCTTTTTTTCCACACCAAAGATTTGCTTTTGCAGGGTTTGATGGTCATCTGCTGTTTTAACGTAGTTGGCTTTAACGTGATCAAAGGCGCAAGCTAAAAATCCGCCAGTACCACACGCAGGGTCCATAATCGATTCGCCCAATTTGGGATCGGTTACCGCCACAATAAACTTAGTGATGGCGCGCGGGGTATAAAACTCACCAGCGTTACCAGCACTTTGTAAGTCTTTTAATATTTGCTCGTATAAATCACCAAACAAGTGGCGCTCGTTTGAGTCAGTAAAGTCTATTTCATTAAGCTTATTAATCACCTGACGTAACAGCGTGCCGTTTTTCATGTAGTTAAACGCATCAGAAAACGCCGCTTTTACCACAAAACCACGGGGGTTTTTATCTATTGGTGCAGTGAGGTTTTTAAGCTGTGGGAATAGCTCATCATTTACAAAATCAAGTAGCTCATCACCGGTAATGCCTTCATTATCTGCCGCCCAGTTGCGCCATAAGAATTCAGCTGGAATTGGCTCGCGGTAATCGTCTAGTTCAAGCTCTAACTCTTGTTCTTGTGCATCAAACACTTTTAAGAACAGTAACCAAGACATTTGCCCTAATCGCTGGGCGTCACCATCGACACCGGCATCTTTACGCATAATATCTTGGATGGATTTAATTGCTGAACTGATAGACATAGTATTCTCTTAAACGGTTACTGCTGCTGTTATTGGCAGCAGTATAAAATGATGTTGTGTTTTATTTTTAACAAACAGAGCTAATATAAAAACGAATACAAAGCGCTGTTCCAAAGTGCTTATGCAAAGAACAGATGCTAGGCTGATTGCTGATGAATTTGATAAATCTGCGCTTCTAATTCACTAATGGCTTGCTCGTATTCTTGTTTGCCGCCAAAGCCTTTTTTAACGATCTCACTCAAATTACCGTACTCGGTAAACGGGGCAACTTTAAGCACTTGCATGTTTTCAATTTCTTGCACGCCGACATCGGCATATTTTAACAGTAAATTTTGCAGTACGGCTTGTGCAGTGTCGGAATATTTAGTGAAGTAATTGCGCTTTTGCACATTGTTTGCACGATCTTTTCGAGTTAATGGGGGTTGGTCGTACACCACATGACAAATCATATCGAAAGGATCCATGTCTTTACCGACTTCGTCCTCTAAAGCAGACCAAATAATGCCTTCGAGTGCCAGTTCATCAATTACCGCTTGTTTGCGATCTGATTCATTCCAGCGCTTAACAAACTCATCGAGTGAGCTAAACTGCTTCGCCATGGTTTTACGGGTGTAATCTTTAAAGGATTCGGTGACTAATTTACCGTCGCTGTCGTAATATTGCACTCGTTCAGCCACTTTGCTGACAGTCACGCCTGACACGCGGTACTTGCTGATTTTACGGGTTTCACCTTCGTCCCATTCACCATCAAGGCTGCCATCGCCTTGGGGTTCGTTTATGGTGTTTTGTTCATCAACCTGATGTTCATCGCCCTGTTGGTTTTGATTATCATCGGCACCGTTTTCATTCGTAACCTCATCACCAACTGAGTCAATATCAACATTTTCATCTTCAATATCTTCAGGCGTCACTCTAATGATTTTTTCTGGTGTACCGTCAAAGCGTTCGTCGGCAAATAATTCGGTGGCCTTTTTAAAGTCGAGAATGGTGAACCACAGCTTGCCGTATCGGTCGTCAATGCGGGTGCCACGGCCAATAATCTGCTTAAATTTGGTCATGGACTGAATATTTTGATCCAGTACTACTAACTTACAGGTTTTGGCATCTACCCCTGTAGACATTAGTTCTGAGGTGGTGGCAATAACAGGATAGGCTTTTTTGGGATTAATGAAGTTGTCTAACTGCGCTTTGCCAAGCTCATCGTCACCGGTTATTTTCATCACGTACTTTTCATTCTTGGCCATTTGCTCAGGGTTAAGATTGGCAATAGCACGGCGCATGCGATCGGCGTGGTCAATATCGTTACAAAACACGATAGTTTTGGCCATCGGGTCGGTGCGCTTTAAGTAGTTGGTAATGGTTTCGGCAACCAATTGGGTGCGTTCATCAATCACCATGGTGCGGTCGAAGTCTTTTTGGTTATAAATTCGGTCTTCGATCACTTCACCGTTGTTATCGATTTGACCTTTTGTCGGGCGCCAACCTTGTAAATCGACATCAATATCTACCCGCACCACTTTATAAGGTGCTAGGAATCCATCTTCAATCCCTTCTTTGAGTGAGTAGGTATAGACAGGCTCACCAAAGTAATCGGAGTTTGATACTTGGTCTGTTTCTTTAGGAGTGGCGGTAAGGCCAACTTGAGCCGCGCTGCTGAAATATTCTAAAATTTCACGCCAGGCGCTGTCTTCAGATGCACTCCCACGATGACACTCGTCGATAATGATTAGGTCGAAAAAGTCTGGGTCGACTTGTTTAAAGGCTTTTTGGCTTTCTTCTGGGCCGGTTAATGCTTGGTATAAGGCTAAATGAATTTCAAATGCAGGATCAACCGTGCGTCCAGTGATTTTGGTCATTGAAGTGCCAAAGGGCTGAAAATCGTTTATGCGGGTTTGGTCTACCAAAATGTTACGGTCGGCTAAAAACAAGATTCGTTTTTTAGCGCGGGACTTCCATAAACGCCAGATGATTTGAAATGCGGTATAGGTTTTACCCGTACCGGTCGCCATGACAAGTAACACTCGGTCTTTACCGGATGAAATAGCTTCAATGGTTTTATTAATGGCTTGCAGTTGATAATAACGAGGTTGCTTACCCGTGCCATCATCATGATATTCTTGATTGATAATCGGTAACTGGGTTTGGGTATAACCTTTCCACACGCAGTACTTAGTCCATAATTCTTGTGGTGATGGAAAGTCTTCTAAGCGGATCTCTGATTCAAGTTGGTTTTCTTCAGGTGTTCCTAACTTGGTTTTATCATGGAAGATAAAGCCATCGCCATTGGAGGCAAAAATAAAAGGCACTTCAAGTAAACGGGCATAATCTAGCCCCTGTTGCATGCCTTTACCCACTTCGTGCTTATTGGCTTTAGCCTCAATAACAGCCAGCGGCATACTGGGTTTGTGATACAGCACAATATCAGCAGACTTAACCGTTTTGCGCACACCCAATTGACCACGCACAATGACTTTACCGTCACGCAATTTCACCTCTTGGCGAATTTGCGACATATCATCCCACCCAGCATTTTTGATAGCTGGCATGATGTATTTAGAGATAATATCGGTTTCGGTAAGCTTGGCTTTATTGATACTCATACGAGATCTAGATCCTTCTAGCGCGATTGCAAACGGCAATAATATTAAGTTTGCCACATAACCTTGTTAACACCAATGATTACATACAGATACAGAACTTAAAAATGTTAAAACGTGATTTTGCGTAAACATTGCGATTGTTTGATGTTGATGAAGAATCTTAAATCGATTAGCCTTACTTTACCGCCCAAACTGATCATGTTTTTCGAGGTTTGGTGCATTTTATTTCGAATAGACAAAGCGTATCTAGACCAAATCGTGTTAGCGCATACGCTCTAACACTCACTATTCGTATTATGATAAGTATGCTTTAGATTGGCTTGTTAGCTGTTTATTTTAAATTTCACAAGTAACTGCATTCAATACATTTTGTTCTTGTTTTCTTAGGTAATTTACTACTTTCTCTTCAAACGATATATCGGAATAGAATTGCTTGATTTGGTATTTTGAAGGGATATCAGTCCGTTCCATTAATGGGACCGCTCGACCCGTCGCAATGACGTAAACATGAAAATCTTTATAACGTGCCAACATAGGTTCAATAATATTTTTAAGCAACGCATTAGCCAACAACGTAGCATAACCTTTATTACGATGCTCTATGACTGTTACGAAATGAATAATACCCAACTCTTTATAGGTCACGCCTTGATGACAAGTGACTTTGTCTGCACGGGCTTCAAAGTTTTCAAAAAGACTGTACCCTACCAATTCATCATTTACATAAAGTTTAATTATTTCTGCTTGAGTCCCGTTTTGTAATTCCTCGTGCTTATCTAACCACTCAAAAATGTACCACATTTTCATGTCGGCCTGACCCAAGGCGAGTAATTCATGAGTACAAGTTTTAACATTACAGTGTTCGAATCTAAGCATTAATAACCCATTTGAATCTTCGTAAGTTAGTTTACATTGACCTGTGAACTTACTTTTATATAAATAGAGAACAAAATCAGCATAATAAAGACTAAGCTTGCCACTCCTTGTTAAATAGCCGCCCCCAGTGTGAGGATAGTTGTAGTGATCAAACGAATGACGCAGCAAGCTAATATCGCACTAAGCGTATTAACACAGTTGGTTGTACTTTTGATGCACGAACAAAACCAACTGCTTTAAACCGTTTAAGTCTCTTGTAAGTTGCGATTAGGAGATCTAAACAGGCTCCAACACTGCTCATCGAAGGTGCAAATCCAACATCTTTCTTTAGACTTTTCAATTAGCCCCCCGATAATGTCACTTATCGGGATTAACAAAACACGAATTTATGAGCTGCTATTAATCTTCCATCCAATCCATATTCGGTAGTGCATTCAAATGCTGGCCATATCGTATTTCGTTAAAAGAGGAACCATTTTTCATGACATCGGAAACTTCGATAGCCAACGCGCAAGCCATCATTTGAATAGCTTCGTCACGCGGTGTACCTGTCATGACTAAACGCATCAAGGTTTCTTTTACCTTTTTGGGTTCACCGTCGGCGATTTGATTTTCGACTACTTCGATTAGTGTTTCTTCGGTCATGTAACTGTCTTGCTGCTTATCCATTATAACGACTCTGTTAAATATTTAACGCCATTATGCCGCAAGCATGGTGCAAGCCATAGAGTAAACTCCGAATTATTCGAGTGTTGCAGGCAATAACGTAACGTTAAGGTAAAGTAAGATTTATCTCTGTTGATAATCTGATTGGATGTTGTACGCTGAAACGAATTTTTTTGAGCTGACAATATCATCGACTAACACTTAAATGAGCACAAATGGGTTAAGCCCTTAACCCATTTGTGGACATAAACGTTTTAGTGTTATCAACTAAATGTAGCCTCAAAATATGAGAAAATGTATCCCTAACGACTAACGGTCTAGCCAACATTTCTTAACCATTTCAAGACTGACCTATTTCGGCATATTCACCTTGAGGATGATATATTTCTACTAGCCTGCACAATAGTTCTACTAGCCTGCACAACTCATAAACTGAGGTAATAGTATTTCGGAATCGTTCCCACATATTTTTAAATCAGTCATTTGAATTTAAAAACTCCTTAGCTTTAGCAATCGAATAATTTACCGCTTGAGCCAATTCGAGCTTTGGCGGCATGACGAGTTCATTAGGATCGATATGGACATCGATCAGACAGGCATTTTTGCTAGCAAATGCTTCTCCCAACGCTTTTACTAGCAGCTCAGGGCGATCTACACTCCAACCTTCACCACCGCATAAGCGAGCAAACTCTGAAAAGTCTGGATTTTTTAATGCTGTTTTATAATTAGGGTAACCGCTGCTTTCTTGCTCTAGTTGAATTAACCCTAGCTTGGCGTTGTTAAAAATAATAACCTTTATGGGTAATGTTAGATTGACTGCAGTAATAAACTCTTGCATTAACATGCTAAAACCACCGTCACCAATAAGGACGACCACCTGCCGCTCAGGAAATTTTAATTGCGCGCCTATCGCACCAGCCATGCTAAATGCCATTGTGGCCAAGTTGCCTGATAGGGTAAATAATTGTTGTTCAGTAACGGGTAGATGTCGTGCGACCCATGCGGTCACTGTACCCGTGTCACAGAGAAAAATGGCATCTTTGTTCGCAAGCTCGCCGACGGTTCGAGCCAGGCACTGGGGTTTTATTGGCATATCTTGCGAGTTTTCTGCTTCGCTTTGCTCTTCTGACCAACTCCTTTTCTGACGCCGACATTCAGTAAGAAAGTTGTCGTTTTCTTTTTGAGGTAAATCAACGATTAATTGGTCTAGTACTTCACTTACATCTCCGACTATCGATACATCCACAGGGCAACGTCGACCAATATGTCGAATTTCTTTATCCACCTGAATAACTTTGGCTTTTCCTGGATAATATTCTTTGTAGGGAAAATCAGTCCCCAGCATCACAAGTAAATCACAATTATTCATCGCATCAACAGATGGCCGCGTACCAAGTAGGCCAAGCCCTCCTAAGGAATATTCATGCTCATCCGGAAGTAGTACTTTGGCTTTTAGTGTTCTGATAAGTGGGGAGTTGCATTTTTTCAACAAAGTAAGTAACTGTTGACGTGCTGGTATAGCCCCAACACCCGCTAGAACAACAATTTTTTCAGCTTGCTCAATTAAGCTAATTGCACTGTTTAATGCTGATGCTAAAGGTTTAGTTGGTCCCGTTTCAGCGCCCGCTATTGGATGACCCGTAATGTCAGCTTCAACTTGCTCAGTGGCAACATCAGCAGGCAAAGCAATATGAGCAACCCCTTTTTCAATCAGCGCACTATTACACGCTTGCTGAATAATCTCGGGAACACGATCAGAGGCAAATAAGGTTTGATTAAACACAGCCACATCAGAAAACAGAGCTGATGAATTAATTTCTTGATGCGAGTGATTACCGATTTCACTGCGTGGTAACTGTCCAGTTATTGCAAGAACGGGGGCATGGTCGAGCTTAGCGTCATACAGACCATTGAGCAAATGTATGGCCCCACCTCCAGCAGTACCAACACAAACGGCAAGTTTACCGGTTAATTTTGCTTGGGCTGATGCTGCGAATGCCCCGCTTTCTTCATGGCGAACTTGTATAAATTCGATTTCTCCATGGCGGCGTATGGCGTCCATCAAATCATTAATAGCATCCCCTGGAATGCCAAAGACATGACGGACACCATATTGATAAATCGTCTCTACGATATGATCGACAACTTTGCGTTTTTTTATTGCAGCCATAAATATCTCTCTCCGTTTAAAATAAGCTTCACGAAATACACTTAATTAAGCAAAATTAATAGGTTACTGAATTTAATAGCATTTTATTAATGGTTAACTGTTTATTTAAGATCCAATAACACATCATACTGTGCTACGAACTTTGACTCTGTGCGTCACCGTACCCTCTGGCTTTTGCTTTCTCACGAATGTTGACCAGTTAAATACAATTGACCGTTTTTTAAAGTAACGTTATCTCAAATGATAAACCCTAGCAGAAAATAATTTAGCCTATTCGCCATGTCGCTCGATTTAACCATTCCTGAAAATTATCTCGCGTGCGCTGGCGAACAGACGCCGGGAACAGTTACGATTTATGCTTAGAGACATCTAATCGATTCGCGTAAGGCTGGAACGATATTCGATCTTATCTGTAACTTAGCAGAGTGGCCCAGTGACTCGACAAAGGAGAAATACGATGAAGACGAATGAAGGTATGCTCGATCGCTCGCTCCGCGTTACCGCCGGGCTAGTTCTTATTGGACTTGCTGCCACCGACACAATTGGCATATGGGGCTATATTGGCGTTGTGCCGCTGCTTACAGGAGCGGTAGGCTTGTGTCCTCTATATTCGCTCCTAGGCATAAACTCCTGTTCGGTGAGTAAGCGCTGAATCTAATCCACAGCGAATGCCCTGCTATCGTGAAACACTATAGTTAAACACCATGTCAAGATCCTAACAGGACTCGCGTTCATGGTACGACCCTTCTGTTCGCGCGGTTAAGTTAGCGAACTCGGAACTGTACTGCTTAAACACCTGAGGTCATTGTTACTGCCAACAGATATGTAATCGCAAGTTCTACGACGTTATTTTATTCAGCATTTTTTATAAAAAGGCCTGCTATGAAAGTCATTACATCACCCCCCCCAATTAATCCTTGTGAAGAGTCATGTGTTAAAATGGCACTTATTGCAGAAGGTGGTGGGCAACGAGGAATATTCACAGCCGGTGTATTAGATGCGTGGTTAGAGAATGATTTTGATCCTTTCGATTTATTTATAGGGGCGTCTGCAGGCTCACAAAATATTACAAGCTTTTTATCTCGTCAGAAAGGTTATGCCAAGAGATTAATTGGTGAATTAACACGTCGTAATAATTTTTACAAACTAGGCCGTGGATTAGCAGGTGGCAATGCTATTGATTTGGATTGGTACTTTGATAAAACCATTCAAGGTAGTTTTGCATTAGACTTTACGACAGCAACTAAATCATTGGGTCAACGAGAATTATTGTTCAGCGCAACGAATTCACGCGATAGACAAGGCTATTTCTTAAGCCCAAACGGTCATACAAGTCACTGGCGCCAATTACTTAAAGCCTCGAGTGCATTTCCTTTTTTGTATAAACAAGGGGTTAAACTCACACCTAGGCAGGCCTTTAGCTCAACAAATAAGGCCAAAGCAAACGTTGATGACCATAAAACAGACATCTACCTTGACGGTGGACTTGCTGAGCCTTTACCTGTGCGAGAATCCTATCGCCGTGGTGCTAAAAAAATTGTGGTTATTCGAACGGTGAATGCCGACTGTCATACTCAGGCTGCTTGGGTACGTAAACTTAAGTCATGGATTTACGTGTCTGGGTATTGCCCAAAAATGATTGATTATTTGGTACAGCATGAGCAAGCTTATCAAAAAGAACTCGCCTTTATCACTAACCCTCCTGAAGATGTCGAAATTATTCAAATTTTTGCGGAAGACAATCTTCAAAGTAAATTGTTAGGGAGTACTGATATGGATTTACAACATGATTATCTTGCCGGTATCACTGCGGGTAATGCTTTTTTGGAGACTCAAAAACGTTTTGTGCTGTAAACACTAAGCATAATCTAAGCATAATCTAAGCATAATCTAAGCATAATAAAATTAATTTATACCTGTTTTGTAAACCAGTAGAATGAATATTACTAGGCAATAAAAAACATTTTTTAATGCCATAACCCCGATGCATTAAACTAAAAGTATTAACCCGCTCAAGTACCACATAATACTCTTCTATTAACGTAAACGATGCTGCAATATCGGTATCATTCATGTTAACCGACTTATGATGACTCATTGAGTCATTTTTTTCGTTTGTTTGAACCAATGAATCTAAGATATAACGCACCCAAAAATGCAGACATAACCGATGCGACCAAGATGGATGTTTTTGCGTTATGGAGATGTTCAGGTTGCCCGTCAAACCCCAGTGTCGCAATAAATGTGGACATGGTGAAGCCTATCCCGGCTATCAGTGAAGCACCAATAATGTGTTGAATATTAACTCCCTTGGGTAATTTACCTATTTTGTAGTGCAGGCCCAGCCAGCACGCGCCGGAAATGCCAATAAATTTACCGACTACAAGGCCAAAAATAATCCCTAATCCAACAGGGTATTGGAGGCTGTCGATAAACGAACTAAAACTAAACACTACGCCAGCATTAGTCAATGCAAACAGCGGTAAGATGAAGAGTGCTACAGGTAGATGCAGTACATCTTCCCAACGACGCAGGGGAGTGCCAGCATGTTCTGCTAAATCGCGCACTTCCAGTACCTGTTTATGGTCCTCCTGACTACCAAGAACGTCCACCTTTTCTATTTCTTGCTGAAGAGAGCTGATTGTTGTTTTAGCCTTATCAAGCGACTTTGCCGACGCCAACTTCGGCCGTGCTGGCACCGTCAATGCGATTGCAACGCCAGCAACAGTGGCATGAACACCAGACATGAGCATCATCCACCAGGTTGCAATACCGATGATAATATAGAAAATTGGCTGTCTTACGCCCGCGTAGTTAGCTACTGCCAAAAAAGTAATAAGTGAACATGCGCTAAACAGATAGATTACGGATATTTCCTGGGTATAAAATAGTGCAATAACGAGTATCGCCCCAACATCATCAACGATGGCGAGCCCAACTATGAAAGCCAAAAGACTGGCAGGTATGTATTTTCGCACTATGGTAAGTACACCTAGCGCAAACGCGGTATCGGTTGCCATTGGGATACCCCAACCGATCTGTGAATCAAGTCCCCAATTGAACAAGGTATATACTCAAGTGAATTCAAACTGCAGGTTTTAATTTCTGAAAGTTATCATTAATTGTATCACCGAGTGTATCGGCAATATCGGGGAGGGTGATGCTAAAAAAGTCAGTGATTTTTCGTCGGAATTCTTTTGTCGTTGCGAAGTATTGCCCATTCCTCGCATGCTTATTCATTACCTTCCACAATCGTTCTATTGGGTTTAAATTTGGACTATAAGGCGGCAGGTAATGCAATGTTATATTCAGATTTTTAGCCTCTTTAACTACTAAGGCATTTCGATGGTATCCAGCGCCATCAAGCACCAAATGGATAACACCACTTGTTGAGTAACGCGCTCTAATTTGGTTTAAAAAATCGATGATGGATGCACCGTTAACCGTTTTGCTATATTGCTCAATGACCGCTTCTGTTAAGTGACCAAGTCGGATTGCACCAACCACGTTAATACGGGTTCGGCTTCCCGTCGTTTCTATCGGTTTATCAACGCCTTTTTTTATCCAGCCTGCGGTGATTTTTGTGGCTTGGGTCGGATGAACCGCATCCATAAATAATAACGGTTCATCAGGGGTTAACGAGGATTTTAGTTGCTCATAATATTCAATGAAAGCCGTTTGTTTGTCTTCATCAAATTTGTGAGGAACCCCTTTAGGGTTTTTATAGCTGAACTGATGTTTATGCAGCCATTTATTGAGGCCTGACACTGTGTACTTAATCTGAAATTGTTCTGAGATATAAGCGACTATTTGATGGCTATGCAAGTAGGTCACCTCACACAGGTGTGCAATCAATAGTTCAGTTTGCTCTTGACTCAGATAACTTAAGGAGCCGCCACTATTACACGTGAGTTTTTGGTCGTGAGCATAGGCATCAATGTATCGAACTACGGTCGTTTCGTGAATACGTAACGCTTGGGCAATCATTGGCGTTGGCCAATTTTCATCGCGTAGTAAAATGGCTTTAATGCGATCACACTCACGCCTATCACTCGAGCTTTTATGTCGAGTTTCCAATGCTACTTTTTGTTCTGGCGAGAGTGTAATTTGTTTCATGGGGCTATGATGATCCCATTTGGGACAAAATCAAGCATTTTCAATGATCACGGGTATAGATCGTAGCCGGTAAAATCATTCCGCCTATGGCACAAATAATCAACATGCGCCGATTTTCCGGTTTAGCGAGGTCTCCGGCTAGCACCTCGCGTTTGATTTCAAGTCCAATCAATAAGAAAAATATCACCATTAAACCATCATTAATAATGTGTTTAAGTGAAGATCTTAACTCAACATCACCCAAAAATATTCCAATCGGGGTGTGCACAAGATCTAAGTAGGTAGAAGAATAGGCTGAATTTGCCCACCATAGGGCCAAGATTGTCGATAACAGAAGAAACAGACTGGAGGTAGTCTGCGCTCGAATAAAACCCGAAAATGGTTCGTGCATATATTCCAAACCACGCTGCAATATATTTTTAGATTCGTTTGCCATATTAATCACCTGTCATCATCTCGCCTAAGAAGTATATTTATCTTCAGAGTAGAAAATATTTTTAGGCTTTAGGAGTTCGAACAAATACTATAAATTGCGTTTGTTCGATTGTTTTATAACTACTTTATTGAACAAAAACGCTTTACGGAAAAAACTGCATGACCCTGAACTCATAGCGCCTGCATACATGAAAATGCGTTATGGAGCCTTAGCTACATTGCTGTAAACGTAGGGGGCTGCGCCTATCAATGTTGTTAAGCAGTATATTGAGCAGCAAAATAGACCACATTAAACCGTGTTGCTGTTTTCGCCATGCTTATTGGCCATGACGGACGGGGCATGTTGTCGCGGAGATCAGCCATTATCATGTTAGTTGCTGAATGCGAAACTCATTACGCAAGTCTCCTGCCATTTTGAACGGCGCGAAAGCTAAAACTTGAACACTGTTTTTGATGTCTATCATTTTCACGTGAATTGTTGGGGAAAAGTAAAGGCGGGATATAAAACCGTGGTTCCCGCTCAAGTCTTAAGATGGCATGAGTACAATGCCACCTTTGTTTAGCACTACAACACGACTTTAGTGTCCTGTACCTGTTGGCGGAGTTTGAGACCATTCCTGCATAGCTTGGTCTCCTGGACGATCAACTTTCACTTTATCGCCCTCAGTTGAGGTTACCCAGCTTAATGGAATGTAATGGTGTTGACCGCCCTTGTCTTTTTTAAGCTTGAGGGTATCAGTGCCCTCCATATGATCTACAGTAGCAAATTGACCATCTTCGGAGCAGACAACAGGCATATCAGGTTTAATTTGGTTGGTTTTAATCATAGTTTCCCCTCAGAGCTCAGTGCAAGCCCTTCTATTTATAAATGAGCAATCAGTCATCTGACAAGCTTCAGAAAGCGGAATTGTCTTGGACTTTAACTGAAATTATTGGTTACTTAATGTTCCCAATCGCACAATAAAATCATACCCATAAAACTAAATGCAGTCTGTTCGGCAACGAACAGACTGCATTTCCAAGTCCTCTTTTGCAATGTTTTCAATCAATAAGATTAGCCAAATCTAGGGTGACTGCGCCAATCAAAACTGAACGCTACGAAAATATGAGTACGACAATCACATGTTCGTTGTTTAAGTCGGAGTTTGATCAGCGGTATTACCCTGCCCCTCAAGATCTGAAGTATCAATCTTCTTCGCCAGGACGATATAGAAAGCAGGCAACACATACATAGTTAACAAAGTACCGATACCGAGTCCTGTAGCAATGGTTATACCAATCGCAAAGCGCGACTCTGCTCCTGGGCCCGCTGCAATTAACAGCGGGATCATGGCGACGATAAGCGCCAGCGAAGTCATGATAATAGGGCGAAGTCGAATCGCTGCGGCTTCGATTACCGCGTCGCGCTTGTTGCGTCCCCTTTCCTGAAGTGTATTGGCAAATTCCACGATAAGAATACCGTTCTTCGCGACCACGCCAATCAATGTTATCAGACCAACCTGTGTGTAGATATTCATCGATGCAAAACCAAGCATAATGAAGGCCATTGCCCCTGCAATTGACATCGGCACCGATATTAAAATGATAAGAGGATCACGCCAGCTCTCAAATTGCGCAGCAAGCACCAGATAGATAACGAGTAGCGATAAAAAGATAGTCACGATTAACGCACTGCCAGAATTTTCGAACTGTCTAGACTCGCCCTTAAAATCATAGCTGAAACCCCGAGGTAGGATATCGACCGCCTTGGTTTTCATGAAACTGATGGCATCTCCCATCGACACTGATGGCGCTGGAATGCCTTCGATCGTGACCGAATTCAGCTGATTGAATTGTGTTCTGGATGAGGGTTCTACATCATGCTCGAAGCTAACGACCGAGCCGAGCGGAACTAAATCGCCAGAGTCGGCGCGGATGAAATAATCGTTGAGCGCCGTTGCTGTTTGGCGCGCGTAGCGCTCAACCTGGGGAATAACCTCATACGAGCGCCCCTCCATGTTGAAACGACTAATAAACCCGCCGCCAAGCATACCGCCAAGCGCCTGACCAATTTCCTGCATCGACAAACCGAGATCGGCTACGCGTTCGCGGTCGACCTTTACTCGGGTGACGGGCTTATCGATGTCGATCGATTTCTGCACGAATGTGAAGTTGCCACTCTGCATGGCAGCCCCTACGAATTCATCTGCTATTTGATCGAGTTGAGTAAAATCACTGCCCGAAGTTAGCACAAACTGAAAGGGTAGACCGCCACTCGAACCAGGCAAGGATGGAATTGGGAATAAAGCTGTTTTCAAACCAGTAATCCCTGCCACAGAAGCCTGCAGTTGAGGCATGATATCAAACTGCGATATATCTCGTTCGCTCCAAGGCTTCATTTTGAAACCGCCAAACACCGCATTGGGACTCGTCATACCAACCAGCATGAACGTCTCGTCGTAACCTGGTACCTGCTCGAAGGCTGTCTGCATTTCTGTGCCATACTTCTGCAGGTATTCGAGTGTGGCTGTCTGCGGTCCTTTACCCTGAAACAAAATGATGCCACGGTCCTCAGTCGGTGCAAGCTCTTTCTGGCTTAGCATCATCATAAAAAAGATCGACACTAGTACGACTACCGCAAACATAATTACAGGTGAGACGGCCTTGACCATGATAGCCAGCGAGCGCTGATAAGTATTGGCGAGTCGGTCGAACAAACTTTCAATTGCACTCTCGAAGCGGGTCGACTGTCCATGTGGTTTGAGAACCTTACTGGCCAGCATAGGCGATAACGTCAAGGCAATGATGCCTGAAATGACGACGGCACCAGCAAGCGTGAAAGCAAACTCGGTAAAAAGCGAACCAACCAGCCCACCCATGAAACCAATAGGCGCGTAGACTGCAACCAAGGTTATCGTCATGGCGATAACTGGATTAGCCATTTCTCGAGCACCGATCAACGCCGCGTCCTTCTTTGATTTACCATCAACGATATGCCGGTGTATGTTCTCGACTATGATAATAGCATCGTCGACGACCAAGCCTATTGCCAGCACAAGTGAGAGCAGCGTAAGCAAATTGAGCGAGAAACCCAGCACCAGCATGATGAAGGCTCCACCGATGAGCGAGAGCGGTACCGCTATTGAGGGAATGATTGCCGCTCGCAGAGATCCTAGGCATAGAAACACGATGACAAGAACGATACCCACTGCCTCGATAAGCGTCTTGATCACCTCATTAATTGAATCATCAATAAATGCTGATGCATCGTAGGGGAGTTCGACCTGCAGACCCGAGGGCAGCTGAGACTTTATATCCGGCAGGAGTTCCTTAACACGTTCAGCCACAGACAGTGGATTAGAACCCGGAGATAGATTAATGGCTACGTAGGTTGAGGGTTTACCCTTATACAGTGCTATGTTCTCGTAGGTTTGTGATCCGAGCTCTACCATGGCGATATCCTTGAGACGAACGATACTATCTTCGGTCGATTTAATTATCAGATTCTCGAACTGTTTGGTGTTTCCAACGTCAGTATTCGTAGTGAGATTGATCTTGATGAATTCATCTTTGGTTTGCCCAACTGCTGAAATATAGTTGTTCTGACGCAGGGTTTGAGCAATATCTGTCGAGGTGAGATTAACCGCTGCAAGTCTTTGAGGATCGAGCCAGACTCTCAGCGCAAAGCGACGCCCCAGCAGTTCGGCCTTGGCTACACCGGATAGGGCTTGTAGTTTTGGCTGTACTTCTCGGGCAAGATAATCTGAGATCTGTGGGACTTTCATGGTATCGCTAAAGAAAGCGATGTACATGAGCGCACGACCTTCTCCCGTCGTCGAGTTGATAACAGGGTCCTGAGCCTCGTCAGGTAACTCGTTACGCTGACTGGCAACTTTAGATTGAATCTCCGCAAGTGCGTCATTAGCATCGTAGTTGAGTTCCATCTGTGCTTCGATGGTTGAAAAACCTTGTATGCTCGATGAGCTCAGAAAGTCTATGCCCTTTGCTTCGGCAATAGCCTGCTGCAAAGGTTGGGTAATGAATCCCTGGATCAATTCACTGCTGGCGCCTGGATATGCAGTAGTAACGGTGACTTTAGTGTTTTCCAATACAGGGTATTCGCGGATCTCCATCTCCATAATAGAGCGAATCCCAACCAGTAATATTAGTAGACTAACAACAATGGACAGCACTGGCCGTTGTATAAAAATGTCTGTAAAACGCATGTTTATTTAACTCCTGTACTGTCTGCAATCTTGTCATCTTGCTTTATTTTCACTCGCTGACCAGCCCTCAAGCGCAGCAAACCAGAGGCAATGATACGTTCACCGGGTTCTAACCCTTTGTTAATTTCAGTCATGCCATCCCGTGTAACGCCGGTTTCCAATGTCCGCTGCTCAGTGACCAGCTGGCCTTTTTCATTTTTAGTTAATGCATAGGCGAAATCGCCGTAGGTGTTGAAAGACAGTGCTATGTTTGGAATTGCAATGACCTGCCTTTCACCCTTTGCCATGGTTCTAATGGTAGCGAACATACCCGGTTTGAGGCTTTGTTGGGGGTTTAGAAGTTGGGCGCGCAGCTTAACTGTGCGTGTCTCTGGCGTGATAGAGCTATTAATTGCGGTAATTGTTCCCTTGAATACCTCTGAGCCAGTTGCCGCCACAGTGACTTCAACGAGATCACCAATATCAACGCTGGCCAGTTCCTGTTCAGACAGAGTATATTCGACCAGAATTGGATTAAGCATATTGATTTCAACGACAGGTGTACCCACAGATAAATATTCACCTATATCCGCTAGACGTAGCCCTACTATGCCGTCGAAGGGAGCCGTGAGTATTTTTTTACCAAACTGGGCCTCGGCTTCTTTTACTCGTGCTCTGGCTACATCCAGCGCAGCCTTTGTTTCATCTAAGGCGAACTGTGACACAGCCCGTTTGGAAATCAAGTCTGAGTTATGTTGAAATGCTTTCGAAGCAAGCTGTGCCTCAGCTAGACGTGTTGTAAGAGCGGCTTGCTCTATATCGCTGTTTAGGCGGATCAGGATATCGCCTTTTTTGACGGATTGACCCGATTTGAACAAAACTTTTGTCACTACACCGGGCAATTCATTGGCTATCATGACGCCGTTGATAGCTCTGATGCCACCGATTGATTGGATACTCGGTTGCCAAGATACTCTAGCGACCTCTGTAGTTTCAACGACAGTTGCGGGGCGTGGCTGAGAGAATTTGGCCTGCATTTGGTTAATTTGATAGAACTTGTAGCCGAAGATGCTGCCGATGACGACAAGGAGCAGAACGATAGCAATTGCGAAGCGTGAGAAAGTGCCCATCCAATCTGTATCCTTTTTAGTTAATATATAATAAGTAAATAACGTTAATAATCTGACCATTTAATTTCAAAAACTTGGTAGTTTGAAACGCTCAATCTACTTATTTGAAGCTCTCAACATCCACGATGTTTTTTCATGTATTCGCATTCGATCAGATACAAGAGATACCGTTGATTCGTCGTCTGATTGATGGGCCACTTTTAAAACATCGCGAGCAGTCTGTATAATTTTTTCGTGACCAACGAGTAATACTTCCATCATTTCCGTTGCATTGGGAACACCATCTACCTCATGGATTGAACTTAACTTGGAAAATTCTTTATAAGTGCCTGGCGCAGCAACATCGAGAGTTCGAACACGTTCGGCTATATCGTCTACAGCAATGGCCAATTCCATATACTGCTCTTCAAACATCAAGTGCAGCTCCCTAAACCTCACCCCAGTCACATTCCAGTGAAAGTTATGCGTCTGTAAATAAAGCGTATAAGTATCGGCTAATAACTTCTTTAACCCTTCAGCGATTTCGCTTCTATCTTTTTTATCAATGCCAATATTAATGTTGCTCATATTAAATTTCCTTTTAGTTTATTAATGGATATATTCATACTGATTTTTCTGAACGCTGAATGCTGAATTTAAAAATCCAGCTAGCACTTATTCCTTACATGTATTAATTTTTATATTGTATAGCGTAGGTGATTGATCGTTGTCCCAGTAATAAAGCTCAACGTCGTTCCTTAAACCAAGACGAAATGACATGGTCGAGTATTAATATTCTTTACTGAAATAAAAGCAGAGTAAGAAAAGTATTTTCCCGTAACACCAAGCAACACTTTACTCCATTACGGACTTAAGCTCTGTGCGATATCGAACCAACAATAATGGCTAGTGGATTAACATGAGGAATGGAGATATTGAATAAAGATTTATTAATCGCAATAAGAATAGATTCATCACCGTAACCTACTGCGAATAGACCTTAGCTGGGTGGTCGCTTAATCCTGTTGGCTTGGTCGTTCACTCATTTAATCAGGCTTAATTTTTTGCCAAAATGAAATGTAAAAAACAATATAAACTCCATCAAGTTAGCTTCGCACCGAAAGTATTATCTGTTGTCACTCATTAGCACTTTTATCAGTTATGACAAATAAACCGAAACATTAGGGGAATAAATCATCAACTTTTCAGTTGATGATTTATAAATATTTTGAATTTTTGTTTAAACATAACATTCAAAAATAGTTAGTTATCTTCATCTAAAGTCATCAGCGACGTGTTACCACCAGATGCGGTAGTATCAATGCTAACGGCTTTTTCTGTTAATAAACGTTGAATGAGATTATCAAAATATTCTGAACTGATCATTGGTAAAATTGCCCCTTGACGTTCGGCTAATCTGTCACTGATATAATTTTTTCGGCCGCAGTGACTATCAACAACGACTCCTGATAACGCAGGATGCGCCAACAAAGTGGTTAAATGACATAAGCGGGTAATTTGAAACACATTCTCATCTGCGCCTGTTGTAACGAACTTATCTCTAATGGCTAACGCTTGATCATAAAATAAATCAGAAACGACCGAGATAACGGTATTTCCGGTTGTCAAAGCCGTTACAATTGAGAGTATCCAAAAGTGAAAAGTCACATTTTCATCAGCAAAGCAGATGATATTACCGCGATTTTCCAAATAGAGTATATTAGACTCACCTGTCGGACCTGGAAGCGTTGTTGGCTTTTGCAGATGCTTTTCAACACACACTAATTGTGAATTAGCCGCTGTCAAAGTACTATTTAAGTCATCGGCTAAATCATCAACAATATCGATATCAGCCATTTCGGCTAACATTTGACTCACAAAAGAAATACGCTGATCTAACTCGGTCAAGCGCCAGGTTTTTTCTGCTATATCCGCCCTATCCATCATTAATTCTGCTTCTGCTTTCGATCTCGAATCGCTCACTAAAGCATCAACTTGCGATGGTAATAAGTTAAATTTATCGGCATCGGGAGTGGCTTTCTCTTTCACTAGACGTGTTAAATAATATGGCCCACCCGCTTTTGGCCCTGTACCTGAAAGACCACGCCCCCCAAAAGGTTGCACCCCCACAATAGCGCCAATCATATTGCGATTTACATATACATTACCTGCACGCGATAGTGTCGCCAAATGAAAAGCTCGCTGTTCAATCCGCGTATGAATACCCATCGTTAAACCGAAACCGGTGCCATTAATATCATCAATGACTTTTTCTATTTCATCGCCTTTAAAACGAATAATATGGACACAGGGACCAAATACTTCATGCTTGAGCACACTAATATTGTCTATTTCATAAAGTCGCGGCGCAAAAAAGAAATGTTCGTTTTCTGCTATTTCATTTGTCTCATTAGATATCGCGCATTGGTACAATAATTGACCATGAGTTTTCATATAGTCACTGTGAGCATTGAGTGAATCTAGCGCTTTTTGATCAATGACGGGACCTACATCAGTGCTGAGTTTTTCTGGATTACCCACATGCAATTCTGCTAATGCGCCTTTAAGCATTGTAATAACAGTATCGGCAATATCTTCTTGCAAAAATAATACCCTGAGCGCAGAACAACGCTGACCTGCAGACTGAAATCCTGAAGAAATAACATCATCAACCACTTGCTCAGGCAAAGCTGTGGAGTCAACTATCATACAGTTTTGACCGCCTGTTTCAGCAATAAAAGGGACTTTTGCGCCGTCTCTATCAGCCAACGTTTGCGAAATAATAGTCGCTGTTTTAATCGAACCCGTAAAAATAACCGTTTGAATATGTGCATTAGGAATAATAATACTGCCCACTTCACTGCCCTTGGCAATAACCGCTTGTACAACGCCATGAGGTAATCCAGCAGACGTCATTAGTTCAATAGCGCGCAATGCAATTAAACTTGTTTGCTCGGCTGGTTTTGCCAGCACCGTATTACCAGTAGAAATGGCAGCTGTCACTTGCCCTATAAATATCGCTAACGGGAAGTTCCAAGGGCTGATACATAACACCACACCACGGGCTTCTAAACGATCATCTTCTGCAAGCTCAATCGCTTGTTGTGCATAATAACGACAAAAATCAACAGCCTCTCTGACTTCATCTATACCATCTTGAGTCGTTTTTCCCGCTTCTTTGATGCATAAGGCAATGAGCTCGTCCCTATGATGTTCAAGAATATCGGCGATACTGCATAATAAGGCTGCGCGTTCAGATACAGGCTTTTGTGACCATGAGGCAAATGCAGTTTGAGCCGTATCGATCATCGCGAGCATGTCATCTTTGCTATGATGGCGCTGGAAACCAATGATTTCACTTTGCTTTGCTGGGTTTCTAATGGCTACAGCCCCCTCTGGCGTATCACTTTCAGAAAACTGGTTATTTTCAACCCAATTATCTAGTGATGTTTTTAGCGGGGTTACCATATTTATGTCGGTTAAATCTAAGCCCTTGGAATTATCTCGACCAACACCATTTTCATCATGGTACAAGGCAATAGGTTTGATAATCTGGCCGTTATATTTGTCTGTTAAGCGATGCATTTTTTTAACCGGGTCTTCAAGTAAAGATTCGACCGGTTGAGACTCATCAATAATGGCATTAACAAAAGAAGAATTAGCGCCATTTTCTAACAAACGACGGACTAAATAGGCTAGTAGCTCTTTATGAGGACCAACCGGTGCGTAGACGCGAGATTGAACATTTTCACTGGCAACAACTTGATCATATAAAGAACCACCCATGCCATATAGACATTGAAATTCAAAACTTGTTTTGTCATTGCCCGCCAGTTCAAGAATAGTCGTCACTGTGTAAGCATTATGTGTCGCAAACTGTGGATAGAGAGTATCTCTATATTCTAATAATTTTTTTGCACAGGCGAGGTAAGAAACATCAGTGGAAGCCTTGCGAGTGAATACCGGAAAATGCTCATAGCCACCTTTTTGAGTGTTTTTAATCTGAGTATCCCAATAAGCACCTTTAACTAAACGCACCATCATTTTTCGGCCAACACGAACGGTTAACTCATGTAACCAATCAATGATAAAAATAGCCCGTTTTTGATAAGCTTGTAGAGCCATCGAAAAGCCATTCCAACCCGCTAATTCGTCATCACTAAATACCGCCTCAATAACATCAAGGGACAAATCTAATCGCTCAGATTCTTCCGCATCAACCGTTAAACCAATATTGTATTTTTTAGCTTGCAAACAAAGCGCTTTAAGTTTGGGAACAGCTTCAGTCATTACTCGTTGTCTTTGCGCAAATTCGTAACGAGGATGAATAGCAGAAAGCTTAACTGAGATACCAGGAACTCTACGAGGATCGTTCTTACCTGACGCGAGTGAAACCGCGCCAATAGCATCTATGGCAACTTGATAAGCTTTAAAATATTTATCAGCATCACCCATGGTGCGCGCACCCTCACCTAGCATATCGTAAGAATATACGAAGCCTTGCCGATCTTGTTTGGTAGCATGCTCTGTTGCAGCTTGAATCGTTTCGCCCATAACAAACTGCTCACCCATAATTTGCATGGCATAGTTCATTGCTTTACGAATGACAGGCTCACCTAAACGACCAATAATCTTTTTCAATAAATCAAAACTATCTTTTTCGCGTTCATCAGCATAATCAACCATAGTGCCGGTAACTAATAACCCCCACGATGAGGCATTAACAAACAGTGAATCACTGCTGCCCAAATGACTTCGCCACTCACCTTGAGAAATTTTGTCGCTAATGAGGGCATCTTGAGTGTGCTTATCTGGTACACGTAATAAGGCCTCAGCCAAACACATCAACACCACACCTTCTTCACTGGATAATGTGTATTCTGCGAGTAAGGCATCTACAGCACCGTTACCTGATTCGTCTCTACGTATTTTTAATGATATTTTACGTGCCTTTTCCCACGCTCTGCTGGCAGCTTCATCGTTAACGTCTGCTAACGGTAAAATATGCTCTACCGCAACACTTTCATCAATACGATAGAACTCGCGAATTTTCTGACGAATAGGAGAGTCCGTAATGTTCGAATTATTAAAAAGCATGTGCTTCACCTCAGCATGAATAAATTGTATTTTGCAATGACTGGAGACATTTGATATCTAAGAGATACCTAAGATTTGATAACTAACGAGTAAATTATACTGCTCTTTAGTTTTAGACTCTGTGCGTTAGCGTACTTTCTATAAAACACGGTTAACAGTGGTTCCAACTCTTAACATTAACTCATACTTTCAAAAACTTATCAGGCTATATGCCGTTGATAAACTATCGTTTGGTTTTGCCAATATCGCTGAGTTTAAGTGGAGTGTTACCTACGTTGAGGTAATACAACCCATAAATTCGGCCTAGATTTGTTGAAAGGTTGCATTATCTGTATATGGCTTGATATGAATTGGCCGTTGTCACCAACTTTAACGTTATTTTGGTAGCTAAAATAACGCATAAAGTTAGTCATTAAAAAGGCTCTGCTTACCACAGGAGTGCATTCTGAAAAGTTTCTAGTACTAAATCACTCAGTATGACGTTATGTGATTTTTTGTTTGTGAGACATTTATGCTACAAATCGTCAATTTGTTTCATGTTACGTGCCAGTAATCGCCCCTCGGCCTCTTGAACCGACAATATATTATCAAGAAATTCCGTCACCGAAGGTGCACAGCTGCATTTTTGCAGATACTCAAATAGTCCGACGATATTTTTATGATATTCAAGAGTGACAATTGCTATTTCATCCGTATCCATCTTCTCAAACGGATGCTCACCTTCAGTGTGAATAGAAATAGTGAATTTTTCGTAGTAATGCCGACTATACGTGTTGAGTGCACTGCTATTACCATTGTCTTCAAACTTTTTCATTACCTGCGCCATTTTTTTTTCGTGCTCTGAAATGTACTTAAGCAGCAAACCAACTCTTACACTATCGCTTTTTTGTGCACAATTGGCGGCAAAATAATGCAGTTCTTGGTGCATGTTTTTAGTCCATTGCATAACATCGTGAAGTGTTTCTATTTGCATATTATCCTCAAAATTAAAGCTTTTAGGTCACTCTGGGTGGAAAGTGAATCGCCTGCCTAGCATAAAAATAAAAAAATGGTAAAAAATATCACCATTTGTGGCGTAAATTGCAATCGCTTTTAACTCATTTAGTCTATGCAACATTATGTATTTACTACATAATTTAAAATTAGTAACCACGATTTAACTCATGATGTTGATAGTCATAATACGTGTATTTTACTTTTTACTCTGTTCGTTGCCGCACTGAACTTGACATAAATATCTGTCTAATCAAGATATTCACAAACCTTACTGAAAAGAAGTATGACCAACATAGAGCAATTAGAATTATCGGCCCACCGTGGCGATATCATCAAAGAGGTCAACAGGCTCATTGAAAAATATCGTGCTATTTTTTAGATGGAACGTATCTGAAATAGATAAACGCTGGGCAGAAAAATACTTATAGAAAGACGTTGTGTTGCACTCTGATAATGGTGATCCCATGAAATACCTGACGATGCGAGCGAGGATGTACAATTTAGTGGGTGTGACCAAATGAAGTCGTCCAAGGATGAGTAATGATAATCCGTACTCAGAATCTACTGTTTAAAACGGTAAAATATCATCTGCGTTGGCCTAGTGATGGTTTTATATCGTTAGATGAAGCGCGTACATGAGTAAATGAATTTGTTTATGGGTACGACAACGAACATTGCCATAGCAGGATTAAGTTTGTGACACCTAATCAGAGACATGATGGTCTTGATGTTAGGATATTGGCGAAGCGAAAAGTGTGCTATCAGACAACAGAAATGAACATCTAGAGCAATGAACAAAAAGAACAGAAACTGTCAGCCATAGGCTGTGGAGTTAAATTAAGAGCAACACAAAGAAGCTGTTTAACCATTTA
The DNA here is from genome assembly GCF_014596695.2 of Shewanella sp. BF02_Schw. Classification (NCBI taxonomy): domain Bacteria; kingdom Pseudomonadati; phylum Pseudomonadota; class Gammaproteobacteria; order Alteromonadales; family Shewanellaceae; genus Shewanella; species Shewanella sp. BF02_Schw. Next base: position 1,620,189 of record NZ_JABKAW020000001.1, read on the forward strand.
AGCGACAACTGTCATGAAAAAAACCGCTTAGATAAACCTGTACACCAGTATTCTAAGACGCAGTACTAGTATGTTGATTCTAGGTGCCATCTATCATTATCGTTGAATCAAACCGCTAGCGAAGTTAGTTAGTTATTTATTGTTTAATAGCCTTAAACCAGATGTAACGAGGATTTACTACATTCTTTTATATAGAGTGTCTTCATTGATCTGGTGTAATTTATTTTCAAGCTATTGAATAAATGATGTATCAACGATGGTATTCACCAGCCCTTTCTGGTTGATAAAAAATTTCATTAATGGTTATTTTTATTAACCCACCACCAGGCTTTGGCCATTCAATTTGATCTCCCTGAGCCAACCCAAGTAACGCGCTCCCAACTGGCGCCAGAATAGAGATTTTATCGCCATTCAAATCAAGATCTTTGGGATAAACAAGCGTCATTAAAAACTCATCTCGAGACGACTCGACAGTAAATTTAACCGTTGAGTTCATGGTGACAATTGTAGTGGGTATTTCTGTTGGATCCACGATTGTTGCTCGAGCGAGTTCCTCTTCAAGCTCACTTATACCTACCATTTTCTTTGTAGGTAAGGACTCGATGAGTTTAAATAGTCTCTGCGCATCAAGTGATGAGATCGTTATTTCAGGTCTGTTATTCATTTTTTCCTCAAAAATTCTAATAATTCATGCTTTAAGTATTTTACCTAACGATCAAACTTTGAATAATAGAAGGTTTAATGAGGTAAAATAACATTATTAATGTAGTGATATTAATTTTAAAAATCACACACGCGATTGCAAATATTATCCCTAGTTTATTAAAAATAACTTAATATCTGAGTATCTTCGCCTAAAAACAGGTGACATACAAGCCACTACAAAGTGAATATACACGACTATATTTACAACCAATAAATATATTACGCTAAAGGTGAATTTATAAGACGAAAACACATAAAATCAACAAAAAACTAATAAGCTGTACAGTGCCTTAAAGGACGGGAGTATTACAGAGAACATTAATTTCTTAATCTGATATATTTATTATATTCAAAGTTTAATGAATACTTATGATCAAGCCTATTTAGATATTAATGCATTAAACATGATCTCTTGAGCCTTATCTTGTATAGAATTGAGTAACAATTTCTCTGATTTTACCTGAACTTTTTGCCCGTTAATTATTGTAAATTCATCCAAATAGTTAACTAGCTGTTTAACAATACCAATGTAATTTTCAGGTATCCTTATAGCCACTTTTTGGGTCGCTTAGCTATTCGTGCTCTAGCGCCACCAACTCCAACTTGATGTGACTTAATCTCACCATTATTTGCTGTCATTTCTAGACTCCTTCACTATCTTTTCATAGAGAAAGTTAACATCATTATCCATTTTAAAAATCACTACCACAAAGTAAATTAACAAACAATAACATATAGTTATTAAAACCAAATTGTCTATAACGTTAATGTAAAAAGATTCTGTATGTTAAAAAAATAAAATAGGCTGAACATAAAAATCATCTTCAGCCTATTTATAAAAACATTCTACGTTATTGTTCCTAGCCCTCACAAAAAGCAGTTATTACTGACATTTATGTACAAAGTGTTCAGTTAATTAAAGGAGGTAAAGTATTTCGTATCCAGTTTACTAGCCTTTTTTCTTTCTAATCTTGGCTACCTCTGTAACATTTGATTCTTTTTTTAACTTACGCTTTTCTTTTAGCGACAACAATGGTTTTTTCATTTCATGCTTAGACATATCATTACCTTATAAATAAAAAATTAATAACGTTTATTTAATGCAATAAACTCATTTTTGAAATAAATAATCCACCGCCCTCCTTTTAGAACTTTTTGGGTTTATTTTTATAGTATTAAAATTAAATTAATTACAGCATTTTAAAAACAAATAATTATTTACATATAGATAAAACAAAGATTGGGTTACTCCTATTGATTAAAAATAGTTTAACGAAATCTAAGCCTCAACATATAAATGCAAGCTGTTTTTTAAATGTTAATTTTAATTGTATATTCTGTAAAAACAGATGGGCGCAATGACACGCCCGCTTAATCGGGGAATTTTAGGGCGAAGCTCCCTAAAAAAATAATTGAATAAAATGTGAATATTGATGTTTTCATAAAGCCAATATAGCAGCTTAAATAATAACTTCAAGTATACGTTAGCGGTAAATCTGAATAATCTACGATTATCGTTTCTAATTTATGGATTTAATTGTGAATACGGTCGACTTTAGTGTTGTGTCTTAAGTTAATTAACCAATATTGACTGCTGTTACAACCTAATACTGCAGCCTATTGCGTAGTTTTTGCCCTCCAATCAACCTAAGTCTACTGGAGGGCAAAAGATGACTTATCTACTTATTTCTTGGTTAACTTATATAACTTTGTCCAGCATAGATGATGAAGTGTCGTAATGCTAAAACACCCGTCAAACTGCAGCAGGCAACTGATATCATGATGGCTTTAGTGTGACGAGCATTGGCAGGTAAAAACATAGACAGAATGGGAACGATAAACCCGATTCCGACTACGCCTATCCAAAACACGCTAGCCCAAATGTCGGTACTTAATGATGCTAATGCTTCAGCAGCTGCGCCTCCTGTGAAATAAAGAGTACTAAACAGCATCACTAAAAACATCATTTCAGACACGATTACTGGTAAATCTAGGCTGTGCATTTTTGCCACATCGTTATCATGGGGGCTGCTATTAAAACAGGTTAACGCAACGATTAAGTTACCCGCAGCTCCCGCTGATAAACCAGACGCTAAGAACAATGCAGGTAATACTGCAGTATTGAGCATTGGGTAGGCATTCATGGCCGAGATTAAAAAGCCCGTATACGCACCAACTCCTATAGCAAGTACAAACAGTAGGATTTCAATTACTTTACGCATTGGCAATAGCATATGCCCTATTGGGGCTAAAAATCCTAACTTCCACTTTGGTAAATCATCTCGCAATACAATCAATGCATAAGCAATACCTAACGGTGAATAAGCTAGTAAGGCCAACACACCAATCGCCATTACAGATGTAAAGTTATAATTGACTAAGATGAGCCAGAAATGAAATGGTTTGGTTAAATCAAACACTAAACAGGCCAAACCTAAGCTTATGGCTACTGGCCCGATAATGGCAGAGGCTTTTAATATCGAAGTTTCAATATTCCCCCCTTTACTATACCAACGCATACCAATACCAATGAGTACGCTACCTGCCGATAAACCGGCCATAAATAAATAAACGGCGATAACCCAGTTCCATGTCACTGGATCATATTGCGCCATGTCGCCCCATATATTGTTCATGACTCTATCCCTCCTCGTTTAGTCGGAACACGGTACACTCGTGGTTTGGTACCTAAATGCGTTTTGTCTTGATAGGTTATTTTTGTATTCAGTAATTGAGCAACCTCACTTTTACTGTCGTTAGCATCGCCAAAATACAATGCATCTGTTGGGCATGCTGTAACACAAGCGGGTTGTTCACCTCTGGCTAGGCGAGTGTCTTTACAGAAATTACATTTGTCTGCAGCCTTGGTTATGGGATTCATAAAGCGCACTTTGTATGGACATGCCGCAACACAATACATACAGCCAACGCACTTATCGTTATGAATAGACACTAAGCCATTTTCGTCTATGTAAGCGGCACCTGTAGGGCAAACACTGACACAAGGTGCGTCTTCGCATTGCTGACAGGACACGCGGTGATATTTAAAATGTAAGTTTGGTGCTTCACCAAAAGGACCTTCCACCCTAACTTGCAGGCGTGTTACCCCTTCAGGGACTTCGTTTTCACTGCGACAAGCTATATTGCAAGCTTGGCAGCCGATGCATTTGTTTTCATCATGCACCATGACATATCGTTTGCTCATAGGAGACTCCAAATCAATTAGTTACCGGCTAAATTTTTACCAACTTGACACCTGTGGTGTGTAAATTCATGCCACAGATGGGAGCGATGACATTAGGAAGTAGGTTGCCGCAATGGATACCTTTTCCTGTTGCTCGCACCAGTTCTTTGTTTTTGGAGCCAAAGCCCATGTATGCAAACACAGTATCTTGACGAATCCCCGGGGTGACCAAAGCGGTTCCTTCTTCGGTGCCAACACTGCTGGTTAATTGAATTGCATCGCCACTATGGATATTTAATCGTCCGGCGGTTAATGGATGGATCCAAACTGCGTTGTTAGACATAAGGTTGGAGAGCATAGGAATATTATGGGTGGCGCCGTTGGTGTGTACGGCAACTTTGCCTTGAATAAAATATAATTCATCGGCTTGCTTTAGTTGGACATGACGATGCTTAATCACGCCTCGTCCTGGAGCCATATCTTCGACTTGTGGTGAGGTTAATTCAATTTTCCCACTGGGTGTTTTGAAGTGCATAGCTGTAGCATACGTTCCATCGGCATCTACGTTTCTTGCGTTGGGATAAGTCTTAACGAACTCGTCAACCATTTCAGGTTCACGTAGCATCAAAGGCTTGCCGTAGCTTACGAAGCCTATTTTTTTAATGTGTTCTAACAAGGCGTGATCACGATTAACCTGCATTAATTGCAACGTTTCTATGTTGTCCCAAGGATAATACTTGTCCAGCCCTAACGCCTTACCAAGATCTTTGAATATTTGCCAACTAGGACGGGTGTTACCGATGGTTTCAACTACACGTTGACGCACATAATAAGCAGGATTTTTACCTGACTTATCAGCAATTTCCTCATCACGTTCAAGGTAGGTTGACTCTGGTAAAATAATGTCAGCATACGCTGCTGTTTCACTGATATACAGGTCACAGCACACCACTAAATCTAATGCTTTAAGCGTTTGCTCTACTTTCGCCCGGTCTGTTAAGGTTTGCATTGGGTTAGTACGGCTCATCACCCATGCTTTTAGCTGATAAGGCTTAGCCTCTAAAGTTGCATCTATTATGGTTTGATAAATACCACCTGAAGACCACATCAACTTGTATTGTTTATCTACTTGGTCAATACGAATAGCAGAGATTTTAGGCATGCCTTCAACACCAGGCGTCACTAATTCTGGGGCAACTTTCTCACCGGCAAATTTATTGTATCCAGGTGCTTTCTGGCCCATGTATATGCCACCTTTGCGTTCAATATTACCAATCAAAATATTGACAGCATATATTGCACGACGCATATCGAACTCTTCGGGAGTAAAGGTGGCACGATGACCGAAGTCAACAACAGCATGTGGCGCTTTGCTTGCAAATTCATGAGCAATTCGTCGAATGGCACTGGCAGAAACATCTGAAATAGTTTCTGCCCACTCTGGGGTATATTTTTTTACCTCTGCAGCAAATTCTTCAAAACCAACAACATATTTTTCGATAAAATCATGGTCGTATAAATGGTCATAAATTAAAACATGACATAACGCTAGCGCAACTGACACGTCAGTGCCTGGACGAATGGCATGCCATTCATCAGCTTTGTCGGCAACAACTGAAAAACGAGGTTCAAATACGACTAACTTGGCTCCTTTATCCATTTGTGCTTGCATCATGCCTCGAGTCTCAGACATGTTTATGCCTTCATAAATATTATGACCGAAGTTAATGATGTATTTTGAATTGCTCAAATCACGCTTCATTTTGGTACCAAACATAGCCTTTGCAGCTATTTCATAGGCACCAGGACAAGTCGAAGCATGTGTGAAAGTATTAGGTGAACCAAAAGTAGCTGCCAAATGAAATAAATGGCCATCTAACGAACCTGATTTAGACGAAAAAGCGACAGTTTCTGCACCGAACTGTTGCTTAATATCCGTTAGTTTTTCGGCAATATATTGATAAGCTTCATCCCAACTGATCTCAGCCCATTTGCCTTCTCCACGCTCACCAGTTCTTTTTAATGGATTAACGATACGCTGTGAGTCATATAAAAGACTATGACCCGCACCACCGCGAGCACAAACTTTACCGCCGAATGATTTGGCTTCTTTATTACCAGTAATAAATACGTTTTTACCGTCTACAATACGGGCTTTAATAGGGCAGCGTGTAGAACACATTTCGCAGATACTGGCCACTTCAGAAGAGACACCTTTTAAAGGCTGTTTCTCTAACGCGGCTAACGAGCCAGGTAGCATACTTGCCAGAGCACAGGTTGCACTTGTAGCACCAGCCCCCATTAAAAAATGTCGCCGATTTAACTGAATCATGATTGCCCCCTTCATCTTCAACTAAGCACGAAGTTATTACGGTTAACTTAGGTTTAATGGGGCTTATTAGATAAACACAACAATAAGCTCCATCGCTAAACACAGTGTTAACCCATAAGTATTTTAAGGGTATTGTGGTAAACCACATTGATATTAATCATATGATTAATATCACGGTTTCAGCTCTCAAATACACGTTATCAGTGAGTCGTTGGTTTGATATATATTACAATATGGTTATTAAGGGAATAACAATCGACACTCTACATCCCGCTACCCAAGGTGCTTCAGTATCATCTACGCATTTAGATAAGCTAATATTGCCGCCAAACTGTGTAATCACATCGTGACAAATGGCTAAACCAAGACCTAAGCCGTTTTCTTTTGTTGTAAAAAAAGTGGTTTTGAATTCATCGGCTGAACAGCTTAAACCAGTGCCATTATCATAAATGGCCAATTTCAATGTCTGATTGACGACCTGTAAGTTAATTAAAATTCGATTTATTTGAGGAGAACAATGATGCTTTTTAGGCATAGCATCTACAGCATTTTTTAAAACATTTATCAGCACTTGGCAAAAACCTACCTTATCACCGATTATTTTTATTTCAGTATCAGCAGGTGTATAACTAAGCGTAATATTGTGACTTTTTAATTCATGTTCAAGCAATTCTATACAGGTTGTTAATTGTTCTTGTACATCAAATTCTGTGTTTTCTGCATCTTTCCTTTGAAGCAAACTTCGTATCCTATGTACAATTTCTCCAGCTCTAATTGATTGTTGCTGTATTTTCTCTAACAGCTGATATTGAATCGAATTTATTCCAATACTTTTAGCCTGCTCAATCATGCCGCCTTCGCTATATTGCGTAATGGCAGCAATAGGCTGATTTAACTCGTGAGCTAAGCCAGCACCAATCTCACCTAGGATTGCTGCACTTTGTAAACGCTCTAACTGCAGGGCTTTTATCTTTAATTGCCGTTCTGAATGTAATAAGTTTTCACTTTCTTGTCTAAACCGATATTCAAGCCATAAATGGTAGATGGTTGCCACGATAAATAGCGCTACAAAACCAAATGCCCATTGCTGGTTTAATTTAATCCACAGCCAAACTTGTAAGTATATTGGCACTTTATTTGATTCTAAATCCAAATCTTTAAACAGTTTAATGACTTTAAATTGACTAATAGGTGCTGCCCAGCCGCGATTTTGCCCAATTATCGAAACCGGATGAGTAGCACTAATCGACAGTAATGCTCTGGTGATATCCGTTCTTACGACAAGTGGAACATCATCTGATGAGGCAAATGACCAATTAGGATATAACGGTGTACTAACAGCACAATCATAACCAGCAGGCGTAACATCATTAATCACTCTAAAGTCATCAGCCTTGATGTAACCTTCTTCAATCATTTGTTCTAAAGTACAAAATGGGGTGATAGCAATATCAGCATTACTATCTCGAACTTGATAAATTAATGGCTCCAACGGAAAACCGAGAAAGGTGACTTTAGAGAAAAAATTGTAAGTTGGGAAACCTTTGTCTTGAAGAAGACCTATAGCGGCTTGATAGCCTCCTAATGCATTAGGATCACTTGCTACGACAGAATGACTCATAAGATCATCTATTGTGTAAAATTGACTATCCTTGCGAACAACGATGGTTGCACCTATTGCGAAAGTATTCCCCTGATGCTTATCACTTTTCATAGTCGCGAGCCATGAAATAGGAAAATCATCGCTCATGTTGAAGTAATGTCCAGGATTGGTAACAACAAACTGAACTTGCCCATTAAGCAGTTGCTCATTCATCCTAACAAAATTTAAAGGCACAACCTCAAAGCTGGCATTGGCAACATTTTGGCTTAAATAGTCCATTAATGGCTGCCAGCGTTCAATACTTTTAGCCACACCATAATTTGCAAGCACTGCAACTCGGTAATGTACTTCAGCATGAGCTTGAGTCGTAATGGGTTTTTCAATGACCGCATCAGGTGTTATAGGCTGCGCACTTGCTTGAGTTAAATATCCAGCAAGAGTTAATGAAAGTGCTCCAATCAGCAAAGTTTCAATTCGCATCCGTAACCTTTTAGCCATCTGACAACATTTAGTTAATCGGTACTTAGTTAATAAACAAAGTAATCCGTTTTTATGCAACAAACTCAGTGTAGTGCAACTTAATTAACAAAACAGATGCACACAGCACAAAAGCAACCGAACAACTTGATCCACAACCAACAATGATTACACTGTATTAACATTTAATAAATCGATACTACATATGATTAAAGATATTTATATGGTGGATGATGACCTAGCAATTCTTGATTCTATGCAATTTATGCTATTGCAATATGAATACAACTTACAGGTTTTCAATAGTGCCATTTCGTTTATTAACACCATTGATACTACCCAGCCAGGTTGTCTTATCGTGGACAGCAAAATGCCAGAAATTACTGGCCAAGAACTACAACAAAAATTAATTGCCGCTAACAGTCCGTTAGGCATCCTCTTTTTAACGGGTCACGGTGATCTGCCGATGGCGGTAAATGCATTTAGACAAGGTGCTTGTGATTTTTTTCAAAAACCCGTTAACGGGAAAGAACTGGTTGTTGCTATAGAAAAAGCCTTTACGTGTAGCCATAAAATGTTTGAATCTATTCTTCTGAAACAACGATATAACACCTTAACAGAACGTGAAATCCAAGTATTACATCTATTAATAGAAGGCAAAACCAACAAACAAATGGCCGACGAATTATACCTTTCTCTGCGCACTATTGAGGTACATCGTTCTAAAATCATTAAGAAACTAGCCGTACATAATGCTGCTGAATTGGCAAAGTTCAGCCCTTTATTAGCCTAGTTTTTATTAACTTATGCTGTGTTAAATTGTTTTTGCACTGCCCGTAGCCCCGATAATTTCACGCTAATTGCAACGAAATTTTTTGTGTTATCTTTTGTATAAATACCTTCCTGGATATGAATCCCACTCTAGAATGGTACAAACGGCTATTAAGTCTGCTTTGGGCACTTCACTTTATATCGTTAGGTACTACATCTTTTCGTGACCCTCGATTGAAAACTCTCTGAACTTGATTTTATAAAGCAGTTTATTGTTAAATCCTCTCCGCAAATTACCTCTCACTCAGTCTGTTCATAATCTTTCATATATTGTCTACGTTCATTCATCCACGGTCTGAGTGCCATTAACAATTATTATCTAATATAGCTGTCATCAGCAAAGATAATTTTTTAAGTGAGCAAGCTATGACAACAAAAAACGTAGTAGACCCCAAAAGTAATGTTAAGTCTAAGGAGCTGAAAGCTCTTGGATTTATCATTTTTTTATTTTTTCCCATTATCACCGTAACCAGCATTAGTGCGTACGGTTTTGTCATTTGGATGATCCAAGCATTTGGTGGCGTTGTTGCGCACTAATCCTCAAACAAATTATGAGTCAATCTTATAAAGGATGCTGTTATGAAATGGTTTATTAATACCTGGCGGACGCTAAATCAGCCTGCCAAATATCTTACTTTAGGCACAATTAGCCTATCAGCTTTTTTAATGGGGATTATATTCTGGGGTGGTTTCAATACCGCACTGGAAATGACCAACACTGAAGAGTTCTGTATTAGCTGTCACAGTATGGAAAGCAAGCCCTACCAAGAGCTACAGCAAACTGTGCATTGGTCTAATCACTCTGGCGTTCGGGCCACTTGCCCTGATTGTCACGTGCCGCATAACTGGAGTCGTAAAATTGGTCGCAAGATTGAAGCATCACATGATATGTGGGGCTGGTTGATGCAAACCGTTAATACTGAGGAAAAATTTGAATCAAAACGTCTAGAGATGGCTAGCCGTGAGTGGAAACGCTTCGACCGTGATAACTCTTTAGCGTGTAAAAACTGCCATAACTATGACTCGATGAAATGGGATGACATGTCAAAGTTGGCGCAAAAACAAATGAAGCGTGCAGCAGAGATAGACCAGAGCTGTGTTGATTGCCATAAAGGTATTGCTCACAAACTTCCTGACATGGGCACTTCCCGTGCACCAGAACTCATTGCACAAGTCGGATCTGGCGAAACCGGTCTTGTGGTTGGTGCTCAATATTTTACCGCCTTGACTAAACCCCTTTATTTTAATCAAAAAACAGATGTTGAAGCTGGTACGTTAAACATTGCCACTAAAGTGACGGTACTTGAAACCAATGGCAGTCGTGTACAAGTTGGTATTAAAGGTTGGCGTAAAAAAATTGGTGCTGGTCGTGTTATCTATTTCGATTTTGGTCTTAACATTCTGTCGGCTCAGTTATCAAAAGATGCTGCGCTAGAAGAAGGTGTAATGAATGTCTTTCAACAAAAAGAAGACCCAATGACCGGATTAACATGGCAACGTGTTGAAGCCAAAATTTGGACCGATGCAGACTACCTAGTAAGTGATTTACAGCCACTTTGGGATTATGCCCGCACCACTTATACCAGCAGTTGTAGCGTGTGTCATACCCAACCAGCAGAAGCACACTTTGACGCTAACAGTTGGCCTGGAATGTTTAAAGGCATGATTGCATTCGTCAACATGGACCAAGACACTCAAGCGCTTGTACAAAAGTACTTACAAGAGCATTCATCTACTTTCAATAAGTCGGCGCATTAATAGGACATCATCATGAACAGAAGACATTTTCTTAAAGGCTTAGTGGCGACTTCTTATGTTGGACTAAGCAGTACATCAGTGTTGGCGCCATTCAATGCCCTTGCAGCTGCAAGCACTAAAGCAGGTGACGACTGGTTAACTACCGGTTCGCACTTTGGTGCATTCAAAATGAAACGTAAGAATGGCGTGATTGACCAGGTGATTCCATTTGAGTTGGACAAATACCCTACCGATATGATCAATGGCGTTAAAGGCTTAGTCTACAACCCATCACGGGTTCGCTACCCTATGGTACGCTTAGACTTTTTATTGAAAGGTCATAAAAGCGACACCAGTCAACGCGGTGATTTTCGCTTTGTCCGTGTCACTTGGGACAAAGCATTGACCCTGTTTAAAGATTCACTTGATGAGGTGCAAACTCAATATGGCCCATCAGGACTGCACGCGGGTCAAACTGGCTGGCGCGCCACTGGACAACTGCATTCAAGTACCAGTCACATGCAACGCGCTGTTGGTATGCACGGTAATTTTGTCAAAAAAATTGGTGACTACTCAACGGGTGCTGGCCAGACTATTTTGCCTTATATTTTAGGTTCTACTGAAGTTTATGCCCAAGGTACTTCATGGCCGTTAATCCTTGAGCAATCTAAAACCATCATTTTGTGGTCAAATGATCCCTATAAAAACCTGCAAGTGGGTTGGAATGCCGAAACCCATGAATCGTTCGCTTATCTAGCGGAGCTTAAAGAAAAAGTAAAACAAGGTAAGATCCGAGTGATCAGTATCGACCCAGTGGTCACTAAAACCCAAAAATACTTAGGCTGTGAGCAACTTTACGTCAACCCACAAACTGACGTTGCGTTAATGCTAGGTATTGCCCATGAAATGATCACCAGTAAGTTACACGATGAAAAATTTATTGAGGGCTACAGCTTAGGGTTTGACAGATTCGTACCTTATATTTTAGGCGAGTCAGATAACGTAGCTAAAACACCAGAGTGGGCCAGTAAAATTACTGGTGTTAGCCCTGAAATTATACGTGATTTAGCTAAAGTGATGACCAAAGGTCGTACTCAAATCATGATGGGTTGGTGTATTCAACGTCAACAACACGGTGAACAACCTTATTGGATGGCAGCTGTACTTGCCACTATGATTGGCCAAATTGGTTTACCTGGTGGTGGTATCAGCTATGGCCATCATTACTCAAGTATTGGCGTTCCTTCATCGGGCGCAGCTGCACCGGGCGCGTTTCCTCGTAATCTTGATGAAGGCCAAAAGCCATTATTCGACAGTAATGATTTTAAAGGCGCGAGTAGCACCATTCCGATTGCACGTTGGATTGATGCCATTTTAGAACCGGGTAAAACCATCGATGCCAACGGGGCTAAGGTCACTTATCCTGATATTAAGATGATGGTATTTTCAGGTAATAATCCATGGAGTCATCACCAAGATAGAAATAAGATGAAGCAAGCATTTCAAAAGCTTGAATGTGTGGTCACTGTCGACATTAACTGGACAGCAACGTGCCGTTTCTCAGACATCGTTTTACCTGCTTGTACTACATTTGAACGTAATGACATTGACGTTTATGGCAGCTACGCTAACCGTGGTGTTTTAGCGATGCAAAAAATGGTTGAACCATTATTTGATAGCTTGTCTGATTTTGATATCTTTACCCGCTTTGCCAAAATAATGGGTAAAGAGACAGAATATACCCGTGGCATGTCTGAATTTGACTGGATTAAGAAACTTTATAACGACTGTAAAGCCGATAATGCCGGTAAGTTCGATATGCCAAATTTCGACACGTTCTGGAAACAAGGTTATGTACATTTTGGTGAAGGCCTACCTTGGACTCGCCATGCCGACTTTAGGGATGATCCTGAAATGAATCCATTGGGTACACCATCGGGCTTGATTGAAATTTTCAGCCGTAAAATCGCCCAATTCAATTACGATGACTGTCCTGGCCATCCTACTTGGATAGAAAAGTCAGAGCGCAGCCATGGTGGTCCTGGTTCAGATAAATACCCAATGTGGATGCAATCTTGCCACCCAGATAAACGCTTACATTCACAAATGTGTGAGTCGCAGCAATATCGGGAAACCTATACGGTACAAGGTCGTGAACCCGTGTACTTGAATCCTACCGATGCAAAACAGCGCGGCATTAAAGATGGCGATGTTGTTCGTGTGTTTAACGACCGAGGTCAACTGTTAGCGGGTGCAGTGGTATCCGACAGCTTCCCTAGTGGGGTTATCCGAATTCATGAAGGGGCTTGGTATGGCCCAGTCGGTAAAGATGGGTCTAAACAAGGCGGTAGTGAAATTGGGGCGTTGTGCAGCTATGGTGACCCAAATACGTTAACGCAAGATATTGGTACATCAAAGCTTGCCCAGGCTTGCTCCGCATACACTTGCTTGGTCGATTTCGAAAAGTATCAAGGTAAGTTACCTGACGTCAGTTCTTTTAGTGGCCCAATAGAAACGCAGCTATAACGTGTAAGCATTATCACTGTGCGCCAAGCGATTTAATTCTTGGCGCTTAAGTTAACGGCCATAATAGGCTCAGGAGATAACATAGATGAATGACAAGATATTGTATAACACGCCAATGAACCAGGGTCGTTCGATGGTGTATAAGCTGCTCTCATCACTGTTTGCAAAAGAGCTAGATCAACAGCTATTACAAGAGCTCACTGCAAGTCAGGCTCAGGCATTCTTTGCTCAATTGGCCAGTGACCCGTTATTGAGTCAAGACATTGAAACCATAAACTCAGTGCTTAATTCAACCCTTAACAGCGTCAATACTGATCATGCTTTATTAGAGCTTGCTGCCGATTATTGTGGCCTATTTTTAGTAGGTACAAAGCATAGCGCCAGCCCTTATGCCAGTTTATATCTTAACGATAATGCAGTTGCCAAGGACGACATACTCTTATTTGGTGAACAGCATCAGCAAATGCAAACATATCTAAAACAAAGCCAATTAACGGTTCAAAGTGAATTTCCTGAACCGTCTGACCATATTGCCGTTATTTTGGCTTATGTCGCTCACCAAGCGTGTGCTTGTGACGATAACACTCAGCTCAGCTTTATTAGGCAATATCTCCACGCTTGGTTACCCCGTTTTGTAGATAGGCTTACCTCTGTGGATACCGGTAAGTTTTATTCAGCCATTGCTCACCTCACTCTGGCTTGGGTTGAAAGCGATTGTGTAGGACTAAAAGGTGCTCAGTAACAGGATATCTATATCATTAACCCCCCATATAAAAACACCGAGCAAGATCGGTGTTTTTATATGTAATGTTTGAGCTTAGGATAAATAGAGTGAGGATTATACACACTCAACTATATTTTATATCCCTAATTTACAAAAGCTTAGACAGGAAGCTTCAACTCAAGTGCCTTAATAGATGCTTGCCACACTTGCTTAAGCAACAAATATGAATCATCACTAATGCCATCTTTTTCTAATTGTTTGCACAACTGACTCAACTGAATAAAGCCAATGCTGGCACCACTGCCTTTAAGTGCGTGTAACACTTTTGGCCTATCTGCAGGTAAAGCTGCCAGTGCATTGATGTGTTGTGTACTACTGACTTTAAATAGCGCTAACATCTCTTTAACAGCTTCTGTACCAAGATATTGTAAGTCTTCATTAATTTGCTTTTCATCGAGTAAAGCCAGATTGTCTTCATTACAAACAGATACTTTTTGATCTATGGTCGTTTGTGTAAAGCCTTTGTGTTTATCCATCTTGGTTAACTTATTCGTGTTGTCGCTGTTGATTGCTGACTTGTCACTCGCATCACCAATCCAATTGGCTAAAAACTTCATATTAAGCGGTTTGGCTAATACGTCATCGAAGCCTGCTGTTTGATACTCGTTTATGTCATCATGTTGAATTTGTGCCGTAAATGCGGCTATGCTGATGTCTTTTTGGGCTGCGTTAGCAATACGCTTCAACTCAAGTAATAACTCAATACCAGAGCCATCGCCTAATTGAATATCAAGCATAATGCCGTCAAACTTCAACGCACTATCGACGTTAAACAACGCTCTTGCTTGCGCACAACTATCAGCCAGTACGGAATGATGTCCAAGATATGCTAAAAACCCTTGGGCCACCATGGAATTCACTTTGTTGTCTTCGATAACGAGTACACATTTAGAATCAACTTTAGGTAACTCTGCACTGATAACCTCATACGTTTGTTCACAAATGTGTAATGGTAAACTAAAACCAAAGCTGGAACCCTCACCCACTTTACTACTCACCCGAATAGAATCATTGGCAGTGTTAGCCTCATTCATTAACGAGACTAATTCTTTACAAATAGCGAGCCCAAGTCCTGTGCCTCTGGTTCTGCCTTGATTAGGCTGTACACCATAGGCGATAAACAATTGATCCATGGCCTTTTCACTGATACCAACGCCAGTATCTGCCACTTCAAAGGTTAATTGTTTCTCGACCACATTTACCCGTAATGTAACCTCTCCTGCTGGAGTGAATTTAATGGCATTGCCGAGCAAATTAAACAACACTTGGCGCAATTTGGGGCCATCTACCGTTATCCATTTAGGTAAATTACCGCGAACTAAATATAACGAGATACCTGACAATCCCGCACCAGCTAACATGATTGCCATCACTTCATCGAGCAGCTCATTAAGCGCAACAGCCCGTGGTTCGTTAGTTAATTTACCTTGCTCCAAACGGGAAAAGTCCAAAATATCATTAAGTACATTTTGCAGTAAGGTGCCGCTGTATTGCGATAATGCCAACATTTGTTTTTGTGCTGGAGGTAATGGCGAGTGACTCAGTAAAGTCAGGGTGCCTAAAAGACCATTTAGCGGAGTACGGATTTCATGGCTCATGGTCGCTAAAAATAGCGATTTTGCCTTGTTAGCTTGTTCTGCCATCACTCTAGCCGTCGAATGCCCTTTTGCTTCAGCGTCTAGTTGACGGTTGGTTTCAGCCAGTTCGAGTGTACGTGCCTGCACGGTACTTTCAAGTGAGGCTTTATGGGCAAATAATTCTGATGCCGTTTGTTGTAATTCAGATTGCAGTGCTTGATTGTGCGCGGTTTTTTGTTTAAAAGCTTCAATGGCAGAAGCCATCGCGGTGAGTTCATCGTCTCCGTGAGGATCCAGTACCACTTCGGTATTGCCCTGACTTAATTGAGATAATGCAGCAGTTGCTTCACTTAGGCGTAAAGCGATGCCTTTATAAATAACCCGATAAACCACCAACAGCATAATGATTAACATCAAAATACCTGTCGCCCACAGCCCTGACTTAGCCCACAGTAATTGCTGTAAAAAATTACTTCGGGCATGTTCTGCCTGTAGCTGTTGTGCTTTCATTGCACTATCGACTGACTTATTCAGTTGGCCTAATTTATCCGTCAGCGTTAACAGTTGCGCATTTTGTTTTGTTAGCAATTGCGCATATTGCTGCTGCAAACTTAAGCCAACATTCACCTCCCTTAACATTATCAATTGGTGCTCAAGCTCTGTTGCCCTAACCGGATCTCGAATTAAGCCTTTAAGTAATTCTAGAGGCATTAAATCAATTTGCCCACTCGTTCCTGAACCTGTGTAAGGGCTCGGTATTTCGTTGCCGCTTTGTGAGTTATCGCGAGTAGAATTAATGGTATAAGTCGTTGGAGACAGTACTCGAGCCATACTGTTGAGTACGTTATTTAATCCGAGTTGTTGGTCTGGAGACTGTAATAACTGCCCTACTAACTCAATGTGATGGATCAATCCCAAAGCTCGATTTAAACGTTCACGGACATCCAAGTCTTGCTCTATGATGGAGTCCAAAAGTTTGGCACTTTGTTCAGCGCCAACCACTTGAGGGTAAGCTAAACTCAACTTGGCCAGAATGGTTGAATCGACCACTGCTTGTTCTGCTTCAAGTAAAACACCACTGTTACTGGCCGCTTCCGCCAGTGCGGCTCCTTTATTAATCAATTGCGCCGCCAACACTAAACGTTTACCCACTTGGCGGCCGAATACCGATAAGTCATGGATAATTTCGCCAGCTAATAAAGCTAAATGCTGATCTTTATTAACACCATGATTTTGTAGATTTAACGAATTGAGTCGTTCAATAGCAGAAAGCAAATTAGTGCTTTCCAGTGATAACTTACGCCCAAGGAAAGCGCGTTGAGCCTCTTCTTCCACTCGTTCAAGCGCTTGGGCATTGTCGAGCAAGCCATTAGAAGACTGCATCAATTGCCTTGCAGCCTCAGATGCAGGTAACGCCTCTTCATATAGATACTGGTCAGCCAGCTTTACCCAATAAAGCGAAATGCTGCCAAGGCTAACTAACATTAACAATAACAATCCGAGCAGACAGAATGCCAACATAAGGCGACCCACTAAGCTCTTGCCTGATAGTGATAAAGTGCTCACAGTCATTCCTTAAAATGTTATAATTACGAAAATTTTTTAGTGTTCTGTTTAGAAACCTTAATCGAGACAATATAATGCGCCGACTTATTTATTTGCTCATAGCTTGCTTAGGGACAATACCATTACTTGCTGAAGCAACATCCGATTCTAGCTGGACATTACAGCAGCGCACGCCCTTTAATGCCAAAATTCAAACAGTAAAATCAATACAATATAATCAACTGACCTCGGCCAAAAAGGCTTGGCGAATCTGTGCCTTAGTACCTCACCTTAAAGACGCTTATTGGATCGGCATTGATTATGGTTTGGTGTCAAAAGCCAGCCAATTAGGCATTAATTTAGAATTATTTGAAGCTGGTAGCTATTACAGAAAAGAGCAACAACTAAAACAACTTGAATACTGCCTTAATCAACCGTTCGATGCCATCTTACTCGGTGCTGTGGCCCCCAATTTACTTGATCAATATCCGGGGCTAATTAATAAACCCATCATAGCGTTAGTGAATAGACTCGATAACCCCATTATAACAACTCGTGTAGGCGTCAATTGGTATCAAATGGGCTGGAAAGCTGGCCACTTTATCGCCAAAGCTGTAAAAAATTTACCGCCATCGTCTCCAGTAACACTCGCTCTACTCACCGGCCCAGAAAGTGTTGGCGGCAGCGATTGGGTTGAGCTCGGTATTCAAGATGCTATTGCCGATAGTCCTATTGTGGTTTCGTCAATTCGTCATACCGATAATAATCGTGACCTTTATCGTGACCAACTTCATAATCTACTTAATGATCATGTTCCTAGTTATATTCTAGGCAGTGCCGTTGCTATTGAAGCAGCAATAGGAACATTGCAACATAAACGATTAGCTGGCCAAGTAAAACTTGTGAGCAGCTATTTATCGCCAGCGACCTTGCGCGGACTTTATCGCAATAAAGTGGCTTTCAGTAGTGATGATCAAGTGGTGTTACAAGGTAAATTGGCAATAGATATTGCGGTAAAACTACTGGAGGGGGCACACTCATTTGGGGATATTGGCCCACAAATACAGGCGTTAGAACAAGGAGCTGTGCAACTCAATTTGTTTAACAACAGCTTAGCCCCTGCAGACTTTTACCCCATTTATCGCGTGACGACAAAAACTAATCTTTAACCTTTGTCGCAAACAAATAGCCTTCTCCATGAACCGTTACAAACAGGTCTGCCTGTAGTTTGTTTCGTAAACGGCGAATAATGACATCAATGGTTCTATCATTTACATCTTCATTACGATGGCTTGTTTGCTGCATTAGCCGCTCACGTGATAGTACTTGCTGTGGATGCAATGCAAAGGCGGTAAGTAATTCGAACTCTGCTTTAGTCAGCTTTATCACCTCGTCACCACGACTCAGTTTTCGGCTGTTTAACTCAAGAGTATATTTATCGAACGCAATGATATCGTCACACTGTTCAAATTGTTCTACAACTTCTTGTTGTGCTTTTTTAACTAATGAAATTCGCCACAACAAATTTTTAACTCTTACCAATAGTTCTCTTAATTCAAATGGCTTAGTCACATAATCATCAGCACCCATCTCAAGGCCAACGATTTTATCAATGGTTTCATCACGACCAGTGACTAATATAATGCCAACGTCCGAACGACTTCTTAGTTCACGCGCCAAGCTCAAACCATCGGTACCGGGTAAGTTAATATCTAACATCACCAAATCGATATGTTGATTTGTAAACTGTTGCCACATCTGTTCGCCGTCTCCAGCTTCAAGTACACGATAACCATCACGCTCAAAATAACCTTTTAATCGAGCGCGGATCACGGCTTCATCGTCAACGACGAGTACCGTATTTGTTAAACCAGTATGTGCCATCATCCTATCCAGATAGTGTTGCTAATAATGGCCGTTATTATTCATAACTTTTCATATTTGCCTATAAAGATTTGTCAGGAATGAGTGACAGCTAGCAAAATAGTTTATAAAAAACGACCTGAGTCACACAATGGGAATGCGTAGAATCAGGTCCAATAATAAAAAAGATTATATTATCAATTTAGAAACTTTTGCTGATGCCAACAACCACTCGGTCATCAAAGATTTTTGTTTGAGTGCCATAGACCTTATGATCGCTATCCATGGTACTGCCATGATAACGAACATCAAAATTGATTCCGGCATAGGCTTTACTCACACCCAAATTCCAGTGCCCCCAACCTTCTGCACCATGACCATCTAAGTCTTGGTAGCCGATACTTGCTGAAACGTATAAACCATTGTCAAACTGATAACTCGGATGAACGGCATAGTTAACACCTTGCCAGCCCTCTACACCAAACCAATCATCGATTGTTGGAGTCACTTCTAACTGCACATTTGCATGACCAAATTGCTTACCGACTTTAATCCACAGTTCGGTATAATTTGAATATGAGGCACCTGGATACAGGTAAGAAAAAATCATGACGTCGTAACTGATACCACTATTGCCAAACTCGCCTGCTTTACCAATATAAGGTGCAGTAACAATTTCTAAATTGGGGTCTGCAAATTTGATATTGGATGCAAATACACCAGCATACCAACCCAGATCATTGCCCCAACCTAGGGTACCTTGTACCACTGGTACTTCTGCATCCATTGTTTCTGATTCGCCACGGAAAACATAATCTGAAGCAAAGGTTAATTTACCACTTATGGCTCCACCGAAGACATCATCGTCTGCAGCGTTGGCAAAAGAGGTCGCCGATAAAAGTAGACTGCCTAACAAAATTGACTGAGCTAATTGAGTTTTTCTAATGTTCATATTCATCACCCTAAAATATATGTTCTTATTGATAGAGTGACTATATTCAAAACTTGTGAATAGCTATTGAGTTGGATATGAACTGATCGGAAACAAATATGAAAAAATATGAACACTAAGATTTAACATGACCTCAAGCATTGTGTATCGCTCTATTAAACATGAATGATCGATTTTTATAATCAAAAGTGTCCATATGCACAGCTGGATTTCGATGTGCTTCACTAGGTTAAACCGGTAAATACTCAGATTTATGTAACGCTCAACTTTTACAACATTTGAGCTATTGTGCTTATGAGTTTTTAAACAACAGGCTTACAACTGGCTCTGCTGTTGTTTGAAGGGTTGATGATAAAACTGCAGGGTTTTACCTACTGTTAATTTATCTTTGTCTGTCATTTTGTTCCAAGCGATAATTTGGTCCACACTGACCTTATACACTTTGGCAATACTCCATAGTGTGTCGCCATATTTTACCGTGTGATCGCTTTGAACTGTTGACTGATTAGATATTGTGATAATCCTTGGCTGTTTGCTTGGTGCAGCTTGCTTTGGTGTAGAGACTTGGGCGTTTTGTGTTGTAGCCAGTTCGACTAAGGGTGTTATGCCCGATGCAGCTTGTGGCATATACAAAAATTGACCCGCAACGATCTTATCGCCATTAATGTCATTCATCGCTTTTATTTCTGACACCGTTGTAAGGTGACGTTTTGCAATGACACTAATATTATCGCCAGCTCTAATCTGATATTTAAACCATTTTACTCTAGCGCTAATATCAGTATCCGCAAGAGCTTGTTTAAACTCACTGACTTTACTCACTGGCACTATCAACTGATGCGGTCCATCGGGTGATGTTGCCCAGCGATTAAACCCTGGATTCAATTTTTGTAACCGAGCAATGGATATATTGGCTAGATCGGCAGCAACTGCGATGTCAATTTGGCTTCCGACATCAATTACTTCAACTAGTGGTTTATTAGGAATGGATTTAAGACTGATGCCGTAGCTTTCAGAATGTTTAATCACATCTGCTATTGCCAGCAATTGTGGTACGTATTGCCGAGTTTCCTTAGGTAATGGTAAAGACCAAAAGTCGGTGCTCAGCCCTCTTGCTTCATTATATCTAATAGCCTCACGTAAGCGACCTTCACCAGCATTGTATGCGGCTAGTGCATATAACCAGTTGTCGGTTTTTTTATACAAGTATTCGAGCATATCTAATGCAGCGGTGGTTGCAGCAGGCACATCTTTTCTGCCGTCATACCACCAATTCATCTCTAGTCCAAAATGGCTGGCCATGGGTGAGGTAAATTGCCACAGGCCTGATGCGTCGGCACTGGAATAAGCAAAAGGATTAAACGAACTTTCTACTATAGGGAGTAAGGCCAGTTCGATAGGTAAATCTCGATGTTCAAACTCTTGGACGATTAAATATAAAAACGGCTTGGCGCGCTGTGAAATCTGCTCGAGATGCTGTGGATTATTAATATACCAATCACGATATTGGTTAACTAATTGTTGATCTGGAATGGGCATATCCATTGAATATCGAATGCGTTCCCATACATCACCGCTGTCTTGATAATTGCGCCGAGCTAACAACTTAGGAACTTTTAATGATGTTGGTTTATTCACACCACCAAGACTTTTTTCTGCTTTGGCATCTTCTACAACAACAGTTTGGCAACCACTCAACAGGATAAAACCTGCCGCAATAAGGAAGATTGATGCTCTCAATTAAAGGTGTTCCTCAGATAGTACGCCGTTATTTTCTTGTTATAGCGTGAGTTTTTAAAGCAAAAGTCGTACATTGTAATTTAGTTTTATTGTTCTATCCATCTGTTTAAAAACGTCTGTTTAATCAACTCACGGTGCTAACTGCTTTTATTAAACCGTTATCAGACGACACTAGCTAACGTTACGCCCTTTTAGGGATATATAGTTATAGCAGTGTTCATTGTGTATACTTCAATCGTGACGTTAACATTATTGTAACTAATGGGATTCAATCAGGTTTGCCTACATAAGATATTATGTTCTCTTGGTTGTGATTCATAACGAGCTGGTTAATAATTTATGTTTACCTAAAAAACTATGATCAGGCGATTAAAAAGTTCATTTTGATTTTCATAGTGTTGGTATTTTACTTTTACCCGTTAAACTTCTATTGTTTAGCCAATAAATCCAGCAGGTAGTCATCATTGGTCATCTGGTAAAAATGGAAAAATCATGTCTCATTCAAATGCTGTTCTTGTTAGAAATAATGTTAAATTAATCGGTAATGGTAGCAAAACCTTAGTTCTCGCACATGGGTTTGGTTGCGATCAAAATATGTGGCGTTTTGTAACCCCTGAACTGATGAAGCATTTTACTATTGTGCTATTTGATTATGTTGGTTCAGGTGCTTCTGATATCTCTCAATACAGTAGAAAACGTTATGGTCAACTTGAAGGATATGCAGAAGACATAATCGAAGTATGTGACGCTTTGCACTTAACTGACGCTATTTTCATAGGGCATTCAGTGAGCGGTATTATTGGTGCGATTGCTGCAATTCAAAAACCTGAGCTATTTTCTAAGCTGGTAATGGTATGTCCTTCACCCTGTTTTTTAAATTTTCCTCCTGAATATTTTGGCGGTTTCGATAAAGAAGACTTACTCGAATTGTTAAATCTAATGGACAAAAATTATATTGGCTGGGCTAATTATTTAGCTCCGTTAGTAATGGGAACAACCAATTCTGATGAACTTATTGGTGAATTATCAGGCAGCTTTTGTTCTACCGACCCGGTTATTGCGAAGAACTTTGCTGAAGCGACTTTTTTATCTGATTATCGTTATCTACTAAAAGAGATTACACAACCGTGTTTAATTTTACAAAGTGAAAATGATGCCCTGGCAGCAACATCTGTTGGTGAGTTTATTGTGAGCGAAATACCCCATAGCGAACTTAACATTATCGCTGCTCATGGTCATTGCTTGCATATGACTCATCCTGAAGCAATTTTAAAATCGATAATGAAATTCGCAAAATGATCACGACAAAAAATAGTAAAATCGAAAGTAATAAAACATTTGAGCACTCCCCAGATAGTTTCCAGTGTGGTGCGTTAGTCACCAACGCAGCCAACATTATTATTTATGTAAACTCATACTTTACCGACGAACTATTGTGGAATCCAGAGCAACTGATAGGCAAAAATGCGGATATTATCTTTACCCAATCTTCCCGCATATTTTTTCAAAGTTATTTAATTCCAACACTTTTACACGAACAAATTTGTGAAGAAATGCAGTTGATTATTTTTAATGCTGACGGGCTACGAATTCCGATAACAGTGAATGCTCGTTTAAGCGATGACGGCTGTATTTATTGGAGTTTTTTCAATGCATCCAAGAGAGACCAACTTTATGATGAGTTAATAAAAACAAGAAAAAAACTTGAGGAGCAAGCTGAAAAATTAAAATTGCTTGCTTCAACTGACGAGTTAACGCAGCTATTAAATAGAAGAGAAATGAAATATCGTTGTACGTTAGCGCTTGAACAGGCTGCTAGATCTCATCAATCTGTTAGTTTATTAGTGTTAGATGTCGATCATTTTAAAATCATTAATGACACCTTTGGTCATTTAGAGGGTGATCGAGTACTGAAAGAACTCGGGCATATTTTGAAAGACTTTTGTCGACAAACAGATCTTGTCTCTCGCTTTGGCGGCGAAGAATTTTTGATCTTGCTACCAGACTCCAACAAAAGTGATACTTTATTATTTTGTAACCGGCTCCAAGATAGCATCACGCAAATTAAAGTGGGTGACGGCGTGCTAACCGTCAGTATTGGGGTCAGTATTTGTGATGATAAAACACTGTTTACAGATTTATTTACTCAAGCGGATAAGGCTATGTATAAAGCCAAAGCACTTGGAAGAAATAGAACTGAAGTTTATTGTTTGGATTAAGAGCCTGTTAGTTTCGCTACAAAGCCAGTAACACCATACTTAAAAAGCGTTCGTTACACTACCCCAACAATTTCAAGTTTAACCGCTCAGCGCCCAGCAACGTAATAACATTAGTAATGTAATAATCTAATAACGTTCCTCTTTATCGATTACGATTTTTCTGCCTCTCGTTGTTTATAGGGTTCATTACACACTAGTCAATATGTTCTGTCATTTGGGATGTGATCTTCATCATCGGATTTCGATTTTATCAATGCCAACGTCGGCTATTTTCACTGTTTAAACATCCTACCTTTGAGTAGATTAGTTGTTATCAAGCATTCATCTATAAAAAGTGAGTTTCATCATGACATTACAAGATAACATTGAGAAAATTGTCACCCACCCTCACCTTTCTCCTAAGCAAAAATCCAACTATTTAGCATTAGAAGCTGAAAACAGTCTGCCTTATGTGGCGGTGTCTGAGCAGGTAAATAATGCCATGAAACAAGGTATTATTTGCGATATGTTTGAAGGTCATGCGCCATTTAAGCCGCGTTATGTGTTGCCAGATTATGCCAAATACCTGCAGCAAGGATCTCAGTATTTGGAGCTGTCGCCCGCCGAAGACTTTGATGACGCCTTAAATGCATTAACCATTCTTTATTTTCATGTGCCATCGGTGACCAATATCCCGGTTTACTTAGGCCAATTAGATGCGTTATTAATGCCTTTTACCAAAGGGCTCGATACTGATGCTATCTATCGCAAACTCAAGCGGTTTTGGATATTACTCGATCGCACGTTACCCGATGCATTTATGCATGTGAATATTGGCCCAACTGATAACATTATTTGCCGAACCATTTTGCGTATAGATGCAGAATTACAACAAATTGCCCCCAATTTAACCTTTATGTATGACCCTGCCGTAACGCCAGATGATTTATTATTTCAGGCCACCAGCAATATTTGTCAATGCGGTAAACCTCACATTGCCAACTATCCGCTACATGCCGACGCCTTCGATACTCGTGGTTTTGGGATTGTCAGTTGTTATAACGCATTACCGTTAGCTGGCGGCGCCAATACCTTGGTGCGGGTTAACCTCAAAGAAGTCGCTCTAAACGCTAACAGTATTGATGATTTTTTTGCCCAAACTCTGCCATATTACAGCCAACTCGCATTCGAGCTTATTGAAGTGCGTTCGGCATTTTTACACCAACAATCTCATTTCTTTGACAGTTTTTTAGTTAAGGAACAGTTGATCGATGAATCTCGTTTTGCACCTATGTTCGGTATTTATGGTATGGCTGAAGCGGTCAATATTTTACAAGCCTTATTACCTAGTGCTGCTGAGGTTTCAACTGCTAACGTCGCAAGTAAACCCAATACAGGCTACGGCCATAACCTTGATGCCAATGAACTTGGACTCAGAATATCTGCAGCTTTAGACAACATAGTAAAGTCGACACCGGTCACTTACGGTTATAACGGTCGCGCGTTATTGCATTCTCAAAGTGGCATTAGTTTGGATAAAAATGTCACTCCTGGCGTGCGTATTCCCTATGGCTCAGAACCAGACCCTATTAGTCATATTCAAGCACTAGCTGAACATCATCAATATTATACTGCTGGGATAAGCGATATTTTAACCATAGATGAAACCGTTAAAGCGAATCCTCAAGCGATGTTCCAACTCTGTAAAGGTGCCCTTAGCTCAGGTTTTAGAGAGTTTAGTGCCAATGTTGCTAGTAACGATTTAGTCCGTGTTACTGGTTATATGGTTAAACGTTCGGACATTGAAACTTTTAAGCAATGCGGTTCACGCACCAACACCACAGGGTTAGCTGCTGAAGCCGCAATCAATACGGGGATATTTCAACGCCAAGCTCGGGTAATTGCTCACGAACAAGCTCCTTTTATTCATGAGTAAACATGCCGTTGTCAGTCAAATATTGCCATTTTCCTGTGTCGACGGGCCTGGCAGTCGTTTGGTGATTTTTTTGCAAGGCTGCAACTATCAATGCAAAAATTGCCATAATCCTCACACCATCAGTTTGTGTGATGCTTGTGGTGACTGCATTGATAGTTGCCCTGAACAGGCGCTGAGTCTTATTCATTCACAAGCTATGCCGTTGCCCCAACTGCGGTCACAAGAAATGTCGTTACATGGAGATCCAATACCAGTTAATCATTCGCCAATTAGTTCTCCATGTATTTCTCCAAGTAGTTCACCAAGTAAGCCCCATATTGTCTGGGACAGCACCAAATGCAGCCAATGCGATACTTGTATTACTGTATGTCCTAGACAATCAACGCCTAAAACGTCTCATTACTCCGTTGAGACAATGCTAGAGGTTATCTATGGGCGACGTCATTTTATCAATGGAATTACACTCAGTGGTGGTGAAGCGAGCTTACAATTACCTTTTATTATTGAGCTTTTTAGTGCGATAAAGTCCTCAGAACATTTATCTCATCTCAGTTGTATGCTCGACACCAATGGCAGTTTGAGCTCAACGGGTTGGCATAAGCTACTGCCATTTTTAGATGGCGCAATGGTTGATTTAAAAGCATGGCAACAAGATACCCATCATTACATCACTGGGCGTGATAACCATTCGGTGTTTACCTCAATTGAGTTGCTGGCTCAGCACAATAAACTGTATGAAGTAAGACTGTTACACATTCCCGGCATTACGGATTATGAGCATGATATTGACGCCCTAGGCGGGTATTTATCTAACCTCCCCACAGAGACTCGGGTGAAGTTAAATGCGTTTCATCATCATGGTGTTATAGGCGTAGGCTCTACATGGCCACAATGTACTCAAGCGGATATAGCACGTTTAGCAAATCAACTTACTCAGCGAGGAGTCACCAATATCGTCTTGCCGTCGCTGTATATCTAATCGCTATATTTAGTACCTATATTTAACACCTACATTTAGCGTCCATAGGTAACTTCTATTGGTAACTTCTTTAGGTAACGTCTATATGCAACTGAGGTTGAACATATGGCTAGGATGGCTTTGCTGCAACTTAATACCAAATCAATTCATTGATAAAGTACCATTTAATCAATACATAAAATCGTATTGGTGCGGTTAACGACTGCACAGCAATATTTGTTCATACAGCCAACGATGAGCAGGATCGTTCATACTTTGCCGATGCCACACAAGGCTATAAGCAACTTTGCCATAATCGATCGGTAACGGTTTAATCAATAATCCTTGGGCTTGCTTGGCTATTGAGGCCCAGTGGCGCGAACAGGTAAATAGCAGTTCACTGTGATGGCACATTAACGCTGCGCTGCCAAAGTCAGGTACCGAAATCGGTATCGCCCGTTTTTTAGATTGTTGTGCCAGTAAAATATCAAAAAAAGGTGTGCTCAAATCAGTATCTGTTATGCCGATGTGGCTGAAATTTAAGTAGTCATCAAGGCTAATAGTCTGCTGTGACGCCAGTGGATGGCTAGCACTCATTAGGCAGACCATTTCATCGTTGATTAAGGTTTCCCAGACTAAGTCTTCATCGACATTGGTTGGTTGGCTTAAGTCATGTGGCAAAAGAATAAAATCCAACGAGCCTTTTACTAAGCCCTCAAAGCCGATGTTGTCTTTATTGTAAATATCGATATGGATATTGGGCGCTAAGTTGAGAATATGAGCCGTTAATGTGGCGGCTAATAACTCAAATGTGCTTTCGCGCATCGCCAGTGAAAAGCTACCTTGATAATGTTGTGGCTTGAACACATCCTGGTTCATGATCTGATTCATATCATTAATCATCTGCTTCACACTTGGGCCTAGTCGTCGTGCTAATGCAGTGGCGATGAGTGAATTGCCATGACGATAGAATAATTCATCATGCAAACTTTCTCTTAGCTGACTTAAGGTTTTACTCACCGACGATGGGCTTAAACATAACCGTTCAGCACAGGCTGTGACACTGAGGGTATCAAGCATCACATGCAAAGTGATCAAGTGTTTCATACTGATACGTGAAAGCTTGGCCAATTCCATTTACGAATTACTCTTTATAAGTCATATATTTGATTACGAAAATATAAACCTAAATGATATTACGGTATAGGCTTCACAAGCATAATCAAGACCCGCTTCACATTGCTATCGTTAAATAAATTTTTGTTCCGCAATCGGCTCTATTTCTAATCCATATAATGCGGCTTTATGCACAGATTTGTTAATTACTCACTTCAGAAACCTTACTGCTAACACCTGTATCGCTTGATCGGTTTTGCTATTGCGACAATTAACGTGGTCATTTTTGTCTTTTGTGCCATTTATGACACGAGTTAAATACAACTTATTGTGTGGATAATGTAAAAATTATCTAACAACTAATCACATCTAAATTTTTAATTAATAAAATCAGATACTTATTTTATTTACGTTATTTATTATCATCTAACAGATATTGGCCTAGCAATTGCTATTACTAAGTATGTTTGCAATCTATTTTACAGATTAGAGTTGCATTAACTTAACCATTTTTTTGGAGTAATAACATGACTGATTCTATTGTTTCTTTTCCGCAATTAAACCGACCCGCTCCGGCCTTTAATACCAAGACAACACATGGCATGCGCTCACTTACTGACTATAAAGGTAAGTGGCTAGTGTTGTTCTCCCATCCTGCGGATTTTACCCCTGTGTGTACGACTGAGTTTATTGGGTTTGCTCAACGTGCAGAAGAATTTGCCAAGCTTAATACTGAGTTACTCGGTTTATCCATCGACAGTGTTCATTCCCATATCGCTTGGGTACGTAACATTGAAGAAAACTTTGGCGTTGAAATAACCTTCCCGATTATTTCCGACTTATCAATGGAAGTGGCTAAAGCCTACGGCATGATCCAACCCGGTGCGAGTGACACAGCTGCCGTTCGCGCAACCTTTATTATCGATCCCGAAGGTGTATTGCGTGCCATGGTGTATTACCCAATGAGTAATGGTCGTTCTATAGATGAATTTGTTCGATTAGTAAAAGCACTGCAAACCAGTGATGCCAATGGCGTTGCTACCCCAGAAAACTGGCAACCTGGCGATGACGTTATTGTGCCACCACCAGCAACAACTGCTGACGCTAAAGCACGATTATCCCAGGGTTATGATTATGTAGATTGGTATTTTAGTAAGAAGTCGCTTTAACCCGTGGCAAGCACTGGGACGCTTAGTCCCTGTGCACTATTTAACAGGAGCTTGTGATGATTTCAACCTTTAGTGTCCATGAATTTTTAGATGAAGACAGTGAAACATTCACTTATGTTGTTGCTGATAATACCACATCGTTTGCTGTGATTATTGACCCGGTTTTAGACTTTGATTATAAATCAGGTCGAACAGGCACACGAAATGCCAATCGAGTTTTACATTGGATTGAACGCCAAGCGTTAACCGTAAAATGGATACTTGAAACCCATGCTCACGCCGATCACTTATCTGCTGCCAGTTATTTACGTGACCAAATTGGTGGCCAAATGGGTATTGGCGAGCACATCACCGAAGTCCAGCAGACTTTTAAAAAGGTATTTAACCTAGACGCTAGCTTTTTGCCTAACGGCAGTCAATTTGACCATCTATTTAAACATAATGAGCGGTTACAAGTCGGTAATATGACCATTCGTGTTATGCACACACCGGGTCACACTCCGGCTGATCTTGCTTATATTATTAATGAGCAGGCAGCCTTTGTTGGAGACACCATTTTTATGCCTGATGTGGGTACCGCTAGATGTGATTTCCCAGGTGGGGATGCCAATACTTTGTACGATTCCATTCAGGCATTATTTACTCTCCCAGATACAACAGATATCTACGTGTGTCATGACTACCCTACAGAGGGGCGCGGGCATCAATTTAAAACTCAAGTCATCCAACAGAAACAACACAATATTCATGTGAATGACACTATGACCAAATCTGCTTTTGTGACGCTTCGTCAACAACGAGACGCCACATTGCCGATGCCTAGGCTGATATTGCCATCGATTCAAATCAATATTCGCGCAGGCCAAATGCCAGACGCTGAAAACAACGGCACTGTGTATTTAAAAATCCCGATTAACCAGCTTTAAACTTAAGAGTAACCATGATGATACAAGCAATCATTGGCGCATTATTAATTGGTTTAGTGCTGAGTGTATTAGGGTCTGGTGGATCCATCCTTACTGTTCCGGTGTTGCTTTACCTTATTGGAATGCAACCCCAATTAGCTATCGCTTCGTCATTGTGCATTGTGGGTGCTATCAGTTTAATCAGCAGCATAGGCTTTATTAAGCATAAAAAAGTCTCTTGGCCTCATGTGTTTTTATTTGGTTTACCTGGCATGGTAGGCACCTATTTAGGCGCATGGCTCAGCAGCTTCTTTAACAGTGACATACAACTTACTGTGTTTGTCATTTTGATGCTCATTGGCGCGGTGATGATGTGGCGAAATCAATCTAGCCGCTACCAAGCTGGCAAACTAAATATCGCTAAAATCTTGTCGCAAGGATTAGCGGTTGGGGTTGTCACCGGTTTTGTGGGTGTGGGTGGTGGCTTCTTAATTGTACCTGCACTGGTGTTACTTGGCGGCATTGAAATGTCGTTGGCGATTGGTACCAGCTTACTGATTATTTCAATGAACTCACTGGTCGGTTTTGCTAAATATTACTCATTACTTTCAAGTAAAGGGTTTGAGTTCGATGGGTCGATTATTGCCATCATGATTGCAGGCGGACTTGTCGGCAGTATTGCCGGCCAATGGATAAATCAATATTTACCCAAAGCGATTTTACAAAAAATATTTGCCGTGTTTTTAGTGCTAATGGCGCTATTCATTTTAACTAAATCCATTATTTAACATCACGAGGTACACATGAAAACTGCCCAGGAATACATAAGTGAGATTAAAACCCACATTATTGAAGTGAGTACCCAAGAATTACTGACGGCAATGCTTAACCCTGATGTGATCATCATCGATGTTCGTGAGCATGATGAGTTTACGACGGGCCATATAGAAGGTGCGGTGAATTTTCCACGTGGAGTATTAGAGATGAAAATACACGAGCATCCTTTAGTGAGTCATCACTGCGAGTGGGTATTGGCGTTAAATGAACTAGCTGATAAAGACATATACCTTATTTGTCGAACTGGTGGCCGTTCTGCACTGGCGGCAGCATCATTACAGGATATGGGGTTTAGCAAACCTCTGTCTGTTGCCGGTGGCATGATGCAATGGCAACAAGATGGCTTTCCATTGGTGCCTCATAAAATATAAATTACGCAAACATGAGCCAACATTATGTGGCTCATGGCTTATTTTTTACTGATGGCAGATGCTGTTAATGGCTAACCGTGCTAATGGTTGATTGTGCTAATGGTTGATTGTGTTAATGGTTGATTGTGTATTCATTTTTAGAGCCGATTTAGCGGTATTTTAAGGTAGTAGTTACCCTTACCGTCAGCTAATGGCATGTTACCCGCACGAATATTCATTTGAATGGCGGCTAATAATAGTTGCTGTATGTCAGGGCCAATATGGCGTTGTTGATGCCGTTTAATAAACTCTGCTAGGGTGACATTCCCCCCTACCACACTGTTATAGCGTTTTTGGGCAATCACCGATGTTTCTAACCCATTATCTGTACGTTTCTGTGCATGTGGATCATGGCCAACAAACACCCGAGTGCAATTAGGTAATGCCAATATTCGCTGAATTGAATGGTACAAGGTTATTGCGCTGCTATTGGGGAAGTCAGTATTAACGGTACCTAATTCTGGCGTTGACAAGGTGTCGCCTACAAACACAACATCTTCAATGAGATAACTGACGCAGGTTGGTGTATGACCCGGTGTATGCATAATGTGAATATCTAAATGACCCAGTTTAATGAGTTCTTCATCCACAAATAATTGTTCAAATTGTTCGCCATTACATTTAAAACTATCATCAAGATTCAGTAATCGCTTAAAGGTATGTTGAACTTTGGTGATGTGCTCGCCAATTCCGGTTGTTCCACCACGTTTTTTCTTGATATAACAGGCCGCAGAAATATGGTCGCTGTGGGCATGGGTTTCTAAAATCCATTCAACTTCAAATCCATGTTTATCGATATGCTCAATGATGCTATCAGCAAAACTCGTGCTTATGGTGCCAGACGCCATGTCAAAATCTAAAACAGGATCAATAATCGCACATTGACGGGTAGCAATATCGGTCACCACATATGTAAGAGTATGGCTAGCTTGATGATAAAAAGGATCGATTCGAATTCTACTCATGACACATTAACTCCCAACACAATACACTGGTATTTGTCAGATAAAGCCTCAGATTAATATTGGTAATATTCTCAACATCATTGATTCAATGACTGAGGAGGGTTAATCACTACAGCATGATGTTAAATTAAACCATCAATGTAAACTGCGGATTAAGTCGCAACAAACAGCGAATTAATAAGCATTATTTGATTTACGATCCGAAGAATAAGGCTTAATGATAAAGCCCTATTCCCGTGGTAGTTTGTTAATTACTTTTTCGACTTTGGCTTTTGACTATTGCTTTCGGCTATGGCTTAGCAGTAACCGATGGAGTAGATTTTTTGATATCCTTTTTCAGTGAAAATGCGCCACGAATATCACCAAGGGCAAAGTTAACCGCTTTATCATCTGGATAGGTTTTGCTAAGCAATGCACTCACTTCCGGTTCAATATTACTGCCATGGCAACCTAAACATAATTGTTGCGCTGGTATGGCCTTCATATAACGAAACTGAGTGTTGCCATCATTGACGATAAACTCACTCGCCACGATTGGCTTATCTGCAGGTTGTTGTCCTGAGGCATTCACCAGCTCAAATTGTTGTAATTGCGATAACTCCCATTCATCTGGCGTATTGTCTGAATTACGTACACGTAAACTGGTTCGAGTCAGTGTCCAGCCATCTTTCGAGTTTTCAGCGGCAATGGCAGGTGCAACCGATTTACACACCGACACCGCATTGATTAAGCCACCTTGTTTAATTGCGGCTTGTAACTGATCTTTTAACGCTTGGCTAAAATCGGCAATGCGTTGATTGGCCTGTTGTTCAAGCACCTGCTGTTGCGTTAGTGATTCAGCATGGCAAAAGCTGCTCATGCCAGCAATCACTAATAACGCACTGATGTTACGTGCATTTAAAACCGTTTTTTTGTGCTTTGATGTTAATTTCATTATTTGTCATCCTCGTCTTCAAGTCGGGTCATTCCCATTAACTTCAGGGCATAATTTTCGTACATGGGTTCACTACTGCCAGGGCACCGTTCGGTCGTAAGCGATATAACACAATCAATACAAAGCTTGTGCCATATCACACTAGCTAGGTTTAATCGCTTAAAATCATTAGCTTAAACATTATTGAAATTGACAGGATGCCCATGCTAGGTTGTTGAGTGACAAATGAGTGACAAATATGACATCGTAATGACATTTATCGTGCTATTAATGTCATTATAAAGGTTGGCCGATTAATATGAATCGCAAGCGAGAGTAATCAATGAATAAAACCACCGTTGTACAATCTATGATAAACGCTATTGATAAACCGGCGATTTTTATTACTCCCGATTATGTGATCCATGCGGTTAATCAAGCCTATATCGAAACCTATGATGACGACGTTATTTTAGGCCAAAGTAAATGCCATCAAATCTCTCATAATAGTGACCAACCTTGCGATAAACACGGTGAGGAATGCCCGTTATTACAATGCCAGAGTACTAACCGAGCTGCCAGTGCCGTGCATATTCACAGCACGGTGCAAGGTAAGTCTTACTGCGACATTTTAATGAAACCTATAAAAGATAATAGTGGCATGGTATTGGGGTATCTAGAGATTTTAGATGCCATAGATTACGCATCGACAGAATCAAAAAAAGGCACCATGATCGGTCAGTCTGCGCCATTTAAGCAGATGCTCAACAGGATTAATAGAGCCTCTCAATCCAATATCGCGGTTCTGTTACAAGGTGAAACTGGTTCAGGCAAAGAGTTAGTTGCTAAAGCGGTACATCAGGCCAGCAACCGAAATGATAAACCGTTTGTGGTGATTGAATGCACTGGGCTAAGTGAAAATCTGTTCGAAAGTGAATTATTTGGCTATGAAAAAGGTGCATTTACAGGGGCGACAAGCAGCAAAAAAGGCTTGATTGAAATAGCGCACGGTGGAACGGTGTTTTTTGATGAAATTGGTGATGTACCGATGAACATGCAAGTAAAGTTACTTAGGTTACTTGAAACCCAGTGTTATCGTGCCGTCGGCGGATTAAAACAGAAACGTTCTGACTTTAGGCTAGTCAGTGCCAGCCATAAGAATTTACTCGATTTGGTTGAAAAAGGTGAATTTAGGCGCGACCTGTATTACCGCATTGCAGGATTTCCGATTTACTTACCGTCGTTACGTGAGCGTTATGATGACATTCCGACGCTGGTGAATCACTTTATAAAATATTCTGATTACAAACATAAAAAGTTTTCGAGCAATGCATTAACTCTTTTGGGTCGTTATGCATTTCCGGGAAATATTCGCGAATTGAAAAATATTATTGAGCAATCGGCACTTATCGCCAATGAGGATGTTATACACAGCAGTGATTTACCTGAAAGCGTTCAACCTAGCCACACATCTAAGGATGAAACAATTGCCGTAAAACTTAACACCGAACTGATGACGTTAGATGACATGGAATGTGCGTATCTTTCGCAGGTATGTGAGCAATATGCAGGATCGCCAGCCGAACTAGCGATAACGCTTAATATCAGTGTGCGTACCTTATATCGAAAATTACAACGCTATGGTTTAAAGCTTAACTAGCCACCACAGCGCTGTGATAAAACACCCCTAGCGATCATTAATGAGCAATTAGTGAATGTTTTTTATTGCAGCAACGTTTCATTGTTGTGGTTTCATTCGCCAATTCAGATTTAGACTCGCAGCAACGTTTATGTGTCGCCAGATCAGATCTGTTCTGACAGTCTTCACCATGAGCGTGTTGATGATCATGGTCATGGTTATGTTTATGCTCATGGTTACAGCAACCACCAGTGGCTTTCTTAGCAATATTATTGATGGATGGTCGCCCCTGACTTGCCTCGGTAAATGGCTCACAGTCCGCTAAATGACTACTGGCAAAATACTCTATTGCAGTACGACCATTTTTTGCGTGAAATACACTCAATTGTTGGCTTAATAACTTAGATAAAAGCTGTTGGCCAATGTTGCGCACGATGACGCGATCCGCTCCATTTGCCAGTATCATACTGACTAATTGTTGCTTACCCTCACATCCTTCTGTTAATGCTGGGTTGGCAAAGCGCCCTTTTACTTGGCCTTGCTCATCAATGAATAGCATCTCATCGGCACGGCTAAAGTGGTTGGCAATATGTTGGTCTTTCATAGGTATGGCAGTAATCATCATGTCTCCTCATGTGCATTTTTAACAAATCGATTAAACGCAGTTGTTCCAACTTGGTTTATCGACATGCCACTGGGCTTAAAACAGCTTTTGCCGAGAGCGTCCTAGAATCTTCGTCTATTTTTGGAGGCTTGGCATTATCTGCTTAAATTAATCGAATAATAGTAATTGGCATATGCAATATATACTCTTATTATTAGCATATGCCAATAATAATTTCGATTCTGGTTTGAGTTTTGTGACGCGTGACATTATTTATGATGACAAGTATTTTACCTGTCATAAGCCGTGCGAGGATTAAACAAAACGATGAAGGATGGTGAATGGATTGACTTAAAAAAGAGGAAATCCTTTTCCATAAAATATCATGTTATTACATGATATGAGTCTTTGTGGTTTTCTTGGGAGCATCTACAAAGTGGCTCGAGATAATCCTTTATCTACATGATGAACTTGTTATGTTTACGACCAGTGCACGTGGGTTATTTTCCAATGACCATCCGCTTGTTTTATTAACACAAGCGTTTCCATGGTCATTGAGTCAATACTTTTACCTTTATATTCACCTTGGGCGTGACTTATTGACGTTGAAATAGCAATGTCACCCGTAATCGTTATTTGGTGTTCTTTTGGCGTTATGGTTAACCCTTTTAAGTAGGCCATATCTGCAAGCATGTGATGATTGGCATACTCCGTAAGTGAACGTTCTACTTTTCCACCTTCATAAATTTGCACATTGACAGCTAATGACTGCCTAACAATAGCCTCATTACCCATTTGTAATGCAGCATGAAATTGTTTGACGACATTACCCGCGGCGGAATCAACACCGATAAACGCTTTTTGTTCTATGGGGTGAGTTTCATCACCATGGGCGAAGCTCAATGAGCTTTGTCCTGCTGACATCAGTAGTATCCCGGTCGTTATGAGTATTGTTAAAGGGCTATTATTCATTTTTATCTCTCTGTTAATTTATAGTGATTATCCAAGGCTCATAGGACCTAGCACGCTCGAAAGTACCGCTGTTGTCGCTAATATCAGTACTGCTATTAATGCTTCTAATCCAATCGATTTTTGTAGTTTTTGTTTTGCGAGTGATGGGTTCGCAATCGTTAATTTCGGTACTAAAACCAATTTATGCCATGCTGCTATAAGCAAAATGATAGCCACCAAACTTAGCTTGATGGTGACCGCAATACCATAATTGGAACTGAATAATTCAGTGGGACTATCAAACAACATCCACACCATTCCCATGCCTGAAAGCAACACTAGAATGACAATCACTATGCCTAAACGACCAAATGTATCCATGACATTTTTTATGACGATGTTGTCATCGGTGCTGCATAATTTCCATAATGGATAAAAAGCGCCTATCCAACTGCCAATGATCAACACGTGTATCAATATTAAGCCTTGAGCA
This sequence comes from Shewanella sp. BF02_Schw, assembly GCF_014596695.2. Taxonomy (NCBI): domain Bacteria; kingdom Pseudomonadati; phylum Pseudomonadota; class Gammaproteobacteria; order Alteromonadales; family Shewanellaceae; genus Shewanella; species Shewanella sp. BF02_Schw. Next base: position 1,657,139 of record NZ_JABKAW020000001.1, read on the forward strand.
AGCAATCCCAGTTCAGTGCTGTGGCCAATAAAAATAAACGTGACAGCAATTAACAGACAGCTGATAATGGCTAATACCGCAGAAAACGTTTTGATATAACGGTTCTTATGTAACAGTAAACCACTAGCCACTAGCATTAACCCAAAACCGATTAAGCGCCAAAGCACCGTTTGCCCTACCTGGGTTGGCCAAAGAAAAGCATGCATCTGCGCATCAAATATTCCCATCAAGCCACTTTCAGCAAAAGATCCTACTTGCGCAAAATAATTGATACTGACGGCAATCAACCCCAAAACGGCACCTACGCCGGTATATTTTGCAACGCTAATACCAAGGTTCGGTTGACCCTTAATGAGATATTGCATCAATGTGCCGCCAATAACGGCGGCAACACTTAGATAGATAACCCATTTAGATATCAACACCGATATTTCAAATACGGTTAATATCATGTTTACTCATCCACTTATTGATGTGCAGTGTGCTCGCTAGTCTCATGCTCCATTGTCATAGGCGGTGCACTGCGAGTGTTCATGCCAGAGTCGTGAAGCATAAAGCTCATGTTGCCTTTCATCTTATGACCGTCATCACCCATGATCATCCAGTTAACCGTGTAATTAGCTGCACTTAATGCTGGTAGAGCGAATGAAAATGCTGCTTGGCTGGTCGCACTTGAAGGTAATGTTAGCGGTACGCTTTGCTGCTTCTCATCTTGCATTGTTAATTTGACCAAACGTACCGGAGCCGTAAAGGTCAGTTCAAGCGTTGTTGGGGCTTGACTTAGCATGGCACCGTTAGCGGGCATAGAACTGCCCAATCCGACATGAGCAAATGCTGAAGCACTCAGGAATAGACTTGTTACGACTAAAACCTTGTTAAATAATTTCATGATATTTCCTTTTATATTGTTTTTAACGATCGAAAAACGGTTTACATAAATGATTAAATATTGGCTTAGCTAACATCTTGGCGCCAAGCTTATAACTCAGTGTACGAACGAGATCTTAGAACCACGCGCTAAAACCAATAACAAACTGGGTTTCTTGTGTATCTTCCCCTTCACTTCGGGCGTAATCGGCGGTATTACCGAGCTTCTGACGCCAATCCACACCGATATAGGGTGCGAACTCTCGAACAATCTCGTATCTCAATCGCAGCCCTGCACTGACGTCAGATAAGCCTGAGCCTATTCCAAGTTCAGCATCGTCCTTACCAAATAAATTAACTTCTACTTCAGGTGTGAGTATCAATTTTTGAGTGATTAACAGTTCATATTCCGCACTCAACCGCATAGCCGTACGGCCTTGTTCACCGATGAATAAGGCCGCATCAATATCAAAGAAATATGGCGCTAACCCTTGAACCCCAATCACAGCCCAATTACGGTTCGGCGTCGGTTTGATATCGGTTTTAATACCGAATTGTACATCCCAGTATGGTGCGATGGGCTTACTGTAAAGAGCCTGAATTTCAAGGTCTTGCTTATCACTATTTGAATATTCACCTTCGGTTTTAAGCCACAACTTATTCAAATCGTAACCTAACCAGGCTTGTGCACTAAACTGGGTGGGATCTTGCGGATCCACGCCTTTTTCAAATTGATCCAACATGACTTTTGTTAATAGAGGATCATCATTACCGCCGGCAAACACAGCTGAGCTAGCCAATGAGGCGCTCAGACTCAACAGTCCCAATGCCACTAAATTCGTTTTATTCATCTGTATTCCCCTTATTTCACCACGACTTTTCTGAACATGCCTGGCATGTGGAATAACAAGTGGCAATGATATGCCCATTGCCCTTTTGCATCTGCTGTGACTAAGTAACTTATCTTAGAACCCGGCTGAACTAATACCGTGTGCTTACGGGGAATAAAATCAGCATCGCCTGTCTCTAACTCACTCCACATACCATGCAAATGCATAGGGTGAGTCATCATCGTGTCGTTCACCAAGGTGATCCGCAGTCTTTCTCCGTATTCAAACTCTAATGGCGCAGCATCCATAAATTTCACCCCATTCACAGACCACATATATCGGTTCATATTGCCGGTTAAATGCAGTTGAATTTCGCGGCTAGGTTGGCGTGTGTCGTAGGTAGGATGTAAGCCTTTAATATCGCCATAAGTTAATACTTTGCGGTTAAATTGCTGTTGATGGTCACGCAGCCCAATCCCGGGATCATGTAAACCACTTTTTGGCGCATCGGCACGCATATCCACTTGTGGGCCGAACTCGGTGTCAATGTGTTTAATTTCATTGTTACTGCCAAAGCCTGCAAGCCCTAGTCCTGAGACTGTCGCTTTCGCAGCGTCCATGGTCATTTTGCTGTGATCCATGCCTGACATATCACCGCCACCCATAGCCATCTTGTCATGATCCATGCCTGACATATCACCGCCGCCCATAGCCATCTTGCTGTGGTCCATGCCTGACATATCACCGCCGTCCATAGCCATCTTGCCATGATCCATGCCTGGCATATCACCGCCGCCCATGTCCATTTTGCTATGATCCATTTTGCTATGATCCATACCACTCATATCCATATCACTCATGTCCATGCCCATATCACTGTGGCCAAGGACTGGCCTTGGATCCATTGGGGGAATAGGAGCATGTAAACTGGCATCTGAGGTAAGGTTACCTACCGTAAAGCCGGTGCGGTCGATACTCTGAGCAAAAATACAATAGGCATTATCAACCTCTGGCTCAATAACCACATCATAGGTTTCAGCAACACCGATTCGAAATTCATCCACAGAAACCGGTTGAATGTTCTGACCATCACTGGCGACAACACTCATTTTGAGACCCGGTATACGCACATCAAATATGGTCATCGCAGAACTATTTATAAAGCGTAAGCGCACCTTCTCACCTTGTTCAAACAACCCTTGCCAGCCCTGTTGCGGAGGATTGCCATTCATTAAATAGGTGTAAGTTGAACCCGTAACATCAGATATGTCTCTGTCACTCATGCGTGCGTTATTCCACATCGAACGAGCGTTCCACGTATTGGCTAAGCCATTTTTATTCACGTCAGAGAAAAAATCCATTACCGTACGCTCACGGTAATTATAGTAATCGGCTTGTTTCTTTAATTTGGCATAAATGTTTTCAGGGGCTTCGTCAGACCAATCAGACAGCATGATCACATAGTCACGGTCATATATGACCGGATCGGGGGTCGCAGGATCAATCACAATAGCACCGAATAAACCGGTTTGTTCTTGATAGCCTGAATGACTGTGATACCAATATGTGCCACTTTGCTGGACGGTAAATTGATACTCAAATGTTTCACCGGGTTTAATGCCATCAAAGCTAAAGCCAGGCACACCGTCCATTTCGGTGGGTAAAATAATACCGTGCCAGTGAATAGAGCTATCATGGTCGAGATTATTTTTTACTCTTAAGGTGACTGTTTCACCTTCTTTCCAACGTAATAACGGCGCGGGCAGTAATTGGTTTACCACAGTGGCCCGAGCAGATTTTCCGGTAAAGTTAACCATTTTATAGTCAATTGATAAGTCAAACACTTTGCCAGAGAGCTGGCTCAACGATTGGCTTAACGCATTGGCAATGGCATTTTTAGGGAAAGGGATCGACATCAATGCCAACATGGCGGATGCACCAAACACAAACCGGCGTCGGCTGTTGTTGAGTTCACTGTTTGTCGTTTGAATCATGGGTTTTATCATGTATTGAGATTTCATTGCACAGACTCCTCAAGCGAGTTCACTTGGGCGTAAACCTGGCTACTGCCATCATTTTTCAACAGTAAGACTTGGTATGGCATAAATTTATCTTGGTACTCCATACCTGGGCTGCCCACAGGCATAGCCGGAACGGTTAGGCCGATAGCATCTTTAGGGGGGGAGGCTAAAAAACGACTAATGAATTTTGCAGGGATATGCCCTTCAAACACATAACCTTGAGATGACACTGCGGTATGACAAGATTGCATTGAAGCAGGAATACCCTTTGACTGTTTAAACTCATAAAGGTTGTTAATATTGTGGGCATCAACACTAAATCCACGGTCACTAATATGAGTAAGCCATTTCTCACAACAGCCACAATTGGCATCTTTATAAACAGTGAGTAATGGCGCCGTAGTGCCGGGCTCCGCTGCATGAGCAGGTAACATCCCTCCCATAATTTGCAGAATAAAAATAGTACCTATGACACGAAAAAAACGAATAGAATTGCGATATAGAGCAGACATAATATTGCCTCCAAATCAAATTTCGTCACATTAAACAACGCGGTTTAATGTCAGTTTATTAACCGAAAAAGTTAAAAAATTGAAACTACATGATTGGCTAGGACAGTTAGCAAAAAAAAGGCGTAACTGTGCCTATGTTAGGCAAATATTGGAGGACGGTATAAAGATGAAAAATACTGAGGCATTAGTGCTGAGGTAAACATTGTTGCAGAATTAACTAAGCTGACTTCTGATTTAAGCGTTGGCATAGCCATCGTTAAAGCGACGGATAAACATGAGCCGACAGGACAATGGCACGCTTGGGCGCAGCAATTATCACTCTCATTATCACTCATGTCACTCATGTCACTCATGGCATTCTTTTGCATATTCATGTCATGACAAGCATTGTTATTATCTGTCGATAATGTTGACTTTGTCATTGAGCTCATTGGCATATTAGCTGACATAATCACAGACGCAAAAGCCTGACCGACAAACGTCAGTAAGACAAACATCATGATTAAGTGGGCTTTACGCAAAATATACTCTCCAAAAACAACAGCAAACAGCAAACAGCAAACAGCAAACAGCAAACAGCAAACAGCAAACAGAATAGTGAAATGTATTATCTTAAACAAGGGTTATTTTAACTTGTTTTACTTAGTATTGACTATAAACCCACGTGCAGCACATAGGTCAAGCAGGTTTTTATAACGATAGAGCGCTATGTAAGCGCCCTATCAATTTTACTATTGTTGCATCATTTGACTGTGTTGTTTCATGATAATAGCCATTAACTCTTCGTGATTAACTAATTTGACGTTTTCACCTTTTACGCTGGCGCGGTCTAAGGTTATCACCGGTGATGCAATAAATTTCTTTGCATTGGTTGAAGAGAAAATCTCTTTGCTACGCACTTGAATATCTTCATCTTTGGTTAGATGTAGACTCCAATATAACGCATCGGACTTAATAAAATTCGTATCATCTGCTCCTGATGAAAACACATCATAAAACTGTAATTCTATTAAATGTTGACCAGGAGACACCTCCATTTCACTTTTATTTGATGCCGATTTGCCATCGACCGCAGTAAAGATTAAATAGTCAGGTAATGAGATAGTGGCAGCCATTGCTGCTGAGCTGGCTAAAGATAATAGTGTGATCGCAATGAATTTTTTCATAATAAACTCCGTTAACTTTTTGATGCTTATAGTTTTTTGATGCTTATAGTTGAAGCAACAAAAATCTTTATAAATTAATGTGGGTAACTAATAAACATAAAGAATTAAGCTATCGGAGGCGGATTTTGGCTTACTAGAATGGTGGGGGTTGATGTCCATAAAGGCGAACTCACTTTGGCACTCGTTAGTAGAGCACCGGTGAGGTTTGTTGCTGATAACAAAAATGCATTCGCGACCGCATGACAATGGCTAATGCATTGACTCATATCGTTTAAGCAACAGTCATCGTTAGTATCACAGTCACTTTGCATCATCGTTGATTGATGCATACTACTCGACTGCATGTCCGACATGGCCATTTCATTAGACATAGCAAAACTTGGAACAAGTAATTGTCCAAGTAGTGAAATTATCATTGCTATGTTTAACAGCGTATTTCGCATTATGTCGGCCATATGATGAGTACGATTCAACATTAACAATTTAATTAGAGTGATAATCAGAGCTGAATCACATTTTAAGGTTTAGCCATAGTTGAATGCCCCAACCTTGCATGTGTTATGGCAGAGCAATACCACTGTTATAATAAACCTTAGTAATAAACCTTAGTAATATAAAACCTTAGCATTTAATGCTGGGTAAGCATTTCCATTGGGTTGAATATTGAGGTGTGAGTAAATCACGGCGCATGGCCCATTTTTGTTCTATTCCTTGTGCTGCCAGAAACACTGTATCGCGGCCATATCGTTGGTTGATGCCGTCAAGCGTATCCATCAAGGCATAATTGACCTTCGCGGTATTAAATAAATCAAATTGAAAATGTTTCTCGCTGGCTAAATCAACCAGGCCCACACCAATTTTGTAATAACGAACACCATTGCTAAATAATCTCGGGGCGGCGTCTGTCATGGCTTTAGTGAGTTCAATGGTGCAATTGGTTGGACACGGAAAATGGACAATAACTTTATAACTCACAGGCCGCTCGTCGTGGGGCGAATTACTGGCAAATAACAACATGGTTTTGCAATGTGAGCCTTGCTGACGCGCTTTACTTGCTGCGATACCAACATGTTTACTCAATGCCTGTAATAGCGATTCAAAATCGCAAATACGTTCGCCCACACTGCGGGTGGAGAAAATTTGCTTTTTATCTGCCCTAGCCTCATCCCATTGTTTACACACTTCGCCGTTAAGTTCGCGTACGGTGCGTTCAATTTCAATACTAAATTGTTTTCTGGCTAGACTGGGTGGCATAGAGGCGAGATCGTATGCGCTGCGAATATTCATCAATTCAAGCTTTTTACTGATGCGCCTGCCAATCCCCCACACCTCTTTAACGGCAAGCTGGCGTAAAATGTCATTACGTTGCTGCGCAGTGTCGATAACGCACACACCTTGGTATCCCGGTATTTTTTTAGCGGCGTGATTGGCTATTTTAGCTAAGGTTAACGTTTGGCCCATGCCCACACAAACAGCCAAGCGGGCTTCTTTCCAAACGGCACGGCGAATTAACTGACCTTGGCTATGCAGGCATTTGATTGCGGGATAACAATGTTTAAAAGACAGGAAGCTTTCATCGATGGAGTACACATGTTGCTCTGGTGCAAAACGACCGATTATTGCCATCATCTTTGCCGATAAATCGGCATACAATTCATAATTAGATGAACACACAATGACATTGCGCTGGGCACATAATGCTTTCGCTTGAAAGTAAGGCAAAAACTTCTCAATACCCGCCTCTTTTGCTTGCCGATTAGCCGCGACAATACAGCCATCGTTATTGCTCAGTACAATAATCGGTCTGCCGCGCCAGTCAGGACGAAAAACCTGTTCTGCACTGCAATAAAAAGCATTGGCATCGACTAAGGCAAACATTGTTACCTAACCTTTTTTACTGATAAGCAGTGGGCTTTGACGATGACAACGAATTGAGCGAATAACCACACCTTCAATACTAAAGTCATCATAGTCGCAGATGGTCACAGGTAAATGTTGCTCATTAGACGACATCAGCATTCGCCGATGCATGTCGAGAATTTTACACACAAACTCACCATTAAAATTAGCCACTATCACGTCGCCATTTCTAGCCGTTTCATGACGATCGACAATCAATAAGTCACCATCATATATTCCCACACCTTGCATCGACTCACCTTGGGCTAAGCCGATAAAAGTAGAACTTGGATGCTGGATTAATATCTCATCAAGGCTGAGGCCTAACTGAAGATACTCAGCTGCAGGAGATTCAAAACCGGTAATGCCGGCACTGGCTGCAATGGGAATAACGCGCATATGACAACCTCTAATATGATATGTACTGTATAAATACAAACCGTATAAATAAACAGCACACAAATAAGCACTGTATAAATATATACTGTATAAATAAACAGTATATATTAGCGTTAAATTTTGTCAGTGCAAGTTTATTTGCTTTAAACCGCGACAAGCGGCGGTTATGTTCAATCGTTAACGCCGTTTTTATTGCCTCTGCACAACAACATCGGTCCATAACTAATGCTTCTTCAATGTAGCAAAGCGTCAATACATCAAAGTGATAGCTTCATTATTGATGAAATAATATGTCCAAGGTCAAAATATAATCAATGAGCTTGGTCTACACTGATAACAGGATCAAAAATCAAGCTAACCTATTTATTAAACAAACAAATAGACTTATTTCATATTGACTCGGGGGTCTAGCATGACACTCGCAACATTCCATATCGACATGCACGATGATAACTGCTTACTGAACCTTGCTGGTGATTGGCAATTAGGCCAAGCACCGCTAGGCGCAGATATTTGTGCTGAGCTGCCATCTAATTGCCAATCTGTCACTTTAATCACCACAGAGTTGTCTCATTGGGATTCAAGCCTCGCCATTGCCTTATTACAATTATCTCGCTGGTGTGAGCAACATAAACTATCACTAGACACTCAACAAACACCTCAAGGGCTGCAGCAACTACTGCTGCTCGCTACCGATGTTGCGGTTTATCAACCCACTAATGAGGGTGCCCTAGGCGGGCTATGGCCGACCTTACGTCGAGGATTGATTAATCAAGGCTTACAAGTACACGATGGATTAGTATTTGTCGGTAACTGCACTTTGGCACTCGGGCGTTGGTTGGTTGGCAGAGCGAGAACTCGCCGAAGTGATATCGTTTTTTTTATCGAACAAGCTGGGCCTAAAGGGCTTGCTATTGTGACCTTAATTAGTCTGCTCGTGGGAATGATTTTGGCTTATTTAGGCTCGGTACAGCTGCGCCAATTAGGCGCCCAGGTATATGTGGCTAATTTAGTGGCTATCGGAATGGTGCGTGAAATGGGTGCTCTAATGACAGGCGTTATTATGGCCGGCCGAACGGGAGCCGCTTATGCGGCGCAGTTAGGCACCATGCAAGTTAATGAAGAAATTGATGCGCTGCGAGTAATGGGTATTCCTACCATGGAGTTTCTGGTTTTACCGCGGTTATTAGCATTAATTTTTATTATGCCGCTAATGTGTATTTATTCGGATGTAATAGGCATGATTGGTGGTGCGTTAGTTGCTAACGGTATGGGCGTGAGTTATACCCAATATATTTTGCAAACCCAGGTTGCGATTGATTGGGTCGATATTTCCACTGGTTTAATAAAGAGTTTAATTTTTGGATTTTTAATTGCGATTGCGGGTTGTCAGGCAGGACTGCTTTGCGGACGTGACTCGAATGCCGTTGGTTTAGCGACGACCCACGCTGTGGTTAAGGCCATTGTTTTTTTGGTTGTCTCCGATGCGGCGCTTAATATCTTATACGATAAATTAGGGATCTAACCATGGTTGATGATGCCTTTATCAGTGTACGTAATCTATCAGTCGGCTACGGCAGTACCGAGGTGCAAAAAAAACTCAACTTCGACATTAACAAGAATGATATCTTTTTTGTCATTGGCGGCAGTGGTTGTGGCAAAACAACCTTGCTCAAATCGATGGTGGGATTACTCACGCCACTACAAGGCGAAGTACTCTATCAAGGCAAAAACTTTTATGAAGCAGATGAACCCGAGCAGGTAGCAATGCTCAAAAATTGGGGGATTACCTTCCAAACAGGCGCATTGTTTTCGAGCATGTCGCTTGGCGAAAATGTGGCTTTACCCCTGCAGCTCTATACCGACCTTTCGGAGCGACAAATTGCAGAAGCCGTTGCCTATAAGCTAGCATTAGTTGGCTTAGCGGGCTTCGAGAAGTTTTACCCTGCCGAGTTAAGTGGCGGTATGCACAAACGCGCAGGATTAGCGCGGGCGCTGGCATTAGACCCTCAATTGCTATTTTTTGATGAACCCTCTGCGGGTTTAGACCCTATTAGCTCGATGCGTTTAGATCAATTGATCGTGCAAATATGCCAGGCGCTAGACTCTACCGTGATCATTGTGTCCCACGAGCTGCCCAGCATATTGTCAATCGGCACTCGCTGTGTGTTTTTGGATAATGAAACCAATACTATGCTCGATTGTGGTGACCCACGAGAATTAAAAATACACAGTAGCCAGCCTAGGGTTCGTCAATTTCTCAATCGTACCGAAAAATCGGAGATATCATGAGTAAAAGCCAACGACTTCCGCTCGCGATTGGTGCCTTTATTTTTGGCGCTATTATCTTAGTGTTTATTGCATTACTGTTCTTTTCTGGAGGGCGTATATTTGCAGAGAAAGCCCCGGTAGTGATGTTTTTCAACAGTTCAGTGCAAGGGTTACAGGTAGGCGCACCGGTAAAATTAAAAGGGGTCATAATAGGTGAAATAAGCGATATCAGTATCGATTTCCCTAACGACAGTAGCCAGGGTGTCACGGCTGCAGTTCATGCCGACTTATTGTTGAAACGTATCAATATTAAGGGGATCCAAGTAGGTGAAGAGTTTTTTTCACACGCCATCGATAACGGCTTACGCGCCCAGCTGAATTATCTGAGTTTACTCACCGGACTGCTATATGTTGAACTGGATTTCTTTCCCAACACCTCGCCGTTATTCCATGGCGAAAAAGACCAATTATTAGAATTGCCGACCATCGCGACTGATTTCGAATCGTTGTCGAAAGACCTGCAATCGTTAAACTTAAAAAGTTTAGTCAACAATGTCGACAATTTAGCCCAGCAGCTCAGTGACATTGCCGCCAGCGGAAAAATACAGCAAGCATTGGATAATTTTGATAATGCAGCCAAAGCCGTTAACAACACCGCGATTAACTTGGACAACACTCAAGCAGCGTTAGGTAAAAATGGGCTTGAAGTACTGTTAAAACTCGATAATTTACTGGTGCAATTAAATAATGATGAACCCAAGCTCGTTGAGTCGCTGAACCATAGTTTAACTGAATTACGCAATACACTATTAAGCATGAATCAGCTTGCAAACCAAGCAGGTAACACACTCGACCAAAACTCGCCCTTGTTGATAGAACTCACCAATACCTTGGAAGAAATCCGCCGCACAGCTCGATCATTACGTAGCTTGAGTGAAACCTTAGATGAACAACCTGAGGCCATCATACGCGGTAAAAAAGCCCTACCTTTAGGAGAATAATGTCATGGGGAAATATGGAGTTTGGACCATTAACTGGGGGATCGGTTTACTGCTATTGAGTTTAGTGAGTGGCTGCCAAAGCTCTCCCGAAAAACAGTACTTTGTGTTAACTGCAATACCCAACCAAATAGTGTCGGGCAGTACTGCGTTAGAGTATGACATTGGTATAGGGCCAATTGACGTCGCCGAATACTTACATTTTACACAGCTGATGTATCAACTTGACGATGGTAACCTGCAACGATTTGCCAATAGTTATTGGGCTGAACCGCTTGAACAAGGAATCAGCCGGGTCATGAGTATCAATCTCAGCCAAAGCGATAACCGTCGTAACCTAGTGTTATTTCCTTGGCAAGCAGACAACAGCCCCCTGTACAGCATTAAAATCAAGGTTATTTCCCTCAACCGAGATGGCAATAATGCCAGACTCAATGCCAACTGGGAGCTAACAAACAATCCATTAAACCAAACATTGGCAAAACAAAATTTTATCGCGGTCACTAATGCAGGTTCGACTGCAGCGGAGTTTGTCAGCGCGTACAGCAACTTATTGGCTCAGTTGGCAAAGGAAATTGATAAATCATTACCACAACATTCAGATTAAACACTCCAGCCTACTGTCAGCATTCTCGCGTCAGAGTTGTCGCGTCAGAGTTGTCGCGTCAGCGATGTTGTGTAAACGATGTTGTGTAAACTTTGTTGTATGAGCGGTGGTGTGAGCGGTGGAGTAAATCATAAACCTAACTATTAAGCTGTTTTACAGCGTATTGAGTAAACAAACTCAAACAATAACGCTATCTATAGCACTACTTATAGCGCTATCAATACTGATGCCAATCCCAAGAAAAATAGCAACCCAACATAGTTAGGTGGCTTAAGCACTGGCAGCGTTCATATTACAAAACCTAACTCACCTTTATCCCAAGTTTAGGTTAATTATGCTGATGATAATCAACTGCACTTATCTCTGCCTCTCAAATAAACAATACAGCCAATAAACATCAAACCAGCACATATTCAGCCACGCATTTCATTGCTTAACTCAGCGTTAGTTAAATTTGCTAACAATTCGAACATTGACATTTTTTGTCAGTCTTTCAATATGGCTAGGCAAATAATTCTGTAAAAATAGACCAAGGAACACGATAACAATGAATAAATCCTTAATTGCGATTGGATTAACCACAGCACTATTAAGTGGTTGCGGCGTATCTGATACAAATAACACTAAGCTTGCAGCCGTGACCTCACCGGCCCCCGCTAAAGCAGAGTTAGGTACTTTTGGTGTGGATTTAGCTGCACGAAATGAAGCCGTTAAACCTGGCGATGACTTTTTTATGTATTCAAGTGGCACTTGGTACGACAACTTTGTCATGCCTGCCGACAAAACTCGTTATGGCGCATTTAATGCCTTAGCTGAGCGCAGTGAAAATCAAGTGAAAGCAATTATCGACGATATTGCCAGCCGCAGCGACTTAACTGCCGAAGAACAATTAATTGCTGATTTTTATCATGCCTATATGGATACCGACACCATTAATAAACTAGGTATCACACCAATTAAAGCCACCTTAGATCAAATTACTGCGATTAGCTCAACTCAAGATTTAACCAAAGTATTCGGTGAAGCATGGCTTACTGGTGCATCGTCCCCTATTTGGGGTGGAATGTGGTTTAACCGTATAGATCCCAATCAATATGAAATGACCATCGGTGCTGGTGGTTTAGGCCTGCCCGATCGCTCGTATTACCTCGAAGACAGTGAGCGTTTCGTTAAAATTCGTAAAGCTTATGTTGAGCATATCGCTGCAATGCTGGCTTTTGCTGGTATAAACGACGGTGCAAAACGTGCCGAGGCAATTCTTGCCCTTGAAACAAAAATAGCACAGGCACAATGGCCTAGAGAAAAACGCCGTGACCGTGATTTAACCTTAAACCAACTCAAACGTGAAGAATTGGTTAAGCAATATCCTGGATTTGATTGGGATATCTATTTCGCACAGAGTGGTTACCAAGTACCACAACTCAACATATCTGAACCTGAACCGGTTAAGGCTATGATTGGCTTAATTAACCAACAACCGCTCACTGTGTGGCAAGACTATTTAACATTCCACACCATTAGTAATAATGCAGGGTTATTGTCTGAAGACATTTTTAATACCAATTTTGCTTTTTTTGGCAAAGAACTCACTGGTCAAGAGCAACCTCGTCCACGCTGGAAACGTGCAGTTGAAGAAATGTCTGGCACTCAGTCTCTAGGTTTCGCTATTGGTAAAGTCTATGTGTCGCGTTATTTCCCTGAGTCGTCTAAACAAAAAATGGCCGAGTTAGTTAAGAACCTGCGCACAGCATTAGGCCAACGCATTGATGGTTTAGATTGGATGGGCGACGAAACTAAAGTGAATGCCCATGCTAAGTTAGCGGCATTTAACCCTAAAATTGGTTACCCTGATGTGTGGCAACAGTTTGATGGCTTAACCCTCACTAAAAATGATTTAATGGGTGATATTAAGAATCTGCGCAAATATTTCCAAGTCGATAGCGTAACGAAAGAACTGGAAAAAACGGATCGTAATCGTTGGGGTATGACACCGCAAACGGTCAATGCCTATTACAACAGCTCGTTTAATGAAATTGTGTTCCCTGCGGCAATTTTACAACCGCCATTTTTCGATCCAAATGCAGATGCAGCAGTTAACTATGGCAGTATCGGTGCCGTAATTGGTCACGAAATGGGCCATGGTTTTGATGATCAAGGTTCTAAATCAGACGCCAATGGCGTTCAGCGTAACTGGTGGACAGATGAAGATCGTGCCGCTTTTGATGCTAAAGCCGATAAGCTCGCTGCGCAATATAACCAATATGAACCAATCCCTGAAAACTTTGTTAACGGACGCAACAGTCTCGGTGAAAACATTGGCGATGTAGGCGGTTTATCAATGGCATACCATGCTTACAAATTAAGCTTAAACGGTAAAGAAGCCCCGGTGATAGATGGCGTTACTGGCGATCAACGTTTCTTTTTAGCTTGGGCTCAAGTGTGGAAAGAAAAACGTACCGAGCAAAGTATGTTAACTCAGTTACGTGCCGGCACTCATGCACCAGGTCGTTACCGTGCCCTCGCCCCGCGTAACCACGATGCTTGGTATAAAGCCTTTGATGTTAAACCAGGTGATAAGTTGTACTTGCCTGAAGATCAGCGCGTACGTATTTGGTAATTTAGTGCATAAATAGCTGCAATAACGTGCCGCGATAGCAACAAGCAGCCGACATAAAAATGCCCGTCAGTTAACTGACGGGCATTTTTATCACTATCTATACGAATTCCTAAAATAATATCAGCAAGCTTGTGGGTAATAGCGAGTAAAGACCTAGACAAACATTCGGATTGATTAATCAGTTACTGGTAATATCGTTTGAACACTTTTCAAGTCGGTTAACAATTTTCTCTTGATAAGCTTTTACCGTAGAGAAACTGTGTATTTTCATAAATAAGTCCGAAGCAGTTTCTTTAGATGCATCCGTTAAATTAACCCCTTTATACAGTGCTGGTACCGTATTTTGTTTCATGGAATTATCTGCAAATATTAAATTTAATTTGACTACACGGGCCAACTCTTCTTGATAGAGAAAAAATTGCCTTAAATGTGTATTCTCTATTTTGGCAGTTTTGGATCTGTCTATTGTTAATATTTCGTCAATTAGGCGGTTTAATCTACTACGAAACTCAATCGCTTCATCCATAACCTCAAGCCATTTTATTTCAGTATTTGATAACAAAGCCAAAAAATACAATGTACGTGCTTTGTTATAATTAATAAATCCTGGCCACATAACATCTTCACTAGAAATATTAAGTGCTCTATCAAACTGGTCACATGCAGATTTTAAATACATGGTCACATCTTCTATAATTGACGGAGATATAGAGCCAATACCTTTCTGTACCACGCTAAGGCCGTTAAGTGAGAGAATATCGATATCCCCCATATTCAGGGACTCTCTAAGCAAGTGCATGCCCTTTTTGTTGTAATATAAACCAAGGTAATTGTGATAAATCGTTTTTGTGACAGGATTTCGAAGTATAGGACCACGAACATGGAGAAGATCTGCATGGATATTAAAATTACCATCAGCAACAAAATTCTGATATGAAACAACAGCTTTAAATAACTTTATTGTTTCAGTTATTTGAATTGAATTTCCCTTGCTTACCGAATGCAGTATGTCTCGTTGCCTATCTACCTCTGTTAATATCTTGTCCATGCGTTTTTTATAGAGTTTTTTATCCGTATCAGAAGCATTAAAAACAGCAGGAAATAAAACGATAAGATCAATCATATACTGTAACGTATCGGCAAAAAGTACGGCAGTACCGGATTCTTTTTTCAACTTATACTCAACTGAATCAAATAGTTCTTTGTCTAGTGTTTTTTCGTCTTTAGACTTAAATTGATTGATTAACTCAGGAAGAGAAGTTACATAGTGCTCATTATCAAGAATGTTACCTTCCATTTTGCTTATATTGTTCACACTATCGATTGATGTATACGTCCTGACAGCTATAAATAGAGCTAATAGTGCAATGCAGAAGCCAACTGTCGATATTGTAAAACTCAGTAAATCTTTGCCCTCTTTAAGATAATATACCCAAACTGCAATACAAGAAGAAAACATGACGAGTATAAAAATTGTGAAATATATTATTTTTGATGTACGCATTTATCTTCCTAATATTATTAATATTTGTACGTATATATTGAACTAAAACCTAAAAAAACAGAACGCGTTAGCGCGTCAATCCAAGAAGCCTTTATTTATAAAATGTCGTTCATCACACCAATATCCTTGAGGATAAATTGTACCCAATAATAGCATTTTAACTTTTCTTTGAACCATGGTCATGTACCATCTTGTAGTGGCTAAATCATTTGAATAATTTGAACGCCGTACTGTCTTACATTCAAAATCAACCAAAACAGGCTTTAAAATCAGAGTTAAGGTCATCTATTTTTAATTAAAACCAACTCATTTTTGGACAAATGTGCGTTAGACATAATATTTAATACTGCCGATTTGAAATATTTAACGACGGAATTATCGCAATAACCATTGAGATAATCATCATTATCGTGATGATGTAAACACTATTAATAGTGAAAATATTGGTGCTAATGTTTAATCCGTATTGAGTCATTAAATAATCTTGAGACACCATTAAAGTAATGGTTAATATCAATCCAGCCGCAATGATGCTTGATAGCGTAATGAATAAAGCTTCGACAGCAATCAGTAAAAACAGAAAGTGAGCCGGAGCACCAATAACTTGCAGTAATCGAATTTCATAATGCCTTTCACGCACCGAAGCCAATAACATGGCACATACGCCTAAACAAGCTGAAAGAAATACCAATAACGACACTATAAGCAGGGTATTTTCCAGCACGCCCATCATTTGCCACAACTCCGACAATACCACACCGGGTAAAATGGCGATTAATGGCTCTGATGGAAACTGATTAATATCACGCTGTATCGTAAAAGTGGTGATTTTTGATTCAAGTCCTAACATAAATGCGGTGATGTGACTTGGTTGCAACAGAGCTTGCTGATTAACCGACCCTGACATGTCAGTATGTATCGCTTCGATACTTTGTAGACTCACATGAAGAGTATGATCGACTGGCGTACCTGTGGGAGATAAAATACCCACCACAGTAAACGGTTTATCTTTGTGTAAACTAAAACTAGTCGCAACAATACCATGGGCTAACACTAACTCATCACCTAACTGATAATGTAATTTAGCCGCCACAGTAGATCCCAGCACAACTTCATACACGTCAGAAAATATATGGCCTTGGCAAAATACTAACGAATGTTTTTGTCCATACTCAACATATTTGAAAAAGTCTTGATTAGTTCCCAACACACGAAAACCTTTATGGGAATCTCCAAGAGAAAGAGGCACAGCCCATTTTACTTTGGGGTTTGCAGCAATCATTTCAAAGGAATGCCAACTGATATTATTTGTCGGTGATCCAATTCGAAATACAGAATAAAGTAATAAATTAAGGTTACTCGTTCTGGCTCCCACGATTAAATCGACTCCAGATACCGTATTAGCAAAACTCAATTTTGCTTGATGCCGTACATGTTCAACGCCCAATAACACCATGATACTGATTGTCATGGCCAACACAGAAAGCAATACAGACCCTTTACGAACCGCAATGCTTTTCAAAGCAAGTTTTACAAACATGAAAGATGATCCTAGCGTTGATTTATATCACTTAATGCTTCAACGCGATTGAAGTATTGTGATAACGACATGTCATGACTAACAAATAACAAGCTGATGTGACTTTCTGCGACAATCGACATTAACAATGCCATGAAAGCATCACGATTTTCATGATCTAATGATGAAGTTGGCTCATCTGCAATCAATAGTGATGGTTTATTGATTAACGCTCGAGCAATTGCCACTCTTTGTTGTTGTCCTAAACTCAACTGATTAACTGGAATACTCCAATCCCGCTTAGGCATATTTAAGGTTGTCAGTAGGATGTTAATGTTATTGTTAAGGTGATGGTTAGATAATTTATTCGCAAAATAGCTGGCTAGACGGATATTATCGATTGCGCTGAGATACGGAATTAAATTGAACTGTTGAAACACATAGCCGATGTGTTTTGCTCTAAATTGGTTGCGTTGACGACCATTCATATGATCTATACGTTGATCAAGTATTGTTAATTCACCAGAAGAAACAGGTAAAACACCACTTAATAAGCCTAAAAGTGTAGATTTACCACATCCAGAAGGACCATATATAAACGCTTGTTCAGCTTGGGGTAATGACCAAGAAGAAATACCCAAAACAGGGGACTTTTGTTGTGGATAATGAAACGTTACATCACTGAGCACAATACTCATGGTTTATCTTCTCGCAAAAATAAGTGTAATATCGAAATGATACACTGTATCATTTCGATATTACACTTATTTATACGGTAAACAAAAAATGTTACGAACGATGATATTAAGCAGTGTAGCAATACTGATGGGGTTGTTAGTGGGTTGTAATAATAGCAGTGCGTCTAAGAGTGAAATCGAGCACAGTGTAATTGATGATGCAGTAATTCATGATGTGGCTCCGACGTATAAAACAGTAGAGTGGACTGACCTAATGCCGAAAAGTGACTTAGATGCATTACTAAATCCACCGGAATATCTTGATAATATTGAAGACGGCTCATTTGAAGATGTTATTAGTAATCAAGTATTCAATGCCCTTACCTCTGCTAACGATGATCGCTATCAACAAGCATTAATTTCAACTAACATCATCAAGGAAATGGTAGATCAACCGATTAGAATTCCAGGATTTATTGTTCCATTAGAATTTGATGACCAGCAAAATATAACCCAATTCTTTTTAGTACCTTACTTTGGCGCCTGCATCCATATGCCGCCACCGCCACCCAATCAAATGATCTTTGTCAGCTCATCACTCGGCATTTCATCAAATAATCTTTATGAGCCTTTTTGGATTACCGGCATATTGAAAACAGCCATTAACGAAAATGAACTGGGCACAGCAGCCTATACTATGCATATCACCACTATTGAACCGTATACTGAAGAGGAATAAGCAAAGTCTTGATTTAACATCCTCAATAAAACGTGATGATAGTGAAACACAATATTCCATCATCACGTTCATTAATGTGCCAATAGGATGTTTGATTTATTGAGAGGAGCCTACATCGCCTGAGCAACGTTAGTGCGCTAGCTCAATCACATTGAGCATCCATCCTCTTGATACAACTATTATTATGTTTGCAGCGAGCAAAGTTAGCCCAATGTGCAATGACAACTAAGGTCGCACCCAATAATGTTAATACTTTCTCACCAGACTCACCGATTAAATCATGTCCTAATAACGCAGCAAACATTAACAACATTATTCCTGTAGCCCCAATCAATAAAAATCGATATTGACGATGCTTTTTAAAACCGGCCGCCAATGCGTATAAACTAATAGGGATAACCGCAATTAATAGCCAAGTATGAAAGGCTTCATTATCAAGTTGCCATACGCCCAAACTGGGTAATAAAACTAATAATAATGGCAATAATAAACAATGAATAACACATAAAGATGAGAGCGTAATGGCACATTTATCCATGATTACTTGCATTGTTCTCATTAAGACTTTTTCCTCTATTTAGGCTAATTTCGTATTTTGATTGGGTACTGGCTATAACATGCGACGCGTTGAAAAAATCAATTCTTCTACAAAACAATGATAATGGTCATGCCGCAGAGGCTAGACATTCATTACAGATGCAATTGATTTCCAATTGAGGACTAACAAGCTGAAAACCTGCATTTTTTACAGTACTCTGAAGTTCAGTAATCGTCGACTTATTGATAGTAATTTCTTTAACGATATGACAAGTACTGCAGATTAAAAACTGTGGAACACCATGTTCATGCTTACAAGTAATGTGAGAGCAAGCAATATACTTGTTGGCTAACTTAAGCTTATGAACTAAATTCTCTGCTTCTAAAAAGTCGAGGATACGATATACCGACATTGCCGGAATTTTTTCGCCACTTTGTTGTAAAAACAAATCAATTAATTCGTACGCCGACAACGCTTTACTCGACTGGACTAGCGACGACAATATTTGTTTTCTCTTAATGGTTAAACGTGCACCATGACTTTTACAATTTTGTTCCGCATGTTCGATAATCGTGTTGACGTTATTCATTGGGTTATCTCAAACTAATCATGTTGTTTTTACCGCTCAGTGTAACCGCCCCCTGATGGGTGTCGGTAATCCACATAGAACGAATATGATGAATACTAGGAAAAAGTGCAAATACTGTAACAGCAATACTCGAAAGCTCTGACATGTTTTCACAATTATACCGATAGTAAGCCGTCACATCATTATGCCGTTCATGTGCGCTATGTTCATCTATTTGAGATTTAGTTGTATCATCACTATTCTGGCTCTGAGACAGCTCAAAAGCTTCCACACTATGAGATACCAACGTGCAACCTCCGCCATTAAGCACAAACAATTCATCTACTTCACTCAGCACAGTATTCATCTCTTTAAATGCACGTTTATTTGATTCAGAGTTAGCAGGATGCTCAAACCCAACGAGATCAGATGTGGGAGTCGTTAAGGTGATATCAACAATGTTGTTATCAACAGCAATAGTCATCGTCGATACCCCATGGGTATGAACATTTGCCGCGTAAACGTATGAACTACTCAAACTCACCAACAAACTAACAAAACAAATCAACTTAAAACAAGTAAATCGAATTAAGCGAGCTTGTAATCGTTTAGCATCATCTATTGATATTTCCATCTTTCATTCTCCGTTTTATAGGATAAACAAGCATAAAAACTCGCCTAACATTTGATGTTATTGAATAAAGTCTAAGGTTAACAATAAACGAGACTCCCCCACAGCTAACGGTGGCGAACGATGGACCAAACCAGCCTCTTGTTGTTCATCCCACATTTCACCTTTTAACAATGCGACATCACCACAATTAAGTTGCTGAATGTTGTGGGGTTTAGAAATCAGTCCCGATTGTTCATCAGGTAAACCTTTATTCCCTGCGCCTAATTTACTTCTATTGACCCCAGCGTGTTCCAACCATTGAGTTGCGGCGCCTTGATAAGTAGTGATCAATCGACAAGGAATACGGTCAACATGAAAGCGGGGGCACATTGCATGTTCTAAAATAGTTAACCGAAGCCCTGCGTGTTCAATACCAAATAAACAACAAAACATACTCACTAATTGTGCTATATCATCCGCAATTACAGTCATGGCAGCGGTTGGCTCAAATGCGCTAAATAACTGTTCATGGGCGTCTTGTTCGGTCACTTTTAAAATTGCTTGCTTCTTAGTAGACGTTTTCAGAAATTCGCCCACTGCCGATGTTAACTCATCAGGCATCACACGGTGCCAAATGGCAATATTTGTCTCTTGTTGGTAAATCGATGGAAATACTTCCAACGACTTTCCCTGTACAGAATTGCGAATAATCGTATTGTGCAAATTAAACGTATCTAGCGATTCAACCATACTCATACAATATCTCCCCATTGAGGAAAGGGATCGCTAAGCGTTTGCCAATAGTCTTGCCCTTTAACAAACTCTTCATTGGACAATAAACAGTCATTGAGCGCTTGTTTCATCGCTGTTATATCTAATTGTTGACCAATGAACACCAACTCCTGACGCATGTCACCATAGGGCTCCTGCCATTGTTCATTTATTGCCGCTAACGATTCTTCATCCGTTGGCCACTCATCCGCAGGTACCGCTTTCCAAAACATCCCAGAAATATTATAACGGGCAATGCCACCGGCTTGATTCCATTGCCCAACAAACTCGGGTTGAGTTGCAAGCCAGAAATACCCTTTTGAGCGGATTAATTTTCCAAATGGTTCAGTATTGTGTAGAAAGTGGTGAAATTTTTGCGGATGAAATGGACGTCTTGCGACAAAGTTGAAGCTGCTAATCCCATACTCCTCGGTTTCCGGAATATGTTCTCCACGCATTTCTTTGAGCCAACCTGGTGCTTGTTGCGCCCGTTCAAAATTAAATAAGCCTGTATTTAACACTGCATCAATATTTATGTTGCCTGCTACAATAGGAATAATTTTAGCATTTGTGTTGAGAACCTTGAGAATAACAATTAATCGATTAAGCGAGGAGCTATCAACCAAGTCAGTTTTACTGATCAATAAAACATCTGCAAATTCAACTTGTTCAATGAGCAAATCCGTAATGCTTCGCTCATCTTCATCGCCAAGAGATTCGCCAGTTTCTTGTAAGTCTTGCGCCTCATCGTAATCTTTTAAAAAATTAACCGCATCAACAACCGTTACCATGGTATCTAACGTTGCAACCTCAGACAGAGACACACCATTTTCATCTGCAAAAGAAAATGTTTCAGCCACCGGCAAAGGCTCAGAGATCCCAGTAGATTCAATAATCAAATAATCAAATCGTCCCTCTTTTGCTAGCAGGCCAACTTCAATCAATAAATCTTCACGTAAAGTACAACAGATACAACCATTACTCATTTCAATCAGTTTTTCATCACTGCGATTAAGAGATATCTCGTTTTTAACAACCGCCACATCGATGTTAATTTCACTCATATCATTAACAATAACAGCCACTTTTTTACCTTGACGATTATTAAGAATATGACTCAACACCGTCGTTTTACCTGCGCCTAAAAAGCCAGAAAGTACTGTAACAGGGAGTTTTTTTATTTGTGTCATTAAAAATTTTCTCGAAAACAAGAATTGAGATATGTTACAACGTATCATTTGTGTTTTCTAGTTAAATTTATTAAAAATAATCTTCCCATTAATTAAAACGACCACATGCTTAATTTTTGTACTTCAAGTTCTGTACCGGACTTTATTTAACGTTCATTTATCACTTGAATAATAATAAGGCCTGATGCCTCTAAACACTCGGTAGTATTAAAAATTTAATATACTCAAAGTTGAGTTAATCCTAATGGCGTAACTAAAATACAATGGGGCATAAATGATTTGCATACCTTGCTTGCAATTGGCGTGATTCAACTCTGAACTTGAGGACGTTGAAGAAAATTGCGTGAAGCTCACATGGCCTTTCTCGCACATCCATGTGCTACAAGGCATTCAGGCATCCTGCCTATCAGATGTGAGCTTAGCTTTCGAGGTACAGGTCGTTTCTTGGCGTCCAGCCATCACGACATTCGTGAATCCATTCACATCAGATGTACCATCGGAAGCGTTAGTATTTTCACTCCTTAATACAAGATGGGCCGAAGTGAGGCTACAAACGAAGTTCAACGCTGGATAAATCGCCATGGCGATCTTTTCGCATTTAATATTTAAGTCAATGGGGAAAATGTTGCCGGGTAGCTGGGCTAATTCTTTTATAAAGAATAAAGAGGGAACAGCCGCTGGTTTCCTTTTGGTCTGGTGTGGGTGAAGCGCCACGACGTTAGTGGCCGCAGGCCATATTCAAAATTAACTTAGGCCATACATGAATCAGAGTGATAAACGGATAAACAATAATGCCTACAGCAACTAAAGCCGGATAAAGTACGGTATCGCAACTAAGATTATTCCCATAATCAGCAAAGTGGTCACGCTGGCAACAAAATAAGGAAACACGATTAATGCCATTCCTACACACAAGGGAACAATCGCCCTTTGGCGCTTACCATAAACAAAATACCCCATGCCTATAGCGCCAAATAGCACACTCCACATGATCATTGATGCACTGCCCATCTGTGTTCCTCTTATCTAATCATCTTGCTATTTGAACCTTTAAATAAGGTTATAGCATGGTTATTGTTTTTCTATCACGTCTCTATGATAAATCCAGATCATCGTTGGTGACATTATTCAGGCAGTAGAGTTAATCAAACTGCCCTCCCCAATCCTTAATAACCAATCCTTAATCCTTGAACACTGAACACTGAACACTGAACACTGAACACTTAGCAGAATACATCACCCATATGAATAACATTAATACCTAACATTAGTCGGAGAGAATAAGGCTGTGGTTGTAGAGTGACACACTCCAAAAAAATACTGGTGAAATTGGCTAAAACAAACAGATTTAATCAATATAGCTCACGCTATGTGCTCAATGACTCTGCCGTTTTTCAATCAATATCGAGCTCATGGCTCTACAATCTATATCTGCACGAATTAGGCTATTTAGGGACAAAGGCCCATTTTAAAATGATATTTTATCAATCAAAAACCTAAAAATAACTGCAGCTGTAATGATTTCATGTAAAATCTCTTCGTTTTTTACAACAAACCATCAACCAAAGCCAGATAACATTTAACCCATACAGAACAGTGTCTTATTTTTTATAATTAGTTTCCTATCTTATTTTGTCACTGGAATGTTGTGATCTATATCAAGTTATAACTTGATAATTACAGCACTAATCATTAGTATCGTTATTAATTGAGCGTTCAATTAACAACTCTTAATACAGATAACGGACCCCTTTTATGTCAAGACCTACAATGAAAAACGTCAGACAACAACAGCTGATAGATGCCACGTTAATGTCAATCGAACGTCATGGGTTACAAAACACTACTATTAATACCATTAGTGGATTGGCGGGAATGTCATCAGGGATCATCAGCCACTATTTTGGTGGTAAACAAGGGTTAATTGAAGCCACGCAGAAATTTCTGTTAGAGGAATTGAAGCAAGCATTACTGACAAGAACGTCAGGCAAAACATTAACCCCAATAGATCGGCTTTCAATGATCGTGGAAGCAAACTTTACCGAATTACAACGTTCAACAGCCGCGACAAAAACATGGTTAAGCTTCTGGTCCCAAGCGATGCACGATCCTGGGTTAGCAAGATTGCAAAACATTAATAGTCAGCGGTTATACAGCAACCTGCTTTTTTCGTTTAAACAATTATTACCCAATGCAGCAGCTGTTAATGCAGCCAAGCAAACAGCGGCAGTAATTGATGGTTTTTGGTTACGCAGTGCGTTGAGTACCACCCCAATAGAAGATTTTAAACAAGCCCAAATTTTATCTAAAGCCTTTATCAAGGCTGTGATCGTGCACAACGGAGTAGAATAATGTCATCGTTAATTATTTATCAAAATTATATCCATGGAAAATACCAATCAAACGGTACAGGCGAAACATTTGAAGTGATCAATCCTGCTACTGGAGAAGTCAGCTATTTAGTTGAAGTAGCAACCGAGTCTGTGCAAAAAGCCGCCATAGAGAGTGCCAAAGCAGGTTTTGCAGTTTGGTCAGCGATGATGCCGATAGAACGTAGCCGCATTTTATTAAAAGCCGTTACCCTACTCCGTGAGCAAAATGATGAGCTTGCTGCAGGTGAAGTATTGGATACCGGTAAGCCATGGCAAGAAGCCTCGGTTGTCGATATCGTTACTGGCGCTGACTCTATAGAGTTCTTTGCCGGACTCGCCCCAAGTATTGAAGGCAATCAACAGCCTGTTGGCGCTGACTTTTATTATACTCGCCGTGAGCCGTTAGGTATTTGTGCTGGTATTGGCGCATGGAACTACCCGTTACAAATTGCTTGTTGGAAAGCAGCCCCTGCATTGGCTTGCGGCAACGTAATGATTTTTAAACCTTCAGAAGAAACACCTCGTGGCGCAATGCGTTTAGCAGAAATATTCACTCAAGCGGGTGTACCAGATGGCGTGTTTAACGTTGTTCAAGGTGACGGTAGAGTTGGCGCATGGCTAACCACCAATGAAGATATCGCTAAAGTGTCATTTACGGGCGAAGTCGGAACCGGTAAAAAAGTCATGGCCGCTGCTGCGGGTTCACTAAAAGACGTGACTATGGAGCTAGGCGGAAAGTCGCCATTGATTATCTTTAACGATGCCGATGTTGAAAATGCGGTATCAGCAGCAATGTTAGCGAATTTCTATACTCAAGGTGAAGTGTGTACCAACGGTACTCGTGTGTTTGTGCAGCAAGATATTTATCCGCGCTTTATCCAACGTTTAAAAGAACGTACTGAACAAAACATCGTTTGCGGAGACCCAATGCACCCTGACACCAATTTTGGTGCATTGATTTCACGCGACCATCAGCAAAAAGTACTCGACTACATTGAAATCGGTAAAAAAGAAGGTGCCACCTTATTAACAGGCGGAACAGCATTAACGCCTGACAATGCACCGAATGGTTTCTTTGTGGCACCGACGGTATTTACAGATTGCACTGATGAGATGACGATTTCAAAAGAAGAAATATTTGGCCCTGTGATGTCAGTATTTACCTTTACTGATGAAGATGAAGTCGTTAAGCGTGCCAATAGTACTCACCTAGGCTTAGCGGCAGGTGTATTTACGCAAGACATTACCCGTGCACATCGTGTTATTCATCAAATGCAAGCCGGTATTTGTTGGATAAATGCTTATGGTGCCTCTCCTGCAGAAATGCCGGTTGGTGGTTACAAGATGTCTGGTATTGGTCGTGAGAATGGCTCTGAAACATTAAAAGCATACACCCAAATAAAAGCTGTTTACGTTGGTATGCAGTCACTTGAAAGCCCATTTTAGGAGTGACCCATTAATGTCTACGCAAATATCTCATGAATACGATTATATTATTGTTGGTGCCGGTAGCGCAGGTTGTGTATTAGCCAACCGCTTAACGGAAAATCCAGACAATAAAGTCCTGATACTTGAAACCGGTGGTAGCGACAAGAGCATTTTTATTCAAATGCCTACGGCACTATCTATCCCTATGAATACTAAAAAGTATGCATGGCAGTTTGAAACCGAAGCCGAACCACATTTGGACAATCGCCGTATGCATTGCCCGCGTGGCAAAGTGTTAGGCGGTTCATCATCAATTAATGGCATGGTCTACGTACGTGGTCATGCGCGTGATTTTGACGAGTGGCAGCAACAAGGTGCAAAAGACTGGGATTACGCTCACTGTCTGCCTTACTTTAAAAAAGCTGAAACATGGTCTTTTGGCGGTAATGTTTATCGCGGTGATAAAGGTCCATTAGCGGTTAATAACGGTAATGAAATGAAAAACCCGTTATATCAAGCTTTTGTGGATGCAGGTGTCGATGCCGGCTATCTAGCCACTGATGATTACAATGCTAGTCAGCAAGAAGGCTTTGGCCCAATGCACATGACCGTTAAAAATGGTGTGCGTTGGTCTACGGCAAATGCGTACCTTCGCCCTGCGATGAAACGTCCGAATTTAACCGTGGTCACTCATGCGCTTGTACATAAAGTGATTATGCAAGGCAAAACGGCTGTCGGCGTTCGTTACGAACGTAAAGGCGAGCTAATAGATGTTAACTGCAATAAAGAAGTGATTTTATCTGCAGGTTCTATTGGTTCACCGCATATTTTACAACTGTCGGGTATTGGTGATTCAAGCACGTTAGCTAGCGCAGGCATTGAACAAGTACATCAATTACCCGGTGTTGGTCAGAATCTGCAAGACCACTTAGAGTTTTACTTCCAATTTAAGTGCTTAAAGCCTATTTCGCTCAATGGCAAAATTGACCCGTTAAACAAATTGTTTATTGGTGCTCGCTGGATTTTTAATAAATCAGGTTTGGGCGCAACTAACCATTTCGAATCATGTGGATTTATCCGCTCAAAAGCGGGTTTAGAGTGGCCGGATCTACAGTACCATTTTTTACCTGCTGCTATGCGTTACGACGGTAAAGAAGCATTTGCTGGCCATGGTTTCCAAGTTCATATTGGCCACAATAAACCTAAAAGCCGTGGCGCCGTAACGGTTGTATCAAATGATGCCAAGGTTGCGCCACAAATTCAGTTCAATTATTTATCGCATCAAGATGATATTGAAGGCTTTAGAGCGTGTGTGCGTTTAACCCGTGAAATTATTAATCAACCGGGTT
Source organism: Shewanella sp. BF02_Schw (assembly GCF_014596695.2). NCBI lineage: Bacteria > Pseudomonadati > Pseudomonadota > Gammaproteobacteria > Alteromonadales > Shewanellaceae > Shewanella > Shewanella sp. BF02_Schw. Next base: position 1,684,594 of record NZ_JABKAW020000001.1, read on the forward strand.
TAGATGAGTATCGTGGTGAAGAAATTCAACCAGGCTTATCAATACAGACCGATGAAGAAATAGACCGCTTTGTAAGAAGCTCAGTAGAAAGTGCTTACCACCCTTCTTGTTCATGCAAAATGGGTGAAGATGAGATGGCGGTTGTCGACTCTGAAACAAAAGTTCACGGTATTCATGGTTTGCGAGTGGTTGACTCGTCAATTTTCCCGACCATTCCAAATGGTAACTTAAACTCCCCTACTATTATGGTCGCCGAGCGCGCTGCCGACATCATTTTAGGCAACAAACCTCTTGCGCCAAGTTTGGCAAAAGTGACTATTGCTGAGCAATGGCAAACATCACAACGATTACAAGCGCCTAAACGACAAATTGATTAACACCCATTCGTCGATGTGTATTCATTTACACACATCGACAACAGGTTGATGGCCAACCTACATTTTTGTAAATGGCCTATTTAGCCAAGTTCAATCTATCAGGGTTTAACTATCGTCATCACGATACTTAAGGCTTGAGGGCGTTTTGCCTTTAAAAATTGTTCTATGGCATAAAAAACATACAACAAGGAGCCAACATTATGTTCGCACACACTATTCACCCGGGAGTTAAATAATGACGACCTGGTTATCAATAGGCATTTTATTCACTTTTGCCGCTATCGCATTTGTTATTTATCGTTGGGGTAACATGCAGTGCATTGGTGTGACACCGGTGCGTAAATTTACCTTTATTGCCATTTTGTTCACTTCAGGGCTTGATGTTGGCTTAATCATGTTTCCGTTAACTGAATTTGCTGGTTATGCAGATTTAGCAACCAGTCCAGAATATGGATTTAGTAATCCGTTAGCCATAGAGTTTGGTTTTTGGGCCTGCTTAATTTGGGCGTTTTACTTTTTAACCTGCTTCTACTTTTGTGTTATTGAACCAAGAGTTAAGTATTTTGAAATTCCATTGATAAAGTTTATTAATAACGTAGTGATCATTGGTACATGTGCCTTTACCGCTTATTTATTATTAACTAACTTACCGTGGTATTTACCGCAATTAGGTGATGGTGAAACCGTTGTTAGCAGCTTCTATTTAATCGTGTTTATGGTTATTGCCGCCGCAGTGTATTCAAGCACCAGTATTCGCTATGTTCGTTATCTTAGTTTAGGCAGTACCTGGTTGTTCTTTGGTTTAATCGCCATCATGTGGGCGGGCGCATTTTTATCAGACGATTCTAGTGTGGGTGAGTTCTTTACTACATTTGCATTAATTGGTGACTATTTTGGCAACATCCATAACTTTGTACTTCCAATAAACGATTACCACGAATTTTACCTATTCTGGTGGTTTGCATGGAGCATTATGATTGGTCAATTTACCGCTCGTTTTGTGGGTGGAATGAAAACCTATCAAGTATTAATAGCCATGATGGTATTCCCTTCAATCCCAATCGCGATTTGGTTCACGGTTCTGTACTACTACAGCGCAAATGGTATTGATACGTCAGGTTTTTATAATCTAGCAATGGTGATTGTAGGGGTAATGTTTGTTATTAACTCACTCGATTCACTGGTTCGTTTATATACAGATAACTTAAACCTTACCGTTGAACGTTTTGGTAAAGTACCTTATATCATCGGTAATGTAGTGGTACTGAGTGGCTTAACCTTGTTATTCAAACTAGACTTTTTACAAATTCAATGGGTTGGCGCTCTCGCTATTGCCTTGATATTAAGTTGTTTCGGATACATTTTAAAATCGCACTACCGTAAAGTGACTGATATAGAACGTTCTCCAAAAGAAAATAAAATCGATTTTACTAAAATCGAATTAGCAGACTAAACAATAATAATGATCCAAGGAATAATGATGAACACCACAATGAAAAAATTAGCCTTATTAAGCTTATTTGCTTTACCGACTTCAGTAATGGCTGGTGAGTTAAGCACAACCGTTAATGCAACCTCTGACTATACCTTTAATGGTGTTAGCCAAACAGACAATGATCCTGCCTTACAAGCTAGCCTAGACTATGCTGCCGATGACGGTTGGTACGTTGGAGCTTGGGCATCGAATGTTGACTTTGGCAGTGCTGATGACACTTGGCTAGAACTTGATTTTTACGCAGGTAAATATTTTGAACTAACAGACAGAGTGTCTGTAGATGCGGGTATTGCATATTACACTTACCATGGTGATGATGCCTCTGATGAGTATTACTACCCAGAGATTTACACTAAGTTTGGCTATGCTTCATCGCTTGGTCAAAGTGAATTAAACTTTTGGTATTCATGGGATTACTTTGGTGTTGATGCTGACCATTACATCATGATGGTTGCTCATACCTTTACCATTGCAGAAGGTCATGACATCCGTGTTAGTTTTGACCGCTCTACTTCGCAAGACGAAGACAAATGGGCATGGGACGGTGACAAGTCTTACAACCATTATCGCGCAGAGTACTTAACCAGCTGGGAAGGTTTTGACTTCAACGTTGCCGTTGAAGACACGAGCATGGACACAGACTTAAGCGATACCCGCGCAGTATTATCGGTATCACGTACTTTCAGTCTATAAGTTGTAATTGCTGATAAAATAGCTAAGCAGAATAATGTCTATGACATTATTCTGCTTTTTTTGATATTGGACATGAGTAATAAGCCGAATTCTGCTAAGGTGCATGGTGAATTATGAGGGGATTATGGAAAAATACGAACAACTATTAATTTCATTGCGCCGGGTGATCAGAGCTATTGATATACACTCACGTCAATTAAATAAACTATCGGGTCTAACTGGACCACAATTAATGGTCATACAGAAAATTGATCAACTTGACGCTCCACTGGCCAAACAAATAGCTCAAGAAATTAATTTGAGTGCAGCGACAGTGACGACCATTATTGATCGATTAGAAAATCGTGGCATGGTGATTAGAACGCGCAGCGAAACCGACAAACGGAAAGTTCATTTATCGTTAAGTGACGCAGGTAAAACGTTATTAAATAGCGCACCTAAACCACTGCAAGAACATTTTATTATGCGTTACCAAAACCTTGAAGAATGGGAACAAAGTCAATTATTGTCTGCCGTTGAGCGGATAGCTACCATGATGGATGCCAATGAAATTGATGCTGCCCCTGTTTTATATGTAGGCCAAATTCAACTAGACGATCAGTCTTAGTCAACACCCTTTTCTATTCATAACGTGATGGTTCATAGAGTTACAGGCCTCTCACGTTATGTTTCATTCCTAGACAAGCCTAGCTTCAAGCTAACATTTGATTCCAAAGTGTGACTAACCCAAAGATCTTATCATCAGCATCCTCCTCTATTGTAAAGTCTCCCCACCAATTCAATAACACTTAATATTCAGCTCAATTTTCTGACGATTGTTATTAATAAAGAGCGGCACGCCTGATATTCAACCAGAGCGCGAGGGATTTTATTCTTTCAATCTAATTCACAAATTTCAGACGTAAAAAAGCCCCAACTAATGTTGAGGCTTTTTTACACCACTCTCTATTACTAGAGATTATAATGGTACCCGAGGCCGGACTTGTGCCTGTACGCCTGATGTTCAACCAGAGCGCGAGGGATTTTATTCTTTCGATCTAATTCACAAATTTCAGACGTAAAAAAGCCCCAACTAATGTTGAGGCTTTTTTACACCACTCTCTATTACTAGAGATTATAATGGTACCCGAGGCCGGACTTGAACCGGCACGCTTATTCAGCGAGGGATTTTAAATCCCTTGTGTCTACCGATTCCACCACTCGGGCAAAGTGTTGTTTTAACCGTTACTAAAAGTAACCATCAAACGCAATTTCGTGGAGGCGCGACCCGGAGTCGAACCGAGATCGACGGATTTGCAATCCGTAGCATAGCCATTCTGCCATCGCGCCATGCTTTAACCAAATTCAAATCCATCGGATAAGATAAGAAATTGGAGCGACATATCGGGTTCGAACCGATGACCTATACCTTGGCAAGGTATAGCTCTACCAACTGAGCTAATGTCGCATTTGTATCGCCTATAACCTTTACTAAATTTGTAAGAACAATAATGCCTTTCAAACTTAACAGCTGAAGAAGTTTCCCCTGACTGCGGAATGGCATTCTACCGTTTTAGCCCCGATAGTCAATCAATAAAAACACATTTATTGCAACATAATGACTGTTTGATGCATAAATCATCATTATGATTAAATAAATTACAACGCGCATAAAAAAGCACCTCCAAAGAGATGCTTTATCATAAATATGACGGTAAGTACTCAATAAACAGCGATATTAAGCTTGTACGCCTTTCGAGTATTCACCACCATGAATGGTTAGTTTTTATAACACATTAGCTTTTTGGTAATGATAATGTGGTTAAACCAAGCATTTTTTGCATAACGCCAACAACCTGGCAGCTATAGCCAAATTCGTTGTCATACCATACGTATAAAATGGCACGTTTACCCTCTGCTATCGTCGCTTGCGAATCAACAACTCCGGCATAACGTGAACCGACTAAATCGCTAGATACTATTTCAGTCGATTCAGTAAAATCAATTTGATTTTGTAATCCAGACTGTAATGCGACATCTTTTAAATATTCATTCAGTTCATCACGATTAGTTTCATGTTGTAAATTAACACTAATAATCGCCATTGATACGTTAGGTGTTGGAACTCGGATTGCGTTACCGGTTAGCTTACCCGCTAATACAGGCAATGCTTTAGCAACAGCTTTAGCGGCACCCGTTTCAGTAATCACCATGTTTAACGGTGCACTGCGACCACGACGGTCGGCACTATGGTAATTATCGATTAGATTTTGATCATTCGTATACGAGTGAATCGTTTCTACGTGGCCATTCTCAATAACGTATTTGTCATTAACCGCTTTCAACACTGGCGTAATAGCGTTTGTAGTGCAGCTTGCCGCTGAAACAATTGTGTCTTCATCAAGAATATCGTTTTCATTCACACCATAGACGATATTTTTAATAGCGCCTTTAGCAGGTGCCGTTAACAATACTTTTGAAGCTCCTGGGCTTTTAAGGTGTAAACCTAAACCCTCTTCATCTTTCCAAATACCAGTATTATCGACAATTAATGCATCTTTAATATCATACTGAGTGTAATCAACTTGATCAGGAGAATTTGCGTAAATAATCTGAATATAAGTGCCGTTAGCGATGATTGCGTTGTTTTCTTCATCAACTTCGACAGAGCCATTAAATGGTCCGTGTACCGAGTCACGACGCAATAAGCTAGCACGTTTCTCTAAATCACCCTTTTTACCACCGCGCAACACAATGGCACGCAGACGCAATTTGTTGCTTTTACCGGTACGTTCAATTAATAAACGTGCCAGCAAACGGCCGATACGACCAAAACCATAAAGTACAACATCACGAGCCGGGGTATCATCACCGTGATTAACCGCTTCTGACAATTCTTGTGTCATATAAGCTTCAATACCGCTCGCATCCTTGTTATTACGCCAGTAATTAATCGCTAATTTACCAATATCCACTCTGCAATGTTTAATCGCTAATTTGCTAAGTGCTACAACAAATGGGAAACTTTCACGAAGACGTAATTTTTCACCGACATGACGACGTACTAAACGGTGTGACTTAATGATTTCGATGGTTGATGCATTAAGCAATGGTTTACCATATACCATTACTTCAATGCCTTGGTTACGATACAACTTGCCAAGCAACGGTTGCATTGCTTCTGCCATTTCGAAACGTTCTTGCCAGCTCTGTAAATGTTTATCTGCGCTCATGTAGGGATCCTTTATCTCACTTTTCTCGTTTTTTCAGAAAGGTTTGAGTAACAAAAAGAAAAGACCAATAATTTAGTATATTGTATGGGGGTGGCCCCTGTTGGTCGCCGACATTGTAATGAAATACAGGTTATTTCGCTAGTAACAAATTTTCGGTAAATGTGTAATTTTATTAGACAATTTACCTCTCGGAGACGATTTTGAGCAAAAATTTTGTATTAATTACATCATTTACAGTCATTGGGGCATTATTTGGCCTTTTTGGCTGCGATAATGACCGTAATAGCGACCTCATTTGTAAAAATAATCCCGAACTTTGTAGCGATTTACACAAAGATAGTTGGTGCCGATTTGAAAAAGGCGACTTGATCCGTCATCGATACGCGTTAAAACAGAGTTCGACACCCACGGGAAAACAACTTTATCAGCAGTTGGTTTATCTAGAAAATTACAGTAAGTGCATCGAATTAGCCGCAGGGGTTCAACATAAGTTGAATACCGACCGTACACGAGATCGCGAGCGAGCATTTGCGGTAAGTACTCAAACATTATCTGAACTTCAAGAATTTACCCGCACTAATAATGAGGTGCATTTGGCATTTTATCGTTGGACGCGTTTCAACGATCAAGACGCATTCGCCATTGTTGAACGCACCTATAAGCAAGGTCAACTCACCGACAATGACATTATTACCCAACTAGCAGCTTATTATGTGCGAGTCTTACCTAACGACGCTAAAACGCTTTATTTGCATTTGTTAGCCACAACAGAACCAGCCAAAATCGATGCTGATTGGTTTTTAGCGTTAGCATCAATATATCGGCAACAACAAAATGCTGAAAAAGAATACCTGTTAACTCGAGCAAATTTGTTAATGAGTGACAACCATGCCGATGAAGAAAAGTTATTGGCCATTATTAAAGGCAATAAAATATTAGCGACAGAACTCGATAAACAAGCACTTGAATTAATCTCTGCGGTAATGAGTAAACAATTTGCACAGAGTCGCAGCGAGATGTTACTAAAGTAAGCATAAATCACCTCACTAATCGGCCAATATTATCTCGCTTACGTTAGTGTACAACTTACAAAACTGTGCTTAATTTATATTCAAAATGAGCTTAATGTAAAAAAAATACAAAATTATTGGCTTAATTCGGCATATTTAGGTGATTTAGCTTGATTATTACAGCCAATTTGGTAATTTTACAACCAGGCGATTTACATGCCACCAAATTATTTTAACTTGAGGGATATGAGATGACTATCCGTGTAGCAATTAACGGCTATGGCCGTATCGGTAGAAATGTTTTACGTGCTCTATACGAAAGCGAAAAAAATTACCAAATCGAAATCGTTGCATTAAACGATTTAGGTGATGCATCAATTAATGCTCACTTAACTAAGTACGATACTGTACATGGTCGTTTCAACGCAAAAGTTGATCACGACGATGAAGCTATCTATGTTAATGGCGACAAGATCTTAACTTTCCAAGAACGTGACCCATCAAAGTTACCTTGGGCTGAGTTGAAAATTGACATCGTTTTCGAATGTACTGGTATTTTCACTTCTAAAGAATCTGTGCAACCGCACCTTATTGCTGGCGCTAAGAAAGTACTTATTTCTGCACCAGGTAAGAATGTTGATGCCACTGTTGTTTACGGCGTAAACAACGAAGTATTAACTGCTGATATGACAGTAGTTTCAAATGCTTCTTGTACTACTAACTGTTTAGCGCCTATTGCTAAGCCGTTAAATGATGAGCTTGGGATTGAGTCTGGTTTAATGACCACTATCCACTCTTACACTAACGATCAGCGTTTATCTGATGTGTATCACACAGATTTACGTCGTGCTCGTGCTGCGGCAATGTCTATGATCCCTACCCAAACCGGTGCAGCTGCTGCAGTAGGTTTAGTGGTTCCTGAGCTTCAAGGCAAATTTGACGGTTTAGCGGTACGTGTACCAACAATTAACGTATCTTTAGTTGACTTAACCTTCTTAGCGTCTCGCGACACTACTGTTGAAGAAGTTAATGCCATCATTACTCGTGCTTCACTACAGTCTCCAATGTCTGAAGTTTTAGCGATTAATGTAGAACCATTGGTGTCTATCGACTTTAACCATAATCCTTTCTCTTCGAATTTCGACGCAACACAAACTCGTGTTAATGGTCGTTTAGTGAAAGTGATGTCTTGGTATGATAACGAATGGGGTTTCAGTAACCGCATGTTAGACAACGCTGTTGCACTAATGAACGCTAAGTAATCTACAAATATTATTTAATACTTGATAGAAATCTAGTTAGCTTAAGAGCCTCGCATATATGCGGGGCTTTTTGTTTTGGCTGCTGGGTAAGCAACATCCCCTTCTCTTATTGTTTCGATGCAGTGTTGATTTCGGTTTATTAACTTTCTTTTGATCTATGCGGCCTTCGGTCGAGAAACTAGTGGCGTTTCGCTCACACCTAAGTCAAAGGGTAAAGCGATTGATCTCCTCATCGCTCCAACTAAATCTTTTGATAAGCAGAATATTTAGATCGAGACTAATTCAGCGTTTAACTTCGCTAGTCACGCCCTCGCCCATTGTCAAAAATCCCTAGCGCTTCCGATAGCAATCTGATGTCAATGGATTTACGAATGCCATGGTAATGGAATATCAAGGAGTGACTCTGACCAGCGAAAGCTAATATGACATCCATGCCATGCTCACGGCGTTGTTTCAATGGACTCTATATAAGTGTATTTGCAGAAATAAATGACTTTTTATAAAAACAAAAAAGCCGACTAAATGTCGGCTTTCTGTTTTCATGGACATTAAACCTAAACCTAAACGTTTAAGCGTTGCCCTTCACTTTCATGTTCAATTCTTTGGCAAAATCGAGCATGCGGGTGAGTGGGATGAGTGCTTTAATGCGAAGTTCTTCACCCACAAATATTTCATGATTGGTTTTATCGGCATCGACTAATGAAGCTTCGATAGCGGGTAAACCGTTCATGGCCATCCATGGACAGTGGGCGCAGCTTTTACAGGTTGCTCCATTGCCGCCGGTTGGTGCTTCAAGTAATATTTTACCAGGAGCCGCTTGCTGCATTTTATAAAAAATGCCGCGATCGGTAGCGACGATAAACTTGTCGTTTGGCATGGTTTGTGCAGCTTTAATCAGCTGGCTAGTAGAGCCTACAGCATCAGCAAGTTCTACTACACTGGCAGGTGATTCTGGGTGTACTAGAATCGCCGCCGTAGGATGCTGTTTTTTAAGCTCACGAAGTGCTTTGGCTTGAAACTCATCATGCACAATACAATCGCCTTGCCATAACAGCATGTCGGCGCCAGTTTGTTTGTTGATGTAAGCGCCTAGGTGACGATCGGGTGCCCAGATAATTTTTTTATCTTGGCTGTCTAAATGCTCGACAATTTCAAGTGCGATGCTTGAGGTTACGACCCAATCCGCACGTGCTTTTACTGCGGCAGAGGTATTAGCATATACCACAACCGTATGGTCGGGATGGGCATCGCAAAACTCACTGAATTGCTCAATCGGGCAACCTAAATCTAATGAACAGGTTGCTTCAAGAGTTGGCATTAAAATGGTTTTTTCTGGGCTTAAGATTTTAGCGGTTTCGCCCATAAACTTAACGCCAGCAACAATTAATGTCTTGGCTGGGTGATCACGACCAAAGCGGGCCATTTCTAATGAATCAGACACACAACCGCCCGTCTCTTCAGCTAATGCTTGAATTTCAGGATCGGTATAATAATGGGCAACAAGTACTGCATTTTGATCAATCAATAACTGTTTAATACGTGCTTTATACTGTGCTTTTTCAGTGTCAGACAACACGGCAGGTTTTGGCGGAAACGGATATTCAATCATTTCAATTTTAGGTGCCGACAGACTCATACAGGTTCCAATCGATTTACATTGTTCGAGTATTATACGAAAAAGCCACTTAAAACAAAAGGACGTGTTAGCGTCCTTTTGGATAAGATAGTGCAATTAACACTAATCATCATTAGCGCATGGCTAATAACATTTCTTGTGGTTGCTCTAGGTAGTGTTTCCACAAATTACAGAAGCGAGCAATGGTGCCACCATCAATAACGCGGTGATCGCCAGACCAACTTACTTGCATAATTTTACGCGCTTCAACTTCACCTTTAGCATTAAAGCGTGGCAGTATTTGTAATTTACCTAACGCCACAATGGCCACTTCCGGCTTGTTAATAATCGGCGTTGCTATGGTACCGCCTAATGCGCCGATATTAGAAATCGAAATGGTACCGTCTTTCAAATCTGCTGGCGACACACGGCCACTGCGTGCGGCGGTGGTTAAGCGTGAAATTTCAGCAGCAATATCCAAAATAGACTTACTTTGTACGTCTTTAACATTCGGTACCAATAAACCCATTTTTGAATCAACGGCCATACCAATGTTATGACGAGACTTGTAAGTGAGTTCGGTACAATCTGCATTAACTTGGCTATTTAATATCGGAAATTCTGTGATCGCTAATGACATGGCCTTCATAAAGAATGGCATCATGGTCAGCTTCACTTCGTCAGTTGAATAGCGTTGCTTCATGCTTTCACGTAAGGCAACGAGTTCGGTAAGGTCAAACTCTTCACAGTAAGTAAAATGAGGGATAGTCGATACTGACTCAACCATCATTTTCGCCATAATAGCTTTGACGCCTTTGATAGGTTCAACCCGATCGTTCGCCGTTACATTACTCACTATGCCGCTATTCACAGAACTGCCAGCTTGAGCATTATCTTGACTCGTTGACGACACTGGCGTTGTGCTTGCTGCAGCTTGAGTGGCATGACCACCTTGCTGATGACGTTCAATATCTTCTTTGTAAACTCGGCCATTTTTGCCTGTGCCAACAACCATAGCGATATTAATGTCCAGTACGCGTGCCATGCGGCGAACGGCTGGGCTAGCTAAAGCTTTACCTTGTGCAACAGGTTCAAGGTTAACTTGTGGCGCAGCTGCTTGTGCTTGTTCAACCACTTCAACAGGAGCTGACGGAGCATTAACTTCAGCTTCTACTTCAATGGCAAATAAAGGTGAGTGCACTTTAGCAAGCTGACCTTTACGATAATGCAGTTTGACAATTTTACCGGCTTTCATGGCCGGGATTTGCACTAAGGCTTTATCGGTCATCACATCAGCGATGGGTTGATCTTCAACGACGATATCGCCTTCTTCGACTAACCAATCAACCAATTCACATTCAACAATCCCTTCACCGATATCAGGCAATAAGAACTCTTCAATGTTTGACTGACTGCTGGTTGTGGCCGTAACAGCATTACTGTTGTTAACAGCTGAATCGTTAACCGGTGTCATGGCAGCTACAGGGGCTTCAATGACGCTATCGTTGTCATCTCCATCCATTTCTACTGCGTACAATGGTTGATGCACAATGGCGATTTCACCTTTGGCGTAGTAAAGCTTGGTAATTTTTCCAGCATGCGGCGCCGGAATTTGCACTAAGGCTTTATCTGTCATTACATCTGCAATCGGTTGATCTTCAGTGACAATGTCACCTTCGCTAACTAACCAATCAACTAATTCACATTCCACCACACCTTCGCCGATGTCGGGTAAAATAAAATCTTTAATCATACCTTACTCCTAAAACGACACTGTGGCCTTGATGGCTTCGAAGGTCTTTAACTCATCTGGCATGTATTCTTTTTCATGCACCAATGGATAAGGCGTATCTAATCCACACACACGACTGATCGGTGATTCAAGCGATAAGAAACATTCTTGCTGAATGGTTGCCGCAATTTCACCAGCAAAACCACCGGTTAATGGCGCTTCATGGTTAATCAGTAAACGACCTGTTTTGGTCACTGATTTTGCGATAGTTTCAACATCCCATGGCGCGATAGTGCGTAAGTCGATAATTTCACATGAAATACCTTCTTTCTCGGCACGTTCGCAGGCTTTTTCGACGATTTCCATCTGTGCGCCCCAAGCCAGAACAGTAATATCACTGCCCTGCTTAACCACTTGTGCTTTGCCTAATTCGATAACGTAGTCACCGGCTGGAACCTCGCCAACAGATGCGCGGTACAAACGTTTAGGTTCAAAGAAAATCACCGGGTTTGGATCGCGAATAGACGCCAGCAACAACCCTTTAGCTTGTTCTGGATTACGCGGAATGACCACTTTTAAACCAGGCGTTTGGGTAAAATAGGCTTCAGGTGATTGAGAGTGGTAATGTCCACCGGCAATACCACCACCGTATGGTGTGCGGAAGGTTAACCCACCCACATCAAATTGATTACCACTGCGGTATCTAAATTTTGCCGATTCATTAACGATTTGATCGAATGCCGGAAAAATATAATCAGCAAACTGAATTTCTGCAACAGCAGTCATGCCATAAGATGCTAGGCCATTAGCAAAACCAGCAATACCTTGTTCAGTTAGCGGCGTGTTAAAACAACGGTCGCGACCAAACTGCTCTTGTAAACCAGAAGTCGCGCGAAAAACCCCACCGAAGTGGCCAACGTCTTCACCAAAAATCACCATGCGCTCGTCGGCAGTCATGGCTATTGATAACGCCTCATTGATGGCGTGTAACATATTCATTTGAGCCACGGTTTAGAGTCTCCCTGCGCTTTTTGGATAGGCTTTTGGATACTTAGCAATGTGTTCTTTCAGCTCTTTAAGCTGTTTTCTCAATGCTGGGGTCGGTTTATCAAGCACATCTTCAATAATTTCATCTAGTTTCGGAATAGGTAACTTTTCAGCCACTTTAACTGCTGCTAGCACTTCTTCGCGATAACGTTCAAATAACTTGGCTTCATCGGCTTCAGTTATCCAGCCTTTATTGACCATCCATAACTTAAAACGTTTTACTGGATCGTGTTGCTGCCATTTGGCTTCTTCTTCTTTTGAACGATAACCAGATGGATCGTCTGATGAAGAATGCGCGCCCAAACGATACGTCATCGCTTCAATCAATACTGGAGCATTATGTTCAAGTGCGTGGGCACGAGCTTGTTGCGTGGCAGCTAACACCGCTAGCATGTCGTTACCGTCTACACGAATGGTATGCATACCGTACCCAACTCCACGACTCGCAATACCGTTACCGGCAAATTGCTCTTCTGTAGGGGTTGAAATAGCATAACCATTGTTACGACAGAAAAAGATGGTCGGAGACTTAAGCACTGCAGCCATGTTCAAACCAGCATGGAAGTCACCTTCTGATGCTGCGCCTTCACCAAAATAACAAATGGCGACGTTACGCTTGCCTTGTAATTTCATGCCATAAGCAACACCTGTGGCTTGTGGAATTTGAGTTGCCAAAGGTGATGAAATAGTTTGGTAGTTGAGTTCACGGCTGCCGTAATGAATCGGCATTTGGCGACCTTTACCTAGATCTTTCTCGTTACTGAACATTTGATTCATAAATTGTTCAGTCGTAAAGCCGCGATAACGCAATGAGGCGTGCTCACGATATTGAGCCAAAATGACGTCGTCTTTATCAAGCGCGGCTGTGCTGCCAATAATTGAGGCTTCTTCACCGGTACAGGTCATGTAAAAACTAATCCGTCCTTGACGCTGGGCACCCAACATACGCTCGTCTAATACGCGTGTAAAAACACAGGTATCAAAGATTTTTTCGGCCAGAGCCTTGTCGATTACTGGTAGAACCGCACTTTCATAAGTGGTGCCATCAGCTTGCAAAATACGCAAAATGGGGATGTGCAATGACGCTTTGTCTAAGAAGCTGACACGGTGCACTGTTTCATTGGTCAGTGGTGCGTTGCTCATATTATGCTCTTGTTATTGTTGAGCCATGTTCAACATAAACATGGCTCTATTTATACTATGCGAGTAGACATTACGTTAACGTAAACTACCTATCAATACTTACTCTCACTGTAAACGCATTTTACTCGCGATTGACATGTATATATTGCTTTACGACTAGATAATAGTTTCGTTCAACGCGGGTACTAAACATAACACTGTGCGTTGCCCAATGGGCACATTTGCATTGGGAAATACAATGGCTTCTTGTGGGTATTCAACAGTGATTGAATTACCGCCTTCTGTCGCTAACACCTCGCCCTGACTAAAGGCACTGAAGTTTTCTGCATCACCAGCAAAGCTAAATTCAAAATCATCAAAGTGCTTGTTAATAGAGCGCGATACTTTATACAAGTTGACCTTGCTAGGGTCGAACTCAACAGGTGCTAACTCAGTTTCAGTAATCAACATTTCAAGCATAGTTTGAGTTTGTGCAAAACGACTCATGTCGTTTTGGCCAAATGGCATCACTTTACCTAATTCCACTGTAAAAGCATCTGCTTGGAATTGCTCTGACGAATAGTAACTAAACGTTGTTGTTGGTTCGTGGTGAAACAACATAGTATCAACGCCACATGCCGCCAAAAACATAATTTGTTCACCGCTAAAAGCACGGCCAGGACGGTATGGGTATATGGCAAACTTTTCATGCTTAGAAGCACGAATAGCAGTATGTAAGTCGTAATGAATACGTTGATTGTCATTATTGGCATTGAAAAAGTCTGCCACGTATTGCTCTAACGCTTTTGCACGATGACGCTCTGGATGGCTTAAGCCCTCGCCTTTAGAATGCGCGCCACTAAATAGACGATTCATGTTTTCATCAATAAAACGGGTTTTATTGATAATCGCGGCCGGATTACCAATTAAAAACATCACACGCTGCTTGGCAATAATGCGTTGGCTGAGCAAATCTTTAATGAGTTGATTACAGATTTCAATCGGCGCAGTTTCATTACCGTGCACAGCACAAGACAGCACGATATCTTTGGTTGCATTAGCCGGAGTAAATACAATCACTCCCGTATCCCATACATCTACACGGGTATGATCTGCCAACATAAAATCAGATGCTTCAGGTAATTGATTTGGATTGGCTAAGGTATAGGCTAAAAAATCATGGTTTATCATCAGGTCAGATAACACTATCAACTCCTTGTCTCATTATTATATGGCGTAGTTAACTTTGACGTAAAACGATGTTAACTATTACTGCCTATTGTCGCGGATTCTATCATAGCCAAACGCTATTTTATTGGTGGCATATGTTAGATTTATTTATTAATAAAAGTTTGCTTGCAAAACTACACAATATTCAACACAATTGTAGCCATCTAGACTTCTATAATTTGTTTTAAGGGTATGTCATGGCGTTAGCAACATTTGGTGCAGGCTGTTTTTGGGGTGTTGAATATTTTTTCCGTGAAATTAACGGCGTCAGTAACGCAACGTGTGGCTACATGGGTGGCAAAGACAGTGCGACCACATATAAAGAAGTGAAAACGGGTTCAACTGGTCACGCAGAAGTGGTTCAAGTTGAGTTTGATCCAGAAATCGTCAGTTACGACGACTTGTTGGACACTTTTTGGAAAAATCACAACCCAACCATGCTGAATATGCAGGGCGGTGACATTGGTACTCAATATCGCAGCACGATTTTTTTTCACGATAAAGAGCAAAAAGCCCAAGCTGAAAGCTCAAAGCTGGCATTAGCACGAAGCGGTAAATGGGGACAGCGTCATATTGTGACTGAAATTGTACCGATACAAACATTCCACATTGCCGAGGAATACCACCAGAATTATTTAGAAAAAAATAATTTACCAACCTGTCACTTGGTTTACTAAACCTAACAAAAAATCAATCGTTCGTTGAACGACAAGTAACCGTTTCAAGCGAGTTAATGTGTATCATTACCTCACCTGAAACGGAATATTTACACAATAGATTAGCTCAATCGATTTCCTGCACTCAACTTCACTTTACCCGCAGTAGTAAATTCCATACAATCCCATGCAAATTGCTTAAGGCATGTTATCGGAGAACAAAATCATGAGTGAAGCTCGTCACGTTAACCTACTAATTTTAGGTTCTGGCCCTGCTGGCTATACCGCTGCTGTTTATGCTGCGCGTGCAAATTTAAATCCTGTGATGATCACAGGCATGCAGCAAGGTGGTCAATTAACCACTACGACTGAAGTAGAAAACTGGCCAGGCGATGCTGAAGACTTAACTGGTCCAGCATTAATGGAACGCATGCAAAAGCACGCTGAGAAGTTTGATACTGAAATTATTTTTGATCACATCAACGAAGTGACCCTAACTGAGCGACCTTTCCGCTTAAAAGGTGACAACGGCGAGTTTACGTGTGATGCACTCATTATTGCTACTGGCGCATCGGCTAAATATTTAGGCCTCCCGTCTGAAGAAGCATTCATGGGCCGTGGTGTTTCTGCCTGCGCAACATGTGATGGTTTCTTCTATCGTAACCAAAAAGTTGCGGTGGTTGGTGGTGGTAACACTGCAGTTGAAGAAGCACTTTACTTAAGTAATATAGCTTCTGAAGTTCACTTAATTCACCGTCGTGACAGCTTCCGTTCAGAAAAAATTCTGATCAATCGTTTAATGGATAAAGTTGCGAACGGTAATATCATTTTACACCTAGACCAAACACTTGAAGAAGTCACTGGTAACGAGATGGGTGTGACTGGGCTTAAGAAGAAAAGCACTAAAGATGGTTCAGTGACCGATTTAGAAGTCGCTGGTGTGTTTATTGCGATTGGTCACAGCCCTAATACTGGTATTTTTGCTGGTCAATTAGAAATGAATCACGGTTACTTACAAGTAAACAGTGGTTTACAAGGCAATGCGACTCAAACCAGTATTGAAGGTGTTTATGCTTGTGGCGACGTGATGGATCAACATTACCGTCAAGCCATCACTTCTGCCGGTACGGGTTGTATGGCTGCACTTGATGCTGAGCGTTATTTAGACGCTAAAAAGTAATCGACAGTATGTAATACAACAAAAGAGCAGCTCAGGCTGCTTTTTTTATTGCCTTAAAAAACATTACACCGCTTTTTGATAAAACACTGCTTCAGTATCGCCTAAAGGATCGCGGTGAATACTTTTATGTTGAAACGTCATACCGAGTTTTTTCATAATCGCAATTGAGGCAATATTTTCCTCTACTGCTATCGCACTCACATGAGTCACGTCATCAGGCTCACTGACAGCATCCATGACCGCTTTGGCAGCTTCTGTAGCATACCCTTTACCCCAACAAATATGCTTAAACCGCCAACCTAACTCTAAGTTATGCGGTTGTGCTTGGGTAAAAAAGTGCATCGGTCTGACTAATACCCAGCCTAAATACTCGCCGCTTAACCCGTGTTGGTCATTGGCGTCACAATCGAGCGCATGGACTTTCCATAATCCCCAACCTTTTGGCGGATTTAAATATTGAGCCAATCTAGGTAACATGATCGTATCTATCTGATGCTGAGTGGTTTTATTGCCGCCATTAAGAAAGTGCATGACTCGTTCATCTTGGTCTAGTTCAAATAATAGTGCGCTGTCATTAAGAGTCATTAATGACAGTTGTAATCTAGAGGTGTTTTCAATCTGCACAATATCTGTTCCCTAAAGGTTTTATGTCATGAGATCACATGCAAGTAGTTGACACACAAGTTTACACAATGAAACAACAAACACTAAACATATCGATTAACATATACAGTAGAAAAAAGACTATTGGCGGTATGAAATGAACTTACTGCAAAAATATCGGATTATAAAAAGGAAGCATTGTGGCTACTAAAAAACAAATAATATTACCCATCATAGTATTAGGTATTGGAATAGCCGGTTTAGTTGGCATTGCTGCACTAAAAAAACCGCCTGAAGAAAAGCCTGCAGTTGATACCACCCCTTTAGTGTCGGTTGAAGCACTTGAATATAAACCGATGACTTTTTCTGTCAGTTCATACGGTGTTGTCGCGGCAAAATACGACACCGAACTCGTCGCACAAGTCAGTGGTGAAATTATTTATTTAGCCGATAAATTCGTCAAAGGTGGCTTTGTTAAAAAAGGTGATGTTTTAGCTAAAATTGATCCCAGTGACTATGAAGCTGGATTATTAGATGCTCAAGCAAACATCGCCTCGTCTAAAGCCAACATGGTACAAGAACGAGCCAATGCTGAAGTTGCCTTACGTGAATGGGCCGAAATAACCAGCAGTAAGCCAACTGATCTTAGTTTGCGCAAGCCGCAATTAGCACAAGAATTAGCCAAACTAAAAAGTGCTGAAGCGGGTTTATTACGTGCACAACGCGATTTAGAGCGTACGGTTATCCGCGCGCCGTATGATGCACTCATATCCAGCCGTGAAATCGGTTTAGGCGCATACGTCACCACTGGCAGCAAAATTGGTCATGTTTACAATACTGATACAGCAGAAATTCGCTTACCGCTAGCCGATAAAGAAATGCAATATTTGGATAAAAAAGGCACTCATGCTGAAGTACGATTAGCGGGCAACTTTGCCGGAAGCAAACAAGAGTGGATAGGAAAAATTGTTCGCAGTGAAGGCGTGGTAGACAGCAAAAGCCGGATGACATACCTGGTTGCCGAAATAGACGATCCATACGGACTCAATAGCGATAAAAATGAATTACGATTTGGCACCTATGTTACCGCCTATGTTGAAGGCAGTAATGCCGGTAATGTGGCCATTATTCCGCGTCATTTGATTGTAAATGGTTTAGTTGCTGTGATGGATAGCGACAAAACCTTACGCTATAAACCTGTTAACATTATTCGCCAAGAAGGCGCGAATGTCGTGATTTCCGAAGGTCTTGAATCAGGAATGCAAGTAATAACATCAGCGCTTGATTACCCGTTAGAAGGTATGCAACTTGCTCTGCCTGAAGATAAAATCTTACAAGATGAGTCAGTAGAAACAGAACAAACTGAACTTGCGATGGAAGGTAAATAAACATCATGGACGATACTAATAAAGGAATTATCGCCTGGTTTGCCCGCAATAGCGTTGCGGCAAACTTGTTGATGATCATTATCATACTCGGTGGTCTGTTGACCGCCAATACAATCCGTAAACAGTTCTTCCCTGCCGTTGAAGTTAACTGGATTCAATTTAGCGCCGTTTACCCAGGTACTGCACCACAAGAAGTGGAAGAAGGCATTACCATTAAAATTGAACAAGCTTTAGAAAGCGTTCAAGGCTTAAAAAGGGTTATTACCTATTCGAATCGTAATATAGCGCAGGGATATTTTCAGGTTGAAGACTCATACGATCCACAAGTCGTACTTGAAGAGGTTAAGTCTGAAATTGACTCCATCTCAACCTTTCCAGGCGGCATGGAGCCTCCAAAAGTTGAACGGATTAAGTTTCGCCAAGAAGTAATGTATTTAAGCCTTTATGGTGACTTAAATCAAAAACAACTCAAAGATTTAGGCGAGCGCATTAATGATGAAATCATGCAATTGCCTGGGGTCAACATTAGCGAATATTATAGCGGCTTAAGTTATGAAATTGGTATTGAAGTCAGTAAAGACCGTTTACGTGAGTTTGGGATAACGTTTAATGATGTGGCTGAGGCTGTTCGCGGCTATTCACGCAATATGTCTGCAGGCCAAATCAAAGCAGAAAATGGTTACATCAATTTACGCGTTCAGAATCAAGCCTATGTGGGTTACGAGTTTGAACAGCTGCCTTTATTGACACTAGATGATGGTACCAAAATATTATTAGGTGATATTGCCACCGTAAATGATGGCTTTGAAGAAGGTATTCAATACTCTAAATTTAATGGTAAAAATTCAGTTACCTTTTTCATTGGCGCGGGTAAAAATCAAAGTATTACTGATGTGGCAGATACCATTAATAGCTTTGTCGATAAACAGCAAAAAATATTACCACAAGGTGTAAAACTTGAACCTTGGGTAGACATGACTTACTACTTGGATGGCCGTTTACAACTGATGCTCGACAGCATGAAAAGTGGTGCGATATTAGTGTTTATCATGCTGGCTTTGTTCTTGCGAGTTCGATTGGCTTTTTGGGTGATGATGGGGCTGCCTGTATGTTTCCTCGGTACCCTATTGTTTATGCCAATGGCATTTATTGATGTGACCATTAACGTTATCAGCTTGTTCGCCTTTATCTTAGTGCTGGGGATCGTGGTCGACGATGCCATTGTGATGGGCGAAAGTGCCCACAGTGAGTCAGAAGAACACGGCCAAAGTATTGACAGCGTTATCCGTGGCGTTAAAAAAGTCGCTATGCCAGCTACATTCGGGGTACTGACCACGATTGCCGCTTTCCTACCGATAACCATGGACGATGGCCCATCATCAGCATTTGGGCAAGCAATCGGTTTTATCGTTATTTTATGTTTATTGTTTTCATTAATAGAATCAAAGTTGATTTTGCCTGCGCATTTGGCGCACATGAAAAAACCAACCATTGTTAAACCTGGTTCAAAAAATCCATTAGATTGGTTACGTAATGGGGTTAATTTTGTTCAAGGTAAAATTGATCGCGGTTTAACGAAATTTATTAAGTCTATCTATCGCCCTTCCCTTGAATTAGCGGTTGAGTATCGTTACGCAGTCATCATGTTGTTTATTAGCTTGATCTTAGTATGTGTTGGGCTCTATATGGGCGGTTTGGTTCGTTTTATCGGTCAACCAAAAATTCCACACGACTTTCCTCGAGTCACCGTTGAAATGAACGTTGATGCATCAGAAAAATCGACGCTCGCGGCCGCACTGGCCATAGAGCAGACATTATATGATGTTGATAAAAAGATTGAGCAGCAATATGGCCAGAAAATGATTTCTGACATGCAGGTCGATCTTAAAGGGCAAACAACGGCTGAAGTGATGACTAAATTGGTCGATCCATCACTCAGACCAATGGATACCTTTGCTTTAGCAGACTTATGGCGCAAAGCAATGCCACAAATTCCTGGGGTTAAATCGTTTAGCGTTCAAGACAGTTTAATGGGTGGCGGTCGTGAAGACGGTGACATTAGCTTTAGGCTTGAAGGTAAAGATGAAAGTCAGTTGGTTGCAGCGTCATTAGCTCTAAAAGCCAAACTAAATTCACTTAAAGGCGTCAGCGACGTAAACGACAGCCGCCAGTCAAGTGCCAAAGAAGTGCAGTTCCAATTAAAGCCATTGGCCAATGCATTGGGCTTAACCTTAGCCAATATCGCCTCACAGGTGGGTAATAGTTTTTACGGTCTTGAAGCACAACGTATCATTCGTAATGGCGAAGAAATCAAAGTGATGCTGCGCTACCCTGAAGAGCAGCGTAACTCAATTGCATTGGTACAAGATGTGATGATTAACACCCCACAAGGTGCAGAGTTACCCTTATCTGAAGTTGCGGAAATCAAGGTCGTGCAAGGCGTAAACAGTATCCGCCGCGAAAATGGTAACCGAACCATTAACGTGTGGGCCAATGTAGATGCAGATCAAACTGAACCGTTTAAATTGGCTAAAGATATCCGTGATAACTTTATGCCAGAGTTGCTGATTAAGTATCCACGCGTCCACAGTGAAGTGTCTGGTAGTATTCAAGAGCAATTAGACAGCGCCGATACACAAATGCGTGACTTTATTTTATCGCTGTTGCTGATTTATAGCTTGTTGGCTATTCCACTGCGCTCATATATTCAACCTATTATGATTATGTCGGTGATTCCGTTTGGGGTTATCGGTTCCGTAATGGGACACATCATTTTAGGCATCGATTTAAGTGTGCTATCGATGTTTGGTATTATTGCCGCTGCTGGTGTTGTGGTGAATGACTCACTAGTGATGGTGGATTATGTCAATAACTCCCGCAAAGCGGGTGTGCCGATGAAACAAGCCGTGCTCAATGCAGGTTGCCGACGCTTTAGAGCTATCATGCTTACCTCATTGACAACATTCATTGGTCTAGTGCCGATTATGGCTGAGACCAGTATGCAAGCTCAAATGGTAATCCCAATGGCTGTTTCATTAGCGTTTGGGGTGTTGTTTGCGACTGTGGTAACTTTATGTCTCATTCCATGTTTGTATATTGCTATTGAAGACGGTAAAGCATTGATCCGCAAGGTCATCAATATTTACGTCCCTGCTCCTTCGTCTACGATATCTGTATCCGAACAGCATTAAAGCAGCAATAACACCGACAATGACAAAGGGCCTAAATGGCCCTTTTTTATTGCATTTTTATGGCCGAGACAATGCTCTGAAATCGAGTCTATCGATGTTTTTTTTGATGAGATAATTGATTACCAATGATTAAGTGAGTAATTGGTTTTATTCATAAAATGGCCCGTCTGTTAAAATAATCTCTTTATCGTTATTCGATAAAATATTATGCTAATCTAGTGTTAACAACCGTGTTTATTGCCAGCCAGCTAAGGTCACATTTTATGAGTCAACGCAGCATTAATGCACTCTTTAAACCCACTTCGGTGGCAGTCATTGGCGCATCTAACGGCAATAAGCGTGCAGGTAAAGCAATCATGAAAAACCTGCTATCAGGCGGTTTTTCTGGGCCAATAATGCCTGTCACACCCAAATACACCGCAGTAATGGGTGTATTGGCGTACCCCAATATTGAAGCATTACCGATCAAACCTGATTTAGCCATTATTTGCACCAACGCCTTAAGAGTGCCCAGTATTGTTGAACGTTTGGCTCAATTTGGCTGTAAAGTTGCGATTATTATGGCCTCTGGC
Organism: Shewanella sp. BF02_Schw; assembly: GCF_014596695.2. Classification (NCBI taxonomy): domain Bacteria; kingdom Pseudomonadati; phylum Pseudomonadota; class Gammaproteobacteria; order Alteromonadales; family Shewanellaceae; genus Shewanella; species Shewanella sp. BF02_Schw. The sequence goes on from NZ_JABKAW020000001.1 coordinate 1,706,979, forward strand.
ATGGCATCGCAAACTGACGAGCAAGGTAATAATTTACTTGAACTCACCAAACAATATGCTAAACGATACGGAATGCGCTTATTAGGCCCCAATAGTTTGGGAATGATTTTACCGCCTATTGGACTCAATGCCAGTTTAGCGCACGCAGGAGCCAACGTAGGCAAAATTGCATTTGTGTCGCAATCAGCAGCCATTTGCACCACGGTACTCGATTGGGCCAACAACAAAGGTATTGGCTTTTCGTCGTTTATTTCACTCGGTGATGCCACCGATATCGACTTTGATGAATTACTCGATTATTTAGGCCGCGACAGTAAAACCAGCGCTATCATGCTGTATATCGATTCCATTAACGAAAAACGTCACTTTTTATCTGCCGCTCGCGCTGCCTCACGCAATAAACCCATCTTTGTGATTAAATCAGGTCGCAGCCGTGAAGGTGTGCAAGCCGCAATGCTCCATACTGGTGGTATTGGTGGCAACGATGCCGTTTATGAAGCCGCTTTTAGACGTGCCGGTATGTTAAGAGTAAATGATTTAATTGAATTATTTGCTGCGGTAGAAAGCCTTGCTCATTCGACCCCATTAAAAGGTGAACGATTAGTCATTATGAGTAATGGCGGCGGCCCTGCTGTATTGGCCGCGGATGAGTTGATTATTAAAGGTGGCAAACTGGCACAATTGTCAGAAAAAACCGTCGCTGAACTGAATGCTATTTTACCCAATACTTGGTCACAACAAAATCCTATCGACATGATTGGTGATTCAGACAGCCAACGCTATGCAGATACATTAAAAGTACTTATGAGCAGTAACGATACTGACACTATCTTGGTGCTACATTCACCATCGGTATTAGGTGAAAGTGTTGATATTGCTAACAGTATTATCGACACAATCAATCAACACCCTAACCGCAATAGAATCAATATGCTCACCAATTGGAGCGGTGAAGACTCAGCTTATTTGGCCCGTAAACGGTTTACCAAAGCTGGCATTCCGACCTATCGAACCCCTGAAGGTGCCGTAAGAGCATTTATGCACATGGTCGAATACCGTCGTAACCAAAAGCTACTCCAAGAAGTACCGCAGTCGATACCTGATAATATTCCGACTGACAGCAAAGCGGCACGACTATTATTACAACGCGCTTTGGATAATGGTCAAACAGTGGTTGAAACCCATCAAGCCGTGGATATTTTGCGGGCTTACGGACTCAACACTATTGAAACTCGATTTGTAAAAGATGTTGATGAAGCGGTTAATGTCGCCAACCAGGTCGGTTATCCTGTGGCGTTAAAAGTGCAATCACCAGACTTGTTGTATAAATCTGATGTGCACGGTGTAGTGCTAAATTTAGCCTCTGATGAAGATGTCAGTCACGCCGCCCACTCTATTATTGACCGGGTGCATCAAACTAATCCTTCAGCCAAAATTGACGGATTAATTATTCAAAAAATGGCATTAACCGCAGGTGCACAAGAAATTAGGGTGTCGGTAATTAATGACCCAGTATTTGGTCCGGCAATCTGTTTAGGTGAAGGTGGATCCGAATGGGACCCAACACGCGACGCTGCGGTTGCACTGCCACCGTTAAACATGGCACTGGCTCGTTATATGGTGATTCAAGCACTTAAAACCCATAAGCTGCGAGACCGTCATTTGCCACTCGGTCTAGACATGAATGCTTTATGCGTGATGCTGACTCAAATATCTCACTTAATTATTGATTGTCCTGAAATTGCCGAAGTAGACATTAATCCTGTTTTGGCCGCGGGTGAGAAAATAACCTTGTTAGATGTCAATATGCGGCTTCATGCCACCCCGCAAGACAACATTAACCGTTTAGCGATTTTGCCCTATCCAAAAGAATTAGAACAAACTACCACGTTAAAAAATGGTCTTGAGATAATGTTACGGCCTATTTTGCCAGAAGATGAGCCTAAACACTTAGATTTTGATAATTCGTTAAGTGATGAAGACAGATACAAGCGCTATTTTGGAGTGCGATCACGCATGACCCATGAAGAAATGGCAGTATTAACGCAAATTGATTATTCGCGTGAGATGGCATTTATTGCGACGACAATGACAGAGGATGGTGAAGAGCTAACGTTAGGGGCTGTGAGAGCGTCTATCGACCCAGATAATACCGAAGCCGAGTTTGCTATGGCGGTTCGCAGTAATTATCAAGGGATTGGCTTAGGCAAGTTATTACTGGAAAAACTGATTGCTTACTATAAAACCAACAATACACTGTATTTAACGGGCTTTACCATGTTTGAAAACCGCAGTATGGCCAACCTCGCCAAGTCACTTGGGTTTACCGTATCATTTGATATGGAAGAACATTTGATAAAGATGCACATGGATTTACAACCTAAAGCGCAATAACATTTTGGTTGTGTTAAATGTAATCAACAGCAGATAAACATAAGCCCACATGGGTCAACCGCTAAAAAGTTGATTCGTTGTGGGCTTAACGTTTTTAAATCAAACATTGGTTACCGAAACATTGGTTACTGCAAACATTTGTTACAGTAAACAAGCAAATTAAAAGAGCATCACACCGTAAAACCACCGATTAATGTTAACCAAATTTGACGCAATTTTTGCCGGCAGCTTTTGCAATATAAAGTTGTTCGTCAGCCCGCGATAATAAGGTATCTACATCATCACCCGTTTGAATAGTGGCTACTCCAATAGAAACGGTAATATGCCCCAGGTTTTGTTTCTTTTCTTTACCGATAGAAAGCTGTTTTAATGCAATTCTTTCACGTATTTTTTCCGCCACGTTTACGGCATCGATAAGCTTGGCATTGGGTAACATTACCACAAACTCTTCACCACCATAGCGAGCAACCAAATCATCGCCTTTAACAGTATTTTTCATGGCTAAAGCCACATAAGCCAACACTTTATCGCCAATTAAGTGGCCAAAAGTATCATTAAACATCTTAAAATTATCAATATCAATCATCAACAAACTGCATACCGTTTGAGTGTCGACAAACTTGGTCATCTGCTCTGCGGCAAACAGCTCATAAGAGCGGCGGTTCTTTAACGATGTAAGTTCATCCGTCATAGCCACTTTACTCAAATTTTCCATTTCGTCTTTAAGGTTAGCAACTTCTTCAGATAATGACTCGAGACTCGCAGACATTTGGCGATTATTAGCAATGACTTGATCAACTTCGGCGGCAATGGAACCAACGATAAGATTGAGCTCATCAGCATTAGGATTTGTTTGCAGCTTTTCGCCAAATTGATTGAGGTTAGATGAAAAAGATTCCGTGCCAACATTTAACTGCTCAATCTTATTAAGTAAGCTGTTAATCAGAATTTGAGTTTCGATTTGGACGTTTTCAATAATTTCTGGTGATTGTTCTTCAATAAATCGATTGTATAAACCTAAATTAACTTCGGGAGTAAATTGAACACCATTAGCAATTAAACCGTCAATTGCGCGTTTTAGATTAAGGTTACTCTCAGCAAAATAATCAAACCAAATAGCATAGTTTTCTGGCGTGACAGGAATAGCTAAGTCTGCCATTTTAGGTAACGCTAAATGCAGTATATGCGAGGTTTGTTCAAGATTTTGGGTATTATGCATCGAAGGCGATACCTTATTAATAAATACAATGTGTCAAAGGTTATCAGTATGTTATGTCATACTTATGAACTAAACTCAATTATTGATGTTGTCCAATAAACAAGCGTAAATAAAAAATAATCATTTTAACCCTTTTCATGCCAAGCAGCGTTTACACTAACTAACTCATACAACTCTGACGAAAGAGCGAGTAAATAAGGTTAAGCTGGATTGTTTGATGCCAAACCTGCTATGAATTATATGCACAAGGCAATTGGTAAGTAAAAGACGATTTGGCCTCTTTTTCTGGGATTAATTGTGAGAAGTACACACTATACCTTAGCGTTTGTGTGTGCATACGAACAATACAATGCCGTTTTATGCGAGATGGTATTACATGTATTTTAAAAGGACAGAATATGAAACGAATCAGTGTTACTGATACCATAAAATTCGTGATGACGGTTACGGTCATCTGTGCCGGTGTCATCTCGTTTGGATCGCGAGCTACCAGTCCCGTTGACAATCATTATCTGAACACCCTGAAAATTAACACTACGGTTATGGATGTCAGTCAATATCAGCCGCAACGAGCCAGTAAAATGTATCCTGCCCCCACTGAGGGCATGGTACAACATGTACTGACCTTGCCTGAACTGAAAAATGAGCAAGATTACATGTTTGAAGTGCAAATAGGTCAAAATCAAATCGTCGATTGTAATAAGACCAAGCTCATCGGTGACATTGACAAAGTATCATTAGCCGGCTGGGGATATGTCTATTACCTAGTCGAAAAAGTGATGCAAGGTCCGACAACCAAAATGATGTGCACTAACGCTAAATCAGCTGAGTTTATCGTGCTTAATGAAGCACTGACATTACGCTATGACAGCCGTCAACCTAAAGTGTTTTATTTACCCGAAGGCACCGACTTACGATATAGAGTGTGGAAAACTGCGAGCGAGTTTGTGTTTAGTGGCCAATAATGATTAGACGCAAAGAGTTTATCTTTATTCTCGGGCTACCTTGTTAATCTGTTGACGATTTATGGGTATTTGATTTGGGTTACTTGAACCCTGCCTAACGGCCAATGTGGTTGGCGGTGGCAAGCGCAATGACGTTAGTCGAGCAGATTGATGCGGGAGATGATACTACACTTGTACAATGGCTAAGCGACGATATTGCCATGCTTGGAAACGTGATATGAAAATGGCACATCAATTGTTGAATCACATTGAGAAAAGCTCAAATGATCCACTCTTAATACTCAGCACACCGAGACAATCGTGTGCTGAGCTTAATCGATTAGAATTAGTAACGGCGAACCCTAACCACTTGCATTATTTCAATTTCAAATCCACCTACGACTTCTTTTGCCGGGTAGTAAATTAAATTGACTTTATGATCTAACAAACTCTTGAAACGCTGAGGTCGCTTGTATTTAAATGGCACATCGCAATCTTTAATCATTAACGTTTGAACCACCCATTCTCCAACTTGCCGTTGAATATGGGACACCACCGTCACGCCTTCACTTTGTATTAACTCACCGTGTCGCTCTAACAGTATTTTAGGAACCGGTTTCATGAATTTACCTTCTTAACAGTATCCAGAATATCTTGATATCGATAAGCACTAAAACGTCCAAAGCCATCTAGTTGTTTAACTTTCAAACGACTAAACATTGGCATTATCATACCAGCAAGAAATTTAGCCTGCGTGGCAATGGTTGGAGTGGGTAACGATTTTGCTCGAGCCACTAAAATTAACGGTTCAAGCAATGTTGTCACTGTGGCCGAGTCTGGTAACGGAGCCACAGCCTGTTTGGATAAGACGGCAATTTGCCCACGACAAACGCTGCAGTGACCACATACTTGTGGCACCGAGTGGTCATCAAAATAGTGAGCTAAATTTGCACTTAAACAACGATCAAGTTCAAAAAAATCGACTAGCTTACCAATCCGCACAATCTCTTTATGTTCATTCTCACTAAAATATTGACTGAGTTGCTGGGTCAATTGTTGTAATTGCTGCGGTGTCGCTAATGCCTGCTGTTGTACATCATACACTTGAGTGATTTTTTTTGTCTCAAGAATTATCAAATTCTGTTCAGCTAAATAGTCTAATGCCGCAACAACTCGTTGTCGTTCACAACCATGTTGTTGATATAAACTGTCAAAATCAAGTTGTCCCCACACCTTTTTAAACTGCGTATGGGCAAATACCTGACTCAAGAATTGCTGGCGCTGATCGTTAAACCGACTGAGGATGGCTTGCTGGTCTTCCACAAACCGATATTTAAATTCAGCAAAATAAGCATAGCTTGGGCGGATCACGCCTAAAAGTTCTAACTGCACAAATAATGTTTTCAACGGCAATGAACGAATATTACATGCTGTGGACAATGGCGTTTCTTGTACTTCCCAGCGACCACTTTCGGTTTCAGCTGCAATAATGCCTAATAATTGACCTATATTATCTGCTTCAGGTGTATCACCGTAAACAAAATTTTCAACAGTATTTAATCCGTCTAAATTTGCTAACGTCACACAATGGGCTAGCAAACCATCACGCCCTGCTCGACCGATTTCTTGGCTGTAATTTTCAATCGACTTAGGTAAATCAAAATGGATAACAAATCGAATATCGGATTTATCAATGCCCATGCCAAAAGCGATAGTCGCCACTATCACTTGAATGTGGTTCTGCATAAATTGTTGTTGAATATGTTGTCGAACAGTTTGATCCATACCTGCATGGTACGCAGCAGCATTGATCCCTTGACTGATTAAATGCGCAGCAACGTCCTCAGCGGTTTTCTGTAGGGTTACATATACTATGCCAGCACCTTGATAGTTTTTAACGGTATACGCGAGCTGAGTGAGCTTTTGTTGCTGATTAACCGCGACAACAGACAAATCTAAATTCGGCCGATAAAAACCGGTTTGCACCACCTGCTCTGGTATCAAACCAAAACGTTTAGCCATATCCAATTTAACTTGCTCAGTTGCCGTCGCTGTTAATAACAAACTTTGAGGGATTGAAAATTCTTGGCAATATTGAGGGATTTTTAAGTAATCAGGCCTGAAATTGTGTCCCCATTCTGAAATACAATGCGCTTCATCAACCACCAGCAACGAAATAGGGACTGACTTAAGAAATTGCCTAAAACGCTCATTTTTAAAACGCTCAACTGACACCATTAAAATTCGTGTACGTTGATCTCGTACATCGCGCATCACTTGTTGCGTTTGTTCATAAGTTAAACTTGAATCAATACTGGCGGCGGCGATGCCTTTACTGGCTAAAAATGCCAGCTGATCTTTCATTAAAGCCAGCAAAGGCGAAATAACTAAGGTTAGGTTGGGTAACTGTTGGGCACAAAACTGATAACACAAGGACTTACCTGAACCCGTAGGAAATATAGCTAACGCAGAATGACCGGCCAAAATGGTTTCAATAACGGCTTGTTGGCCTTCTCTGAACTCAGTAAAACCAAATTGTTGCTGCAACAATTGGTGTAGCGTCTGTTGATCGAAAAATGTTGGAGCGGCGTCAGAAGTTGCTGCGTCACTATATGCTGAGGGAGTCATATAAAATCCTGTTATTAACCCCAAACAACATAGGATTATACGATAATTGATAAAACGGTAAGCCTTAGCACTATGGGGAGAGTTAAAGTACAGGCTAAAGTGCTATGAAAGGAATCTAAAACACATGAGCTACATTTACCGTTTACGGGCAATATATTGATTAATTAATTGGGTCAATTTATCTTCAAAACGTTCTTCTATGTCATCAAGGTCTTGATCAAACGAGCTAATAAACTTAACCGCTTTATCACGAGACAACACCTTACCTGCAAGGCTGTATTGAATTTCTATTAAGCTTTTGTCTAAGCGAGGCGCAAGAAACCAATGACACACATCAGCATTTAAGTTTACTAATGCTCGCTCGGCCACCTGGCAAAAAGTGTTGATATGCTCAGCACCATCTGGTCCCAAACAACCGGGTTCAAGACGACACAAAACAACTAATTTTTTAGTATTTATCTCTCTAGCACTGTTTATCAACTCTTCCATAATGTGTACGAAACGATCCTTAATAAAATCCTGCAGATTAGAATGTTGCTTAGGTAAAATTGATAACCTAATAGCGATAACTAACACCATTAACGTTCAGTTAGCATCACGTAATTTAACACAATATGCAACCGTTTGGCGCCGATTAAGCTATTTTTTACCGCCCTCATGACTAGCCTGTAATGCATGTTTAAAAGCATCAATAAACTCAGAAATTGGCGTTAAGGTTTCTTTTGCCCGACGGTTACGCCCAAGCAAGGAAGATTCTACGAATAAATCAAACCAAGTCGATAATGCTAACCCATTTTGAGGCTCTTGAGCTGCGGTTAATGCCATTGCCGCGACTTCTGCTGTGCCCAGTTGAAAATCATGGCTGCCTTTACGCAGAGCGTAGGTTGCTAAGGTTTCAGGTGCAAATGAAAGCACTGGCATTTGTTGTAAATACGGGCTTTTACGATACATTTTAATGGCTTCACGCCAACTGCCATCAAGCATAACTAACAAAGGTATTTTGGTTATGCCCTGCTCAGTCGTCAACGAAGTGGCCGTTATTTGCTCAACGACGGCTTGATCGTTCTCAATATATTGTTGTGGGAAGACTAAAAATGGTTGATAAGTTGGATTAGACAATAAAGCCAACATTGCAGTATCGGTCTCGGTTCGAGTCCACAAAAACGCATGGGTATCAGGAATTAAGTCGGCAATCAGCCTACCACTATTGGTTGGTTTTAATACTTCATCGTTATACATAATCAACATAAAGCTGGTGTTGGTATTCAAGTATTGACGATGTTTACAGGTGCAAAATAATTCACCCAAGAGGCACAAATTACATCTAATAAGTTTCTTTCCTCGCGCGCCAAAGGGCTTTGTCGACAAGGATTTTCGATACTCATGCAAACGGTGAACCGCATGAATTGGCGCTTTAGTGGGTTTAGTCGGTAATTCTGACATTCTGCAACTCTAAGATGAAAAAAGTTCATCACCAATGCTGGTGATGAACTGATAAACGCATTATGAGGAAATTATAGAATACGGCGTAATAAAAAGTCTGCTTTTAAACGGCGAATTCGATTCATTATTTTCTTCACCGGTTTAGGGTATTTCTGCAAAGTATCAATTTGGCTGTAATGGAATAATCGCTCAGTGTGTAGCAAGATATATTGCTGCTCTTGAATAAACGACTCTTTCCAAGATCCTGACTCATCATGCAATAATAAGCCATTTTCTAAATCCAATGCCCACGCTCGTGGGTTTAGGTTCGAACCCGTTATCAGATGCTTTCGATTATCGGCACTGATGCCCTTCAAATGAAAACTGTTAATACCATCTTTCCATAAATGAATATTCAGTTGTCCGTTCTCAATAGCCCATTGCTGGTTTTTGGCAAATTTACGCAGTGATTGCTCGTACATGTACGGCAACGCACCAATCGTTGAAAAATCTTGATCCGGCGGAATGTAGAAGTCATTCGCCGTTTTGTCACCAACGACAATATCTATTTTTTTGCCATCACGCAGATGTCTTGCCAATGCACGAGTTAAAATCGTTGGCGGGTTGAAATAAGGCGTACAAATAAACAACTCTTTAGTTGATTCATCGACTAACTTAACAATAGTGTCATTTAATCCGTTGTTTTTTCTGCCTAAACCGATCAATGGCGTAACACGGTTACCCACTGTGGTAGAGGTATACTGATAACGGGCCTGAGATAGACGATGTTTAAAACTTTTTACATCGTTCTTTTCAGGGTTATCTTCATTGTCTGCAGCTTGACTTAATACACTTACGGCAGGATCGCTAACGATATTCTGCTTTATCATGTCACGCATACTGCGAGCCAGCTCAGGACAATCGATAACATGGTATCTATCGAAACGGTATTTTTCTTGCTGTTGTAAATAAATGTTGTTAATGCTCGCGCCACTGTAAATAACAGTGTCGTCGATGATAAAGCCTTTAAGATGCAGTACACCCATAAATTCGCGAGACTTCACCGGCACACCGACAATATCAAACGGATGCGTTGCTTGGTCCATTAATTGGCGATATAAAATATAATTACCACTGTCGCCCTTTTGACCTATTAGGCCTCGGCGTGCACGATGATAATCCACTAACACTTTGATATCTAATTGTGGGTTTTGGTTCTTTGCGTCTAATAACGCCTGCAATACCTCACGGCCAGCTTCATCATCTTCAACATATAATGCTGCGATGTAAATTGAAGATGTTGCCGATGCAATTTTAGTTAGTAAGGCTTGCTTAAAATCTTTTGGCTTAAGCAACCAAGACACAGCATCTGCATTTAGGGCAATACCACCTAGCTTATCCAGCAAGGCATCCTCCTTAAAATAGGTGACCATTACCATAATCAGTAATGGGATCAAATTTAAAAAACATCACAGCGATATATTGTAATTGTAAGTACGCTGTTCAACTGTTTAGCAAGTAATACATGCCATGCTTACAGATAAATTGAGGGAATAAGTGACTTCAGAATAAGTAACGTCAACCTCAATTGATGATGTTTCTTTTAACGCAATATCGATAGTGCTAACGAGATAACCTTTACAATTATAAATATCATTGCTGAATGGTCTATCGTGGTCTGTCTATCCGCTCTAATCAACTTATATCACACCACAATATGCTGCAAAATAGAACTATTGCAGCTCTGAGGCATCTAATTCTGAAGATTAGTGAGCTTGGCGTTCTGTTAAGCTGATAGAAATTACCGACTAACAAGGTGATGAGCAAGATTTTTCTTACTTAGCGGCGGTTTTAGTACGCTTTTTTGTTGATAATTTGCGTAATAAAGCGAGATTGCTTGCTAACTAGTCAACTAAAGCGTCAATGATAATGAGTTAAACATTAATTCTAATTATCATAAATGAGGAAATATAACCAAAAAAACATCAAATGCATATCAGCTAAGGATATCATCAGCTAACATAACCTATCGTTACTGAACTCTCACAATAGGCTTTTATGAATTCCCTTCTTTTTTGTCTCCCCCAGCCTCGTTTCTTTTATGAACAACCTTCTTTGCGGTTCACGCAAGCCTTATGTCTGCTAGGAGCATTGATTATCACAAGCCTGTTGAATGTTGCAATCGCAGCAGAAACACCCGACCAAGTAGCACTCAGTCAGCCACAAACAATTCATAGGGATAGTACTACCCAGCAACCTGCAGCATTGTATCTTGATAATATGCTCCAGTTACTAAAACCAACACATTCACAGCTCGGCATCACAGTGTGGGACATGACGACTCAACAAACAGTCTTTGAGTACAACAACCAATCGTTAATGCAACCTGCCAGCGTTCAAAAACTGTTAACCGCATTGGCTGCAACTAAACAACTCGGTAAAGACTTTACCTATCAAACCCGTTTAACTACGTTAGCAGAGCAACCTTTAGATAAAAGCCAAATTGATAATGGCATATATTCTGGCGACATTTACATAGAATTTAGTGGCGACCCAACCTTAAAATATCAAGATTTGCGACAGTTACTCGCCTCTTTAAGTCTGCTAGGTATCACTGAACTGACAGGCAATATTGTATTAACCAGTGAGCAAGATAGCCAACTGCAGGCACCTGGCTGGGTATGGGATGATTTAGGGATTTGCTACGCAGCGCCAATATCGCCTTTCATCATTGATAAAAATTGTGTCTATGGTCGATTAGCAACAACCGGCTACAATAAAGTGGCCAACATCACCATGATGGGAAATCGGCCCATTGAAATCACCAATGATGCTTATTTTGTCACCCCAATCATCAACCGACCTGTTGCTAAGCCCACAGTGAAGACATTAACCGATGCGGTTGTTCTTCCTGCATATCTAACAGAATCAGTACCACAGTGTCAGTTAACGTTAAGTCGTTTCGATAATAATCGCTATCATCTTACTGGCTGCCATGTCGGCGCTAAATCATTGCCTTTGGCAATAGCCATTACCGAACCACAACTGTACGCGCAACAGATCGTAGCCAAACAATTGGCTTCTTTAGGCATTGTGCATCAGCAACCCATTACAGCACAAAAAATGAATACAGAACCGCAGTTTATGGCTCAAAGACAAGTGATCGCCAGCCACCAATCTGCAGCATTGCCTAAATTGCTCGAAACCATGTTGCTTAAATCAGATAATTTAATTGCCGACAGTTTATTAAAAAAATTGGGTGAGGTTTATTATCAAGCACCCAGTGATTTTGCCCGAAGTGGCCAAGCATTAAAAACCATTCTGTATTCTATTGGCATCGATTTATCAAATGCAAACATCGCCGATGGCTCTGGTTTGTCGCGTTATAACTTACTCACGCCTGAACACGTATTAAGTGTACTCACCACCTTATACCAACAACCTGAGTACCACTTTTTACTCGCGTTGTTACCAGAATCTGGTGTTAGTGGCACTTTACGCTATAAACGCTATTTCAATAAATCACCGTTGAAAAACCATGTGTTTGCTAAAACAGGCAGTATGTTGGGCATTGCAAACCTAGCTGGCAGAGTGAATGTCAGTAATGGTCATGATTATTTATTTGTTTTATTTGAAAATGGGTTAAGTCCACAGATTAAAAAACAACAAAAAGCGCCTTTTTCGGCGGTGTTTTTGCAAACCATGATGGATGTCCCAAGATAACCAGTACGAGAGATAGCCTGGACTCGAGATAACATTTCCATAGCCACCACATTTTGTTAAAACTGTGGCGGCTATCTTCTGTTTAATCTAAAAATAATGATTCTGGCCATCTGCATCGACGACCTGAGTAAAAATGCCACTATAAACATCAATAAAGTAACAATTAACGTAAAATCATCATTATATCGACACATTTTTCCTTTCAGCACTAGCGCATATTTCAACTTGCTATAACATTGTTAGCCGTAACCTTAAGATATGAATATTTTATCGTGTGGAGATAATATGGATAAGCAAGTCAGTTCGCGTGGCACAAAAGAAAAAGCCCTTCGTTTAAATCTAGACGAAAAAAAGTACGGCACCATTGTTGAAATTGGTGCAGGACAAGAAGTCGCACGTAACTTTTTTGTGGCTGGCGCTGCTGCGGGTACGATAGCGAAAACCATGTCGGCCTACGATATGAAATTTTCAGATGCCATCTATGGTGTCCAAGAAGATGGCCGTTATGTCAGTAAAGCTCGTGTGCTAGCGATGATGGAGCAAGAGTTTGATTTAGTGGTCGATCGTGTTGGAGCCATTCGCTCTAAGTCTTCACGATATTTTACCTATGCAGCTACTGTCTCAGCCAAGAGCTTTAATCGTAAAAACGAATGCCATGCATGGTGCGGGGTGCGTATTCAAATGTACCCTGGTGCTGAGCCGTCTAATATTATTGTCCATGTACGCATGTTCGATGACAGCGCTGAAGCACAACAACAAGCGCTGGGTATTTTAGGGGTTAACCTTATTTACGCCAGCTATTATTATTTTGAAGATCCAAAAATGATTATCGATTCGTTAACCGACAGCCTAAAAGCCAATCGGATTGAAATTGATTGTATCGACTTTCAAGGTCCCTACTTTGAAGATGTCGACAATCAAGCCAAGAATATTCATCTTATTCGCAGCTGGAAAACTCGCGCGATTATGTTCAAAGCCGATGGCAGTGTCGCGGTACCTGCCGATATGCTGTACAAAAAGAACGTGTTAACCATTCGTGGTTCATTTAAACCCATTACCAACCTTAATGTCGATATGATTGAGCAAGGCTACAAAGCCTTTTCGACATTAGAAGGGGTAACCGATAAAAATACCGTGTTAATCGCAGAAATATCACTGAATGACTTACACGGTAAAGATGCCAATATGACCGAGAAGGACATTATGGAACGGGTTAAATTGCTTAACTTATTAGGCTATAACGTAATGATTTCTGATTACACCCGCTATTTTTCATTACGTGCTTATTTTCGTCAGTACACCCAATTACAAATTGGCATTGTGGTGGGTATTGTTAACATTAAACAAATTTTTGATGAAGAATATTATCGTGGCATGGAAGGCGGCATTCTTGAAGCTTTTGGTAAGTTATTTCCTGATAATACGCGTTTGTTTGTCTACCCAGAACGGGATGAAAAAGGCGAGCTAAATGACTTAACCAATGTCAGTGTGCCTAATAACTTGCGTTATTTATTCCGCCACGTGCTTGATAACGGCTTTATCACCAGTATTGAATCAAGCAATCTTGATTTATTTAATATTTTTTCTCGAGAAATTTTACAACAAATTTGTCGCGGTCAAGGGGAATGGGTTAACGCCGTACCCGAAGCCGTCAGTAAAGCCATCATGGAACAAAAATTATTTGGTTACCGCGGCTAATGAATACATATTGATTCTGTATAAGGCAAGATGTCATTGCGCGGTTAGATGTTTGAACCTCAACGTGCAATGACTAAATATGATGAGAATCGTCGTTAAATAATTGATTTCATTTTCTACTTTGAGTACGCAAAAACAACATTAGTACACTAGTATTTAAATGGTTAACCTATCTTGGGTTAGCCATTTTCTTAACAGACACCTTTTTAACGCTATTTTAAATACACTGTCCTTAATAAATCTACACGAACAACACACCTTCACAACAACATTTTACAGCAATCTTTAACAACAGCTCGCTCGTTTTATCGATTATCCTTCCCCTCTTACCACAGGAAATAGCGATTGTTGCAGATATTGGCTTTATCAATGCTTATTTTAGGACTCTGTATGCTGGTCTTTAGTTTAAGAGCAGTAAGCAAAATTTGTGTTAAGGACAATAATACTGGCTGGCGAGTGCTTAGAGGATTGATCATCTTTTTCGTGCTGGGCTATACAGGGGTTTTTTATTACCTGTGTAAACAATCTGACTTGGCAATATCAGATGTCATTTTTTGCATCATCATGTTTTTTGGTGGCGGATTTGTTGTGTTGGTCACTCGACTGAGTTTAATGAGTTTGCTTAAAGTCGAAAAATTAGTCATCAATGAGCGCAGTAATGCGCTGCACGATAGCTTAACAGGTCTACCTAATCGACAACATTTAATGAACTCGTTAAGTCATCATGTCGATGTTGGACTGCCATTCAGCCTGTTGCTGATTGATTTAAACCGTTTTAAACAAGTCAATGATGCTTTAGGCCATTATTATGGTGACTTACTCTTAATTGAAGTCGGTAAGAGTGTTTCTGAACACTTACCCGATGATGCAGCGTTATTTAGACTTGGCGGAGACGAATTTGCTGTCATTGTCACTCAAGTAGAATTAGCTCAGGTTCAACACACCATTAACGCTATACACCAGGCGCTTGAAAAGGCATTTTGCATTGAGAGTTATGATTTATTAGTGGGCGCTAGCGTAGGATTATCTCACTATCCCAGCTACGCAAGTGAAATAGGTCAATTGTTACAGCAAGCCGATATTGCTATGTACTCAAGTAAAAAACTAGCCACGTTATATACCACCTATGATCATAGCCTTGAAACCAATGCCGCCGAAAAAGTGAATATCAGTGCTTTATTAAAACGCGCGATTGAACAACAGGAGTTTGAACTCTGGTATCAACCTATCATTAATCTTCGCGACAACAGCCTTTACGGCGTCGAAGCGCTTATTCGCTGGCCTCGTCCAGATGGCAGTTACACGCCCCCAAGTGTGTTTATTAATATTGCCGAACAAACTACCCTTATAAACCAAATAACCGGTTGGGTAATGCAACAAGTTGCAAAAGACGTTGAGCATTTTGAATCCTTGGGGTTGTCTTTGTGTATCCACCTCAATTTGTCCGCTAAAGATTTACAAGATCCAACCCTAATCAATAAAAGTGTGTCACTTGTTAACGGCAATCACTCATCGCAGAAGATAATGTTTGAAATAACCGAAAGTGCAATGATGACCAATGTTGCACAAGCTAAAGATGCGATGACACAGATTACCGCTGCGGGGGGAGCATTCAGTATTGATGATTTTGGAACGGGGTTTTCTTCGCTAGAACTACTGCGTGACCTTCCTGTTACCCAAATTAAAATTGATGGTTCATTTATCAACAGTATCCATCATAGCGATGCAGACTTGGCAATAGTAAAATCAGTCATTTTTCTGTCCCAACACTTAAATTGTAATGTTGTAGCAGAAGGCGTAGAGAACAGTGAAACGGCGACATTACAAGCATCACTCGGTTGCGATCTCGCCCAAGGTTACTACTATAGTAAACCTATGCCCATGTCATCTTTTGCCCACTATATTCAAGTACAACAATCAATGAGCACCGCAGTCTAGCATCATAGTCTTTAATGACTTGGATCATGACTTACACCAAATTATTGGCCTAATCTCTATCAACATACTGTTCTATTATCGAACGATTTTTAACAGTCAGCATGACTAATCTTATTCATCAATAAAATCGATTAGCCGGACCGAAAAAAGTCGCTTTCATTCGTAGTCACAGTCAGTTAGCCTGTTATAGAAATCCAGTGATGCATAAAATTTATGCTATTTTTAGTGATAAAGGAACCTATCATGGACAAAGCACAACAAACCCAAGGCAAATGCCCAGTAAACCACGGCGGCAATACCACAGTCGCGAGCGACGTTATGGAGTGGTGGCCTAATGCACTTAATCTCGATATTCTTCATCAGCATGACAATAAAACCGATCCAATGGATCCTAACTTCGATTACCGCGAGGCGTTTAAAAGCCTCGACTTGTCTGCGGTAAAACAAGATCTCCACGCACTCATGACTGATAGCAAAGATTGGTGGCCAGCCGACTGGGGCCATTATGGTGGACTGATGATCCGTATGGCTTGGCACTCTGCTGGTACTTATCGTATAGCAGACGGTCGCGGCGGTGCAGGAACAGGTAACCAACGTTTTGCGCCACTCAACAGCTGGCCAGATAACGCCAATTTAGACAAAGCACGTAGATTACTGTGGCCAATTAAAAAGAAATATGGCAATAAGTTGTCTTGGGCTGATTTGATCATTCTCGCTGGCACCATTGCTTATGAATCTATGGGCCTAAAAACCTTTGGGTTTGCTGGCGGCCGTGCTGACATCTGGCATCCAGAGAAAGACATATACTGGGGTTCAGAAAAAGAATGGCTGGCAACAAGCGATACACCCAATAGCCGCTATTCAGGCGAACGAGATCTCGAAAATCCATTAGCCGCCGTAATGATGGGATTAATTTATGTCAATCCTGAAGGTCCTGATGGCAAGCCAGACCCACTGAGAACCGCACAAGACATTCGTGTCACCTTTGAACGCATGGCAATGAATGACGAAGAAACCGTCGCGCTTACTGCTGGTGGTCACACTGTCGGTAAATGTCACGGCAATGGTCGTGCAGAAAAGCTCGAAGCCGCTCCTGAAGGGGCTGAACTCGAAGACCAAGGTTTAGGCTGGTTAAACAAAACAAGCCGCGGTATTGGCCGTGACACGGTAACAAGCGGTATTGAAGGCGCTTGGACAACCAACCCAACTCAGTGGGACAATGGCTACTTTGAGTTATTGCTTAACTACGAGTGGGAACTTAAAAAGAGCCCTGCTGGTGCATGGCAATGGCAGCCTATCGACATCAAAGAAGAGCATAAGCCTGTTGATGTTGAAGATCCATCGATTCGCCTAAGTCCTATCATGACCGACGCTGATATGGCGATGAAGATGGACCCAGAGTATAGAAAAATTTCAGAGCGTTTTTATCAAGATCCAGCTTATTTCTCGGATGTGTTTGCTCGTGCTTGGTTTAAGCTTACCCACAGAGATTTGGGTCCTAAAAGTCGTTATTTAGGCACGGATGTACCTGCTGAAGAGTTAATATGGCAAGATCCAGTTCCACAAGTTGATTACAGCTTAACCGAACAAGAAGTTACCGACACTAAAGCTAAGATTCTGGCCAGTGGATTAAGTATTGCTGAACTTGTGGCTACGGCTTGGGACAGTGCCCGCACTTTCCGTGGTTCAGATTTTCGTGGCGGAGCCAACGGTGCACGTATTCGTTTAGCCCCACAAAAAGACTGGCAAGGTAACGAGCCGACAAGGTTACAAAAAGTATTAGCGGTGTTAACCACTATTCAAGCAGGCCTAACTAAGCCGGTCAGTATTGCAGATTTAATTGTGCTCGGAGGATCAGCCGCAGTAGAGCAAGCTGCTCATGCTGCTGGCGTTAAGATATCGGTGCCTTTTGTTGCCGGACGTGGCGATGCAACGCAAGCTCAAACTGATGTTGAGTCTTTTGATGTGTTAGAGCCTCTACACGATGCATTTAGAAACTGGCAAAAGAAAGACTATATCGTTCAGCCAGAAGAAATGATGCTCGACCGTACTCAATTAATGGGGCTAACCGCGCATGAAATGACAGTATTGGTTGGTGGTATGCGAGTATTAGGGACCAACTACGACAACAGTCAACACGGTGTATTTACTGACAATGTTGGCGTGTTATCAAATGACTTTTTTGTCAACTTAACTGATATGTCGTACAACTGGAAGCCTGCAGGTAAAAATCTGTATCACATTGTGGAGCGCAGCACTGATAAAGTGAAATGGACTGCAACTCGTGTTGATTTAGTCTTTGGCTCAAACTCTATTTTACGTTCGTATGCAGAGATTTATGCACAAGACGACGCAAAAGAGAAGTTTGTTAACGACTTTGTTAAAACGTGGACTAAAGTAATGAATGCAGACAGGTTTGACCTAGCCTAGTGACGACGGTTAGTCATAATGTATAGTTTGTAAAATAATATCGAGGGCGGGATGTATTATTCTGCCCTCGAATTATATTTGGTTAAATCGCTCAATACAGGTTAAGTAACCTCAAGATCAATTCATACGCTTTACTTCAAAATCCATTTTCACTTTCACTGGTACTCGCTTAATATTCGATGCCGCTGGCACATACTGCTGTTTTGGCATCTTATTGACTAATGCTTGCGTCATCCAGCCCTCTGGCTGCGAGCTAATAAGCTCTTTGCTGACTTCGTTACCGTTTGAGTCAATCGTAATATAATATTCGCCCTTACCTGCACCTCTTGGTAACCAATCAGGACGTTTGTTTAACATTACAGGTTTAATCTGCTCCAATGACCAATATTGATTGAGTTGAGAATTTTCAATAGTGATTACCTTTGTATTAAACACGGCTTGAGGTACTTGAATGGTTTCAAGTTGAGTTTGGCAAGCCGTTAACATAATCGCCGGTAAAAAAAGTAGTGACATATATTTATTCATTAATATCTTCCTTGAAATGACTTAACATTAATTATTAACAACGAACAGTTAAGCCATACTGACAAAAAATCGCATCAATAGAAGCAAAAAAAAACACTGAAAATCAGTGCTTTTTATTTTTATTAAACAACTAACAGTTAACTTAGCCTTTCAAAGCTTGATCAATCATAGTCTGTGCTTGAGTAATAATGTCATCCAAATGCTGCTGACTAATAAAGCTTTCGGCGTAGATTTTAAACAAGGCTTCAGTACCTGATGGACGCGCAGCAAACCAGCCATTTTCGGTAGTGACTTTAATCCCGCCAATCGCCGCATTATTACCAGGCGCATGACTTAATATTGCTGTAATCGCCTCACCCGCTAATTCTGTGTCGGTAAAGCTGTCACGATTTAACTGTTCAAACTTAGCTTTTTTCTTAAGACTAATTGGGCTATCGATACGAGTGTAAAAACTTTCACCAAATTGATCGGTTAACTCTTTATAGCGTTGTGCAGGTGTTTTGCCTGTTACTGCTAAAATCTCAGCCGCTAGTAATGCTAAAATAAAGCCGTCTTTATCAGTACACCAGGTACTGCCATCACGTTTTAAAAACGCTGCACCAGCACTTTCTTCGCCACCAAATGCAATGGTGCTATTTGCTAAGCCATCAACAAACCATTTAAAGCCCACAGGCACTTCTAAGCATTGTCGACCTAACGCATTACAAACACGATCAATCATTGCACTTGATACTAAGGTTTTACCCACTGCGAGTGACTCAGCCCATTGTGGACGATGAGTCATTAAATAGTCTATCGCCACCGCCAAATAATGGTTAGGGTTCATCAGTCCAAAGCCAGGGCACACAATACCGTGACGGTCATAATCCGGGTCATTACCGACGCACAAATCATAATCTTCGCTGTACGCTAACAAACCTGCCATGGCATAAGGAGACGAGCAATCCATCCGGATTTTGCCGTCTTTATCTAATGGCATAAAGCCAAATGTGGGATCAACTTTATCATTGACTAAGGTAATATCTACACCATAGTGAGCGGCAATTTGCTCCCAGTAGTAAATACCCGACCCACCTAAAGGATCAACACCTATACGAATGTTGGCTTTTTTAATGGCATCCATATCAATGACTTCAGCAAGAGATTCAACATAAGGTGCAATAAAATCGACTTCATCAATCCAACCCGACTTAACCGCGACACCGTAATTAACTTTTTTAACCCCTGAGAGTTGATTGGCAAGATATTCATTGGCTTTTGTTTCGATGATTTTAGTAATTTCACCTTCAGCAGGACCGCCATGAGGTGGATTGTACTTAATGCCACCATCTTGTGGAGGATTGTGCGAAGGAGTAATAATTAACCCATCGATTAACGCAGCAGGTGCTGACGAATTTGCACGAACAATCGCTTGAGACACCACTGGTGTTGGGGTAAACCCATCATGCTGTTGAATTAGCATTTTAACTTGGTTTGCAGTTAATACTTCGACCACCGACATAAATGCTGCATAAGACAATGCATGGGTGTCAAAACCCACAATCATTGGCCCGCTTATATTGGCGGAATGACGATAATCGACAACTGCTTGGGTGATAGCCCAAATGTGGTTTTGATTGAAACTCGATGAAAACGCACTGCCTCGATGACCCGATGTACCAAATGTCACTTTTTGTTGCACGTCTTCCACATTAGGAATAATGCGATAATAATGACTCATCAATTTAGGAATATTCACTAAATCCGTTTGTAAAGCTTGCTGTCCTGCGCGTTGATGAATGGCCACGAGTGGTCTCCTAGTTAGTAAATAAAAAATGAATCTTCGACAAAACTCAAAGGTTAAATGTGTTCGGCGATGCTCTTCGCTCTTTCACTGTCACAACCTAAATGTTCCAATACCTCTGTTAGAATAGTTTGTTTTTTGGCGGTATTGTTATTGGTGGTGACCCAAAATCCACTTGATGCGATTTCTTTTGGATTAGAAGATTTACTTGACGTTAATAACGCCTGTTTAGAGCGGGCAAAATACAAACGTCCTTTGCCTTGCACATTAAGCACTTTGTCAAAGTCACTACGAGCAGTGGATTCAAGGCTGGATAATAAATGCATAAAACGCCCAACGGCACCTTTCTGCTGACTTAATAAGTGTTGGCTTACAATGGCATCAAAATCAATAGTTGTTGACGTTGCAATGTCTTCGTCTAATGGAACGTGCTGAATGGCACTCTTTTGCTCAGCGATCACTTTTTCAACAGCTGCTTTGGCTTGATCAAAAACTGGATGACGATTTACTGGCGATTGCGACTCTAAACTTGGATGACTAATGTCTGTGGGTAAGCTTATATCGACATTTTCGACTGACAAGTTCAATAAACGACGCAAAATATCGGAAGCGCTTTCGCCGATGCGTTCAGTTTTACTGGCAATAAAGCGATAAAGTTCTTCGTCAATTTCAATGTATTTCATCAGAGTCATCCTTTTTCTATCAGTCTATTACTGTTGCCAAGATTACATTGGCATCAGATTAAGTCGGGATCGCAGATCGAATTAATAATAATGCGATCAAAAAAATATTGCTTCAGTGTAAGCCATGCTTAACCTACTAATAAAGTGACAAAATCATTTAATGGCCTATATTACTCATATTTTTTTGAAAGCAGTTTAAAATATCAGCAACTATGGCAACATGTGTCAGCAAAACTTGATTTGACCGGCTCATTGCAGCAGAATCTTCCGCATTAAATGTCCAATGAGTTTATTGAATTATGCATTATGTATCTTCTGGTCAAGGTGAAGCCGTCCTGCTTATTCATGGGCTGTTTGGTAATCTTGATAATCTAAAAAACCTCGCCAGTGTGCTTGAGCAACAACATCAAGTCATAAGGGTTGATGTACCCAATCATGGCTTAAGCGAGCATTGGGACAACATGGATTACTCTCAACTGGCTGATGCCATGATTGATGTACTCGATGATTTGCAGATTGAACAAGCCCATGTGGTCGGCCATTCTATGGGCGGAAAAATTGCGATGGCAATGGCTCTTTTACACCCAGAGCGTGTCAAAAGCTTAGTGATTGCAGATATCGCACCGGTAGCATATAGCCCAAGACATCAAACCGTATTTGCAGGCTTAACCAGTTTAGTATTAAACAGCGATACCACTCGAAAGTCGGCCATAGCACACTTAATCAACGCCGGTATTGATGAGCAGACATCTCAATTCTTACTCAAGAATCTACAACGCACAGACAGCGGCTTTGAGTGGAAAATGAATTTAACTGGGCTAATCGAATCTTACGACCGTATTATAGGTTGGAATTTGCCTTTAACCGATAACGATCATTTTGATAAACCAGCACTATTTATCCGTGGCGGTGAGTCAAATTATGTCACTGCTGAGCATCGTGATGAAATCATGCGTCAATTTCCACATGCCAGTGCAAAAACATTGAACGGTACAGGCCATTGGTTACATGCACAAAAGCCTGAGATCTTTAATCGCATCGTGTCTGAGTTTATTGAACAAAACCAAGGGTAAATTTTTAATATTTACCTTTTTGAACATAGCCGATTGTATCGTGATGTGATATATTCGCGCCCTCTTTTCGCCAGACACTCAATAGCGAAGGTAGAAGTATGTTAAACCAATACATGGAACAAATTGAAGCAGTAGGCTTGAACTTGTTTTTTGCATCGATATTCTTTTTTATCGGCATGGCTATCCATGATGTGCTTAAACAAGGTGAAGTCCCTAAATTTGGTCGATATATTGTTTGGGCAGTGTTATTCCTCGGCTGCGCCGGGTTTATTGCAAAAGGTATCATTCAGATGACCTGGGAAGGCTCTGGGATCGGTTAAAGAGTACAATGGCAAAAGAAACAACAGATAGAACGACTATTGACCTTTTTGCCGCTGAAACTCGCCGTGGGCGTCCGAGAAGTAACCCTCTTTCTCGGGAGCAGCAATTAAAGATCAATAAACGTAACCAAATTCAGCGCGATCGCGCTAACGGTTTAAAGCGAATAGAGTTAAAGGTGTCACAAGATTTGTATGACGCCTTGAACCAACAAGCTTTGAACAGTAACATCAGCCGTAGCCAGTTAATCGAATTTATTCTGCAACAGCAACTCGACAACTGAGACGTTTTTAGAAAATCGCACAACGCGAACTAGATATTTAAAGGATAGACAATGGCAACTGTAGGTCTTTTTTTCGGTAGCGACACTGGCAACACCGAAGCTGTAGCCAAAATGATCCAGAAAAAACTGGGTAAAAGCATGCTCGATGTTAAAGACATCGCAAAGAGTACCAAGGAGCAAATTGCTGAATACGATTTGCTTATGTTTGGTATTCCAACATGGTATTACGGCGAAGCACAGTGTGATTGGGATGACTTTTTCCCAGAGCTTGAGCAAATTGACTTTACCGATAAGCTAGTCGCTATTTTTGGTTGTGGTGACCAAGAAGATTATGCTGAATATTTCCTTGATGCGATGGGCATGATACGTGACATCGTTGAAGCTCGAGGCGGTATTATCATTGGTAATTGGCCATCTGAAAGCTACAATTTCGAAGCCTCTAAGGGCATGGCAGACGACAAGCACTTTGTCGGTTTAGGGATTGATGAAGATCGTCAACCTGAGCTAACTGAAGAACGTGTTGACGGCTGGGTGAAGCTAGTTTATGAAGAAATGTGTCTAGCTGAGTTAGAAGACTAACCCACATCATCAGATTAGTTTTGTGATTGAAAGCGGCTTTATTGCCGCTTTTTTATGTCTATAGTTTGGTTTAACGGTTAAGTAACCACCAATATGTCAGTCAATAATTTCAACCCATTACACCCTCATTGGGATATTTTTTGTGTCGTGGTCGATAACTATGGTGACATAGGTGTCACCTGGCGTTTGGCTAAGCAACTGGTGGCTGAATATGATATTCCCATCAATTTATGGGTCGATGACTTACTGAGTTTTTCGCATATATTACCCATGCTAGATCCACATAAATCGAAGCAAATATTCAATGGTGTGAATATATTTCAATGGAATAACCCAATAGATATAGAGTTTATTGCTGGTAATGTCGTTATTGAAGCATTTGCCTGTGAATTACCATCACAAATAAAATCCACAATAAATCAATTACATCAACCCCCTCTTTCTCGAGCCCCTACATGGTTAAACCTTGAATATCTCAGTGCTGAAGATTGGATAGAGGGTTGTCACGGGTTGCCCTCTTCACAGCCTAGTGGGGTTAAAAAGTGGTTCTATTTTCCAGGTTTTACCCCTAAGACAGGCGGGCTTATCTGTGAGCGGGAATTATTTAATCAACGTGACGAATGGCAAGCTGACTCAAAACATAAATTAGCATTGTTCAACAAACTGGGGTTACAGGGAATAGATGCTAAAGACACGGTTATCAGTGTCTTTAGTTATGAAACGCCAGCCTTAGCTGCTTTGTGTGAATTATGGCAAACATCGCCAAGCCCAATTCATGCACTAATCCCTAAAGGACGCAGTTTACATAGCTTAACGAGCATATTGCCCTGTGACATTAAAGATTTGATGCCCGGTCAACAATTTACAATAGGTAACTTAACCCTACATATATTACCCATGACTGATCAAAATGCTTTTGATCGCTTGCTATGGAGCTGTGATTTTAATATTGTGCGGGGTGAAGATTCGTTTTTACGTGCTCAATGGGCTGCAAAACCCTTCATATGGCACATTTATCCTCAAGAAGATGATTATCACTTGGTAAAATTACAAGCTTTTATGCAAATTTACTGCGATAATCTTGCTCCAGAAATTGCTGCCACTTGGTCTGAGGTGAATTTGGCCTTCAACCAGGGGAATACAAACGCGGTAGTAATGCACTGGCAACAATTACATTCTGTTAATTTGTCTTTAATGCAACATGCTATTGAATGGCCAATTAACGCGTTAAATGAAGCAGATCTTGCGAGTCGACTAGTTCAATTCGTTAAAAATAGCTAAGATACTGCTCTATAAATAAAAAAAGTCTAAATATATAGGAAATAGTGAAATGAAAACTGCTCATGAAATCCGTCCTGGTAACGTGATCATGTTAGATGGCAGCCCATGGGTTGTTCAGAAGACTGAAACAACTCGTTCTGGCCGTAACGCTGCAATCGTTAAGTTAAAATTAAAGAACGTATTGCTAGATTCTGGCACTGAACAAACCTTCAAAGGTGAAGACAAATTAGACGATATCATTCTAGAACGTCTTGATTGTACTTACTCATACTTCGCTGACCCTATGTATGTATTCATGGATGAAGAATACAACCAGTATGATGTAGAAGCTGACAACTTAGGTGATGCTGCTGACTATATCATTGATGGTATGGAAGACGTTTGCCAAGTCACCTTCTATGAAGGCAAGGCTATTTCTGTTGAATTACCCGTTCACATTGTCCGTGAAGTTATCTACACCGAGCCTTCTGCTCGTGGTGACACTTCAGGCAAAGTAATGAAGCCAGCTACCATTACTGGTGGTGGTACTGTTACCGTTGCTGATTTTGTTAAAGTCGGTGACAAGATTGAAATTGATACTCGTACAGGCGAGTTCAAGAAGCGCGTTTAAGCGTCAGTTAATTTGAGTTATTAGTAAAATAGTAATAACACAAGTCAACTCAGCAAAAGCCAGCACTAAGTGCTGGCTTTTTTGTTGTCAAACACTATACACATACTGATTCACAACCTAAAAACAGCATTTAACACTGAAGCGATAGCTAATTTACTGACAGAATCAGCATTTAACACTAATATTATTATTCATTTTGCTTGTTTGCCTCTTTCACAATGCCAATAAATTCGTTATGGTTCGCTAACTTAAGCCGTATTTAGTTATCGAGAGTAGTAGTATGCGACCCATTATCAAATCCAATAAGCTTGATTCCGTTTGTTATGACATCCGCGGACCAGTACATAAAGAGGCCCGTCGGTTAGAAGACGAAGGTCATCGTATTTTAAAGCTTAATATCGGCAACCCTGCCCCCTTTGGATTTGAAGCCCCAGAAGAAATCGTTCGAGACGTTATTTTAAACTTACCCAGTGCCCAAGGTTACTGCGAGTCAAAAGGCTTATTCTCTGCGCGTAAAGCCATTGTGCAGCATTACCAAGCTCAAGGTATTTTTGGCGTCGATATTGAAGATATCTACATAGGCAATGGTGTCTCTGAATTGATCGTAATGGCCATGCAAGGCCTGCTTAACACCGATGATGAAGTACTGATCCCATCACCTGATTATCCATTATGGACTGCAGCGGCAAACCTCGCTGGTGGTAAAGCAGTACATTATCGCTGCGATGAAGAAGCCGATTGGTTTCCTGATTTAGATGACATAAAGAGTAAAATCAGCAGCCGCACACGTGCGATTGTGATGATCAACCCAAACAACCCTACCGGTGCGGTTTACAGTAAAGAATTGCTGCTAGAGGTTGTTGAGCTATGTCGTCAACACGATTTGATATTATTCGCCGATGAAATTTACGATAAAATTTTATACGACGAGGCCAAGCACATCCCTGCCGCTGGTTTATCTGATGACATTCTGACTATCACCTTTAATGGCTTATCTAAAGCCTATCGCGCCGCAGGTTTCCGTGTGGGTTGGATGATGTTATCGGGTAATTTAAAAGCTGCCAAAAGTTACATTGAAGGCCTAGAAATGCTGGCGTCTATGCGTCTGTGTGCCAATGTACCCAATCAACATGCTATTCAAACCGCATTAGGCGGTTATCAGTCAATTAATGAGCTGATATTACCTAACGGCCGCTTAACCATACAACGCGATGCGGTGTACGAATTGCTTAATCAAATTCCTGGGGTCAGCTGTAAAAAACCTAAAGGTGCCTTGTACGCATTCCCGAAATTAGACATGAAGAAGTTTAATTTACGTGATGATGAACGTTTGGTGCTTGATTTGTTAAAAACCAAAAAAATTCTGTTAGTACAAGGAACTGCCTTTAACTGGCCTGAGCCAGATCACCTTAGAGTGGTTTTTTTACCCTATAAAGAAGACTTGGCTAAAGCACTCACCGAGTTTGGTGATTTCTTGGAAGACTATCGCCAATAGCACCTTAACGAGATATCTGTTCAATAAAACACTAAGCGACTGAACAGTCGCTTTTTTTTATTGATAAGCTCCTGTAAGCTGAGACAAACTATTGAGCGCAGTAAGGAGTCTCATGAGTCATTTATTTGCCCATTTATCTCGGATGAAACTGATCCAACGTTGGCCGTTAATGCATAACGTGCGCCGCGAAAACGTTCAAGAGCATTCACTACAAGTGGCGATGGTCGCTCACGCTTTAGTGATTATCAGCAATAAAAAATTTGCTACCGACTTAGACGCCAATAAAGCGGCAACCATTGCCATCTATCATGATGCTAGCGAAATTTTAACTGGCGATTTACCCACACCAGTAAAATACTTTAATAAAGAAATCGAAGCCGAATATAAAAAGATTGAAGCCATAGCTGAACAGAGAATGTTAGAAATGGTACCAGATGAATTTAAAGACGATTACCGCAGCCTGTTTATCAGTGAAGCAGCGGATCCACAATACAAAGCCATTGTGAAAGCAGCTGATACTCTCTGCGCATATTTAAAGTGCTTAGAAGAACAAAAAGCCGGTAACAGTGAATTTAATAGTGCCCGTAAACGTTTAGAACAAATGTTAGACGACAACCCTAACCCTGCCGTAGCTTATTTCCGTGATTGTTTTATTCCAAGTTTTACATTGAATTTAGACGAAATTAATCAAATGTTGTAAAGGAATCTTATGCCTGATAACACCATCGAGTCCAGTAATACAGAACAGAACAGTCGTTGGCAGCAACGTTTACTCGGTGAAGATAAACAGCGCCGTAATGATCATCGCAGCCCATATCAACGAGATCGTGCACGTATTCTGCATTCAGCAGCATTTCGTCGGCTTCAAGCCAAAACGCAAGTGCTTGGCGTTGGCATGAATGACTTTTACCGTACTCGGCTAACACATTCATTAGAAGTGTCACAAATTGGTACTGGCATTACTGCTCAACTACGTCGAAAATATCCGGACCTTAGGTATTTACTCAATTCAATGAGCCTCATTGAATCGATTTGTTTGGCTCACGACATCGGTCATCCACCTTTTGGCCACGGCGGTGAAGTCGCATTAAATTACATGATGCGCCATCATGGTGGTTTTGAAGGCAACGGCCAAACCTTTCGAATTTTAACTCGTTTAGAACCCTATACCCCTTCATGGGGAATGAACCTTACTCGGCGTACTTTACTTGGGGTAATGAAATACCCAGCAACGTATTCGCAATTGTATATCGATCAACATCGGCCCGACATTGCCAACCACCGCCAACTAAAACCCTCAGAATGGCCACCCGTAAAAGGATTATTTGATGATGATATACCCATTATTGATTGGGTATTAGCGGCATTATCAGAATCGGATAGGCAGTTGTTTATTAGCAGTGAACAAAGCCATACACATGTAGATTATCCCCATTTAAAAACGCGCTATAAGTCATTTGATTGCTCGATTATGGAATTGGCAGATGACATTGCCTATGCGGTACACGATCTCGAGGATTCTATTGTAATGGGAATTGTCAACCAACATCAGTGGCAACGCGATGTCGTTGGGCAGTTAACTGAAATCAAAGATCAATGGCTGATATCGGAAATCGCTAAAATTGGTGACAAGCTATTCTCTCATGAACATCATTTACGCAAAGATGCTATCGGTACCTTAGTCAACGGTTTCGTCACCGCTATTGGCATTAGTACCAACCCACAATTTGACGAAGACTTATTAAAATATAATGCCGAATTAGAGCCAGACTTTGCAGCAGCATTACATGTACTGAAACAATTAGTTTTCAAGTATGTTATTCGTAAACCTGAAATCCAGATGCTGGAATATAAGGGCCAACAGATTGTGATGGAATTGTTTGAAGCGTTTGCCTCGGATCCTGAACGTCTGTTACCGCTTAATACTCGAGACCGATGGTTAGCAGAGCGTAATGACAATAATAATCCAATGCGGGTGATTGCTGATTATATTTCTGGGATGACCGATGAATTTGCCGGTCGCTTACATCAGCAATTATTTGGTTCAAAAACCGCAGGCATTATGGAGTTAAGTCGCGAGCAATAACATTTATTGCCTCTGTTGATTTTCGATAAAAAAAGCGCTTGGTTATAACAACCAAGCGCTAACGGGTTATATAAAGGGGAAATAACCCAAATTTCACACTTCACACTTCACACTTCACACTTCACAAAAAAATAAAACAAAACAAAACAAAACAAAACACACAAAAACACCAATCAATTTATACCGGGTGCATAAACGCTTGTATTTCATTTAACGTGAGCACTGGCGTAGCGCCATGAGACTGAGCAACCATAGCACCCACAGCGCAAGCAAAATCAATCGCATACTGCGGATTACTATCACTGCATAATTGATACAGTAACGAGCCTAAAAATGAATCTCCGGCGCCGACGGTATCAACTACCTTGACTAAATAACCTGAATTATAAAACTTCTGCCCTGCAACACTCAGTAATGCACCATGACTGCCTTTGGTGACACACAAGTATTTGGTTTGGGTTTGCTCAGCAATATAATCCAAGTTTTGTTCCAATGAATTAAATGGCGAGCCCATGGCTTTAGCAATTTCATACAGTTCATCATCATTTAATTTGATAAAATCTGCTTTTTTCATCAAACTAACCACACTATCAATCTGGTAATGCGGTGCACGTAAGTTAACGTCAAATACCGAAAACGAAGCCAATTCAACTACGGCGGTTAAGGTACTGAGAGACACATTATTGCGACCAATTAAACTGCCAAAAACCAACACGTCAGCACGATTAACTTGCTCAATAATATCTTCCGTTAATGCGATATTATCCCACGCAGTATCGGCGACAATGTCATAAGACGCTGACCCATTTTTGTCTAAAGTGACTTGAACTGTGCTGGTGCTTTTAACGGGATCTATGGAGATACAGTCGCGATTAACGCCGCGATCGTCAATAAAACTCAGTAACTCGCGACCTAATAAATCATCGCCAACGGCACTGATCATCGAACCTTTAATGCCCAAGGCATTAAGTCTGACGCACACATTTAAAGGTGCCCCGCCAACCCGCTTGCCATCAGGGAAACAATCCCACAATACTTCGCCAAAACAACTGATGTTAATGTCGGCCTTAGCTTTATGATTAATTAATATGCTATTCATACGGCTTAACCTTTCGCTTGTAATCTTGCTTGCATAATCGATTTAATGTCACTGCCCGGTGCATATAAGGCCGTAATCGCTTGACGATAATCTTTACAAAAGCTTGCTTGATTATTTAGATCACCAAATAAGTCGGTTAGCTGTAAAAACGCTAACGGATCTTGTGCTGTTCTGCTAGCAAACTCATGTAACTGTGCTGACATTTGGTCGTTAATGTCTAACGCTTGCCCTTGCTGATCAACACGTTTGTCACTGTATAAACACCAGGTAGCAATGACCAATGTGGCCAGTGAAGTATCACGGCCTAATTCGATATTTTCATTAATAGACGCAATGATAAATTTTGGTAACTTGGCTGAGCTTTCGAGACAAATTCGCGCCAAGCTGTCTTTAATGTTCGGATTGGAAAAACGTTCAATTAGGGTATCTTTGTATTGAGTTAAATCAATGCCTTCAAGTTGCTCAATTAACGGCGTGACTTCATCGTCCATAAATTTACGCAGATATGTTGCAAATAAAGGATCAGATACCGATTCATCAATCGTCGCAAAACCATGTATAGAACCTAATAAACCTAATACTGAATGGCCTGCGTTTAACAAACGGATCTTCATTTTTTCAAACGGAGTCACGTCACTGACAAATTGTGCACCAACGGTATCTAACGCCGGACGGCCATCACTAAAGTTGTCTTCTATGACCCATTGAGTGAAGGCTTCGCACGTGATTGGCCATTCATCGTTAATGTGTAATGTGTTAGCCACATATTCGATGTCTGCTTTGGTTGTCACTGGGGTAATACGGTCAACCATTGCGTTTGGAAACGCTACATTCGTTTCAATCCATTGGCCTAAACCAGCGTCATTTTTATTCACAAACGCCAGTAGCATTTTACGGGTCATGTCGCCGTTATGCTGAATGTTGTCACAAGACTGAATGGTAAAAGGCTTCATGCCCTTGGCTTTACGCTGTTTAAGTGCTGCAGTTAAATAACCAAACGCGGTGATTGGGTCATTAGGATTCGCCATATCATGGATTATGTCTGGATTGTTGAAATCAAACTCACCGGTTGCAGGATTAAAGTTATAACCGCCTTCTGTGATGGTCAATGACACAATTTTAGTGTCTGAGTGAATCAGTTTATCAATGACCTGTTGTTTGTTTTCTGGTGCAAATAAAAAGTCAATCATCGAGCCCATCACTTGATGATCAATCTGACCATTCGGGTGACGTACCGTTAAACTGTACAGATAGTCTTGTTTCACCAACACATCACGTAGACTGCGGTTAGCATCTAACAAACCGACACCACAAATCGCCCAAGACTCAGAACCAGGTTGCTTCAATAAGTCATTGATATACATTGCTTGATGAGCACGATGAAAGCCACCGACACCAATATGCACAATCCCAGCGGTTAACTGGCTACGATCGTATTTCGGCACATCAACATTAGCAGGTAATGTTGACAAACTTTGTAGGTTTAACGTGTTCAGTTGAACATTTGAATCTTGAGTATGATCCATGTGGATTGTGCCTCATAAAATAATTAAACAATATGGATGGTTGTGTTATCTAATGAAATAACACGGCTAACTCAAGACTAATGTTTTATTAACATCATTAACCTTAAGCTATTAAGATCAGCCGTTAGCCTTGAGTTATTAATACTGCGATTACGAGTTTATTTTTTTATGTCGTTTAAGAGCAACATATGAACAACTAAAATAAATTATCGTACAGACAAAACAAACTGTTTCAAATAAAGATTTATTCTCTGCATAGATTGTCATTGTTGGGCTATAAAACATCACTTTCGCAGCCAGTATGCTAATAACAACTAAAGAAACAACCGCAAAGCTATTTAACACCTTGGTGAACTGACTGCAGTCTTCAACATGAGGCTTATCATCTTTAGCCATTTCATCTTGGTATTCGGCAATTTGTTGCTGTTCTTTCTCATCTAATAATATAGCGTCTGTATAATCTAAATCGGCACCATATTTTTTAGCTAATACAGTATAAATAATAATGGTGAATATCCATGTTGGAATAAATAAGTAATAGAATGAAATAATATCAAGACTATTTAAACCAAACCCAAATACTAACGCTAATGCCCAAGATGCAATTGCCGGTGTACTTTTAGACAGGTTTTGATACTTAGCCCAATAGCGGGTTAAGCCAATTTTAGGGAACAACACGTGCTCAGCAAATACAATCCCCCCCACTGGTACAACTAATAGACCTGCATACGTCAGTAACGGTAACATCTGCGAAAACACAAATGGGAAACACGCTATCACTACAGTGACTAAACCCACAATGGCGGTAGTACGTTCACGAGATTGATTAACAAAGATTGACTGCGCGGCTAGGCCTGCACGGTATAAATTCGCGTTAGCCGTTGTCCAACCAGCGATAATGATAATCACAAAGCCTGAAAAACCTAAAGCATGGTAAGCAACATCACCTGGATCGAGTTGAGTAATAGTAGTTTTTAATAGTACAGCAGTACCTGCCCCCATAATACCAGCAGAGATCCATGCTAAGTAGTGGCCGAAGAACATGCCAACACCTGAAATCAAACCATAACTTTTACGCTTTGCGAAGCGGAAAATAGCCATGTCTATCAAACCGAAGTGAGTAATTGAGTTAGCTGCCCACGCAAAGCCTATCACTTCAAGTAAACCAATACCGGGTTCACCTTTGTCATTTAATCCAGTCCAAATTGAACTGTCACCTATGGTCATGAAGTCTTGCCAGCCCGTTAATGTGGTACTGCCAATCACATGATTTGATAACACTGGAAATAAGGTAAATGAACCCGCAATAAAAATAACAAATAACCACGGCGCACAAATTTTAGAAAAGTCAGCCACGGTAGAGAAACCATACATGGCGACGACAACGACGATAGATCCTACCGCTAATACAATCATCACAAACCATAGACTGCTAGGGTACCAATTTAATTGTGCCGGAATGTCGAATAAGAAACGGACGGCCGTCGACGATACTGTGATCATCGCTGCGGATATCACCGAGAAGATAACGACATTTGCCCAGTTATAGAGCTTTGTCATTGAGTCGCCGGCAATCTTATTTAAATAATTATATAAACTGAGTCGAGTTTCAACAGCAATAGGCGCCGTTAATAACCAGGGGCTGATCATACTCGATCGCTTTTCATACATACTTTTTAAAAACAAAGAGATAAAAAATAGCTTGATTGATCTCGCCAGTGTGATCAAATAGCGCTCTTTTTCTTTGTCTTTATACTTAATATGCTTAAACATCTCGATAAGATTACTGATTGCCGTTCCCATATAAATCAAGAACATGATGTCATTGATATCTGCTTTCTCGTCCTGAGCGCAGTGATATCAGGTGCGCAAAGTTGGGCCGATTGCCACGAGTTCGGGACATTAAAACTCATGTGGCTGCGTAAATATCGCCCCTTCGCTAATGGTATTCCCAGCCAGCAGAGTATTGGTCGAATCTTCAGAGGAGTGTCAAAGCAATCCTTGCTAGATGCCTTGTTGAGTTGGGTTAACGAGCATCGGCTTAGCACAGGACTTTCTTCTATTGCGATTGATGGGAAAGTGCTTAAAGGTGCTAAAGCATCAGCCTCGAGCGCTGCATTACATATGGTCACTGCATATGATACCGGCTCTGGTTTAGTCTTCAGCGCTAAATCAGGTGCAAGCAAAAAGAGTGAACTCAAACTCGTTCAAGAATTACTGACGTGTCTTGATTTGAAGTCTGAGTTACTGACATTTGATGCGCTGCATTGCCAGACACAAACACTTGATTATATCGTCAAAGAAGGTGGGCATTGTATTTTGCAAGTCAAAGGTAATCAGCCCAAGCTGTTCGAGGCAGTACAGGCACAATTTGCTGATTACATTACAAATACCCCAGATGCCGAATGCTTTACGCAAGATGATAAAGGCCATGGTCGAGTTGAAAAACGGATAACGTTTCAGTGTCCATTGAATTTACCCGCTGAGATAAAGATGAAATGGTCTCAATTAACAACATTAATCGCAGTAGAGCGTCATCGAAAAGTGGGTAACAAAACCAGTATAGATACACACTTTTATGTCAGCAGTGCAGTATTGACATCAGAAGCCTTTGGTACAGCGATTAGGGCTCACTGGCAAACGGAAAATAATCAGCATTGGCTTTTAGATACACTATTTCAAGAAGATAAGCAGAAGATGTATGATGAAGATGGTGCCAGTATTCTGGCTATTTTAAGGCGTTGGGCATTAAATCTAGTGAAGCTACATCCCGCTAAAACAAGCCAGAATCAGAAATTCAATAGGGCTTGTTGGAGTGATGATTTCAGGGAAGAGATTATTTTTGGCGCTGGTCAAAAAGTGTAATCAGCCCCTGGTTAATAACCACCACGAACACATCGCTAATAGATTACCAATTAATAGTCCAAGTAATATATCAATAGTTGAGGCACCTAGAGCAACAAAAGTGGCACCAATAACAAACTCCGTCGCGGCAACATGCTCCCCAGCATATAAACCTGCAAAGTGTTTCCAACCATGTAATTTATTTTTAGCTACAGGCAGCTGCTCTTCATTCATTTGTTTGAATGAAGCCTCATGTTGACTTATTGTCATTATTTTTATATTCCTATTTAGGGAATAAGTAAAATCCTCACCAAAAATCGATGATAAAGTGATACTATATTTCCTTTACTGACTATTTATTATTTCTATTGAGTTGAAATAATAACCCCATTCATATTCACATTATTTTTATAAATTATTCACGCGTTATTGATCTAATTTCAATGTTAAACATCATTTTATTTAATCATTTACTTTAGCTTTGCTAATATTCTTTCAGCTGTATATTCATTGGTTATCAATGAATTAATTAACCGACCTTGCAATGCTGAAAATATTGCATCAACTTTATGTTGACCAGCAGCAATGCCATAAACAGGTTTATTTGAATCAATTCTCAACGGTGAGCTCATCACCAATTGATTCATTGAATGCTCGAGTAACTGCCCTTGCTGGTTATACACCCAACTGATGATTTCACCAGTGGCATTGTCATTAATTAACTCGGTTAACTGTGACTGATTAATGAAACCATCGAGCAATAATGGTGACTCTGCGCCCATATGCCCAATACCAACAAAAGTGGCATCTGCTTGTTTAACTAATTCAAAAATACTTTTTACCGGCGCTAAGTCATGCAATAACTGCTTTTCCGCTACTGAAGTCGCAATAACGGGTAATGGCATAGGGTAATGCTTAGCCTGCACTCGATTAGCCATGCTGACTACGATATCAAATGCTGATGCAGAACCGTCTAACATCATATTGCCTAATAACGATACTATTTTATGCTGTGGACATTGCATCGAAGGTAACTCATCGATACAAGCTTTGAGTGCTCGTCCGGTACCAAAGGCTAAAGTTTTAGGTTGTTCAGACTTTAAGTACCGCTCTAACACGCCTGCACCACATTGCGCTAAACCGTGCACGGAACTGTCATCAGCAGGATCGCTTGGTACAATTTCGCATTCCAATAAATTAAAAGCTTGGGTTAACTGTTGGCCCAACTCCATACACTTACCAATGGGGTGATCTAAACGGACTTTAATTAACCCTTCACTAACCGCTAATGCGACTAAACGTTGCGCTGACTGTCTTGATACTTCTAATTTTTGGGCAATTTCATCTTGAGTATTCTTCGCGACGTAATATAACCACGCAGCTCTTGCCGCTTGCTCTAATCGCGCGAGTTCTGAATTCGACTTGTTATCCATGTTGTCCCTTATATTCAGTATCAACGCATTAACGCTGGCATTAGACGATTAAAATGTTGCCAATGACTTAGTACAGCAATCTCTGGGTAAGCCTGTGACACTGGGTGTAACTCATCGCTAACGTTATCGATTATATGACCACCGCCAATATAATGAATCACTTTCATTTTGGCCGCGACAGCTGCACTGACGCCAAAAAAGCTATCTTCAATCACCAAACAATGCTGTGGTTCGACCCCCATGCGTTTAGCCGCATGCAAAAACAAATCAGGTGCCGGCTTACCTCGTTTGACTTCGCTGGCCGTAAAAACATTCAAACCAAACACATCCGTTAACCCTACTACTTCTAATGCGCTAGTTGTACGCGGTAAACTGCTGCTGGTTGCTATGCAATACGGTACTTTCAAATCTGCCAATATCGATCTAATACCGTCTGTTACGGTTAAATTACGCTCAAACTCAGACAATAGTTGCTGACGATATTCTGCTTCAAACTGTTCAGGTAATGTCAGTGCCAGCAAACGCTTTACTTTGTCGGCGACGGTAGCAAATTGACAACCTAGAAAATGCTGTTGTACAAAAGCCATATCAATGCAGGCGCCTAATTGAGCAAGTTTTTCGATTAACACATTAGCGCTAATCACCTCACTGTCGATCACAACCCCATCGCAGTCGAATATTATTAATTGTGTATTTATGTTCATATGCTCGCCTTACCAGATCAAGTCAGATAACTAACCATATTTTACAGCGTGCTGAACCTGAAACCACAATAATAAATCCAACATCACATTCTGTAGAGTTCTACAAAACTCAAATAACGTGGATAAGTGACCACATTACACTAACTAGAGTAAACATTCGCACCATGAGTGAGCATATGCCCTAGTAGTGAGCATATTCCCTCTTATAAATATTGATGTCAATCACAATTCTCTAATTAAATAAGCAAAACAAGCTTTAGCGATTGCTTATACATGCAACCCAATTATAAAATATTATTTAAATTCAATAGAATATTTTCAACATAGTTGATTCAATTTGTTATTTCATCAATGTAAAAGTTCAAAAAACAGACTATTTCTATTGTAAAACAATTGTAAATTATCGCTTTTCTAGTTGAAAATCGTACTAAAGGTAAGCGACAAGATAAAGAATGAACACGCAATATATGCATTACTTTGGTGCTAAAAACAGGTCTTAGTTATGAATTAATGCCAATTTGGGTGATGTTTACATGCCTAGACAAACGGAAGTTAAATATTCAACAAAATATAGCGTTCATAAAACAAGCTATTACTGTAATAAAATTACATCCCGTTATGCATTTGTGGTCATCATCACAGCAAATAGAGCATTAAAGTTGTAATTTTATTTACAAAGAATATTTTGCAAAACTGATTTGTTGAATATTTTTAAAGGAAACCACTATGACAGTTACCAATACACAAGAGCTTGATTTATTAGTTGAGCGCGTTGCCAAAGCTCAAGCCGAGTTTGCAAACTTTAGCCAAGAAAAAGTCGATACTATCTTTAGAGCGGCTGCTTTAGCTGCAGCAGATGCACGCATATCTCTAGCAAAAATGGCCGTAACCGAAACCGGCATGGGTGTATTAGAAGATAAAGTGATTAAAAACCACTTCGCATCTGAATACATTTATAACAAATACAAAGATGAAAAAACCTGCGGTATTTTATCTGAGGACTTAACCTTCGGTACCATTACTATTGCAGAGCCGGTAGGAATTATTTGCGGTATTGTCCCCACAACTAACCCTACTTCTACTGCTATTTTTAAAGCGCTTATTAGCTTAAAAACCCGTAATGGCATTATTTTCTCACCACACCCAAGAGCTAAAAACTCAACGACTACAGCGGCTAAAATTGTATTAGATGCCGCAGTTGCAGCAGGTGCACCTAAAGATATTATTGGCTGGATTGACCAACCAAGCGTGGCATTGTCTAATCAGTTAATGACTCATGCAAAAGTTAACCTGATTTTAGCCACCGGTGGACCAGGCATGGTTAAAGCAGCATATTCATCAGGTAAACCAGCCATTGGTGTTGGCGCAGGCAATACACCTATTGTTATCGATGAAACAGCAGACATCAAACGCGCGGTAAGCTCTATATTAATGTCAAAGACCTTTGACAATGGTGTGGTATGTGCTTCTGAACAAGCGGTGATTGTAGTCGACAGCATTTATAAGCAAGTTAAAGAGCGTTTTATCAGTCACGGTGGTCATATTCTGTCTAAAGCGGAAACTGCGGCAATGCAAAGTGTCATCCTTAAAAACGGTGGCCTTAACGCCGATATCGTTGGCCAGAGTGCTGTTGCGATAGCCGCAATGGCAGGTTTTGAAGTGCCTAGTACCACCAAAGTACTTATTGGTGAAGTGACTGATATTGATGATGCTGAAGCCTTTGCTCACGAGAAATTATCTCCGTTATTAGGGATGTATAAAGCAAAAGACTTTAATGAGGCAATGGACAAAGCGGAAGCCTTAGTTACCTTGGGCGGTATTGGTCATACATCTGGTTTATATACCAATCAAGACACCCAGGATGAGCGCGTTAAAGCCTTTGGTTTTAGAATGAAAACAGCCCGTATTTTGATTAACACTCCTGCTTCTCAAGGTGGTATTGGTGACTTATATAACTTCAAGTTAGCCCCATCATTAACACTAGGTTGTGGTTCATGGGGCGGTAATTCAATTTCTGAGAACGTCGGACCAAGTCACTTAATCAATAAAAAAATGGTCGCTAAGAGGGCTGAAAACATGTTGTGGCATAAGCTTCCATCATCTATTTATTTCCGTCGCGGTAGCTTACCAATAGCACTTGAAGAGTTAAGTGATAAAAAACGTGCGCTGATCATTACTGACAAGTTTTTATTTAATAACGGTTACTGTAATGAAACCTTAAAAATCCTTAAAGCACAGGGGCTTGAAACCGAAATTTTTTATGAAGTAGAAGCTGACCCAACCTTAGCCATTGTGCGCCAAGGCGCTAAAGTTGCGCAAAGCTTCCAACCTGATGTGATTATTGCATTAGGCGGTGGTTCGCCAATGGATGCTGCTAAAATAATTTGGGTTATGTACGAACATCCTGAAGTTGATTTTGCCGATCTAGCGCTGCGTTTCATGGACATTCGCAAACGTATTTATAAATTTCCTAAGATGGGCGTTAAAGCTCAAATGGTTGCCATTCCGACAACCTCAGGTACTGGATCAGAAGTGACTCCTTTTGCCGTGGTAACCGATGAAGTAACCGGAAAGAAATACCCTATTGCGGACTATCAATTAACCCCAAATATGGCGATTGTCGATCCTAACTTAGTCATGGACATGCCAAAATCACTGACCGCTTTTGGTGGTATTGATGCTGTCACACATGCGTTAGAAGCTTATGTGAGCGTGATGGCAAACGAATACAGTGATGGCCAAGCACTGCAGGCATTAGACCTATTATTTAAGTACCTACCGGACTCTTATGAATTTGGTGCTAAAGCACCCGTTGCTCGTGAAAAAGTCCATAATGGTGCCACCATAGCCGGTATTGCTTTTGCCAATGCATTCTTAGGCGTTTGTCACTCAATGGCGCACAAATTAGGTGCTGAGTTTCACTTAGCTCATGGTTTGGCTAATGCATTATTAATCTCTAACGTGATCCGCTTTAACGCGACAGATATGCCAACCAAGCAAGCAGCATTTAGTCAATACGACCGCCCTAAAGCCTTATGTCGTTATGCGGCCATTGCAGATTATTTAAAGCTAGGCGGTAAAACGGATGCTCAAAAAGTTGAAAAACTGATTGAGAAAATCGAACAGCTAAAAACAACTATTGGTATTCCTGCATCAATTCAAGATGCTGGCGTTAATGAGGCAGATTTTATCGCCAAACTGGATGAACTGGCTGAAGATGCATTTGATGATCAGTGTACTGGCGCCAATCCACGTTACCCGTTGATTAAAGAGCTAAAACAAGTGTTATTAGACAGCTTCTATGGCCGAGCTTATAAAGACTAGTCGATTCGATAATAAGCAGTAAGCTTTTAACATTACGCCTTACCATATTGTAAGGCGTTTTTTATGTCTTAAACATGCATCCGAAAACGAGTCTGTTTCAAATCAACACGGCTAGCGGAGCAAAGTGTCGTTTACAATCTGTTGATTATCTCGAAAACTGTCTACTGAGCTAATGCCAGCATAACGGCCTTATTTGCATGTATTTGAGTCGTATCATACAAAGGAACATGGGTATGTTGCTGCTGCACTAGCAAGGCTATTTCAGTACAACCTAAAATTACCGCCTCAGCTCCTTGTGCATATAATTTATCAATAATACCAAGATAGCATTGCCGTGATTGCGGATTAATCGTGCCCAGACATAACTCTTGATATATCACGTCATGGATTAATGTTTGCTCGTCTGATGAAGGTACTAGTACTTCAATGGGATAGTTATCGCTTATCCGCTGCTTATAAAAGTCCTGTTCCATGGTAAAGCGCGTGCCGAGTAGGCCGACTTTACTGATCCCATCGGCTAACAACACCTCAGCAGTGGCATCAGCAATATGCAAAATGGGTATAGAGATTTGTGCTTGGATCTCATCAGCCACTTTGTGCATGGTATTGGTACAAATCAACAAAAAATCTGCCCCGCCAGCTTCAACCGCTTTCGCTGCAGTCGATAAGTGAATAGCAGTGTCATTCCACAACCCCTTATGTTGTAGGGTTTCTATTTCAGCAAAATCAACACTGTATAAACAAATCTTGGCTGAATGCAGTCCGCCTAGGGCAGACTTCACGCCTTGATTAATGGCTTTGTAGTAATTGAGTGTCGACTCCCAACTCATACCACCTATCATACCGATTGTTTTCATACTCACTCCGGTCACTGAATGCTGTAGGTCTATAAAGACATTATTATCATGATAGAAACATAATGTGGGATAACAAGCTTAATGGCGGATCGATATTGTCTATTTCAGGCTTAGGTCGATTAACCGCTTTGTGGCTCCAAGGTGTCATGACTGACGATAAATACCTGACTGTGGTAGATTCATTTTTAGGTAGATAACAAAAAACCAGCTAATGCTGGTTTTATTCTAGCCATATAAAATGGTGCTATCAATGGATAAGTGTTTTGTTGGTTACGACTTAAATGGCATTGCACCTAAGTAGTCTTTTTTGCCCACTTCAACACCATTATGACGCAAAATTGCATAGGTAGTGGTCACATGGAAATAAATATTAGGAATGGCATGTTCAAAAGCGAAATCACGCCCAGTAAGATATTTATCTTCCCAACGACGATGAGTAATTTTACGCGTTTCTGCACCAGCAAAGTCTTCGGCTGTAAATGTGGCTAAATAATCGACAACAGAAGCGATACGAGTTTGTAACTCCGCTAATGTCGTCTCATTATCTTCATGTTTTGGCGCACTATCTTCTTGGCCAGTTAAACGCGCTACGGCTAATTTGGCTGTATCGCACGCAATTTGCACTTGGCGAGTTAAGTTAAATTGATCAGGCGCTAAACGTGAATTAAGTAACACCGACATTTCAATTTTTTTAGCTTCTGCAAAGCTTTCACCTTTGACAAGGATTGCACTTAGGTTATTAAGCATTTTACTAAATTGTACAACCGTTAAATCATAAAGCATGGAGAATACCTCTTAATATGAATGAACTTGCTTTGTTATCGACTTAAAGCATCAATAAATTTGTGTTAAATCATTCATCATCATTTTATGGAATCGCGATGAATGGTGCTGCTATGAAAAGTTTATCTCACATATCATAGTCATTAGTGATTAGTGATTAGTGATTAGTGAGTATTTTAGTAAGCGGCATCAATGTGCTAAACATTATACGGTTTCTAATAAAACACCAGTAAATACATATAAAAAAACCAGCAGATGCTGGTTTTTGAATCATCACACAATAAAGAGATTACAGTGCAGCAAGTGCTTCTTTACACAGTTGGGTAATGCGATCCCACTCTTCGTTGTCTACTGCATCAGTCGGTGCTATCCAGCTACCGCCAATACAATCAACATTTGATAGTGCTAAGTAATCTTTATAAGTCGCAGGGCTAATACCGCCTGTTGGACAGAAACGAATATCAGACAATGGGCCAGAGAATGATTTCAGTGCATTGACGCCACCAGAAGCTTCTGCTGGGAAAAACTTGAAGTGAGTGTAACCCAACTCCATACCCACCATGATCTCAGAAATACTAGCCACACCGGGGATCAATGGCACAGTACCTTTCTTGGCGGCTTTTAGTAAATCAACCGTTGCACCAGGAGTGATAATAAACTGTGAACCAGCAGCAACCGCTTGGTTTAGCTGAGCTTCATTTAAAATAGTCCCTGCGCCTACCAATGCTTCAGGCACTTCTTTAGCAATTTTAGCAATCGCTTCTAACGCACAAGGAGTACGTAAAGTAACTTCTAAAACACTAATTCCGCCAGCCACTAAGGCTTTTGCTAAAGGCACAGCATGTTCAATTTTATTAATGACCATGACCGGAACTACCGGGCTGCGTTTAAACACGTCATGTGGTTGAAGCAACCAGTTATTAGGCTCAATCATATTACCGACTTCCTTTTATTTTTAATATAATTCATCAATAGCGTTAGTACTGCGAGCACCTGTTTCAGGGCTGCTTAAACTACGTCGAAGCGCGCCAAACAATTCACGGCCCATGCCATAACTTGAATGATGCAAATCCACTTTACCTGCAGTTCGACTTGCAAGTGTTTTCTCGTCTACAAACAGGGTTAATTCACCCGTTGTCGCATCAACACGAATCACATCGCCGTTTTCAACTTTGGCAATCAGACCACCATCAAGTGCTTCTGGGGTTAAATGAATTGCAGCAGGAACCTTACCAGAGGCTCCAGACATACGGCCATCGGTGACCAACGCCACTTTGAAACCTTTGTCTTGTAAGGTGCCTAAATAAGGTGTGAGCTTATGAAGCTCAGGCATACCATTAGCTTTAGGGCCTTGACCTCGAACAACCACAACACAATCTCTGTCAAGCTCGCCTGCCTGAAATAGTGCGTCGAGTTTGTTTTGATCATCAATCACAATCGCAGGACCTTCAATCACACGATTATTATCAGGTACTGCAGACACTTTAATCACCGCACGGCCTAAATTACCTTTCAATAATTTCAAGCCGCCATTGCTTTGAAACGGTGTAGCAAGGTGGGTTAATACTTCTTTGTCTAAGCTTTCCGTCACACCATCAACCCACTTAAGTTCGCCATCAAGCAAACGAGGTTCTTGGGTATAACGACGCAAGCCGTAACCAGCAACGGTATTGACATCTTCATGCAATAAACCGCCATCAAGTAACTCTTTAATCAACAATGCCATGCCGCCAGCAGCGTGGAAGTGATTAATATCGGCATGACCATTTGGATATACGCGGGCTAATAATGGTACTGCATCAGATAAATCAGAAAAATCATCCCAATTAACGATAATGCCAGCGGCGCGAGCTGCTGCGACAATGTGCATGGTTAAGTTAGTTGAACCACCTGTCGCAAGAATACCCACAATGCCGTTCACTACTGACTTTTCAGATACCACTTCACCAATTGGTGTGTACTGAGTGCCCATTGACGTTAAACGACAAACTTGTTTAGCAGCCATTTTGCTCAATTCATCACGTAATGGATCGTCAGGATTAACAAACGATGAACCAGGTAATTGTAAGCCCATAATTTCAAGCATTAACTGGTTAGAGTTAGCCGTACCATAGAAAGTACAAGTGCCAGCGCTATGATATGACTTAGCTTCAGCTTCAAGCAGTACAGCACGATCAACTTGCCCTTGAGCAAATTGTTGACGAATACGTGCTTTTTCTTTGTTTGGAATACCCGACTTCATTGGCCCAGCAGGCACAAATAACATCGGCAAATGACCAAAACTTAACGCGCCAATTAATAAACCCG
The DNA here is from genome assembly GCF_014596695.2 of Shewanella sp. BF02_Schw. NCBI lineage: Bacteria > Pseudomonadati > Pseudomonadota > Gammaproteobacteria > Alteromonadales > Shewanellaceae > Shewanella > Shewanella sp. BF02_Schw. The sequence goes on from NZ_JABKAW020000001.1 coordinate 1,750,968, forward strand.
GGACGATTTTGTCGCAAATACCCAGCAATAACGCGCCATCAAACATGTTGTGCGATAAACCTATCGCAGTAGACATCGCAATGACTTCACGACTCAGTAGACTTAACTCCATGCCCGGCTGACCTTGGGTCACGCCGTCACACATAGCAGGAACACCGGCAGCAACCTGCGCCACACTGCCTACGTCCACACATGCTTGCTTAAGCATATTTGGATAGGTTTCGTAGGGCTGATGCGCTGACAACATGTCGTTAAATGCGGTTACGATACCAATATTGGCTTTCGTCAGTTGACGTAAAGAGTCTTTGTCCGCTGGCTGACAGGCCGCGAATCCATGAGCCAAATTGCCACAACTTAGGGCGCTACGATGAACACCTTTGGCTTTGGCATCGTTTAAGGCCGTTAAATACGTTGAACGAGACTGTTTACTGCGTGCGATAATTCTATCGGTGACGGCTTGTACTACTGAGTGCATGGTAAAACTCCTTACGCGCTATAGAACACATCAACGGGCGTTTTACGCTGCGCTAATACGGCTCTAATGGGCATTTGGGTAACATCATCATTCTCAAGAGCCTGATGATAAACAGTTAATTTTGGTTCTCCGACAAGATGCAAATAAATCTGACGACTATTTAAAATGGCATCTTTAGACAAAGTGATACGTGCATGTGGAGCCGTAGTCGGATTGACCGCAACACACAAAGCTTTAGTGGTTAATGCATTATCAAGTTCTGCGCTGCAAGGGAACCACGAACAAGTATGCCCATCAGTACCCATCCCCAATATCACCACATCAAAAGGACGCGGGAAATTAGCCAATGATTCGCTGGTCATATCGCAACCGGCTTCAGGGGTTGCGAACATATTTTTTAAACCACGAAACTTTCCACTGGCAGCGCGGTTTTGCAATAAATGCTCGCGAACCAATCTTTCATTTGAATCTTTTTCATCAGCGCCAACCCAACGCTCATCAGCCAAAGTGATATAAACATCACTCCAGTCGACGAGTTTATGGCTTAATAGCTCAAATAATTTCAACGGTGTTGAACCACCCGATACCACTAAGCTGGCTTTGCCACGAGTGTCGACAGCATCTTGTAATTGCTTCGCAATTTTGTCGGCTAATTTAGCGTCTAAATCAGCTGGAGTGTCGAACGATTTAAATACAGTATCTTTAATCATGTAAGCTCCCTACTCGTCCCAAGAACGACCATCTTTGGTTATCAATGCAACCGATGCCACAGGTCCCCATGTTCCACAAGGATAAGGCTTAGGCCTTTCGCCACTTTGTTCCCAAGACTGAATGATGCCATCGACCCATTTCCACGCTTGCTCAACTTCATCACGACGCACAAACAGCGCTTGATTACCAAGCATCGCTTCTAATAACAAACGTTCATATGCATCTGCAATACGTTCGTTTTTAAAAGTGTCACTGAAACTTAAATCAAGCTTGGTCGTTTGTAGACGTTGCTTTTGCTCAAGACCAGGAACTTTGTTCATCATCTGAATTTCAACCCCTTCATGAGGTTGTAAGCGGATGGTCAATTTGTTTGGTGGCAGATTACGTAAGCTTGCTCGGTACAAGTTATGCGGTGGGTTTTTAAAATACACCACAATTTCACTGCTCTTGAACGGCATACGCTTGCCACTACGTAAATAGAATGGCACACCAGCCCAACGCCAATTATCAATATCAACACGAAGTGCCACAAAGGTTTCGGTATTTGATTGTGTATTGGCATCTTCTTCTTCGAGATAACCAGGAACAGGCGAGCCTTTTAAGAAACCCGCACTGTATTGACCACGAACGGTATTTTCATACACATTGTCTTGGTTAATTGGACGCAGTGACTTGAGTACTTTTACTTTTTCATCACGAATACTGTCAGCGTCTAAATTGACTGGAGGATCCATCGCAACCAAAGTTAACACTTGTAGTAAATGGTTTTGGATCATGTCACGCATTTGGCCTGCGCCATCAAAGTAGCCCCAGCGCCCTTCAATACCCACTTCTTCAGCTACAGTAATCTGGACATGATCAATCGTGCGATTATCCCACTTAGAGGCAAACAATGAGTTAGCAAAACGCAAAGCAATCAAGTTTTGTACTGTTTCTTTACCTAAGTAATGGTCTATGCGGTAAACCTGGTTCTCATTAAAGAACTCGGCAACTTGGTCATTAATCACATGCGATGATTCTAAATCGGTACCAATTGGCTTTTCCAGCACAACACGGGTATCAGATTGAATAAGGTCTTGTGCATGTAAACAACGGCAGATGGCACCGAAAATCGAAGGAGGTGTCGCGAAGTAGTTCACCATGACGCGTTTACTTGGTTCAAGTAAATCGTGGAAGGCACTGTAGCCTTCAGGATCTGTAAAATTAGTACCGATATAATGACAACGACTGAGGAAGCGCGCTAACGTTGTTGGGCAAAGTTCGTCTTTAACAAATGTATTTAGTGCTTTAGTAACGAGGGCGATAAACTCTTCTTGAGTGAATGCGTCTTTTGCTACACCGATTACCTTGGTTTCTTTATCAAGTAATTCTGCTTTATCTAGCTGATATAGAGAAGGTAATAATTTACGCCTAGCTAAATCGCCTTTTGTACCGAAAAGTACGAAGTCGCAAGCCTTGGCTCCAATTGATTTGCCCATTGCTGAAAGCTCTCCTAATAATATGTGTGTGTCATGTTCGAATTCGGTCGATGAATAAAAGCACACTTTTGTTGTAATATAACAACAGAATTTAAATATTGCATCTTTAATTTGCATTTATTCTATTGTTGTTAATCTAGTCATGTGTATCTATTATCTGCTATGATTTTCTACCAATTACAAGGCTTGAGAACCATTCAACCGTGATCTATGTCTTGAAAAATAACTACAGATTACTGTCAAAGGTAAATAAATAACTTAAATCACGTAATTCCTGTAAGTTATGATATAAAATTACATTACCTACTTTTACCTACTTTTAGCTACTTTTTAGCGGATGCTTGCTTATGAATACCCTTGAAAAGGTTCAAAAAAGCCTTACCCAATTTAGTAAATCGGAACGTAAAGTTGCCGAAGTCATATTAGCCTCACCGCAAACAGCTATACATTCAAGTATTGCCACATTAGCCAAAATGGCTGATGTTAGTGAACCAACTGTTAACCGATTTTGTCGTCGATTAGACACAAAAGGGTTCCCTGATTTTAAGTTACATTTGGCTCAAAGTCTTGCTAACGGTACACCTTATGTTAGTCGACATGTTGAAGAAGATGATACGCCTGAGTCGTACACAACAAAAATCTTCGAATCTTCAATGGCATCGCTCGATACTGCCCGTCAAAGTTTAGATACATCAGCGATAAATAAAGCAGTCGATATTCTCACTCAAGCCAAGACTATTTCGTTTTTTGGCCTTGGTGCATCAGCGTCTGTAGCCCACGATGCGCAAAACAAGTTCTTTCGTTTTAATGTACCAGTAATATGCTTCGATGACGTGTTAATGCAGCGAATGAGCTGTATTAACTGTAATGAAGGCGACGTAGTCGTATTGATTTCGCATACTGGCCGGACTAAATCACTGATTGAAATAGCTCGTATTGCACGTGAAAACGGCGCTGCTGTGATTGGTATTACCGCCCGTAACTCACCATTGTCTTATGAGTGTACATTGCCTGTAACGATGGAAGTGCCCGAAGACACCGACATGTATTTACCGATGGCATCGCGCTTAGCGCAATTGGTTACTATAGATGTGTTGGCAACAGGCTTTACCTTACGCCGCGGCCCTCGTTTCCGTGATAATTTAAAACGTGTAAAAGAAGTGTTGAAAGAATCTCGTGTGAACAAGGATTTAACCATCTAAATTGATGGGCGGTTAAATAAACATATCTTATGGATTATTTAACTGCGTAAATTGTTTGTTTTAGGCTGCATAAAGATAGAGTCTATACTCTATAAAGTGATAATTTTGCATGAAGCTTTCAAGATAACTGGTAAATAATTACACAATTCAGTTATGTTTGATCGCGTAAAATCTCATCGACAGCTATCAAATATTGTTCTTAAGGCCAAACGGTTTAGTCTGTTTGGCCTTTTTTATTATAAAAATCGCTAATCTGTCACATAAATTACATATTAAAAACGATCATTTTGTTGGTAACTTTACTACATTTTCCCAGAATGTCTGTTAATATAGTTACATCATTTAAGTGCTAAGATTGTTTAAGTACTTTAAATAACCAAATTCAATTTAACAAAAAATCTTTCTTATCATTAACGGAGTATCTTATGTTCCGCAGAACTAAAATCGTTACTACACTTGGACCAGCAACTGACCGCGATGACAATTTGCGTAAAATTATCGCCGCAGGAGCTAACGTTGTTAGACTTAACTTCTCACATGGTTCACCAGAAGATCATTTAAAACGTGCTACAGATACACGTAGAATCGCTAAAGAATTGGGCAAGCATGTCGCTATTTTAGGTGACTTACAAGGTCCTAAAATACGTATTTCTACCTTCAAAGATAACCAAAAAATCAAACTTAACTTAGGTGATAGCTTTATTCTTGATGCTGACTTAGCAAAAGGCGAAGGCGATGATAAACAAGTTGGTATTGATTACAAGCAATTGCCTAATGATGTAGTCATTGGCGATATACTAATGCTTGATGATGGTCGAGTGCAGTTAAGAGTTGACCGTGTTGAAGGCCACAAAGTCTTCACAACGGTTACTGTAGCTGGCCCGTTATCTAATAACAAAGGCATTAATAAGAAAGGTGGCGGCTTAACCGCTCCGGCCCTAACTGAAAAAGACATGGCAGATATTAAAACTGCAGCCTTAATTGATGTTGATTTCTTAGCCGTATCATTCCCACGTACTGGTGCTGATCTTGATCTAGCACGTGCGTTAGCACTTGAAGCCGGCAGTAAAGCGCTAATTGTCGCTAAAGTTGAACGTGCTGAAGCCGTTGAAAGCGATGAAGCAATGGATGATGTTATCCGCGCATCAGATGTAGTCATGGTTGCTCGTGGTGATTTGGGTGTCGAAATTGGTGATGCTGCACTTGTTGCCGTACAAAAACGCCTAATTGAACGCTCGCGTCAACTCAACAAAGCTGTGATCACTGCGACCCAAATGATGGAGTCGATGATTACCAGCCCAATGCCAACACGTGCAGAAGTAATGGACGTGGCTAACGCAGTGTTAGACGGTACTGATGCGGTAATGCTTTCAGCAGAAACTGCCGCTGGTGACTTCCCTGAAGAAACCGTTATGGCAATGGCTAACGTTTGTTTAGGCGCTGAATTACACCCAAGTGTCAATGTGTCTAAGCACCGCATGGATCAACGCTTCTCTTCTGTTGAAGAAACGATTGCCCTTTCAACCATGTATGCGGCTAACCATTTACCTGGCGTTAAAGCGATTATTTCGTTAACAGAATCTGGCGCGACAGCTAAATTAATGTCACGTATTAGCTCTGGTTTACCTATTTTTGCATTATCTCGTCATCAAAAGACATTAGCCAGCATGGCAATGTACCGTGGTGTACAACCAATTGAGTTTGACTCAACTGCATACCCTGCCGATGAGCTAGCTAAAGAAGCATTAAATTGCATGGTGAACAGAGGTTATTTAGTCAGTGGTGATATGGTACTGATGACTAAAGGTGACGCGATGGAAACCATCGGTGGCACTAACACTTGCAAAGTGTTGATCGTTGCTTAATCAAGCCGAGCATAACGAGTAACATTCACTAACGTACATGCAGTGATATACACTCGTTAATAATAAAGCCAATCTTCGGATTGGCTTTTTTATCCGTTATTTTTGAGCTCTTGCGACATAGCGCAATAAAGTGACGTTAAACGTTGCAACCGCTTATTCGCTTATTCGCTTATTCGCTTATTCGCTTATTCGCTTATTCGCTTATTCGCTTGTTCGCTTGTTCGCTTATTCGCTTATTCGCTTATTCGCTTATTCGCTTATTCGCTTGTTCGCTTGTTCGCTTGTTCGCTTGTTCGCTTGTTCGCTTGTTCGCTTATTCGCTTGTTCGCTTAACAGCTTCCCCCCAGAACGTGATGGATAAAAAAAGCCCCGACAAAGTCAGGGCCAATTTGTTTCAAAGATCTATATCAAATTAATCAACTGAGATTATAGTTTCTCAAAGTCATTCACGTTGATAGCAGCTAAACGTAATACGTCCGCCTCAACAAGCTGTTTATGCTCAGCTTCAGTGATAATGTCTTTCTCTAACGCCACGTCAAATAACTCAAGCATAGGAAGCTTAGATTTTATATGGCCACTACGTTGTGCCTTCTTAAGTTTCTTATACAAATCTTTCGCTGCATATTTAGCTAAGAACGCATTTTCAACTTCAGCAATACCACTAGTGTCACCTTCAAACTCTCCACAAAGGAAAGTAATGCGATCACGAGCAGGTCCAGGCTTAAGCATACCTTTGACTAAATCAACTGCATATTTATCACTTGGTGCATTGAAGTGGTTACCTAATGGGAAAATCAATACTCGTAGTAATACCGCAGCAATTTTACTCGGGAAATTACGAATCGCGTCATTAAGCGCTTTAGCCGCTAAATGTAAACGCTCAGTCATAACATAATGTACTGCCGGTAAATCATCTTGCTGACGACCATTGTCTTCAAACAGTTTTAACGTTGCAGATGCAAGATATAACTGACTTAGCACATCCCCCATACGCGCAGAAAGCATTTCTTTACGCTTAAGGTCCCCGCCCATAATTAACATCGATAAATCAGTCATAATGGCCAGTGACGAAGAGATACGCGTCATGTCACGATAATACTGCTGCGTTGGGCCACTCACTGGTGCACTGGCAAAACGGCTGCCTGTTAATGCACTACCAAATGAACGTAATGCATTACCCATCGCATAACCAATGTGACCTAGCAACAAAGAATCAAAACGATCTAATGCAGAAGTTTCATCTTCCATTGCTGCGGCTTCCATTTCAGCCAAAACATATGGATGACAACGGGTTGCACCTTGACCAAAAATCATCAATGAACGAGTAAGAATGTTTGCACCTTCTACCGTAATTGAAATAGGTGTTGCCATATAAGCATGACCTAAATAGTTTTTAGGCCCTAATTGAATACCTTTACCTGATTGAATGTCCATCGCATCTTCTAACACATCACGGCCTAGCTCTGTCATGTGGTATTTTGCAATTGCAGTCACCACTGAAGGTTTAACTTTTAAGTCGATACCTTGTGTGGTTAAACGTCGTGCAGCTTCCAGCTGGTAAGTATTGGCGATGATACGCGCCATCGCTTCTTGTACGCCTTCAAAAAGACCAATAGGCATACCAAACTGCTGACGAACGTAACTGTAGGCTGTGGTCGTTTTGGTACAGACATGGCCTGATGCGGTTGCCAGAGCAGGTAATGAGATACCACGTCCTGCAGATAAGCATTCAACCAGCATACGCCAGCCTTTACCGGCAAACTGTGGTCCACCAATAATCCAATCTAATGGAATAAATACATCTTCACCACTTGTTGTACCGTTCATAAACGCCATCATTAATGGGTTATGACGACGACCAATCTCAACACCTTTATGGTCAGTTGGGATCAACGCACACGTAATGCCTATGTTTTTAACGTCACCGAGTAAACCGTCCGGATCGCGCATTTGGAACGCTAAACCGAGCACGGTAGCAACTGGTGCTAAGGTAATATAGCGTTTGTTCCACGTTAGGCTTAAACCTAATGTCTCTTCGCCTTCAAATTCGCGCAGGCAAACAACACCGATATCGGGTATCGCACCAGCATCACTGCCCGCTTCTGGGCCCGTGAGCGCAAAACAGGGAATGTCTTTACCAACAGCAAGTGAAGGTAACCAACGCTCCTTTTGCTCTTGAGTGCCATAATGGGTCAACAACTCTCCAGGGCCTAAAGAGTTAGGTACCATTACGGTCACGGCAGCACTGACACTACGCGTGGCTATTTTGGCTACAATCGTTGAGTTTGCATAAGCAGAAAACTCGCGTCCACCGTACTTTTTAGGAATGATTAACGCAAAGAAACCTTGTTCTTTAAAGTATTGCCATAACTCTGGCGGAAGATCTTTGCGATTATGGACGATATCAAAATCGTCGATCATGGTTAATGCGGTTTGAACTTGATTATCAATAAAGTCTTGTTCTTCAGCGCTTAACGTTGGTTTACCGTAGCTGTGTAAGGTATTCCAGTTTGGCTTTCCGCGGAATAACTCACCTTCCCACCAAACATCACCCGCTTCCATTGCTTCTTTCTCGGTACTCGACAAAGGAGGCAATACTTTTTTGAAAAACGAAAATACTGGACGCGTAATAAATTGCATCCTGATATTACGCACGCCAAAGAGGACAATGATCGCTATAACTAGCAATATGACGATACTCATTTTATACCTTCTTAGTTTGTTAACACAGGGACAGCAACGCCTGCTGCCATGTAGGGGATTACTTTACGGATAATGGCTTCAATATTGTTATGTTCACCATAATCTGCTGTGGCAATTTCATTTAATGCATCTGCAGAAGCCATAGTGAACACAATAGTCCCTAAAGTGAAGTGCAAACGCCAAAACATTTCTGCTGCAGGTATGTGAGGTGCACTGGCGGATACCGCTTGTACAAACGTCGCTAAATGCTCACCATAATGCGTGGTAATAAACCAGCGCAAATGACCTTGGCTTTCAATATAACCGCGACCTAACAGCTGCAAGAAAATAATCGTGCCACCGTTGCGTACTTTATTGAGTTCAAGTAACGGTTTAATTAAAGCAGAAAAAATCTCGTTTAGTGACGCATTCTCAGGCGCATGATGTATACGTTTAATCTCTACCGCGGCGCTTGGCATAAAGACATCTAAGTATCTTGCTAACACAGCTCGAATTAATTCTTTTTTTGAACCAAAATGGTAATTAACAGATGCCAAATTGACTTCAGCTTTGCTGGTGATCAGTCGTAACGACGTTTCAGAAAAACCTCTTTCAGCAAACAACTTTTCAGCTGCATCGAGTATTCTTGTTTTTGTATCAGTACGGCTTGCCATTCCCAGACCCAAGTTAATTTAAACACCCGTTTAAATTAATCATTGAGCGCACAGATGTCAATCGAAATTGTCAGCTTTCTTTATTAAGACAAATAACAAAAATCGTAACAACCACACCAGATTGTTAACTAATATGCAATACATGCTGTTTTTCGGTACACTGATGCCGATAATAAAAACAAGGATGCACACAACATGAACTTGCCTTTAAAACGACCGTCTCAAATTGCACTTATTGTTTCAATAGCATTAGGCTTAAGTGCCTGTAGCGACACGAATGCGACCACTCAGATACCTACTGAAAAGATAGATACCGCTGCGGCTATCGATTTTGTCAATAGAGCTGAAGCCGATTTAGCCAATTTATCAATTGAAGCTAATCGGGCTGAATGGATTTATTCCAATTTTATCACTGATGACACCGCGGCGTTGTCTGCCGCTATGGGTGGAAAAGTCACCTCAACATCTGTGCGCTATGCAACTGAAGCGGCGAAATATGCCAATGTAGAGCTTGATGCTGTTAATGCCAGAAAACTTAACAGCTTACGCAGTAGCCTTGTTTTACCAGCCCCTCTAGACCCAGCTAAAAACGCAGAACTTGCCAGCATCGCATCTGAACTTAACGGTTTATATGGTAAAGGCAAATACTGCTTTGCCGACGGTCGCTGCCTCACTCAACCAGAGCTTTCCAATATAATGGCAGAGTCGAAAGACCCTGCAGTGCTTTTAGAAGCTTGGAAAGGTTGGCGTGAAATAGCCAAACCAATGCGTCCACTATTTGAACGTGAAGTCGAATTAGCTAATCAAGGTGCACAAGATTTAGGTTACGCCGACTTATCTGAATTATGGCGAAGTCAGTATGACATGGAGCCAGAAGCATTCTCTACCGAATTAGATCGTCTATGGGCACAAATTAAGCCTCTATATGATTCATTACATTGTTATGTTCGTGGTGAACTAAATGAGCAATACGGTGACGACGTTGCACCTAAAACAGGCCCTATCCCTGCACATTTATTGGGCAATATGTGGGCTCAGCAATGGGGCACGATTTATAATAGTGTCGCACCTAAAGATGCAGACCCAGGTTACAACGTTACCGAATTGTTAGCCCAGAATGGCTACGATGAAACAAAAATGGTCAAACAAGCTGAAGGCTTTTTCACTTCACTTGGCTTTGGTGCATTACCAGAAACATTCTGGACTCGCTCAATGTTTGTTCAACCTCAAGACCGTGATGTGGTGTGTCATGCATCTGCATGGGATTTAGATGACCAAGATGATCTTCGGATCAAGATGTGCATTCAGAAAAATGCTGAAGACTTTAGCGTTATTCATCACGAATTAGGCCATAACTTTTATCAACGTGCTTATAAAAATCAGCCATTTATCTTTAAAAACTCTGCCAACGATGGTTTCCATGAAGCCATTGGTGACACGATTGCCTTATCGATTACGCCTAAATATTTGCAAAAAATTGGCTTGCTCGAAACCGTACCCGATGCGTCAAAAGACATCGGCTTATTGTTAAAGCAAGCATTAGATAAAATTGCCTTTATGCCTTTCGGTTTGATGATCGACCAATGGCGCTGGCAAGTATTTAACGGCACCATTAAACCGGAGCAATATAACCAAGCCTGGTGGGACTTACGTGAAAAGTACCAAGGTGTTAAAGCGCCAATTGAACGTACTGAAGCCGACTTCGACCCTGGTGCTAAATACCATGTTCCTGGTAATGTTCCCTATACGCGTTATTTCTTAGCGCATGTTTTGCAGTTCCAATTCCACAAAGCACTGTGTGATATTGCAGGTGATACCGGCCCAGTTCATCGCTGTAGCATTTATGGAAATAAAGAAGCGGGGGCTAAGTTGAATGAAATGCTCGAAATGGGCGCCAGCAAACCTTGGCCGGAAGCACTGAGTGTAGTGACGGGTTCCGATAAAATGGATGCCAAGGCAGTATTAGATTACTTTGCACCTTTGCAAGTGTGGTTAGATGAGCAAAATACCCAAGCTAATCGTCAGTGTGGCTGGTAACGCTAGTGATGACCAATTGTACTAATGATCTGTACTAAAGGGTTATAGCAATTAGTTGAATTAATAAATAATAGGGCTGAATCAGTAGCTGACTCAAATAAATGGTCACTCAGAAACTCGCATTTTATCATCTAATTAATTCACTCTTAAACAGGACTCCAATATAAATTGGCGTCCTTTTTATTTATACCGATAATTAATCAGCTTAAAACCTACCTAAAACCGTGACCTTTTCTATTCAGCTCACTATTTTCAATCTTTTTTTGCTGTGATTTTTTTAGCATCACAAATACAGCGCCAACGCCACCACTCTGTTTAGTAGCCGAATGGTATGCAATTACGGGGTCAATAAAGCGTAACCAATGACAGACTGCGGATTTAAGCAATCCTGGATAAGGTTTACTTTTATACCCCTTTCCATGGATAACCAGTATGTTACGTTCGCCGCGCTCATAAGCACTTAACACACAATTAAGTAAGCTTTCACGAGCCTGTAAAAGCCGATATTCATGTAAGTCTAATACGGTTTGAAAACGGTATTTTCCAAGACTAAGTTGTTTAAATACTTGGTCTTGGATGCCATCCATTTTATAACTAACCACATCGTCTGGCTTAAGGGGTGCAAATAAATAAGCCTCAGTGGGTAATAACTGTAACAACTCATGTTGCTCAGCTGCCGCTCGCTTTGCCAGTTGCGCATCTGTTAAACTTAATGGATTAAGCCATATTTGGGTGGTTTGTGGTTGATGTTCATATTTAAGAGGGGTCACATCGGCCATTTCTTGTAAAAATAATTCGTCATCACTTAACGACATATGTCACCTCCTACATACTTTGTAAAGATTCTATCCTTTAGCAAAGTTGCTCAATAATTTATAGTTGTGCTAAAGGTATCGCTTGCCATTATTGATTTACATTAGATAAAAAGAGAATAATTCCTTGATAAGAATATTGACCATTTTGAATACGCCATGGCTATCTTCACTGCTTCTTGCAGTGAGCCTGTGCGTTAGCAGTTCGAATGTTTATGCCACTGAATCGATCCCTCATCAGGTTTTGAATGCCAATTTTACAAAATTGACTAACGCTTTTGAACAACTCGATTTAGCCGCTATGGAAAACATATATACTGACGATGCAGTTTATATTTCTGAAACACAAGACAGAGGAATTATTAGCGGTAAAGAAAATATCCTCAATCTGTATAGCCGATTTTTTAATAAAATTAAGCGTAAGAACGCTAAACTTGAAGTCGATTTTCGTGTACTTGTACGTTATAGCGAGCCAAATAGCGCAACTGACATCGGTTATTATTTAGTCCGTTTTCATCCAGGAAAAGAATCTGGCGAACCGGTCAGTGAGTTTGCCGGTAAATTTGTGACTGTGTTTACCAAAGACAGTAAACAACAGTTGAAAATTAGTGTCGACTCTAACACTCACGCCGCGCCACATTTTTACTATGACGCTAAACCAGTACCGAATCTTTATTACGGCCGACAATTTATCGCTGCCACGTCAAAAGAATTACCTAATGAACAATAGTGATTTATCCGCGATAAAGCAGGCATCTTGTCCGTGTGGCAGTAGTTTGCCCTACTACCAGTGCTGTGAAGCCTATCATGCCGGTCTTGTTGTAGCAGAGATACCAGAGCGTTTAATGCGCTCTCGCTATAGTGCTTTTGTATTACGTCAGTTTAGCTACTTGATTGCCACGCATCATCCAGACTATTTACACGGTTTGACTGAACAACAGCTTGCCCTAGGTAAAACTCAGTGGTTAGGTTTACAGGTATTATCATCGAATCAACAGGCTGACTGTGGTGAAGTGACATTTAAAGCGTGGTTTATTGAAAATAAGCATATTGATGCGGTTTATGAATGTTCGTCATTTATCAAAAAAGATGGCTTATGGTTTTACACCGATGGACAGCAAATGCAAACTCGTTTACCCGGCAGAAATGATGCTTGTATCTGTTACAGCGGAAAAAAGTTTAAACAATGTTGTGCTAAGCGCATGAGTTAACATCAATAGATAATGCTTAGCCCTTATTATTGATAATAAATACTGGTGCAGAGTGACGATGTAGATACTGAGCAATCGTAAAAACCATTATTTAAATGGGCACTAATTAACAATAGAGACGAAATAGCAATCGATGCGAGTTGCACAATCTTAATCGTCATCAGTAAAGTCCGATTCGCATAACAAGGAATACGCTGACTAAACCAATGAATTGCTCATTAATACTAACTTCTGCGGTTTAGACTCATGGGCATTAATAAACAAAGCAAAATCATTAACACGGATTGCAGGGCTATACAAAAATCCTTGTGCATGATGACAAGCACTTAATGTTAAAAACTCCTCTTGCTCTTTAGTTTCAACCCCTTCAGCAGTTAACGAAATATTCAATGCTTTTGCCATCGCGATAATCGCACTGACAATCTCACGACTTTCGTGGCTAGAAGATATATCCATGATAAACGAGCGATCAATTTTTAATTTAGATATCGGAAATTGCTTTAAGTACTTCATTGAACTGTAACCCGTCCCAAAGTCATCAATCGCTAAACCGACGCCTAACTCTGCCAACTCATGGCATAGATTGATAGCATAGCGAATGTCACCCATGAGTTCAGTTTCAGTGATTTCAAGAATTAACGTTTTAGGCTTGATACGATAACGGGTGATTAAGCGCCAAACTTGTTCGTACAAGTTTCCACTAAAAAATTGCCTCGCAGCAACATTCACATGCATCGTAATATTGACGTTTTTATGCTGCCATAAATTCAGTTGCTTACAGGCCGTTTCTAATACCCATTCGCCAATTTGGTTAATCAACCCGGTTTGTTCTGCGATTTCGATAAACGCACCTGGATATAACACGCCTTTTTTAGGGTGATTCCAACGGATTAATGCTTCAGCGCCAATATACTGATTATGTTGTAAATCCATTAAGGGTTGATAATACAACTCAAATTCTCGGCCACGAATAGCACTATGTAAATCACGCTCTATTTCAGCGTTGGTGGTAAACGTTTCAAGTAGTGCTTCATTAAAAAACTGGTAATGTGCACCATTTTTCTTTTTTGCATGTTGCAAGGTAATATCGGCACAAGATAACGGGGCAAACATCCCAACAACAGACTTAATATCAACCACTGCAAGCGCCGGTTTGGGCTCAACTTTCTCACGCGAGATAACCGATGGCGCAGCTAGGTTCATATATAGCCGGCTGATCATTTGTTCAATATCGGTTCCAGAGTGCACGGGTGGCAATAACACAGCAAATTCATCGCTACCTATTCTGGCAACATCAATAGCATTAACAGATACAGCAAAGTGTTTTAAGCGCCGTGCGATTTCGATTAAAAGGCTATCGCCTTGAACATGACCATGGGTATCGTTAAAGCGCTTGAAGCCTAATAAATCAATCAGAATCAGTATCCCAGCAGTGGCACGATCTAATTGAGGAGTAAAATGACTACGATTGTGCAAGCCTGTTAAAGAACAATGCCATGCTAAACGCTCTAATTCCGCTTTGTGTAAATATTCTGCCGAATTATCATAACTAGACACTAACGCATAATGCTTACCCTGCTCCGTTACAAACGGGGTAATATGGTAATTTAACCAATATTCACTGCCATCAATCCGCGCGAGCTTAAGGTTACCTTTAACAATCTCACTATTACGTAATTTACTGATTACATGGTCAAGTAATTGTGGGGTATTTCTAAAAATATCGAGACTCGATGCACTATGGTGCTCAACAGTTTCCCGTGGCAACCCTGTCATTTTCTCATGGGCACTATTAACATACTCGATGATTAGACTATCGGTATTCACCAGCATCACGACATGTTCGGATTGCTCGGTTGCATTGCGCAATAAGTAAATTTGTTCATTGCTATCATAGGTATAACGAGTCGCTAGCGTCAAAGCTAATTGGTCAGCACATTGAATAGCAAACTGAATATCAGATTTTATCCAATTGACCTTTTCACAGCTTTCAACCGATAACACACCTTCAATATGTCCATTAATTCGGATGGCAATATCGATACTGGTGACAATATTATGATGTTGGTAGTAATCTGAAAATGTTTCAACGAGATTTATGTGCGAGTTATCAGAGGATAAAATATAACGGTGAGATCGTAATTCATTAAAATATTGAGGATCTATTGTGATGTGTCTCAGGTGAGATAAATGACTCAATGTTTCATCAATCTTACTGGCTACTAGAGTATGCTGACAAGTAAAATTGTCTTCATCATCAGCAGTAAAATCATCATTCGCAGATTGACTTACGAGAGTCCACACGGATACAAATGACGCAGCGAAATACTCACGCAGCAGTTGACACACTAACTCTGCAGTTTTTGTGAAATCACCTTGTTGTTTAGCACTGGAATTTACAATTAATTCCAATAAGTGCTGTTGCTCTTTTCGATTCATTTACATCCCGAAAAATGGCTTCATAACCCTAAATTTTTACATTATTAATCAGTACACTTGTTATTATTAGTTCTTAAAATCAGAATTTGAGTGATAATGTTACAATAATACATAGGGAGTGAAGTTCGCGTTAAAGCTATGAATAACGTTACATTATCATGCGCTACTATACTTTTTGTTAAGTAAAGCAGATTACACGCGATACTCAAAAACAGCAATCCTTTACTAATATATTGTTACGCTTTATTTGGATTGTTGACACGCTAAACCCACTCCCACAAAATGTGTTTAACATCAATTATATGACAGTGTATATTTCTAATACAAACGACTGAAATCTACAGTTGATTTTCAAGTTGAAAAATCATTTTCTCTACGCTGAACGCAAAATCAAGCTTTAAAGAAATAGTGCTATCTTCATCAATAATGTCCGCTTTAGTTTCAGGAAAACGCTCTTGAGCCACTTGCAGCATAGATTGAGCTTGCAATAAGGCATCGTCTCCTACAAAGCTAAGCAGTAATAACGTATCTTCTGCTTCCACAACAGCGCCAATATCTACATAACTGCCGCATTCAGTACAACTGTCACTGACATTTCCTTGCTGCTGTTTAATTTGCTTAATCATTATGTCACCCCATCTGTTTGAACCACGTCAAATGGCAAATATAACTGAGTTTTGGCAAGCTTTTATTTGCCATGCTCACAATTATCAAAATTAAATCATAGTCTCAGGATTTTAGCCTGAAATCTCAGCAGTTAAGCCAGTTGTAAAGATAACGTATTAGATATTTTACGTTGCGTGCTGAGTTGTTCTAAAAAATGCATATCTTCTAATGGGGTGTGTTGTTGGTAAGCATTAATCGCTTTATGCTTAGTTAAGTAATCACAGTTACTTAATACTTCAACCATCGCATCAGATTGAGCGCCTCTTATCACTAGCGCTTCAGGTGTCAATGCTTGTTGTAGTTGAAACTGCCGTGCGCCTTGCTGCTGAAATAACATCGCGTTATCAATAGTGTCTGGGTGAATAGAAATATCATCTACTAATAACTGGGGTTGAGGTACAGAAAATTGTTGTCGCAGTTTTTGTGTGCTTTCTACATCATTATCTAACTGAAATTGAGCCATATCGCGAGCATCAACTGACAACATAGCCAATAGCAAACCAAATTCACCACGACGATTGTTTTCAATCGCAACGTTTAATCGGCTCCCTATTTGTAACTCATTGACTAATGTTGACTCAATTTGCATATAAAAACATCACTACCACTGCTCGATGCTATTTTATCGACCAAACAGTCATAAACTTTAGTAAAATATTCAATTATCCACTTTACATATAAAAGGTTTCTGACTACTATGGCGACCGCAATTGAGGAGGGGTTCCCGAGTGGCCAAAGGGATCAGACTGTAAATCTGACGGCTCAGCCTTCGAAGGTTCGAATCCTTCTCCCTCCACCATTTGCGTTGCTTCAAAGTTCAAATCTAAAAGTGTTAAAGATGTAAAGAGTTAGAATGTAAAAAGAGAGTAAGAAAAAAAGAAAATATGTGGAGGGGTTCCCGAGTGGCCAAAGGGATCAGACTGTAAATCTGACGGCTCAGCCTTCGAAGGTTCGAATCCTTCTCCCTCCACCATCTTTCTTTTATTCCTATTTATCTTGCTGTGGAGGGGTACCCGAGTGGCCAAAGGGATCAGACTGTAAATCTGACGGCTCAGCCTTCGAAGGTTCGAATCCTTCTCCCTCCACCATTTTACATTTTGCGATTGTTATTTTGCGATTGTTAATTGTATTTTAATCCAGATAACAATAAAAACACCATCAGTTCAAGTGCTAGAATCATTCCTCCTGTCATTTTTTGTCTCGTTAATACTTTCTGTTTTACCCTATCTCAGTGTTACAATTTATTGATATTCCTTACCTATTTATTTTCTGTATTACCTCGTGCTGTCATCTGTTGATTCTCCGGTACTGTCTTTCGTCTGCTATTTTTAATTAAATATGTTTGCTTATGTCGATAAACACTACTCTTAACTTTATATTTTAGTTATTATTTATTCCTTTTTGGAATAACGAGTATCATTGCATGTCATCTACTTGGGTCAATCAGGCCATCGCAAAAATAGAAGCCGATTTTCAACGGTCTGCAGACACCCATCTAATAAAATTAGATCTTCCACAACTTGTTGGAATAGACATTTATTTAAAAGATGAAAGTACTCATCCAACAGGTAGCTTGAAACATCGCTTAGCTCGATCACTGTTTCTATATGCGTTATGTAATGGCTGGATAAAAAAAGACACGCCCATTATTGAATCTTCATCTGGCAGTACCGCTGTTTCTGAAGCCTATTTTGCAAGATTACTCGGATTACCGTTTTTCGCTGTCATGCCAAAAACGACCGCAAAAAAGAAGATTCAACAAATAGAGTTTTACGGTGCACGATGTCACTTTGTCGATAATGGCAGTCAAATGTATGCTGAATCAGAAAAATTAGCCGCTGAGTTGCAAGGCCATTATATGGACCAATTCACTTATGCTGAACGCGCCACCGATTGGCGGGGTAATAACAATATTGCTGATTCAATCTTTAACCAAATGGAAAAAGAGCCTCATCCTATTCCAAGTTGGATTGTCATGAGCCCAGGTACCGGTGGCACTAGCGCAACTATTGGTCGCTATATTCGTTATCAACAACAACAGACGCAACTGTGCGTAGTCGATCCGGAAAACTCGGTATTCTACGATTACTTTCACAGTGGTGATGCGAGCATTATTAGCGATAAGAGCAGTAAAATAGAAGGAATTGGCCGGCCACGTGTTGAACCGTCATTTATTGCTGGTGTTGTTGACTGCATGATTAAGATCCCTGATGCCGCCTCTATCGCAACGATTCAGTGGTTAGAACAACTCATAGGGCGTAAAACGGGTGCATCTACTGGCACCAACTTATATGGGGCGTTGTTGCTGGCAACACAAATGCGTAATGAAGGTCAAACAGGCTCTATTGTGACCTTAATTTGTGATGCGGGTGAGCGCTATCTCGATACCTATTACAACCCGCAATGGATAGAAGACAATATAGGCTGTTTCGAACACTACCGAGAAAAACTCATCGCGTTTAATCAATCTGGTTTACTTGGTTAACCTGTTGAAATTAAAAAGCCGTTGAATATAGATTCAACGGCTTTTTCGTTTCACCACTGGATATAATCTTAATTTTCACTAAGAAACACTTTAGTCTATATTCAAATACTTATGGGTTTGAATCGATAAACGCCAGTTACGGCTAATACACACCTTCATGGCAAGTTCTGTTGCGCGCGCCTTTTGGCTAATAGGTTGTAAGCAAATGGTTTTATCAGTGACATCAATATTCAGCAATAATTCATCTAACTCTTCAATATGGTGTTCAGTGGCGATCGGATGCTTAATTTCATTAGCACGATTTAATGCTTGTTCGAGTACCTTATAGCCACCTTTCATATTGATTTTAGGTGATACAGTCACCCAAACATCTGTATGACATTTCACCTCAAAAGTACCACTGGTTTCTATTTGTACCTGATAACCAGCCTCAATAAAAATCGTGGTTAATTCTGTTAAATCGTACAAACACGGCTCACCACCGGTTAGCACAATGTGCTTAGCAGTAAAGCCTTTATCTTGGAATGCTTGCACTAATGTGTGACCAGTATGATCAGCCCATCTGCCGATAGTGCCATCAACTTGAATCACTTGCTCGGCAGTCACTTTATTTTCGGGTAACACATCCCACGTTTGCTTAGTATCACACCATGCACAACCTACAGGACAACCCTGCAAGCGAACGAACAGTGCAGGAACACCAGTATATGTGCCCTCACCTTGTATTGTTTCAAATACTTCGTTAACGGGATATTTCATTGTTTACCTTACTTCTGCTGACAAGTATTGGCTACCTGGCTTATAACGGGGCGGCATTTATAGAGTATTTTAGCGTTAGCTGCAAGTATTTACACCTACAGCTTTGCAGTTGGGCCTGGCTTAGGTAACATATCAATTCTATTTACCTGAACCACTAGGCGTTGATCACACCGATCTTGCGAGTCAGTTCAGTACGTTAAGAGTATATCCATGTCAGATGCAAAGCAAAATACCCCAACTAAAGCCCTTGTTGTTTTCAGTGGCGGTCAAGATTCAACTACTTGCCTTATCCAGGCTTTATCTCAATATGATGAAGTGCATGGGATCACATTTGATTATGGTCAACGCCATCGTCAAGAAATCGAAGTGGCAAAATCTTTAGCAACAGAGTTGAAACTAGCTAGCCATAAAGTCATGGACACCACCTTATTAAACGAGTTAGCCATTTCAGCATTAACACGTGATGCTATACCGGTATCACATGAGTTGATGAATAATGGCTTGCCGAATACTTTTGTGCCTGGACGTAATATTTTATTTTTAACCTTAGCAGGCATCTACGCTTATCAATTGGGTTGCGATGCTATTATTACCGGCGTGTGTGAGACCGACTTTTCTGGCTATCCAGATTGTCGTAATGAATTTGTTCAATCAATGCAAAACTCATTAGCGCTAGGAATGGATAAACCCCTCAAGATAATTACTCCATTAATGTGGCTTAATAAAGCTGAAACCTGGGCGCTGGCTGATAAATATCAGCAATTAGCTTTAGTGCAACATCAAACGTTAACTTGCTATAACGGCATTATTGGTAAAGGTTGTGGTGATTGCCCCGCTTGTGTATTACGTCAACGTGGCCTAGATGATTACTTGCAAAATAGTCAATCAGTGATGGACTCATTAAACAGTAAGCTATAATAGTATCGATAACATGCTGTCACTAACTGCAACGGATTAATGCAACTCGGCGGCAGCGCTATTTTGATGACGACACCAACATACACACAGGTTAACGCCATGCGTTAATTTTGCGCTACAGTTAAGTTTAGTGTCTTTAGATAAATTAAATTGGCTTGTTTTGACGGTGCGAAAAGAGGATATTTTGCTAAATCATAAATCAAACACTGTTGGGCTTTATCACTTTGTCGTTGCCATAAGTCTTATTTGTATTGGGCTTTTTGCGGCAGATATACCAACGCCTGCATTTTTGCCCATTGATCAGTATTTAAGTTATCAATATGACGCCATTACTGATGGACAAATATGGCGATTAATCACCGGTAACCTGTTACATACTAATTTATGGCATTTACTGATGAATTTGGCAGGATTATGGGTAATTGTGTTTTTACATGAAGTCCATTACAAGCGTCATCCAGGCAAATTTACATTGCTGTTTATCAGTTTGTGTATTTTGGAAGGTATTGGTTTATATTTGTTTTATCCTAGTTTAAAAGCCTATGTTGGGTTAAGTGGTTTGTTGCATGGATTATTTGCTTTTGGTGCAGTAATGGATATCCACAAGGGTTACCGTTCAGGTTATTTACTGCTGCTTGGTGTTATCATTAAGGTTGGATACGAGCAGATATTTGGCGCGACAAACAGTATCACCCAGTTAATTAATGCCAGAGTTGCCACTGAATCACATCTGGTGGGTCTCATTTGTGGCATCTTGTGTGCGTTATGCTGGTCAACGATTGCCCACCGCTTTAAATACCACAATTTACCTTAACGCTACACGCAAACGGTGTTTATTTTAACGCTGATTGCACATACTGATTGTACATACTGGACAAACAGTATGTGGAATTAATTTATTATAGGCTCTGCTGACTCAGACTCAATCTCTGGCCCATCCATTTCCTTAGACATCCCTGATTCAGGAACTTTTTCTGATTCAGATTCAATATCTTGGATTGCTGTATTTGATTGAGCTCGTTCAACTAACTTATCGTATTCAGCTTGAGTAATAAGATAACTTTTTAACGGAGGTAATGGTTTTGTTGTCTGTTCATCAGTCACCGTGACTTCTGTCATACCACTAATATCAACTCGACCAAATATCAACGCGATAGTGATAACGAACACATGTATTAAAATCACGACCAATGTGGTGTAACGACTGTTACTCACTGAAGCCACAAAACGTTGCCAAGCATTGCCACTAATGATTGGTTGATTGGGCTGCAATAAAAATTCACTATTATCTGATACGGATCCCATCGCGCCAGTTAACTGCAACTGAATTTCATCAGCGACTTGTTGTTGATGATGTTGTAATTGTTTTTCATCTACCACTTCATCTTCTGTCTCAACAAAAGGTGTCACGCCTTTATCAAATTCAATACTCGCACTGTCAATACTCGCACTATCAACTTGCTGTGATAGTTTGTTATCCCAACGTGGATCAGCGCTATTGGTTATCGCAGATTGAAGCGAACTGGACTGTGGTTTTTTTTCAGACATAAAGACTAATTCACCAAGAATGATGGGCTAAGTATAACGTCAACAACGTCATTGAGTAGCACCTTATTTGTGCTGTTAATGTTTGAATTGGATTAATAAACGTTTACCCAATCAAACGTTAAAATAAAATTATCAGTAACCCAAATATGGACAATATTTTCAGCTTACACGTGTTCACCTGAATATAGCTATTTGGTTTTGAGGCTGATAGACTAACCTTGCTCAAAATCCAATCAGCGTGATTTACAGGATATTATGAATTCATTATCAAACACTTTGGCATCTCAGCAAACAGTTGCGGTATCGAGCGGATCAGATTACTGCCAAGCAGAAGAAAAAGCTAATGCCCTTTCACATGCATTAGGTGTTATTGCTGGCATCATCGGCTTAATGTTAATGCTGATAAAAGCCCCCGATCATTTAACCTTAGTGCAAATTACTGGTGTGGCAATTTATGGCATTAGCATAATCGCATTGTTTCTTGCCTCTACATTATATCACTCAAGTAAAAGTGCACTGTGGCGTAAACGCTATAAAATGGCAGATCACTGTGCTATTTACACGTTAATTGCCGGCACCTACACGCCAATGATGCTAATCAGTTTACAAAGCACACAAGCCACGGTGGTACTTACTGCTATTTGGTCTTTAGCTTTGGGCGGGGTTATCTTTAAAACATTGTTTATCGGTCGCTTTAAAGCATTTAGCGTAGTGCTTTATTTAGTAATGGGTTGGTTATGCGTCACTGTAATGGGCGATTTAAAAACTCACATGAGCGATTTAGGCTTAAGCTTACTGCTTGCTGGCGGTTTATTTTATAGTCTAGGGGTGATTTTTTATGTTGGAAAACGCATTCCGTTTAATCATGCCATTTGGCATTTTTTTGTACTTGGTGGCGCATTCAGCCATTTTTTATGTATTTATCTCACCGTTTTATAACTGTTAAACGTAAAATCATATCTCATAAAATTACGGTTGTACTATGGCCGCAATTTTTCTATTATCTGTTGCTAATACACCACTAAACTCTGCTTGAAGACGTTATATGGGAGCACATGACTAAACTGACGCCAATGGAGCGAATATGGTTTATTGTAAATATTATCCCTCAAGGCACTGTGCTACCTTATGGGATTGTTGCTGATTTAGCAGGGTTACCTGGTCGAGCACGTTATGTCTCTAGAGCATTGAAATTAGCGCCTGAAACACTTGGGCTCCCATGGCATAGGGTTATCAATAGTCAAGGTAAGATTTCCTTTGCAAAAAATACCGAACCTTTTCAAACACAGCAAGAATTACTAAGATTAGAAGGTATCACAGTGAACATAGGCAAGGTTTCGTTGTCTCAATATCAATGGAAACCCGATCTAGCCACCCTGGTAATGACATTACCGTTTTAATCTTAGCTTATTCAGAATTCTAAACTTTAAGGTAATTATACATTGGTCAATAAATTAACTCGCTTATTCACTCTGATGTTGTCCACCTGTCCGGTGTTTTTCGTACAGGCAACTGACATTCAACAACTCACTGCAGATACTGAGTCTACGGCTAAATTGGCTGTGTCAGAAACGGCTATGATTACAGAAAAACTCGAGCAAATTAATGTCCCGGCTTCATTAGATGCAATCCAACAAGCTGCTATCTTATCGCCATTAACAGCCCACAGTGCTAAATATAATGTGTTTTATGGCAGCTTCGAACTAGGTGAAGCAAATTATCGTTTACCCGCAACCGACAGTGGCTTTTACAGCTATCATTTCGACAGCGATGTCAGTTTATTAATGCTGTCTGATCAACGTCATCTTACCAGCGAATTCACCCTTGAAAATGGTAAATTAGTGCCATTTCGATACATACAAGAACGCACTGGTACTGGCAGTGATTACACTGAACAGACTGCTTTTGCTAAAGCACAGAAATTTATTCATACCATTTATAAGCAAGAAGCATTAAAGCTACCATATGAAGAAAAGGTGTTTGATCCGTTAATGGTTCAATTACAATTCAGAATGGATCTAGCGGCCAACATACGACCATTAGATTATAAAATGGTTAAAGAAAAAGAAGTCGATGATTATCAATTTAGAGTCATCGGCAAAGAAAAAGTCACCATAAAAAGTGGTACTTACGATACCGTCAAAGTTGAAGTGGTGCGTGACAGTACCAAAAGACAAACATTTTTCTGGATGGCGCCTGATTTAGCTTACCTACCCGTTCGTTTGAGCCACTTTTCAAAAGGCAGCAAACAGCTCGATATTCAGCTAGCCAGCTACCAATTCGAAAAACCATTGCCTCCCATGACGCCCGTCGTCATCGACGGTCCTAAGCCTGAAGCTTCAACTACTGTGGATGAACTAGTCTCTGAAGCTGAAAATGACGCTGGCATTAGTGAGTCTGAATTAGATGAAATAAAACAGCTAGCTGTTGATTAACTCGCCTTTACGGAACAACTTCCACTCACCTGGTTGTAAAACAACCCAATTTTCATTATTGGTTAATGGTCTAGTCGCAATCACAGTCACCACGTCATTTGGCGTGGTTTCTTGACTAAAATCGATAACTACATTGGTATCAATCAAGGTAGCTTGTCCAAATGGAGCACGGCGAGTGATGTGACATAGGTTGTTAGTGCAATAGGTCATTAAGTCTATGCCATTGCTCAACAACATATTAAACACACCTAATTGTCTTATTTCATCTGCGAGCAGGCTTATATACTGAAACACTTCATTCATGTTTTCAGGTTCATACTCGCCAAACTTATTAACCACTGATTCCAATATCCAGCAAAAAGCCAGTTCACTGTCAGTATCGCCAACAGGCTGAAAACGTGACACTGAAAAAGTGGATTGATAATCGGTTAATTGGCCATTGTGCGCATAAGTCCAATAACGGCCCCATAGCTCACGACTAAATGGGTGAGTATTGACCAAGGACACACAACCTCGATTAGCTTGGCGAATATGACTTATCACGATTTCACTTTTAATCGGATATGACTTAATAAGTTCGGCAATATGTGACTTACTGCTAGGACAAGCATCTTTAAAAGTACGGTTACCTTTACCTTCATAGAAAGTAATTCCCCAGCCATCAACATGAGGACCAGTAACGCCACCGCGTTCAGCTAAGCCGGTAAAACTAAAAACAATATCCGTTGGCACATTGGCACTCATCGCCAGTAATTCACACATTAGCCTTGCCTTTTATGTTGCTATATTGAGCTAAACACTTTTGAAGAACGTATTGTAACTACTAAGCTAATTGAGTGGAACATTTCAGACACACAAATATTTAAACAATTGTTTGAAAAACACTTGTATTCGAGGCCCCATAAGGTTAACTTTTACGAGACACAGGTCTGACCACGTTCATTCTTGTGAATGAGATCAATAATAAATAAGCTATTTTGTCTACATAAATAGCTTTAAGGAGAAGTACATTGACCACCCTACTTTGGATCATCGCGATGATCTTTGTGCTCGGCGCCATGGCATACCTGCGGGTATCGTTATTATCTACAACAATTGCTGCGGCGATTGTGTTAGTTGTCGGTAGCACTTTGGACATTATTAGTGTAATAACATGGATTGTTTTCCTTGTCATTGCACTGCCACTAAACATCAAATCATTCAGACAGAATTTTATCAGTCGTCCACTGATAAAAGTGTATCGCGGTATCATGCCAGAGATGTCTTCTACTGAAAAAGAAGCCATTGAAGCAGGTACAACGTGGTGGGAAGCAGATTTATTTGCAGGTAACCCTAACTGGAGCAAATTACACAACTATCCTAAAGCGCGTTTAACTGCTGATGAGCAAGCATTCATAGACGGACCGGTTGAAGAAGTATGTAAAATGCTCAATCAACACGAAGTGTCGCATGTGCTAGGTGACTTGCCACAAGATGTATGGCAATTCTTAAAAGATAACGGTTTCTTCGCGATGATCATTAAGAAGAAGTATGGCGGTTTAGAATATTCTGCTTATGCTCAATCTTGTGTATTACAGAAACTTGCTGGTGTGAGTAGCGAACTTGCCTCAACAGTCGGTGTTCCTAACTCGTTAGGCCCTGGTGAGTTATTACAGCACTATGGTACTAAAGAGCAGCAAGATCATTACCTACCTCGTTTAGCTCAAGGTTTAGAAGTGCCATGTTTTGCACTTACTAGCCCTGAAGCAGGCAGTGATGCTGGCTCAATCCCAGATTTCGGTGTTGTATGTAAAGGTGAATTCCAAGGCGAAGAAGTTCTTGGTATGAAGCTAACGTGGAACAAGCGCTACATTACCTTAGCACCTGTTGCTACCGTACTTGGGCTTGCGTTTAAACTACGCGACCCTGATCACCTACTAGGTGATAAAGAAGAATTAGGCATTACTTGTGCGCTTATTCCTACTGACATTCCAGGTGTTGAAACTGGACGTCGTCACTTCCCATTGAACTGTATGTTCCAAAATGGTCCAACACGCGGTAACGAAGTGTTTGTACCATTAAGCTTCATTATTGGTGGTCCAGAAATGGCTGGTCAAGGTTGGAGAATGTTGGTTGAGTGTCTATCTGTAGGTCGTGGTATTACCTTACCGTCAAACTCAGCTGGTGGCGTTAAAACGGCCGCTGTTGCTACCGGTGCTTATGCACGTATTCGTCGTCAATTTAAATTACCTATCGGTAAGTTAGAAGGCATCGAAGAGCCAATGGCACGTTTAGGCGGTAATGCTTATCTAATGGATGCAGTGGCAACATTAACCACTACCGCTATCGATTTAGGTGAAAAGCCATCGGTTGTTTCAGCTATCGTTAAATTCCACTTAACCGACAGAATGCAAAAGTGTGTTATTGATGCAATGGACATACACGGTGGTAAAGGTGTGTGTCTAGGGCCGAATAACTACTTAGGCCGTGGCTATCAAGCTGCACCGATTGCGATTACTGTAGAAGGTGCAAATATTCTAACTCGCTCAATGATCATTTATGGACAAGGCGCAATTCGCTGTCATCCGTATGTATTGGCCGAAATGGAGTCAGCTTTTGATACTGATGCAAATCGTGGTTTAGCTAACTTCGACGCGGCTATCTTTGGTCATATTGGCTTTGCAACGTCTAACTTCATTCGTAGCTTCTGGATGGGCATAACCTCATCTCGTTTCTCGAATAGCCCTTACTCAGATAAAACCAAGCGTTACTATCAACAGATGAACCGTTTCAGTGCTAACTTAGCATTATTATCTGACTTAGCGATGGCTACACTGGGTGGAAACCTAAAACGTAAAGAACGTATTTCTGCTCGTTTAGGTGATTTGTTGAGCCAGCTATACCTGACTTCTGCAACGCTAAAACGTTATGAAGATGATGGTCGTTTAACTGAAGATTTACCTTTAGTTCAATGGGCTGTTGAAGATTCGTTGTACAAGTTACAAGATTCGTTAGATGACTTACTGAACAACTTCCCAATGGGTTTAGGCATTGCACTTCGCGCCGTTATCTTCCCATTCGGTCGTCCAATTAAGCGCCCTAGTGATGTATTAGATCACAAAGTGGCTAAGATAATGCAAACTCCTTGTGCTAGTCGTGACCGTTTAGGTAAAGGCCAGTTCTGGACTGCATCTGAGTTCAATGCTGTAGGTATCCAAGAACAAACGTTTAAAGATATCCTTGCCGCAGAGCCACTGTACGACAAAGTCTGTAAAGCTGCGGGTAAGCGTCTGCCATTTATGTGGTTAGATAAAGTTGCTGCTGAAGGTAAAGCGCTTGGTGTGTTAAGCGACAGCGAAATCGCTTTACTTGAACGAGCTGAAATTGGTCGCTTAAAATCAATTAACGTTGATGATTTCGATACCGATGAGCTTCGTGCGCAACTAGCACCTAAAGCTAAGCAAGAAAAAGCAGCCTAGCTGCTAGGTTAAAACCTAAAATAAAAAGGGTAAAGCGCAAGCTTTACCCTTTTTTATCGCTAAAAATTGATGCTATCGATCAAGGATAATAATGAAACAACTCACCGGATTACAACTGATGCAAGCCATGCTTAATGGCGACATACCTGCCCCGTCAATAACGCAAACCATACCGATGAAAGCTATCGAGGTCAGTGAAGGCGCAGTAACGTTTGAAGCCCATGCAGATGATCGTCATTTAAACCCGATGGGCGGCGTACACGGTGGCTTTGCAGCGACAGTCATGGACACAGTAACAGCCTGCGCGGTTCATTCATCACTCCCAGCAGGTGTCAGTTATTCAACCATTGATTTGAACATTAAAATGGTTCGGCCTGTGCCACAAAACCAGCGATTGATCGCCAAAGGGAGCTTAATGAACTTATCAAAATCGTTAGGCATATCTGAAGGCACTTTAACCACTGAAGCAGGTAAGTTACTCGCTACCGCTACAGCGACCTGCCTTATTCTGCGCCCTTAGGTAGTTGGCTAAACGGTACTTTGCACTTTGAACTTTGCACTGCTAGATGAAACGGCATAATAATACTTATTCCATTAGTAATTAACTCCAGCGCTGCCATTCCGTTTTCAGTTTAAATGCCTCGATAAAGCCAAGTTTGCTCCTCGTAAATAATTGAAACAAAAAAGCCAGTCACTTCAATTACTGGCTTTTTTATATATCCTGATTTCAGGTTGTATCAGTGATTACGAATCAAGGATTACGAATCAATGTTAAACGTGATTAGCCTTCTTTTAACTCTATCTCTAACTGCTTAGCGACCGCTTCTGGTGAGCTACTATTACGAGCAAACAAGCTATAAGCAACAGGAATAACGATTAAGGTAAAGAAGGTTGCCAGTAAAATGCCTGATAACACCACGACTCCAATAACAAAACGAGTTTCAGCCCCTGCACCACTGGATAACACTAATGGAATAGCCCCAGCCGCAGTCGTAATACCGGTCATTAGAATAGGTCGTAATCGTTGAGTCGAAGCCTGCAAAATCGCTTGTTGGAATTCAACACCACGGTCTCGTAATTGATTGGCAAACTCAACGATTAAAATGCCGTTTTTAGCCGCCAAACCAACCAGCATGATAATGCCAATTTGACTGTAAATATTAATACTCTGGCCGGTAAACCATAACCCAATTAACGCCCCTAACGTTGCTAACGGAACGGTTAACATGATCACCATAGGATGAATATAGCTTTCAAACTGAGCTGCAAGCACCAAAAATACAATACCTAATGCGAGTAAAAAGACAAAGTTCATCGAGTTACCCGACTCTTGGTAATCTAACGATGGCCCTTTATAACTTATCACCGCTTCTGCAGGCAAATAAGTTGTAGCAAGATCATTGAGATAATCTAACGCTTCACCCAGAGTATAATCATCGGCCAAATTGGCCTCTAAGGTAATAGCACGCATACGATTGTAACGATTTAACGAGCTGGCATCGGCAAACTCTTCAATCGAGACTAAGTTCGATAACGGGATCAGTTCTTGCGAACGATCCGAACGAACGTAAAGATTCTGCATATCCGTAGCAGTACTTTGATTGTCACGATTACCTTCGACAATCACATCATACTCTTCACCATCGCGCATAAAGGTTGTCACCAAGCGCGATCCAAGCACCGACTCTAATGTTCGGCCAATATGCGCAATTGATACCCCTAAATCTGCTGCACGTTCACGGTCAATCACCACTCTTAACTGAGGCTTGGTTTCTTGGTAATCGTGATCTAAACCAATGAGTTTATGATTTTCTTTGGCTTTCTCGAGCATAATGTCACGCCAATCAGCCAGTTCTTCGTAGCTTGGGCCACCAATCACAAACTGCACTGGTTTACCCACACCGCGACCAAAGGCTTGGCGCATTATCGGGAATGCACGAATACCGGCTAAATCTGATAGACGATTACGGATATCGACAATAATTTCATTGGCACTGCGACGTTCAGCCCAATCTTCCAAAACGATAATAGCCATACCGTTAGAAAAGTCTGATGCGGTGCCAAAGCCACGAGGAGCGCGGATCAATAAGCGCTTAATATCGCCACTTTCAACCAAAGGCATTAAGCGGCCTTCAACTTCATCCATGTATTTTTCGATGTATTCAAAGCTGGCACCTTGAGGTCCATTGACCATTAAAAACATCGAGCCACGGTCTTCTTGTGGAGCAAATTCTTGAGGGATTTTATTCAATAAAAAACCACTTAATGCAAACGAGATTAATACGATTAATGACACTAATATAGGTCGCTTAACCCCTGCTTGCAAGCTTATCAAATACCAGCCCGATATCTTGCTCATCATTTTATCGATTTGTTTAACCAGCCAAGGATCTTGTGTTGCAGGCTTTAATAACTTTGAGCACATCATCGGGCTTAATGTTAACGCCACAATACTGGAAAAAATCACAGCCGCACTCATGGTGACCGCAAATTCTTTAAACAGCTTGCCTAAATCGCCCTCTAAGAAGGTAATAGGCATAAATACAGCTACCAGTACCAAAGTCGTTGCCACAATGGCAAAGCCCACTTCACGCGCACCTAGAAAGGCTGCTTTAAGCGGAGAATCACCTTCTTCAATCCGTCGATGAATATTCTCTAACATCACAATGGCATCATCAACCACCATACCAATCGCCAGGATCATCGCTAATAGGGTCAGTAAGTTGATGGTATACCCTAGTGCATATAGCACTATAAACGTCCCCATTAAGGATACGGGCACAGTGATGGCTGGAATTAACATCGCCCTCACCGAGCCTAAAAACAAGTAAATAACAATAATCACTAACACCATGGCGATAAACAGTGTTTGATAAACCTCATCAATAGAAGCTTCAATAAACACCGAGCTGTCGTATGAGCGTTTAATCTCCATGCCTGCTGGCAATGTGGGGTTAAGTTTGTCTACCAACGCATTAGCAGCGCGTGCCACTTCAAGGGTGTTAGCGGTAGATTGCTTACTGACCCCTAAACCAATCATTGCCTCTTTGTTACCTCGGAAAATAATCCGCTCTTCCTCGGAGCCGATTTCTACCTTGGCAACATCGCTTAATTTAACTAAATAACCATCATCGCCCTGCATGATCACCAAGTTAGAAAAATCTTCCGCCGTTTTAAATACCCTGTCCAGACGCACGGTAAAATGACGTTCTTTGGATTCAATAGAACCCGCTGGTAACTCAACGTTTTCAGAACGTAATGCAGCTTCGACATCAGATACCGTTAGGTTGCGCGATGCTAATGCTTGGCGATCGATCCAAATTCGCAGCGCATACACTTTGCCGCCACCTAAACGTAACGTTGACACGCCATCGATAACTGAAAATCTATCTACTAAATAACGATTTGCGTAATCAGTCAGCTGCAAGATATCCATTTGGTCGGACACCAAATTGAGCCACATAATGACTTCATCACTGCCGTTAGCTTTGTAAATTGAGGGAGCATCAGCTTCTTCAGGAAGCTGTTCTAATAAACCTGAAATACGATCACGAACATCATTGGTCGCGGCTTCGATATCTCGATTAATATCAAATTCAATGGTAACGCTTGAACGGCCATCACTGCTTGACGAACTTATATGACGGATGCCTTCAACACCACTTATCCGGTCTTCGATAAGTTGAGTGATTCGACTTTCAACCACAGAAGCACTGGCGCCACGGTAACTGGTCTCGACCGACACAATTGGCGGATCGATATTTGGATATTCCCGCAAGGGTAATTTATCGAATGATACCAAGCCTAAAACAATCAATAAGATACTAATAACAGATGCAAAAACAGGCCGTTTAACCGATAAGTCAGTTAATATCATGCTGACGTCTCCATGCCTTCTACTTGCGCAAACTTAAAGTTTTCCGCTTGCTCAACTTGAACTTTATCTCCTGGTCGAACTTTTAAAATACCGCGAATAATCACTTGTTGATCAACCTTAAGCCCGTCGGTTATTTCAACCCAGCCACGAGTCCGGCTGCCTAAAGTTACCTGCTGCTGTTCAACAACATTTTCAGCATTTACTACATAAACAAAATGCTTATTTTGAATAGGAATAATTGCGGCTTCAGGTAATAGTAATGCTTCACGACTTTGCTTAATAAGGCGCACTTTCATCAACATGCCGGGCAGTATCTTAAAATCATCATTAGGCATTACCGCGCGTACCACTACCGCTCGAGTATCTGGGTTAACGCGGCTATCAATCGAAGTAACAACGCCTTTAAATATCTGGTCGGGATACGCAACCGCTTTGGCTTCAACGAGTTTTCCTGGTTGTAATTCTTGAATAAAACGCTCTGGCACAGAAAAATCTAATTTAATTTTACTCACATCGTCTAGGGTACTAATTTGCTCACCTGGGGTCACTAAGCTACCCACACTCACTTGGCGTAAACCTAATTTACCTGAAAATGGTGCTTTAATTGCGCGGTCTTCTAGCGCAGCTTTAGCCTGCGCAACTTCTGCACGAGTGGTATCAATTAAACTTTGTAAGCGATCACGCTCTAATTCAGCAATCGTTTTGCTGGTGACCAATGTACGAATACGATCTAATTCACGTAGATTTTCAACTAACTTAATTTCGGTTACGGCTACTTTTGCTTTATGTTCATCATTTCTCAGTTGTACTAATAACGCCCCTTTTTCAACTAAATCGCCATCGTTGAAATTAATACTAGTGACAATTTCAGTGATTTTGGATGTAACGATAATAGACTCATAGGCTTTACCCGTACCCAATGCTTCGACTTCATCACGAATAGGCATAATCGCCACCTTGGCAACCACAACATTAGGTATGGGCCTTGGACGTTGAACTATCGCTTCTTTAGGAGACAGTAAATAGTAAGCCGACAGTGCAGCTAGCACTATGGCGATCAGTACGATTATCTTTTTCATTTCGAGTCCGTAACCATCAAAGGTTGCATGAATTATATATATGATTTTCTATTTAATGTGATTGTACTTAGCAATAAATCCACATCAAGTTGTTTTACTTTTGCTTACAAATTACGAACAGATTAAACAAATAGTTCACCCTTGGTAAATATGCATTTTATTCACATTTTTAGCGTAATTTATGCATATTTGGTTATTTATACGCATTATTTGAATATTTAAACAATGAAAATCCAAACTGTTCGACACATGCTGTGACAAATCGTGTTTGGCTTCAGATTCAATCGGGGCATATGTTGCCAGGGATAACGGCTATAAATTTGTACTGCCTAATATTGTTATTGCTCAACAATAAAGCCTGTATGTTAGGGATACTACTTGAAATGGATAATTCAAACTGGGTTGATAGGTGCTGAATAGCGTCCTATTGAATCGAATAAAAATGGTAACTTACAAATGAACAAAATAAAAAGAGACGCTTGATGCGTCTCTTTCCTGCTTAATTACCAAACCATAGACCTTAACGGACTTTACGGTCTTCTTGCATTAGATCAGAGATAATTTTGTACACTTCGGTAATAGACTCATCCGATAACGGTTTGTCTTCTACATCATGCAGTAATATTTTAGTCTGATTAGCATCATCAGTTTCTTTAAGCAGTAAACGATAATTGCCTTTTTTCAATGACAATTTTTCTTCGCTCCACAAAGAGCTCCAGAAACCACCGCTTTCTTCTAAATTAATATAAAACAGGCCTTTGCTGTTATCAGTATCAACAACATCAAAACCCATTTCCGGTAATACTAGGCGTAAACGATCCCATACCGACTTATAGTTTGCTTCGGCTAACCAATAAGCAGATTCAGTAGCGTTAGTGACTAAATCAACTTTAATACCAAGGCTTTGCTCAATTCGTGCAGCACGGATAGATTGATCACGTTTAATGCTCATATAAGCAATAGCATTATTTAGCATATCAGTGGTATAACGACGTTTGTCTTCACCGCTTAATAAAATTTTCTGATCTTTATCATCGTAAAACTCTTGATGCTCAACTAAATCAATCGACACAGAACCAGAACGGCCATGTGGTTTCACATCAACTTGGTAACGATAACGCTGACGCAGTTGATAAACCTTGTCACTGCCCCACCAATTAGATTCAATGATTTCATCATTTTCAATCCAATCTGTTTCAATAAAACCAGCGCTAAGGTCTTCGCTACGAACAGCGATGTTATTTTTGCTTAGATAACCGTCAATGACATCAAAAATTTCTTGTTTTAAATCAGTAGTACTTTCAATCGATTCAATCACCACACGAATACTATCACTGCTTTCTTCGATGTGTGTGCCTTCAGCCATTGGCAATACTTGCAATGGCGCACGGATATCAAGATTCTTGCCTACAAGCTGCTTGTTAACGTTATTACCAACAGCAGGTATGTCATATTCTTTGCTATAAGTAGGCGTATTCAAGCCCTGTGGGATCGTCAATAATGGCGTAGTTTCAGCATTAACGAAATCATCATTACCATTGGCCTGACGGCGATCTAATGGCGTACTGCAAGCTGATACAGCTGCAACAAGGAGTAACGGAGTGACTTTCTTTAACATGAATTTATTTTACCTCAATATGAGCTTGTTTCATTGTTTCTATTAACAGACCATGAAACTGCTCAGAAAGTTCAGTTAAAGGTAAACGAATATGACCATTAGCTATCAAACCCATTCGATGAACAGCCCATTTCACTGGAATTGGGTTGGCTTCACAAAATAACGAGCGATAAATACCCGTTAATGGTTGATCGATTGATTCAGCTAATTGTGCATTTTTGGCTAATGCAGCATCACACATGGCTTTAAACGCATGTGGAACAATATTATTTGCCACTGAAATCACGCCATTACCGCCCAGCAATAAAAACTCACGTGCTGTGGCATCATCGCCGCTATAAAGTAAAAAGTCTTCACCACAAAGTTCACGTAAACGCGCAACACGGCTTAAATCACCGGTGGCTTCTTTTACACCAATAATATTACTGACACTTGATAATTCAGCCACAGTTTCTGGTTTCATATCAACAGCAGTACGGCCTGGTACATTATAAAGAATTTGAGGAATATCAGTACTTGCAGCAACCGCCGTATAATGGGCAATTAATCCCTTAGGCGACGGTTTATTGTAATAAGGAGTCACGCCAAGCATGGCAACAACACCCGATTTTTGCATTGATTTGGTTAACTCAATCGCTTCTGCAGTGGCATTGGCGCCATTACCACCAATCACAGGAATACGACCTGATGCAAACTTAACAGTTTGGCTAACAACAGCAGCATGCTCTGTCATAGGCAGAGTTGCAGACTCGCCTGTAGTACCGACCGCGACAATGGCATCAGTACCTTGTTCAATATGGAACTCAACAAGCCTTTCAAGACTTGCATAATCTACTGTGCCATCACTATTCATTGGTGTGATTAAGGCTACGATGCTTCCGTTTATCATCTATCTTCCCCACGGTTTCAGGATTCGCTATGTTACTGATGCCAACCACTAATGACAAGCTCTACGGTAACCATAATCTGAAATAAGTCATTTATGCTATTTAATGCAGCGTAACCTAGCATCTTTGAAGCCATAGCGCTAAAAAATAATCACATTTATGTGAGTGATATAGGTTACTATATTGAGGTGTTTTAGTGAAAAATGATAGCATTAGCACCCGCACCAAAACTGACATGCTTCGGCATAAGTTTTCGCTCTAAGATATCAAAAAGTGAGGAAAATCCATGACCAATTATCTGGTCGTTACGGCAATGGGCGCAGACCGCCCAGGATTAGTGAGTCGTTTAGCGCGTTTAGCAAGTGATTGTGATTGCGATATAGTCGACAGTCGTATGGCATTATTTGGTAATGAATTTACCCTAATTATGATGATATCTGGCTCCTGGTCAGCTATAACAAAAATTGAAAGCTTATTGCCTGTGCTGAGTGTAGAACTTGAACTCATGACGGTCATGAAGCGAACGTCCAAACATACCCCAAAAAACTTTGTGTCTCGTATTGAAGTGATATTCAATGGTGAAGACCAACGCGGAACCATGAAGAGCATTACCCAGTTTTTGGCCGAAAGAGGCCTCGACTTAGCAGCTGTGCGCTCCCATGCGGATGACAATGATAGTCTTAAAACTCAGTCTATTTTATTAGCAATCAATATCCCTGATAAAATCAACCTATTGAAGCTTGAACAAGGTATTCATGAACTGGCCGAGTCTATGTCTCTAGAGTGCAGCATCAAGCGCATGCAGGGTATTGCCGCGCCATAACTACTCAGTTCACCTCTCGTTGATGTGAACCTTGTACGTGCTGATAACGTAATATCTGTATTTATCTGATAAAGGATCAATCATGAACACATTAAACGTTGGTGATACTGCACCAAATTTTACTCTGCAAAATCAAGCAGGTGAAGCGGTATCACTGCAAGACACCTTGTCTAAAGGTCCTGTGCTAGTGTATTTCTACCCTAAAGCATCAACTCCTGGTTGCACAGTGCAAGCACAAGGCCTGCGCGATATCAAAACACAACTTGATGGTTTGAAGGTAACAGTATTCGGCATTAGCCCAGATCCTGTGGCTAAACTGGCCAAATTTGCCGACAAACAACAACTCAACTTCACGTTACTCAGTGATGAAGACCATGCGGTTGCTGATGGTTTTGGCGTATGGGGAGAGAAAAAATTTATGGGTAAAATTTACGATGGCATTCATCGCTTAAGTTTTATCGTCGGTACTGATGGCAAAATCAGCCATGTGTTGAATAAATTCAAAACCAAAGATCACCATGAAGTGGTTCTTGCCACGTTAGCTAAGTAATTTACTAGAGGTTTCTTCCTCCGATAAGTTTTACGCTTCATGAAGTAATAAAAAGGGCTTAGCAATTTATTGCTAAGCCCTTTTTAGTAACTGCTATTTCAAATATCGACACCAAACCGTTAACGCCTAAGCGCTAACATTTACACCGTTTTAGCATCTATACTGTTTTAATATCTATACCATTTTAGTATCTATACCGTTTTAGTATCGCTCGATTGCTGTGGCTTTTCTTCGTCGGCTGCAGTCTCTGCATCACTCGGCTCACTTGCAGCGCTTGCAGCGCTTGCAGCTTGTTTAGCCTTCTCTTGCGCGGCTAACTCTTTGGCTAGAATAGCTGTTTCTTGCTTCACTAATGCAGCCTCTTCATCAGCTAATAAGCGGGCTTTTTCTTGTTGTTCAAATAGCGCTAGCTCTTCTTCTTTACGGCGTGCTTTTTCAATAGTGCGTTGCTCGGCTTCTTGTGCTTCGCGAACAGCTCTTGCTTCAGCGGCCACTTTTGCTTCTGCTTCGGCGGCTATTTTAGCTTGGCGGTCGGCTTCGTCATCTAATGCTCGTTGAATAACAGCTTGGTCTTGCGCTTCTTGTGGCAATAAGCTTATTAACTCTATACCCACTGGTAACACTATCGTTTCAACACCAGATATGACTTTAACCTTGCCTTCTTTAGTTAAATAAACCAATGGCATAGCTGTATCACCATAACGCTTTTTGAAATGGTCATAGGTAAAGTTTTCAGTAATATTGGTAATTTTTAATACCGCGCCTTTAGCCATTAAACTGGCAATTTTGGCGTAAGATATATTCTCACCAAATAAACATAAGCGCTTGAGATAAGATTCAGACAACTGATGACGAGCACTGGCGCTGTCAGCGTTGTTTAAACCATAGACTTTTTCGGTGCCCATTAAATCTTGAAAGTGAAACGTCACCAACGGATTTAATTGACGGTATGGTGACATCACAAGCACTCGACCAATACCACTTAAGTCCATGAAATTAGATGCATGCTCTGACGCTGGGTTACCAAAATACACCGGAATATTGTCCATGCGCGCTTGGCGAATGCTATCCCAGTTGTTATCCGCAAGAATCACTTTAATATTTTTCGAAATTAAAATAGAAGCTAATTCACGCGAGAATTTAGACGCGCCAAAGATTAACACTCCTTGATTAGAACCCTCTTTCACACCTAAAAACTTAGCCCAACGACCGGCAGTTAAGCTTTGAATCACCACGGTACCAATAATAATTAAGAATACTAACGGTACAATTGAACTGGCACCTTCTAAGCCAACTGTTTCAAGTTTTATGGCAAATAATGATGAAATAGCTGCTGCAACAATACCGCGAGGCGCAACCCAACTTAAAAACCACTTATCTTTAGACGACAAATTAGTGCCTAAGCCTGAAATCCAAATACTGAGTGGACGAGCAATAAACATCGCTACTAAAAGCACCCCGACACCACCAAGTCCTAGATCAAGCATGGCGCCAGAATCCAGACGTGCCGCCAACAAAATAAACAACGCAGAAATCAGTAGTACAGTTAGGGTTTCTTTAAATTCTAAAATGTCAGCAATATCAACGCCGCGCATGTTTGCTAACCAAATACCCATTACCGTTACCGTTAACAGGCCAGACTCTTCTTGTAAAATGTTCGAACCAACAAAAATACCCAGCATAATGGTTAATACTGCGGTGTTGCGTAAGTAATGCGGGAACAAGTTTTTACGGATAGCTAAACCCGTTAAGTAACCGCCCGCTGCACCTAAGCCAAAACCGAGCACTAAGGTTAAGCCTAATGCATTCAATACGTGTGTGGTTGGGTCGGCTGTAACGGCGATATATTCAAATACCAATACAGCAAGTAACGCACCGATAGGATCAATAACGATGCCTTCCCAGCGTAATATACTGGCTAAATTTGATTTAGGTTGCACCGTACGCAACATAGGCACAATAACGGTTGGACCTGTCACCACCACTAATGCGCCAAATAACATGGCAATTGCCCAGTCAAAGCCAAGCAAATAATGCGCTGCAGGTGCAATGCACGCCCAGGTAATAAATGCGCCGATAGTGACAAGGTGGGTCACCATTCGTCCATGTTCTTTAATTTCTTTAAAGTTAAGTGTCAGCGCACCTTCAAACAGGATGACCGCAACACCTAACGAAATAATAGGAAACAATAAATCACCAAAGATTTCATCTGGGTCTAATATTCCTAATCCTGGCCCTAACAGTA
This sequence comes from Shewanella sp. BF02_Schw, assembly GCF_014596695.2. NCBI lineage: Bacteria > Pseudomonadati > Pseudomonadota > Gammaproteobacteria > Alteromonadales > Shewanellaceae > Shewanella > Shewanella sp. BF02_Schw. The sequence goes on from NZ_JABKAW020000001.1 coordinate 1,789,902, forward strand.
AACCACATAATAAAAGTGGTAAAATTGCTGGCAGACGTAACTTCCAACCAACCCATTGACACAAAAGCGATAACACACCGATTAATGCCAGCATGCCTGTAATGTGTTCAACCATAATTGTTTCCTTTTGTATTGCTATCATTGCCAATGACTAACTTAAAATAAGCAATGCGACTCACGTTAATATCGTGCTCTAAATGCATTCAACTCGACTGTTTTATAACAACTTAATCAGCCAAATCATCAATTGATGATTAATCTATTGTGATTAATCAATCTTCTATTAATCGATAAAACCTACTGATATTTCCTTTTATTACATCATAATTACATGATGCTTATATGTCTGAACCCGTAAAAAGCAGCTGACAAAATCCAGCATATAACATACTAATTTAACAATAGGATCAAGACTTTTTTTGACCAATATCACATTTTATATCTTTTGGATATTTTTGGGATAAACATCTGATTTACATAAGCAAAAGACAATATAAGTTTAAACGCTAATCAATTGTTTTTTTATCTATTAATCCCGTATAAACAAAAACCTCAGCAAAAGCTGAGGTTTTATTTATAACATATACATAACGTGATTATTGTGGAATGCTCACCTTACCTTCCATTAATACTCGCGCACTTCGGCTCATAATAGCCTTTTTAACTTGCCATTGACCTTGCACTAACACCGCTTGAGCACCCACGCGTAGCGTGCCAGATGGATGACCAAAACGAACCGCACTCAGCTCACCACCGCCAGCAGCCAAATTAACTAATGTGCCAGGAATCGCCGCGGCAGTGCCAATGGCCACTGCTGCTGTGCCCATCATCGCATGATGCAGTTTACCCATAGAAAGGGCCCGCACGACCAGATCGATATCGTCAGTATTAACCGCTTTGCCACTGGATGAAATATAACCCGCAGCAGGCGCAACAAAAGCCACTTTAGGGGTATGTTGACGAGCAGCCGCTTCATCAATATGGTTGATTAAGCCCATTTTTACCGCACCATAAGCCCGAATAGTTTCAAACATGGCTAAGGCTTTATCGTCATTATTAATGTCATCTTGCAACTCAGTACCTTGATACTGAATATCGGCTGCATTAATAAAAATGGTTGGAATGCCCGCATTAATCATGGTGGCGTTAAAGGTCCCGACGCCTGGTACGTCAAGTGCATCGACCACGTTACCTGTAGGAAACATAGCGCCATCACCGTCGGCAGGATCTAAAAACTCCACTTGCACTTCAGCTGCGGGAAACGTCACACCATCAAGTTCAAAATCACCGGTTTCTTGTACTTCACCGTTGGTAATAGGGACATGAGCAATAATGGTTTTATGAATATTGGCTTGCCAAATACGCACAATTGCGGTGCCATTTTCAGGCACTCGGCTTGGATCGATTAAACCATTACTAATGGCAAATGAACCGACCGCCGCGGTTAAATTACCGCAGTTTCCGCTCCAATCAACAAACGGCTTATCAATCGATACTTGACCAAATAAATAATCAACATCGTGATCAACTTGAGTACTTTTGGATAAGATAACCGTTTTACTGGTACTTGACGTTGCTCCGCCCATACCATCGGTGTGTTTACCGTAAGGATCGGGACTGCCAATAACACGCAATAATATTGCATCACGAGCTGCACCAGCCACTTGAGCGGCTGCAGGCAAGTCAGTCAGGCTGAAAAACACCCCTTTACTGGTGCCGCCGCGCATATAAGTCGCTGGAATTTTCATTTGTGGTAAATGAGCCATCACATATTCCTAAAATAACAAAAGACCAAAGCGGCAGCCTATTAATAATCTAATAAGCTACCGATTGAGTAAGGCACTAACACTAGGTTATTGCCAAACCAACACTCACTTATTACCCCGAATTATGGTTAATTAGTTTCGTTGGCTAAAAAGTCCTGAGCAAAACGTTGTAATACACCGCCCGCTTCATAAATTGACAACTCTTCGGCAGTGTCAACACGACACTTAACCGGAATGGTCACTTGCTCACCATTTTTACGAGTCATAATCACATTTAACATTGCGCCCGGATTACGATCACCTACAACATCATAGGTTTCCGTGCCATCGATATGATAAGTATGTCGATTATGGCCTGCAGTGAACTCTAGCGGTAGCACACCCATACCGACTAAGTTAGTACGGTGAATACGCTCAAAGCCTTCAGCAACAATCACTTCAACCCCAGCAAGACGCACGCCTTTTGCCGCCCAGTCACGTGACGAACCTTGGCCATAGTCTGCACCAGCAATAATAATCAGTGGTTGCTTACGTTCCATATAGGTTTCAATCGCTTCCCACATGCGAGTGACTTGGCCTTCAGGCTCTATGCGCGCAAGTGATCCTTGCTTAACCTTGCCGTTTTCCTGCACCATTTCGTTAAACAGTTTAGGGTTCGCAAAGGTGGCACGCTGCGCAGTTAAGTGATCGCCACGATGAGTGGCATAAGAGTTAAAATCAGCTTCTGGCAAGCCCATTTTATCTAGGTATGCCCCTGCCGCACTGTCGAGCATAATCGCATTTGACGGCGATAAATGATCGGTAGTGATATTGTCACCGAGTACGGCTAATGGACGCATACCTTTCATGGTGCGCTCACTCGCCAAAGCTCCGTCCCAATAAGGTGGTCGGCGAATATAAGTACTTTGTGGACGCCAATCATATTGCGGATTTACGTGGCTACCATACTCGACTTTAATGTCGAACATTGGCTCATAGACTTTACGGAATTGCTCAGGCTTAACGCTTGCTTTAACAACTGCATCGATTTCTTCATCGGTTGGCCAAATATCTTTTAACGTGACAGCTTGACCTTGGTTATCGATACCTAAGATATCTTTTTCAATATCAAAACGAATCGTACCGGCAATGGCATAAGCAATGACCAAAGGTGGTGATGCTAAAAAGGCTTGTTTAGCATAAGGATGAATACGGCCATCAAAGTTACGATTGCCCGACAACACTGCGGTAGCGTATAAGTCGCGATCAATCACTTCTTGTTGAATAACCGGATCAAGCGCGCCGCTCATGCCGTTACACGTCGTACAGGCAAAACCGACAATACCAAAACCTAAGTTTTCAAGCTCAGGCAATAAACCTGCTTCTTCTAAATACAATTGCACCGCTTTAGAACCAGGCGCAAGCGATGATTTCACCCAAGGTTTACGTAATAAACCACGAGCATTAGCATTGCGAGCCAATAGACCTGCGGCAATCATATTGCGTGGGTTACTGGTGTTAGTACAACTGGTAATAGCGGCAATAATCACTGCACCATCGGGCATTTTACCGGGTTCGTTTTCAACCACACCACTAATGCCACGCGCCGCTAATTCAGATGTCGGCACGCGACTGTGTGGATTAGACGGGCCTGCAATGTTACGACCAACAGATGACAAGTCAAAGTGCAATACTCGCTCATACACAGCATTAGTTAAGGTATCAGCCCATAAACCCGCTTGTTTGGCATAGGTTTCAACTAGTTTAACTTGTGCATCTTCACGACCGGTTAACGTTAGATAATCGATAGTTTGTTTATCGATATAAAACATCGCCGCGGTGGCGCCGTATTCAGGCGTCATGTTAGTAATAGTGGCGCGATCGCCAAGGGTTAAATGGGTGGTCCCTTCGCCATAAAACTCAAGATACGATGACACCACTTTTTGCGCTCGCAAGTATTCAGTTAACGCCAGAACAATATCGGTAGCAGTAATGCCAGGTTGTGGCTTACCTGTGACTTCAACACCAACAATTTCCGGTAAACGCATGTATGAGGCACGGCCGAGCATGACGCTTTCGGCTTCTAAACCGCCCACACCAATGGCTATAACGCCTAACGCATCAACATGAGGTGTATGACTGTCGGTGCCCACTAAGGTGTCAGGAAACGCCACACCATTTTGAGCATGCACCACTGGCGACATACGCTCTAAGTTAATTTGATGCATGATGCCGTTACCCGGTTGGATAACATCAACGTTTTTAAATGCCGTTTTGGTCCAATTGATGAAATGGAAACGGTCTTCATTACGGCGGTCTTCAATGGCGCGGTTTTTCTCAAACGCGTCTTTTTCAAAACCAGCATGCTCTACAGCCAGCGAGTGATCGACAATCAATTGAGTCGGTACTACTGGATTCACTTTTGAGGGGTCACCGCCTTTTTCAGCAATCGCATCACGCAGACCCGCTAAGTCGACTAATGCGGTTTGGCCTAAAATATCATGACAAACCACACGGGCTGGATACCACGGAAAATCAAGGTCATTTTTACGTTCAATCAGCTGCTTTAACGAATCAGTAAGCATGTCAGGTGAGCAGCGACGGACTAAGTTCTCGGCAAACACACGAGAACAATAAGGTAGTTTGGCGTAGGCTCCAGCTTCAATCGCATCTACAGCCTCTTGGGTGTCAAAATAATCTAATTGGGTGCCAGGTAAGGCTTTACGGTATTGAGTATTCATAACTTCATCCACAATAAATATGAAAGGAATAAGCGCTAATCTATATCGAAAAAAGCCGAGTCATCATAACGAGACTCGGCATGCTGATTAACGTTGGCTAATAGGCGCCACTTTACGAGGCTCACTGCCCACATAATCTGCACTTGGACGAATAATGCGGTTGTTCGATCGCTGCTCCATTACATGTGCAGCCCAACCGGTTAAACGTGAACAAACGAAGATTGGCGTAAATAACTTAGTTGGAATGCCCATAAAATGATAAGCAGAGGCATGGAAGAAGTCAGCGTTACAGAATAACTTTTTGGTGTCCCACATAAACTCTTCACACGCGACAGAAATGTCATATAAAGAAGTGTCACCGTTTTCATGGGCCAGCTTTTCAGACCACTTTTTGATAATCACATTACGAGGATCAGACTCACTATAAATAGCATGACCAAAGCCCATGATTTTTTCTTTGCGTTCTAACATCAATGCCATTTGTACTTTAGCATCGGCTGGCGAGCTGAACTTTTGGATCATGTCCATCGCCGCTTCATTAGCACCACCGTGCAGTGGACCACGTAATGAACCAATCGCACCAGTAACACAAGAATACATATCCGATAAAGTTGAGGCACATACACGCGCGGTAAAGGTTGATGCGTTGAACTCATGCTCTGCATACAAAATCAACGACACATCCATTACACGGCGATGTTGCGCTGACGGCGTTTCACCGCGAAGCAGTTTAAGAAAATGTCCACCCAAAGAATCTTCATCTGTGGTGCAATCAATCTCAACACCGTCATGAGTGTAACGGTACCAATAACACATGATGGCCGGAAATGCGGCTAATAAGCGGTTCGACGCTTTGTGTTGCTGAGTGAAATCGACTTCTGGCTCAAGGTTACCTAAAAACGAGCAACCAGTTCGCATAACATCCATTGGATGAGCATCAGCAGGAATTAATTTTAATACCGCTTTTAGTGCATCGGGTAAATCACGCTGCGCTTTTAATTCTGCTTTATATGCAGTTAGCTGAGCCTGGTTTGGTAACTCGCCGTTAAATAATAAATAAGCGACTTCTTCAAAGGTAGCGTTATCAGCTAAATCAGATACATCGTAACCGCAGTACGTTAGGCCTGAACCTGATTTACCGACAGTACATAATTTTGTTTCGCCAGCACTCTGACCGCGTAATCCTGCGCCTGATAATTTCTTGTCTACCATGATATCTTCCTTCTTATGCTTTTCGCGATTTAACCATGCTAAATCGCGATTGTAGGGTATTGTTATTTTAGTGGTAATCGAGTCTTGCTGTCGTACTGAGGCCGTTATTTATTTTTGCCTTCGGCAAACAAACTGTCTAATTTTTGTTCATAATCGTGATAACCCAAATAGTCGTATAAATCCATACGAGTTTGCATGGTATCTACCACTGCTTTTTGGTCGCCATCGGTTAAAATAGCACTGTAAACATTTTCAGCTGCTTTGTTCATTGCACGGAATGCACTCAATGGGTATAACACCATTGCCGCGCCCCACTCGCCTAATTGTTGCTTATTCCATAATTCAGTTTGGCCAAACTCAGTAATGTTAGCCAAAATAGGCACATCTAATGCTTCAGCAAAGGCGCGGTAATGCTCTTCAGTTTTAATTGCTTCAGCAAAAATACCGTCAGCACCCGCTGCCACGTACGCTTTAGCACGTTCGATAGCGGCTTCTAACCCTTCTTGAGCAAACGAGTCTGTGCGCGCCATAATGAAAAAGTCTGGGTCAGTACGGGCATCAACCGCCGCTTTAATACGGTCGACCATTTCTTCTACTGGAACTATTTCTTTATTTGGACGATGACCACAACGCTTTTGCGCCACTTGGTCTTCCATGTGTACCGCTGCTGCGCCAGCCTTTTCCATATCACGAATGGTTTTGGCAATGTTAAATGCCCCGCCCCAACCCGTATCAATGTCCACCAGCAAAGGTAAGTCACAGGCTGAAGTAATTCGCTGCACATCAACCAGTACATCATTAAGTGATGTCATGCCTAAATCGGGTAAACCATAAGAGGCGTTAGCCACGCCGCCGCCAGACAAATAAATGGCCTGATGACCAATTTGCTTTGCCATCATGGCGGCATAAGCATTAATGGTACCGACAATTTGCAGTGGTTTGTTGTTAGTTAATGCTTGACGAAATTTTTTACCTGCGCTCATGATATTTTCCTTATATGCAATTATGACCGTGGGCGTAACACGCCACACGCAAGACATTACGATAATTTGTGTTCGATATTATTTTTAGAATACATAATATGGCGACGCATCAGCATTTCAGCTAATTCTGCATCACGATTTAAAATGGCCTGAACAATGTGTTTGTGTTCATCATAAGCGGTGGTCACACGCGGACCCGCCATGCCAAGTTGTACGCGATACATGCGCACTAAATGATAAATGCCATCAAACAGCATTGAAATTAGGTGTTTGTTTTTACTGCCTAAAATAATCCGATAATGAAAATCAACATCACCGGCTTCTTGATAATAAGACTCGCCCCCTTTGACCTCGTCAAAGTGAGATTGTAATAAACGGTTTAAATCGGCAATTTCGTCATCGGTCATGTTCTTTGCCGCTAAACGTGCCGCCATGCCTTCGAGTGATTCACGCACTTGATACAGTTCTATCAACCCTTGTGGAGATAACGCCACCACACGAGCGCCTACGTTGGCTTTACGCTCAACAATATGACACGACTCTAAGCGGTTAATGGCTTCACGGATCACGGCTCTACTCACTGCATACTTTGTCGACAATTCAGTTTCGCTCAATTTAGAGCCGGCCTGAATACGACCTTCGACTATATCGTCTCTAAGGGCTACAAAGGTCTTATCTGCAGAAGTAATCGGCTGGATCATATTCATACCTTGGATAATAAAAACTGACATTAAAAAACAGCTACACAAAACAAGTTGTCGACAATATAGCACCTTTAAATCGTATAACAACCCCAAAAGGCACTTTTTGTCGACAATTAATCCAATTCATCATAAAGCCTTAGCTATGACCAATTTATGACACCACTCAATAAACCTTAAGTCAGCCCATGCTAATATTAGCCACCACGGTATAACTCATCACGCCTTTGTGGTTCGATGATTACTCAGCTATCTGTACACACTATGTTGGGTTACACTCCTCTTTATAAAGTGATTGAGACATCGATTAATCCAACAATAAATAGAGCAATAAATACAATAAGGGTCTCTTGATGAGCCAACATTTAGCCTGCCAACTTGAATTGATCCATTTGTTTGTCCATGTCGTTAATGCCGGTGGTTTTTCATCTGCAGCACAAGAGTTAAAGTTGCCCATTGCCACGGTTAGCCGCAAAATTAGCAAATTAGAACAAAGCCTCAATACTCAGTTGATAATGCGCAGCACCCGTAAACTTCGATTAACTGAAGAAGGTGGGGCGTTATTTGACCGTTACTATAATGTGGTGGCGCAATTTGATCGTATTTGTGGTCAAACTATTAATGAGCCGCAAAGTACCTTACGGATATCGACACCCGTTTCGATAACCTCGATGATATTAATTGAGGCCATCAATGACTTTTCGAAACAACATCCGCACATTCAACTGCACATCACCCAAAATAACAGCACCATTGATTTGATAGATGAAGGAGTCGACGTTGCCATTGTCGGTGGCGCACAACCAGACTCATCTTGGGTATCAACATCGTTGGGAGTATTAAATTACGGCCTGTATGCATCACCTGAGTATGCCAAGCAACTCATTGATCTTCGCCACCCGCAGCAGCTAGTTGATTATCAGTTAATTAAAGTGTGGCCGCTATTTAACTGGACCTTAAAACATCACAGTGGTGAGCAGTATTATTACGATGGACCCGCTAAATTAACCCTAGGGGATTTACACGGCGCAATACGCGCCGCTGTCGGTGATGGCGGGATTTTATATGGACCAGAATTATTTGTTAAACCACAACTATTGAATGAAGAGCTAGTACCTGTGTTACCTGATTGGGCTGGTGAGCATCGACGTATCAGTATTTTGTATCATCAACGTCGCCAGCAACCCTTAAAAGTGAAATTGTTTATTGAGTTTATTCAGCAACGTGCTGCCACTATCTTCGACTTGTTCTAACTCGATTCGATTTTCGATGCTTAGGTGCTTAGGTGCTTAGATACTTAGATACTTAGAGTTTGAAGTGAAAGTTAAATCTACATGCGAAGTTGAATTTGAATTTGAATTTGAATTTGAATTTGAATTTGAATTTGAATTTGAATTTGAATTTTAGTTTAAATTTGAATTTGAATTTTAGTTTAAATTTGAATTTGAATTTGAAACTGAACGTTTTGATTAATTACAGGTTGTTCTAACCTAAGTGGTTCGATTAATATTGCTATAAGTTAACGTGATGCAATCAACTGAAACACTCAGTCAATGACATCACTGGCAACTAATAGATGACAACTAACAGATGGCGACTAATCACTAGCCACTAATGCCTAGTATAAGTACACATTTAAACTACAGGCACCATGAGCCCCCACCACTAATGCTTGCTCAATATCAGCGGTTTTAGACGGACCCGCAATAAATAATCCTAATTCGCCTGGCTGTAGTGCCACTTGTTTAACCGCTTGGTGCATGTTGGCGACAATATTGTCTTTGGCCAACGCCAATATCAGGTTTTCACAAATAAAAGGCGTTACTCGATGACTGGGTTGATTAACCCAAATAGCACCGTTTTCGGCCACACCAAGATCGCCAGGGATCACGGAAAAATCAATATCAGCCAGATCGTGAGCAGTCTCAGGCACTTGGCGATTACCTTTAATACTGTCCAATAACGAGATCACCTGCATATTTTGTTGGATCAATTCATCTACAGCCTGTTGTAGCGATGCTAAACCGCCTTCATGGTGCAGCGTGCCCGCTACTGTGTTCAAACTTGCATTAAATTGGCCAACAAGATCATCATTATTAGCCACTACATCTATGGCAGGCATGGCATGTTGAGCTAATGCCGATTGCTTTAGTGCAGATATAATAGTGTGTTTATTCGACATATTAACGGCTCCGATTCTTGTTATACCAGCTGGCAAAGCTAGACTCTGGTGCGACAGGCAACTCGCGATATTTACCCCATGCACCACTAAACGGCTTGAGTAAACTCCCCGGTAATACCCGCAGTGCTAATCTTGCTGCGGACATAGAGGTATTCATTAAGGTTTCATTAGCCATAAAACGGCCCACTAACGGCATATAGCCACCTTTGCCATACGGCAACCTCTTAGCTTCTGCTTTCAAACGACGATGATGGGCAATAATTTTATCTAATGGCACCATCGTTGGGCACACATAAGTACAACTGCCGCATAACGTACAGGCCCAAGGAATAGAGTTGGTATCGTCATGCTTAGCACCTACCGCAATACCAATAGGACCAGGAATAGTATAGTTGTAGCTATAACCGCCTGAACGGCGATACACAGGACAGGTATTTAAACAGCCGCCGCAACGAATACACTTTAACGACTCAGCTAAAATTTTGTCTTTCATCATCTCAGTGCGACCATTATCAACAATGATCACATGCATCTCGCCGCCCTCTTGTGGGCCACGGTAAAATGATGAATAAGTGGTAATAGGTTGCCCTGTGGCATTACGGGCTAATGTACGCAACAACACCCCAACAGAATCCATATCAGGAACCACTTTATCGATGCCCATTGAGTGCAATTGCAACTTAGGCAAGTTAGCGCCCATGTCTGCATTACCTTCGTTGGTACACACAACAATCGCACCTTGGTCTGCTATCGCCATATTGACACCGGTCATGGCAGCATCGGCAGTAAGGAATTTCTCTCTTAAATGCGCGCGAGCTGCACGGGTTAAATACAGTGGATCAGACTCACCGGCTTTAGTGCCTAACTGTTGATGAAATAACTCGCCCACTTCCTCTTTTTTCATGTGTATAGCGGGCACCACAATATGCGAAGGTGGCATGTTAGCGAGCTGAATAATTCGTTCACCTAAATCGGTATCAACCACTTCAATACCGTGGCGTTCTAAATACGGGTTCATGTGGCATTCTTCGGTTAACATCGATTTTGATTTAACCAGTTTTTTAACCTTATGTTTCGCTAAAATCCCATGAACAATTTCATTGTGTTGCTGGGCATCACTAGCCCAATGCACCTTAATGCCATTACTCAAGCATTGTTGTTCAAATTGCTCAAGGTACTGGGCTAAATGGCTCAAAGTATGCAGTTTTAGTTGCGAGCCAAGCAGCCTTAGTTGTTCCCATTCAGGCAAACTGCCTGCAGCGCGATCACGTTTTTCACGTAATGCCCACAGGGCTTTAGAATGCCAATCAACTCGGGTTTCATCGCGACAAAAAATATCAGCTTTATGGGCATGCACCTTAGAACCCGATGCGGTATATAGTTCGGTCATAGTGGCTCCTATAAAGCATCATTAATGATTTGGGCAATGTGGCGGGTTTCAATCGGTAATTTTTGACGACGGATCATGCCATCTAAATGCAGCAAGCATGAAGGATCAAACCCCACGACATACTTAGCACCCGTTGCCGCATGAGCTTGGGCTTTATCTTTACCCATTTTGGCCGACACCGCGCCTTCATCAACCGCAAACGTGCCGCCAAAACCACAACATTCATCAATACGAGCAGGATAGACAATCTCGAGCCCGGCAATGTTACCCAATACCGCTTCCACTTTATTAAAGCGTTGTTTACCCATTTGCTCTGTCGGCGTCGCTAAATTAAGCATACGAATACCATGACAGCTCATTTGCATGCTTATTTTGGCCGCTACAGGTCGAGCGAATGCTTTAATTGGGGCAATATCGTGCAAAAACTCCGTTAACTCATAAAGCTTACTAATAACCTCTTGGGCTTCTTGGCTGCCATCAAACTCATGGAAGTTTTCTTTAGCCGCCACCAAACAACTGGCAGCAGGACACACAATGGCATCACAATCGACACCTTTAAAAGCGTTGAGTAATTTAAGGGTGGTGTTTTTTGCTTCATCAAAACACCCCGAGTTTGTCATCGGCTGACCACAACAGGTTTGCCCAGCAGGAAATATGACTTCATGGCCTAACTTTTCTAATAATGTCAGTGTTGCAATGGCCACATCTGGCATCATTTGATTCACTAGACACGGTATAAATAGTGCTATTTTCATAAGTTGGTATATCCCCAGGCGCGTTATTACACATCGTCTGAGTGAGTTTAAAATCAACTCAGCAATGGCTAACGACTCATTATCGAGCCATCAATGTATGCTTATACCCTTATAAAATGTAGTGCTAATTAAGCAAATATCGCGGCAGACTTTTTCACTTTTGATCTGAATACGCTTTCATCAGCACCAAAAACTCACATCAATAACAACAAAAGCCGCTGCCCACAGATGAATCAGCAATGAATAAGTGCAACACCATGGTATACATCGATAAATGCTAACCAGTAGTTAACAATCTTTATAAATTCAACTCAGTAGCCTGCGACATTGTGTCGCAGTTTGGTGTTTTTATATTGTCAGAATGGTTGAGGTTAAGCACAATCATGTGATAGGTAACGTCGGAAACATCCCCCGTTTTAATAACTTATATCTAACTGACGTTATCGATTTTTGGTACACACTTTGGCGTTGTTTGGTTGATGGCTTTGAGTCGCAATCAAATGTCTACTCAATGCTTGGTGACTTTACTCAGCCTTTATCTGCTATGGGAATGGGGATAAAGGCTGATTAAAGGTATCAGTTTAAATCTGAATAAGATTATTGGGCCTCTATTGATATAGAGGCCTTTTTTTATGATTTTTTCACTTAAATTTTATATCTATACCCAATGATACTAACGCCCCAATTAAGGTTGTGATGACCACAGAGATCAGTGAGCCAATCAGTACATACTCCGTCATGCTTCGGTTGGCTGATTGATTTAACTCACCAAATCTGAATATCGACTTAGCGGCTAATACAAAGCCCACAGCGGCATAGCTGCCCACCAACGTAAACGTCAGTATTAATAATCGCTCTAGGTAACCAATCAACTCGCCACCCGCAACAAGGCCGCTCACATTTGCTGTCTTATCACTAACAGGACCTGCAACACCATCGGTGTCGGTAACGACGTCAGTATCCATTGCTGAGTTAACGATGGGATACTTATTCAACACAGCGCCAATCACAATTGAAGTTGGCTTTAGAATGAGTAAATAAGCAAACACCACCAACACGCCATCAGAGAAACGTTCATGCTGTAACACTGCCTCAATCGATGCGCCATCGGCAACATGAAAAGCAATCGCGGCCAATACCGAAACATGCAAAGCCTGATCAATAACAAAGTAGGCTAACTTATCTCCCTTTGGTGTAGTGACCTTCCATAAATCGATAATAAAATGACTTACCGCGACAATAACGATTAAGCACACCGTTGAACGCCAATCAATCCCGAGTGCCATTGCAGGCAGTAATAATGCAACACCCTGTAAAGTCGCGTGAAGGTACAACTCAGGTGAACGGTAAGTGCGAGCTTTTTTAGCTTCTACCCACCGATCGGTCTGAAGATAAAAGTCACAGATGGTGTGAATTAATAAAAATGGAATGAGCACGCTGAAAAAATCAAACATACTTGAGCCCCGCGACTTTCTTTATAAACCGACAATTTAACTCATGGATCAACGGCCAACCAGACGCTTTAAGTGACTTACTGACAGTGGCTGTAGCCACATCGAGCATGTCAGCTAACTCACTAATCGACAAATCCTCATTGGTTCGAAGCATTGGCAACATCACTTCACATTGGCGCGCAGTTAAGTCGTTAAGTTGCTTATCAAGATACTTAAACAGTAAGTCAAAATACTCAGTGAGAGCGATGCTATCGGAGCTAAACAATAATCGGTCATTCTTAAGGCCACTGAGTCCGCGGCCAGACAGCACAAATGCTTGCCCCATCGACTCCGACACCGACTCACGTAAATCAGCATTTGCAGCAATTGCAAAACTAATCCGGCTATCAAATGCTTTACCAAGCGCCTTAATGCCAATCCGGTATATAACGGTGTATCTCAACGCATTTTCAATATCATGCACGACAGACTGAAACTCATCACCGCGCTCAATACTGTGCGCATTTTCGCTATGCCCCTCGCTAATCCATGTCTGGATAGATTTGATCTGTTTAAGTAGTAGCTCAAACTGCGCAGAGGTTAGCTTTGTTGAGTCAACAATATCGCCAACAATCACGGCTATAGGTTTATTGGTAGGCTCCACATAACGCTCCTTTGTTTGCAGATTTAGACCAATTTAGCCAAAAATGGCTAATAATGCAAGCTTAGCCATTTTTGGCTAATAACGACTAAGTGCATTGATAGTACACAAGCTTATTTAGCCGTTTATGGCTAAAAATAGACATTTAGCCACTTTAGGCTAATGATAATATGCCAAGCAAGTCGACAGATACGTTGAGATAACAATCCTGACGCAGGTGGCATAAAGTATGACACCAATCAAAGCCAATAGATTATCTCACCATTACGACGAGCAGCTTAAATGCGAGCATCCACCTACCCCAAAGAACTCAGATGCCTTGAGTCGATAGTATTTGTCTTCAACTTCTTGAGATTGCTCTGCGTAAGGCTGGGTCATCACCTTCTGCAATTCTCGAACGAGTGCATAATTGCCAACACTGGCTTGCTGATAAGCAGGCACCAGCAACCACTCGCGTAAAGTAAATTTAGGGTTAACGCGTTGCATCTGCGCAATAATATCATCACGGTTACGTGGCTGTGTGTCAGCGTTTTCGTCTGCAATAAGCATCGTGCTATTGCCCTCGGTGCCTAATAGTGTTTGCCACTGTACTAACCAAGCAGACCAGCGTTGCTCCAACCCTTTTGGCCCTTGCGCTAAGTCTCGATAGAAACTGTTAGTCAGTGGACCAATATCATCAGGCAACGACGAAAGCTCACGGAAGAATATTGTGTAATCCACTGGGGTTTGCAGCATCAGCGTTTCAAGCTCATTAAATAACGCCGCATCAAAAGTGTTAAGCCCAAGCTTAGCCGCCCACATCTGCTCCAACTTTGTTTGCATCTCGGTGGCAAAACCATCGACCAACTGCTGAAGTTGGGTTAAGTCATCGGGTTTTGATATTAATAATGGGCTTAGTGCGGTGCAAAACATCAAGAAATTACGTTCTGCTGCCACGCCTTGATTCAAAAATGCAAAATGTTGTCCGCCACCCGTCCATGGTTGATATTGTGGATTGAACACATCGCAAAATCCAAACGGGCCGTAATCGAGCGTAAAGCCACCAGCAGCACAGTTGTCGCTATTAAAATTGCCCTGACAGTAACCAACACGGATCCAGTTCGCTATCAATGAAGTTAAACGGTTACGGAATTCACGCGCCAGCAAAAGCACTTTTTGTTCGTTAGTGAGTTTTTGGTCGATAACATCAGCGTATTCACGATCAATTAAATGCAACATCAACAGTTCAAGCTCTGCCATCGCTTGCGGGTGTTCCTGCGTGCGGGCACGGCGACCAAATAGCTCAAGTTGGCCAACCCGAATAAACGAAGGTGCCACACGTGTTGAAATAGCAACCGCCTCACTAATCATTTGGTCAGGATCTTGTTCGTTAGAGCCCTCAGAATACCAAGGCCGCTGCACCGTCTCGGTTTTAGACACATATAAACTCAGCGATCGCGACGTTGGTACGCCAAGCGCGTGCATGTGTTCTTGCGCGAGAAACTCACGCACACTGGATCGCAGCACTGCGCGACCATCTGCACCGCGGCAATATGGCGTGCGGCCACCGCCTTTAAGCTGCATTTCCCAGCGTTTATCGTTAATCACAGCCTCAAGCACAGAAACAGCTCGACCATCGCCGTAGCCATTACCCGTTCTAAAAGGACATTGTTGAATGTATTCGGTACCAAAAATGGACAATGCATATCCACACGCCCACCCAACCTTACTCATTGGTTCAGGAACGTTCGACAGGTCACCAGAGAATAAGCTCATAAAATCGGCAGACTGCGCCATGCTGTCAGCAAAACCCAATTCAGCAAACAAGCTGCTGCTGTGTGCTACATATTCTGGATTTTCAATTGAAGTCGGTTTTACAGGAACGTAGTGGCCAGAGAATACTTGTCGCGGCGCATGGTCGTCGCCATTAGCTGTCGCGTCAGGATCGCTGTTGAGCGTGTCCATCAATGAGTAGTTAACCAATTTAGCGAGATCGTCGACTGTCTCGACAGTAACGGGAGTTTGCTGGGACAGTTGATTAGTCATAGGGATACCTTGTTGTTTGAGTCGAAGGGTTGTTCACAACTTGATGGTTCATCGTGTCGACGATGATTCGATTTGTTCGATTTCTGGAAGCGGATCTTGTCAGCATATATGTCGAAGGCCTGCGCGGTATCATTAGAAAGAGCTTGAGAGAAATGGATGGAACCGACACCCATGGTAACGACTCATTATACTAATGGAAAGCTTAGCTTGCTGCATCTGCAAAGTATCTATTTCATCATATGATATATGGTATCTGAATTATGGCCTGCGGCCACTAACGTCGTGGCGCTTCACCCACACCAGATTTATCAAACTTCGTTTGAATTAGATCGCAAGGTTCCACCCTGCACGGGCCAAAAGGGGATCAACAGCAATCCCCTCTTTATTCTTTATAAAAGAATTGGCCCAGCCGCCCCGCAACATTTTCGCTATTTACAAAACAACAGCTGCGAAAAGGTAGCCATGGAGTTAAATTTAACTTTGACCTGTATTTGCAGACTGCTTCGGCCCATCTTGTAATAAAGAGTAAAAATGCTAACGCTTCCGATGGTACATCTGATGTGAATGGATTCACGAATGTCGTGATGGCAGGACGCCAAGAAACGACCTGTACCGTGAAAGCTAAGCTCACATCTGATAGGCAGGATGCCTGAATGCCTTGTAGCACATAGATGTGCGAGAAAGGCCATGTGAGCTTCACGCTATTTTCTTCAACATCCTCAAGTCTAGAGTTGAATTTGTACTTTTAAAGCCAAAAAATTAACTCATTTTTGCCCCGTTATGTGTTGGGCCTATGCTCGCAAATTCCCTGACGTTACTCTTTGACTTAATTTTTCTCATGTCTTTACTATATAGTAGCGCTTCACATCTCATATCGCCACGACGACAAATTTACGCTAAAAATGAATTTATTTTTAATTGGGTCGCCAACAAATAAAATAATATGTCGGAATGTAATAGTTGCCAGAAAAAGCTTTATAAACATGATAATGGTAAAATTAAATTGTGGTTTTATGTCGCATGTTTTTTTGAGTAAATGCCGTAAATATTTCAAATAACGATGAGCTTCAAGTATACTAAGGTCAAGCACTATATAGGAGGGTGAATCATGACAGCAACTGACTTTATTAATCAAAAGTTAAAGCGCTCTCGCCGCTATGTGTTCGAGCGTAAAGATTTCGACAATTATGCCAGCTATGACCAAATTGGTCGTGTTTTGAAAAAACTCGTGGCTCAAGGCGAACTGATGAAAGTCGGGTATGGTTTATACACTAAGTCAACGATCAACAGCCTAACTAATAAACCTATGCCAAAAAACCCAGGTGGCACTGATGCAATAATGCGTGAAATCTTAAAATTGCGTGGTGTAGATTTTGAAATGGATGCCATATCAAAAAAAAGCATCAATGGAAAATCCACTCAAATACCAGCGTCCATCCAGTACAAGTGGGATTCTAAGCAATTCAACCGCATCATTAAAGTTGGTAACAGGGTATTGAGTAATCGACAATGACCATATCAAAACTAAAAAAGCAGTTTCTCGAAATCTCTGATGCACTCGAATTAGGTAACCCATCCATCCCGGAAAAGGACTATTGGGTTGTGTCACTACTTGCTATGTTGGAAAATGTAAACAGTGAGCACCATCGACTTGTGTTTTCAGGTGGAACAGCTTTAGCTAAGTCAAACATTAAGATCATGCGTATGTCTGAAGACGTCGATATAAAATTGATTCCTACTTTGGAATTTCTCAACAAAGGTACAGAAGCGAAAAAAAGAGCTCGCAAAGTATTAGTTGAAGACCTCCTAACAATGTTAGCTGAGCACCCTTACCTAAAATACTTTAAAAAAACGGTTTTAGATTCATATCGCTATGTAGAAATCGAAATAGAGTACCCTCAACAATACAAACAAGCACCGTGTCTACGACCTTACATCAAACTTGAGCTCATTGAGACCATTGAACTTCAAGGGGTTGAATCTCGCACTATTTCATCGCTAGTGGCACAAAGCTACAAGCAACCTGCCGAAGTAAGCGCTATGTCGTGTATTTCCATTGATTCGACTTTGGTTGAAAAAGTGCTTTCCATGTTACGCCGCACCATGTCAGTCAAGCGTGATCCAAAGCGTATGGATGACGAGACATTGGTTCGTCACATCTACGATGTGCATTGTATTAGCTTAGAACATATGATTGATATGGACGTGTTAAAGCCGATTTTTAATGCTGTCTTAGAAGAAGATAAGGCGCGATATGGAAATCAACATCAGGAGTTTGTCGACGATCCGCATAATGAGTTAAAGCTGGGATTAGAAGAGCTAGAAACCAACGAATTATTTCATAAGCGTTTTGACGAGTTTGTAGCTCCAATGGTGTACAACTCAGATCCACATAACTTTGATACCTGCTTTGCTTCGTTTAAAGGGATTTCAGAGCAGCTTATCGCCTGACCCTCGATGCTGCCATTGCAGCTCTTAGCTACATCTTAACTGGTGCATGTTTTCTTTAAACAGATTTTTGTCCAGAAATAAGCTAGATAACTTCTAAAGTAATGTCCAACTTTCGTTAGCCAATACAGTTTCTTCTTGGTCTGGTATGGACTAAGCGCCACAACAGTCATAGCTATGTGCAAGACCTAATAGGTTTAATATAACCCGATTTGTCTTCACCGATCTCTAACACGTTAAGGTCTTCCATAAAGGTAAAAAAATCATCATTCTCATTAAGTTTTAAAAACACGTTTAATTCATTATTTTTAACAGAAAACTGACTATTTTTACATACAGACTCGACGCTAAGATTAAAGCTTCCTCCGCCATCGCTATTGTTCATTCTGTATTTCTTTACAAGCTCCTGCCCTCGAAGCATTTTTAACGTATCATTTTGACTCAATTGCAAAATATAAAACTTACTGTCCCGATTTATTTCTTGTGTTAACTCATTAGGTAATACGTATTGAGTATTCAATTTTACAAAATACTCGTCCTCAAAATTATAGTTTGGGTCATTCGTTGTAAATTCAAACTTAATCACTACGTCGTTATTACTAACCACGATTCCATTAGGGGCTTGAACCGCGACAACTATCTCACTTGGTTCAAGTTCTAGCGGATTGACACTCATCATTTTATACATTGTTGTTAGTGGAATACTGCTGCATCCAGAAACAGCACAAATCATCATTAAAAATATAAAAACAAATCTACGCTTCATAATCCGTTAATACCTTACTAAAAATTAATAGTACTGAAATCCATTTTATTAGTTTGATAAGCAAAACTAAACCTCTAATAGTTATACTCATTTATTTATGTTGTGTCACGTTCAACAGCAATGTATATCACACCACAGTTCTGATTTAGTGGGGTCAGGGTAAACTTTTATAAAAAGTAAATTGAAACATTGGCTTTTCTAAAACGTTACTGTCCATAAATGAGTCAGAATCCATGATTGGGAATGGTTAAATTCAACTCTGAACTTGAGACCGTTGAAGAAAATAGCGTGAGCCAGACAGGACGTCAGGCTAGCTTTCGCGGTACAGGATGTACTATCGAAAGCGTTAGCATTTTCGAGTAAGGCCGAGGCCGATTACAAACGAGATTCAAAGCTGGATAAATCCCCATGGCGACTTTTCGCAGCTCTTATTTTGTAAATAGCGAAAATGTTGCGGGGCTGATGTGGTCAACTAAATCTGTACACCAACAGGAGTTGCGTCTTTACGCTGCCATTTCGGCAGCCGCTGGCGTCATATAATTGTTATAACTATGACCACGTTTTGTATTGTAGTGCTTTAGTATGTAATTCAACGCATCCAGCTTCGCTTCATCAAAATTGTTGTAACCATACTTCGGCATCCATTCTGTTTTAAAACTTCTAAAAAAACGTTCCATTACCGCGTTATCCCAGCAGTTTCCTCGTCGACTCATACTCTGCGTTATTTGATATTTCCACAGCATTTGTCGATATTGAAGACTACTGTAATGGCAACCCTGGTCAGAATGAAACATCAGGTTTTGGGGCCGTCCACGACTTTCAAATGCCATTCTTAATGCTGCACAAGTCAAATCGGTATTCGGGCTGTCAGAGCAAGCCCAACCCACCACTTTTCTCGCATACAAATCCATTACCACGGCTAAATAGAGCCATTTGGTTCCTGACCAAACATAGGTCACGTCACCACACCAAACCTGATTTATTGCTTCAACGTTAAACTGCCGCTTTAACAAATTAGGGGCTATTTTAGATTCATCATTTGCTATCTTGTAACGATGCTTTCTGGGTTGGTTACTTATTAGCCCTGCATCTCTCATTAAACTCGCGGCCTTATAACGGCCAACATTTTCACCCAGTTGATTAAGCTGGCCTGCTATCGTTCTTGCCCCTGCAGAGCCACGACTATCACGGTGGATTGCAATCGCTTGCTGGCGCAGTTTCTCACGTTCAGGCTTCACTAATCCACGATGTTTGAGATGATAATGGTAGCTGCTACGCGGTATTTCAAACAAATGACAAAGCTGTTTGACGATGTTCTGCTCTCTCGATAACAATTCAATTAATGCTATCGTTTGATGTTGTCTTGCATTAAGAGAGCGGTAGCCTTTTTTAAGATATCTTTCTCCCATTCAATTTTCTTAATTTGCGCTTCAAGCTCTTGAATTCGTTTTTGTTCGGGAGTGATGGCATTAGCTGATGGAGTAATACCTTCAAATTCTTGTCTTAGCTGAGTTACCCAACGTCTAATCGCTGTCGGGCCTACGCCGGTTGCTTCACAAGCTTCTCGGATGGTGTAACCTTGTTTAATCACAAGGTTAGCGGTATCTATTCTAAATTCTGTTGAGTAAGTTGGTTGAGTCTTCATTACTGTTTACACCGTTTTATCTTAAGGGGATTTTACCTCAATCGGTGTACAGTTTCATTAAGCCACAATAGGCGGCTGGGAGTTCCAAGAGGGAACAGCCGTTGGTTTCCTCTTGGTCTGGTGTGGGTGAAGCGCCACGACGTTGGTGGCCGCAGGCCAATAAGCAATAAGCAATAAGCAATAATCTAAAAATAAACCTAAATTCATGCTCAATACCATTACCGAAATAACGCTATAATCGACCGATTTATGGTGGAGTTTATCGATGAGAATTCAAACGAAGTTTTAAAACTCTGGTGTGGGTGAAGCGCCACGACGTTAGTGGCCGCAGACCATGAAGCAATATCTAAAAACACCCTTTGTCCAAAGTAGGACAAACACCCAACTCCCCTATTCTACCGATTATCTGCCGTTGGCTTTTTCAGCAATTTGCGCTGCAAGGTTCTGCGGTGCATGCCCAGTTGGCGGGCAGTTTCTGATACGTTACCATTGTTGGTGGCGAGGACTTGTTGAATGTGTTCCCATTCAACCCGTTTGGGGTTAAGTGGTAGTTCTTCAATATCACCATAAGTCGTTGTAGTGTCTGGTGTGACTAATAATGCATTTAATAAGGTTTGAGTGTCGACGGGTTTGGCGAGGTAATTGTCTGCGCCGAGGCGGATGGCTTCTACCGCAGTCGCGATGCTGGCAAAACCAGTGAGCAATACCATGTGGACGTTGGGTAATAATTGTCTTAACGGTTTAATTAACGACAAACCATTATGTTCAGCCAGTTTCATGTCTAACACGATATGCGTTGGCACAAATTGCCTTGCCATTAATAAACTGTCGCTGGCGTGATGGCAGGTTTTACACTCAAAGCCATGTTTGCCAAGGCGGCGAGCTAAAATGGTCGCTAGGGCTAAATCGTCTTCTATAATCAATAGCTTGTTCATGATGTTCTCAATTCAGCTTGTATTTATTTCAACGTCTATTATTTCAACGTCAGTTTATTTCAACGTCTGTTTACTTCGACTCGCGTCTATTCGTTTAAAATAGCTTCAACTCGTTTTTTATACGCTTAACGGCAACGTCACGATGGCTTCTGTGCCGCATTCTGAATGTGGTTTAAGGTATAACTTACCGCCTAAACGCTCAAAGCTGGTGTGACTTAATAATACCGCGATGCCCATGCCTTTGGGACTTTTTACCATGTTACTGCCTAATGTTTGTAACAAATGAGTCGCAATGCCGACACCGTAATCACGTATAGTCATAGTCAGCTGATTGGGTTGTGACAAACCAATATTGATATCTACGCGGGTCTGGTGTTGGTTATCTTCACTGGCTTGAATGCCATTTTGAATTAACGCCATTAATGCAGGCAACAAGCTCATGTCGGTCATGACTATACGTGACTCAACTTGTGGTGCTATGGCGATATTCAGTTGCGCTTCTGGCATCAATAAACTGATTTGCTCGGTTAAGGTTGCCACTAACTCATCGACCCGCTGTTGTGCTAGTTTTTGCTCCCGTATCGATTCGGTCGCTAAACGTAAGTCAGCTAAGGTGACTTCGCAGCGATTCAGCGCTTGCTGCATTTCGCTGATCAATTCCAGTTGTTCTGCATCATGATGGGTATCGACTAACTCATCGGTGAGTAAACGCAATGTGGCTAACGGCGTTGCCAGTTGGTGGGCCATTTGCGCTGATGCGGTGCCTAAGGCCAATATCTTTTCCTGGCGTAACTGGCCTTCTCGTAAATAGCGCAGCTCGGCATTTTTTTGTCTTATTCGTTTGGCAATAAAGCCCACCGTGATGGTTAACACTAATGCCGAAATAACAAAATTAAACCACATGCCTAAATAGTGCGAGCCCATGTCCATACTGTGGCTTGCAGGCATAACATGATTTGCAGCCATTGCCTGGTTTGCTTGCATAACGTGGTTAATTGGCATTTGGCTCATATCATGATCCATTAACGGGCTATTATTTTGCTTGGTGATATCAACAATCATCAAAGTATAAAATATCGTCGATACGATGGTTAAGCACCAAGGTGCCCATAGGGGTAAGGTAATTGCAGAAATCGCAATCGGTAATAACAGCAATGAAACAAAGGCATTGGTTGCTCCACCGGTAAAATATAACCAGGTAGCCCAGAACAAGGTGTCTAACAATAAGGTTAAAAACAACAAACCATTGTGGTTCATGCTGAGTCGATGAAATCGATAGCTAAAGCCGACATAACAAGCTTCAAAAATGAGCACGTAAGACAAAGTCACCGGAGGTGTTGTTAAGCCAAATAAGTCTGTAGCAAACAAAATAAGGCCGATTTTAAGGCCCCAATTGACTAATCGCAGTAAGGCTAATTGTTGCTGACTTGTATTAAAAGGCAGACTAGCATTTGTCATACTATTATTTATCCTAATTTTTATGATGTATTAAGCTAAAGAACCCGCTTTCAAATGTTAGAGCCTTACAACACGGCAATTGTAGAGCATTTTATCAAAAATTTACCCTTGCAGTGCCAATATTAACGATATTAATTCAGCGAAGCAGACTCACTTTTTTAGTCAAAAATAAAGTAAACAACTAACAAAAACGCCTCGCATACCGTTAAATATGTAGATACAATGCATATCGATTCAAATAACAAAATCAACCAACTGCATTATAACCCCTCTGACAGGGTTATTAACGCATTTGGACGTTGTCTGTGTTTTCATTCATAGGTCATTTTTTCGAAATGTAACCTTTTTAAATATCTAATAATAAAACGATAAAACCAAGGAAGTTGTTCAATGATTAACGACATTATATCGCTCACCAACAATGTGCTGTGGGGCGAATACCAAGTGCTCATTTATATATTGGTATTTGCCGGTGTGTGGTTTTCATTGAAGTTAAGATTTATTCAACTTCGCCATTTTGGTTATATGTTTAAAGTAATGAAAGGCAGTACTCAAGGTGACAAATCGGGCATTAGCTCGTATCAAGCCTTGTGTACCGGTCTTTCTGCCCGTGTCGGTACTGGTAATTTAGCCGGTGTCGCCATGGCAATATCACTCGGTGGTAGCGGTGCGGTATTTTGGATGTGGGTTATCGCGCTACTGGGTATGGCGACCGGATTTGCCGAAAGCATTTTAGGTCAGCTATATAAAGTGCGAGACGATCATAAAGAATACCGCGGAGGACCCGCCTATTATATCCGCGCAGGACTGAATAAACCTTGGTTAGCGGTACTATTCGCATTATGTTTATTCCTTGGTTACGGCATTAGTTTCAGTGCCATGCAAGCCAACACCATCACCGACGCACTCAACCACACCTTCGAAATTTCACCCGTTTATTCTGGAGCGGTCATTACTTTAATTGCTGGCATTATTGTTATGGGAGGCCTTCGCAGCATTGCGCGTTTTGCCGAGTTCGTGGTGCCTTTTATGGGCTTAGCATTTATTTTGGCAGCGGTAACCGTCACCATTATTAATATCCAACAAGTCCCTGGGGTATTGATGGATATTATTAACTCTGCTTTTGGGTTAAATGAAGCAGCAGCTGGTGCGCTCGGTGCTGCGATTAAAAATGGTATTCAACGCGGGTTATATTCTAACGAAGCTGGCGCAGGCAGTGTGCCACATGCGGCAGCGGGCGCCACTCCGGTGCCAAATCACCCGGTTGCGCAAGGTTACGTACAAATGCTTGGGGTGTTTATTGACACTATGGTGTTGTGTAGCTGTACCGCCATTGTGATTCTTCTGGCTCAAGGTAGTATTGGCAGTGAAATGGAAGGTATTCGTATCACTCAAAACGCCATGACTTACCATATGGGCATAAGCGGCGATATGTTTGTTGCCATCATTATTACCCTATTCTCTTTTACTTCTGTAGTAGCAAACTACGCCTACGCAGAAAGTAACTTGCATCTATTTAAACTCGACAACATCTATGGCCGCACCATTTACACACTATTGTATTTAGGCATGGTGTATTGGGGAGCCAACGCCTCATTAAAAGAAGTGTGGAACATGGCCGACATGGCGTTAGGATTAATGACGGTAGTGAACATCAGTGCCATTATGCTGTTAACCCCGACCATCGTAAATTTAACCCGTGATTATCAAGTTAAACTTAAAACCACTAACAAGCCTGAGTTCAAACTGGCCGATGTAGAAATACAAGGTAAAACCGAAAAAGGGGTTTGGTCTTAGCCTTTAATCAGCGCATTTTTACAATGGATTTAACTTCAGTGTAAATTGAGTGCTTAGTTTTGAAAGCGGAATTGAATACATTAGTTCAATTCCGCTTTATCGTTAATAACGGCTCATTATAGCCGTACTAATATAACGCCAATATCAAAATGCCACCATTACATCACTACTAGGGGCTGTTGATCTTTGTTTGAATTTTGTGCGAAGAAGGTAATCTCGTATAATTCACTTCGCCAAAAACAAATACAACGAGATTACCATGCCCCGATTAATGCTCACTGATGAGATGTGGTCGAAGCTAAAAGCTATTCTGCTTGATGATAGAGTTTATAACAAGCAAGAGCATCGATTTACGATGGAAGGTATCCTTTACCGATTGCGTGTTGGCTGCCCTTGGCGAGATTTACCTGAATATTTTGGCTTATGGAATACCATTTACCGTCGATTTTTACTGTGGTCAAGAAAAGGTATTTTACTTAGGCTGTTCAAAACATTATCGACTAATAGTGATACTGAATGGGAATTTATTGATGGAAGTTATGTAAAAGCCCATCAACACAGTTCAGGTGCATCATCTGATGAAAATCAAGCAATTGGGTTAAGTCGTGGTGGTAATACAAGCAAAATCCATCTCGCGGTAGATAGCTATGGTTTACCGATAGAATTCATTGTTACAGGTGGAGAAGTTCATGATAGCAAAGCAGCTAATGCCCTTATTGAATTATTGCCACAAAGTCATTTTATTATTGCAGACAAAGGCTACGACAGTGAAGCGATTAGAGATAAAGTGCGTGAATGTGGTTCAAAGCCAGTGATCCCTAGAAGACAAAATTCGAAGCAAGGAAATGGCGATATCGATTGGTGTTTATACAAATATCGGCATTTAGTTGAAAATGCTTTTGCTCGGCTCAAGCATTTTAGAGCGATAGCTACCCGCTATGATAAATTGAAAATTAATTTTGAAAGCCTGCTGGCTCTAGCTTGCTCTATAATTTGGCTGCCAATGTGAAAGATCAACAGCCCCTAGTACAACGCTAATGTCACAACACCAATATCACAATACCAATATCACAATACCAATATCACAACACCACTCATGCTTATCCACTGCATTTATCCGTCAATTTTGTAATTCAAATAACCTCTCGTGAATGCAGTTTTGTTGTTTAAACGACATTATTTGCTCAATTAGGAATCGTTCATATCAAATCCATAATTAAGCATAATCAGCAACAATGGCCATTATGGTTAAAAAATTGCCAAAAGATACTGGCCTTATCTCATAGGGTTAACGTAAAATAGCCAACTAACCAAAGAGGATGTAATGGCTAATATTTCTAAATTCGATCGCGATGACGTACTTGAAAGAGCAAAAAACCTGTTTTGGCAGAAAGGTTTTTTGGCCACATCAACGCGAGAAATTCAAACAACTATGGACATGCGACCAGGCAGTATTTATGCCGCATTTGGTAGTAAAGCTGATTTATATCAAGCGACACTTATTCGTTATGCTCAAACGGGCGAACGTAATTTAAATAATATGTTACAACAACATGATCGTGCATGGGTTGGATTAACACATTATCTACGTGGGCTGATTAAACCATGCTGTGAAGGTTCACCCAGTGAATTGTGCATGTTAGTAAGGACGTTATCTGAATTAGATGAATCTCATCTAGATACATTAAACGTTGCCCGTGAGCAGCTCAACAAATTTGAACAACGATTTGCCAGTATTATTGACCAAGCCAAACTTGAAGGCGACTTACCTGCCCATTTAGACAGTCAACTCACGGCGAAGAAAATTCAAATCAACATTATTGGTTTGCGATCTTATTTAAAAGCAACCAATGACGTTGACATAGTGAGACAACAGCAAGAAGAGTTTTTTAAACAACTTGCTACTGCTTAAACACAAAAAAACGCCTTATTGAGGCGCTTTTTTAACTCACGTTTTAACTCACGTTTTAACTCACATTTTAGTCAATGCCAGAATATCATGCTAACTATCGACTTCATGAGTAGATCGTCGCATCTCAAATTCAAATTCAAATAATAACAGCACTAACCATCGCAAATTGTATCAACACGGTTCAGTATCGTACAGATTACTTACGTGTCGCTCTTAACATCCACGCCGTTTTCTCGTGTATCCGCATACGGTCAGACACTAAGGCTACCGTTGACTCATCATCAGCAGCTTGTGCTAACTTAAGCACTTGTCGCGATGTTTTAACGACTTGCTCATGGCCTAGGGTAAGTAAGTCAACCATATCAGTAGAACTCGGCACACCTTCTACTTCTTTAATAGAACTCAGGCGCGCAAACTCTTTATACGTTCCCGGTGCGGCCACATCCAAGGTACGAATACGTTCGGCAATATCATCGACCGCTGTCGCAAGTTCAGTGTAATGTTCTTCAAACATTAAGTGTAATTCGCGAAAATGTACCCCGGTAACATTCCAATGGAAATTATGGGTTTGCAAATAAAGCGTGTAAGAGTCAGCCAATAAACTTTTTAAGCCTTCGGCAACTTTTAGTCGGTCATCTTTTTTTATACCAATATCGATGTCAGTCATTTTATTCCTCGTAAAGTAGAATTAATTAGTCATAACATTACAGCATTTGTATAAATGGTGATTACAAGCCAGCAAGATTAATAATAAACACCTCTACTATTAACATGTTGCTTACATTGTATCTCAGCGAGTATTTATCGTCGTTTTATTAAACCAATAAAAACACTCGCCGTTAAAACAAATATTACACCACTAATAAAACGGGTCTCAATTCAAATAAAGTGCATTTAGTAAAGCAAATGACTTAATTGAATGTCTACATAAATTAACGTCATAAACTCGCGTAAAATAAATCATTTCGAGTCAATCAATCGTGTTTTCGCTAACTCATCGTTAATGCTAGTGAGTATTTATACTAACATTACCACTTAATGGATCAACCGCTGGCCATTAAACTCTGTTAATAATTTTAGATTAATCTGCGTAACGAAACATTGAAGCGGATCTCATATGGCTGCTCTACGCGGAAACAACACAAAATACATATATATGACCACCACAAGATTAATTAGCAACACAATCACACTGAGCAGGCTAAAGTGGCTCATCATTTCGTAAAGCTCAAAAGGTAAATAGATTGCGCCACTAAAAAGTGCAAACCATTGAGTCCAACGCATGTTATGCCATAAACCATAGGCTTCAATAAAGCGCACCAAAGTATATGCCGCAGCTCCTAATGCTAATAACGTCAGACTTGATTGCGATACCGATCCTATCATTGCAATAAAAATACTCGGGTAATGACTTGCAGGGTTTAGGTGTAAATGCGTCACCCATTGTGTTGCCAACACCGACAAATTTGCACCAGCATACGCATGTAAGCCTATTGCAACCAATAAAGCCAATACGCCTTTACTTGCTTCTAGCATCGCTATAGCTCGTACCCCTTTATCTGAAGGTATCATCTCTCGCGTTTCCAGTTTAAACAGATTGACCTATCTTAACGGCTGTTAATAACCACGCCTATGAATATTTTATCGATAAAAAAAAGCACTTCGGTTGAAGTGCTTAGTCAGCGAATGTCATCCAGTTTATGGTAGAGAATAACGTAAAATACGTTTAACCACTTGGCTATATTGACGTAAAAAAGGCCCTGTATGATAAGCAATCCCATGGCGGGCAAATATTGCCACCACTTGTGGCGCCACTTGCTGGTAGCGTGACGATGGTAAGTCTGGGAACAAATGATGTTCTATTTGAAAACTCAAGTGACCAGTAAATATATGAAACAATTTGCCACCGAGAATGTTTGACGACCCTAACGCCTGACGATAATACCATTGACCTTGAGTTTCATTTTCACACTCTGCTTGGCTAAAGGTATGTACATCGGTGGTAAAATGGCCACAAAAGATAATGGTAGACGTCCATAGATTGCGAATTAGATTAGCCATTAAGTTACCACATATCACCCACAAAAATAGTGGACCTGCCAGCAGAGGAAATAGCAGGTAATCTTTGATTAGTTGCTTACCACCTTTACTAAAAAAACGACGTTTGAGCTCACTAGCATCAACTTTTGATGATCGGTCTTGTTTCTTTTTACCCATAAAAACACGTTCTGCAGCGAGTTCATGGTAAGACACACCCCATTGAAATAGCATACTTAAATTAACGTAAGTAATAAATTGCCATAGGTTTTTAACCCGCCACGAAAAATCATTCGACAAACGCAGCAAACCATAACCAAAATCACGGTCCTTACCTATTACATTGGTGTAAGTGTGGTGTTCGTAATTATGGATCCGTTGCCAACTTTTACCATCACAGGCGATGTCCCAATCAAACTGACGCGAGTTAATATGAGGATCGTTCATCCAATCATATTGCCCATGCAGCACATTATGACCAATTTCCATATTGTCGAGAATTTTGGCGCTCGCTAAGCTCAACACCCCCACAACCCAGCATAGTGGATGGATAAACCCGAGCATCAATAACACACGACCGCCCCACTCTAAAGCGCGTTGCCACACAATCACTTTACGAATGTAAGCAGCATCAGTGGCACCAACCTCGCTTAAAGTTTGGCGCTTTAAGTCATCTAACTCGTTAGCTAACAACTCAAAATTAATATTTTTATTCATCGATTTATAATTCCAACTCAAGTGGCGTCACTGCCTGAGAAATGCATAATTGGATCAATTGTTCACCTTGTTGCGATAGCTCACCGGTGCGTAAATTTCTAACCACGCCCGTTTTTTTCACACACTGGCATTGGTGACACACACCAATACGGCAGCCAAAATTGGCAGTTATTCCCTGTAGTTCTAAACCATTTAGCAAAGTATCGTTCGTTGCTAATATAAGTTGGGTTTGTTTGCCTCGCTGCGTTAACTGAATATGCTGGTGGCCGTTATCTGTTTGGGGCAATACCGGTGCTTGAAAGTACTCGGCTTGACGGTGTTGTGGCGGGTGATTAATGGCATCTAATTGGCAGTCAACATCTTGCTTAAACTTGCCGGGACCGCAGATCAACACTTGGCTCGCTGCTGGGCAATCCTGTAATGCAGCAGCTAAACTGTCGCCATTTTTACGCACCAACATTTTCACAGAGAGCTGAGGGATCTGTTGCGCTAAAGCAGTAAGTTCATCAACATATAAGTGCTCGCCGGCTTTAGCAAAATAGATGAGCTGAATAGGGCTTAATGATTGCAATACTGATCGTTCTATAGACAATGCCAATTGATGCAACATAGCCATAAACGGAGTAATACCACTGCCTGCAGCAACAAACCATAATGGGGTTTCAGGCAGGTCAACAACACTCTCACCTAGCACAAAATCACCTTGCGGCGCGCTTAAGTTAACATAACAACCAGCAGTGATATGCCGACTTAACCCTGAGGTAAAAGCGCCATTCGCGTTATGTTTAATGGTTAAGCGAATAACCCGTGTTTTGGGGTATTGAGCATGATGTTGTTCGGGCGACGACGAAATAGAGAAAGGCCGCGTCATTAACCGTCCATTTAGCTCAACCGTTAATAACACATGTTGGCCAGCTTTGGCTTGCGGCCAAGATTTTTGCGGAGCTAACTCAAGCTGTAATACATCATCGCGAAGCGGTTTAACTGACAAAACCTGGGCACGAAACCAGTGGGCTCGCCACGCTGGCTTAACACGTTGGATAAGCGGCTCGAAATAACTGCCTAATGATTCAGTATGAAATAAGGTTTTAGCAGTGACTTTGTTAAGTTGGGTCAATAAATTCATTTATAGCGTACACGTGTTAGCTCAGTTTCGGCG
This sequence comes from Shewanella sp. BF02_Schw, assembly GCF_014596695.2. NCBI lineage: Bacteria > Pseudomonadati > Pseudomonadota > Gammaproteobacteria > Alteromonadales > Shewanellaceae > Shewanella > Shewanella sp. BF02_Schw. The sequence goes on from NZ_JABKAW020000001.1 coordinate 1,820,604, forward strand.
CACGATTGTATGCTGAAATAACATCGAGGCGCAAGTGGCTGTTGACGCTATTTAACACATTATTAAAAAGGCGATTGAATGAGGCTTTAAATGACAACCCATTTCTAATAATAGAGATTATGACGATAAATAGTGGATATTGAGATGTTATCGAAATAACAAATATAACGATTAAACACTCATGGGATAGCTTAACGGCGTGAGGTTTTAATTAAGCTTAACGGTTTTTGGCATCGAAATGACACTGGTGACATCGGTTTAATCGCCAGGACCAGATGTTCTTTCAAGGTTGTTTTTGCAGCGAATTGTTGGTTATGACTTAAATAAAAGCTACAAGGCAGAGGCTTTGTAGCTCTTATTTGCATTAAAAGCCGATAACACAGTAGAAATGACCAACAAACCCTGTCCGAAGGGTTCGGCTAAAAAATTTTACTCTTTGTTGAGCTCAAAGTGAACGCGAATAAGAACAATAACCAACGGAATCAAAAATATAAATGATATGTTAACCAGCCCACTAAAGTCATTTAGCGCTGGTATATCGCCAATATTGTTAACGATATGCCATATAACACGCCTAAAAGAGTGCCGATGTGTTGTGGTGATTTTGTTGTCATATGATTAATGATTAATGATTACTTTTGCTCTTGACCAAAGAGTCCTTCTACTTGTCTCTGCTCGTCTTCAGTTAACGAACCGTAATCTCTTGGGTATGACCAACCATAACCCCAGCGAAATTGGGTGGGTAAATATGGCGAGCCACCCACTCTTACACCGGCTAACATTAATAAAGCAATTTGCGGTTGGCCCACATTGGTAACACAGGCACGTAATGCTTTATCTGATGCGAGGCGTTCATCAAATGTGCCGCCCTTCCAATAGTCATAATCATGTTTTTGGCAACACGCTAACCATAATTCGCTTTGTTCAAACGTGCCATCTGGAAATGCGCTGCAACCATCACTAGTAAAAGGCGTTAAAGTATTTGCTCGCGCAAAGTGGATCGGGAGCATCAAGACAAACACAGTAAATAACAATACACTTAAGCGATAATCCATTTCGCTTGGCATCCTGCAGGGGGAGAGAACTCAGTAATGATGCCATAGTGAAGTCGACATTGCATCGACGCCCTCGTAAAGGCTTTTAGCTAATACCTAACGTTTTACCAAACCAGCGCTGGTAAGGTTGATAAATATCGTAGGCCCAATTGAATACACCAGTATAAACGAAGAAAAACACCAATACGCCCCCTTCAAGTATTAAGGTATCAATAAGGTTTAAACTTAAATACCACGATACCATTGGAAGGGTTACCACTAACAAGCCCCCTTCGAAGCACATCGCATGGACAATACGAGTTGATAAATTACGCTTAACTCTGTCACTGCCTAATAACCTATCGAACCAAATATTATAAATATAGTTCCATGTGACAGCACATAACGATATGCCGATACTTACCACCAGCATATCAGTGGTGCTCTTCTCCATGAGCATGGCGCTCACAGGGACGATGATGGCTGCCGCCAATATCTCAAAAGACACCGCGTGGAATATTCTCTCTTTTGTTTGCATTATGCACTCAATTAATCGTGACGTTTGCATTATTCTCATCCAATATAAGGATACTTAACAGTTAGGTAGTATCTGGAAAAGCGATATGTATAGTATTGATCAGCTAGAGGCGTTGGTGGCGACAGCAAAAACAGGCTCGTTTTCAGCTGCGGCTCGTTCACTCAAAAAAGCCCAATCCGTAGTAAGCCAGCATGTCATCAATCTTGAGATAGATTGCAATGCGATATTGTTTGACCGTAGTGGGCGTTATCCGCAATTAACACTGGCAGGCGAAAAGCTTTTATCTCACGCGCAAGTGTTATTAGAGCAACACCAACGTTTACGCTATTGTGCACAGTACCTCGATAAGCCTTTTATTTCAGAGCTCACTATAGGCCTAGATGAAGGCATTCCGTTTCACAAACTCTCCAGTATCGTCAATCAGCTGGAAATCAATTTTCCCAATACCTCTTTGGCAATTTTTACTGCATCGAGCATCGATATTGTTGATATGATTGACACTGATAGAGCCGTAACTGGGATTATTTTTAGCGAACTGTCTATTCCATCGCACATTGATTATGAAACGATTGGTTCAGTTAAATTTGATATTTACGTTGCGAAAAAACACCCATTAGCCCAAAAAGAAACGACTAACTTAGCCAGCCTAAAGCTGCACAGGCAGTTACTGATGCGATCGCGTAACAACAAATCGAGTAACTTTCAACTCGCCTTGAGCCCCGACATTTGGTATGCAGACAATTATTACGTGCTACTTGAACTAACACTGCAGGGCAATGGTTGGTGTTTACTGCCCAATCATATCGCCAATGAATATGTAAAAAGTCGCCAATTGGTGTTATTACCCAGCGAATTTAAAGATATGGGTTGGCAAGCCAGTGTCGAAGTAATCCAACATCATCGTTACAGCTTAGAGCCGATGTTTAAGCAACTCAGACATTCTTTGCGACAATTACTGACGAATTCAGAATGATGATGAAACTCTTTTAAAAATGGTTATTTGAGTTCACAATAAACTCGTAGTAAATGATATTAAACGAGAATACTTAATATGCAACAACATCAAAAACCTCTGTTTATTTCGCACGGCTCTCCTATGATGGCTGTCGAAAATAGTAAAACATCACGTTTTTTACAACAATTAGGCCGACAATTGCCTACACCTAAAGCTATTGTGGTGTTTTCTGCCCATTTAGATGTCACTGACGATGTGGTGATTACCGCTGGAGCGCAACCACAAACCGTTCATGATTTCTATCGATTCCCTGATGAACTGTATCAAATTCACTACCCTGCACCGGGTGAACCCGCATTGGCTCAGCAAATTGCCAACATGTTTATCAACGCTGGCATCAAGGTCAATTTAGATCCAACACATGGCTGGGATCATGGTGTGTGGATCCCACTTAGATTGATGTACCCACAAGCAAATATTCCAATCGTACAAATATCAATTAACACCCGTGTTGGGGCTGCACAAAACTATCGATACGGACAGCTACTCGCATCATTAAAACACGATAATATTCTCATCTTAGGTTCGGGTGGAACAAGCCATAATTTAAGCGAGGTTTTTCGTCAGCCTAAAACACTAAATGGCGTTGATATGATGAATCAATTCACCAAATGGGTTGAAGAAAAGCTAGCAAATAATGATACCCAATCGTTATTAAACTACTTACAGCTCGCACCATTTGCTAAGTTTAATCATCCGACTCAGGAACATTTTTTACCGCTGATTGCTGTTTTAGGGGCGAGCGAAGCAAGTGTTGCTAAAAAAATACATCAAGACGTTGAGTATGAATTGTTAGCACTCGATGCTTATTCATTTAATTAAACACGATGTGTTAAGTAATAGGGATAGAGTAAAATATTTAAGCTCATGTATTAGTAGAATTAATCATAAATTTTGAATAAAAAACGCGCAGTTACATGCCGATAATTCAAACACAATGGACGTCGTTGGTAATTCATCATAAACTGCGTTTATGTTTATATTTCATTGTCGTTACATTTATAAGCACTCGCTAAGTATTTTTTTTGGTAAAATATTGATCTTCATTAAGTTATCACGCTTATATTGCAGCACTATATACGCTATATTATTAAAAATGTCGTACTATAGCAGTACTATAACTGTACTTTGACTCGCATCGCTCATACGTTGAAAATAGCCCCAAGGAACCGATTTATGCTGATTGAACATGACATTACTGACGTTTGTGTTGGAATGTATGTAGTCGAAATAACCGAACCCAAAGATACTTTTTCGCTCACTAAACCTGGTGTGCTTAAAAGCGAAAAGGTTATTGAAGCATTAAAACGTAAATCGGTTACCAAACTACTCATTGATACCAGTAAAGCTGAAGTTGATGTCGCAACAATTGAGCAAAATATCAGTTGGCCTAAGCCTCAAGCGCCCCGAAAAGTGACGCCTGTACGTACCGATGTGAAAGCAAATTTCTTTAATCAAGAAATAGTTAGAGCGCGCCAAGTGTTCAATGAATCAAAAGACATTCAGAAAAAGCTGTTTCATAATGCGCAGCACGGTCTTCCGTTAGACATGGATCCGGTACAGAAGATCACCTCAGAATCCACCGATTTAATTTTTAATAATCCCAATGCCCTATCATGTGTGATAAATATTCGTAATAAAGATGAATATTTATTAGAACACTCTGTGTCTGTCTCTGTTTTGATGACCATGTTTGCCGTCTATAAAAAAATCGACAAAGACATAGTTAATCAACTGGCTATCGGCGCATTTTTACATGATGTTGGGAAAATCATGATCCCCGATCGGATTTTAAACAAACCAGACAAACTGACCGATGAAGAGTTTCATATTATGAAAACTCATGCCAGTTACTCGATTGAAATTATGAAGAATACCCCAGGCATCAGCCAACTAAGTTTAGAAGTGGCAAGCTTACATCATGAAAAACTCAATGGATTGGGTTATCCATTTGGCGTACCAGCAGAAAAAATTACCCTTTATGGACGCATGATCAGCATATGCGATATTTTTGATGCGCTGACTTCGCACCGCTGTTACAAACAGGGTTATGCCCAAGTGAAATCGTTCAGTATTTTGCGCGCGTTAGCTGAAAAAAATGAATTGGATAAAGACTTAGTCGACCAGTTTATTCGTTGTATGGGAGTTTACCCTATCGGTTCAGTGGTTCAACTTGAGTCAAATAGACTCGCTATTGTTGAAGGTCATAACCCAAAAGACCCTATCCGACCATTAGTCAGACCTTTCTATCATTTAAAACCAGACCGCTTTGAAGTAGGAAACAAAATTGATTTAGCGACTGTCACTGATGACTTAATTGTTAAGTGTGTACGTGCTGATGATTTTAATCTGAACATGGAACAAATTATTGAGTATTTAGCGCACGAAGGCTAATCCACTTCCGCTTTTTAATTGATTGTTTTATGTACTAAGCTAAGGCGAATATTAAGCGTGTTGCGCCTTTGGCGGACTTTTCACATCTGGGTGTTTCAATTTGATTAAATGTGGTCTATTACGGTTAAACTCCTTAATATCAAAAACTTAATCAATAGCTGTTATTTGGATTTAGACATAATTTTAAGTCCAAATAAATACCGCGTAACGTTAAACGGCCGTATCAACCAATAACATAGCAATGCACACACTATAAAAGCACTCAATAATAAACTTACCGATTTAATTGTGATTGAAGCTTGCCACTGCACAATATAAAACGCCAACATCACAATCACAGTTTGATGCAAAATATAAAACGGGTAGATCAATTCGTTGGTTTGATGCAGCCATGTTGGCGTATTTTTAATATGAGCAATCGCAAAACCTGCCATGGTTAATAACCCAGACCAAGACACTAGCGTACAAACTAACCACCATAATTGCCATCGTGTGGTAAGTGACAAATACGGGCTTAAATCAGGTGAGTAATAGTAGCCATAAAACAGGATTGAACTCACGAACAAACTGGCTAAATAAGTGTATCGATGTTCAGCTAACGCGCGCCAAATAAGCTCGCTTTTGACAAAGCACATGCCTGCAAAGAAGAAAAACAAATAAAACACACTCAATGACAGGTTTTCGATATGGTGACTGTCTGATGGCGCAACATATTTGAGCGCACCACGTAATACGGTTAACACTAAAACTAAACTGATCAACCCAAAACGATGACGGCTTATTCGTTCAAGCCATTGTTGTAACTTAATACCGGTCTGGCGTGTTAACAAATACCTAAGTGGCACCGCAAGCAGCATAAAGATAACTAAAAATTCAATAAACCATAAATGATTACTATCAAACGACAACATCAACTCACCATACGCCGATGCTAAAGAGCTATATTCAGTAATGTTCTCATAATAATGTTGTGGCGGCACAATCAATATCATTCCCACCAGCAAAGGGATAAAAAGCCGATGAAACTTACTCGAGAGAAATTGGCGCACGGGCATTTTTTGCAGTAACAAAAAACTGGCTGCACCCGCGATAAAAAACAATGTTTGCAGTCTGAGTTGTTCAAAATACACCATGATATCGTCAAGCACTTTGCTCGATTCATTATTCATCACATGCCAGTCGTCACCATTAAATGGCATCAATACATGGTGTAAAAAAACTGCAAAAATCAGTACCACCCGCAACCAATCAAGTTCTGAATAACGCCTGTTTTGTGGTAAAACCTCATCCATAGTCAATGCCTTCCTCTGGCCTGTTAGTATAAAATGTTGAGTATCTAGCTGGCTTAAGTGCAATGTTCCATCTTACTTAAACTTCATCACTTAAGCTGCACTTCTTAAACTCTATCATTCAAGCTCTATTAATTAAGCCATACTTTTGGCAATTTTAGCTTTGTTGTATAATACCAACGCGACAAAAGCATCTACAGTAGCACGATCATTAGCACGCTTTACATGTAGCTGAGTGGGTATAGCTTTATGTGCATCAGTGAAAGGTAAAAAATGACAACCTTGACTGTATAATTTACGAATACAATAAGGCGCAATAGCAACACCTAGACCAGCAGCCACCTCAGTTAACAAGGTCTGCATATGTTTAGGTTGGCTAATAATATTGGCCGAAAATCCTGCTTGTTTACACAGCATAATGGTATCGTCAAACAAACCTACTGCTTCGTCACGGTTAAAGATGATCAACTTTTGCTGTTGTAATTGACCCAATTCTATTTGGCTATATTCAGCCAGGGGATGGTGTTGTCCCACAACGGCCACCAACTTGTCGATGTAAATATTACTACTGTTAAATTCATCAATAATCCCGCTGGGTAATGGCCGCGAAAACCCAACATCTATGCGGTTATCTTTAAATGCTTCAATTTGTTCTGTCGCGGTCATTTCAAATAACGTGACATGAACATCAGGATATTGCTGCGAATAGCTGCGAACTAAATCTGCCATAAAAGTCAAACATGCTGAACTTAAATGAGCGATATTAAGCTCGCCTATCTGCCCCTGCTGTGCTCGTTTTACCTGACTTTTAGCGTTGTCTGCCAATGCAATAATCTGTTTCGCATCGTGCAACAATTGCTCTCCCGCGTTAGTGATTTTCACCTGGCGCGAATTGCGGATAAACAGCATAACTCCTAGCTCTTCTTCCAACATGGCAATATGACGGCTAATCGCCGGCTGTACCGTATTGAGATCACGCGCCGCGCCAGAAAAGCTGTGGTGTGACGCTACGCTAATAAAGCTTTTCAATGTTTTTATATCCACAATCACCTCAAATACGCTTTTGCTATAGATTCAATAAAATAATAACATTTTTATTATAGACGCTAACACTTTACTCTTTAGCCTAGTTATATTTACAAAGTCCCAATCACAGAGTCGTCTGCCAAAGGCTAGCTAAATTAGTTGCTATCGAGGGAATATATGAACAGTTTACAACAGCAAACCGACGCTAAAATGAATGAGGGACGACAAAAGAACCCTGATTTCATGAAAGTCGTTGACGATATTATTGAACAAGCAAAAGCATTTCAACAAGGTGATAGTGCAATTAATCTTGGCCAAAAAACGCCCAACTTTTCGTTACCTCATTCGGATGGGAAATTAATATCCCTGGTAGATTTACTGCACCAAGGCCCTGTTGTAGTGACATTTTATCGTGGCAGCTGGTGCCCGTACTGCAACTTACAGCTGCGTGCTTTACAAGCAAGGTTAGCCGATATTCATACCCTTGGAGCTCAATTGGTTGCCATCAGTCCGCAAGTGCCGGATGGCTCTATGACAAAAGATGAAATGCAAGACCTAGAGTTCTTGGTATTGTCAGATCAAGATGCAAAAGTTGCATCACAATATGGGGTTGCATGGCAAGTGCCTGAATTTCTCGCTGAACATATGCGCGTTGATCGCAAGCTCGACCTTGAAGCCATCAATAATGGCAATGGCAGTGTGTTACCGATCCCCGCGACATTCATTATCGGTCAAGACGGCGTTGTCACCTGGCGTTATGTCGACGTAGATTACCGAACTCGTTCAGAGCCAGAAGACATCATACAAGCATTAAAGCTGCTGGCTTAATGTTCAATGCTGATATCAATGACTGAGTGGTTGAACAATCACTCTTTCGCTCTCTTCTCTTAAATCATGGTTCTTCAGCAAATCACAGGTAAAACAATGACTCGTTTATCTAAACTTGGCAGCTTTTCGCTGCTGTGTATTGCCAGCCTCACCATTATGGTTGGCGCCCTTGTTGCTCCGGGATTACTAAGCATATCGAATGCATTGGGCATCAATGAATATGCGGTATGGCTGGTGACTTTTCCGGCATTAGGTGCAGTATTATTTGCCCCAATAGCGGGTAAATCAATTGATAAGTTTGGTGCTTATCGGGCGCTCATCGTCGGTTTAATACTCTATGGGGCCTTGGGCTTTGCGGTGTATTGGTTGAATGGCCCTTGGTTTGTATTGTCTAATCGTATTTTATTAGGCGGTATTACTGCGGTCGTTATGGCGAGCAGTACCGTACTTATTTCGCAATGGTACACCGGTAATGAGCGGCTCAGCATGATAGCTAAACAAGGTATGGCTATTGAATTAGGTGGGGTATTGTTTCTGTTTTTAGGCGGTACATTAGCCAGTATTAATTGGGCTTATCCGCTGAGTTTATACTTAGTTGCTTGGTTATTTTTACTGATGCTGTTGTTATTTGTGCCGCGTAAACATCCATCCATCACGGTTGAGGCTGAATGTGATAACAACCAGACTCAACAAGGGCTATCACTTCATCAGGTTTATCTTTTTGCCACTATGGCAATGGTGATCTTTTTTACCGCTATTGTCGTGCTCCCAAAGAGCATGGTTCAACAAGGCTATAACGAAGCTCAAGTGGGTAATTTACTAGCATTTATCTCATTGGTTGCAGTGGTTGCTGCGTACTTTATGCCAAAAGTTGCCAAACACATGAGCGCTACGTATTTGTTAGCTGTCGCATTTGTAGCATATGCCCTCGCGCATGTTGGTTTTGCAAACGCAAACGGTATGCCGATATTACTCATTGGAGCTGTCTTTGCGGGTATTGGTTTTGGTTTCAGTATTCCGTTACTTAACCATATGACGGTAGAAAAATGTGCAGCCAACGTTAGAGGCAAAAATTTATCCTATTTTACGATGGCCGTATTTGGCGGTCAGTTTATCACTTCGTTTGTTGAATTTATTCCCGGTGGCACCACGGTGAGCTTTTCTACCGCCATGCTATTAGCCAGTATTATGGCTGTGATATTGGTCGCCATGCAGTTCAGCGACAATAAAATTTTCAGCAAACCCGCTACCGAAAAAAAGAGTTAATCCGCTCAATGATTGGCGGCCGCTATATTGACTATATTGCCAGCATAGCGGCTGAATCAATCTTAAATCAGTGCCTTTATTCTCGCTAGTTGCGACTGAAACAATAAGCTATGTTGATGTGTTACTACCCTACTTTCAAGATCGCCTTGTTCGATGAGTCGACATGCTTCATCCGCCTCAAAGTGATAGCCCAATGATGCTCTGCTATCAATAAAGCTATCGACCAACTCATCTAGATGATACAAACTGCATTCAGACGCTCTGAATGCATCAGGAATAACAATGTAACCTTTATCGCCAATAAGATAAGCGTTATTACTTAATCGGCACTGAAACGACGAAGCTAAACTCACTGCGATATCACCACTTTTACCAATAATAATCACATCATCTTCAACACCGGTTTCACATACATGCGCTTGAACATACAGATTATCGATGTCAGCTTTAATAAAATAATCTGCAATCGCCAATGGGTAAATACCCATATCCAATAAACATCCACCCGCTAATTGCGGATTATATTCACGCCCATCAGGCGTAAATAGGATCGGATAGCCAAAATCGACTTTGACGTGTTTAAGCTGACCAATACGGCCTTCATCTAACCATTTTTTTGCTTGTTTGATTGCTGGCAAAAAATAAGTCCATAATGCTTCCATTAACAGCAAGCCTTTGTCTTTGGCTAACGTAACCAGAATATTGCATTCTTCAACCGACACTGTCATCGGCTTTTCGCACAACACGTGTTTACCTGCCATTAAAGCATCATAAGCTTGCTGAAAATGAAAATTATGTGGCGTGGCGACATACACAATATCAACGTCTGGATCATCAAATAATGCTTGGTAGCCTTGATAGGCCTTTTCGGCGCCGTATTGCTTCGCAAAAGCATCGGCATCCGTTTGTTGCCGCGCGGCAACGGCATATAAATGACTGTTAGTCGAAAAGACTAAATCTTGACAAAATAAAGCCGCTATTCTGCCAGTACTCACTATGCCCCAGTTTATTCTAGTCATTCATTTTCCTTAATATTATGTCTAAGCCAAAGGCTATTAATCTATTCACAATACCTCCAAGACTAATGAATTAATAGTAAGAGCTAAATATCATCATTTTTTTGTCGCAGTAGCCATTACGCTTTTCCTGTTTGTGCTACTTTATTGTATCGATATGCAAAATTAACTCGCGAGTGCCAATGAATACGTTAACCCTTGAATATATCAAAAGTATATTGCCTCCAAGGCCGGATAACAGCCATAAAATGACTTTTGGCCATGTATTGAATATTGCTGGTTCATTGCATTATCGGGGAGCGGCTTATTTGTCGAGTTTATCCGCATTACGAGTTGGTGCGGGTTACGTCACCTTAGCCAGTAGTCCATCGGTATGTGACAGTGTGAGTGCATTAACGCCAAATGTTGTTACCTTGCCACTACTCACTCATGTAACACAAAGGCATGATGATGCAGGGCAAGCAACAGACTTATTATCAACAAAGATGCAGCCATCGAATACTCAGTCGAGTGACCTACAAGCTATTGACGTACAGGCCATTGATAAAAGGGCTGTGTTACAACTTCGCGATAAACTCAACCAAGCCAGTGTCATTTCCATGGGCAGTGGATTAAGTATTGGCCACAGTACTGACCAACTCATTATTAGCCCTAACATTAGCCCTAACATTAGCCCTAACATTAGTCCTCTCGCTAACCCTCCACTCAGTAACAAACATCTTAGCAACAGCCATTCACAGGGTTTATCTGTTCCTGATGGCAATAATGGATTTTTTTACGCCCTATTAACTGAGATACAAGCTAATCCTAATCCGGTCATCTTTGACGCAGACGCACTTAACTTTATTAGTCACTTACTTCATCCTAGCGGCCCATCGAAAACATCTATCAACTTGCCCAAAAACAGCATTATCACACCACACCCAAAGGAGTTATCTAGGTTACTCAATGTTGATGTCAGCGAAATTCAAGCCAAACGGGTGCACTATACTCAAGTGAATTCAAACTGCAGGTTTTAATTTCTGAAAGTTATCATTAATTGTATCACCGAGTGTATCGGCAATATCGGGGAGGGTGATGCTAAAAAAGTCAGTGATTTTTCGTCGGAATTCTTTTGTCGTTGCGAAGTATTGCCCATTCCTCGCATGTTTATTCATTACCTTCCACAATCGTTCTATTGGGTTTAAATTTGGACTATAAGGCGGCAGGTAATGCAATGTTATATTCAGATTTTTAGCCTCTTTAACTACTAAGGCATTTCGATGGTATCCAGCGCCATCAAGCACCAAATGGATAACACCACTTGTTGAGTAACGCGCTCTAATTTGGTTTAAAAAATCGATGATGGATGCACCGTTAACCGTTTTGCTATATTGCTCAATGACCGCTTCTGTTAAGTGACCAAGTCGGATTGCACCAACCACGTTAATACGGGTTCGGCTTCCCGTCGTTTCTATCGGTTTATCAACGCCTTTTTTTATCCAGCCTGCGGTGATTTTTGTGGCTTGGGTCGGATGAACCGCATCCATAAATAATAACGGTTCATCAGGGGTTAACGAGGATTTTAGTTGCTCATAATATTCAATGAAAGCCGTTTGTTTGTCTTCATCAAATTTGTGAGGAACCCCTTTAGGGTTTTTATAGCTGAACTGATGTTTATGCAGCCATTTATTGAGGCCTGACACTGTGTACTTAATCTGAAATTGTTCTGAGATATAAGCGACTATTTGATGGCTATGCAAGTAGGTCACCTCACACAGGTGTGCAATCAATAGTTCAGTTTGCTCTTGACTCAGATAACTTAAGGAGCCGCCACTATTACACGTGAGTTTTTGGTCGTGAGCATAGGCATCAATGTATCGAACTACGGTCGTTTCGTGAATACGTAACGCTTGGGCAATCATTGGCGTTGGCCAATTTTCATCGCGTAGTAAAATGGCTTTAATGCGATCACACTCACGCCTATCACTCGAGCTTTTATGTCGAGTTTCCAATGCTACTTTTTGTTCTGGCGAGAGTGTAATTTGTTTCATGGGGCTATGATGATCCCATTTGGGACAAAATCAAGCATTTTCAATGATCACGGGTATATGCCAGTATTGCCGCTAAGCAATTAAACACTGTGGTGGTACTTAAAGGCAAACACAGTGTGATTAGTGATGGCGAGCGAGTATTTATCAACCCAACAGGTAACAGCGCGCTAGCCAAAGCCGGAACCGGCGATGTGTTAACAGGTATGATTTCAGGGTTTTGCGCTCAAGGCGTTAGCCCAATAAATGCAGCGTGTTTGGGTGTCTATTTACACGGTTTGGCAGGCGACATTGCTGCAGAGGACTTAAGCCAATATGGCATGTTAGCCAGTGACCTACTTAACTATATTCCTAACGCTATTTTAAAAGTATTAGCCGTTTAACCGATGCTAAATCAGCGCGTGATGGTGACCAATACCGAGATGGCTTACCAAAGGCTAGATCGTAATAATCTAGCTATAAATGTTTATTCATACTCTGTTTTCAAACACAAAAGTAAATGACCTCTTCATTGATAAGTAGTGGTTATATGTCAAATTGTCTTTATACACACCAGTCTTATCTTTAAAAAACCCGGAAACATGGTATGTGTGCTCCGGGTTACCATTAGTTACTGCAGGTTGAGACTATTTAGCCGCGTTACGTGCTTCAGTCAGCCAACCGTTCCATTTATCCTGATTTTTGGTAATCCACTCATCCACGTGGCCTTGAATATCCTGGGTACTCTTTTCGCCTTCGTTCATACGAGTGTTTTGTTCGTTGATATCGCCAAGCGGCAAGGTAAATACCTCAAAAAATTTCCTTGCTGCGGGATTCTGCTTGGTGAATTTTTTGTTGGCGACTATCTGGATGTCAGAAACAACAAAACCAAGTTTTACTGGGTCAGAAACCGCGCCTTCAATGTCACTCAACGTCATTCGTTCAACACCAGAACGTTGAGCTTCGGATGGCTTAATTTCAGGCACGTTTATCCAGACAACGTCCTTGCCTGGTTTCAGTTTGAAAATGGTCCAGTTTGGTGCCCAGGTATAGAAAAATATTGGTCCACCATTTTTATAACCCGCCATCGCTGACGCCATTCCTGCTGCATATGAAGCGGTCACCGGATTAATAGCATCTTTGAGATCGTATACATCCATATGGTGGCTGATGACTTTTTCACATCCCCAGCCTGGTGGGCAGGCGGTCAGATCGGCCTTGCCATCGCCATTGGTATCAAAGGCTTTTTTCACTTCAGGGCGTTTAAAATCTTCAAGGGAGGTAATATTATATTTATCGGCCTCTTTCTTAGACACCAAATAGCCCTGCAGACCCCCAGCCTTAACCACAAAACCAACTTTCTCACCTTTGTCATAAAATCCTTTCGGCATCTGGCTGTCATGATTTGGAAACCAGCCATTGGTCCAATAATCAACATCACCGAGAGTCACGGTTTTGTAAAAGATCGGATTCGACAGATCTTTAGGTTTTTCTACATCATACCCCAGTGTTTCAAGACCTCGTCGTACAAGCGCTTCCTGAAAAAATCCCGTGTCCCACGTGGCCCGCGCAGGTTTAACGGTTACGCCTTCACCTGGCTGGTGATTATCGGCAAAAGCTGCAGACCCTGTCATGGTTATTGCAGCTAAAGCGACACCCATTATTACTTTCTTAATTATCATTTTCGTTCCTTATTTTTTGTTGCCATAGATTGGGTCATTATCTTTAAATAATTACCAATAATAGACCTGTACCTTTGGACTTAAATAAGCACATTCATTTTTTTTATGAATTATATTTTAAATAATATGTTGAATTTGAAATGTATTTTGAAAAATATGATAAGAACTTAGGCTTGTTACTTTGAAAAACATCATTGCCTCTTTAGGGGCTAATTCACTATCAGCTTAGTCCTCTTTTTTGAAAGCGCTGGCATACGTTTTACTAAACACTTGGGGGGGTTGTATAAAAATAACCCGTAAGCACGGTATGTGTGCTCCGGGTTACCAATAAGCTAGTGCAGGTTGAGACTATTTAGCAGCATTACGTGCTTCAGTCAGCCAACCGTTCCATTGATCTTGGTTTTTGGCAATCCACGCATCAACGTGGCGTTGAATGTCCTGTTCACTCTTTTCGCCATCGTTCATCCGAGTATTCTGTTCGTTGACGTCGGCAAGCTGCAGGGTAAATACTTCAAAAAATTTCCTAGCTGCTGGATTTTGCTTGGTGAATTTTTTGTTGGCGACGACCTGGATGTCAGAAGCAACAAAACCAAGTTTTACCGGGTCAGAAACTGCGCCTTCAAGTCCCTTTATCGTCATTCGTTCAACTGCAGAACTTTGCGCTTTGGTCGGATTGATTTCAGGCACGTTGATCCACACAACGTCCTTGCCTGGCTTTAGTTTAAAAATGGTCCAATTTGGTGCCCAAGTATAGAAGAAGATTGGTCCACCATTTTTATAACCCGCCATCGCCGATGCCATTCCTGCTGCATATGCCGCTTTCACTGGATTGATAGCATCTTTGAGACCATATACGTCCATATGATGGGTGATTATTTTTTCACATCCCCAGCCTGGAGGGCAGGCAGTCAGATCGGCCTTGCCATCACCATTGGTATCAAAGGCTTTCTTCACCTCAGGGCGTTTAAAATCTTCAAGGGAGGTAATATTATATTTATCGGCCTCTTTTTTAGACACTAAATAGCCACCCAGTCCACCGGCTTTCATGACATAACCAATCTTTTCAGCTTTTTTATCAAAATTTTTCGGTAGTTGATCGTTATGCATTGGAAACCAACCATTGGTCCAATAATCAATATCACCGAGAGTGACCGTTTTGTAAAAGATTGGATTCACCAGCGTTTTGGGCTTTTCCACATCATACCCAAGAGTCTCAAGACCTCGTCGTACAAGCGCTTCCTGAAAAAAACCGGTGTCCCATGTCGCTCGAGCTGGTTTAACGGTTATGCCTTCTCCTGGCTTGAGAGTATCAGCAAGAGCTGCAGACCCCGTCATTGTGATTGCAGCTAAAGCTGCGCCCAGTATTACTTTTTTAAGTATCATTTTACGTCCTTATTTTTTGGGGTTGCCAATGATTGGGTGATTCTATCTAGAATGATTGCTAATAAAACAATCGCAAGACCGCCAACCGTGGCCAAACCAATATCAAGTGTATTTAAGCCCAGAACGACAGGTGCCCCGAGGCCTCCTGCGCCAATCATTGCGGCGATAACCACCATGGAGAGCGACATCATGATGGTCTGATTAAGACCAGCCATGATGGTCGGAAGAGCAAGTGGTATCTGAACTTTAAGTAAAACCTGCGAGCTTGTTGCCCCAAAGGCGAGCGCAGCCTCGACTAACTCTGGGTGTACCTGCCTGATACCGAGACTGGTTAATCTAACCAACGGTGGCAGGGCAAAAATGATGGTTGCAAGAACACCCGCAGTGTTGCCAATAGAAAAAAGCATCACTATAGGTACCAAATAGACAAAGGCTGGCGTTGTCTGCATCGCATCCAAAATGGGTCGTAGAATGTTATTAACACGATCACTGCGTCCAGCCCATATACCAAATGGCACGCCAACAACGGTGCAGAACACAACAGATGAAAATACCATGGCGAGGGTTATCATGGTTTCAGACCAGAAACCAAGCAGACCAATGAGAATCAACGATGCAAGCGTAAAACCAGCAAGTTTGAAACCTGACACCCTCCAAGCAATGACGCCAAACAGTGCAATAACAAGCAGAGGTGAAGTTGCCAGAAGTCCATCTGACACACTCGATAAAATGAAATCTACGGGCCATTTTATCATCTGGAAAAACCATCGATACCCTTCTACCAACCAGTCAACAAGGCTTGTGATCCATGCATCTAAGGGAATAACTCTTTCATTAAAACTGAACATGATATAACACTCCTGAAGCTAGTATTCTAAGATGCTGACTGCTCAAAATAAGTCCCCTTCTCTGCACGGTTTAAGGTACGAAGAAACAGATTTTTAGAAACAACTCCGCGATATCTATTTTCTGAGTTTACAACTGGAATAGGCCAAGAATGAGATGCTACCAAAGATAAAATGTCTTGAAGACTATCGGTTTCCTGAACAGATTTAGCTTCTGCAAGAAAGGCATGCTCAAGTTTGCTGGTACCATTTCCTTGGTCAATAGCGTCGCGCAGGGAATCTGAAGAGACAACACCTAAAAACCGGTGTTCTGAATCTAATACATAGGCAAATTCGCGATCTTTCATACTCAACATTTCTAATGTGGCTCGTGGGCTACCTGCTTTAGTATGCCAAACGACCGTTGGCTGGCTATCGCGGGCAATGTCCCCTGCGGAGATAACACCGGTTGGATCAACACCGCGGAAAAAAGCGCGTACATAATCGTCAGCGGGATTTTGCAAAATCTCTTCTGGCGTCCCGACTTGGATAACTCGGCCGCCCTGCATAATGGCAATTCGGTCACCAATACGTAATGCTTCGTCTAAATCATGGGAGATAAAAATGATGGTGCGCTCATGACGATCTTGCAGTTTAAGCAGTTCATCTTGCATCTCTGTCTTAATAAGAGGATCAAGCGCCGAAAATGCCTCATCCATGAGCAAGATATCAGGATCAACCGCTAAGCCTCGCGCCAATCCCACTCGCTGCTGCATACCACCACTTAACTCTTTGGGATATGCATTCTCCAAGCCTTCGAGTCCGACTTGTTTTAAAGCATCTAGAGCTCGCTCTTCACGTTGTTTCTTATCCATACCATCAAGCTCGAGTCCAAATGCAGCATTTTCTAACACTGTTTGGTGAGGCATAAGAGCGAAAGACTGAAAGACCATACTGGTTTTACTTCTGCGAAACTTTACCAGCTCATCCTTATTCATTTTGAGGATATTTTGACCATCAACTAACACCTCTCCAGACGTTGGTTCAATAAGCCTGTTTAGCATTCTTACTAGAGTTGATTTTCCTGAGCCGGACAGACCCATCACGACAAAAATTTCACCTTTGTTCACAGTAAAGCTTGCACCTTGAACTGCAACAGTTAGTCCTGTCTGTTCGTAAATTTCTTCTTTACTTTTCCCTTGTTCAAGTAATTTTACCCCCTTGCGAGGTTCAGAACCAAAAACCTTATAGAGATTTTTTATTACTATTTTTTCCATAATATTTTCCATGACGCTCTTTTACGCCGTTCTGCTTTTTTGTACTAACGCTACATAAAAAGCACGTGAATAAATTTTGCGCTGTTAAATATTTACCACACACTTTCGCGATATATTTTATACAGTAGTCCTTAAACGCTAATCATGTCAATGTTAGTGTTTTCAGAAATAGACATAAATCATTGAATTTAATTGTAAAAATAAAACCCAAATTACCCTTATATTTGTTAGGGGTAATTTATTGATTTAGTTGTCTACATCATCCTCGTTAACTAAGCACTATGTGGTTAATCATTTAGGCTTATCGTTAATTGGCTAGTTAGTAAATTTATAGGCTTCAGAAACTGAATTAATTTGCTGTTTTTTAATTCACATGAATCAAGTGTTTTTTTTATGCAGTGATGACTTATCTTTTCATGGCTAGATTATGAATATTTATCGTACGACTACACTACCACTTTGACTCACTAACGTTATTGTTGGCTTATACTTTTGTTAAGAAGTATTACATGAGTTTTTCTGGTTTCTCTTGTCACATTAATTACGTTGATGCTCCTCGCCAAGCAAGTCACATCACCCGCCCTCTGTTTGATGGGTTATTTATGAGTGTTACCCCTGTCATCGCGGGTTGTAAGCGATGACAGCAAATTACAACCTTCGCCTATAGCCATTTAGAATGATTACAAAAACAGGATGATTATAGAGTCGGGATCGGATCACATTTAACATGATAGTGAAAATTCTATAACCGCAAATAATGATATTTGGTAATGCTGATAATAGCGATATTCGCCATGTGCCTAGCTTACTTGCGGTGATCCTAACGATGACGATGTTTATGTTTGTATCAGCGGCAATTATTCGTGAGAAAGCACTAGATAATACGGCGTTTTTAATTGTAACTCCGATGTCGCTATTGGATATTTTTAGCACCGCTACGCGCTGGTTTAGATTCGTTATTATTGGTATCTTTCTCGTCTATCTGTGCCTGTTTACCATTGAGTTTGTTCATTAGTACCATTGCAAAAAACCAATTTCAAACGCTGTAATTATCCATTATTATATTGATGTCATCGATTTGATTATCTGAATTTGTGTTCCTTTATTAAACGATGTCCATATGCGGCAAAATCGGTAGAAGAAGTACTGCCTACAGCCCATTTATGCCCAGAGGCATTGTACTTAAATGAGCAAAAGTGATGTCATTAGGCCACAATCAACAGTCATTATTCGGCTTTATGTATTTTAGCTGTATTGGTTTTTTAGCGGCAAAGAACGTTAATAAACCTTTATAAACAGCTTAAATAACGATAGTTAGGTAGCATTAATTAAATGACTGTCCTAAATCGCGGTACTTACATAATCAGGCTGCCGCTTAATCGCAACTGCCAATGAGAAGTGTAACGAGCCTTAACATCCAATAGTCAGCGATATGTCATTATATTTTAAACCGACTTAGTTGCTGTTTTAGCATATGGACTTCATGATCTAATCGGTCTCTTTCATCGAGTAATTGTAAAATTAAACCAATGCCACCCCAGTCGAGTGCCAGATCACGTTGAATGCGCGTGGCTTTTTTAACTTGATGTAAATTCTCGACACTAAATTGCCATGTTTCTATCACCTCGCCCTGCAATGGAATCGCAATACTGTGCTCCACAAGTTCAAGTAGTAAGGCTGAGCTGATATCACTGCACTCACACAGTTCATCACTACTCAACCAACAATCTTGTTCGCTTATATTAATCTGCAGCATCGTTATTTACTCCAACTGGCACGTGGGTCGAACTTATTTTTCTCTGCTAATTCAGTCCACAATTGTGTGCTTGTTTCGTCTGGTGATGTCGGGACGACTATTTTGAGTACAGCAAATAAGTCCCCATGTACTTTTTTACTGAGTAAGCCTTTTCCTTTTATACGTAATCGCTGTCCTGACTGACTATTAGCAGGGATAGTGAGCTGAATATTACCGGTTAACGTGGGCAGTTTAAGCTTGGTACCCAGCACTGCTTCCCATGGCGCTATTGGCACAACAATGCTCAAATCTCGGCCATCAACATCAAACATGGGATGAGGCACAAACCGAATTTGTAAATACAGATCGCCATTGTCGGCCTTGGTCGCTCCCGGACCGCCCTGTCCTTTCAAGCGAATACGTTCGCCATTAACAACGCCAGCAGGAATTTTAACTTTTAACGATTTAGGTTGTTCAACGATACGACCGCTAGGTTCTCGTTGTTGTAAGGTAAACTCGACTGGCTTAAGAGTATCGACCAATGTTTCTTCGAGAAACATCGGAAACTCAATTTCAATATCTTGGCCTTTTGGGGGCTGGGTTTGGCGTTGCCTATGTTGGCCACCTTGTTCAAAACCACCGTGGCTTGAACCAAAAATTGAACTAAAAAAGTCTGAAAATTCTTGGTCGGTTTGAGGATCGCTTTGCTGTTGTCCCCAATTTTGACTGGCGCCATTCGCTCCACCTTGATTGGCATAGCTATTTTGGGTTCTATTAAGATGATGATGACGTAACTCGTCATATTCGGCTCGCTTTTTAGTGTTATGCAACACCTCATAGGCTTCACCAATTTCTTTGAATTTTTCTTCTGCATCTGGATGTTTACTCACATCGGGATGATACTGCACGGCGAGTTTTTTATAAGCGACCTTTACCGCTTTATCATTCGCTTTAGGGTCTATGCCTAATACAGTGTAATAGTCTTTAAAATTCATTTTATCCCCTCACAAAAAGCAAGTTTGCAACGGATCGTTAGACAACTTTGAACCCATCTACACTAATGAGTTTAGGCCCACAGACGAACAACACGCTTGATCTTGATCAACTCTATTACAGTATAGCGAGTTTAGTTAATGCGCATTGCATGATTAATAAAACATCATCCGCTTAAATAACACTACATCAGCATAACCCTATGAAATTGATTTATATCCTAAACACTATGCCTTAACTTCATTCACAAAAGTGTCAAGCTTAGTTAACAATATAAAGCTAACTCAATGACACCATAGCAGTACTATCATCCATTTTTGAACACGATGACACTTTACACAACGGCATGAAAGCATGGTGTAATCTGCATAACTTTGATCTGTAAAATCTTCAGCGAAAATGGATAACACGCCCATCATCTCGGGCTATTTATGTTGATAAATATCAATAAATTGACTTAGATTGTGCTGCTATTACTGCTTATTACTACTTAGTACTGCTTAGTATTGCTTAGTATTGCACTTAAATTAACTGGCACCTCGAGTGCTGCGCTTGCTATCGAGTTGCATTACGTTCTCCAACATTATATCGATGTTCACATAACAAGAGACACTGCTTCATGAACAGCCTTTATCCTCAGAGAAAATTTTTATTTTTAACTTCTATGGTGTTAATTACGCACTAATAAGTGCGGATAGATTAACCACTTAGGCTGGAATTTATAAAATTGCCTTATTGAAATCGAACAGTAAATATCATCATTGATGACAATATTCAGCAATGTCACTTGTTTCACCAAATTAACTCAATATCTAACCACACAGAAATGCTTTGGGTACAATATCAGAACAGCAGTGCTACTATGGCTAATAACATAAGTAGATTATCGTTCGTTTTGGCTAGGCCACCATCATTACTGCTTAACACGTAAAGGTAACTAATGGCCTCAGCAACCGCTATATATTCGAACACAATAGCAATTTTCACTCGTATAATAGCTAAATAGATATTAACAATTCTCCAGTCATCACCAACTAGCAGGTCTATTCATGACAGCCGAAGTACTCGAAATTCAGAGCTTTATTGCTCAGTACGCCCCATTTGATCAGCTTCCAGAACAAGTGTTAATTGACGTTGCTAAAAGTGTTGAGATTTCTTATTACCGCACAGATAGCATGATTGTTAACTTTAATGACAACGTTAAAGAGCTATATATGATCCGCAGCGGAGTCGTAGAGTTATATCGCCGTAAAGGTGAACTTTATAATCGTTTAGACCAGGGGCAGTTATTTGGACAAATGGGCTTGTTAACCAATAATAAAGTGCGCTTCCCAGCCAAAGCGGTAAAAGATACGCTGGTATACTGTATTCCTGAGTCGGTATTCAATGATTTGTGCGAGAATTATGATGATTTTGCTGATTTTGTTGAAGCTGAGGATTCCACCCGTTTAAAACAAGCGGTAAAAGGAAAAACCGATGATGCTAATGCACTGACCACTTCCAAAGTAAAAACCTTAGTCACCAGAGAGCCTGTGGTTCTGTCCTGTAATAGCAGCATACAAGCTGTGGCCAAAATCATGGCCGAAGAGAATATATCTGCGGTATTAATTAATGACCCAGATATAGATGATCAACAAGATAGCAGTTTCGTTGGTATTATTACCGAACATGATCTCTGCGCTAAGGTCATCGCAGCCGGGGTAAGTGTTGATAATCCTATTTCACAAGTCATGTCGACCGATTTAATTTCGCTGGATCACAACGCGTATATTTTTGAAGCGATGTTGCTTATGCTGCGCAACAATATTGATCATCTGCCCATTCTAAAAAATAAGAAACCGATTGGTCTGATTGAAGTTGCGGATATCATTCGCTACGAATCGCAAAATAGTTTGTTATTTGTAAGCAGTATCTTCCAGCAAAAAAGTAGCGAAGATTTAGTGCTGCTTTCTGCGGAGTTAAAAAACTGTTTTGTACGCATGGTTAACGAAGACGCTAATTCACACATGGTCGGACGGGCAATGTCTGAAATCGGTCGTAACTTTAAACAGCGTTTATTAGAACTTGCAGAAGAAAAGTTCGGCCCGCCACCTGTTCCATATTGCTTCTTAGCTCTGGGTTCGATGGCTCGAGATGAACAGCTAATGGTGACCGATCAGGATAATGCTATTATCCTGGATAATAGCTATAACGTTGCGTTGCATGGAGCATATTTTGAAAAGTTAGCAGATTTTGTTTGTGATGGTTTAGCTGCCTGCGGGTACAGTTACTGCACCGGTGATATTATGGCAAGTAACCCTGAATACCGTAAAACACGCGAACAATGGGAAGAATGTTTCGGTGACTGGATAGAAAACCCCAACCCTCAAGCCTTATTAAACTGCTCTATTTTCTTTGATCTTACGGGGGTTTATGGTCGCATAAAATGGGCCGAACAACTCAATGCCTTTATCTTAAGTAAAGCCAAGAAAAACAACCGCTTTTTAGCCTGTTTAGCACACAATGCCCTCAACCGAAAACCACCTCTGGGATTCTTTAAAGATTTTGTGATGGAAAAAGATGGTCGTCATAATAACTCTATCAATTTAAAACGTCGTGGTACTGCGCCATTGGCCGATTTGATCCGAGTGCATGCCCTTGCCATCGGCTCACAATCACAAAACTCATTTGAACGTTTAGAAGACATTATCGATTCGGGTATTCTGCCCACATCCAAGGGCGAAGATTTACAACATGCCATGGAGCTTATTTCTTTGGTTCGTTTGCGTCATCAGTCAACAGACATAGAGTCTGGGATTGAGCCTGATAATAATATTGAACCCGAAAGTATGTCTGATTTTGAAAGACGCAACCTTAAAGATGCTTTTTTAGTGTTAAGCAATGCGCAAAACTTTTTAAAATATCGCTACAGTTCTAACAAACTTTAAAGGTTAACTCATGACTAATTTCAGCGACCAGGAGATTTTAAACTGGCAAGCCTTTCTAGAATTAAAAGCCAATAACAGTAAAGATAAACGCCTGCATGATTTTTATCATGCAGGTACTTATCACAATGAAACACCATTAAGTGATATTGAGTTTGTCGCATTGGATTTTGAAACTACCGGTTTAGATTCACAGCAAAACAGCATCATTAGTATTGGGCTAGTACCATTTAATTTACAGCGAATTTTTTGTAGTAAAGCAAAAAAATGGTATCTCAACCCTATAGATAAATTACAAGAAAACTCAATTATTATTCACGGTATTACCCACTCAGATTTACAAGGTGCGCCAGATTTGTTGTTGATTTTGGAGCAGCTTTTAAATGAATTGGCAGGAAAAGTTGTGGTGGTGCATTATCGGCATATTGAGCGTGATTTTCTTGACCACACTTTACGCATGTTGATTAATGAAGGTATTGTGTTTCCGGTTATCGATACCATGCAGATTGAGGCTAATGTGCAACGGGCGAAGTCACAAGGGTTGCTTAATTTATTTAAAAGAAAGCGCACAGAATCAATTCGGCTTGCTAATAGCCGTGAACGTTATCACTTACCTGCTTATGCACCCCATGATGCGTTAACCGATGCAATTGCCACCGCAGAGTTACTGCAGGCTCAAATTAAATATCATTTTAGTCCAGACACTGCGATTGACAAATTATGGTTATAATGTGCTTTGATTGAACAAAAATTATGCTTAAAAAAAAAGCCGATGAATCAATCATCGGCTTTTTTGTAGCAAATAAAAACTAGTTTTTATTATGTTTTTCAGTGCGCATGCCCATCAACAAACTGACACACATTACCAATAAAATAATGGTAAAGGGTAAGGCCGTCGAAATGGCACCTGCTTGTAATGCCTCAATCGCCTGAGTGCCACCAACCCAGAGTAATACCGCTGCGATAGCACCCTCGATTGTAGCCCAAAAAATACGTTGTGGGATCGGCGCATCAATTTTACCACCGGCAGTAATACTGTCTATCACCAACGACCCAGAATCGGAAGAGGTAATAAAGAAAACCAGTACCAGTAGCACAGCTATCATTGATAAAATATTGCCTAATGGTAGTGCATCAAACATCTGGAACATAGCAAGCGGAACGTCCGTTAGTCCTTCACTGCCTAATATGCCGACTTCATTGACAACTTGGTCAATAGCGACACCACCAAATACTGACATCCATAAGATAGTCACTGATGTTGGTATAATTAATACTGCGGTAAGAAATTCACGTACCGTACGGCCACGAGAAATACGAGCAATAAACATACCCACAAATGGAGACCATGAAATCCACCATGCCCAATAAAACACGGTCCAGCCGTGCATCCAAGCTTCATCTTCACGACCAATTGGATTACTCAAGGGAATGATATTCTTAACATAACCCATTACTGTGGTAGGAATAGTGCCCATAGAAACAGCAGCGGTCACAAGCGCAACAAAGACAACTAAAACAACAGCAAGTAACATATTGACGTTACTGATTACTTTAACACCACCTTCAAGCCCGCGTACCACAGAGACAATAGCCAGCATGGTCACTACAACAATAATAGTGATTTGCAAGGATAGGTCACCTTCAATACCAAACACGTGCTGGAAACCACCCGCAGCTTGTTGAGCACCTAAACCGAGTGATGTTGCCAAACCAAATAATGTGGCGATTACAGCTAAAACATCAATCACATGTCCGGGCCAACCCCAGGTACGGTCGCCTAATATAGGATAAAAAGCAGAACGTATGGAAAGCGGTAAGCCTTTGTTGTACGCAAAGAAAGATAACGATAAGGCGACTACGCCATAAACCGCCCAAGGGTGTAATCCCCAATGGAACATAGTTGCACCCAGTGCAAGCTCTGCTGCTGCCGGGGTATTGGCGACCACATTCAGTGGTGTTTCATACCAGCCGGTGTAATACGCTAACGGTTCTGCAACGCCCCAAAACATCAAACCAATACCCATACCTGCAGCAAAAAGCATCGCTATCCAGGAAAGTCTTGAATGATCGGCTTTTGCGCCGTCACCACCTAGGCGAATTTTACCGTAAGGTGACACAATTAATGCCAGACAGAAGATCACAAATAGATTCATAGACCACATAAAGAGGCCGTCAAATGCACTTATTATCTGCCATTTCATACCATCTAAAAATTCTTTTGATGTTGCCGGGTCGATAATTAAAATGGCAATTAAAAAAATAGCGATTAAGCCTGCACTCGTTCCAAATACAGGGTTATGTATATCAAAACCCCATTTTTGAATGTTATCTTGCCCGACAGTATAATCGGAGTTATCTATACTGTATTTGTCCTTATTTATCTTCATAAAACCTCAATTAGAGCCGCCTTGCCCTATTAAATTGATACTCGATTGCATCTTCAGGCAAGGATTTTAACAAAATCGGCTCGTGATTTCAGGCTTATTTCAAAATCAGGTTAATTTAAAAATAAAAAACATATAAATAATCATATATTTATATATCACATTCTGTATTTTCGCTTCACCAAACATGAACATAAATAACAGCTATTAACAGGCTAATTTTGCGATCACTTTCCTTGCAGGTTTTAGCCTTAAACAGAAAAGCCTAAATATTTAACTAAGCTAGCCTTTAAAGACTAATAAGTTAAAGATAATGTTTTTACCGATATGAATAAACGGTATGTTTATGGGCGGTTTCTACAAGGTAATAATTTTAACTTACTTGATTTTTTTACGCTGCTAATGTTGATTGTTAATAACGCACAACAAGTGAATTTAGATTGCTGTTCATGTTGGAACTTAGTCAATGAATGAAAAACATGATTCCCCTGTGTTAAGTTTCGTTGGCAACATACTCATAAAATCATAAAAATTAGCCGGATAGAGCTAATTATTTATGACTCTTCGGCCTTGTAACCAATTCTAAATCCTCCCCAATGTTTGCCGTTAACGTAAATTGGTGCAGAGAGATCATGCATCACCTCACCGGTATCACGCTTATATGTTTGCAGTAAAAAACTTTCAGTATTGTTGCCGCATCGCTTTCCTGTAGGGTCATTAAAAATGCGTTTGGTGCGATTACCAGAAAGATCTTGCTCCCGGTTTCCGCTTAAAGGCTGAGAAAATTTGATATTGTGGGTAGGAAAATACCCTCTTACATCTACAGCTCCGGCATAAATAATATCGGTGTTATTTTTTAAAATGGCCTCTTGAATGCTAGGTAAATTGGAGTCTGTAAAACGGTCAAAACCAGTGGTAAATTTTTGAGGGTCGGTTTTAGGGATTGGCTGGTAATTTGAGTCAAATAATTGGGCTTGTGTGAGTGAACCTTTTAACAGAGCATTTTCAAAAACCGCTCCGACATCAGCCGCAGCATTGAGTGCGACATTAGCGATAATTGCGTGTTTATCCGATAAATCGAAACTTTGTAAATGACGAAATATCTGTTCTGCAAAGCCACTAAGCTCAAGAACTCGATCTGAAGCTTCTATTAAGTCGGTATCAACTTTGAGTATAGAGGCCCCTATTCCTTCAATATTGGCACCTATGCCATTGGTGTTATCAACGGTAAAACCTACAGTTTGATCCATTTGCAGCATTTCGCTTGCTGCATCGGCCATGCTTTCTTGGCTTGCCTTTGTAAGAATATAAATCTCATTCATACGCTGAGAGAGTTTTCCCCCCATATCACTGACTCGTTGCATTGCTTGTACAGATTGAATGCTATTTTCACCAATTTCTGACAGCAATGATTCTATACCTTGCGTTGCTTCAGCCGTTTTATGTGCCAGATTACGAACTTCATCGGCAACCACGGCAAATCCTCTGCCTTGTTCACCAGCTCTAGCCGCTTCAATTGCAGCATTGAGTGCCAACATATTAGTTTGATCAGATAGTTTATTAATAGTGTCGGTGATACTGCTTATAGCGTTTGCTTTGTTGTTAAGTTCTATTAATAACACTGCAGTTGATTCAATTTCAGTAGACAAGCTGCGTTGTTGTTCATCAACTTGTTTTATTTCTTTGGCGTAGCTTGAAGCTTGGGTATTTGCCTCTTCAACCAGTAAACGTACTTTGGCTGATTGGCCTAACAGTTGTTGAGCACCTTGCTCTAAATTACCCGCACGCTCTGATATTTCTTGAACATGCTTTACTTGCAAACCCATTGCATGTGCTAGCTTTTCAATAAAAAATGACACTTCAGCCCCACCAATAGCAATTCGAGTGGCGGCTTTGCTGATACCACTCGCAACATGCTCATCGTGTTGAGATGACTCAAGGATTTCTGGGCTTATTTGTTTTTTGTGGGTAAGCAGTAGCGTGGCTACGGACGCGAGTGCGATCAATAATGCATACAGCCAAGGAGGTAAGGTTAAATAACTCAGCAGTACAGTGATGGCAAATACCACTAAACCATTAATCAAAATCATTCTATTTAGCATGAATACTCCAATCCATTTTTACTCAGATTAGCACTCTCTATGTCATTGTTGGCTATCGACTTTGGTCTAAGCGTTAATCGTCATCTCAACCGATGCGTTTAAACCGTATCAATGACGTAATCGAGCCATTGCATGATCTTGTTATTGCACATTATTTTCATAGATTGTTTTTCAACAAGCATTGCGTGACCGATTCAAGTATTTGAGTGAAGTTTACCGATGCAACAATTTGACATAACAGTCAGTACTAATACCTAAAGCAGCACGAATGAAACGTTTTTTGTTATCAATAGATCACATAAATAGCATGTCGATTTACCGCAAAAAAACCAACGATTAGTTAAGAAAAAGTCTCTTCACATTTGAATTAGATAAAGCGTTAGTGACTACATCAATTAAGTACAAATGTAGTTTATAGTTTTTAAAAGTCAGATTTTACACGTTAAGCATTAGACAGCATTGAGTGTTTGCAACTTCTTGTCACCTTTTAGACTAAATGGTCTGATTATTCAGCTTGTTTTTGGAAGGAATGGTTATGTTGTACACTGAATCAATGGAGCAGTTACTCATGTCGTACAAAACAGCAAAGGTAATATGATTTACTCTTATCGAGGTCTATTTTTAATGCTTTGGCACTGCAAAGCTGCATAAAATTTATGCAGCCTCATGTTTATTATTGATGTAGTGATAATTTGCTACTTCCAGCGCCCGCTTGACCAAATAGAGAATAACAACCAAATCCCACCGACGGCAGCACTCAGAAATCCAAGTATGCCAAATAACGGCAAACCAAATAAAGTTGGTCCTCCATCAACTGTCATCACAATAGAAGATCCAATAATCATGGCCGCTACCACATTGCCAATGGCGACTCGACTAGCAGCACGATCAAGTTGATTGCCAAAGGCTTTTAGTCTTGTGACATCAATATGCAGCTGAAATCGACCGCTACGGGCTGAACGTAAAAGTTGTTGTAAGTCTTGCGGTAATCCACTTAACAATTCACCGGTATCGACAATGGCTTGCCAACCTCTTTTGGCCAATGCGTCTGGTGCGTATCGTTCTAACATTAACTGGTGTAATAATGGCTTTGCTTCAGACACCATATTAAAGTCAGGATCTAATTGCAGGGCAACACCTTCAAGCGCAATTAATGCTTTGATCAATATAATAATATCAGGAGGTAAGCTGAGGCCATATTCTCTAAGCAGTGATATCAGTTCAGTCAACATCATGCTCAAATGGAAACTTTTTAACGAAACGCCATGATACTTATCAACAAATTCTTCTACTTCAAAAGTAAGATTCTCACTATTGAGCGGAGGATCGCCAGCCCAAGTCAGTAATACATCAACAACACGAGAAGCATCCAATTCAACCATGCTATGTAAAAGTTGCACCACTTGATGGCGGCGTTCGAAAGACAATCGACCCACCATGCCAAAGTCAATAAATGCGATTCGATTTTCAGGCAGATAAAAAATATTACCTTGATGGGGATCCGCATGATAAAAACCATCAATTAAAATCATTTTCAACGCAGCTTGACCACCATACTTAGCTAACAGCTTCCTATCTAATCCAGCCTGCTCCACTGCTGCTATATTCCGTCCAGAAATACCATCAATAAACTGTTGAACATTGATGCGTTCACTGCACCACGACCAATACACTTTTGGAATAACGATGTTAGGGTTATTTTTGAAATTGTTTGCCACCCTTTCAGCATTACGACACTCGGCCAATAAATCCAGTTCCCGCCGTAGAGAATGGGTAAATTGACGGACCACCTCACGAGGCCTAAAATGGCGTAGTGTCGGTGACTCTGACTCCATCACCTCTGCAATACGGGCAAGTAAACGTAGATCAGCTTCCATAACAGGTCTTATGCCTGGCCTGCGAACCTTAATAATGACTTCAGCACCATCGTGTAGGCGAGCCCGATGAACTTGGGCAATCGATGCGGCAGCAAAAGGGGTTGGATTAAATTCGGCAAAAGCCTGTTGCGGACTACAACCTAAGTCTTCCTGTAACTGTTTACAGATTAATTCAAATGATACCGGCGGCGCATGATTCTGCAATTTTTCAAATTCAGCAGTCCACTCTGGTGGAAATAGGTCTGAACGCGTAGCAAGGATCTGTCCTAGTTTGATAAAGGTTGGTCCCATTTCTGCCAGTGCATGGCAAAACCTAACCGGTGATTCTAACTGGTTTATTTCAGCTGCATGCTTCCAATGCAGAGCCTTACCGGCGACATTAAACACATTAGCAAGGCCAAGCCTGCGCAACACATCGCCGAAGCCATAACGAATTAAAACCGAAGCAAGCTCATTCAGTCGGCCAATATCTCGCGCGGTACCTAACGTTTGCCAAAGCATGCTTCACCCATTATTGACTCTTATTTGAGTTGGAATTAGATGTTGATTTCTCATCCAATTTTTGTGCAAAAGCATCAAGAAAACCTGCTGCCGCATAAGCGAGGTTACGGGTTACTTTAGCTGCAGAATCGACTCCAGCTGCCACCGTGTCGCTTAACCGCTCAGTTAATTGTTGGTTTAATAATGTAGAAACTTCAGTTACTTTCTGGCCGACGGCGGTGCCGCTTACTCGACCATGACGAGCCAAATCATTTAAAGTAACGGATACCGCCTCATTAGCCTCTTTTGCCACGTCTTTTAACGTCTCTAAATACATAGCTTCAAGTTCACTAAGGTCATTAATGGTGCGCTGTAAATCTTGTTTACTAAAGGTGTTAACATGCGAACTGGCTTCTTCAACAGCTAATTTGGATGCCTCTACGGCAGAACATAAGGCATCCTCAAGCCCAGCAACCGCCTTAGTGAGCTGGTGGGTTTGACCATCACTTGCACCTAAACCGGCACCTTTAATCACGCAGAGTGCAATCTGTGAGAGCTCATTGAGGTCTAATTTTCCTTCACTCAATGCTTTAAGAGTAATGCACCGAACGGTGTCCCGAATATCCTTATCTGCCTCAACCGCCTCTTTAATGTCTCCTTCGAGATTGTCACGATGTTTATTGGTATCACTTTTAGCTTTACTCATATTGATTCACCTATAAAACGTCAGGCTGCTAGGACAATCCAAACATTATCGGTCTATTAATGCTGCTATTTTACCTTTTTGCTAACCCACCTTGGCTAAGTAGAGCTGAAAGAATCTGATACATAACAGCAAATAAAAATAACACTTACCTAATAAATTTACATGCCTATGCACTTGGCTCAGTAAGAATGTATTGGCGTGTGAATCATTGCCAAATTTAACAATCTGTTAGGTATTTCTCTTTCCATTTGTCTACGATTGAACCGATAACAGAACTCGCTCAGGTATTCTTGCAGGTACTTTCCTGAAACACCATGAAATGTCCCAAGTAAAAATGCCTTTAAGTTACCAATGGCAATATGAACCCAAGGCAGCCATTCATCAACAAGCTCACTGGGGGTAACCCTCGCTTCATGTTGTTGAGTCTTATCTATAATGTTCAACGCAGGTAAGCCGTCTGTATGCACTTCTTGCTGTCTCGTTAAGTGTTTGGCAACGAACTTTTCAACACTATCATGGCAAACGCTATTCACAGCCTGCATAGCAATAAATCCAGCTCTTTTTCCTTTGCTTTCAACGGCAACTAAAACAGGTGTTTTACCTTCTGCTCCACGTCCACGCTTGCCCTTCCTTCTGCCACCCACTAACGCATCATCAATTTCAATAACGCCTGACAGTCTATATAAGCTGTCTCTATGGCCCATAGCCGTTCTCAGCTTACTTAATATCAAACGTGCCGTTCGCCAATTAACTTCAATGTGCTTGCTCAATCTTAATGCTGAAATACTGCCTTTATCTGAGCCTAAAAAGTAGATTGCCCAAAACCACTTAGTGATAGGAATACGGCTACCGTGGAATAATGTGTCAGCTGTGACCGATGTTTGTTTATGACATTGACTGCATTCATATACATTGCGGGTTGTAAGCTCATAAGCATGCTCACAAGAGCATCTAGGACAAACAAAGCCATTAGGCCATCTCATTTTCTTAATGTGATTTAAGCAATCAGTTTCAGAGCTGAATTGACGTTGCCATTCAAAAAAACTCGTTTCAGGCATTTTCATAGCAAATCTCACTTCTAGTCTTGATTTATACTATAAGAATAGGCCAAAACTGACTCAGATGCATAGGCATGTAAATTTAAGTCAAATGTGTCGATGAAACCTTGATGCACCTCAAAGATGTCGTAAATAACGGACAATAATCACACAGCCCTGAAACCTCACTTTTTTAAATGTTTATATTTATGTTAATGTTAAAAATCTAAATCCACTAAATGTCCGAAGCGGTCGAGAAGACGAACTGGAGTATTTTAAACTCAGCAACAATTCAAACATTTACTATTGCGTTGAGTGGCCGTTAAGTAATTGGATTGTAAGATATTTTTAATAACGTCAATTATGATACTCAGTTGAATTAAACTGAGTTCTAAGTGTATCAATGACCTCATCGACATATCGAATAGCATCATCAATGCAGGTTTAATGGTCAATAGCCCTAAGCTGATACGATATTATTTTAGATAAAATTATCCTAACGCCGTTACTAAGTGATCTATCAATTTTCTAATCCGAGCTGTTAAATGACGTGCAGAAGGATATACAGCGTATAAGTTAAATACGCTAACCATCTTATCGTCAAACAACAATACCAACTCACCACTTTTAAGAAAGGGTTCAACGGTGTACAGCGGACAACGACCAATACCTAAACCTCCAACGGCCATATGCGCGACCGCCCGAGGCGAATTTGCCGTAAAAGACCCATTTACCCGATATTTTTGTTCTGTGCCAGCAACCGTAAAGGCCCAATGCTCCGGATCTGCTGACGATGATTGTAATAAACAATTATGTGTTGATAAATCGCTAGGATGTAATGGTTCACCATGTGTATTGATATATTCCGGTGATGCAAACACCACTAATCGCATAGTAAGCAACTTACGAGCAATAAGCGTAGAATTTTGCAGTGGACCAAAACGAATGGCGAGATCAAAACCTTCGTCAAGTATATCGACATGCTGATCGGACAGATGCAGATTGATAGTCACTTTAGGGTGTGCAATTTGAAAAGGTCGAATAGCTTCTACCAATTCCCTTGACCCAAATCCTGTTGGCGCAGTAATACGAATAGGCCCCGCAAGTTCGGATTGACGCTCTTGAACTAAACCTTCTAACTCATCAAATTGATCAATTATAAACACGCAGCGTTCAAAATACGCGAGTCCTGTATCACTCAAAGTGACACGTCTAGTTGTCCGATGAATAAGTTGCGCACCTAAACGGGCCTCTAACTGTCGCACATGCTTGCTGGCCAAATTAGTACTAATACCTAGCTGTTTTGCCCCCGCCGTAAACGATTTTTGCCCCGCGACCGCAACAAAAATACGCATACTATCAATTGTATCCATAGATGATCCTCACATGAGTAATGACCATTAATAACAGCCATTAATATTATATCCATAATAGAGATAATGTTTCAATAAAACAGGTCATTGTATTTATACCGTGTGAACTTTATTCTTTCTCACGCACAAATCATTCAACCCTTAAAGGAACACATCATGTCTAATGCCATTAAAATTCACAGTTTCCCACTTTCAGGTCATGCTCATCGCGTGCAGCTATTTGCGAGTGTCGCGGGGATTGCGCACAACATTATCCACGTAGATCTTCCTGCTGGGGAGCATAAAAAAGCACCGTTTCTTACCCTTAACCCTTTGGGTTTGGTCCCTGTTATTGAAGACGGTGATGCGGTTGTTCACGACTCAATTTCAATCCTCATTTATCTGGCTCGTAAATATGCGCCTTCGTTTATCCCTCAAGATCTGCAACATGAAGCAGAAATGCATCGTTTTCTTGCGATGTCAGCGGGCGAAATCTCTTATGGCGTAGGCGCAGCGAGGTTAATTAATGTTTTCAATTCACCATCAGATCCGGTGTTTGCTAAAGCCACAGCAGAAAAAGCGTTAACAAAATTAGAAGCACAACTTATCGACCAAGATTATTTGGTCGCAAATAAAATCAGCTTAGCTGACTTTGCTATATACAGTTACGTTGCTCATGCACCTGAAGGCGATGTGTCATTAGCACCTTACCCAAATGTACGTCGCTGGTTAACAAACATTGAAGGGTTGAGAGGATTTGTTGCTATGCCAGCAACCAAAGCTGGATTAGTAGAATAAGACGACTAGCTCTTGGCAGCTCGCACATCCACTGCGGATTTTTGGTACCGATGAATTTGTGAGCCAGTCGTAGGGCATGTTGATTTATTTAATATCCAGTGCCACCGAAATCCCGCTAAGAGATGCCTATTATGCAAAACCAAACTCGCGATAAGACCCATCAAAAATCAGCTTTATCGCCATTTCATCCTGGTGAACAGAACATTCAGGATCGTGTTGGTAAACGCGCTGTGATGGAGAGTTTTGGACAACGCGCAATACGTCCATACATTCCAGAACAACATCGTGAGTTTTATCAACAACTGCCCTTTATTGTTGCTGGCAGTGTTGACCAACAAGGTTGGCCTTGGGCATCGATACTTTCGGGATATCCAGGATTTATAACATCACCAGACTCAACAACATTAACGATTAACGCATCGGCAATAGCTGGAGACCCTATCGCACCACAACTAAAAAATGATGGTAGTCCTTTAGGTTTACTTGGTATTGAAATGCACTCTCGTCGTCGTAATCGTGTAAATGGCCGGGTTCATAAAATCAGTCCTACTCATTTTTCAATATCTGTCGATCAATCTTTTGGCAATTGTCCGCAATATATACAAAGCCGCAGTATTCAATTTAATAAACAATCTCACGTCACTAATCCGGCCTCTAACATAGAAGAATTTACGGTATTGAGTCATGATGTTAGTAAGATAATCCGTGATGCTGATACCTTTTTTGTGTCCAGTTATGTGCCAGCTAAAGAACACCCTGAACATGAAGGTGTCGACATTTCACACCGTGGAGGACGGCCTGGTTTTGTGAAAGTAGACGGCAATACACTGACTATTCCTGATTATTCAGGCAACAATTTTTTTAACACTCTCGGTAACTTTTTGGTTAACCCTAAAGCAGGCTTGATATTTATCGACTTTTCGACTGGTGACTTATTTATGTTAACCGGCACTGTCGAATTATTATGGGAAGACACTCCAGAAGTCAGCGCTTTTAAAGGTGCTGAACGAGCATGGCGTTTCACTCTCAGCCACGGAGTGACATTAAGGAATGCACTACCCTTTCGCGCATCGTTTACTGCGTATTCACCAAATACTTTAATGGCTGGTGATTGGGAACAAGCACATGCTTCACTGGCAGCTGAAGCCACAAGAGAATCGTGGTTATCTTATACAGTCAAACGTATTGAAAATGAGAGTAGTGTTATTCGTTCATTTTATGTAGAACCAAAAGACAACACCCCGTTAGTGTCTTCAAAAGCGGGGCAGTTTTTAACGGTGCGCCTTACCCCACCCAATGCAAACACAGCCGTGATAAGAACTTATACCGTATCATCAACACCAGACGACATGTATTACCGCATTTCAGTTAAACGAGAAGCTAATGGCACTATTTCGCAATGCTTACACGATAATGTGCGCGTCGGCGATGTTATTGAAGCTAAAGCTCCTTCGGGTAATTTTTATATTGATGCAGCAGAAAAGCGCCCGGCCGTATTAATCGGCGCAGGCGTAGGGATTACGCCGATGATTTCGATGACCTCGCATATCCTAAATGAAGCTGAGCGTACCCGTCATTTAAGACCATTGACCATATTACACGCCGCCAAAACGACCCAACAACGCGCTTTTACACAAAACTTCCGTGATGCTGAAATAAAATCTAATGGTAAAATTCGATACTATTCAATTATCACTCAACCTAATGAGCAGGAAAAAATAGGCATTGATTTTAATGCAATCGACCACATTACCGCCGATACACTTCGGCAAATATTAGCACTAGACGATTATGATTTTTACTTATGTGGTCCACCTGCGTTTATGCAAGCACTCTATGATGAAATACGCAGTTTAGGAGTACGTGATGCACGTATTTTTGCCGAAGCGTTTGGGCCTGCGGCACTTATTCGCCAAATCGATAATGAATCAATGTTACTTGAAGAAAAAATGTTACTTGAAGCAAAAAAGTCACTTGCAGCAGAAAACGAAGCCGATGAAGCCGTCATCAAATTTGTTAAGTCTGGTTTTGAACAAAGATGGAACGCAAATGATGCGACACTTTTAGAAACAGCAGAAAACCATGGGCTCACGCCTAACTTCAGTTGCCGTAACGGAACTTGCGGCACGTGCGCAGTAAGACTGCTAAAAGGATCAATCACTTATCGAACTAAGCCAGTGGTCACTCCAACCGAAGGTGAGGTATTGCTTTGTTGTGCGGTTCCTAAAAAACAATCATCACACAGCAATTTAAATGAAATAAGCATCGTCGAAATCGATTTATAAGCGTTGTAACACATAACGATACCGCCATTGATGAATGAACGTTATGAAAATAAAACCACAACGGCCTGCTTTCACCGCAGTATCCACTTGCCAAAAGATAGCACGCCATAATATACCGCTACAGCAACGGTATTATGGTGTGCTTCTGGTATTTGATTTCATTTGCTCACCTAAAGTCATGTACGAGGCAATAATATTACCTCTATTTAGGTGGCTAAAATACCATGTCACTACACAATTAGTTGCCGTACTTCTTCATGTAGAGGGCCATGATTTTTTATTTGTAGGTTCCTCTTATTGGGTAATTGTTTTGTGGATTACGGATAAAACCTAAACCCATAATCATTGACTTCAGCTCTGGGCGAGAGAAAGGAACATTCGATATATCAATAATTTGTGCCTGTTTTTTATCATTAATAATAAACAATCCGGGTTCGGCAAAAGGTCGGTCAGTTTCTTCCGGCGAGCGAGGATTTGAAATATACACCCCGATTTGTTGCATTTGTTCAATACTTAAGCCGTACGCCACATCAAATAAAGGCTTAACCAGCTCCATTTGAGCCATCGCTTTTTCTATGGGATCGGCGGATACAGCTACAACATCAACACCTAACTTCTTGAATTCAGGCAACAGCTCGTTCAACGTCGATAGATATTGAGTACAAATGGGACAGTGCTTACCCCGATAAACAACCACCATACGCCAATCGCAGCCCTCTGCCGGAACAGCCGTAAGATTAATTTCACCACCACCAAGCAGCGCTAGAGTGATGTCTGGAAAGGTTTGTCCTGCTACTAATTTAGATGAGTTCATGTTTATTCCAATGTTTTGTAGTGAATATTATAAAAACAAAATAATGCCAAGGTGTCAATATTTCATAGTGATCGTTACAAAATTATATTGCCAATATAGACAACTTCCTAGAGCATAATCATTACCTTACCGAGGTTAATGGGTTTTAATTAATTGAATTATGTATCATTTGATACTAAAATAAATCATTAAATCCACAGCGTTGAGGTATCCGATATGATTCAAAATAAGGCTGGTAGGCCACGCGCTTTTGATCGTAGCGAAGCGCTTTTGTCCGCCATGCATGTTTTCTGGAAACAAGGATATGATGCCGCCTCCATTAAAGATTTAACCCAAGCAATGGGTATTAACAGCCCTAGCCTTTACTCGGTTTTTGGTGACAAACGTAAACTCTATTTAGAAGCTATAAACTGCTACGCCACAATTGATGCATGCGCACCATTAGTAGCCTTTGAAACAGAACCCGATATTAACCAAGCTGTCCGCTCGTTCATGATTGCAGTGATTGATTACAGTACTGCAAATGGTAGCGGCGCAAAAGGCTGCTTTCTCAGTTCCAGCGTTGCCACAAGTGCTGGCGAGGTCGAGGGAGCACAAGAACTATTACAAAGAGCAGTATTAGATACCGATGCGCGATTATCGCGACGCTTTGAGCTAGAAAAAGCAAGAGGTGTTTTACCTGCCAATTTTCCATCATTAGCACGTGCAAAGCTTATGTTTGATATTCGACAGGGCTATGTATTTCGTGCCCGCGCGGGATTCGAATCAGAAAGTATGAAACAAGATGTCGAGTATAGAGTGCACATGATATTAGCAAGCTCTTGACTGTATCAAAACAAAATTGCCAGCCAATTTGAAGCAACAACCTAATCCAAAGCGCCTGCATAAATGTTTATCTTTCATTCATTAAAGTAAATCCAGCCACCATTTAAGCTTCATCGGAACGCTTAATTTAGTCGACACGTTTGAAGAGTATTTAAAGGTCTGTGTGTCTCAGGCCCGCGAGGTTCTTGTGTAATGGTCTAATGAATCTGATGGGAGTCTTTCATCAACACAAAAAAGCTTCATCATGTCTGATAAAGCTTTATCGTTAAATGTTGAAAACAGATAGCTTGTTTTTATAAAGGGTACCCCTTGGGTTCAAAGTCATCGTCTTAAATATTTAATATGTCTCCTAGTTTCAATTAATTGCAGTAATTTCAAGAAGAAAAAACTGCAATAACTAACTGATATTGACTATATTTTCATATTGAAATAGATAACTGACTCCAAGAACACTTTTTAAACAAACAACCTAAACACGACAGCCAAACACCTCATAGAGAGGTAATAATGTTATCCATCATTATGGCCATAATGAGTATGCAGATTTTGCTCATGTTCAAGATCGAAAGGCACTGATGGATCGTATGTGGGAGCATCTTTCACTTGCTGCTGCGTCATATCAACATAAATTTTAGAGGTAGGCCAACTCACCTCTTTAATCGATTTGGGCGCAATCAAAACCAGATGACCCAACCACCAATTACTGGTGTTAATAATCAAATAACGAATAGCCCAAGTGTCGATATCTATTAACATACCTTGCAAATGACCCAATTCACCGTCTATGGCATCAAGGTGATAACCCGCCACGGCATGACTGCTGCGTAGATGATGATCATTATCCCGTGATAGTGCTGCCTCAACATCTGCGGACATCTCTGGGTTATCTAAGTTATCTGGCTTTGGCGCGACACTATAATAACCAGGTGCCATCATGTTTGGACTGGGCTCACTTCCCCAAATACCAGTGTTACCCCAGTATTGTGAGTAACCATAATATTCCATATGATCGACCTCATGCTGCCTAGAGACTGGTTTCTCGCTATCGATGTCAGGGCTGTTTTTTACCTGCTCTCTTGAGATTGTGACAGCAAGCGTCTTTTGTTCCTGATTAAATTCTTTGATTGATATGGGTGAAAGCAATATTTTTTTGCTTGATAACCAAGAACCCGTTTCGACTACCAAATATCTAATCACCCAATGCTTGTCATCAAAATAAAAATCTTTGGTTAATCCAATATCGCCATCAGAGGCGTGAATAGATAAATTTTGTAAATCATTCAATGTATGTAACATGATGTATTTGCTCCAGATTAAAGATGGCAAACAATAAATCATTGCTTTCCTAATAGAGTGGATGTCTATCAGCTTGCACCAAATTTTCTATTCAATCTGTTCGGTGTCGCACCGATGGAGCATGAATAATAGTTTAATCTGGAGTTATCTATAAACTTTTAAGGTGAACGAGCATGACTGACATAGAAAAATTAGAGTTAGCGGCCCATCGCAGCGATATCATCGAAGATGTCAACAATTTGATTGAGAAATATCGCGCTATTTTTGGATGGGATGTACCCGATATCGATGAAAAAGTGGCAAACAGATTAATTTTGGATGAAGTTCGTCAGGCGCTTGATGATATTCAAAATGATTAAATTGTAAATATCAGTCAAAGCGCTTCAACATGTGAGTTTAGGTCGACGAAAAAATCAGATGTTAAATGCATCTTGCATCAGACTGCACATAAACTTAAAGCACATAAACTTAACTAACTCCGGCGGCAAAAGCCGAATGTATAGCCACTAGAGAAATGGATCTTGCAATCACTTTTCTGCTCAGCCCTTTTATGCCATCCATCTTCACAAAACAGCAGCCTTAGCAGCTGACTTGCGGCCTAAACGTAATCGCTGTAGGCCGTTGTTTAGTCTCTTTCCTATGAGCGAAACGCAGCTTTGCAAAGGTCTTTTTACTATCTCCCCCCCAACTAAATATCCTGTCGATGAGTATAAATACAACTCATAAATACAACTCAACATGCAATGCCTTTTGAACCAAAAATAATGGTTCCACTCGCCTGCTGTGATCGCAAATCACGCTAAACAAGGCATTTTAACCCTCTCGATTCAACAAACTCTGTTATATTGATAACAAGATTACTTAAGTATTATGTAATCTTGCATTAAATCAATGACATAAGAAAGATCATAGCAAGTAGTGAATGTCTCACTTTAATATATTGAAAGGTTATCAATGATTGACCCAAATGAGAACGCATTACTTAAAGCATTACCTGAAGCGACAAAACAGCGCTTATTTCCACAGTTAAAGATAATAAAACTGCCCTTAGGTAAAGTTATTTATGAAGCTGGTCAAAACCTTGAAAATGTCTATTTTCCCATTGATAGTATTGTCTCTTTACTGAATGTTCTCGAAGATGGCGCATCGGCAGAAATATCTGTTGTCGGCAATGAAGGTTTAGTGGGCATTGCCGTGTTTATGGGGGGAGAAAGCACCATAAATCGCGCCATAGTTCAAAGCGCAGGCCGAGCCTATAAATTGTCCGCATCGATATTGTTCGATGAATTTAACGACAATCAAAACCTTCGCGAACTGTTGTTACGTTACACTCAAGCACTGATGGCACAAATGGCGCAGACGGCAATATGTAACAGGCACCATTCTATCGACCAGCAACTTTGTCGTTGGCTGCTACTATCACTTGATAGACTGGCTAGCAACAATCTCACAATGACCCAAGAGTTGATCGCCAACATGTTAGGAGTCAGACGAGAAGGCGTAACTGAAGCCGCCGGTAAACTGCAAAAACTTGGGGTAATCAACTATAAGCGCGGTCAAATTACCGTGACCAACAGACAAAAACTCGAAACGCTGTGCTGCGAATGTTATGCCGTGGTAAAAACAGAAACCGATAGACTAGAAACCTATTAACTAATCATCTATTAACTAATCATCTATGCCAAGCTACCCCTCATTGGTGGCTTGACATGGTATATTTGGCCATCTTGTCGTTTATAACAAATCATCCCAAACATTAAAAACAATAACGTCATGCCCTTTCTATATCCTCCCAAGCAAGATTAATCGGCTTCACAGCTAGACGCTTAAAGTGCTATGAATTAATTTCATTCAAACTCAGCGCTGTGAAACCATAGCATTGTTAAACCACAGCATTGTCAAACCATAGCATTTTCAAACCACAGCCACCTAACCCATCGATTTAGTTAAACTCTCGATAATTATGTCGCTATCTTAGATAACTAAGCTCGTTCGCCATGTTATGCCGTTGCCATATAGGGTATTGCTTGTGAAATATTAATATTTTCAGTTTGCTAGCCCCTAGCTGTGCAACCGTTACACCGGTGCTGCCATCGAAATGGTGCGAACCAGCTTCTTATTAACGAACTGCTGAATGCCCATTTCGCCGAGTTCGCGGCCATAACCGGAATCTTTAACGCCGCCGAACGGAAGCGCGGCATCGGTCCAATCAATATTGTTGATGAACATCATACCGGTATCAATCTGACTGGCGACGCGTTTGCCACGAGCGGCATCTTCGGTAAACACAGATCCACCAAGTCCGAAGTCAGAATCGTTGGCAAGCGCTATGGCCGCGGCTTCGTCCTTGACCCGAAAAATCAACGCAACTGGGCCGAAGAACTCAGTGCGATAAGCAGGGTTGCCTGGCGCAATGTTGGTCAGTATCGTGGTCTGCATGAAAGAGCCCGGGCAGTCGATACGCTTGCCGCCCATTAACACCTTAGCACCATGGGCTACAGCATCATCGACCTGCTTCAAAATATTAACCAGAGCGGCTTCTTGCGACATCGGTCCCTTGGTCGTTGTTTCGTCCATCGGATCGCCAGGTTGCTGAAGTTCAAGCGCGGTTTGAAACTTTTCGATGAATTTGTCAGCAATCGAATCGAGCACAATAAAGCGTTTAGCAGCACAGCAGGTTTGTCCCTGGTTGTACATACGGCCCCAAACAGCCCAGGGAATAGTGTTGTCGAGATCAGCGTCATCAAGCACGATAAAGGCATCACTGCCACCGAGCTCCATCGACGAGGGTTTGAGGTTTTGCCCTGCTCGGGCGGCAACGCTTCTGCCAGCGGCAAAACCACCTGTCAGTGCCACGCCCTTGACGCGCGGGTCGTCGATAATCTGGTTAGACTGTTGGTGCGAAACCAGCAGATTTGTGTACAACCCCTCAGGTGCGCCCGCATCAATCAACAACTGCTCAAAGGCAATAGCACATTGGGGTACATTGCTGGCATGTTTCACCACCAAAACATTGCCCGCCATCAGTTGCGGGCCTGCGACACGAGCAAGTTGATAAAAGGGAAAGTTCCACGGCTCGACGCAGAAAATCACGCCTATCGGGCTGCTTTCCATATGGGCTTCGCCATGTTCCGGGTCAAGTTGCTCTGGAGCTAAAAACGCTTCTGCGTGGTCTGCATAATAGCTGAGGATTTTACCACTGAAATTGACTTCGCCACGGGCTTCATCAATTCGCTTGCCCATCTCCAGTGTTGCCAGCTTGGCATAGTCATCAGTATGCGCATGCAGAAGTTCTGCAGCCTTGGCCATAATAGCGGCGCGTTGCTTATAGCTGGTGTTTTTCCATGTCTGGTAACAGGCATGCGCAGTGGCAAGCTTGATCTCAAGCTGTGCATCACTGATTTCATCAAAGGTCTTCAATATTGTTCCGTTATTGGGATTAATGCTTTTGTAAGTCATAGTGAAATCCTGTTTCAATTTGGTCTTATGGACGCCGCAAGCTTCTACTGAATTGTGCTACCTCGGCGATAACTTTTGGCGTTAACGCTCTGGAGAAGTCGCGAGAGTTGGATAGTCGGTATAACCCTTGGCGCCAGGTACGTAAAAAGTCGCTTCGTCTGGCGTGTTGAGCGTTGCATCTTGGCGCATCCGAGCGACGAGATCTGGGTTAGCCAAAAACGGACGGCCAAAGGCTACCAGGTCGCCATGTTTATCGCGTAACGCCTGTTCAGCGCTTTGATGATCAAACCCTCCAGACAGAATGAACAGACCATCGAAACCAGCGCGCAGCTTAAGCTTAAAGTCGGCGGGTACCGTTGGTGCCCCCATGGAGGAATGATCAACCAAGTGGATGTAGAGAAGCCCCTGTGAGGAAAATGCCTTAGTCAATGCCAGGTACTGCGTCTCTATGTCGGGGAATGCGCCGGTGCCATTGAACACACCGTAAGGAGAGAGCCGGATACCAACCCGATCGCTGCCGATGGCTGCCACTGTCGCACGCACAATCTCCAGCGCGAGTCGGTTGCGGCCTTCAACGCTGCCGCCGTAACCGTCAGTGCGTAGGTTGATCAGCGGATTCAAAAACTGCTCGAT
This sequence comes from Shewanella sp. BF02_Schw, assembly GCF_014596695.2. Classification (NCBI taxonomy): domain Bacteria; kingdom Pseudomonadati; phylum Pseudomonadota; class Gammaproteobacteria; order Alteromonadales; family Shewanellaceae; genus Shewanella; species Shewanella sp. BF02_Schw. The sequence continues at coordinate 1,863,888 of NZ_JABKAW020000001.1, forward strand.
TAAGTAGCCGTTGGCGCCGTGTATTTCGACACCGTCGAAACCTGCCTCCAGCGCGAGCTTCGCTGACGTCACATACTCATTTATCACATGAGCGATGTCGGCCTCGGTCATTTTGCGGGGCGTACTGTGGGGCTGCATGCCTAGGGTGTCGGTATACATCTCGCCGGGACATGCCGCGGCATCTGGCCCGAGTATTTCGGCACCTGTTGGCAAGTTGTCGACATGCGCGACTCGACCGCAGTGCATCAACTGTAAGAAGATTTTACCGCCTTTGGCGTGTACCGCTGATGTGCTTGCCTTCCATGCATTCATCTGCGTGCTATCGAAAAGACCGGGGATGCGTGGGTAGCCCAGTCCGTTCGGGCTGGGCGAAGTGCCCTCGGTAATAATCAGTCCAGCCGTCGCACGTTGGCCGTAGTACGTTGCCATCAGCGCGTTAGGCGTGTGCTCAGGCGTAGCCCGACTGCGTGTTAACGGCGCCATTACCATGCGATTGGATAGCTGCAGCGAGCGGTTAGAAAATGTTTCGAAAAGCATAAGCTAGATATCCTGTTATGTATGATGAGGATGAATCCTGCCGAACCCGAGGAAAAGATCATTGCGGCAAGTCCAGAGAACTACAGCTTGCGCGCTGGCTTTTAGCTGGTCTGTTCGTTAGAACACATACCCACAAATGACGCCTGCAGAGCTAATAGGGTCATTGGCTGGCAGAAAGTTCGCTAGCGAACAGATGAAATGTCGTCAATCGCATATTGTATGTGTGATGCTTACTCGTCAGACATGAGAGCCAAGATGATTTATGAAGGAGTTTCACTGAATGCTGCGACTTCTGTATTTGGATCTGGCTTGGCCTGCTTGTTCGCACCCCTACTACTGAGCGGAGGAATACTATGCTAACCAGACCAATGATACCGACAACACTTTGGGGCTCAACATCCCGACGCGTTACTGAACTGACCCTACTTGCGATACTAACCCTATGTGGGCCGTCTGCTACTGCTACTGCAGGCGATGGACCATGGCCGTCATTTACAGCAACGGCGCTTAGCGGCGAAAAAGTTGACAGTAACAAACTGATAGGTCAACCGACACTGCTCATACTTACGCCATCTCGCAATGCCGCAATATCCACTCGGGAGTGGGTTAACACATTGCGCTCAGAGATAGATCATAGTAAATATCGGGTTCGCGACGTACTGGCTGTCAATTTACCCTTCTTTATGTCGGAAGAAGATGTCATTGGCCGAGCCAAAGAACAAGTGCCGCAGCGCTATCACGATCAAACCTGGATTCTCAACTCACAGATCATGGAAAGCGCGTTGGGTGTGCCCTCCGATAGCGAAGAGGCGGTCATTGTTGTTTTGGATAAGAACGGTAATCTGATATCGCAGGTTCATGGTAAAGTCACGGCGGCGCGGATGAGTGAAATCACCAATGCCTTGCAGAGCCTGACTAGTGACTAACCGCCTCCGTCGCCGTCCATTATCACTGTAATATCGCTTTGCCAATATCATATTGGTCGGGCTTCTATGTATCGTTATCGAGTTTTGAAAGAATGTTTTGCGATTGCTGATAGCAAAATTATATGAGTTATAGTGAACGATGAGATTGTAAATAGAGTGCGTTGGATGTATACCCAAGAAAAGCTAGCGAATTGGTCAACAAAAAAATGAATCTTGTATGCTAGGGTCTGTTGATCTTTGCTGGTTAAATTTTGTTCGAGATAAGAGCGTTTTAATCGAGGCGAGTGGATTGCTGCCTAGCAATCTAAGCACTACTCGCTTAATGAAGATTTTCTCAACAAAGAGTAAAACGTTTTTAGCCGAACCCTTCGGGCAGCGTTTGTTGCTCATTTTTACTGCGTTATCGACTTTTTATGTAGAATAAAAAGTCTCTGCCTTGTACAAATGAGCAACAATTCGCTGCAAAACCAACCTTGAAAGATCAACAGCCCCTAGTATCCGTCTAATTTACATAAAACTAATCTTTCCCAACTAATGCGCTCAATGCAAACTGACCGTCCAACGATTCACGCACCTTGGACAGTCGCATTTCCAGCCGCGCGCGATCATAACTGGATTCAAAGCAGCGAGCGGTCAACTCTGCAATCAACTGCAACTGTTGGTCAAGTGCTCTCAAGCGGCTCGGACAGATCGTTAAACTTCCGATGGTCTCGAAGGCACCGAGCATGCGTACCAGTATCGCAAGATTCTTTTCAGCGCTACTTCGAATCTGGTCGAAAGCATCGGCCAATAGACTATCAAAGCTCGGAACCATCGCCACCATTCGCAGAGTGTCTCCCTCATAATGGTACAATGGCGGAAATTGTCGACTGGCCAATCGAGCCATAATCGAGGTGAGATAATCCACGCACATCACTGCCGTTGAAGTGTCGTTAACCCCGGGGGACAGCGCTTTTATGGCCATATCCACAATCTGTCGAATACCGAAAGTAGGATCCTGATCCACTGTGCGATGGCTACCAATACTGTAAGCTGTATTCAAAGCATCAATGAGTTTCTGCTCTGGCGGGTAAGTAAGAGCTAGCGACACCAGAGCCGTATCTTGGACAATGAACGAGCCGATGCCTTGCTCCATACGCACTATGGTTCTGTTGTCACTCGCCAAGCAAATTAATGTATTGTTGTTCACGCCTAAAACGTAACCACTGCGAGCTGCCGGCACGGGATACCAGACCCGCTCATCCAGAGACTTTAGTATCGGGTGTCGCATTTCATCTTCATCAAGTTCCTCATCCGGTTTTATCGGCAGCAACTTATCTATGGCAGCATTGGTTTCCTGAGCGACCGAAGCAATGATGCTTGATGCCTGGATAGACAAGGCAATATGATGAATAAAATAGATAAGGACCCCCACACCACCAAGCGACATCACAAAGGCAAAAAACACCGCAAGACTGGGCACAAATTCATCACCACCACCACTGCCACGAATGGTGCGTAAGACTATAAGACAATAAGCGAAAATGCTCGCAAAACCCCCCAGTGTTGCTTGCGTGACACTGTTACGCATGAAGTTCCTCAAAATGCGAGAGGTGTACTGGCCCGACGCAAGCACTAGGGCCAGCAGTGTCATGGAGAAGGTGATCCCCATTACAGTCATCATCGAACCAGCCAAGGTGGACAACATCTGGCGAGCGCCTTCTGCACCGACCCCAAACAGTCGTGGCCACTGAATTAGCCATTGGTTTAAACCGGCAGACTCTACTTCGATCAACACAACCGCTAAGGTCATACTGACAGCGACCATCAGTGAAGGCATGAACCAAAAGCTCGATTGCAGATTCCCCCAAAACTGTCTTAACTTAATCATGTGGCCACTCCTAATTTGAATTTTCAACATGTATCGTCGTGCTTAAGGAACTAGGCTTTCTTCTTAACCAAACTAATTATGAATAACAAAATAACAGCGCCTATAGTAGCCATAATGATAGAGCCTAATAAACCGCCTGTTGATATGCCGAGTAAGCTAAATATAAAACCACCTACTACAGCACCAACAACTCCTACAATAATATTGCCTATGACACCAAATCCTCCGCCCTTTATTATGTTGCCTGCAAGCCACCCTGCCAAAGCGCCTATTCCCAAAAATATGAGTAAACTAATAATGTCCATGTTGCACTCCTGTGCTAATTTATAGTGCGCCTATTTGGCGCAATGACCATGCTGTTTATTTGAATCTGGAGGTAGCCGACTTCAGCGAATTGCCAAGCGAGTTCCACGCACCATCCATACCTGCCTTGAGCTCCTCCCATGCACCGTCACTCGATTCCTTAAGTTCGGTAAGTTTGCTGTTGGCCGATTTTTGCATCGTTCGCAGTTCCTCGATTTGTTTGTAGTACTCAATTTGTGCATCGGCCTGCGCGTTATCAGCTTTGGCCTTGAGCTTATCGATCTCTGCGCTCCACTGGTCTAATTGTGCCTGTAGTTTTTTTTGGTAAGCTTCTTTCTTGTTCATGGTTAAACTCCTTTGTCGTTGTGAGACCTATTAGGGCCGATATTGATGTTATGGCACTTTTAATGTCGCTCATCCCTTCTGGATAGCGCTAAGATCAATCAAGATATGATCAGATCAAAAACCACAAAATAAGCAATAAAACGATACATAAAACCACAGAATCTAGAAGCTGCGGTGCTTTAATTAGATACAAGATGTCATCGATTTTCGATAACAATTTAATCCATCTGGGTCGATATTGATCCAATACGTTAACTCGTTTATCTATCGCTTTGGCCGCTCTTCTGCCACTTTCAACAGCACCTTCAATACTCCAGACTTGAGCCTGAGTCTTAGTGTGGGCTCCGGCCAAGAATAGATTAAACACTGGCGTTTTTTGAGATGGCATAAATGCTTGAGTGTTGGTGGTGTTTACCCACTTTGGCTGTAGCGGCGTTATTCCATCACGGGAAAAGTGCCATTCATGCCACACTTCAACTTTTTCAATTGTAAAATCTTTCAACTCTTTGCCGTCATTCGCTTGTTTAATCAATTGATTTAGTGCACCGCAACTCAAGATTTGAGCCTTCACTTCTTCGATAAATTCTTCTTTGGTGCAGAGATTGACGGGCTTATGGAATATCCTCCCAGGGAAGCCGCCAATACAAGACGTGCCAGTCCAAAGAGATTTGATGTTTTGCCCCAAATCCACATCCTTGTCCCAAACTTGTTCTTCGGCGAACACGGTCAAATTAAATTCTGAATCACTGATCACCGCTGCAGTCCGCTTTCGAGGAAGTTTGATTTCGTCTGAAAATGCTAACCGAAAAGAGACTTGAGTGTGTGGGCCGTCTTGAACAAGCGGTGTAAACAATTTTAATTCTTCTTGCCGCTCAAGCGCGGGAGTTTTACTTAAAATATCAACCATCAAGTAAGGATTGATGGCCACAACATAAATATCGCCTTTGATCTCCTCATCACCGACAAAAGCGGAGACTATTTTGCTGCCGTCGAACACTAATTTGGTGAGCGGTTTCTGCCAATAGAATTTCACGCCCTTGTGTTCAAGGTATTTAACCCAGGGATTGAACCAGTATTCACTACTGGGCCCTTTTAGGAGTAGCCAACCGTCTCCGGCACCTTGCTGCCATGCGGGTCCATCTTGATCAGATTTATGCTGGTGCGCGGGCTTTGTCGTAAATTGCTTTCTAAAAAAATCCCCTGCGGTGTGCAGTGACACGTTGGACCAATCAGAGCCAATCCAAGGACCGAAACAAGAACGCCACGCGTTATAACTTTGCACGCTAAGCATAGGTTTCCAAGCTTGAGCCGCATTCACCTTGGCATATACCACATGGCTTCGATGATTTGAGGTCCAAGTCTTTAACATTAAATAGCACGCTCTGGTAAACTCCCAATTGCTCATGCCAAACATCTTGTTAATACTTTTAAATCCCTCATCGTAAAATTGCGCCTGACCAGCATCAGGGAATATGCCAAAATCAATGGGCCGAGACAGGGCTAAATCATAAACGCTGCCCTCTTCATTGAATGGAATTTTTTTCATCAAATCAAAAACATTATGGTACCAAGGTCCCATGCCATGCCAAGAATACTCGGTCGGTATATTGTCGTGACTAAGGCGTGAACTTCTAAAGAATCCCCCCGGCTCATCAGCCGTTTCATAAACTGAAACAAGATACCCCAGTTCGGCCAGCTCATGTGCGGCGCTTAATCCGGCAATGCCAGCCCCAAATATAACGACAGATTTCATTATTTATCTCCATGATTAAAGTTCGTCCTAGGGAGTGAGCCCCTACACAGCTGCATTCAGGCTGTCTCGGGCAGTTAGCACTAGAAGGTAGTATTGGGTTATTTTCATCCGTGGTTGTGGTTTTTTGGCTCGATAGGGTTATGTCGTAAAAATAGGATCTCAACAAGCAGAATAACCAACATGACAACACCAGCGACACCTAACACCAATGGATCGCTGTTTATCTTGATCCAGACAAAACCGGCTAGAACGATCAAGTCAAGGATAATCGCGACCATAGGGAATGCGCGTTTAGCACCGACTTCGTCTCGCAGGTGACGTAAAACACCCCAGTGGATCGCCATGTCCATAATCAAATAAAAGATGATACCCATGGCCGCAATCCGCGTCAGGTCAAAAAATATGGTCAACAGCAAACCTAAAATGACGGTATAAACCAGGGTGTGCTTTTGGATGCTACCGGGCATGCCAAAATGGCTGTGGGGAACGAGTTTCATATCAGTCAGCATTGCCAACATCCGCGAAACCGCAAATATACTGGCAATAACACCGCCTGCTGTTGCTATCATGGCCAAAACAACCGTAAACCAGACCGCGTATTCGCCCAGTGCAGGCTTTGCGGCTGCAGCCAACGAGTAATTTCTTGTTTCGATGATTTGCACTAGTGATAAGTTACTTGCGACGCCAAAACCGACGAGCGTATAAATTACCACACAAAGACCGATGGAGATCATGATAGCTCGGCCCACATTTCTGTGAGGGTCAGTAAGCTCTGAACCACTATTGGTAATGGTGGTAAAACCCTTAAAGGCCAAAATACCCAGCGCGGTTGCACCAATAAAACCAGCTATTGTTGCACCAGAAGTTGAGGCGTCTGGACTGACTGTTGAGAAATCGACTTCAACCGTGCCAGCAACCATTACGCCAACGATACCGAACAAAACGATACCGCCAATCTTAATAAAGCCGAGCACCGACGCGACACCTTCGATCATCTTGTTGGCGGATAAATTGATCAGAAACGCCACCAGCAATAATCCAGCACCCAGTGTTGGCACTAACACGCTGCTATCATCGATACCAAACAGCTGTAATGTATAAGTCCCAAAGGTACGCGCCAGAAAACTCTGGGCAATCACCATAGAAAAATACATCAACAGGGAATGAAAGGCGGTTGTCACCGTGCTGCCATAGGCTTTTTTTAGGTACATGGCAATCCCACCGGCGGAAGGATAAGCATTGGACAATTTTACGTAAGAGTATGCGCTGAATAACACAACCACCGCAGCCGAAAGAAAAGCCAGCGGGAAAAGACTTCCGGTCATCTGGGCCATCTGCCCTGTCAAAGCAAATATGCCAGCACCAATCATAACGCCGGTGCCAAGCGCAACCGCACCAACTAATGTCAGACTATCTTTTTGATAATGTGACTTTTTATCTTCATGGTCATGCATACGCCCTCCGTGATTTGTCTTTTATATAAGCAACTTTTTATTCTGCTATCCTAAAGTGCCTGTTTCAACAACGAGAAAGCGAACACACCAAGTTTCATCATCGAAATAAACGTCTTTGATATGACCAATGTTGCCATCTGTAGCACTGATGACATAGTCCTCTATATTGTTAACGGTGCGTAAAATAAACACCGTCTCCTTCGAATGTTAAATGTACCAACATGAGAGCGATACAGAACGATTAAAAGGTAAAAGCGGCAACGCTGTCTGTACGCTATCAAACGTTGGTGTCATTTTCATGCGATTGACGAACCGCTCTGTGTCTATGTATCCGAGTTAGATGCCAAATCAGGACTATTGATGAATGTGTTAACGCACGGACACCAGACCGAAAGCTATTCACCGTAGAAGAACCGTCGGCGATCTTGCCGACGGTTAGAAAAATGCTGGAACAGGATATGAATACAGTCATTAAACCTTCGTTTTAGCGTTCGGTCTGACTTTGGCGTTGCTGCCGTGTAGTTGCTGCTGTGTAGTTGCATGGCGCGGGCTGACAGCGTGTCTCAGGAGATGACCTACTTCAGTGTCGCTTGCAGGGTAATATCCTCAACACCGGCAAGAGCCTTCGATACCGGGCAGTCACACTTTGCCGCAGCCGCAATCTCCTGAAATTTCGCCTCGTCGATGCCCGCAACCTCTGCGCTCATCGTCAACGCGATGCGGTCTATAACAAAACCTTCGCCTTGTTTAGCGAGACGAACGCTGGCCTTAGTGTCGATATTGGCAGTGGCAAACCCGGCCTTATCACAGGCGAATGAAAACGCCATCGTAAAACACGCGGCATGGGCTGCGGCTAGTATCTCTTCAGGGTTAGTGCCACTTCGGTCATCCTCGAAGCGACTACCGAAGCCGTAAGGATATTGCTTCAGTGCACCGGTCTCGGTACTTATTTTACCTTGGCCTTTCTTACCTTGACCTTGCCACTGGATAGTTGCTATTTTTTCAATCATGGTCTGTCTCCTAAATATCAAATTTCTCAAGAAGGATTTCACTTTTTGACAGTAATGGTAATTATTCCCTTGTTATTAAAGCATTTATAGCTTATCTGATTACCATAAGCCGGTTGTCACAAACAGATGTAATCTGGTCAGTTTCGGCGCTAAGGATTGGGTAAACTGAGACGACTTATACTTTCAATGTATGTCAGTCTGGACTTGGCCATAGGTATTCGTCTGTGCGATATCCAACAGATGTGACGGCTGCAAAGGCGCTAATCTGATTACGTAAAATAGCGCTGGGTCGTTGCAGAACCTCATGTTCCAATCGAAGACATGCTTCTCAACTTCACCTCTGTACACTTTCGTTTCAGCACCAACTTGCCTCATCTGTTGGATGCTTCAAAAGCTCTTCAATATTAGCAAGAATTACGCCGAAACCTATGTTGCCATACAATGTTTGACGCCCACCATCAAGGACATATGAAGGACTACCGTTAATGCCTTGACTCTTTGATTTTTGATAATCACCCATTAAAGATGCCATAGCAGAACCATCACCAATACTGGTATTGATGGTGTTTAGGTCTAGTCCATTGGCGTTAACTAAATCACAGAGGACTTCAAGGTTGCCAATATCCAAGCCATCAACAAAAAATGCGGTTCGAAATATTAGCGCCATATCGATACTTTTCTTTTTATCATAAGTAATCTCTACCGCTTTAAGCATCAAATGCGCATTGGCTGAAGTAGTGGGTCTAACTTGCGTCCATACTTTTGGGTTTATATAGGCATATTCAAAGGCAGATGCTGACTGTTGTATGTGCTCAGCAAAGCCAATAAACCCGCCTTTTGATTGCCATTGAGTGTTTATTTTTGTCGGTACATCACCAAAAACGTCAACGTAGTAACATTTAAGTTCGATTTTATGCCCCAATTTTTTATTAAGTTCATCAACACGTTTCTGAGCAATCCAAGCCCAGACACAAAGAATGTCAGTGTAATAATCTATGATTAAGGTTTTATCCATTTGGCATGTCACTCCTTCATCTGAGGATCTTTAATCGCACGGTACGATAACGTCAGAACTTCAAATCATGTCATCAGCCAATCTGACTGTCTGTGCGACTGCGTACATACACTTATTTACAGGCATTTATACGCCATTGTATGTATACAAGCGTGTAGATAAACGGCACAACTTTGTCATCTATTGAGCCATACTCAATAGATGACATAGTGCTGAAAAAGGAAGTGTTTTTGTCGCGACTGTCGATAAACTTGTTAGCAAGTTCAACCAAACAAATACTACTATATTTGTCCTTACAGGCATCAATACTCGAAGTTTTAACCGGCGTAAAACCAATGAGGTGGTAAACAGCAAACAAAGTGAGTAATGCCCTCGATGAGTGCGATAAGTGCGACAAGTGCGACAAGTGCGATGAGTGCGATGAGCAACGAAGTTAACGGGCGGAGAGCATAAAAAAGCCATTCAATGGCTTAATAAATCAGCGATTTCCCTAGCGGTAAAACGCCGTTTTATTGGTGTTTTCATAGCGCTATTGGCTGCCGTAATCATAATTAATAGGTTGTGCCATGTTATCGTGATGTTATTACACCCAACCGTTCATGTAGATACATACAAGCTATGGTAAATTTACACCCACCTTGCAATTGCTAGTATCTTGTTGTTTTAATTGGGTAAACCTATCACGGCCTATGACAGAGAAAAACTGAAATTGAAACCAAGGCATCATCTATGCGAAAGCAAATCGCACTCAGATAGCACGTGAACAGGCCAATTTAAACACGTTTCCTGCGGATCTACAGTCGGTGTCTATTTTTATGTACGGATCGCCTGGGGCCGGCAAAACAAAAGCTTCAAAAACGTTTATTGACATGTTTGATGATACGGGAACTATTAGGCTGGCCCCAAATCAGCTAAGAGTCTTTTTTCAAGAGTACACTGGTCAAAATTCATGCCTATTTCAGAAAGCTGTCAGCTTTATTATTGAGCGCCCCCTAGTTTGCCACGACAGGCAGTCGCTCAGGTGGTAGAGATGCTCTGGGCCAAGTAAGGCGCCGTTCGGCTCGCCGGGTGGGCGGCCACTGCATGGGGCGTGCCAGCGACCACTATAGCGCCTCCCTTGTCACCGCCTTCAGGGCCGATGTCAATAACCCAGTCGGCGGCGGCAACCACGTCCATGTCGTGTTCGACCACGATCACGGTATTGCCGGCATCGACAAGCCGGTTGAGCTGGGCGAGCAGCAATAGCACGTCGGCAGGATGCAGCCCTGTTGTGGGCTCGTCGAGAATGTACAGCGTATGGCCGCGGCGTGCCCGCTGCAGCTCGGTCGCGAGCTTGATGCGTTGCGCCTCTCCTCCGGAAAGCTCGGTGGCGGGTTGGCCGAGTCGTAGGTAGCCGAGCCCCACCTCACTAAGGGTTTTAAGGCTGCGCAACGCCGAGGGTACATCGGCGAGAAACACCATTGCCGCATCCACTGTAAGCCCAAGCACCTCGGCTATATTCTTGTTACAGTATGTCACCTCGAGGGTCTCAGGGTTGTACCGCGTGCCACCGCAGTCGGGACAGGGCGAGTAACTGCCAGGTAAAAAAAGCAGACCGACCGCCACAAATCCCTCGCCAAGGCAGGTCTCGCAGCGGCCACCCGGCACGTTGAACGAGAACCGGCTAGCGCCGAACTTTCGGCTCCGAGCCTCGGGGGTCGCGGCGAATGTGGTGCGCACGGCATCGAACAGGCCTGTATAGGTGGCGAGGTTGGACCGCGGTGTGCGACCGATTGGTTTCTGGTCAACGCGCACCAGTCGATCGATCAGATCCGCGCCGTTTATCGCTTCAACCGTGGTGATGTCGACGGGTTTAGGCTCGGGTTGTTCATCCTTATCCCCGGCCACCGAGGCTGTGGATGCGTTCCCGTCACTGGGATCCAGATCAGGATGAAGGTGCAGGCCAACAGTCTCGGCAAGCACCTGGCTCACTAGAGTGGACTTGCCTGAGCCCGATACACCCGTGACCGCGGTCAGTATGCCGAGCGGAAACTCAGCGTCGAGTCCGCGTAGGTTATGGCGGGTGATACCCGTCAGGCCAAGCCAACCGAGCGGTTGTCGCAGCTCGCGTGCAGCCGGGACTGGACGCTCGCTTGCAAAGAGAAATTTTCGCGTGACCGAGGCAGGTACATCTTTGAGTCCAGCCGTAGGTCCACTGTAGAGGACCACTCCGCCCTGCTCTCCCGCATGCGGGCCGACGTCGATGACCCAGTCGGCGCGGCGTACCACGTCCATATTGTGTTCCACGATAAAAACGGAGTTACCACTAGATTTGAGCTCGTCGAGTACGGCTAGGAGCGGCTCGGCATCGGCCGGGTGCAGACCAGCGGAAGGCTCGTCGAGTACGTAGATTACGCCAAAAAGCCCAGAGCGCAGCTGGGTGGCTATGCGCAGCCGCTGCATTTCACCAGGAGAGAGCGTGGGTGTTGCGCGGCCTAGACTTAGGTATCCGAGGCCGAGATCGAGCAGCACGTCGAGGCGGCGAGTGAGATCCTTGGTGATAGTCGCACCTGGGGTATTGGCGGCCGCCGGACGGTCAAGCACGTGGCGGAGCTCGGTGAGCGACAAGCTGTTGAGCTCGGCTATGGTGCGGCCGTTAAAGGTAACGGCGAGTGCTTCGCTGCGCAGTCCGCTGCCCGCGCATATTAAGCATGGTCCAGATTCAACATATTTCAGTACACGGTTACGCACCGAAGCGCTTTTTGAATCGGCGAGCGTGTGCATCACATAACTCTGCGCGCTCCAGAACTTCCCCTTGTAAGGCCGGGGCCGTTCTCGCTCCGGCATGATGTCGACCACGGGTTGTTCCTCGGTGAACAAGATCCAATCGCGATCGGCGCGGGACAGCTGTTCCCAAGGTATGTCCACATCATGGCCGAGCGCAGTGAGGATGTCGCGCAAGTTCTTACCCTGCCACGCCCCAGGCCAAGCCGTGACGGCGCCTTCGCGAATGCTCAGTGAAGGGTCGAGCACCAGCGATGCCTCGGTGACTGTGTGCGCGGTTCCGAGTCCCTGGCATTTAGGGCAAGCGCCCATGGCGGTGTTGGGTGAAAAGGAGTCCGACTCGAGACGCAAAGCTCCATCAGGGTAAATACCTGTACGAGAATAAAGCATCCGCAGAGAATTCGAGAGAGTGGTGACTGTGCCTACACTTGAGCGTGAGTTGGGTGTACCTCGGCGCTGCTGGAGAGCGACGGCTGGCGGCAATCCAGTAATTTCGTCCACCTGAGGCGTATGGCCTTGCTGGATCAGACGCCGGGCGTACGGCGCGACGGATTCGAAGAAACGTCGCTGGGCCTCAGCGAAAATGGTGCCAAAAGCGAGCGAGGATTTGCCAGAGCCGGACACCCCTGTGAAAGCAACTATCGAGTCCCGGGGTAGATCCACGTCAACGTTCTGCAGGTTATTTTCTCGGGCGCCGCGCACGCGCACAAACCCCGCGGGTATGGAGTGCGAAACTGATGTTGGTGTTGGGGTGTGGCTACTGAAAGTGTCAACTGGCAAATCAAGGCTGCCACTATTCTTTTCTTTATTCATGCTAAAAGACCCCTTAGGTTAATTCTTGTCTAGATGTGCAGGATATGATGGGACGTGCAGAATATGATTGCTTCTACTGGCATTAATGCGCAATTCTCAGCCTATGATGCCATTTATTTCATGGCACAATAATAACAATAATCAAGCCATAAATGGCCTAGTTTACTCAGTCAGGATGAACAGAGTTCATGGTATGTTCTTAACCAAGAGCTTAAGATCACTATCTCCATCAAAATATTCCAATTAAAATATGCCACCCATTTTTAAGGTAACACATAACGCCTTTCGTTTTTGAGTTGCCAACACTTGCTATGATTTTCTTAACGTACAGATTCAACCGAGTGATTTGAAAAATGTTTACTCAATAGCCACAAAATGACTCATTAGTTAAAACCAAGGCAACAGAAAAGCTTGATATCAATCAAGTAGAAAATAGTTTGTGGGATTCAGAAGTGATTGTTTACGCACACAACCCGCGCTGGCAATTTTACAACGCCTTGTCGTCGTTTTCGGTCTAAATGCTGGTAATGTCTTTTAATATGGGCAAAGCCCCCTACTTCTTCTTTGAATAAGGCGCCAAGCTCTATTATGATTTTTAAGCAGTAATATTCAATCTATTAAAAATAAATGGCGCCATGGTTATCCGCCAGTATTTCGGGTTATCAGCATCAACTCTGTCAACAGGGATGCCACCCATTTTTATAATGCGGAACCCATAAAATAGGCTCCGTTCTTAAAAAATAGTAATTCTACAACCGCAACGATACTTTGGAATGACTTCAACCTAACCCCTAAATAATATCAAATCTAAATCAAACTGCATTTATAGTCTGACACTGCAATTGACCATTGTATTTAGCATTAAAAAAGCCAAATGGTGAGTTAACTTCTTCAATAACATAATCATCTAAGTCGTATGTATTGACCGTCTCTATCGAAGTATTCTTATCCAATGACTTATTGTCTATTCTATTGTAATTGAAAGTTATATTTTGGAATAATTCGTCTAGAGATGTATGATCACTTTTAGTTCGCAGTATCAATATTTTTCTATTTTGGAAGAAAAATCTTAATTGGTTGTTACCCGCCAGAACAGCACTACAAGTCTGTATTAATCCATCATCGAATTGGCTTATAATCTTATTTTTTCTAGCGGTACTTTTGGCCAACATCCAAGCATTGATATATGAGTAAATAGCTGGTTCAGCGCAATAATATTGACCGTCATACGTAATGGTATAGCCGATATCAGTATTAAGCATTTTTACTTGATGCTGTTCACAGGCTAGTCCTTGATTAAACCATGCATTAGCCACAGTTTTACTATTTTCACTATGTTTAATTAACCAGTTACTGACTGATAATGAATGACCAAATTGGTTATTTTTTAACGCGATTAATGACATATCACTGAGTGCTTTCTCATTTTTAGGATTAATGCTCAATGCCTTGATTAAATACTCATAAGCATCTTGTACTTTGCCCTGTGGATAAGCCGCTATAGCCGATTTTATTTGATTTTTTTCTACTTTATTTAATTGTTGTGAACTTGGAGGCGTAAGCCACTTTTGTACAGTTAACTTACTTTCTTGGGGAATATGACTATTTATCTCAGCCGATGCTGTATCGGTATATCGATAGAACCAATCCAATGGTGTTTCTTCTGTCATTGGGTAATTATGATGGTTCTCAGCTTTCATATAAGTTGCAGCACCATTGTCTATTAATAACTTAATAAAATCAGGAGAAGCATACCTTACCGCATAATGAAGAGCCGTCATTTTGAAGGTGCTTAACGCGTAATAACAAGTATCATCAGGTATTGTGGTATTGGCGACGGTATTAGCCCCGTGTTGAATAAGCAACTTGGCGGACTCTAATAAGTTATATTGAGCCGCGTACATCAAAGGTGTTTTACCAAATGCATTACTGTGATTGGGACTTATGCCCTGTTGCAATAGATATTCTAATACTTCAGGTTGGTTTATCGCTAGGTTTAAAATACTTTCTTGTGCTTCTTGCGAATAGTAAGTTTTTGCGATGCTATCGATATCAATAGCACTAAATTCAATTGTTTTTATGGTATCTAACGATTGTTTGGTAATAATTGCATTTCTTAGATTGAACTCACCTGCGGAAAATTCAGGGTTATACATATAGAACCCAAAACCTGCACTAATTGCTGATGTTAATGCAAGCTCAGCCATTTCATCGGATTGTTGTTTATACCAATGATTCGCCTGTTGATAAAATTGCGAAAGCGATTTTATCGAGATAGCTAACTGATGTTTATAGCCATTAAATGCTTTTTGCTCAGCGACACCGGTTAATGACCACCTTTCTAAATCGGTTATCATTTTAGAATAATTACCGTGACTATTTTTACTTTCTCTACTTTCGCCCCTCATTGCCCAGGGGCGAGTTAATGTCAAACTCAGTTTATGCTTAATGGCATTTCCCCAACGCCAACGAGTATTCATTCGCCCACATGAAGAGCCACTACCTTGACTTAAAGCCAGAGTCGATTGATACAAATCATCAAAACTTTTCATCGCGCTGAAATAGCTATGCACTTTGTTGAATGGCACTACTGTTGCTGTTAAGTTTATTTCGCAAGCTGGTGCCCATGTTGCGTTTGGGCTAAGACGATAAACAAATAACTGGCCTATATCAGCGCCATAATGTCCTAAAACAAACATATACGGGATATTTGTGCCCGACTGTGCGTATGTATAACCATAGCTCATTGCGGGTGGTGCGTTTTTGGCTAGTGCTGCAATTTGCTTGGCGGTTAACTCAATGAATGATGAAGTAGACACTAGCGATTGCTGCCTCTCACACGCTCCACTGCAGCCACTATGCAAATAATTATAGAGATAGAATTCTTTACCGTAAGCATACAGGCTTGTTAAAGAGTCTCCTCCTAATATTGTCCAATCTAGTATTTCTCCCGTATTTACATAGCCATGCCCTCTAACGCCATAAGCTGCGCCCCAATCGATATCTGAGTAGAATTTTGATTGTGCATCTTCCAACAAGGATTGACATGCAGGATCATTATCTGTGATTAAACTCGGCTTATTCCAAGCTGAGGTTACTTTTACAAAGGGTGTTTTCTCAGAAGATAAAGAGTGACAAGAAAAAACAATTAAGCAGAGGGTTAATAAGCAACGTAACATTAATATCATCCATAATATTCAATACAACCAATTGGATGTCATCCTAAAGATGATAAACAGTAATAACAATATTTATTTTCAAATAGATAGCATGTGCATTGACACATAGACTTTGGGTTTTAGCTAATAAAATTAATCGTGACACCTGCAGTTAATCTGTAATTCATGATGATACTTTTTCGTCTTTGCCTTAAATCTTGCGGAGGGATAGCTTGCTTGTAATAAAGAGGAACCAGTGGGTTCAAAGTCCTATCTTTCGCCCAAATAAAAAGGCCTTATCTTT
Organism: Shewanella sp. BF02_Schw; assembly: GCF_014596695.2. Classification (NCBI taxonomy): domain Bacteria; kingdom Pseudomonadati; phylum Pseudomonadota; class Gammaproteobacteria; order Alteromonadales; family Shewanellaceae; genus Shewanella; species Shewanella sp. BF02_Schw. The sequence continues at coordinate 1,880,139 of NZ_JABKAW020000001.1, forward strand.
CGATAAGGCCTTTTTATTTAATGTGGCGGAGGGATAGGGATTTGAACCCAGACTCTCGAATTAAATAGTTAAAATAGTCGTTTAAATTCATTTGGTTGCAGGGGTTTACATCTTAAAGATCTGCAATTGCTAACTAAGATTGACTATATGATTGAAATGAAAAATTGTCAATTCAAATTGGTTTTATCCATGGCGCTATAGCTAAGATAAATAATGGACTTCGCTGTCTTGCTGATGCGTTCAATCTCTGATGATGTTAGACACTCACGTTCACAAACATCTTTATATTTGCGGGTATTGGTAACTTTCGAGTTTTCGGTGTTTGGGGTGGGTGTTTTGTAATCTTCTAAGTTGCTGATATTACTCATCTGGCTCTACATAACTTTCGAGATTATAGCCCAAAGTTGGAAAGATTTATACGGCGATGAAGATTGCTAGTAATGATGAAGTAGGTATGTAACTGTGATGATGCCACCACTTTTACGTAGCAGCATCATATTATAACCACTAAAAGGGTTTTGGGTTAGGTCGGTCTTTTTCCTGCGCTACCTTGAGGTAATACTGAGTCCCCTGTTAAATAGCTCAGGGCTTTGGCTAACTCTCTCTTAGCCAGTGATTCATCTTCACCTGCGAGGTGCTGGATGCTCCATATTGCAAACCAGAAAGTACGCTCATTACTTTCTTTAACTGGCAAGGAGCTATCAGGATTTTCAGTGAAATAATCAATAATCTCCCATGAAAATTCGTCAAGCTTGACCACGTCTAACTTGCCGCAACTATACGCTTTTAATAAGCATATAAGTTCATTTTTCTTGTCGTTTAAATTCATGGCGCCCCACCATTTAAGAAGAAAGGTTTATCTTTGTAATAATTCGTTGGCAAACCTCTTTTTCTAATATCTATGTGAGGTTTACCACCTCTGTGAAGCGGGTCTTGATGTAAGTTATAAGTCCGCTTGGTTTTACTGTTAAAAAATGACTTGTTACTTGACCCTCCTCCCCTAGGGCTGCCAAACTTCCTCATTAACACCTTTTCAGCTTGCTTATGGGTCAACCCTCCAAAAAACTTTTCTGGGGTTATCAGCCCTTTCGTTGCTCTTGATGCCTTGTAAATCTGGTAACCTGCTTTTCCAGCGCCTAGCATAGGGATAGGGGCAGCAATCATAACAGCTTCAGCAGCGGCATCACCCGTGACCCTTAGGTAACTTCCCTCTTCAATCGACTCAAGCATGTTTCTTTCTTGAGCTCTACCTACATGTGCCGTTTGCCCCAAATCGTTGGGGTCACTATCAAGGCTGGCAATTGCAGATTCTAGCTCTGGTGAGCCTGTGCCTTCGCCATACTTGTCAGCTATTGATGATGCTTCAGATTTGTTCCAAGATTTTCCACTGGTACTACTATTTCCTTTATGTAGGCTAACGGTTCCTGTAGTTTTACCAACCTGCGCGGTACCGCCACCGTTACCGTCAAATGATATGGAAAAGTTCTTCTCGCCATTTGAAACTGAAGTTAATTTATAAGTTTCCCCATCAGCTGTCACATAGAGATTCCCACTTTCATCTTTCTCAAGCTTCTCAAACGCCTTACCTGATATAACCTCGTCTAATTCTTCAGATCTATACCCTGTCGGGTCAACCCCACTCATCGGGTTATTCAAAATATACGAATACGGGTTCGCGCTCTGGCTATTCTCTGGGAACTGCAAAAACGGGTCAACACTTAAAAAACGGCCTACATTAAAGTCATAAATCCGCCCGTTCATGTGAATAAGCTCTTGATCAACCAAATGCTCATGGTCTGTATAGCCTTTGGTTACCCCCTGCCAGCTACTTAATAGCGCATTACCTGATGCAATGTCTCTTGGACGACCAAACACATCATAACCACGGTGCTGTAATACGGCACCGGTTTTGGCATCCATCAAGGTATCGACACTGCCTAAATGGTCGCGCAGTACGTGCTGGAACGGTGATTGATTACCTAAGCTGCCCACATGGGCTTTCATCTTAATGGTGTGGTCACCAATGTAGGTTTTATCTACCGTATTGCTTAGGGTCACTTCACGCTCAAAACTACCCACATAATACGTGGTCGATACCACACTACCGCTTTGCTGCTTAACCTGTTTATAGCGGTTACCATTGGCATCGTAACTGAATGTGCTTTTTACATTATTGCGGTCTACCGTTAACGGCTTGTTTTGGTCGTTATAGGTTAACGTTACCCCATCACCCGTGAGCCTGTTACCGTTATTGTCATAGGTGAAGGTTTTTGTACCACCACGAATAAACTGCCTAATGGCGTTAGGGCCTGCATTACCACCCGCACCTTTCCCTACACTACCGTAAAGATACTGACTACCATAATCGCCTTTGACAAGAATGTTACCTGCCGCGTCATAGTTGTGGTTATTATCTGAATTTGAGAATTAGCTATCAATTTATAACAAACCAAAACTTAATTTAGGGCGTGAAAAATATAACTAGCTGACAACTTATAATGATACCAATCACCGAAGCAATAAACATCGAAAGGTTAATTATTTTTCCTTTAGATAATTTTACTTTCTCTATATCATCATATATTGAAAATTTTCGAGTCAAAAATAAATCTGCACACCATCCCAATAGTGGGATAAATATAACTACATAAGCGATATCGGACAAAGCTAGAATCGAAAATAATATAGCTATTGGAGACAAAATAGCGGATAAAGATAAGATTAAATCCATTCGTACAAATAAAATAGTCCCTCGCCCCCAAGATCTTAATTTTTTCGCATAGCTAAGAGCTAAATATAACTTTAATAATTCAATAACGTTCACATCAGAACCCTTAATGACGTGGATACAACGACCATGGATTAATATTGTACGGTAGCACTTGCTTCTGACTTTCGTAGAAACCGTTATATCTTCCGTTGAATTTATTTACAATATCACGCTTAAGCTGAATCACTCTTGGTGCTTTTTGATAGTTTAAATTATTTGACTTATACATCATATCTGTCGCGCCATAAAGCGAAGCACCGAGAAGTCCGTAAGGAGATGATGAACCCATTTTTAAGGCCGTAAAATCAAAATTTGTTTTACCCATAAACTCTGAACTTGAAATATTATTATTCACATAAAAATTATAGTTTTGTAAAAATGACATACCGAACGCAGCTCCCCCAGCCAATGTAGCAATTTTTTGACCAGCCATACCAATAGAATTTAGGGAGAATGCGCCTATAATTCGCCTGTTTTTAACAGGCGCATTATAGGCCTTTAGGGTTCAAAGGGGTTTCCCCTTGCCCGAGCAACTATCCGACCTTTTTGGAACAAAAAGTGGGATAGTTGCGTACCGGGTTACTGTATATACCCACTTTTAAGTGGGTTAATCTTTTTAGCCGTCAAAATAGCCGATATACACTTTTACGCACTCTATGAGTGCTGTTATTTAAATAAAATGGGGCCAGAATGTCTTAGATTAGTCGGATAATGATGAGTTTATCTGCAATGATTTGGCTCTCTATGAGAGCGATTTTGTTTGTTAACAAAAAACGGTCGCACTCATAGAGAGCCAAATTTTTTAGTTTCGATTTCGGCTCGCACTCTGCTGTAGTGAAAATTTTACACTAATTGATAATTACACCAAGTATTTAAAACACTTATTAAATTACAAGTAAAACAAATAATATCATTACCTTAAAAGTTTTTTCATGTTCTTTGATGTCTCGGTTGGCACTCAAACTGCCATCTGTGACATTATCTCTGCCACCATTGGCAGTAACGCTGCCATCGGGTTAATCTGTATTGCCGCTATTGTTAGCTAAACCTATTGGAATCACTCTAAAGTGACATAAAAAATCACTAGTAACTCACTCTAAAGCATTATCGAAAGTATTCTAGATATCAGGCAATAGGTTACATTACTGTGCAGAGAAGGCTGTTACATTGAGTCTGTAAGACAAAGAGAGGTTATGTTGCTTAAGCGTAAAAGGCCCACATGCACAATGGTGTATGTGGGCCTATGCTTAGGGGATTGATTATTCGAATTTACGCCTAGTTAGGCTAGTAGATCTTCAAAGATCCTAATGTGTTCGTTATTGAGAAATGTTAACTTAATTAACTACTGACTATGGCAAAACTAAGACGATTAATCTCAAAATTATTGATATTTTTAACACTAACTAATCTAAATCAAATTCATCCTTAGTCAGTTTCTGATTTTTTCGTTTTAATGCACTTTCTAGTTCACTGTCTTTTGTTAATTTAGCTATATCTATAGAAATATCTCGATGCTGGGGTGACAACTTGTCGTTAAATGCATCAACGATAAGACCCAAGAATCCACGCGCATCAGAGTTATTGTAAACATGTAAGCGTTTAAACATCCGTTCCAATATTTGGCTCAAAGGAAGTAGTTTCTGTAAGGTCATCTCGGCTAAGCTGTCTATTAGTGCTCGCTTTTGGCTGATGATATTACCCAGCTCATTAACTTGTTTTCTCATGCCATCAAGGGTTTGATTTAACTTAACCTTTTCACTCTTTTTATGCTGTATATCAACGACTAAATCTCGTGCAAGTTGCTGTCCCTGAAAAATCTCGCTTTTGATGCTGTCATTATCAATTTTTAACTTGCGATTTTCTTCTATATATTCAATATTTTTAGCTTTCAATTTATCCTGTTCTTCTACACTCGTTGATATGTTATAAGTGATCGAGTTCCAGGTATCTTTCAACGCAGTAACCTGTTGCTGTTGCCACTCAATTGTGCGGTTATAATAGTTAAATTGGCGCTGATATTTGGGCAATCGAGCTTCAGCATTCATTTGTTTTCTCAATTTAGAATTACGCTCTGATGCAGGTGAAAACTCGACATTCAAGTCTTTTGTATTAAACAAGTCTGCGTTAATAAATTCATAAAACATCTGCTGCATGTAGCTGGTGACTGAGCTCGCATCGATGTAACGTAAACGACCTGTTTCATCTAAACAATCACTGGTATCTCCTCGTTTTATCAAAAACTCATTCACACGTTTTATTTGTGACAAACGTAAGTCATATTCCCCAGTCAAGCTGTTTTTGCCTGAAATAAATGCATGAACATGCCCGCCAGTATTTTCATTTGGTAAGCGCTCATCATGATGTAAAACCATCAATTTAATCGGATATTCAGAGTAAAATGTTTGCAAAAACAACTTCATTGTACTCATCATTTCAGTATTACTAATGATATCTGTGCCTACACAATGATTGACGGGGATTTTAAATAATACTTCTTCAAAATTAGTGGAGTTGAGTGTTTTAGGCTTATCAATTAAGGCGTTGTGGGCTTTGATGTATTTCGTTACCTGTGCAATTTTCTGTTTTTTTCTAGGTATATCTAACTGATTTAATGTGTCTTTAACTTCATTGATGTTAATAAATTCATTTGACTCAATATAAGATTTCATTAACAAAGAAAACGGCCCTGACACATTTTCATTCTCTAACCATTGTTTTATCTTATAAAGAGATTTTGATTTTATTTTGCTTTTTTCAGCATATGATCCTGCACTTTTTGTTGTATCTCCCATCACATCAAATAATATTTGCTCACGTTGCTCTTGTGAAAATGAATCGAGGGGGACAATACCTTCGGCAGTGTCAATCAGGTTTGCGGCTGATAAAGCAACATCCCACTCTACCGCCAACTCGTCACGAGTTCGAAAAAGCTTACTCATTTTCCCAAGATAAGTTAATCCGGACATACTAGGGCTAGAAAGACGAAGCGAATGAATAAGAGATGCTTTACCAGTCCTACGTCCTTTGGCATTAAAACTGTAATTAACAATCGAATAGAAAGCCCTAATTTCTCTCATAACTTCCTCCGATAGCCGACTGAACTAGAAGCTGAGTGATGCATTGCATCAACAGTTGGGGATGCTGATGTAACAACGTGTTGACTTGTTCAGGTGTAAATGCGGTGTGACCGCTGCTCGCGAAGGAACTCCCTTGTAAAACTGTATGATTTGGAGGCAATAAATCACTGGTGGCTTGCGAAAATTGAACTTCTGTTTTGTCAGGCTTAATTCGTCCAAAAACACTTGAAAATTGCTTTGAAACAAGAACTAAATTATTAGGTGCATCTTGAGACATCCATCGACCGTAGTGGATGTCTATCATTGCTGTAGAATTATGCCCCATTTGGCGCGCTATCCACTCTTTGGATATCCCCGCGGTGAGGGATTGGCTTGCAAATGTGTGCCTGAGCTGTCCTGCGCCGCGATGAGTGATGCCAGCAGCTTTCAGTAATGGCGTAAAATAGGTTTTGTTATATTGTTTTGCGTGAAGAAAAGGTTGATTAGTTTTGCTGTTGTAGAAAACAGGAGAAAAAGGTTGAGTTTTCTTGGTTTTATTATCAGCTTGTAAAACGGTAAAGTTAACGGCTTTTTTGTGACCGGTGATTAAATATTGTTGTTGTAATATTTCAATCGCTGAATCGCATAACTCAACCGTTCGAACAGAGCCTGCTGTTTTCGGTGTCTTATATATGTTATCGACTAACGCAATGGTTACGCGTAACTGGGCGCGGCTTAAATCGACCATTTCCCACGTCAAGGCAAGTAATTCACAAATACGCAGACCAGTTAGTACACCGAGCTGATACAAGTTTCTGCCACTTTCGCATTCAGATTTTACTTTACTCATTGAAGCTAATTCACTGAGAGTGAAAGGCTCTGGCTCTGGATGAAGAACTTTCAAGTTTGAAATATCAGTGAGAGGATTTTGAGTTATAACACCATCTCGTAATGCGCGATTAAACACCGCACGTAAAATGATTAAGAATTCGTTGATAGTTTTGTTTGCATATTGCGCATCAAGCGTTTGAATGAGCTGCAGAATGTCACTGTGAGTCACAGCGCTAACTGGTCGTTTGCCAATTAATTCTTTTAGCTTAAAAGCCTTGCTTCGCTCTGAGTTAAACGTTGAAGGTGCAGCTTTTATTTGCTTGAATGATAAATAAGCGTCGATAGAATGATTAATTGTTTGAGTCATTATCCCCATCACTGCTGGCTTTAATTTAGCCAACTTTATTCTTGAGGACAACATTACACTCAAAAAACAATCTAATCAACACTTATTTACATGTAAACTGTTGTTTTTTATATACTTTTAAAATTTAATTAAGTCAATTTTATCTGCGAATTGAATTAATGACTACCAAATAAACCTTCACTTTACTCAACAATCTTGTGTCTTAAGCTATTCAGCCTCAAGTAAAATCGCTTTCTCGTCTGGGATTAAATCATGCACTGAGCATTCAAGAATCGCTGCAATAACATACACTTTCTCTAAGCTGATGCTTTTCTCACCGCGCTCTACGATACCGATATAGTTGAGGCTAAAGCCGCATTGCTGTGACAGGTCTTTCTGAAGTATGTCTTTTTCTTTTCTTTTTTCTGCGAGTTTTTTTCCAAACTCAATCGCAATCTTTTTTTTCATTCTTATCTTGTAGATTAAATTAAAACACACTATAGTGTGTTTTGTGGTGGTTAATCACTTAGCTAATATCAGTTTGCCGCTGCCTTATTAGCTAAACGCTCGCCCAGGGATGCTAGCATCCCTGGGTTTATTTACTCACAACTCGAATCCTTCAAAATGACACAAGTTGATTTTATAGACATTATTAATAAACATTGCCCCGTCGTGTTTACCACGGAATATTTGTTACAAGCCCTTATCTATACGTATGAGACTGAAGATGCCGCCATCCTTCGAAAATGCATGCATAACCACTTATATCGATTAGAAAAGCACCACTTTGTGAAACGGCTTTCTCCTAGAAGAAGTCGCAACGCACAATATGAACAACGATTCAGTCTACAAGCACCGATTCATATGCTACCCAAAATGACAGACAGTACTTTACATAAGCACACTGATAATCAGAGTATGGTAAAAAACCACTATAATGTACTTCAGCAACATATCAAGCAGTTAACACATAAACTCAATGCTTTTAAATTGCTTAGCCATAAGTTTCATTTATATAGCCCCATCATCAATGGCAAAATCAAAGTGTTAGATACCGAGCTATATGCAAAAGGCATTGAGCTCAATGCCGTCAATGAATTGATAGATGAAATCAAAAAGTGCAGTAGAGGTTGAGCGTAAGTTGGCAAAAGTGATTATTGACTAAACTATGCTATTCGCACCACACGGTAAATCGTCATTAGATTAACGGCATTTTGGCTGTAGGAATATGTTGATGGAATAGAGCTTGGTAATTAACATTGTCGTCAACGCGCTGTAAAGCCACTGAGGTTGTTACGCCGTCATACCATGCGATAACTTAGTTATCGTCGCATTAATCATGTCCACACCAATTATGGTATCTAGCAGCGTTATCGGTCGTTGATTAGCAAACGCATGGTTGGGTGTCTTTAGCCATAAAAGCATTTTATCTTGCGTACCAAAGTACTCTGTTCCTGCTTGAATAAGGCTGATTAGCATCAACACACGCTCGGTCGCGATGGCTGGCAACAGCTTATTGTGAAGTCTTAATTTTACTCCCAATACAGAAGCTAATTCACGCCTAGATAAGCCCGTAAACGTCATCGAATTAGTTAGCGTCTCAGCAGTTAACCCCTGCCGGATAAGCTCTATATCGCTATATGATTCAACATTAAGGGGCTCGGTAGATGAAACAATCAATGCTGAAAACACTTTTTTGAACATACAGGCCAACTCCAACAGAAATGATATTTGATAGCAGTATAAGTGAAATTCAAAATCCTGAAGACCTAATTTATTCGGAGACAATAAAGGCTAAGCTTCGTTGTCACTTCAAACACACTTTTGGACAAAAGTGTGTTAAAGCTAAAGCTCTAATCTTTATTATTCACATTACTATAAGTATGGATAAACACGAAAGTGCCAGAGTTGTGGTCAAATCAACCAGGCCATTAAATTAAGGTTTTAGTGATTAAATTTTTATCGATAAATACGCTTTATATTTCAAGGTTAATGGCTCTTACAATGAGGGGGAAGTCAGCTATTATGTCCTATACTTACAGCTGTAAAAAATGGCCCTAGATTCTAGGGCCATTTAGTATCAGCAATCAGTACCTTCTGAAAGCAAAAGAGCATCTTCCAATTCAACACCAAGATAACGGATTGTATTGTCTACCTTAGTATGTCCGAGCAAAAGCTGTACTGCTCGAATATTCTTAGTCTTTGCATAGACAAGTGTCGCTTTAGTGCGCCTCATAGAGTGAGTACCGTACAAGCTAGGATCTAACCCTAGATTTGATGCCCACTTCCTGACCAGATACCGATAATATGAATAGCTAATCGGTTGTTGTTTTCGTCTTATGCTTGGAAACAAATAGTCACTAGTCTTTAGAGTAGCTACAAAAATCCACTTCATCAGACTTTGTTGAGTCCTTGCCGTGATCTCAAACTGGACTTCAACATCCGTTTTCTGCTGAATATGCTTAACCCGAGTAAACATCCGATCTTGTGACGATATATCGCAAACCTTCAAAGGAAGTAAATCGCTCGCCCTGAGTTTACTATCAATTGCCAAATTGAGTAACGCTAGTTGCATAAAACTATTTTCTATTTCTAGCCTAGTTCGAATACGCCAAATTTCTTCGAGCCGAAAAGGCTTTTTTACACCGCTGCGGTGTTTTTTATTTAATATATCCATGATGACCTCCTAATTTATTGATTGGTCATCACAAGTTTAGTTGGGGGAAACATCGATAGAGAGTGTTAAAGCTAAAGCCTTAAATTTCATCATGCATATTACAATTAGGATCGGTAATGTCTGCAATACACTTTGAAAACTGAAGTGATTAAATCCTAGATACCGCATATTTAAAATATTTAATATCGAGTTATCACAACCATTTACTTTGACTGTCAAATAGTATAATTTGCATAATAATTGATTATCAAACTACTTTATTATGAAAACTATTGCTGAAAAATATATCCATCAACATAACTTCGCATCTGTTAATGAACAAAATGTAAGGCGAACATGGTATGTACTTATCATCACAGTCATCACCATGGTCATCGAAGTTATAGCCGGCACTGTTTATGGTTCTATGGCCTTACTCGCTGATGGCTGGCACATGGGAACTCATGCCGCTGCCTTTTGCATCACACTGTTCACCTATAGCTATGCAAAAAAGCATGCGAGTAGTAACAAGTTCTCTTTCGGTGTGGGCAAAGTTGGCGTGCTCGGCGGGTATACCAGTGCAATAGCATTAGGTATTGTCGCTATCATAATGCTAGCTGAATCTTTACATCGTCTACTATCACCTATTGAAATCCAATTTAATCAATCCATTCTTGTTGCTATCGTCGGACTCATCGTCAACATCGCCAGTATGTTTATACTGGGTCATGAACATCACGGCCATGACCACAGTGACCACCATAGTCATGAACATGAACATGAACACCATGATCATCATAATGGTCACGATCATAATCTCAAGGCTGCTTACTTTCATGTACTTGCTGACGCATTAACCTCGGTGTTAGCCATTTGTGCACTTCTAGTCGGAAAATTCCTTGGATGGTATTGGTTAGATCCCATTATGGGCGTCGTTGGTGCGGTGATTATAACTAAATGGGCATTGGGTCTTATGAAGCAGACAAGCCCAATTCTTTTAGATGAAAACATCGACAAAGAATATCAATTAGACATCATTAACACGATTAATGATGAGCACACTAGGGTTACTGATATCCATATCTGGAAAGTTAGCGCAGATCATTATTCTGCCTCAATAGCATTGTGCACAACAACAGATACCAATGTAGAAACATTTAAACACTCTTTGAATAAGTTTGATAAGCTAAGCCACTTAACCCTCGAAGTGAATTACTGCTAATGCCCTTTATGCATTCTTTGAATAACTTAATCATCGAGTTTTACGACAAACTGTCTTCTTGGGAGCAGTCTGTCGTTAAAGATACCGGGTATTCACTAGCACAAGTGCACACTATAGAGGTGCTAGGTTCTCATGGGCCGATGAGAATGAAGGAGTTAGCTGATAGGCTTGCTATTACTACAGGCACGTTAACTGTTCAGGTAGAGAAACTGGTAAAATTTGGATTGATTATCCGCTCTCCACACGAAGATGATAGGCGTTCAATACTCGTAGGATTAACAACTGAAGGGATTGAGCTTCATACATACCATAATCGTATGCATATCCAACTGACTGAAGACATTACACGTAACTTAGATGAAAGCTCAATTGAGGTGCTAACAGAATGCTTTGAAAAAATGAACCGGGAATTCTAATATAGGATTAAAAACGAGGTGTAAGAAGCACCTTAAAATGAAACCCTGACAAGTTAATATTCAAGATAGTTATACACCCGATAAAACTCAGCTTATTAATCAATTTAACAAGCCCTTATCTTGTGATAAGGACATTTAAGAGTGTTGGACCGTCTAAATTGGGATACAACACTCTTTGTATTACTCCTTAAAAGACATTACTTTCAGATACCGCTATAACATCACCGTCGTTAGCTATTTGAAAATATAAGATCTTATTAATCTCTGTATTCAAAGCACTGATAATATACACATCGCCTGTATCGCTCAACACGGTGGTATCTGCAACGGTAATATTTTGCCATGATGCTGGAAGTTGGCCAACTTTATAACCTAAATCCTTAAACGTCATTTTCTGTGTCAACAAGATGACAATATCTACAGCTTTTTTGTCATTCATATGGTTATGCCTTGAATGATCCATTCGTTTTAATTTGTCTAAATGTGCGAAGGAATAGCTACTTATGGCAGTGCCAAACAGTGCTACGAGTAAAAATAATGCTTTCATCAATAACGCCTTATTATTTTAAACCAATCACTTTGTATTGGCCTTTTACTAATAGTTTTACCGTTACTGGTTGAGTAGATGTATTTTTCCAATACCATCCGTGTGAACCAGCAAAGGGTGCCGTAAAACTGCCTTTCATTTCAGCTGATGTCGCGATAACGTAACTTTCGTAATAGCCGCTTGTATCACCTTCTGGTTCACCGTGTAGATCAAAAAATATAGGACCTCTATCAGTGTTCCATTCGTAGGTCATTTTTTCAAACTGTTGCATGTCGAATTTGTACTCAACGCCACGTCCCGCAGGCACTATAACGTCAATTACTTGAAACTTATCGGACCCTGCGACTGCACTCTTTGGCTCTTCAGGTTCCGCAGTTTGTGCTAAGACCGTGACACCTATCTTGTGCCCAATACCGGTTGGATCGATGTTGTATTCCGCTGGTAAAATGAGTGTCACTAAAACAATCGCTGCCACGACAATCGCAGATAGCGTGGCTTTAATTAACGTGCTGCTACTTACTGTATGTTGCATAGTTTTCTCTGTTAATTATTAATAAATAAATCATTAGTTGATAAAGTAGCCAGCAAGTTGATAACCCATCAACATGACACCGGCACTCATTAGTAAGGTATTCGTTAGTGTAGAAAAACGTTGGAAAGAAGGCCATTTTCGCCATGTATTAATGGCAATTAAAATAATCACTAATGCCGCAAACTGACCTAATTCAACACCAATATTAAAGGCAACCAGATTAGTAAAAAGGCCCTCGCTGGGTAAATTAAACTCTTGTAACTTTGTCGCCAAACCTAAACCGTGGAACAGCCCAAAAATCAATACCGCCCACTGAGTATTTGGCTGCCAATTGAAGCAGCGTTTAAACCCTCCTAAGTTATCAAAGCCTTTGTACACGACAGATAAACCAATAATGGCATCAATAAGGTAAGCATTAACTTGCACATTGCCGAGTACACCCAGTAATAAGGTGGCGCTATGGCCAATAGTAAACATGGTGACATACAACAAAACATCACGACGTTTATGTAAGAAAAAGATCACACCGACCAGAAATAACAAATGGTCATAACCTGTGATCATGTGCTTTGCACCTATATAAATAAAAGGAATAAACTGAATGCCGCTATTTTGCTCTAGAAAAGCTCGTGTATTGTCATCAACCCCATGAGCAAAAACTTCTATACTCATACAAGCACAGCCAATAAGGATGAAGAGTAAGCAATAGCTTGATAGTTTAGTTAACATTGAGTGGTCCCATTGCGTCTGCGTCAGTCAAATTAACGTCTTTGTCTTTGTGTAAAATGCGATAAAGTGCAGGAATGACGAATAACGTCAGCAATGTTGAAGATATAATGCCACCAATAACTACCATCGCTAAAGGTCGTTGTACTTCAGAACCCATACCAGTATTAAATGCCATTGGAATAAAGCCTAATGATGCGACAAATGCGGTAGTGATAACGGGCCGAAGTCGGGTTAACGCACCGTCGAAAATAGCTTGATGTAATCCCATTCCATCTTGTCGTAAGTCACGTATGAACGATACCATTACCAAACCATTCAAAATGGCGATACCTGATAGCGCAATAAAGCCAACCGCTGCCGATATAGAAAACGGAATACCACTCAGGGTTAATGCGGCTACTCCACCCGTTAACGCTAAAGGCACTCCAGTGAAGATAATTAATGCGTCTTTTAGAGAATTTAAAGCTAATACGAGTAAGCCAATAATCATTAGCAATGTAATAGGCACAACAACACTTAGCCGTTGTGAAGCTGACTGCAACTTCTGATAAGTGCCACCATATTCAATCCAGTAACCTGCTGGAATAGCCACATTGGTACTCACAACTTGTTGAACATCTTGAACAAAACTTCCTAAATCTCGGCCTCTTACATTGGCAGTGACCACTATTCGGCGCTTGCCATTCTCACGATTTATTTGGTTAGCGCCGTTAATGAGGGTTAATGAAGCCAATTCTTGTAATGGTACAGTACCGCCATTTGCCAAATGTATAGGTAAATACGACAATGCCTCAACATCGTTACGCAGTGTTTCATCTAACCTTACAACAATATCTGATCGTTTATCGCCTTGATAAAACTTACCTGCAACCGTTCCACCTAGCGCTGTGGCTATTTGAGTTTGTAATTCCGCCTTGCTAATTTGGTATTGCATGATTTTGTCAGTATTAGGTGTTATGGATAACAACGGTAATCCTGTTGTCTGCTCTACTTGTACATCGGCAATGCCCTCAACTTGACTAATGGCTGATTCGATCTCACTGCCTAAAGCGGTCAATGTTTCAAAATCATCACCAAACACCTTAATCGCTAATTCAGCCCTAACACCTGCCAATAGCTCATTGAAACGCATCTGGATAGGCTGTAAGAACTCATAGCGATTGCCTGGAATAGGTTCAACCAAAGCGGCTAGTTCTTCAACGACTTGCTCCTTTGACTTATCAGGGTTAGGCCATTGGTCTCGGGGTTTTAGTATAATAAAGTTATCAGCCACGCTAGGTGGCACGGCATCGGTTGCCACATCGGCAGTACCAATTTTGGCGAAGACTCTTTCGACCTCCGGCATTTTCTTTATTTTTTCTTCGAGCACTTCTTGCAGTGCAATAGCCTGACTTAATGATGTACCTGGGATGCGCAGGGCATGCATCGCGATATCACCCTCATCTAGATTTGGCACAAACTCACTGCCTAAACGTGTTGCTTGGTAGCCAAAAACCACAACCAGTAGCATGGCCATTATCACTACAACCCAACGCGCTTTAAGCACAACATTAAGCGCAGGGCGATACAAATAAGCCGCACCACGAATAATAGGACTGTGTTTTTCTTTAACTGGCTTTCTAAATAGCAAGGCAATCATTGCAGGAATAAAAGTCACTGACAGTAACATTGAGCTTAAAAGTGCGATAACAACAGTAATAGCCATTGGGTGAAACATTTTCCCCTCTACACCTTCAAGAGCGAAAATGGGTAAATACACCGCGGTAATAATAAACACACCAAATAACGCTGGGCGGATCACTTCACGCGTGGCTGAAAAAACTAATTCTAAGCGTACTTTTAACGGTAATGGAGTATGTCCAGCTTGGCTTAGTCGACGTAAACAATTTTCAACAATAATAATGGCACCATCCACTAACAAGCCAAAATCAAGTGCCCCTAAGCTCATTAAGTTGGCACTCACACCAACTTGCACCATACCTGTAACCGTCATCAACATGGCAAACGGAATGACCAACGCGGTTAAAAAAGCTGCCCTGAAGTTACCCAATAAAACAAATAACACCACCACTACTAGAATGGCACCTTCAGTAAGGTTCATTTGTACCGTACTAAGTGTTTGATCGACCAATTTAGTGCGGTCATATACTGCGGTTGCTATTATTCCCTCTGGCAAACTGGTATTGATTTCTTTAAGTTTTTCTCCCACAGCATGAGCAACTGTTCGGCTATTTTCACCTATGAGCATAAATACTGTGCTCATGACCACTTCGCGGCCATTTTGAGTAGCTGCGCCTGTACGCAACCCTTTGCCGTCGCCAATGGATGCCACATCTCTTATGTAAACAGCTGAACCATCCTCAGTTTTAAGCGGAATATTGCCAATGTCTTGTAAAGTTTCGACTTGTCCGGGGACCCGAATTAACCATTGCGCACCACGTTGCTCAATAAAACCTGCCCCTTGGTTTTGATTATTTTGTGCTATTGCCCCAACCACATCAGCTTGAGTCACACCAAATGCCAGTAGTTTTTCAGGTTTAAATGCCACCAATATTTCGCGCTCAAATCCACCAATGGGATTAACCTCAACCACACCTGGAACACGCATTAACTGTGGACGAATAGTCCAGTCGTGAACCGTTCGTAAATCGGTTGGCGTTATAGCAGAGCCGTCAGCATGCGTTGCATCAGGCAACGCATCTACGGTGAACATGAATATTTCACCTAAACCCGTCGCGATAGGGCCCAGCTCAGGCTCTAAGCCTATAGGTAACTCAGAGCGTGCAGCCGATAAGCGCTCGTTTACCAATTGCCTTGCAAAATAGACATCGGTATTATCATCAAATATTGCCACTACCTGAGACAAACCATAGCGAGAAACAGAGCGGGTATAAGTGAGCCCTGGTAATCCAGCAAGTGCATTTTCTAATGGAAATGATACTCTTTGCTCAATTTCTAATGGTGTATATCCCAATGCTTCCGTATTGATCATGACCTGTACATTGGTGATGTCAGGCACGGCATCAATAGGCAGTTTGGTAAAGTTCCAAGCGCCGAAGCTTGCGACAATAAGTACTATGGCTAAAACAAGTAAATTGCGCTTTATGGAAAAGCGTAAAATAGATTCCAACATGTCGCTCTCCTAGTGATCGTGCGATGCGCCAGACTTATCAATGTCAGCTTTAATTATGTAACTATTTTCGGTGACATAGGCTGTACCGAGTTCGATACCGCCAAGCACTTCAATCCACTGACTATCTTCGCGACCCAATTCAAGCATTCTAACTTCGTACTGTTCACCTACTTTTGCGTAAACGACAGTAAAATCCCTAAAACCTTGTAACCCCACTTTTTTCACTGCCACGGCAACCTGGATTGTGGCGACCTCGATATCAGCATTGACAAAACTCCCTTCCACCAGTGAACTGTTGGTATTGGGTAATGTGACCCAAACAAGTTTTGCTTGGTCATCACGTACTTTTTGCTCGATAAATTCGATTTTTCCTTTCAGCTGACGATCATCACCTTCGACTTTAATCGTTACAGGAGTCCCTACTTTAATCTTGGTATAGTCTTGTGGGTAAATCGCCAGTTTTGCCAAAAACTGCGCAGTATTCGTTAATCTTAGTAATACTTTCCCGCCGGTCGGCTCACCAATATTGGCATATTGTTCACTAATAATGCCGTCAGAAGGTGATGTTATTTGATAGGGTTTAAGACTTTCGTTGCTTTCAACCGTCATCAACACTTGCCCTTGTTTGACCACATCCCCCTGTTGAACGAGTAAGGTTTTTATCACGCCATCAAATCTTGCCGCTATGTTATGCGTTGCGTTAGCTGGAAGTGATAAACGCCCATATGCAGGGATCGTTTGATGCAGGGTTACAGGTCCTACTATATCGGTTTCAATTTCCATGGCGCTTGCAACATCAGGCGCTATCTGGGTGCGTCCTTCAAAATTATCGTATTCCCAGCGGTGGGTTTGACCTTGATACTTAGCAACAATCGTAACCACAAATGAATGCGGCTCATAAATTTCTAAATCACCACGCAGAAAGTCGCTTTGAACCCGAAATTTAATATCATCAATGACATTACCTAGCCTGGTTAGCTGTACACTAAAATCGACTTTATCTGGGGATACTGGCATACCAACATCCGTGACCCACACTCTAAATTCAGGAGGAACACCGGTTTCAAATATAGCGAGTTCAACGGCAAAATCACCGTCACGTAATATGCGGCCTCTATTAGGGCCTTTTTCTGGCTCAGCTTGTTCAGCTTCAGGAGCAGATGAGGCGGACACTGGCAATGGGGCCGTAAAACCAAAAAACAGAAATGCGGTGACAGTTAATAATGTCAAAATATTATAATTTTTCATAAAGGTCTCACTGAGATAAAGATGCGCCTGTTAGGCGTTGAATTTCAATATGCTGTAAATGCAAGCTTTCGTAAGCCATTAACAACTCCGATTGTGCATTCAGTAATTCTCGGCGTATGTCACTCCATTGACTGTAGCTTAGTTGCCCTACATCAAAGGCTAAAACAGCCTCTTTAAGGGTCGTTTCTAGAATAGGAATAATATCGTGTTGGAACTTATCAATAACGTGTCGCGAATGGGCTATTTCTTGAAGCAGAACGTAAAGCTGTGAATCAAGCTTGTGCATAAGCGAAGCCTGCTCAAAAGCCAGTAACTCTTGTTTCGCTTTTAAGCTTGCTATGTTGCCTGCATTTCGGTTGTCAGTACCCAATGGGATTGAAATACCTGCGACTAACCCAAAATCATCTGTCGCTTCATAACGCCTTATACCCGCCGATAATTGCCATTGTGATTTAGCCTCAATACGGGCTAGTTCTAGTTGTGATTGTGCTATGCGGGTAGCGGTTGCAAATTGAGTGATATACGGGCTTTTTTTCAGTTTATCGAGTTCCTTATCTAAACTTGATAACACAGGCAGAGCGAATAAATTACCATTGACTCTAAATTGGGTGCCTGGCTTTCCCCACAACGACGACAATTGATACTGGCTAGCTTTTAAATCGTGCTCTGTATCTTCAACAGCTAGCTGCATCCGCACGATTTCAACTTCTGCCATACGCATTTCAATCGTTGAGCTTCTGCCGGCACTGACCCGTTCAGATATGGCTTTAAGCACTTCGTTCGCTTGAAGCGTTGCCATTTGATTCAACTTCAGACGCTCTTGCTTTACTAAGATTTGAGTAAATTGTTTTGCTGTACTCGCCGCTAAATCCATGGTAACAATGTGCTTATCCACATCTAGCTGATCCATCGCTGTTTGTGCATTGCCAACACGGCTATTAATTTGCTCTTGTTGCAACAACCAGGAATACGTCAGTGTGGTTTGCATGTTACTCAGCCCACTATGTTCACCGACGCCTAAACCATCTTCAAAAGTAAGCCCAATTTGTGCTGGCTCACCAATACCTGCTTGTTGTATTGCTCCTTTTTGCATATTTGTCTTATGCAAAAATACCGCTAACTCAGGGTGGTGACTTAACGTCATGCGAATAGCGTCTTCTAAATAAAGTGGCACTTTTATTTCTGTGTTGTCTTTTGCTGTCACAGAAAATGCTAGGGCCGAGATAAAAAAAACACACAAAAACCGATTGGCAATCGGTTTTTTATCTATGGTTGTTTCAACAATATTATTCATTCATAACCCTTATTTAATGGTTGAAATAGGTTTCGATTAGATGGTGGAGGCTATCAACAGTTGATAATGTGAATAATGTAGTCACGAGGAAGCATAACCCTGTAAATGCCAGTTTAGCTCCAGATACTTGCTCTCTTGGAGAAAGAAGGTTTTCTACCCGTAGGGTAATTTGGTCTTTACTAAAATGACTGACTTGAACTCCTTCACAGCTAACAGGTAACAGACGTTGTTTCTTAGCGACTGTAACTAAAGTTTGTGCCACATCAAGGTTGTCATGGTAGAGCGTGACGGCATCGTCTGCTTGTTGTTCTGTTAATAAAGTAAAATCTTGTTGTAAAGAGCGGCGGATAGGCTTCGGATAAAGTAGGCAGAAAAAAGCGTAAATACTTTTGAATAAGGGATCTCTTGCTCTAACATGTGCTAACTCGTGTTGGATAATAATATCAACAGCAGATTGTTCAAGCTGTTGTAGTAATCCTGATGTAAGGTAAACCTTTGGCTTGAATAAACCGATGGTAAAAGCCGCAGGCATGCTTAATGAGATTGAAAAAACAGTATTTTCATTTTGACCCGCGATAGGCTGAACATCTGAAAGTTTGAAAAGATTGTGTATTGCGATGGAATGACGGCGAACTTGAATAAAGGAAATGTTAATCAACACCGCCAATACGACTGCTGCAATGACCAAAGTTAATCCATGCCAGCTTGTTACTATAAATAGATCGATATGATGCCAATGTGCAACCTTTTCCATCCAAAGAATTAAGTATCCATTCCCTTGACGAGGGAACAATATTCCTACGCAAAATAGCGCAATCCACCAAGGAGAAGTAACCATCAACCACAAAATTCGTTTTCGAGCGATAAAATCAAATGCATCTAAGCTGCTTCTAATCAACGGGACAATAGCAGATATTAATAGTGTAACGATAACAAAAGCCGTTATTGCAACACTAATCAAATTTAATAAAATCGCCACGTTACCTTCGAGCATCTTATGCTTGCCTACTACGTAATTTTCGTTGTTCTTCTATAAGCTTTTCCAATTCATCAAATTGAGCGTCGTCAAGATTTGCTGAAGATGAAGCAAATGCAGCAATCAGGCTATGTTCACCATCTTCAATAAAGTCGGCTGTAACATCTGTTATTAATGTTGCGATAAGTGATTCTCTATCAACTTTGGCGGTATAAAAATGTGCATGCCCTTGCTTAGTTCTACTTAACAAATCCTTTTTGAACAGTCGATCTAACGTAGTTTGGATCGTATTTAATGAATTTCCACGAGTAATCCCAACTACTGCATGTACACGCTTTGCATCTGCTTCTTTCTCAGACCATAGGAATTGAAGCACTAACTTTTCTAAGTCACCTAATTGCATCAAATTATTCTCTTAACTATTTATCAATAGTATGACAAACTAAAAACCTATCGGCAATCGGTTTTTTGATTTTTATGAAAACAGAGAAATTATGACCTGGATAATTACAAAATATCTCATTACAGCTGCAATCATTGTTGCGGCTTCAGAAATAGCAAAACGCAGCGATAAATTTGGCGCACTAGTAGTTGCTCTCCCGATTGTAACTATCATGGCAATGATTTGGATGTATGTCGAAAATGAATCAAATGAAAAAATAGCTAATCATGCTTGGTATACATTTTGGTACGTCATTCCTACGTTACCGATGTTTCTATTGTTTCCAATGCTTTTAAACAAGTATAGTTTCTGGAGTTCTTTGTTAATTGGCGTAATGATATCTATCATTTTTTTTGTTGGGTTGACGTGGTTTTTAAAAAACTTTGATATCGATCTAATCCCATAAAAATTAATAATTACATGATTAAATCATTAACTCATAGGCTCGTAATCTATATATCTAATGCTTACTATTAGCTAAATTTATGAATTTACAGGTGGCTCTTAACTCACAATGGTCGGATAAGCGGCACCTGTTACCAAGTGCCGCTCTCCTAAGAACCGTACGTGCAACTTTCACTGCATACGGCTCAAACCTCCACTAAGGCGTACTATGTTACCCGGTAACCACAGGGGTTACCTTTGCAATACTCACTCGAAGCTTTGATACTTTCTGCTCCATGACTTTCCAATCTTTGGATTATCGTTGAGCAAAGCAAGGAGAGCAATGGTTTTGACTTCTTAGGATTTTATCATAGGAAGTACAAAGGAAAATTGCTCATTAAACCGAGCAAGTCCAATACCTTGTTGCTCTTGAGTAACCTGCGCGAACTCATCAAAAAGCACGCAACCATCCCTGTTAACGATCTTATCAAACTGATAAATCCAAAACTAAGGGGTTGGGCGAATTATTATCGTCATTGCGTTGCTAAACAAGTATTCGGGTATGTTGGGCACAAACTATTCTATACGTTATGGCACTGGGCAGTAAGGCGCCATCCAACAAAGTCAAAGACTTGGGTAGCCCTTAAATACTTCATCAACCGAAAAGGCCAATGGCAATTTCATGGTTGGCTGAAGGTCAAGGATATGGATTGCCAATTCAATCTATTCCAAATAGCCAAAGTGCCCATTGAGAGACATGTAAAAATCCGAAATTCGGCTATACCATTTGATCCTCAATACCAAGAATACTTGGCTAGGAGAAAATCGAAAAGGCAAGCTCGTAACTCTTGGAATGAACCTACTCTCACTGCTTTATAAGTTGCTGGGTATCAAACGATACTTTTGTGGAGGCTTGAGCCTAGTGCAGTGAAAGTTGCACGCTGGGTTCTTAGGGGGGCGGCACTTGGCAACAAGTGTCGTCTACCCGACACAAACGTGCAAGCCATCAAATTCAAGAATGGACATCAGTTGGTTACAAATTTAGCTAGTTGAGACATACATCAACAACCTGAGGTGTAGAGATAGCTTCAGTTTATTCCAAGAATGCGCGTTACTTGTCTAGGTAAATCTGGTTAATCTACTAACAGGGTCAATTACTATTTTAAAGGCACTTCTTTAGGAATCATTAATACACCTTTATCAGGCTTGTTTTTCTCTTCGACGTGGATAGCAAGTGAAAGGTACATAATCGAGCTTCGAGCAAGCTTCATCAATGTCATAAGCCTTGATTTAAAATCACTCTCTTTGATCAGCACTGAATGACTTGAAAGCTTGAGTTGCTCATCGACTTTTGATTTTGCTCGCTCTAAGTGTTTGTAGATTGATTGTTTTTTAGTTTCCAATTCTGCTTTAAGAGCGTCATTCTGCGTCTTTTTCGCTGAAGATATTTTACCATATAGCTCCTGAAGTTGTATTTCAAAGCCTTCTATCTCACCATTAAGCATTTCAAGTTGCGATTGCTTGAAAGCTACATCTGATTGAACTAGGGTATAACCAAAATCATCAACAATCTTTAAAGAACGATGCTCTATAGCATTTCTAATCTCAGAAAACTCCTTTGCATCAGGATCTAGCCAACGACTAACTGAAGTTGAGTCTTTTACATCTCGGATGTCTTTGAGAATATAGAATAGCGCATGGATAAAGCAATTCTGGCTGTTTTTAAGCTTACTGTGCGGTTTCCAATTCTTACTACCTTTCAGCTCCCTAAAGATACTATCAAAGCTTATTTTATGATCATGCTCGATATCATTTAGACAAAAAAAACGGTTGATAAAATAAGCGACTTTATCGAAGATAGCATAAAGTGTTCTGAATGCACTTTTGTAATGACTGGCTTTTAGATTGGTGATGGAGTGCGACATATCCTCAACGTGTGGGTATGTTTTATTAAAGAAATGTTCATAATCATTTGGCATGTCTTTCGCCGAAAAAATCAAATAGCGTGCGTAGCAATAGTCATTCTTTAACTCATCGAAATTCCCATGATATACAAGCTCTTCATGCATCGATAAAGTTGGATTAATTTGTTGAGAAAAAGAGGGTAAAGTCATAATGTCTTGATAGACAATTTCAGAGTCGCTAACATCGTTTAAATCATTTATAAAAAGCTTGTTATCACCACACCATTTGAAATAGTTCCCGTGTTTTCTTGACTCAACCTCTTCTTCAAAAGAATCAAAATAGTCAAAGTCTTCTAATTTATAAGTATCTTCGAACCATGCTTTAAAATTCATGAAATTACTGTCGTCTGAATATGCAATTCTTTGTTCTGGATGGAGTTGTTCGAGTCTTTCAAGACCAAAGTTGATTAGTTTGTACGCAGTAAAATAATGATAATGCTTATGACTAGGATCGTAAGTCGTACTAGCAAGAAAAAGCCCATGGTTTGCTTTTGATATAATGGATACAGCGTTTTTCGTGGTAGCTAATGCATTATCCCACAATGGAATACAGCAGAAAGCACGACCTTGAGAGCTTAGGTTATTACCTAAATTGGTTTCGATGCAGCTTTGAAGAATTAGTTCATTATCAGTTGGAAACTCGATTTTTCGTATGATGTATAGAGCTTTCCTGAAAAAAATAACGGATTTACTTAACTCATCAGAGAACCAATCCAGTTGGCGATAACTAAAAAGTTCTTGTGAGCAATTACCCAATGTGTAGTAAAACTGAGCTTCATCAAGCAGACTTTTAAATGAATAATCAACGCCCAAAAGCGACTCTAGGAGTGCTTTTAGCCTCTCATGGTCATGAGTTATCAAAAGCTCATCAGCTTTTAGAGACAGCTCTTCGAGTGTATTTGAATTCAATACTATTACTGACATATAGAACGCCGTTAGATTAATCACACATCACTTTAAACGTATGAACATTTCAATCAATTCACTTCAGATGCGCAAGTCACATATCGAATGGGCGAATTTAGCCCAAACGGTAACATTCGCCATACCAGAAGCCTAATAACTCACTATACATTGATAATACCTTAATAGGGCAAACGAGTTACTGGCATTACAAAAAAGTAAGTCAGATGACGTTTTGGTTAAGGTTAGTAGCAACTCGCTTTGGGGCAAAACCAAGTCAGTTTTTTAAAAAAATTCTTATTCTACTCACTCTTCAAACTAGCAGGTTAAGAAAATACTGGAAAGGTTCATTATGGTGATTTGCGAGCCGACCATCCGACCCTGCGATGGGTCGGCTGAGCTACAAGGACGTACTTGCTGCGTGTCGGTGAGTAAATGCCATACTGAAACTATAAAGATAAACTTCACGATACATTCTTTACAGTGAGCGAAGCTTCATTCTCATAGTGGTCGTAGGCCATATTCCAAACAAACCTTGGGGCATAAGCGAGCTAGCTGCCCCTCTAAACACCTACAAACCAACTGATTTACAACGGCTATCGACCACTGTATTTGCATTCCCCTGAAGGTTTTCAATACGCTTTGATCGCTTACACTCCCATTGCGAAACAGGATCTTGTTTGTCCCAAACTTGCATTAATTGGCGCTGTTGTTTACTCATTTTGTATTTAGGATATGTCTGCTCCATATACATGTATGTTCGAGCGATAACGCCACGAGCAGCTATCGGTGGTTGTGCCTTGCGATCATCTATACGCATATCACAACTACCAAAGTCAGACACCGCTGAGGGCAGCATAGTAAAGTTGTAGTTGCTGCGTAGTGCGTTTACTGCACCGATGGCAGGGAAAAGATTGTGCATATCGGCTTGCATATATCGATACTCTGTATTCATCTTCTCAGCACACTTACGTCCCTTAAACGACTTACCTTTGCTATCGATACAACTTTTGTGACCATCACGCCACTCACTGAATGCTCTGCCAAAGTTCTCCGCTGGAACGACATGTTCCCACTCAACCCGTTTTGCCCGTTTAATGTATTTAGAAGTAACAAAACCTGTAGGTGCTTCGATGTTCTTTTTAGCGTCAAATTTAGCACCACAGTAGATGGTTACGCGGTGATCTTGATAGACCTCCCGCTCGAGCATCTTCTTTGCTTTGTTGAATGAGTCATTAGATGTATTTCCTGCTGCAATGGCTGTAGAGCTGAGAGCCAGTAGAAAGAGTGGTAGACCAATTTTGAGGAGGTTCATTGAAAACTTTAAGCTAAGAAACAGTGACTAGATAATGCCTGATTTATCTAGTCAGACCAAGAATATGAGTGATACTAACAGTGAAAACATTAATCAATGCGAAAACCTAGTTAACACTTAATGCTGGGGACACTGAGCCATTTGGTTGTGTATTGCGGCGTTAGCAGGTCACGGCGCATTGACCACTTATGCTCAATGCCTTGAGCTGCTAGAAACATCGTATCACTGCCATAGCGTTTATTAATATGGTCTAACGTATGCATCAAAGCTGGATTACCTTTGGGAGGGTTAAACAAATCTAATTGGTTGTGTTTTTCGCTGGCTAGATCAATAAGCCCGATGCCGATTTTATAATAATGTATGCCTTCACGAAATAGCTTTGATGCGGCCTCACTCATAGCTTTGGTTAGCTCTACGGTGCAGTTAGTAGGGCAAGGGAAATGCACAATAGCTTTGTAGCTTACTGGTCGTTCATCATGGGGTGAATTGCTAGCAAAAATCAGCATGGTCTTGCAGCCTGAGCCTTGCTTACGTGCTTTACTCGCTGCGATAGCAACATGCTTACTCAACGCTTGTAATAGCGACGAATAATCTGTGATGCGCTCTCCTACACTTCTTGTCGAAAATATCTGCTTTTTATCTGCCCTCGCTTCATCCCACACTTTACACGTTTGGCCGTTAAGCTCACGAACGGTACGTTCTATTTCAATACTAAATTGCTTTCTTGCCAAAGTCGGCGGCATAGACGCGAGTTGAAACGCTGTACGGATATTCATTAGTTCAAGTTTCTTACTTATTCGGCGTCCTATGCCCCAAACATCCCCTACAGCAAGCTGCTTTAAAATAGCAATACGCTCTTGCTCATTACTAATGAAACAAACTCCTTTGTAGCCCTCAATCTTCTTAGCCGCATGGTTGGCGATTTTAGCAAGAGTGAGTGTTTCACCAATACCCACACAGACTGCTAGCCGCGCTTCTTTCCACACTGCACGGCGGATTAACTGGCCTTGAGTACGGAGGCATTTGATAGCGGGATAGCAGTTTTTAAAAGAGAGGAAGCTTTCATCAATAGAGTAGACATGTTGCTCAGGGGCAAAGCGGCCAATGATGGACATCATTTTGCTAGACAAGTCAGCATAGAGTTCATAGTTTGAGGAACAAACAATAACACCACGTTGAGCGCATAAGGCTTTAACTTGAAAGTAAGGTAGAAACTTCCCAATGCCAGCTTCTTTAGCTTGACGATTAGCAGCAACAATCATCCCATCGTTGTTACTTAGCACAATAACTGGCTTACCGCGCCAATCTGGACGAAACACTTGTTCGGCACTGCAATAGAAGCTATTAGCGTCAACTAGAGCA